>NZ_JALHLE010000047.1 GCF_022832385.1 Novosphingobium album (ex Hu et al. 2023)
CCGAGCACCTCACCGGCCACGCAATACGATGTCCAAGATCGCCACGAACCGAACGATTCCTGCGCCAAGAAACTGCCCAAAAGGCTCACCAAAACCGGCGTGATAGCAAAGCCGTACTACGGGCACCTGCGACAGAGAAAAGGCCCGAAATCGCCCATACTTTGGGCTGCAAAACGCTCTCTCTCGGTTGCGGAATTCGCGCCGCAATTCGCAGTTTTCTGCGGAATTTCACTCCATCAAGGAGTGATCGGGCAGGTCGCGAAGACTGCGTGGCGGAGAGGGTGGGAATTTTACAATCACATAAGCATTTGAACAACAATACGAAAAATATTCTTCCTTTCGCCAGCCCCACGCTCGGTCCCACACAAATTCCGGACGTTCACGGTCAAGCCCCGGCGTTTCCGTACAAGGGCCTTTCGGCGACTTTGTGTCACTTCCGCTTCATAATTTAACCGACCTAAAGTCGTTCCCATAAATTATTGTCTACTGAGAATTTGCGACGGTCGGGTTCGGAGCACCACAACGTTGGTTTCCGTACACCGCGCAGCAGTAATCGTGCCGTCCGCAGTCGCCAACCAAACCGACATTTCCAACTTCGGATTTGCGCCCCGCTCACCCAGAAGGTAGCCGGTAGCACCGCCCAAGCCTGAGGCACCACCCATGACGATAGCAGTCTTGTTCGCAAGAGAGGTCATGGGTTCCCCTTCGGATTTGGAGCTTTCGAGACGTTTTCCACCGGTCAGTACAATGGTGAAATCAGGCGGCCGCGAGACTACGCCATTGTGCGCCGCATAGGCTTCGTAAGCGGCTTTGAGCGCGGCGAAGCGCGGTGAATTCGAGCTCCGCGCCGCGATCGCGGGCGCTGACAGCGTTTTCGACGGCAGTGCCGGTGAACGGAAGGTTGGGAATGGGCTGGATGACTTCTTCTTGCTTATTGCTGAAGTCATTTTCGAACGCCGCACCGTTGGTGCGCAGCTCGCAGTCGAAGAGTTCAGCCTTGAAGCCGGCCTCATAGGCATTGAGCGTTTCGGGCTCGTACGGACCGATCAGCGCCGGATCGGCTGTCGATGCGACGCGCGCTTCCTGCTCTTCCACTTCAGTGCCCAGAGTTTGACCCACATGTTGCATCACAGCATACCGATTCGGTTTCGACGGCAGATTGAACGGACAGTGCCTCGAATTCGTCATAATCAACTGGCCGGGGCAATCGTTTCAATCAAAGATGTTCCGGACCCGCCTTATTCTCGAAAACGCCTCCTAAGAGGCCGCACAGACGCCGGGCAAACAAACATGCATGGCCACGTGACGCATAAGAATTCGCAGGACCGTGGAACTTCAAGAATGAGGGGTAACCATGACTAACCGGAATTCCGCACTGTGTGCAGCATTGCTGGCCGGAACCGCAATGCTCGCGCTTCCAGCAGTCGCCCATGCCGAAGATGCAGCCAGTGAAACCGTAGAAACTTCCGGCGACATTACCGTCGTTGGAAAACGAGAAGCTTACCGCGGCGACGTTCCGCTCCAGGAAATTCCCCAGAGCGTTCAGGTCATCGACGGCAAGGTCCTCAAGGAACTGAACATCACGACGCTGGATGCGGCGCTTGAATTGTCGAGCAGCGTCGCGCGCCAGAACAGCTTTGGCGGTCTTTGGGACTCTTATGCCATCCGCGGCTTCGCGGGCGATGAGAACTATCCCAGCGGCTATCTGGTCAACGGCTTCAACGGCGGCCGTGGCTATGGCGGCCCGCGCGATGCCTCGAACATCGAGCGCATCGAGATTCTCAAGGGGCCGAACGGTGCGGTCTTTGGCCGCGGCGAGCCGGGCGGCACCGTCAGCATCATCACCAAGAAGGCGAAGGTCGGAGAGACATTCGGTTCGTTCGGGGTGTCAGGCGGCAGCTACAACACCTACCGCGTCGAAGGTGACTACAACCTTTCGATCACCGATACGCTGGCCGTGCGCGTCAACGGCGCGTTCCAGGAAGCCGACAGCTTCCGCGACACGGTAAACACCAGCAAGAAGGTCGCCACCCCGTCGGTCCTGTTCCAGCCCGACAACAAGACGAGCCTGAGCTACGAACTCGAATACGTCGATCAGAAGATCCCGTTCGATCGCGGCATTGCCGTGCTGGACGGCGATTTCGACACGATGGACAAGTCGACGTTCCTGGGTAACCCGCTCGATGGCCCGATCCACGTGAAGGTTCTTGGACACCAGTTTGAAGCCAAGCGTGAAATCTTCTCCAACTGGGTGCTTCTGGCTGGCTTCGGCTATCGTGAAACCAGCTTCGAGGGGTATTCATCGGAACCCGAACTGGCCGCCAGCCGGCAGATTCTCGACGAGACCGGTAACTATGTCTCGCGTCAACGCCGCTACCGCGACAATTCCATCGACAGCATGGTGTTCCGTTCCGAGATTTCGGGCTCGTTCTACACGGGTCCCTTCGAGCACCACGTGCTCATTGGCGCGGATCGCGACATCCTGAAGATCCGCCTCCATCAGTACCGCTACCGTCCGCCCAGCGGGTACACTGCCGGCTCGGCCATCACCTCGGATCTCTATGCGATCAACATCGACGATCCAGTCTACGTGACGCCGCCCGCAACGACGTCGCTGGTGACGGACACCTATGAAAAGCAGAAGGCCTGGGGTATCTATTTCCAGGACCAGATCGACATCACCAGCAAGCTGAAGGTGCGCGCGGGCGGCCGTTACGACGACTTCCGCCAGTCGATCTACAATTACGCTACCGCCGCCTATCTGGAGCCCAACCACTACACCAAGTTCAGCCCGACCTTCGGCGGCCTCTACGAGATCACCGATACGCTGAGCGCATTCGTGGGCTATGGCCGCGGCTTCCGTCCCAACGGCGGCACCAACGCCGAACTGGAACCCTTCAAGCCGGAATTGAGCAAGTCGATCGAGGCCGGCCTGCGCTTCGAACTGGCGGAACCGCAGATCTCGGCAACGCTGGCCGCATTCCGGATGTCCAAGGACAACATCCTGACCGCCGATCTGGCCAACCCGAACTTCTCGGTAGCCGCCGGTTCTGCCCGTTCCAAGGGTATCGAGTTCGACGCCACGGCAACCCTGCCGGCTGACATCAACCTGATCGTCAGCTATTCGTACACCGATGCTTACTGGACGACCGACGCTGTCGATCCCTCGTTCGGGTTGAATATCTCCGCGGGTGATCCGCTGATCAACATCCCCAAGCATCAGGCTTCGGCCTATGCCAGCAAGACGTTCGACCTGGGGAGTGCCGGCAAGTTCTCCTTCGGCGCCGGGGTGAACTATTCCAGCAAGCGTCTGGGCGAAACCGGTGTGGATTTCTACCTGCCCGGCTACACTCTGGTGCGCGCGGTAGCGAGCTATTCGCCCACCGAATCGACCAGGATTTCGCTGGATGCGCGTAACCTGTTCAACGAGACCTGGTATGCGTCTTCCTACCATCACTACTGGGTGATGCCGGGCACGCCGCGCACGGTCACGCTGAAGGGCGAATTCTTCTTCTAAGAAGAAAACGGCCCGGAAATTGGCTGCCGTCTCCCTTCACCAAGGGGAGGCGGCAGCAATCCTGTTCCCAATAGCACTACCCTCACCTTTTCCACGCACGGCCCCGGCCGGCCAGCGGCTATCCCAGCATTTGGCTTTAGCCTGCCGCTGCTGCTAGAAACGGGTGCAGCGCCCGAAAGCGGGAGCGGATCGAGACAATGAACACCATTCTCCACCATGGCGACGAGGCGCGCGGGCGGTACTGGCGCGAGGTCTTTGCCCGGGAAATGCCCGGTGTGGATTTTCTCTGCCATCCCGATGGCGGCGACTGGTCGCAGGTGCGCTTTCTCGTTGCCTGGACCCTCACGCCCGAAGTGATCGCGGCTCTGCCAGCGCTCGAAGTTATTTTCAGCATTGGCGCAGGCGTCGATCAACTCGATCTGTCGATTGTCCCGCCCCATGTCCGCGTCGTGCGGATGATCGAGCCGGGCATTACCACGACCATGGCGCAGTACATCGTCATGGCCACACTCGCCCTGCACCGTGACCTTCCCTTTTATGTGGCCGAGCAGCGCCACGGCCGCTGGTCACCGCGCGATGTCCGGCTCTGCTCCGAACGCACCGTCGGTTTTCTCGGACTGGGCGAACTCGCGCGCGCCTCCATCAAGGCCCTTGGTCCGCTCGGCTTTCGCCTGACGGGCTGGAGCCGCAGCACCAAGGCGATTGCGGGCGTTGAAACTTACGCTGGCCAGGAGGGGCTTTCAGGCTTTCTCGCCAGCACCGATATCCTCGTCTGCCTGCTGCCGCTCACCGATGCGACACGCGGCATTTTGTGCCGCGATCTGTTCGAGAGATTGCCGCGCGGCGCAGCGATCGTAAATGCCGCGCGGGGCGGCCACCTCGTCGATGGCGATCTGACGGCGGCCCTCGACGAGGGCCTGCTTTCCGCGGCATTTCTGGACGTGGCAAGCACGGAGCCGCTTGCCGAAGGCCACCCGTTCTACAGCAATCCAAGGATTTTCCTCACGCCCCATATCTCTGGCGTGACCCGGCCCGAAACCGCCGTGCACGCGCTTATAACCAATCTACGCTGCGTTCTGGCAAACGACCCGGTAGCTGGCGAAGTCGATCGCGCACGGGGATACTGAGGCGCAGCATGGTATGCTGAATCCGCCCGCACAAAACCGCCGCCACCGTCACTCGCAGTCAACAATCGGACACATGTAGCGAGGCACCAGTGGCCATATACCCATCGAGAAGCGCAAGGAGCAGGATGCCCGCGCCATGAGGACGAAGTGATAGAAATGACAAGCACTCTCTACACACCTCCCTTCCGCCCGAAGTACATCAGCTTTGACTGCTACGGCACCTTGATCAATTTCCGCATGGCGGACGTCTCGCGCGCGTTTTTCGCGGACCGCATCCCCGCCGAGCGGATGGACGAAATGGTCAAGCTGTTCTCCATGTACCGTTTCGATGAAATCCTGGGGGACTGGAAGCCCTACCGCGACGTGCTGCACGGTGCGATCCGCCGGACGTCGGCAGCGATGGGCGTCGAATTCCGCGAGGCCGACGTTGATACGACTTACGCAGCCGTGCCGACCTGGGGCCCTCACGCCGACGTGCCCGGCGGCCTTTCCAAGATCGGCGGAAAGATCCCGCTCGTCATCCTCTCCAATGCCATGAACGAGCAGATCCAATCGAACGTCGATCAGCTCGGCGCGCCGTTCCACCGCGTGTACACGGCTGAAAGCGCAGGTGCCTACAAGCCCCGGATGCGCGCCTTCGAGTTTATGTTCGACATGCTCGGCTGCGGACCGGAGGACATGATGCACGTCTCTTCCAGCTTCCGGTACGACCAGAATACAGCAACGGACCTCGGCTTCGGCTGCCGCGTCTTCGTCGGACGCGGCCATGAACCGTCCAATGCCTTCTACCGCGACGTCGAGATCCCGCATATCGGCTGCCTTCCGGCGGTTGTCGGCCTCTGACCGGGACTCCCGTTCATGCCCCCCTTCATCCGCCGCGCCGGCACATGGTCCCAGCCCTCGCGTCCCTCACGCGTTGACGGCGCGGCGGATGTCTCTCTTTCCGGCCTGACGTCCCCGCGATGACGGAAGGCGCGCCCCTCAACCGCCGTTCCCTGCTCGGTGCCGGTATTGCCGGTGCCGGGCTGCTGGCCCTTCCGGGCTGCGGCCCCAGCAGGTCCGGAGGGCGCCCGCTCCACGGCGGCATGATCCGCGTCGCCACCCAGATTACGTCGACCAGCGACACCCTGGACCCCGCCAAGGGCGCCATGGCGACGGACTACATGCGCCATTTCATGCTCTACAACGGGCTGACCTGCATCGACGACGACACCATGTCGCCCAAGCTGTCGCTCGCGAAGGAACTGGCCAGCGCGGACCGCGTCACCTGGCATGTCGATCTGCGGCGCGGAATTCGCTTCCACGACGGGGCGGAACTGACCAGCGCGGACGTCGTCTATTCGCTGATGCGGCACAAGGACCCTGCGGTCGCCTCGAAAATCGGCACGATCGCAAAACAATTGGCCGAAGTGACCACGGACGGCCGCTACGGCGTGGTCATTCGCCTTGTCGCCGCCAATGCCGACCTTCCGACGATCCTGGCCCAGTCGCACTTCCTGATCATCAAGGCCGGGCAGGAAAAGCCTGACGGCACCGGCACCGGTCCGTTCCGCCTCGTCGAATTCTCGCCCGGCGTGCGCACCATCTTCGATAAGAACCGCGAGTACTGGGTCCCGGGGCGTCCTTACCTGGAGCGGGTCGAGCTGTTCGCGATTCCCGACGAGGTCAGCCGCGTCAACGCGCTCCTTTCCGGTGACGTGCACGCCATCAATGCCTTGAGCCCGCACTCTACCCGCCGGGTCGAGAGCAATCGCGATTGCGCGGTGGTGGTGACGCCATCGGCGCTCTACACCGACCTCATCATGCGGCAGGACGCCCTGCCCACCGGCAACCCTGACTTTGTTCAGGCGGTCAAGCATCTGCTCGACCGGCAGTTGATCAACCGCGCGCTTTACCGCAATTTCGGCACCATCGCGAACGACCAGCCGATTGCCCCGTTCCAGCCCTACTACAACCCCAACGTGCCCCAGACGCACTTCGATCTCGACAAGGCGCGCTGGCACGTGAAGCGGGCCGGGCTGCAGGGCGTGCGATTGCCGATCTACGCATCGACGGCGGCGAACGGCTCGGTCGACATGGCCTCCATCCTGCAGGAACACGGTGCCGGCGTGGGATTGAATTTCGCGGTCAACCGCGTGCCGGCGGACGGGTACTGGTCGACGCACTGGATGCGCCACCCGATGACTTTCGGCGCCTGCAATCCGCGCCCGACGGCGGATCTGATCTTCAGCCTGTTTTACGATTCCAAGGCCACGATGAACGAGAGCGGCTGGAAGAACGACCGCTTCGACCGGCTGCTGATCGAAGCGCGCGGCGCGACAGACGAAGCCCTGCGAACGGAAATCTACGGCGAGATGCAGCAGATCGTCCATGACAAGTGCCCCGTTGCGATCCCGGTCTTCATCAGCCTGATCGACGCCTACGACCGCCGCATCAAAGGCGTCCGGCCGGTGCCCCTGGGCGGCTTCATGGGCTACCGCTTCGCTGAATACGTGTGGTGGGAGGACTGATGGCCGCCGCCGTTTCCCGGCGCTCGCCGCTGGCGAGCCTGCTGCCGCTGATCGCCAAGCGCGCCGCTTCGGCCGTGCTGACGCTGTTCCTCGTGTCCATGGTCGTGTTCGCCATCAGCGCGCTGCTCCCCGGCGACGCCGCGCAGGAATCCCTCGGGCAGAGCGCAACGCCCGAACAGATCGCTGCCCTGCGCCATGAGATGGGGCTCGATCGCCCCGGCTACGTGCGCTACGCCGAGTGGCTCACCGACATGCTCAGCGGCGACCCTGGCCAGTCCTACGTCGCCAACCAGCCGGTCGCGGACATTATCTCGCAGCGGCTGCCCAACACCCTGATGCTGGCATCGGTCACCGCGGTCCTCTCCGTCTTCGCGGCCCTGGCTATCGGCATCAGCAGCGCGATCAACCGCGGCAGCAGGCTGGACCGGGCTCTCAACATCGTGACGCTTTCGCTCGTGGCGATTCCCGAATTTCTGGTCGCGACGCTGGGCGTGCTGGTATTTTCGGTCAAGCTGCTGCTCCTGCCCTCGATCGCCCTGGTCTCGGAAGATGCAACCTGGAGTGAAACGCTGCGCTCGATGGCGCTGCCGGTCTTCTCGCTCGGCTGCATCGTCGTCGCCCAGATGGCGCGCATGATCCGTGCCGCCGTCGCTGACCAGCTGGACCGCTCCTACGTGGAAATGGCAAGGCTGAAGGGCGTGCCGTTCTCGTGCATCATCACGTTTCACGTGATGCCCAATGCTCTTGGCCCGATCATCAACGCCGTCGCGCTGTCGCTCTCCTATCTCATGGGCGGCGCGCTGATTGTCGAGACGATCTTCAATTTCCCCGGTCTCGCCAGCCTCATGGTGAATGCCGTCACCAGCCGCGACATTCCCCTGCTGCAGTCCTGCGCGATGATCTTCTGCGCGACGTACCTGGTGCTGATGCTGGTGGCCGATGTCGTGGCGATCCTTGCAAATCCGAGGCTGCGCGCATGATGAAACCGATCTTTCGCACGGTCCGGGCCTTGCCCCTGTCTGGGCGCATCGGGCTGGGTCTTGTCCTGTTCTGGATCGCGATCGCGGCGCTTGCTCCGCTCATCGCGCCCTATGGTGTCGGCACTTTCGTCGACGAGGAAGTCTTTAGCCCTGCGTCCGCCAGGCTCTGGCTCGGCAGCGACTATCTGGGCCGGGACGTTCTGACCCGCATCATCTGGGGATCGCGCAACACGGTTTTCCTCGCGCTAGGGGCGGCACTCATGGCGGTTGCGATCGGCACTTCGGTCGCCATGCTCGCCGCCATTCGCGGGGGCTGGACCGACCAGATCCTGTGCCGGGCCATGGACACGCTGATTTCCATCCCCTCGAAAATCTTCGCGCTGGTCATGGTCGCCGCCTTCGGATCGTCCATGACCTTGCTGCTGGCCATCGCCGCCTTCACTTACACACCCGGCAACTTCCGCATTTCGCGAGCCCTCGCGATGAACCTAGTGGCACTGGATTTCGTGCAGGTTGCGCGGGCACGCGGCGAGCGGTCGTTTCACATCGCCCTGCGCGAAATGCTGCCCAACATGATCCATCCGCTGCTGGCTGACCTGGGGCTGCGCTTTGTTTTCGTTGTGCTGCTCCTGTCGGGGCTCTCCTTTCTCGGGCTCGGCGTCCAGCCACCCCATGCGGACCTCGGTTCGCTTGTCCGCGAAAACATCTCGGGTCTCTCCAGCGGCGCGCTCGCGATCGTTGCCCCCGCCGTTGCCATTGCAACGCTGACCGTTGGCGCAAACCTGCTGATCGACGCCATCAAGCCCGGAGCAAAGACATGAGCCCCGCCGCCAAAGCCGCCTCGGTCGATGTGCGCGGATTGTCGGTCCACGCCGTTCGCGCGGATGGCAGCAGCAAGGCCATCGTCGAGGATATCTCGTTCTCGCTGCCGCCGGGCGAAGTGCTGGCGCTGATCGGCGAATCCGGTTCGGGCAAGACCACCATTGCTCTTGCGATGATGGGCTTTTCCCGGTTCGGCGGGACGATTTCGGCCGAGGAAATTCGCGTCGGCGACATGCGGATCGACCAGATGGACGAACACGCGCTCACCGGCGTGCGCGGCCATCGCATCGCCTACATCGCGCAGAGCGCCGCTGCCGCGTTCAATCCCTCACGCCCGATCATGGCGCAGGTCATCGAACCGCTGCTGGTGCACGGGCAATGCAGCCGCAAGGCCGCCGAGGCAAAGGCCATCACCCTTTTTCGCGCGCTGGCCCTGCCGGAGCCTGAGACCATCGGCAGCCGCTATCCGCATCAGGTATCCGGCGGCCAGTTGCAGCGCCTCATGGCCGCGATGGCCCTGATCAGCGACCCGGAACTGGTCATCCTCGACGAGCCGACCACCGCGCTGGACGTGACCACGCAAGTCGAGGTGCTGCGCACGTTCAAGTCCGTCATCGCCCA
The DNA here is from genome assembly GCF_022832385.1 of Novosphingobium album (ex Hu et al. 2023). Taxonomy (GTDB): domain Bacteria; phylum Pseudomonadota; class Alphaproteobacteria; order Sphingomonadales; family Sphingomonadaceae; genus Novosphingobium; species Novosphingobium album. The sequence continues at coordinate 9,578 of NZ_JALHLE010000047.1, forward strand.
AAGCGGCGCGACCGCCATCTACGTCAGCCACGATCTTGCCGTGGTCGCCCAGGTCGCCGACCGCATTGTCGTGCTCAAGGACGGGCGGATGTGCGAAGATGGCCGGGCCGGACAGATTCTGGAGGCCCCTGCCAACGGCTACACCCGCGCACTGCTGAGTGCGGCCAGGCCTGCTGCGCGTCCGGCTTCGCAGACCGCAGCAGAAAATGTCCTGACCGTCAGCGGCATCCATGCGGGCTATGGCCGCGTCACGGACGGGGTGCCGGCGATACCCGTCCTGACGAACATCGATTTCACCCTGAAACGCGGCGCGACACTGGGCGTCATCGGCGAATCCGGGTCGGGCAAGTCGACGCTGGCCCGTGTCATCGCCGGATTGCTTCCCGCCGCGCGCGGCGAAGTCAGGCTGGAGGGTGAACGCATCGCGCCGCGGATGGAAGACCGTAGCCGCGAGCAGCTTCGCCGGATCCAGCTGGTATTCCAGAACGCCGATACCGCGCTCAATCCGGCGCAGACGGTCGGCCAGATTCTGGCCCGCCCACTGGCGTTCTATCACGGCATAAAAGGTGCGCAGGCCCATGCCCGCGTAGCCGAATTGCTGGACATGATCCGCCTGCCCGCCTCGATCATGGACAGGCGCAGCAACGAATTGTCGGGCGGGCAGAAACAACGCGTCAACCTTGCGCGGGCGTTCGCCGCGCAGCCTGACGTGCTGCTGTGCGACGAAGTGACATCCGCGCTCGATACCGTCGTTGGCGCAGCGATCCTGGATCTCATCGACGAGCTTCGCCGGGAACTGGGCATCACGACTGTGTTCATCAGCCACGACATAACCACCGTGAGGGCATTCTGCGATCAGATGCTGGTGCTCTACGCCGGGACCCCGGTGGAACTGTCGACGCGTGAGACATTCGCAGGCGCCGTGCGCCATCCCTATACGCGCCTGCTGGTGGACTCGGTACCGGAAATGGACCCCGAATGGCTTGCGCAGCGCGCCGCTGCCGAGCGGCCCGCGCTTGCGGTTTCACCGTCCTCCGGCCCCCGGAGCCAGCCGCTGTGCCGGTTCCTGGCCCGCTGCCCCGTGGCGGTCGCAGGCACATGCGATGTCCTGCCGCCCCCCGTACAGGAGACTGCCGGGCAACGCCTGATGTGCCATCACACCACCGCGCAGCTTGCAGCCCCAGCCCCGCTTTCCGAACCAGTTGCGCCATGACGGCGATAGCAGACCGGAGCCGCGCAATATTCTTCTGTATTTGGATAAAAACCGGCACCCTATGACAGGATACTGAGCATACGAGAGCCGTAAATGAGGCGGACTCGGCCGTTGATACGGCCACCCGACGGACTGGAGATATCTAAATGGCGCTGGCGCTCAGAGCCTCGAATACTTTGCGGAACATGACTCTGGCAGACCTTCCGCGGGCGGTAGAGCTCTCGACCGAACAGTCTTGGCCGCATCGCCACGAAGACTGGGACCTGTTCTTTGAAATGGGTGAAGGGATCGTCGCCGAATGCGATGGCCAGGTGATCGGCACGGTCATGGCCTGGCGCTACGGCAGCGAATATGCCTCGATCGGCATGATGATCGTGACCCCGGAAAAGCAGCGCGAGGGCATTGGCCGGCAGCTGCTGGAAGCGATGATGGCCCGCCTCGAAGGCGTCAACATTCTCGTCCACGCAACCGCCGAATCCCTGCCGCTTTACACCCGGCTGGGCTTCAATCCGATCGCCGAAGTGCGCCAGCATCAGGGCCTGGCCCCGACGATGCCGCTGGCCGCGCTGCGGCCGGGCGAGCGCGTCAGACCAATGGGCGCGACGGATGTGGAACTCTCTAAGCTCTACAGTCAGGCTTCAGGCATGGACCGCGAGGCCGTTTTCGAGCGCGTGGCCCGGGAAAGCCAGTCGATCGTCCTGTCCCGCGAGCACGAACCTGTAGGCGTGGCCCTCATGCGCCGGTTTGGACGCGGGCGCGTTCTGGCGCCGATCGTCGCGCCGGACCTTGGCGGCGCGCAGGCTCTGGCCACGCACTGGCTCGGCGCCAAGGCGGGCAAGTTCTGCCGTGCCGATGCGGTCGCAGGCACCGGATTCCCGGAATGGCTGGAGGACATCGGACTGCAGTGCACGGGCACGGTCACGCTCATGGTCCACGGCAAGGCGCCGCCCGTTTGCGAAACAGCCCGGCTGTTCGCGGTAGCTTCACAGGCCTTTGGATGATGATGATCGAACTTCGTGACCCCACTCTGCTGCATCAGGCAGCACTGATCGACGGCACCTGGCTGCCCGCGTCCGCGCTCGACGGGATCGCAGTGCTGAACCCGGCAGATGACAGCCCGATTGGCTACGTTCCCGATTGCGGCGCTGGCGAGACGCGCGAGGCCATAGCGGCCAGCATGGCCGCCTGGCCGGAATGGCGTTCGCGCACCGCCAACGAGCGCTGCGCGATTGTCGAGCGCTGGTATCATCTGGTCATCGAGAACATCGCGGACCTTGCCCGCATCATGACGGCCGAACAGGGCAAGCCGCTTGCCGAAGCGGAAGGCGAAATCCGTTATGCCGCCAGCTTCATCAAGTGGTTCGCCGAGGAAGGCCGCCGCGTCGGTGCCCGCAACGTGTCCTCGCCCGAACGCGATCGCAGGGTCATTGTCCTGACCGAACCCGTCGGCCCCAGCGCAGTTATCACGCCGTGGAACTTCCCGGCAGCGATGATTACGCGCAAATGCGCCCCGGCACTGGCAGCGGGATGCCCGGTCATCATCAAACCGAGCGAGTTCACGCCGTTCACCGCACTGGCGCTTGCCGACCTCGCGCTACGCGCCGGTATTCCGTCCGGGTTGATCCACGTCGTCACGGGTATGCCCGCACCCATCGGTGAAGCCTTCGCGGCAAGCCCGGACGTGCGCAAACTCTCCTTCACCGGCTCCACCCGCGTTGGCAGCCTGCTGATGGCGCAATGCGCCCGCACCATCAAACGGCTGAGCCTGGAACTGGGCGGCAATGCGCCGCTGATCGTGTTCGAGGACGCTGATCTCGACCTTGCCGTGCGCGCAGCCATGGTCAGCAAGTTCCGCAATTCCGGTCAGACCTGCGTGTGCGCCAACCGCATCCTCGTTCATGACCGTGTGTACGATGAGTTCGCAGGCAAACTCGCCGCGGCGGTCTCCGCCCTGCATTGCGCGCCCGGCCTTGAACGGGGAGCCACGGTAGGCCCGCTGATCAATGCCGCCGCCGTGGAAAAAGTGCGCGCCCATGTCGATGATGCCCTCGGCAAGGGTGGAACGATCCTCGCCTCGGGCGGCGGCCGCGATGACGGCAGTTTCGTCCGCCCGGTCGTCATTGCACAGGCCAGCACCCAGATGCGTCTGGCCGAGGAAGAGACGTTCGGCCCGGTCGCACCGCTGTTCCGTTTCGGCAGCGAAGCCGAGGCCGTGGCCATGGCCAACGACACCCCATATGGCCTCGCCAGCTATTTCTACACACGCGACTTGTCGCGCGCCTTCCGCGTCGCCGAAGCGCTGGAAGCGGGAATGGTGGCGCTGAACACCGGCTCCGTGGCGATGGAAATGGCGCCCTTCGGCGGCATCAAACAATCGGGACTGGGCCGCGAAGGCGGCACCCAGGGCATCGAAGAATATCTTGAAACCAAGGCCTTCCACATCGGCGGCCTGGAGATCTGACACCCATGGTTCAAACTGACAAGCGTTCCTATTCCATTGCCGTCATCGCCGGTGACGGCATCGGCAAGGAAGTCATGCCCGAGGGCGTTCGTGCACTGGAGGCCGCGTCCGCGGCTTTTGGCTTCCAGCTCGATCTCAAATGGCATGAGTTTTCCAGCTGCGACTACTATCTGAAGCACGGCCAGATGATGCCGGACGACTGGAAGCAGCAGATCGGCCCGGTCGATGCCATCTTCTTCGGCGCTGTCGGCTGGCCGGAGACCGTACCGGACCACATTTCCCTGTGGCAGTCGATCCTGCAGTTCCGCCGCGAGTACGACCAGTACGTCAACCTGCGCCCGGTACGCCTGATGCCCGGCGTCCCCTGCCCGCTTGCCGGCCGCGAGCCGGGCGACATCGATTTCTGGGTCGTGCGCGAAAATACCGAAGGCGAATACAGTTCGGTTGGCGGTCACATGTTCCCCGGCACTGATCGCGAGATCGTCATTCAGGAAACGGTGATGACCCGGCTGGGGGTCGACCGCGTGCTTCGCTATGCCTTTGATCTGGCAAGCAAGCGGGAACGCAAGCACGTGACCAGCGCGACCAAGTCGAACGGAATTGCCATCACCATGCCCTTCTGGGACAGCCGGGTGGAAGCCATCGCCGCCGAATATGCCGGTGTGAGCCACGACAAGTACCACATCGACATCCTGGCCGCTCAGTTCGTGATGAACCCCCAGCGTTTCGACGTCGTCGTCGCCTCCAACCTGTTCGGCGACATTCTTTCCGATCTCGGCCCGGCCTGCACCGGAACCATCGGTGTCGCCCCCTCGGCCAACATCAATCCCGAAGGCGCCTTTCCATCGCTGTTCGAGCCGGTGCATGGTTCTGCCCCCGATATCGCCGGTCAGGGCATTGCCAATCCGGTCGGCCAAATCTGGTCCGCAGCGATGATGCTGGAGCACCTTGGCGAAACCGCGGCCGCGGCATCGGTTCTGGCCGCCATCGAAGAGACTCTCGTGTCAGCCAATGGCCGGACCCGTGACCTCAAGGGCAATGCTTCCACCGAGGAATGCGGCAAGGCCGTGGCCTCGCTGATCGCCTGAAACCGCGTGCGAGGGCGCGCAGCACAATCTGCCGCCCTCTGCCGCTGATCGGTGCCGGGGACCATCGCAGGGCCGGAAATTCAGCGAAACCCACCGAGTTCGTTTCGTAGCATGTGGCCATGCAAGATGCTTCTCGCCGCCCGTCCGTCCCGATGTCCAACCGTTCGCTCGCCGACATCGACCGTCAGCACCTGATCCATCCGGTCTCGTCCTTCCGTGGGCATCAGGCTCATGGTCCGCAGATCCTGGCATCCGGTGACGGCATGTGGCTTACCGATATCGACGGCAAGCGCGTGCTTGATGCCTTCGCGGGCCTGTGGTGCGTCAATGTCGGTTATGGCCAGCAGTCCATCGTTGATGTGGCCGCCGAACAGATGCGCAAGCTGCCCTATGCCACGGGCTACTTTCACTTCGGCAGCGAACCCGCGATCCTTCTGGCGGAAAAGCTCGTATCCCTAAGCCCCGAGGGGCTGGACCACGTCTATTTCACGCTCGGCGGATCGGATGCGGTAGACAGCGTGATCCGCTATATCACGCACTACTACAACGCCATCGGCAAGCCCGAAAAGAAGCAGTTCATTGCCCTTGAATGGGGCTATCACGGGTCCAGTTCGACCGGGGCCGGCCTCACCGCCCTTGGCAATTTTCATCGCGGTTTCGACCTGCCGCGCCCCTGGCAGCACCACATCGCATCGCCCTACCCCTACCGTCACCCCGAAGGGCATGACGATGCGGCAGTGATCGCCCACACCGTTTCCGCCCTTGAAGCCAAGGTCGCAGAGCTGGGCGCGGACACGGTCGCTGCGTTCTGCTGCGAACCGATTCAGGGTTCGGGCGGCGTGATCGTCCCGCCGCGCGGATGGCTGAAGGCGATCCGCGAAGCCTGCGACCGTCTCGGTATCCTGTTGATGGTCGATGAGGTTATTACCGGCTTCGGGCGGACAGGCCCGATGTTCGCCTGTGACGCAGAGGACGTCTCGCCTGACTTCATGACGCTCGCCAAGGGGCTTACCTCTGGCTATTCGCCCATGGGCGCAGTGCTGATGGCCGATCACGTGTTTCAGGCGATCGCCGATTCCGCACCGGAAGCCCTGCCCGTCGGTCACGGTTTTACCTATTCGGGCCATCCCGTGAGCGCTGCCGTCGCCCTCGAAGTCATCCGGCTATACGAAGACGGCCTGCTCGAAAACGGCGTTCGCACGGGCGTATGCTTTGCCCGGCACCTGGAGCGCATTCGCGAACACCCGCTGGTGGGCGACACCCGCGGAAGAGGCCTTCTCGGCGCCATCGAGTTGGTGACCGACAAGCAAACCAAGGCAGGTTTTGCTGCGGACCTCGACGTGCCCGGAAAACTCTCGAAGCTCACGTGGGAAAACGGCGTGATCGTCCGTTGCTTTTCCAATAGCGTGATCGGCTTCGCACCGGCATTATGCTGCACGGAAGAGGAAATGGACCAGATATTCGCCCGCGTCGAGCAGTCCCTTGATCAGCTGTTGGAGATGCCCGATATCCGGGCAGCACTCAAATAAAGAGAACAGGATGTCGTTTGGCCCGAAACTTGACCGGATCGACCTGAAGATCCTCGCCAAGCTGCAACAATCCGGCCGCATCACCAATGTGGAGCTTTCGGATGCTGTCGGCCTGTCGCCGAGCCCGTGCCTCACGCGCGTCAAGCGGCTGGAAAGCGCGGGCTTCATCACAGGCTACGGGGCCCACATCAATCTCAACCGGCTGGGCGAGTTTCTGACCGTATTCACCGAAGTGACGCTCAGCGAACATCGCCGGGGAGACTTTTCCCGTTTCGAGATGCGGATCGCCAAGGTCGATGAGATCGTCGAATGCCATCTGGTCAGCGGCGGATATGACTACCTTCTGAAATTCGTCGCGCGCGGTGTCGGCCATTATCAGGCGATCATCGAGGACATGCTGGAAAGCGATTACGGCATCGAAAAGTACTTCAGCTACGTCGTGATCAAGAGCCCGTTCATCAAGCACCACTTCCCCATCCAGAACCTGTTCGGTGAATAATGGCCGGAGCGTTTCAGGCATGAACGGGATCGCCGATCTGATCGATCCGATGATTGCATTCCGCCGCGACATCCACGCCCATCCGGAACTCGCCTTTTGCGAGCACCGAACAGCCGAGCGCGTGGCCAACATGCTGCGGGACGCCGGTCTCGAAGTTCACGAGGGCATCGGCGGCACCGGGGTCGTTGCCGTGCTGCGCGCCGGCAGCGGTTCGCGCACGCTGGGCCTGCGCGCCGACATGGACGCGCTTCCGATCGACGAAATGACCGGCGCGCCATGGCGCAGCACGCGGCCCGGCTGCTTCCACGGCTGCGGCCACGATGGCCATACCGCAATGCTCCTGGGGGCGGCCTTGGCCCTGGTCAAGGATCCCGGACTCTCGGGCACGCTGCATTTCATTTTCCAGCCGGCCGAGGAAGGTCACGGCGGCGCGCGCAAGATGATCGAGGATGGCCTGTTTGAACGCTTTCCGTGCGACAGGGTCTATGCCCTGCACAACTGGCCCGCCCTGCCCGCAGGCCAGATCGCAACACGGCCGGGCCCGATCATGGGAGCGGCCGACAAATTCCGCATCACATTGTCCGGCAAAGGCGGTCATGCGGCCCTCCCGCATGAAACACCGGACACCATCCTTGCTGCGGCCAGCGTCGTGCAGCAATTGAACACCATCGTGGCACGCGGCGTGCCCCCAAGCGCAAACGCAGTGCTTTCCGTTACCGAGATCCACGGCGGCCATTCCCACAATGTCCTGCCCGAAACCGTCGCCCTGGGCGGCACCGTTCGCACTTTTGACCCGCTTGTGCAGGACCGTATCGAGGAACGCATCCGTCAGATCCTGCGCGGCGCGGAAGCGGCTTTTGAAGTGCAGGCCAGCCTCGACTATGACCGCTACTACCCGGCAACAGTCAACGATCCGCAGGCCGCCGCAGACGCGCTGGCCGTCGCACAGACGGTAGCTGACGCCCGGCTAGCGCCGGAACCCGCAGCAACGTCGGAAGATTTCTCATTCATGCTGCAGGCCCGCCCCGGCGCCTACCTTTGGCTGGGTCAGGGCTGCGGCTCGGATTCTCCGCCGCTGCATAACCCCCGCTACGATTTCAACGACGACGTGCTGGAGACGGGCATCCGTCTGCACATTGCCCTCGCCCGCCACTGGTTGCAGGACTAGGTCGGATCGATATTCAGCCCTAAGCTGCACACTTCCCGGCCCTGCCGGGCTGCGGGTCAGAAGTTCGCGCCGAAACCGATGATCGCGTGGGTTGCCTGGCCACTGTCACCTTGCGCCTTGGCGATCCTGCGCGTCCCGCCGGTCAGCCGCTCGTGGATGACGCCCACATAGAGGTTGAAGACGGGGCCCAAACTGCGCCGCAGGCGTACAGAAGTATCGAGTTCACCAAGACCAGCGCCCGCCTCCTCGGAGGGTATCGCGGAAGGCGTCCAGCTTACCGCAACGCGTGGTTCAAGCGTCAGCTGCTCAGACAAGGGAAAAGAGCCAACAGCTTGCGCGGCCCCGCTGACATCGCCTTTTTCCGAAAGAAACAGAAAGTGCTCAAGGCTGAGCCAGCTGGCAGGACTGCCACTGAACGCCAGGACGGCGTGGTTCAGTTCGGGACCGGACCGAAAGTCGCGCCGGGCGCCCATCATGACCTGGACGCCGTTGCCGAAGGTGTGCGCATAGAGCACCTGCGCCGTCATCTGGTCGAGCGTGGGGCCCACGTCGCTGCCGCCTTCAATCTTGAGCATCGCACCATCGGAGGCGTCGCCCGCATAGAAGGTGTTATCGAGAAAGACATGATTTGTGCCCTCTGAAAGGTGCACTTCCATCATCTCGATCTGGCCGAAAGAGGCCGATGTTGCCCCGGCATCGTCATCCTGCGCGGCCGCCGCCACTGGCAGGGCTGCCGCGAGACAGGACAGGACAAGTGCCAGTGTGAAGGCCGGCTTGCGGGGAAGATCTTGGTGCATACCTGAACTTGGCCCGGCATCTGCGAAATCTGGTGCGCTTCTGTGCCGTTTGGGACAAATGCGATGCCGCAATCCCCCGTGCCCTTGGCATATTCCACTCAGAAGATCATGCGCACTCCGGCCAGCGCGGAAACATGGCTTGCCCCCTCGCCATCGCTGCGTGCGTAGTCCGCACTCTTTCCGAAACGCCGCTCCCAGAATACGCCCACGTAGGGCGCGAACATGCCCGTCACCTCGTAGCGCAGGCGCGCGGACAGTTCGAGTTTGTCCATTCCGCTGCCGATGCCGAGTTCCGGCACATCCTGGAATGCGGCATTGGCCTCCAGTTCAGGTTCCAGGATCAGGCGGTTGGTGATCCGCTGGTCGTAGCTGGCGGTGAGACGCCCGTGCACGTCGCCCTTGTCGGAGACGAACATCTGGGCCTGCACCTCGATCCAGTAGGGCGCCAGCCCTTCAATGCCGGCCATCGCGTAAGTGCGCTGTGGATCCGGCGCCAGATCCTGCCTCATGCCCAGTTGCAGATTGAACCAGGGATCGATCGCATGACGCCAGTAACCGGAAAGCTCAAGCCGCTCCGCCTGTTCTCCGAAATTGCCTTCGCCCTCGAAAGCGAACACGGCGCGATCGATGTCGCCGCCATACCATGCCTGCCCGGCGAAACCGTAACCGTCCGAGCCGTCCCTTGCGCGGTATTCCAGTTCATCAATCTGCACGGCGTAGCCACGAAACCTCATCGACTTGAGCGTGGCCGCAAGTGACCCTTCGATCACGGCGCGCGGGTAATACCGCTCTGCGGCAAGATCCGTGGACACAGGCGGTGGCGGCGCATTCCCCGGCGTATCGGCGGATGACGCTGGCTGAGCCGTGCCATGGCTCATATGCATGGAATGATCCATGCCCTCGCCGGGCGGGACGGGCTCTGCACCGTGATCCATCGCCTCATGGTCCATCGTGCCGTGGTCCATTGTTTCATGGTCCATGGCCGCGTGATCAGCGGGCATCTCGACCGAGGCCGCGGCGTTGTCTTGAGCGAGGGCAGGCACGGCCGGCAGGGCTGCCGCAAGAACGAGCGCCGAAGCGCAGGGATAGACGCGCATCAGGCCGCCCCCCCTTCTTCACCTTGGTCATCCCGGACAGTCACGATGCGCATCATGCCCGAATGCATGTGAAGCAGCATGTGGCAGTGGAACGCCCAGTCCCCCTCCCCGTCGGCCGTAAGGTCGAAAGAGGCCTTGCCGCCTGGCAGCACGTTCACCGTGTGCTTGCGCGGCCGGTGCCCCGGCTCGCCGCTGACAAGTTCAAAGAAGTGCCCGTGCAAGTGGATCGGGTGGGGCATCATCGTGTCGTTGATCAGATTTACCCGAACCCGCTCGCCGAGCCGGAACGGAATGGGCTGTGCGCCTTCCGACAGCGAAACCCCGTCCATCGACCACATGTAGCGCTCCATGTTGGCCGTAAGATGCACGTCGATCTGACGGCTGGGCGTGCGATTGTCCGGATTCGGATCGCGTGACCGCAAATCGGCATACGTCAGCACACGGTGTTCCACGTCCTCCAGCCCCGTCGGGCGGTCCGCAATGCGGTCTGCCGGCGCCGGCGAAAGGGTTGCGACACCCGGCCCCATCGGCACGCCCGGTGCGACCGAGGGATCGCGCATGGACATGGAATGGCCTTCCATGCTGTCGTTTGCGGGTTTGCTGAGATCGATTTCGGCGCCGTCGCCCATGTCCATGCCGGACATGTCCATCCCCATGTCGCGCATCGTCAGCTGCGGGCGCTGGCGCAGAGGCGGCACCGGTGCGACCGCGCCGGGCGACCGCGCCAAAGTTGCCCGGACCAGCCCGGACCGGTCCAAGGCCTCGGCAATGACGCCATAAGCCGGCTCCTCGCCGGGCGTGACGATGAAGTCATAGGTTTCGGCGATGGCAATCTGGACCTCGTCGGTCTCGACCGGCTTCACCGGCAATCCGTCGGCCGCGACAACCGTCATCGGCAAGCCGGGGATGCGGAAATTGAAATTGGTCATGGCCGAAGCATTGATGACCCGCAGGCGTACCCTTTCCCCGGGCTGGAACTGGCCGGTCCAGTTTTCCGCCGTTCCGTGGCCGTTGACGAGGTAGCTGTAGGTTACCCCGGTGACGTCCGAGATATCGGTGGGGTCCATGCGCATGGCCGCCCATTCGAGCCGCTCCTTGAGCGGCTGGTCCCGCCCCTGCAACAGCCCCGCAAGCGTCTGCTTCTGCCGGTTGAAATAGCCCCCTGCGATCTTCAGGCGGCGCAACTGCTCGTGCGGGTGCATCGGGCTCCAGTCCGACAGCACAAGCACATGCTCGCGGTCATAGGCTTCCAGCGGGCCATCCGCAGGATCGATCACCAGCGGTCCGTAGAGCCCGACGCCTTCCTGCATTCCCGAATGGCTGTGATACCAATACGTGCCGGACTGAACGAGCGGAAACTCATAGACGAAGGTTTCGCCGGGATCGATGCCGGGGAAGCTGAGGCCGGGAACGCCGTCCATCTGGAACGGGACGAGCAGGCCGTGCCAATGGATCGAGCTTTGCTCCGCCAGGTGGTTGGTCACGGCGACCCGCACCGTCTGGCCTTCGCGCAGCCGGATCAGCGGGGCGGGCAATGTGCCATTCACGGTCACCGCGTGGGCAGAGCGCCCGCCCGTCGAAAAATGGCTGTTTCCGATCGAAAGTGCGATCGTTTCCCCCGACAGGACGTCGGCAGTGGCCAGCCCCGCCGATCCGTTGCGGGCCCAGGCGGGAAAGAGGCTGCTGCTGCCCAGCGAAGCGGCGAGTACGCCTGATGCGGCAAGAAACCGCCGGCGATCAAAGGAAGCTATGTTGATCATCGTCCTTCAATACGCGGCCCGCAGCTTTATCCCTGAAGAACCTGAGATAATTTCTGGCGGGCCCGGTATATTCGCGTTTCAACCGCTTTTCGGCTGACACCCAGCACCCGGGCGGTTTCGTCCTGTGAGAAGCCCTCGATTGCGCACAGCAGCAGCGGCTCCTTCAGGTTGGCCGGCAATTCGGCGATCGCTGCGTTGATGCGCGCAACTTCCATCGCGGATGCCAGGTTCTCTTCAGGGCCTGGCGCCGTGTCCGGCACGCGGAACGCTTCTTCCTCGGGCAGGGCAAATGTAAAGAACCGCCGGACGGTCCGCCGCCGGTTCCAGTCGTGGCACTTGTTCACCGCGATACGCAGCAGCCAGCTGCGAAAGGAGCGCTGCAAATCATAGCGGTGCAGCGCGGCGAACGCAGCAACGAAGCAATCCTGGGTCAGGTCCATGGCTTCGCTGTCCTCACCCACATAGCCGCGCACGAAGCGGAAAATCGCTTCGCGGTGCCGTTGCATGAGAACGCGAAAGCCGTCTTGCCCCCCGGAAAGCGCGGAGCGCACCGCGGCTGCATCGTCAGCCAGCCCGCCATCAGGTTCCGGGGTGCTGACCATGCCGGATCAGTCTTGCGCGGGCGCGGTGAGTGTTTTGGTGATGCCTTCGTCGAAAATTCGGGCCTGGTCCGGCCGCAACACTGCGCGCATCGCGAAGATATGGCGCAGCGTCGCCTTTTGCAGTTCGCCCATGGCATGGTGCGATCGATCGACTGCCTTTTCGACATCGGGCCCATAGCTGTGCTCGTGCGCGATGGCGGCGGCCAGATCGGCATTGGCCGCCTGCATTTCAGCCTCAAGCGCCTTGCGCCGCGCCGCAAAGTCCTTTTCGAGCTGATCGACCTTGGCGTGCTGCTGCGGATCGAGATGCAGCTTCTCATGCACGATTTCATGAAGCTGGCCGCTGGCCGGGTCGGAGCGGAACAGAACTTTGTCAGCGTGGACCGCAATCAACGCGACGAGAAACGCGACAACCGCGATGACGACATAACGGACCAGCCCCCGCATCAGTCGGCCAGCAGGCTGGAAGGCGCGGTCGCAGGCACACCGAGCAGGGTTTGTCCGGACGGACCCGGCTGGGGGTTGCCGGTCCAGACACCGACCAGCAGGGCGACAGCGCTGGCCAGCGCGACCGAGCGGACGGCCGTCTTTCGTTCCCGCAGTTGTGCCATGCCGGTAAAGACCTGCTCATCGATTCCATCGAGTTCGGGTGGCACCGGGCAATCGCGAATGTCCGCCAGTACCGAATCCAGATGCCTCATTCTCTTCTCCACCTCCCGGCCAGGACGCACGGGAGCTTGCCGTTTGCGTTCTGATACGCACGGCGCGCGATCATCCCTCAAGCAATTATGGCTAGCGCATTTGCCGTCTCATGGGAATTTTTCGCTGGGGGCCGAGGGATGCGGCAGGTCCGCGCCGTATTGCCTGCACAGCCCGACAAAAATGGGTCCAGTCTGGAGAAGCACATGTCCCGTATCACGTTCCCCCGCCTGCTGCCGCTTGCCGCCATTCTGCCGTTCCTCGCAGCGAGCCCCGCCCTGGCTCATCCCAAGCTTCTCTCGTCCACGCCCGCCGCGGATTCGTCTGTCAGCAAACCGGCCACGATCGTCCTGAACTTCAGCGAGACGCTCGTCGGCCCGCTCTCGGGCATTGACCTCGTGATGACCGGGATGCCGGGCATGGCCAATCACAAGCCGATGCCGATCAAGGGCTTCACTGCGAATGCCGATGGCAAGACCCTGAAGGTCGCGCTGCCCCGGCCCCTGCCGGCCGGCAGCTATGCGCTTTCCTGGCACGCGGTTGCCGCAGACCAGCACCGCATCGAGGGATCTTTCACCTTCACGGTCAAGTAAGCGATGCTCGATGGAAGCCTGGGCGCGGCGCGCATTGCGGTCTACCTGACGCTGCTCGCCGCGGCCGGGCTGCCCTTTTACAAATGGACACTGGGGCGCCCCAGCGCAGACCAGCCAATGCGGGCAGCAATTGTCTTGCTGGCAGCGGCCGGGGCGGGTGCTTCCTGCTTCTGGGCCGTGGCATCGGTCGCCGCGATGACGGGAACGCCGGTAAGCGCCACCAGCGCCGAAACCGTGCGCGCCGTGCTGGCGGCCACGCCGATCGGCGGCGCGATGGCGATCCGCCTCGCCGCATTGGCGGCGCTGGCCGCACTCGCGGTTTTCCTGCCCCGCCCCTCGCTGCTGACGATAGCCGGCATCGCCGCCCTCGGCACAAGCGCGTGGGTGGGCCACGCAGGAGCAGGAGAAGGCTGGCCGGGAACATGGCACCGCCTTTCCGATCTCGTCCATCTTGCCGCCGCGTCGCTCTGGCTGGGTGCGCTTCTGTGCTTTCTGCGCGACGCTTGCAGCGGATCCCCCGATGTCTCTGCCCTTCAGCGCTTCGCGGCGACAGGCACTATCGTCGTCGTCCTTCTCGCGCTGACAGGCAGCGCCAATGCATTGCTGATAGCCGGCCCCACGGGCTGGTTCGCGAGCAGTCTCTGGACAAAGCTGATCGCCGCCAAAGTCCTCCTCTTCATGGCCATGCTGGCGCTGGCCTCCAACAACCGCTGGCGGCTGACCCCTGCCGTCGCCGCGGCACGGCCCGGTGCCCGCAGGCGCCTGGCGTGGTCGCTGTTCGCCGAGACGGTCTGCGGCGTTTCCGTAGTCGCGCTCGTCGGCCTCGCCGGTATGCTCGATCCCGCAGCCGCGCCTTGAATGGTGACGGTGGATTCTACCGCGGCTTGGCCGAGAACCCGTGTCCGCCCCTGCGCTGCACCGGCCCGGCGGAAACCCTCAACGGCTTCAAGCCCCCGGAGAAGCGGCGTTTGCTGACGCCATCCGAACCTCTCGCGGCGCACCCGAAATTTGGCAGGAAATTCGGTTGCCGCGCATAAAGCAGCATATTGGCCCAGCCGCGCGCGATACGATGGGATGCCAGGATCAAGCCGCATACGGAAGGATCGCATTGCATGATCGACTCCGAGCTTACGCTCGACACGCTGACCGCGGACGATCTTCCGCAGGCCGTGGCGCTGTCCAGCGCGCTTGGCTGGCCCTATCGTCTGATCGACTGGCAATTCGCGCACGGCCTCGGCCATGGGCTTGCCCTGCGTCATGAAGGCCGCCTGATCGGCACTGCGCTGTGGTGGGACTATGGGGCCACCATCGCAACGGTCGGGATGATCATTGTCGATGAAGCCTGCCGTGGGCGCAAGCTGGGCTCCAGGCTCGTGGATGCGCTGATCGAGCAGACGCAGGGGCGCTCCATCATCCTCAACGCCACGCTAGACGGGGTGGAACTCTACCGCCGCCGGGGCTTTGCCGGGTTCGATACGACCTGCCAGCATCAAGGCCCCGCCCAACCTGACATGAGCGCGCCGGACAGCGCCAACGTGGCCGCCGCTCGGAAAGCCGATTTACCGAGCCTGGCCGAAATCGACCGGCAGGCGACCGGAATGGACCGCACCGGCCTGTTGTCGCGCCTCTGCGAGACCGGAAACATCTTCACCTTGCGCGATGGCACTGGCCAGCTTTGCGGCTATGCCGTCTGCCGCGAATTCGGGCGCGGTCACGTCATCGGTCCGGTCATCGCGCCAGATGTTTCCGGCGCGCAGGCTCTCATATCCGTGCCGCTGCGGCAGTTCTCCGGCCAGTTCGTGCGTGTCGATACCGCAGCTTCGACGGGGCTGTCCCCCTGGCTCGCCGCACAGGGCCTGGCGCAGGTTGATACTGTCGAAGCTATGGTTCGCGGAGACCGCCCGCAAACATCCCCGAACCGCCACGTCTTTGCCCTTTGCAGCCAATCTCTCGGCTAGGAACGATCCAGAAATGACCCAGACTGCCACTCTCGAAGCACGAACGCAGGCCCCCACGCTCGCGACCCTGCCGACCCCGGCCCTGATCCTCGATCGCGACCGGATGGACCGCAACATCGCGCGCCTCAAGGGCCTGATGGATGGCCACGGCGTCGTCCTGCGCCCGCACCTGAAGACGGCCAAGTCGATCGATGCGGCCCGCCGGTTCTTCCCCGACGGTCCCGGCCCGATCACCGTCTCGACGCTCGCCGAAGCGGAATATTTCGCGCGCGAGGGCGGCTTTACCGACATCACCTATGCTGTCGGCCTCGATCCCTACAAGGCCGAACGCGCGGCACGGATGGTGGCAGACGGAGTCGATCTCAAGATCACGCTGGACACCGTCGAGCAGGCTGTGAGCCTTGGCGAAGTGGGTGCAACCGTCGGGGCCTGCCCGTCCGCCTTCATCGAAATCGACTGCGACGGGCATCGCGGCGGCCTTCTGCCCGATGATCCGATGCTTATCCGCGTGGCCCGGGCGCTTGCGGACTGCAATGTTCCCCTTGCCGGTGTTCTGACCCACGCGGGCGATTCCTACGGCCTCAACGATCCCGAAGCACTGGCTCAGGCCGCCGAAGGCGAACGCGCTGCCGCCGTCGCCGCAGCGGAGGCACTGCGCAAGGCCGGGTTCCAATGTCCTATCGTCAGCGTCGGCTCCACGCCCACGGCCCATTTTGCCCGCAATCTGGACGGCGTCACCGAAGTGCGCGCAGGCGTCTTCATGTTCTTCGATCTCGTGATGAATGGTGTGGGCGTTTGCACGACGGATGACATCGCCGTGTCGATCCTGACCACGGTGATCGGCAAGAAGCCCGAAAAAGGCTGGATTCTGGTCGACGCCGGCTGGATGGCCATGTCACGCGATCGCGGCACCGCGAACCAGGCGGTCGATTACGGCTACGGCCTCGTCTGCGATGTCGCGGGCAATCCTATCCCCGGTCTCATCGTCGATCAGGCCAATCAGGAGCACGGCATTCTGGCCCTGCGCAAGGGCAGCGGCGAAACCCTGCCCGACCTCGCTATCGGCACGCGGCTGCGCATCATGCCCAATCATGCCTGCGCCACCGGCGCGCAGCACGAAGCCTATGAGGTGGTGGCCAATGGCAGCCCCGAGGTCATTGCCCATTGGCCGCGCATGAGGGGGTGGTGAGCATGAGCAAGCCCGAACCCATCATCGTGCCTGGCGCCGTCGCGCCCGCGGGGCATTACAGCGCCGGCGTGCGGCATGGAGACATGGTCTATGTCTCCGGGCAGCTTGGCGGCCGCGCGGACGGAACGCATACGTTCGACGAGCCTTTTGAAGTTCAGGTCCGCGCCGCGCTCGACAATGTCTTCGGCGTCCTTGCCGCGGCCGGGCTGGGACCGGAAAATCTGGTCAAGGTGACCGCCTATATCGTCGGCATCGATAACTGGCCCCCTTTCAACGCCATTTACGCCGAAGTGATGGGCGATGCCCGTCCGGCCCGCGCCGTCGTGCCAGTGCCAGAGCTTCACTATGGCTATCTCATCGAAATCGAAGCCATCGCCGCTGCAACCGGGAACTGAACCATGAAGCTCATGTCCTACTGGCATGATAACGCCCCGCCCTTTGCAGGCGGCGCGGAAGGCCCGTTCGGCGGCAGCGCCGATGTCGTGGTCGTCGGCGGGGGATTCACCGGCGGCAGCGCTGCGCTGGCGCTGGCGAAGAAAGGCGCGCGGGTTGTCCTGTGCGAGGCCGATGTCATCGGCAGCGGGGCATCGGGCCGCAACGGGGGCATGTGCAACAACGGCTTTGCACAGGATTACCGGATGCTGGCTGCCACTCTGGGCAACGAGCGCGCCAACACTATCTACCGCGCCTTCGACGCGGGGGTCGATACGGTCGAACGGATCGTGCGCGAGGAAGGCATCGACTGCGGCTTTGCCCGCACCGGCAAGCTCAAGCTCGCAGCCCGCCCCGAACATTACGACAAGCTGGCGCGGACCCAGGAGGTTCTTGCGCGGGAAGTCGATCCCGACACCTTCATGATCTCGCGCGAGGGCCTGAAGGACGAAGTGGGCACAGACCGGTTCTTCGGCGGAATGGTCTTCGCCAAGAGCGGCAGTATGCACATGGGCCAGTTCGTGCGCGGACTGGCCGAAGCAGCCGCCCGCCATGGCGCGCAGATATGGGAACACACGCCCATGACCGGGCTGCGCCAGACAGCGAATGGCTGGCAGGTCACAACGCCGCGCGGCACCATCGAAGCAAAGCAGGTGCTGCTGGCCAGCGGCATTTCCCGCACCGGCCCGCTTGGCTGGGTACGGCGGCGCATCGTGCCCGTGGGCGCCTTCATCATCGCCACCGAGCCGCTGTCGCAGGAACAGGTCGACCACCTCCTTCCCAGGCGGCGCATGGCGGTGGATACCAAGAACCTCGTGAACTACTTCCGTATCCTGCCGGACAACCGCCTGCTCTATGGCGGCCGCGCACGATTCGCGGTTTCCAACGAGAAATCCGACGTGAAGAGCGGCGCGATCCTGAAGGCGGCCATGGCCGACACGTTCCCGCACCTGGCCGATGTCCGCATCGACTACTGCTGGGGCGGAATGGTCGACATGACCCGCGACCGCCTTCCCCGTGCGGGGGAGAAGGCGCCCGGACTGTTTTACTCGATGGGCTACAGCGGCCACGGCACCCAGATGTCCACCCTCATGGGGCAGATCATGGCTGAAGTGATGGACGGCCAGCCAGACCTCAACCCGTGGCGGGATTTCGACTGGCCGGCCATTCCCGGCCACTTCGGCAAGCCCTGGTTCCTGCCGATTATCGGTGCCTATTTCCGTCTGAAGGACAAGCTTTCGTGAACGATCCCGTCGCCCATCTAGCGGCCTCCGGCCACCTTTCCCGCATTTTCATGGCCGGGCAGTGGGTAGAGCCGAAGGCCGGTCAAAGCGTGCCGGTGATCGATCCGGCCACGGAAACGTGCATCGCCGAAGTCAGCCTGGGCGGAGCCGCGGATGTGGATGCCGCGGTGGCGGCGGCCCGCGCGGCCTTTCCGGACTGGGCGGCTACCCCGGTACGCGAACGCGCGGCGCTGCTGACGAAGCTGCGCGGTCTTATCCTTGATCGCGCAGAGCTGTTCGCGCAGGCCATCACGGCCGAAATGGGCTCGGCCATCAGCTTCGCCCGCGCCGCGCAGGTCCCTTTCGCCGCCGAACATATCCGGGTGGCAGCGGAAAATGCCCTTGAATACGAATTTCTGGAAATACGCGGCACAACGGCCATCGCGCGCGAACCGATCGGTGTCGCGGCCCTGATCACGCCGTGGAACTGGCCACTGTACCAGATTACGGCAAAGGCCGCTCCGGCACTGGCGGCGGGCTGCACCGTGGTTCTGAAACCCAGCGAGCTGTCGCCGCTGAGCGCGCTGCTGTTCGCCGAGGCAGTGGCCGACGCGGGCTTTCCCGCCGGTGTGTTCAATCTTGTGATGGGCAGCGGCGCGGACGTGGGCGATGCCATGGCCCGTCATCCCGATGTCGACATGGTTTCGATCACCGGCTCGACGCGGGCAGGCATCCTTGTGTCGAAGGCCGCCGCCGATACGGTCAAGCGCGTAGCGCTGGAA
Organism: Novosphingobium album (ex Hu et al. 2023); assembly: GCF_022832385.1. Classification (GTDB taxonomy): domain Bacteria; phylum Pseudomonadota; class Alphaproteobacteria; order Sphingomonadales; family Sphingomonadaceae; genus Novosphingobium; species Novosphingobium album. Next base: position 28,668 of record NZ_JALHLE010000047.1, read on the forward strand.
CTGGGCGGGAAGTCTCCGAACGTGATCCTGCCGGATGCCGATCTCGAACGCGCCGTGCCGCCGGGGGTGGCCTCGGCCATGCGCAACGTCGGCCAGTCCTGTTCGGCGCCCACGCGGATGATCGTTTCGCGTGACAAGCTGGCGGACGTCGAACGCATCGCCGCCCGCACGGTCGCCACCTTTGTCGTCGGCGACACCCGGGACGATGCCACCACGCATGGGCCGATCGCTAACCAGGCGCAGTTCGAGCGGGTGCAGCGCATGATCGGCATCGGCATTGCCGAAGGCGCGAAGCTGGTGTGCGGCGGTCCCGGCAGGCCGGATGGCCTGGACAGCGGCCTGTTTGCACGCCCGACCGTCTTTTCCGAAGTCGATACGGCCATGGCGATCGCGCAGGAGGAAATCTTCGGTCCGGTGCTGACCATCATTCCCTACGACAGCATCGACGAGGCCGTGCGCATCGCCAACGACACCGTCTATGGCCTTGGCGCGCATGTTCAGGGCACGGACCTCGAACAGGTGCGTGCCGTCGCCGCGTGCATTCGCAGCGGGCAGGTCCACCTGAACTATCCCGCGTGGGATCCCCAGGCGCCTTTCGGCGGCTACAAGCAGTCCGGCAACGGCCGCGAATACGGCGTCGAGGGTATGGAAGAGTTCCTGGAGACGAAGGCGATCGTGGGTTACCTCCCGGCCTGACCACGGGCGCACTTCCGCGCCTCAAACGAAACAGGGCCCCGCGTTGGCACGCGGGGCCCTGTTTCGTTTGGCTTGCAGGTCTGGCGTCAGAGCGCACCGACCTCCACTTTCGAGCCGTCGATCAGCCGCGAGAGGCGGAACGGCACAGGATCGACGGCAGGTGCGTCCCCGTTGATGAGCTGGGTCATGAGATACCCGATCGCGGGACCAACCCCGAAGCCATGGCCGGAACAGCCGGCAGCCACGAACACGCCGCCAAGCGCATCGACCGGCGAAAGCACGGGCACCGCATCGGGCGTGCAATCGACATAGGCCCCCCAGGCCATGTCCAATTCGACACCGGCCAGTTGCGGAAAGGTCGTGCGGACATTTTGCAGAACCTCGTCGACCTGCTTGCTCAGAGCCTCCGGCGCGCAGACGCGATTGCGCTCGAACACCGCCGGATCATTGCTCAGGAGCGATTGGGCCGAATCCGGTCCCTTCAGGAACGACTTGCCAACGCCGACCTGCACAGCCTTCAGACGCTGGATGAACTGCGGCATGAATTCCCGAGCATAGCGAATCCCCTGCGGCGTCATTTCCAGGATGGCGCGCCCGCTGATGGCCAGCGTGTAGCTGCCATCCAGTCTGCGCGTCATTGCAAAATCGGGGCAATAGAGAACCTCGCCGACATTCGCCGTGGGCTTGGTCCGAAGCACGCTCTGCCTGACGCTCGCCTGCGGAAACTTCACCCCGTGCGTGCGCAGAAAGCGCGATGCCCACGCGCCCGCCGCGCAGAGCACGGCGCCGGTGCGGATATATCCCTTTTCCGTGTGCACACCCACGACGCGGCCATTGGTCATATCCAATGCCCGCGCCGCACAATCCTGATGGATCGTCGCGCCCAGCGACCGGGCCGCAGCCGCGAGGCCCGGCGCGGCAAGCGCAGGCTCGGCCTTGCCATCGTCATGGTTGAACAGCCCGCCCAGCCACTTGCGCCGCGTTTCGGGAATTTTGCCGGCGGCTTCGCGGGCACTCAGCATCTGGGTGTTGATGCCGAATTCCTTGGCAACGGGAAGCCAGTTTTCCCAGCCTTCCAGCGCGCTGGCATCATCCGTGGCATATAGCAGCCCGCAGCGCCGGAATCCGAGGTCGCGTCCGATTTCGCCCGGCAGCTCGTCCCACAGCTTCATTGCCAGCACCGAGAGCGGCATCTCGCGCCGGTCGCGGTTCTGCTGGCGGCACCAGGCCCAGCTCCGGCTCGACTGTTCGCAACCGATATAGCCCTTGTCGATCAAGGCAACCGACAAGCCCCGCTTGGCCAGGTAATAGGCGCTCGCCGTCCCGACGATGCCCGCTCCCACCACAACGACGTCTACCGCTTCCGGAAGCGCTTCGTCGCTGGGAATACGCTCGATGACGGGGGACATGATGATGGGAACCTCGCAATCTAGAAAGCCAATGAAAGGCAGAACCTTCTTCGCACGGAGTCATGGCATTCATTGCCCGACAGATTGCGCCGAATTCACCTGTCTATTCGGCACAGGGACGGGCATCCTGCACTGATGCGCAGGCTGGTACGCTGCACGCCGTTCCGGGCCTCCGCGCTTGTGGTTGCATCCGGCTTCCTGCAAAATATGTCATGCGGCAGGAAATATCGGCGCAGCCGGAAAGGCGGATGGGCAATGCGCCGCATTTTGATCAACTTCCACAGGAAATGCCGCGAGCATCGGCCACCATGCCAGCCTTGGAACATCTACGACTGGGACAAACCGTGTCGGTCCGGGCAAAAGGACGGTAACGCTATGGCAAATGCCGCTGTAATTGGAAATCCGGGGGCGAGCGTGCCACGCGCCGAACACCCCGCTGTCACCGCGCGGGTGCGCTTGCAGAGCATCGATGCCCTGCGCGGCCTGATCATGGTCATCATGCTGTTCGACCATGTGCGCGAGGCGTGGTTCCTCTATATGCCGGTGAACGATCCGCTCGACGTCACGCAAGTGGCGCCTTCGCTGTTCTTCAGCCGCAGCTTCAGCAATATTTGCGCCCCCAATTTCGTGTTCCTTACCGGCCTCGGCGCCTGGCTCTATTCGCAGCACCATACCAAGGCGGAAACATCGTCGTACCTGCTGACGCGCGGCCTTTTCCTGTTAGCGATCGAGCTGTGCTACATGTCGGTGATCTGGATGAACGCCTGGCCGATGACATTTTATCTGCAGGTCATCTGGGCCATCGGCATCAGCATGATCGCGCTGGCCGCGCTCATCCACCTGCCGCGCTGGGCGATTGTCTCGCTTGGCCTGCTGATTGTCTGCGGCCACAACCTGCTTGATCCGATCCGCTTCGAACCGGGCGATCCGCTCTTCGTGCCCTGGGCCCTGCTCCATCAGCGCGATACGATCGACCTGCCTCTCGGTTTCCATGCGAAGACATCCTATCCCGTGCTTGCCTGGATCGGCGTCATTGCACTGGGCTGGTCGATTGGCCCCTGGTTCGGCAAAGGCGCCGATGCGCTGCTGCGCCAGAAGCGCCTGCTGCTCGTTGGCCTTGGCATGATTGCAGCCTTCATCGTGCTGCGCTCCATCAATGTGTATGGCGACACGCCATGGACCCCGGGCAATAACGGTCTTCAGACCTTCATGGCATTCGTCGCGCTCACCAAATATCCCCCTTCGCTGATGTTCCTGCTGCTGTTCGTTGGCATGGGCCTTCTGCTGCTCTGGTTCTTTGAAAAGGTGAACGGGGCAAGCTGGCTGGGGATCATCTCGGTTTTCGGCGCCGCTCCGATGTTTTTCTATCTGATGCACATCACCGTGCTGCAGATCATGTATCACATTGCCTATGCCCTCTTCGGCCCGAACCACGGCGCCTACTATGGCTTCGACAACATCAGCTCGGTCTGGCTGTTCTACTTCCTCATGATCCCGGTGTTCTACGTGCCCACCGTGTGGTTCTCGAAGTACAAGCAGGCCCATCGCGAAAAGGCCTGGCTCAAGTACTTCTGAGCCCGCCGGCCAAAGGCCCGCACCACCTCACACCCCCATTGGCTGCCGGACTACGGCCCTTCGGATCGCAATCCCCGCATCCGGCAGCCAAACGCCCCCAATCCAGGAGCCCCCTGTGACCACTATGACCGACTGCCCCACGATTATCGACCTTGCTGCGCTCACCGCGATGGCGCCGCCGGCACCGGGAGCCGATCCCTTCGGCGCGGACGCCAGCATCCTTCCCGTGCGGGCCGGCCCTTGCGAGGTGTTCGCCGCCAGCCTCGCCGCAGGCGAAGGCCAGTTCGAGGAACACCGCGGTGACTGCTGGATCATGGCGACCGCAGGCGATCTTGTCTTGCGCATGCGCACGCAGGAATTCCGCGTGGCCCAGGGCAGCAGCGCCGTCATTGCGCGCGGCACGGCGTTTTCGTGGCACACGCCGTCCCCGGCATCACTCATCGCAATGCGCTACCTTGATGCTGCGGAAGGTCCGGGCGGCATCACCCTGATCGACAACCAGGCCCAGCTTTCGCCTTCGAATCCCCCTGCCGACGATGTGCTGATCAGCGAGAAGCCATCGTGCCGCTCCAACAACCACTTCTCCTCAGAGGGCGGCAACTTCCTCTGCGGCATCTGGGATTCGACTCCATACACGCGCAAACCGATCTTTTTCCGCCACAGCGAACTCATGCACCTGCTGGCCGGAAAGGTGACGTTCACGGATGCCTCGGGACGCTCTGCCACCTTCGAGAAGGGAGATACTCTCATTATCGAGCAGGGCGCGGAATGCACCTGGGACAGCCGCGAGCATGTCGCCAAGATCTATGCGCAGTATCGTCCTGCAAGCTGAGAGACTCATACCAAAACATAGAGTAATCGGTGGGTTGGGAACGCCGGCGCGATTGCGATGCGTTGGAAGGGTGGTTGCCCCCCCCATAGGATGAAGAACGGGCTCACGATTGACACCGGGCCCAGCATCAAACGGGAGACAACCATGGAGCAGTTTATTGGCCTCGACGTGTCATTGAAAGATACATTCATCTCAGTGCGCCAAGGCGGTCAGAGGATCTGGCCCGGCAAATGCCCGTCTGACCCTAAGCTTATAGCAGAGGTCTGAAGCGCCCCGGGTTTTCCGGAGGCTCCAATTTGTGAGCAGGA
>NZ_JALHLE010000048.1 GCF_022832385.1 Novosphingobium album (ex Hu et al. 2023)
GAGGCAGTTTTACACTAACAAATCACACGGACCACTCAGCGGGGGGCCGATCAGTCCCAAGGGAAGCAGTCTTGCGGCAATGGCCGCGCAAGTCTGCAAAACGGCACCGGCTTACGGTGAGGTGGCCCTGTGATAAGCTACACTACTCCGCGGGGCACGATCGGCTTACGCTCCAAACCTTCCTCCGGCTTAACAACGACCTTATTCAAGGCGCATTTAGGCGCGTCTCTCGCTCCCGGTTCAGCTGCTGCACCTTGGCATGGAAAAAATCGATAAAGCTGCGGACCTTAGCCGAAAGGAACTTCCGGCTCGGGTAGACGGCATAGATCGTGGTCGCAATCTGCGCGGTATCAGGCATCACCTTCTCCAGGCGGCCTGAGGTGACATCGTCCTCAATCATGAGTTCCGGCAATATGGCTATCCCCATGCCTTCCTGCGCGACCAGCCGGACGAGCGATTCATTCGCGCTTTCAAATCCGGCCTCGAACTTGACGACTTCGCGCCCTGCCGGCAGCTCGAACGGGACAGTCGCTCCAACATGCAGGGACTTGCACAGCAGGAGACTGCGGCCATTGAGATCGGACAGCCGTTCCGGCCTCCCCGTCCGATCAAGATAGGCGGGCGACGCGACGAGGTGGAAGGGCATCTCGATCAAGGCACGCGCGATAACGCCCTGATCCAGCGATCCGGGGACCGTCGCGCGCAGCAGAAGATCGAAGCCCTCCTCGACCAGATTGACGTTTCTGCCCGTGAGTTCGATGTCGAAGCGCACATCGGGATATAGCGTCCCGAATTCGGCGAGCATGGACGAGAAGCGGCGGTTGTCGAACCAAAGTGGCGCGGCAAGGCGCAAGGTTCCGCGGGGAACGACAGTGGTATTGCCGACCGCAGCCTCCGCTTCATCCAGGGCATCGAGCGTTTGCCGCGCCTGATTATAATAGAGCGAGCCGGTTTCCGTCAGGCTCACATGCCGGCTGGTCCGGTTGAGAAGCCGCGTCCCCAGACGGCTCTCCAGTGCCCGCACATGCTTGCTGGCCATGGTCGGCGAGATGTCGTGACGGTCGGCTGCAGCGGTGAAGCTCTTGAGTTCGGTTACGCTGCAAAAGACCCTTAGGCTAACCAGAGTGTCCATAGATTATAAACCTACAGGACATCTTGATTGAACTCAATCGCCGTTGATGAAGCACGGCGACAAAGTCATTCTGCCCGGCGTCGGCGAGCGCTGCCCCCCGCTCCCCACTCCCAGCGACCGCCGACACCCCGTTTCCGAGACAAAAACGCAGGGCAAGACGGCATGGCCAAGAATAGTGTTACGAACGGCGCCGCGCGTTGCGGCCGCGCTGCTTTGCTTGTGGCTTTCCTCCTGACGAGCGCTTGCGCCGCGATACCCGACCTCGGCGCAAAGCCCGAACCGGGCACCGCGCGTGATTTCCAATCCACGGCCTCGTTGTCCGCGACGCCAGCACAGTGGCCCGCCAACGGCTGGTGGCGCGCCTATGGCGATCCGCAGCTTGCCGCGATCATGGACGAGGCCCTGGCGGAATCCCCCGATCTTGCCGCCGCCGCAGCGCGTATGCGCACGGCGCAAGGCTACGCCCAGGCAGCGGGCGCGGCCTTGAAACCGGCCATTGATGCCTCCGCCTCGGCGAATGAAGCGCGGCTCAGCCAGCACAGCGCGATGCCCGCAGAGGTGGTCCCCAACGGCTGGAATGACAGCGGTTCCCTGAGCGTCGGGCTGAACTTCGATCTTGATCTGTGGGGCAAAAACCGGGCCGCGATGCGGGCCGCACGGCTGGATGCCAAGGCCGCTGAATATGAATTCAACGAAGCGCATCTGATCCTCACGACCGGTATCGCATCGACTTACGCCGAGCTTGCCGCTCTCTATGCCCAGCACGACAGCCTGGAATCGGTACTGGATGTCCGCGAGCAATCGCTGGAGCTGGTCAGGCAGCGCTTTGACGCCGGTCTCGACAACACCAGCGTGCTGAAGCTTGCCGAAGCACGCATCCCGCAGACGCAGGCCGATCTGGCAGCGACCGATGAAGCCATTGCACTGGCCAAGAACGCACTCGCGGCATTGGCTGGCGCGGGCCCTGACCGGGCACTGACGATTACACGACCGGACATTTCCTTTCTGACCCCGCAGGGCGTGCCAGGCGATGCATCAATCGATCTGATCGGCAGGCGTCCCGACATCGCCGCCGCCCGCACCCGCGTGGAAGCGGCGGCACAGCGGATCAAGGTAGCCCGAGCCTCCTTCTATCCGGACCTCAGCCTCAGTGCACTGGCCGGTCTACAATCGTTCGGTCTCGATAACCTGTTCAAGAACCAGTCCCAGTTCGGAAGTGTCGGTCCGGCGATAACGCTTCCTCTGTTCCACGGAGGTGCGCTGCAGGGACAATACCGCGGCAGCCGCGGCCAGTATGACGAGGCTGTTGCCCTCTACAACCGCCAGGTCGTCCAGGCATTGCGCGAAGCCGCCGACGCCGTGACCAGCCAGAAGATGCTCGGACGCCGGCTGGCGCGCTCGCAGGCGGCGCTGAACGACTACGAGGAAGCGCTCAGCCTTGCGCAGCAGCGCTACAGGCAAGGCCTTTCCACTTACCTTGATGTGCTCGCTGCGCAGGAAAGCGTCGTCGCCTCCCGCCTCAAGGTCACCGAGCTCCAAACCCGTGCCTTCACTCTCGATGTGCAGCTGATCCGCGCGCTCGGCGGCGGTTTCCGCGCATAAAGGACATTCCCATGACCAAGATCACCCATGTCGTCGAGCACGACGTCTACACCACGGTTGAAGAAACAAGCCCCGAGGAAGACAAGAGCGTCAAACGCAAGCGCATACAACTGTTCGGTGCGCTTGCCGCCGGTGTCGCCCTGATCGGCCTCGGCGCTTATGCCTACGACGTTCTGGTCGGGTCCAGGCACGTCACCACGGACAATGCCTATGTCGGTGCGGATGTGGCGCAGGTGACATCGCAGATCGCGGCACCGGTAAGCGCCGTGCTCATCGAGGACACGCAGCACGTGCGCCGCGGCGACATACTGGTCCGCCTCGACGATACCGACGCGAAAATCGCGGTGGCGCGGGCCGAAGCCGATCTGGCACGGGCAAAGCGGCAGGTCCGGGGCCTTGAGGCCACCGACCACGGCCTGCTGGCGCAAGTGGGGGCCCGCGCGGCGGCCGAAGCACGCGTCAACGCCGAAGCCGCTGCGGCCAAGGCCACTCTCGAAAAAGCGCGAATCGATCTCGATCGCCGCAAGTCCCTGGTGCAAACAGGCGCGGTTTCGGGCGATGAACTGACGGCGGTGCGCAATGCCTACGACAATGCCGAGGCGGGATTTCGCGCCGCGCAGGCCGCGCAGACCGAGGCCGCCGCCGCCCGCGACGCCGCTATCGGCAACCGCGATGCCAATCGCGCCCTCATCGCCGGCACCACGCTAGACGACAACCCCGAGGTCCTGGCCGCTCGCACAGCCCTCGACCAGGCACGCGTCGATCTGAAGCGCACGATCATCCGCGCGCCGATCGACGGGGTCGTATCGAAACGTCAGGTCCAGGTGGGCCAGCGGGTCCAGCCCGGCGCCATGCTGATGGTCGTCGTTCCCGTCCAGTCCGCTTACGTCGATGCCAATTTCAAGGAAGTCGAACTTGCGAATGTGCGCCCGGGTCAGCCCGCCGAGCTGACATCTGACCTCTACGGCGACAAGATCGTCTACCACGGTCATGTCGCCGGCTTTTCGGGCGGCACGGGCGCTGCGTTCTCGATCGTGTCGGCACAGAACGCCACCGGCAACTGGATCAAGGTGGTGCAGCGCCTGCCTGTGCGGATCAAGCTAGATCCCAAGGAACTCGCCGCCCACCCGCTCCGGGTGGGCCTGTCCATGAACGTTGACGTCAACGTCTCGCGGTAAGGACAAGCGGCCATGACTGCACAAGCTGCGGCCCGCCCGCCGAAGGGAACAGCGCCGCCCCTCACCGGAGTGGCACTTTATGCAGCAGCAATCCTGATCGGACTCGGCAATTTCCTTGTTGTGCTCGATACCACGATTGCCAACGTCTCGGTGCCGACGATCGCCGGCAGCCTTGGTGTATCCGCGACACAGGGAACCTGGGTCATCACCTCCTACGCTGTCGCGGAGGCGATCACCGTGCCCCTGACCGGCTGGCTTGCGAAGAAGTTCGGCGCGCAGCAGACGTTCATCGCCTGTTATCTGGGGTTCGCGGCCGTGCAGCTGCTATGCGGCATGGCAGGCTCGCTCGGGACCCTGCTCGGTATGCGCGTGCTGCTCGGCCTTGTCGGCGGACCGATCATGCCGCTGTCGCAGATGCTGCTGCTGCGTATCTTTCCCAAGGAAAAGGCCACGCTGGCAACTGTGATCTGGGCGATGACCACGCTGGTCGGTCCTGTCGCAGGGCCTATCCTGGGCGGCATCATCTGCGACAATTACGGCTGGCAGTGGATCTTCCTCATCAAGGTGCCGGTCGCGGCCTGCGCCGGCTTCGCGCTCATGACGCTGATGCGCGGGCAGCCCGACCCGAAATCGGAAGCGTTCATCGACAAGGTGGGCCTGGCACTGCTCATCATCTGGGTTGGCGCGCTGCAGATCATGCTCGACGAAGGGCGCAACCACGACTGGTTCGCTTCCGCAGAAATTCGCACGCTGGGCATCGTCGCCGCAATCGGCTTTGCGAGCTTCCTGATCTGGGAACTGACGGAAAAGAACCCGATCGTCGATCTCAAGATCTTCCGCCACCGGGGCTTCGTGGGAGCGGCCCTGACCTATGCAGTCGGGTACGGAGCCTTCTTCGCCAGTATCGTTATCCTGCCGCTCTGGATGCAGCAGAACATGGGCTACACCGCCACCTGGGCGGGCTACGCCACAGGGATCATGGGCATTCTTGCCGTCCTCTCGGCGCCGCTGGTCGGCAAGGCGGTCGAAACGATCGATGCCCGGCTTATCGTCTGCCTCGGCATCCTGGGCCTCGGCGCGATGATGGTCTGGCGCATGTGGGAATTCAACAGCGAGGTCACTTTCCTGCAGATGGCATGGCCGACACTCGTCACCGGCGTGTTCATGGTCATGTTCTTCGTACCCGTGACCGGCCTGGCGATGGCCAGCGTGGATCACGAAGAGCAGGCGAATGCGGCCGGCCTGTCCAACTTCATGCGAACCCTGGCGGGTGCGTTCGCCACCTCGCTCATCCAAAGCGGCTGGTCGAACGCGACGCGCCTCAATCAAACCGAAATTGCCGGCGCAATGACCAACGGAAGACATGTGCTTGATATGGCGGACGGCCTTGGCGTCGATCACAACGTCTCGACGCACCTCCTGACCTACACCGTGGAAGGGCAGAGCGTCATGCTGGCAACGCTCGACATGTTCGGCGTGATCGCGATCTGCCTGGGTGTCGCGGCAACCATCATCTGGCTGGTACCCAAGCCCAAGGGCCCCATCGATACAAGTGGCACGCATTAAACGACTTTGTTGCAAAAAAGGGGGAAGGATTCCGTTTGTGAATCCAGGTCGTTAATGGGTGGTGAAGAGCAAGCCAGCCCCCGGCAGTCTACTGCTCGATGAAGGAACTGTAACCTGAGTTCTGGAAATTTGATTGAGCCGGAGGTCGTGCGCCTGTGCTGGGCCACCAAATTGCTCGACGAGGAACTCGAGGCATGGCGCAACCGGCCACTTGGCGAGATCCGATACCTCATCCTCGATGCGCGTTATGAGATAATGCGCCATGGCGGGGTGGTGCGCGACGCCGCCGTGCTCTCGGCCATCGGCGTCGGCCCGGATGAGCGGCGCCGCGTGCTGGGCGTCTCGGTGGCGCTGTCGGAAGCCGAGGTTCACTGGCGGTGCTTTCTCGAAAGCCTGGTCGTCCGCGGCCTGCGCGGCGTCGAATTCATCGTCTCCGATGATCATGCAGGGCTGCGCGCCGCTCGCCGTGCCGTGCTTGGCGGCGCCACGTGGCAGCGCAGCCAATTCCACCTCGCCCAGAACGCCATCCACCACGCCCCGAACGCGATGATCCGCAAGCGTATCGGCAGCGAGCTGCGGGCTGTCTGGAACGCCGAGACCCTGCCGAAGGCCGAAACTGCCCTAGCCGAACTGGTCGCCAACTATCGCGACACCGCGCCCAAGCTGGCAGCATGGCTCGAGGAGAACGTCCCCGAGGGCCTCGCCGTCTTCACCCTACCCGAACATCACCGCCGACGATTGCGTACATCAAATCCGATGGAACGCGCCGTCCAGCAAGAGTTGAAGCGGCGCACGGCAAAGGTCAGGGTCTTTCCCAGCGAAGACGCTCTCCTGCGGCTCGTCAGCGCCATCCTCGTCGAGATCGACGAACAATGGGCCTCCGACACAAAGGCCTACATCAAGTGGGAATGCCAGGATGCATGATCATCCCAATCGCAAATTTCCAGACAACAGGTTGCTCAATCATTCAACAGCGAGGTGATTTTCTTGCAGATGGCAAGGCCGACACTCGTCACCGGCGTGTTCATGGTCATGTCCTTCGTGCCGGAACGCGCTAAATCATGTTGATGTTTGAACTGGCGGGGTCTGGCCAACTTTCCGGCCTGCTGGCTTGGCGCATAATGGGCGCCGGCCCCGATGCCGTTCGTCGGCCGGCCCCCATTGAGTCCATCGAGTTCGACGCTCCGACAGTCCTAACCGGTGCGGCCGCGTCCAGATCATCATCTTCAATTCAATGCGCGCGCGCAACAGTTCCACATGACCGTGATCTGCCCCCTTCTGAGTGGCCCAAAATCTGTTTTAGATTTTGCCAC
>NZ_JALHLE010000049.1 GCF_022832385.1 Novosphingobium album (ex Hu et al. 2023)
CGCGCAACAGTTCCACATGACCGTGATCTGCCCCCTTCTGAGTGGCCCAAAATCTGTTTTAGATTTTGCCACGAAGGAGGAATGGAATGGCGAGGTGTTGATTTCCACTGAGAGCTGACCCGGGATTTCCATCGAGAATTGACCCGGGTGGATACTATGTCCCGCTGTGCGGGCGGTGGGTCAAGCGGGTGATTTTTCCTTTCTGGATTTGGGCGCTGCCGAACTGGCGCGGAAGCGGAAGCTGTCGTTTCCGGTCTCGAGAATGTGGCAGTGATGGGTGAGCCGATCGAGCAGCGCGGTGGTCATCTTGGCGTCACCGAATACCCCGGCCCACTCGCTGAAGCTGAGGTTGGTGGTGATGATGACGCTGGTGCGCTCGTAGAGCTTGCTGAGCAGGTGGAAGAGGAGCGCGCCGCCTGACGGACTGAACGGCAGATAGCCGAGTTCGTCGAGGATGAGCAGATCGAGGCGCAGCAGCCGGTCAGCCAGTTGCCCGGCCTTGTTCATGGCCTTTTCCTGTTCCAGCGCGTTGACCAGGTCGACCGTCGCGAAGAAGCGGACCTTCTTGCGGTGATGCTCGACCGCCTGCACGCCGAGAGCGGTGGCGATGTGCGTCTTGCCAGTGCCGGGGCCACCGATCAGCACGACATTGTGAGCCCCATCGATGAACTCCCCGCGATGGAGCTGGCGGACCATGGCCTCGTTCACTTCGCTGGAAGTGAAGTCGAAGCCGGTCAAATCCTTGTACGCCGGGAACTTGGCCGCCTTGATCTGATAGGCGATGGACCGGACCTCGCGTTCGGCGACCTCCGCCTTGAGCAATTGGGAGAGGATGGGAACGGCCGCATCGAACGCAGGCGCGCCTTGCTCGACGAGGTCGCCGACAGCCTGGGCCATGCCATACATCTTGAGGGAGCGTAGCATGACCACGACGGCAGCGCTGGCGGAAGTTTGTAGTCTCGCTAACCAATTGACTTTTCAACGTGAATTATTTCCGCGACCATCAGCCCCACATTGAACCCCACACTGCTCTCGACTGCGGGCAAATCCGTCCTCCTCTGCAATGCCTGTTTCCCCTCAGATGCTCAGTTCGAAGGAGTGGCACTCAATAGGAGGTGAATATCGAATATTTGAAATTCCGTTCGTTTTTCTCCTCACCTGTCGATGCGTACTCCGCGGCATTCGGATGTCCATTGTCAGATATTATCTCCAACCAGCCCCAGTTTGCCACCCTGACCAAATGGCGCCTATTCGGCGGAGACAGCCTCCCCGGCCTCTGTTTCCACTTCTTCGATCGGTGTGAAATCGCAATCGAGGCCGAACAGACGCGGCCCCAGCACTTCCAGACTCTCGGGGCGGCGCAGCATCGGGTCGGCGGCGAAGCCCAGCACTTTCACGCGCTGGCCGTAGGTCAGCATTTCAGCGGTCAGCGGTTCGGCCGATTCCCGGTCCAGCACGGAGATCAGATCGGGCACCATCGTCACGGGCGTGCCGTTGTGGCGGGCGATGATGAACTCGTTGCGGATCTCGATCGTGAACTGGTCGCCGTCATCGCGCAGGTTCTGCAGGGTCACGAGCCCCCAATGCCACCCGTCACGGGTTTCGTGCAGGACATCGCTCACCTTGCCGTCGAACAACACCCGCGCTGTACGGCCGTTCTGGGTCGCCAGATAAGACAACAGGCTGGCAAAGGGATCGCCGTCGGGTTCGTCGCGGCCCTTGCGGATCGCGCGGCCGATCCCGAGCGAAAGGCTCAACGAGCCCAGCACCGCGCATTCTCGCACTTGCCGCCCGTTCATCGGATAGATCGCACTGAACGCCATTGATCCCATTGCCGTGACAATGGCCCGGCACAAGTCCTCGGCGCTGCGATCGGACACGGCATCGACAGTGACCGCATTGCCCAGGTCATCCATCAGCAGGCACGGCGTGGCCTTCACGCCGTAGATACTGAAAGTCGTCATTTCGAGCTGCGGCACGGCGCGGCCGACCCCATCGGCATCGACCACCGGCACGCCGCTGATGGCGGACAGAGCTAGGGGAAACACCGAGTTTGCGCCGCCGATCTCGGCCGAGATCAAGGCATCGACACGCCGCCCATAGAACGCCTCTGCCCGCGCCAGCAACCGCAGAAGCGTGGTTTCGCTGACGAGCTGCTCGACGATCACCGTCGGCGCGCCGATGCCCGCGATGGAAAGCACGAAGGCATCGCCGGCCAGGCTGTCCGGCGAGACCACTTGCGGCAGGCGGCCGCGGCGGATCTGTTCTGCCACGAAGAGTTCGCCGACATAGGGATCGCCGCCGCCGCCAGTGCCGAGCAGCACGGCTCCGCGCGCCAAGTCCTGAAGATCCTGTACGGTTTCGATCATGCTCATGTGTCCTGTTCGTTCCTCTCTGGCGCTCATGCGAGCGCGGCGAGCGGGCCCACTGCGCGCACTTTCACCTGCACCGAGCCCGACTTCATGTGCGTCATCGGCAGTTCGAGAAGATCGACCACCTCCACCTTGCCCGCTTCCGCCCCGCCGGCCACGGCCTGCGCGATGGCGTCCTTGCGGGCCTGTTCGAGAGCCGCCGCACGGCCGAGTGCGGCAAAGTCGTAGAGTTTGTCCACGCGGCCGCTGACGAGTGCGATCGCGGCGCCCACCGCGTTGGCGACTTCGGCGTGCGGGGGACGCAGCACCTGCGAGGCGCCGCGGATCGGCCGCGAGACGAGGATGTTGCCGCCGCCGACCAGGATCAGCGGCTGCGGGGCGGAGCTGACCTTGATCTGGTCGATCGCGTCCTCGATCTGCTGGTGGATGCTGTCGAGCGCACTTTCGACCAGCGCGGCAGGCACGCCGGCCACGCGGGAGGCATCGCCGATGCCGGTCCGGCCGGCGCATACCGCGATGTCCGTGGCCGTGAGCGTTTCGCCGCCGAAAACGCGCCCCTCGCGCGGGAGGCGGTAACCGACCGAGCGCGGGCCGACGGTCACGCCGCCCGGCGTATCCAGAACCACGCTGCCTCCGCCGACGCCGATCGACAGCACATCGGGCATGCGAAAGTTGGTCCGCACGCCGCCGATGGTGTTGGGGGAGGTCGTCTCGCGCGGGAAACCGCCGCGCAGAAAGCCGATGTCGCTGGTAGTGCCGCCGATATCGGCGACGATGGCATCGTCCAGCCCGCTGAGGAAGGCGGCGCCGCGAATGGAATTGGTGGGCCCCGCCGAGCAGGTGAGGATCGGCAGCCGCTCGGCCATGCCGGTCGAGATCAGCGTCCCGTCGTTCTGGCTGATGAACAGCGGCGCCGTAATGCCCAGATCGGCGAAGGCGCGGCGCAGCGAGCCGACCACCCGCGTCGCCAGGGCCGCGAGGCTGGCATTGACGATCGCGGCATTTTCCCGGTCGATGATGCCGATGCCGCCGACTTCGGCGGACAGGGTGATACGCGCGTCGGGCACGGCGGCGCGCACGACCGCCGCCGCCCGGATTTCGAGATCGGGCCGGATCGGTGCGAACGTGGCCGAGATGGCAAAGGCCGATATGCCCTTGGCCGCCGCATCGGATGCCGCCGCGGCGACGGCATCCTCATCAAGCGGGGCATAGTCCTGCCCGCTGAAGAACGCGCCGCCGCCGGCGAGGTAGTACTGCCCGTCCACCGCCGCCAGCGCATCGTCAGGCCAGCCGGAAAACGGCGGGACTCCGTCTCCGGCTGGCAGGCCAACACGGATCGCCGCAACCGGCGAGAGATCCCGCCGCTGGACGAAGGCGTTGACGAACTGGGTGGTGCCGATCATCACCGCCTCGATGTCCGAAGGCGCGCCGTCGTAGACCGCGAGCAGATCGCGCACCGCGGCGATCACGCCGTCCCGGACATCGCCGGTAGTGAAGCTCTTGGTCGTCGCCAGCACGGTCTTGCCGCGCATCAGCACCGCATCGGTATTGGTGCCGCCAACGTCGATGCCGAGGCGAATCCGCTCGGATCCCATCCCTTTTCTCCCGCTTCTCAGAACGTGACGCGCGCTTCGATGCCGTAGGTGCGCGGCCGGCCGCGGTAGCCCAGATCGACATCGAGGCCGCTGTATTTGGTCGGCACGAATTCGGTGTAATACTTGTCGTTGGTCAGGTTCTTGACGAAGCCATAGAGACCCAGCCCGCCGATCTCGACGCCGGCGCGCATGTTGACTAGGTTATAAGCGTTCTGGACCTGCGCATTGTCCGCGCTCCAGTACTTCTTGCCGATATGCTGCCAGTCGGCACGCACCAGCGCGGTGGCATCGCCGGTCAGTGCCCAGGTGTACTGCGCGGACATGTTGGCCGAGAACGGCACCGTGCGCGGCGTGCGGTTGCCGATGTCCTCGGCGACGGCGTCTTCCTTGATCTTCGAAAGCGTGGTGCCGATCGCGCCGGACAGGTCCAGCCCGGGCAGCGGGCGGGCGATCACTTCCAGTTCGAGGCCCTGGATATGGACCCGGTCGATGGTATCGATGATCTGCGAGGCGGAGGCCGCATCGACGTAGAAGTACTGATAGTTCTTGACGTTCTCGAAGTAGTAGGCGCCGTTCACGGTCAGCAGGCCGTTGGCGAACTGGGCCTTGAAACCGGCTTCGTAGTTCTGCAGCGATTCCGCCTTGAACTCACCGATGGCCACGCTCGGCGCGTTGTAGCCGCCCGAGCGGAAGCCGGTGCTGTACGTGGCGTAGACGAGCACGTCAGTCATCGGCTTGTAAGTCAGCGTGACCTTGGGCTGCAGATGATTGTAGCTGCTCCTGCGCCGCACCGCAGCGACCACGTCAAGCTGATTGCGGTGATCCTCGTCATACCGAAGGCCGCCGGTCAGCGTCAGGCTGGACAGGATGTCGTAATCAACCTGGGCGAAGGCGGCGTAGGCGTTGTTGCTGTTGGCTTCCTGCTTGTTGGCGAACAGCAACGCGGTATTGTCGATCTGGGCCGGATCACCATCGAGATCGACGAAGCCGCGGGTACGCAGGTCGCGGCTGGTGTGCAGGTAATAGCCCCCCGCCAGCCAGCGCAATGCCTGGTCGCCGTTGGAAACGATGCGCAGTTCCTGGCTGGTGGTCTTGAGATCGAGGTCCTGCCCCTGCCCCGCCTGGAAGCCGAGGCCGAAGATGCCAGAGGGCGAATCCACTGGATTGCGGAAATCGAGATCGGCCCGGTTGTTCTGGGTCAGCTCGGTGTGGCCGGTGATGCTTGTCACCGTCGCAAAGTCTAGGTCGAGATCGACCTTGGCGGTCAGGTTCAGGCTGTGTCCGTAAGCGAAGCCCGGCAGGTTGAACTGCGGATCAACGAAGTCATTGGGATCGCCGGAGAAGACGGCGGAGTAATAGTTGCTGGCCGCGCGGTATTCCCCGTATTCGGCGCGCAAGTCGACGGTGAGGTTGCTGGCCGGACGCGCCAGCAGCCGTCCGCGCAGCGACCAGTCGTGGTCGATGAAGTCGGACTTGTCGCCACGATAGCTGTTGTCGATCAGGCCGCCGAAGTGGGAATAGCTGCCATCGACCCGGAACAGCAGGTCCTTGCCCGCCAGAGGTCCGGAAACGCCCGCCGAGCCGACGAAGTTCCGGCCATTGCCGTACTGGACGTCGGCGAAACCCTCGATCCGGTCGGCCGGCATTCGAGTGACGATGTTGACCGCGCCGCCTTCCGCGTTGCGCCCGTAGAGGGCCCCTTGCGGGCCCTTCAGGATTTCGATCCGCTCGACATCGTAGAGATTGACGTTGAGCTGGGTCTGGTCCGTCTGCGGCACGCCATCGATCACGAACGCGACCGGCGGATCGGCGTTGTTGATCTGGGTGAGCCCGCGCATGGTGATGAAGGTGCTCTTGTAGGTATTGCCCTGATCGAACGTCGCGTTCGGCGTCATCGACAGCGCTTCGGCAGACGTGCGGATGCCTGCGTTCTGCAGCGTCTCGCCGGTCAGGGCCTGAATCTGGATGGGGACGTCCTGCAGGCGCTCGTTACGCTGCTGGGCGGTGACGATGATTTCGTTGGACGGCTGGGTGCCGCCGGCATCGGCCGCTTCCTGAGCCTGTACCGGCGAAACGAAGAACGGGATGGCGAGAAGCGCGCTTGTCCCGAGCGACAGACGGGTGCGGATCGAAAGCATCGATATGGTATCCCTCATCTTATTCTGGCTGCATGGAATGATCCTGCATCCCTTGCCCCGGCACCAGCGGCGAAAGGTGTGGTGGAGGCGTCCTTTCGGGTGGGGACGGCAGCATCCGCGCTACCCGGCGGCTGGTGGCAGCGCTCAATGATCCTGCAGGAAACGCGCGGCGGCCTGCTTGCGTGTCTGCACGCCGAGCTTGGCGTAGACCTTCTTGAGATGAAACTTGATGGTATTCTCGGTCAGGCCCAGCCGCCGGGCGATCAGCTTGTTCGAGGCGCCATCGGCAAGGTGTGTGACGATTTCCGCCTCGCGATCGCTCAGCGCATCGGGATCGGCAACGCGCCGCTCGATTTCGATCGTGCGCAGGATCGCGGCGATATGGTTCTGGATCAGGCGCGAGGGCTCACCCGCGTGAAGCTGGCGCAGAGGCGCAAGGATCTCCGGCCCCGCCTCGGCGAAGGGCGCCACCATGTCTTCGCCGCTCGCCAGCAGCACGGCTTCGCGCAGGCAGGCCAATGCCGGTTCGCTCTGGCCGGCAAGCATGTGCGCGCGGGCCGAAAGCAGCAGTCCGGCCACACGGGGCCCCAGCCGCTCGCCGTCCGTGCCCTCGGCAACAAGATCACCGGCCAGCGCCTGCGCCGTTTCGGCCTGTCCGCGCGACAGCGCCAGTTCGGCCAGCGCGCGGCGCAGGAGGTCGCGCTCGCGCCACGGCGCCTGCGACACGCCGGGACCGGACAGGCGTGCCCGGCACATGTCCGCGAGTTCCGTCAGCCCGTCCTCGACTCCGGCACGAACCAGACAGGACAGCTCGACCCCCGCCAGCATGCCTTCGAGGCAGACCATGCCGCGCCGGGCGTAATCGCGCGCGGCCGCGGCGATTTCGCGGCGCGCCTCGGTCAGGCCATGGCGGCGGAAGGTCACTTCCACGATCACCGGCATGGCAATGGCATACTGGTCGAACCACGCCTCGCCGCGTCCGTATTCGGCCAGCGCCATGCGCATGACATCCGCCGCCTGCAGGCGATGGCTGCGCTGATAATCGACTTCGGCCGAGAGCATCCGCCCCATGGCATGAAGGCATCGCTCGCCCACAAGCCCGGCAGGATCACGCCGCATCAGCACGCTCGCCTGTTCCTGCACGGCGCGCAAATCCCCCCGGGCGAGGTCGATCAGCATTTCGTGGACGATAAGCTGAAGCAGGCCGAATTCGGAAGACTGCGCCATCTCGAAAGCCCGGCGGGTGCGCGAGAGCGAAGCCTGCGCCGCCGCCAGCCGCCCCTGCTCCTGCTCCACCACGATGCGCACATTCTCGCACCAGGCCCAGGTCATCGGATCGGCGGGGGCGTGCGCTTCCAGCCAGGCGATCCAGGCATCGCAGTCGCTGACGGTGCCCGACATATGGACGTTGAACAGCAGCCCCAGCGCGCGGCTCTCCACCAGCAGCGCATCGGCATCCGGCGTGCGCAGCGCCATGATCGCCGTCTCGATTTCCCGGCGAAGCTGCTCGGCTTCGACGAAGAAGCCTTCCTTGAACAGCGCAAGCGCCTGCATCAGGCGCATGTTGGGAAGCACGGCCAGCGCGCCGGGCGGCACCTCGCGCAGGATGGCCCGCAGTTCACCGGCACCATAGGCAATGAAGATCGAGCGGAACGGCAAGCGGCCAAGCAGATCGAGCAGGAATGCCTCGTCCTTGCCCTGCACGGCATGGCGCACGGCGTCGACATAGCGCGCTTGCGCGGCCAGCCACAGCGCCGCGCGGCGGTGAAGCACCGCGGCGCGGCCGGGTTCGAGCATGAGGCGGCTGCGCGCATAGTCGGAAAGCAGCGGATGGACGCGGTAGGCAATGTCCCCGTCCGCGGCGGTTTGCTGGACGAGGCTCGGCAAGGCGTGCGAGATCGCTTCCAGCATCGCGGCGCTGTCGTCCGCCTCGCGGATGGCATCGGCGAACGAGGGTTCCACCTGTTCGGCGATGGACAAGGCGATCAGCACTTTCTGCTGCGCTGCCGGCAGCGCGGCCACCACCTGCTCGGCCAGATAGTCGCCCACTTCGCTGGCGTGCCCGCCGAACGCGGGCATGGCTGCCCCGTTCGCCAGCCGCTCGCGCCACAGGCGGTAGAGCTGGACCGCGACGGGCCAGCCCTCGGTCTGCGCCTGGATCGCTTCCAGTTCCCCGGCATCGGGTGGCAGATCGAGGATGGCGGCGATATCCTTGCCGTCGAACTTCAACTCGTCGGGATCGATGGTCCGCACACCGCCCATGGCGCGCAGCGTGGCGATCTCCAGCGAGGGCTTGCGGCGGGTTCCCAGCACGAGGTTCACGTGCAGCGGCAGCGACGCCAGCAGTTCCGTGACCGTGCGCGCCACCGCCGGCTGGTCGATCCGGTCATAGTCGTCGATGATCAGGACCAGCGGCTCGCGGATCTGTTCGAGCCCCAGCAGCAAGCCGTCGAGCAAGGCATCGGCCGAAGCATCGCCTGCCGCGCGCCGCGCGCTCGGCCCCGGTTCGATGCCAGCCGCTTCGAGCGCCAGCGTGAGCATGCGCAGGAACTGCAACGGTTCGCGCTCGGCCTCGGTGGCGCTGTACCAGGCGGCAGCCATGCCGCTCTGACCCAGCCGTTCGAACCACTGCGCCAGTGCGCTGGTCTTGCCGTATCCGGGAGGGCCAAGGACAAGGGTCAGGCGCCCTCGCCGCGCCACATCGAGCGAACGCAGCACCAGTTCACGTTCGCGCAGCACGACCTGCTGGCGCGGCGGCTTCAGCCTGCGCGTGGCCGAACGGTTGCGCGCGGCGGGATTGCCGTCAGCCGCCATTACCGCAAGGGCCGCCGGTGGGTCTCAGCCGGCAAGGGTGTTCCTGACGATCCAGCCATCGCGCATGATTAGCCGGAATATTCCGATTTGCTCAAGGACACCGGTCCATGCGCTGGACCGGTTTTCTTCGGCCCCGTTGCCGGAAATCTTCGACGCGGCGGGAAGACAGATCATGGAAAGTCCTTGCAAGGCCAGAGGCCATGCTCGGTCTTTCCCCCTGCCTGCGGCAAGACCCGCGACGGGTGGCAGGGCGCCGGATACGGGTGGCTCGCCCCCTCCCCCGGCCCCAGCCGCTATTGCGCGGTGACGGTTCCGGCCAGAGACGTTTCTGCCGCAGCGGACAGGCAGGAATAGACATGCCAGGCACTGGCAAGATCCTGGATGATCTGCCCCAGCGACTTGTAGATGGTGACGTCCGCGGGGTTCGTGCGCCCCGGCACACTGCCGCCAAAGACTTCTCCGATTTCGCCGAGGATATGCGTTTCATCGATGAGACCGGCATCCCGCGCGCGCAGGTATTCCGCCCCTTGCGCCAGCACCGCCTCGCGCGAATCCACAAAGTAGCGGGAGCCCGCCACCAGCGCGTTGTCGGCCTCGGCCGGACCGGCATGGCTCGAGCCGACAAGATTGACATGGGTGCCCGGCCGCACATCCGCGCCGGACAGAACCGGCTCGCTCGCGCCTGTCACCGTGCAGATGATGTCCGCGCTGGCCGCCGCCTCCGCGGGCGTGGCGGCAACCTCGCATGCGATACCGGTCATGCCGACGTGCCCGGCAAAGCGGGTGCACTTGGCGGCATTCCGTCCCCACACCAGGACCCGCTCGATCGGCCGCACCTGGCGGATGGCAGCGATATGCGCCTCGGCCTGCTCGCCATAGCCCAGGACGGCAAGCACGCGCGCATCTTGCCGGGCCAGCGCATCGGTTGCGGCGGCACTGGCGCTGGCGGTGCGGATACGGGTAACTTCGCCGGCATCGACAAGGGCAATCGGCACGCCGTGTTCGGGCTCGAACAGCATGATCATCCCCTGGTGCGACGGCAGACCCTTGGCAAAATTCCCCGGATAGACGCTGACCACCTTCAGCCCGAAGGCATCGGCCGGACCGATGGCGCCCGGCATCACACCCAGCATGCCATTGTCCAGCCGCAGGATCTGGCGCGGGAGCTGGCGGGTCTCGCCTAGCGAAAGGCGGATCATGGCCTGGCGCATCAAGCCGATGCAGGTGGGATAATCGAGATGCGCGCGAACCTGCCCGGCAGCGGCCATGACGATCGGCATGGCTTCAATCGCCCTTTGCCGCCGCCGCAGATCGCGCCGCCTGCTCGTAGGCGCCCGAAAGCGCGCGCAAGGTGGCGTTCAGCGTGGCGAAGTCCATGCTGGAATCGGCCAGGAACTTTACTGCCGGCTCGAGATAGCGCTCCCTGTCCTTGCGAAATTCCTGATAGTGCGCGCGCCCCTTGTCCGTCGCCTCGTAGAAGACCTCCTTGCCGACCTTGGAACTGGTGACGGCCTCAAGTTTGGACAGCTTCTTCAGCGCATAGGACACCAGATGCATATCATCGATGGCCAGCACGAAAGCGAGGTCTGAGCCGCGCAACGACTGATTGCGATAGACCAGCATGTGCAGCAGGAACACATCGAGATCGGACAAGCCATTGAGCACGTTCGAGTTGCTGCGCTTGCTGATCCAGCGCCTGACAGAGTTCCACAGGACGGTGATGCTGATTTCCAGCTCGGTCAGTTCCTGGCCAATCGCCTCGCCCTCCGGCGCCCCCCCTTTTCCCGCAGTTTTGCTCACGTATTTCGCCCTCTTTCCTTGCGGCCGGACTGCTTCGCCCCCGCCCCGTGTGGAAGCGGCATACAGGTATTTTGCATCGCCCCGCAACCACTTCACCAAAGCTTCGTGAGGATTATAACAACATTATATTGACAATTTATCGATGAAATGACGATATTTCACCCTGCAGCCAACGTCGATTCGAAGACGGAGGCGGAACCGATGGCCGGAAGGGGGGTCCATGTCCGACGACGCGTTGTCCGAACAGTTCAAGGCTCTTTACACGCAATGGGGCGATGCGATTGCGAACAAGGACCATGCCTATCTGGAAGACCTGTTCACCGGGGACTTTCTGGGCACGGCGCAGCCCTGGCCGAGTTTGATCGTCAACAAGGCCCAGATGATCGAACTCGACAAGGCGATCGAGGCCATGGAGACCGAATGGGTGAAAGTCACCGCGCACAAGGTGGGCGCGGAAGTCATCACCATCGGCCTTGTCCGCTACCACAAGGAAGAATTCCGGGACGGTGCGGCGATCGCCGAAGGCATGCCGTCGGGAAGCGATATCGCCGCGCTCACGCACGGCAAGGTCGCGATCTACTGCAACGGCTGGCGCCACAATGGCGAGCGCTGGCAGATTTTCGACCACCACATGGTCGGGCTCGCTCGCGACGAAGGTTTCTGACGGGAGAGAATGAGAAGGCGGAAATAAAAACGCACAACTTCAAGGGGGTTAAAATGGTCAAGACAATTCAGGTTCGGGCCGTGCTGCTGGCCGGTTGCATGTCGATACATCCCGTGGCCGCCCAGGCGCAGGCGCTGCCCGCCACTGATGGCGCGGCCGCCACTGCTCCCAACGACATCGTCGTCACCGCACAGAAGCGGTCCGAGCGCGTGCAGGACGTGCCGATCCAGATCAGCGTGCTGACCGGAGACACGCTGGCCAATCACCAGATCCGCACCACCGCCGAGATCGTGCGCTCGATACCGAACATGACGGTGGAACGCACCGACACCTATACCAACAGCGTGATCGTGCTGCGCGGCTTGTCGCAGGCTTCCAATTCCGATGCGCCGGTCGCCGTCATCGTCGACGGCGTGCCGCAGGACGATGCCAAGCAGTTCAACATGCATCTGTTCGATATCGACCAGATCGAAGTGCTCAAGGGCCCGCAGGGATCGCTTTACGGCCGCAATGCAGAGGCTGGCGCGGTGATCATCACCACCAAGGCACCGACCAACGAATTGTCGGGCTTTGCCACCGCCTCCTACAGCAAGGGCGCGACGGTGGATCTCACCGGCGGCCTTTCCGGCGCGATCGTGCCGGACAAGATCCTGTTTCGCGTGGCGGGCAGCTTCCTGCGCTCCGATGGACTAATCTGGAACAGCTATCTCAAGACCCACAGCGACAAGATCAAGCATGACTGGACGCTGCGCGGAAACCTGCTGTTCAACCTCAGCGATACGGTCACTTTCAACCTGATCGGCCAATATGGCGAGTTCAACGCGGCAGGCGTCCTGTTCGCCCCGGTGTGGTCGGGCAATCCGAACGACAATGTGGACCTGCAAGGCAACTATCCCAACCACGGCAGCGGATCGAACGGCAGCGTGACCGGCAAGCTCGATGCCGATCTGGGCTTCGCGACGCTGACATCGATCACCGGCTATACCAAGCTCAAGCAGATCCAGATCACCGACGTCGATTTCACCAACCCCGAAGAGCAGGCAGTCAATCCCTATGCCCTGCCGTTCCAGGCCGGTGACTGGCAGCCGTTCAGCAACCGCATCATCAGCCAGGAAGTGCGCCTCACCAGCCGCAGCGGCCAGCCGCTGCGCTGGCTGGTCGCTGCCGACTATCTGGATTCGAACAAGTTCATCAACACGCACTTGTTCCTCGATACCGGCCATCCCGGCACCGATCCGACCGAAGGCTATACGCTCAAGGAAAATCCGGCCGACTATCTGCGCTCAGCCTGGGGTGTTTCGGCGCAGATCGACTATGATTTCAGCGATGCGCTGACGATCACCGCCGGCGCACGCTACGACAAGGACGAACGCAAACTCCATGACCGCACAGCTGGCACCACCCGCAAGGCCAGCTTCGACGGGTTCCAGCCGCGCGTGTCCCTGACCTACAAGCTCGATCCGGACAAACTGATCTATGCCAGCTTCGGCAAGGGTTTCCGCTCGGGCGGTTTCAATCCGCCGAGCTATCCGACCCCGGTCTATGGCAGCGAGAAGCTCACCAACTACGAAGTGGGGTTCAAGACGCAGTTCCT
Source organism: Novosphingobium album (ex Hu et al. 2023) (assembly GCF_022832385.1). GTDB lineage: Bacteria > Pseudomonadota > Alphaproteobacteria > Sphingomonadales > Sphingomonadaceae > Novosphingobium > Novosphingobium album. The sequence goes on from NZ_JALHLE010000049.1 coordinate 12,978, forward strand.
CGATCGCAAGATCACGCTGAACGGCGCGCTGTTTCACAGCTTCGTCGACAATCTGCAGTTCTACGCGATCGACTACAGTTCGGGCTCTTCGGTCACCAGCAACATCGACCGGGTCAAGATCGATGGTCTTGAGTTCGAGGCGGTGGTGACGCCGGTGCCCGGTGTCAGCCTGTCCAGCCGCCTGGGCCTGACCGATCCCAAGATCGATCGCTTCGCGGCGAATACTGCTTACGAAGGCAATATCATCCCGCGCGGCTACAAGATGTCCTATAGCGGCGGCATCGATCTGGACCACGAAGTCAGCCCCGGCATCCGCCTGTTCACCCACGCCGATGTGCAGACGTACAGCAAGAAGTACTGGTTCGTGGATAACCTGGATGTTCAGGGGCCCCGCACATACGTCAACGGCAGCCTCGGTGTCGGCTTCGGCGACATGAAGCTGACGGTATGGGGCAAGAACCTGTTCAACGTGCGGGCCTATGATACCTACTTCCCCGGCCAGCAGACCGGCCTGCCGTTCGACGTGGCATTCCCGAACCAGCCGGTCAGTTATGGCATTGATGCGTCGATGAAGTTCTGAAGGAGGACGCGGCAATGGACGGCACACGCGCGAAAATGCTGGCATGGGTGCTGCTGGCCGGCGCGTGCCTGCCGGTACAGGCCCATGCACAGGGTGTCTTGCCCGAAGGGATCTGGGTGCTCGATCAGGCGCAATCGGTGGAGCTTGCCCCCGGCGCCCAGACCCTGTGGGTCATCAAGGACGACGGACAGACGCTGATCTGGGTCAACGTCGCCCGCAGCCCTTCCGGAGAGGTCCGCGTCACCAGCTATTCGGGCGAGTATGGCGGTGCCCCCGCCCCGGTCCAGGGCGGTCCAATGATGAGCAGCATCGCGTCGCCGGGCCCGGGACGCATCCACAACTGGGGCACGGTCGAGGGTCTGGGCGACTATTCCGAGGACTGCGCGCTGACGGAAGGCGGCAAGCGCTTCATTTGCCACGGCAAAGTCATGACAAGCGATGGCGAGAAGACCTGGACCGACAACTTCCAGTGGGCCGGCCCCTCGCCTGACCAGCCGCAGACTCCATAATCGGGGGGCGGACCGGACCGGCGATCCCAACGCGCTGGTCCGGTCCAACCCCGGCAAGCCGGATCGCGGGTCAGCAGTCCAGTTCGATGATCGGCGTAGCGGGCCGCCCGATGCAGAGCAGCGCCGAACCATCGCCCAGATCGGCAGTCACTTTGCCCCCGGTCACCGGCGTGCGGCAAGTGAGGCATGCCCCTGCCCGGCAATCGCTGCTCACGGCCACCCCCGCGCGTTCGGCAAGGTCCAGCAGCGTTTCCCCGGACCGGGCACTCCAGTGCGCAGCCGTTCCACTGCGCACGAAGCGCACTTCGGCTTCCTCGATTTCGCCCGGCGCCATGCCTGCGGCCTCGAAGCGTTCAGAGAAGATGTGACCGGGTTGCCCACCCAGTTCGACCAGTTCATCGCGGAGCGCGTCACAAAAGTCGCCCGGGCCGCACAAGTAAATGTCGCTTTCGTACCAGGGAACGGGAATGCGGCGTCCATCGAGTGCGATATAAGTATCGCGCACGCTCTCCTTGACGATCCCGGCCGTGATGCGCGAGCGCGGCCAATCCCCCGCATCCGCCTGACTATAGACCTGTGTAAGTGTGAAATCGTCGCGGGCCGCCGCAAGAGCGAGCAGTTCGCCGAGGAAAGCCGCGTCCCCCGGCCTGCGGGCACCATAGATGAGATGGACCGGAGCAGGCGCGTTCTCACGGGCAAGATGGGCCTCCAGCATGGCCATCAGCGGCGTGATGCCAATGCCTGCCGCCACCAGCACCACCGGATGATAACTCCCGGGATCAAGCACGAAGCTGCCCGCCGGGGCTTTGAGCTGGACCGTGTCGCCCGCTTGCGCGCGGTGGATCCAGTTCGATCCCGGCCCCTGCTGGCGGCGGATGGACAGGCGGTAGCTGTCCATACCGGCCGCATAGGACGACAGGCTCCACACGCGCTGGATCATGTCTCCCGATGGATCGGCCATGCGCACGGAAACGAACTGGCCGGGTTGCGGCAGGCACAGCGGCCCTTCATCTAGAGGGGAGAGAGAGACGGACCGGATTTCGGGGGTCTCCTCTACAATCCGGCCGATGCGGAAGTCCCGCCAGCCGGTCCAGTGGTGACGCCCCGCACGTTCCGCCGCTTCGGCCGCATTGAGCCGGGCGCCCAGCAGGATGCGCAACGTCGGGCTCAGGCGCTCGAAAGCGAGCAGGCGGCGCATTAGCTCCACCGGTGCCTGCACGCCGGCGACATAGTCGCAAACATCGGCGATGCTAGGCATGCCGGGATCGTGCACCACCCGCTCCAGCCGGTCACCGGGTTTGACCGTGCCGGGATCGAGGACGCCGAGATAAACGCCGGTATGACGGGAAGCGGCGAATGTTTTCAGAAAATCGCGCGGCTGGTTCAAGCGCCAGGCCAGCTTGATGCACGGGGTGCGCGCGCCGGAGACGAACAGGCGCACATCCTCGCCCAGCATGAACTCGTCACCGACGCGGATATCCGTCTCGTCGAGCCCGTCGAAGGTCAGATTCTCGCCGAAGAAGCCATCGTTCCATTCCCCCGGCGCGACGCCCAGCTGTGCCTGCCAATGGCCGTAGCCGGTCCGGGCGAAGGCGTAGAGCTTGTCCGGGTGAGACGCGCGTTCATCGCCTTCCGCGCCATCCGGCGTGATGATCCACGGCTCCGGCCGGGGCATCTTCACATGCGCCGTGCGGACCTTCTCGCCGCCGATCTCCACGGTCTGGATCTTGCCGGCGGAGACATTGAGCAGCTTCATGCGGGCGCGGCGTCCACCGCCTCGACAAGCAGCGCCGACGTGGCCGTGAAACCGAAGCAGAAGCGCACGTTGTGGAGCGTCGCCTGATAGCAGAAGTCCGGCGAACTGGTTGCCGTGCAATCTTCCACCAGAACCGTATCGTAGCCGTGAAAATTCGCATCCATCAGCGTGCCGAGCACGCAATGGTCTGCATTAACGCCAGCGAAGAACAGCGTGTCGACCTTGAGATTGCGCAGGATGGAATCGAGCGGAGTGTCCCAGAAGCCGCTGATCCTGTGCTTGCCGATATGGATGTCCCCCGGCGCCTGGACCAGATCATCGATGATCTGCGCGCCCCAGCTGCCGTCCATCAGCAGCTTGTGCCCTGCCGGCGCGGTGGTCACCGTACCGGCAAGACCGGCCCCGGCGCCGGTGGGGTTGAAGGGGTGCTGCGTTCCGGGCGAAAGATTGAGCCGGTCCGGCCTCACCCCCCAGTTCAGCCAGATGACCGGCACACCGGCCGCCCGGAACGCCGCCGTCACGGCATTGATCGGCGCCGCCAGCGCGGCGGCCCCGCTGACATCGACGCCCATGGAACCCATCCATCCCGAAGGGCAGCAGAAGTCGTTCTGCATGTCGATCACGATGAAGGCGCTGCGGGACAGATCGAACACCACCGACTGCGGCAGTGCCTCAAGCCGGGCCGATTTCACCGGTATTTGCGGCCTTCGCATGTCCACCATCGCGTCGCTGACATGATAGACATTGCGGCCTGCCGTGCCAAGCTGGGGCCAGTGAGCGGTTTCAGGAAGAGCGATACCAGTCAAAGGATGTTCCCCCGCTTCCGGTGATGGGCAAAGAAGATAAAATATTGGTAATTTATCGACGTTTTGCTGTCAATGAGACTCTTGGCCGATTTGGCGAACGGGGGATGGAACGAGCGGCGCGCAGGCTCAGGCGGCGGCCGATATCCTGCGCGCAAGGTCGACGTCGCGGGAGGTCAGCCCCCCAGCGTCGTGCGTCGTCAGCAGGATCGAGACTTTGCCGTAGACGTTCGACCATTCGGGATGATGGTCCGCCTTTTCCGCCAGAAGGGCGACAGCGGACATGAACGAAAAGGCTGTCACGAAATCCCGGAACGCAAATTCCCGGACGAGGGCATCACGCTCCCGGTCATGCGCCCAGCCGGGCAGCGCCTGCAACGCCTCGCCGCGTTCCTGTTCACTGAGCCGCTTCATGCGATCTCCCTCACCGTCTGATCGATGGTCCCGAAGATCGGCCGCCCGTCGGCATCGCTCATCCCGATGCGAACGCTATCCCCGTGCCTGAGAAAGGCGGTTTCCGGCTTTCCGTACCGGATCGTCTCGACCATGCGCAGCTCGGCAAGGCAGCTGTAGCCATGGCCGCCTTGCGCGACGGGACGCCCTGGACCGCCATCGGCATCGCGGTTCGAAACCGTGCCCGAACCGACAATGGTACCCGCCGCCAAGGCGCGGGTCTTGGCCAGATGCGCGATCAGCGTGCCGAAATCGAAGGTCATGTCGACACCGGCATCGGCACGCCCGAAAGGCTGGCCGTTGAGGTCGACGTTGAGCACGCCGTGCAGCTTGCCGTCCTGCCAGCAGTCGCCGAGTCCATCGGGCGTGACGAAGACCGGTGACAAGGCGCTGGCAGGCTTCGACTGATAGAAGCCGAACCCCTTCGCGAGTTCCGCCGGGATCAGGTTGCGCAGCGAAACGTCGTTGACGAGCCCGACAAGGCGGATGAGGTCGAGCGCCTCTTCGCGGGTGACACCTTGCGGCACGTCGTCGGTCACGACGACGACTTCCGCTTCCATGTCGCAACCCCAGCTTTCGTCGGCGAGCGGAATGGCATCGCGGGGGCCGAGAAAACCGTCCGACCCGCCCTGATAGACGAGCGGATCGTGCCAGAAGCTTTCGGGCAGTTCCGCCCCGCGCGCCTGGCGGACAAGCTTGACGTGGTTCACATAGGCGGAGCCGTCCGCCCATTGATAGGCGCGCGGCAGCGGGGCGGCGGCAGCGGCCTCGTCGAACGCGGCGCCCGTGACTGTGCCGCGCGCCAGGTTGGCGGCCAGGGCTTTGAGCTTCGGCGCGACGCCGGCCCAATCATCGAGCGCGGCCTGCATGGTCTGCGCGATCGCGGAGGCGTCGGCATACGTGGACAGATCGTCGGCCACGACGACCAGATGACCGTCGCGGCCCTGTTTCAGACTGGCAAGTTTCATGCGTCAGGTTCCTTGTGCAGCCATTCGGCATGGCGCGGTGCGCGTTTGGTGCGGCTCCACTCCTCCAGCATCAGGGGAGCGACCTGCCTCAGCTGCGCATATTGCTCCGCCGTGCCGATGTTGCAGGCGAGTTCGATGCGGTGGCCATTGGGATCGAAGAAGTAGATCGATTTGAAAATGCCATGCCAGGTCGGCCCCAGCACGGCGATCCCCTGCGCCTCGATGTGGGCCTTGGCGGAAAGCAGCGCCGCCTCGTCCTCGACCTCGAGGGCAAGGTGCTGCACCCAGGCCGGCGTATTGGGATCGCGTCCCATTTGCGGCTGGCCGGGCAGTTCGAAGAAGGCGAGCACATTACCGCCGCCGCAGTCGAGGAAGACATGCATGTAGGGATCGTCCTCACCGGTGGACGGCACTGTGTCCTCTGCGAAAGCGGTCGTGTATTCCATGCCGAGCACGCGGGCATACCACTCGACTGTCTCCTTCGCGTCGTTGCAGCGATAGGCGACATGGTGGATGCGTTTGAGAACCGGCGGGCCGGTCATACCGTTTCCCCTGCATTGAGCGCGCCGCGACGGAGCTGGTCACGTTCGATGCTCTCGAACAGCGCCGTGAAATTGCCCTCACCGAAGCCTTCGTCCCGCTTGCGCTGGATGAACTCGAAGAACACGGGGCCGATCATCGTCTCGGAGAAGATCTGCAACAGGAGGCGCGGATCGCCGCCGGGAATATCGGTGTTGGTCGAACCGTCGAGCAGAATGCCGCGCACCTGCAATTCGGCGACCGGCTCACCATGACCGGGCAGACGCTCGTCCAGCATGTCGTAATACGTCGCCGGCGGGGCCGTCATGAAGGGCGTGCCCAGCGCCTTCAGCCGGTCCCAGGCGGAGACAAGATCATCGCACAGGAAAGCGATGTGCTGGATGCCTTCACCGTTATAGGCGCGCAGAAATTCCTCGATCTGGCCGCCGCCAGCCTTGCCTTCCTCATTGAGAGGGATGCGGATCTTCCCGTCGGGCGCGGTCATCGCCTTGCTGGTGAGACCGGTATATTCGCCCTTGATGTCGAAATAGCGGATTTCGCGAAAACCGAAGACGCGCTCGTAGAACTCCGCCCAGTGCGCCATGCGGCCGCCATAGACGTTGTGGGTCAGGTGATCGATGACTTTGAAACCGGTGCCCACGGGGTGCCTGTCGACACCCGGTTCGTACACGAAATCGATGTCATAGATGGAAAGATCGCCTTCCTCGCCCTCGTAGCGGTCGATCAGGTAGATGATCGAGCCGCCAATGCCGCGAATGGCAGGCAGGCGCAGTTCCATGGGACCGGTCTTCACGTCCACCGGCTCGGCGCCGCGTTCAATGGCTTCGGCATAGGCCTTCGCGGCATCGCGCACGCGCCAGCCCATGCCGCAGGCAGACGCCCCGTGCTCGGCGGCGAAATAGGCGGCAGGACTGCGCGGCTCGTAGTTGGCGATGAGGTTGATCCCGCCCTGCCTCCAGAGCTGCACATCCTTCGACCGGTGCCGCGCGACCAGCGTGAAGCCCATGGCGGCGAACACCGGCTCCAGCACGCCCTTGTGAGGTGCGCTGAATTCGACGAATTCGAAGCCATCGAGGCCCAGGGGATTGTCGAAAAGCGAATGGTCGTGACGGGTCATGGTTTTCGTTCCTTTGAATTCAGAAAGGGTTCGGCGCTCGTCGCGCCGTGAACCACGCGTGCAGCCACCGCCGGGATATGCGGGCGCAAGGCCTCGGCGAACGCAACCAGATTGCGCGCGTTGAGGCCCGCGAGATTGAGGCGCGCATTCGCAGGCATGTAGATGCCATGGCTATCACGCATACTGGCGACCGCGTCGGCATCGACGGGAAGCAGGGAAAACAGGCCGCGTTGCCCCGCGATGGCGTCAAGCGCGGGATGCTGGGCGGCGAGGGCCTTGCGCACCGCGTTGATCCGGGCGCGCATCGCGTCCAGCTCATCGCGCCACTGCATCACAAGCGCGGAATCTTCCAATATTGTGCGCACGATCGCCGCACCGTGATCCGGCGGCATCGACCACAGGCTGCGTGCCAGCGCCAGCAGATTGCCACGCACGAGTTCGGTCAGGCCGGGCGCCGATGCCTGCACCCACAGCGCGCCCACTCGCTCGCGATAAAGGCCGAAGTTCTTGTCGCAGCTATAGGCCAGAAGCGCGCCCGGAACGGCCTCGAGCAATTGCCGCACACCCGCGGCATCCTCTTCCAGTCCATCGCCCAGCCCCTGATAGGCAAGGTCGACGAAGGGAACGAGGCCGCGCACGTTGCACAGGTTCGCCAGTTCCCGCCACTGAGCTAGCGTAAACTGCGTGCCGGTGGGATTGTGGCAGCAGCCGTGAAGCAGAAGGACGTCCCCGGGAGCCGCATCGCCGAGCGCATCGATCATGGCGTCAAAGGCAATGCCGCCGCTCGCCATGTCGAAATAGGGATGCGTCGCCGTTTTGAGGCGGGCTTCTTCGAAAATGGGCGCATGATTGGGCCATGTCGGCGCCCCCAACCAGACCCGCGTGTCCGGCGCCGCATGCGCGATCAGTTCCGCGCCCAGACGCAAGGCCCCGGTGCCGCCAGGCGTCTGAAGTCCAAAGCGGCGCGGCTCTTGCCGGTGCGATCCGAACACTACGTCTGACAGCAGGGCCGTGTACTGCACGTCGCCATCGGCACCGAGATAGGCCTTGGTCGGCTGCTCGTCGGCCAGACGCACCTCGGCCGCCTTGACGGCCCGCATGACCGGCGTCCGGTCGGTTTCGTCACGGTAAACGCCGACACCGACATCGATCTTGCCGGGCCGCCGATCGGCCTCATGCAACGCAATCAAAGCCAGCAGGGCATCCGGCTTGCGGGCGGAAAGACCGGAAAAAGGCACAAGATCAAGGCTCATGCCGCAGCCTTCGCCTTGGCGTAGGCCTGTGTGCCCTTGTGCAGGACCATGTCGGAGGGCAGCAGATCGGCGACCTCGACCGGCGGCAGGTCCCGCAGCTGTTCGTAGATGGGGCCGAAATCCGCGTCGCGGGTCTGGCGCAGTAGGTCCTCGAAACTGTCGATCACGAAATAGTTCTGCTGATAGTCGTCGATCCGGTAATTCGTGCGCATCACGCGCTGCAGGTCGAACGCGATCCGGTGCGGTGAAGGATCATCGAGCGCGAACAGGCTCTCACCATAGGACGAGACGATGCCGGCGCCGTACAGCTTGAGAGCGGCGCCATCCCGCACGAGCCCGAACTCCACCGTATACCAGTAGAGGCGCGCCAGCTCCTTGATCATGCCCAGCCTGGCGGCACGCAGGCCGCCTTCGCCATAGGCCTGCATGTAATCGGCATAGACGGGATGCACGAGCAGCGGCACGTGGCCGAACACGTCATGGAAAATGTCGGGTTCCTGAAGATAGTCGAATTGCTCGGGCGTGCGGATGAACCGGCCCGCGACAAAACAGCGGTTGGCAAGATGCTCGAAGAACATCTCGTCCGGGACGAGGCCAGGCACCGCGACGACCTGCCAGCCGGTCGCTTTCGTCAGGCGCTCGTTCAGTTCATCGAAGTCCGGAATGCCCTGCTTCGTCATGCGCAGCACCTCAAGCCCTTCCATGAATTCGGGAACCACCCGTCCGGGCAACATATCAGCCTGCCGGGCGAAGAGCCGGTCCCACATGTCATGCTCTTGCCGCGAATAGGATTGCCAGTCCTGGGGAATGGTCCAGTCGGGCGCCGCGTGCGGCGGCGGAGTATCGTCTTTTGCCATGATCAGAGCATATCGCCATCATCGGAAATATGATTTCATATGTTGCATATATTGAGTGTTTTGTGATTAAATCTGATCAATGATTCGGTAAATTCCGAAAAATGGCGATCACGTATAGGGCGGTGATCTGCAGCACCGATCTCGAGCGGAGAGACAAGCAATGTTCCGAACCAACCCATGCGCAAGGCGGCCAGCATGAGCCTGGTGCTGCATGGCTATTGGCGCCCATCGGCTGCCTATCGCGTCCGTATCGCCTTGAACCTCAAGGGGCTCGAATATCGCCAGGTCACCCATGATCTGCGCACCGGCTCACAGCGTAATCCCGAATATCGCGGATTGGCGCCGATCGGCCTCGTGCCGGCGCTCGAGACCGATGACGGGCAAGTGCTGACGCAAAGCCTCGCCATCTTCGAATGGCTGGAGGAGCAGCATCCCTACCCGCCGCTGCTGCCCGACAATGCCTCGGAACGGGCGGCCGTGCGGGCGATGGCGTGCATCGTCGCCTGTGACATTCATCCGATCAACAATCTGCGCGTGCTGAAAGCCTTGCGCGAAGAACTGGTCGCCGGGGAAGATATGGTGCGCGACTGGATCGCCCGCTGGATCAACGAGGGCTTCACCGCGCTAGAGACGATGGTATCGCACCATGGCGGACATTTCTGCTTCGGGGACACTCCGACGCTGGCCGATTGCTGCCTGGTGCCGCAAATCTACAACGCCCGGCGCTTCGAAGTCGCTCTGAGTGCCTATCCGAGGCTGCTAGGTATAGAGGCGAACTGCGAGGCCCTCCACGCCTTTGCTAACGCTGCGCCCGAAGTCCAGCCCGATGCCGATGGTCCTGCGACATGAGCGTCATGCGCCAGCTGGACGCTATCGACCGCAAGCTGCTGCATGAGCTGCAGCGCGATGCCTCGCTCAGCCACGCCGATCTTGCCGAACGTGTCGGCGCATCGACGGCATCCTGCTGGCGCCGGATTCGCGCCCTGGAGGCTGACGGCATACTTGGACCGCAGGTTCGGCTGGTCGATGCGGCGCGCATCGGCCGCGGCGTCAATGTTTTGTGCCACATCAAGATAAAGAACCATTCCGCCGAAACCACCGAAGCCTTCGAGAACTTCATCGCCTCTCGCGACGAGATCATCGAATGCTACTCGATGTCGGGCGATTGGGACTATCTGCTCAGGATTCTCGTGGCCGACGTCGAGGACTACAACCGCTTTCTGATGCGGACCGTCCTACGGCATCCATCAGTCGCTACCGGCTCTTCGCATTTCGCACTCGCTCAGGTGAAATATACGACCGCAGTGCCACTTTAGAATGCTCGTGCATCGCCTGGAGGCAGCGACTCCACCCGAGGCTGTCAGTCTCTACTCCACTTGGCAGATTGATCTCTTTGGCAAGCACCTGGAAGGTTCGAAGAACCTCTGGCTCTGATCGCGGAGATATGATTCTGGAGTTCTGGTGATTTAACAGGCTGCGGAAAAAGGCGGCGCAGTGGCCGCCACCGCGCCGATTTCCAAGGTGCGGGGCGAGGACCTTGGCGTCACCGGCTACGAGGACCGCGAGAGCCTCGATGGCAACGCCGAACTGAAAGCGAAGATCGAGGAAATCCGCCTGGCCGTTGGCGAGCGGATGAACCTTGGCGACGTCAGGGACAAGTCGGTCCCCAAGATGTTCCTTGTCTCGCCCCCGAAGAACGGCGGCGCG
>NZ_JALHLE010000005.1 GCF_022832385.1 Novosphingobium album (ex Hu et al. 2023)
AGGGACCGGATATATCGCCTCGCTCATTCCTCTTTCTCCTCTCCGTCAGGTCTAACGGGCAAACACGCCATCACGCCAGACTTTATCGCACGCCTTAAGCCGGGATCGTGCGCTCGGGCCACACTGCTTTGCGTTCCATCATGCACTACAGTCTGGTATTGTCCCGCAATCGAGACGCTGGACGGTGCCTTGCTGCCGAATTTTTCCCGGCAATCATGCACCACGCCAAAATGGCGAGACAAGGTCTGATCTCGATCAAGGCGCAAGATCCACTATCAATCTAGGGAGCAGCCACCCCCTCACCGGAGTTCCTCTGCCATGTCTCTTTCCGACACCTTCACGCTTGCCACGCGTTCCGGAATCGAACTCGAAGTCCGCCCTGCCACAGAGGCAGACGAGTCCGCATTGGCGGCATTCTTCGACCGCGTGTCGGATGAGGACCGGCGCTTCCGCTTTCTGGCGGCGGCGGAGCACGTCACGCACGAACAGCTCGCACCGCTGGTCCACACCGATCATTTCCGCACCGATTCGTGGCTGGCCTTCAACAAGGCGAGCGGCCAGGTCGTGGCTTCCGGACTGCTGGCCTGTGACGGTCCGCTCGATACATGCGAAGTGGCGATCTCGGTCTGCGGCAACCATCGCGGCAAGGGCGTGGGCTGGAGCATGCTCGATTTCCTGGCCAGGCAGGCCGAAGCGCGTGGCTGCCGCCGCGTGATCTCCATCGAAAGCCGGGCCAATCATGCCGCGATCGAACTGGAACGGGAAAAGGGATTCGTCCCCGAGCCGTTCGAGGGCGACCCGACACTCGTCGTCTTGTCCAAGACTTTCCGCTAAAGGCATTTTCCCCAAGCGCACCAGAAACAGGCCAGGTCGGATGTATCCTCTGGCCGTTGGGGGGACGGCGCCTGCGGATCGTCGACGCTATGGTAACAAGGCCGGCGGCGAATTTGCCATACCGCTCCACGCAGCCATGTTCGAACATATCGCCGGTCACGCCAGCAAGGACTGACCTGCACAAGAAAGGGCGCGCCATTCGGCACGCCCTTTCCTGAAATTCGCGACGCAGCTGGCGTCAGATGTGGATCGCGCGTCCGTAAGCCGCGAGCGTGGCTTCGTGCATCGTTTCCGAGATGGTCGGATGCGGGAACACCGTGTTCATCAATTCGGCTTCGGTCGTCTCGAGCGTCTTGCCGACAACGTAGCCCTGGATCATCTCGGTCACTTCCGCGCCGATCATGTGGGCGCCGAGCAGTTCTCCGGTCTTCGCGTCGAACACCGTCTTCACGAAGCCCTCGGGCTCGCCCAGCGCGATCGCCTTGCCGTTGCCGATGAAGGGGAACATGCCGACCTTCAGTTCGTAACCGGCTTCCTTGGCCTTGGCCTCGGTCAGGCCGACCGACGCGATCTGCGGGTGGCAATAGGTGCAGCCCGGAATGTTGCCGCGGTTGAGCGGGTGCGGGTGCACATCCTTGTTACCCAGTTCCTGCGCGATCGCTTCGGCCGTCGTGACGCCCTCATGGCTCGCCTTGTGCGCCAGCCATGGGCCTTCGACACAGTCCCCGATCGCCCAGACGCCCGGCACGTTGGTACGGCCGTAGCCGTCGACCTTGATGTGAAAGCGCTTGTCGGGCTCGATGTTCAGGTCCTCAAGGCCGATGTTCTCGACGTTCGGGACGATGCCGATGGCGACGATCACGTGGCTGAATTCGACTTCTTCCTCGGAACCACCCTTGGGCGTTATCTTGACCTTCACTCCGTCTTTGCCGGCCTGAATGTCGCCCGTCTTGGCGCCGGTCATGATCTTCATGCCCTGCTTCTTCAGCGCCTTTTCAAGGAAGGCAGAGACATCGGCGTCCTCGACCGGGACAACGCGGTCCATCATCTCGACGACCGTCACGTCGACGCCCATGTCGTTGTAGAAGGTCGCGAACTCGATGCCGATCGCACCCGAGCCGATCACCAGCAGCTTGCTGGGCATTTCCTTGGGCGTCATGGCGTGGCGGTAGGTCCAGATGCGCTCGCCGTCAGCCTTGGCCTTGGGCAGATCGCGAGCGCGGGCACCGACCGCGATGATGATGTGCTTGGCCTCGAGCGTCTCGGTGCCCTTCTCGCCAGTCACTTCGAGCTTGCCCGGCGCAGTGAGCTTGCCGGTGCCCATGTGCACGGTGATCTTGTTCTTCTTCATCAACCCGGTCACGCCGCGGTTGAGCTGATCGGCAACCCCGCGCGAACGCTTCACCACCGCATCAAGATCGGCGGTGATGTTCTCGGCCGCCAGCCCATAGTCCTTGGCGTGTTTCATCTGGTGCATCACCTCGCCCGAGCGCAGCAGCGCCTTGGTCGGGATGCAGCCCCAGTTGAGGCAGATGCCGCCGAGCCGCTCACGCTCGACAATCGCGGTCTTGAGGCCGAGCTGCGCGCAGCGGATCGCCGAAACGTAGCCGCCGGGGCCGGAACCGAGAACGATGACGTCGTAGGAATCTGCCACTGCTTCAAATCTCCTGATCGGTGGTGCCCTGCTCTATGGCTCTGGGCTTGCCACTATCGTCCACCGCAACAAAGGTGAACTGGGCTTGTGTAACTTTGACTGCTTCTTCCTCGTGGCGATGCCGCCGCCAGGCTTCGATGGCGATAGTCATCGAGCTGCGCCCCATGCGGAGCAGTTCGCCATAGACCGAAACCTCATCGCCGACCTTGACCGGCAGATGAAACTGCACACCGTCCATCGCAACCGTCACGGCACGCCCATGCGAGCGCCTTGCGGCGATAAGTCCCGCGCCCATGTCCATCAGGCTCATCAGCCAGCCACCGAAGATATCGCCATAGGCATTGGCGTCGGCGGGCATGGCCGTGATCCGGATGACGGGTTCGCGGACGGCGCCCGTCATGCCACGTTCGTTCCCATGGCATCGGCAATGGCGCAAGGACGATCATTACCGTCCAGCACCACGAATGTGAAATGCCCGCTGGCCACGTCGGTGTGCGCCTCGCTGGCGCGGGCCCGGCCGACACCGCGCGTTGCGATCGTCATCGACGTGCGGCCCGTGCGTTCGATCCGCGCATAGACGTTAAGCTCGTCACCCACCTGCATCGCGCCGGGGAACGCAAAGTCCGTCGCCCCGACGACCACTGCCTTCAGCCCGGTGCGCCGGGTGACGAACGAGGCAGCGCCGAGCGCGAGCTGGCACATCAGCCAGCCCCCGAACACGCCGCCATAGGGATTGAGATCGGTCGGCATGGCCGTCACGCGGATGACCAGTTCGCCGTCCTCTTCCTGCATGATCAGGCAACCATCCCGAGCGGGCTTTCGACGTATTCCTTGAACGCGGCCATCAGGCGCGCGCCGTCGGCGCCATCCACGGCACGGTGATCGAAGCTTCCGGTTGCGGTCATGACAGTGGCTACTCCCAGAGAACCGTCTGGCATAACCCACGGGCGCTTTTCACCTGCCCCAATGGCGAGGATACAAGCCTGCGGCGGATTGATCACGGCGGTGAAGTGCTTGATGCCCATCATGCCCATGTTCGAGATCGAGGCGGTGCCGCCCTGGTATTCGGCGGGCTGCAGCTTGCCTTCCTTGGCTCGCTTGCCCAGGTCCTTGGTGGCCCTGGCGATCTCGGAGAAGGACTTGCCGTTGGCGTCCTGCACGATCGGCGTGATCAGACCGCCCGGGATCGACACCGCAACCGAGACGTCGGCACGTTCGTAGCGGATCAGCTCGGCGCCAGCAAAGGTCACGTTGCACTCGGGCACGTCGATCAGCGCCTTGCCGAGCGCCTTGACCAGCATGTCGTTGACCGAGACCTTGACGCCCTGCTTCTCGAGCGCGGCGTTGAGTTCGCCGCGCATCGCCATCAGCTTGTCGAGGCGGATATCGACCGTCAGATAAATATGCGGCGCTTCCTGCATCGACTGGGTCAGGCGGCGTGCGATCGTCTTGCGCATGCCCGAAAGCTTCTCGACCGTGTGCGGGATGCGGTCGTCGAGCAGTGCGCGGGTTTCGGCAGCCATTTCCACCGAGGCGGGCTTGGCGGCCGCAACGGGTGCCGGAGTGGCATCGTTGGCGGGCGCAGCGGCCTTGGGCTTGGCCGTGCCGGGCTGTGCGCCCTCGACGTCGGCCTTGATGATCCGGCCATGGGGACCCGAGCCGGTCAGGCTGTCGAGATCAACGCCCTTGGCGGCGGCGAGACGCTTGGCAAGCGGAGATGCGATCACGCGATCATCCTTCGAACTGGAGGTTTTCGGAGCAGCCGGGGCGGCAGGCGCCGGCGCAGGTTCGGGGGCCTTGGCTTCGGTCCTTGCAGGCTCGGCCTTCGGCGCCTCGGCTATGGGTGTTTCGACGGCAGCAGGTGCGGCGGGCGAGGCATCCTCGTCCTCGCTGTCCAGGAGTGCGATCACGGTACCGACCTTCACGCCTTCGGAACCTTCGGCCACCATGATCTTGCCGATCGTACCTTCATCGACGGCTTCGAATTCCATGGTTGCCTTGTCCGTCTCGATCTCGGCCATGATGTCGCCCGAGCTGACGGTGTCGCCTTCTTTGACCAGCCATTTTGCCAGTTTCCCTTCTTCCATAGTCGGGGAAAGAGCGGGCATCTTTATTTCGATAGGCATGGAAGCGGTATCGTCCCTTGTGATCCTGGGGAGGGTTCGGCTCGTTTTCTCCTTGGACAAGTTGCGCGCGACGCACAAGCGCCTAGCCACTCCTTTTTCGCATTCGTGATGGCTTGCACCGCAACCTGAATGGCCTGATAAGCCCGCCCCGAGAGGAACATCGATGCGCGTCTATCTGGTGATTGTCGACGAAACCGAGGAAGCAATGGTCGCGCTGCAGTTCGCAACGCGGCGTGCCGCAAAGACCGACGGTATTCTGCACCTGCTGGCACTTGTGCCTCCGCAGGAGTTCAACGCATTCGCAGGCGTTCAGGCCACGATCGAGGAAGAGGCACGCGCGCGGGCCGAAACCATGGTTACAGCGGCCGCCGGAAACCTGCTCTCGCAAGGTGCGAAGATGCCGCTGATCTCGGTGCGGGTGGGCGAGGACATCAAGGTCGTGCGCCAGTACCTGAAGGAACATCCCGAGGTTTCGGCACTTGTGCTTGGCGCGGCCAAGGAAGGCGGGCCCGGGCCGCTGGTCGCGCACTTCACGGGCGCGGGCATGGCGCACATGACCTGCCCGGTATTCGTGGTGCCCGGCGGGCTGGATGCTGCGGCGATCGAAAAGCTGAGCTGAAAACGGAAGCAGCGCGCGCCTTACCCCACCCTTCGACAGGCTCAGGGTGAGCGGTTTTTGTTTTTCCGCCGGTCACACAAAACCCGCTCATGCTGAGCTTGTCGAAGCATGAACAGAAAAGCGCGTCCTACCGCTTCTTGCCGCGCCCCTGATGCCGGATATTGGAAGGCCGTCCGCGCTTGCCGACCAGATGGTTGCCGCGCTTCTTGAGTGCCACGGGCTTTCCTCGCGGCTCTATGCGGCCACCGCCCGCTTCCAGTTCGAATTTCAATGCACCCGTCAGCGGATTGGCTTCCGCCAGACGCAGGCGCAGGATTTGACCGACCGCATAGCTCGTCCCGCTCCGTTCGCCAGAAAGGACCTTCGCCTTTTCATCGTAGCCGAAGCGTTCGTCGCCGAGCGTAGAGATTGGCACCAGACCGTCACCGCCAAGGCCGATGATCGTCGCGAAGAAGCCGAACTTCTGCACGCCCGTGATACGGGTATCGAAAACCTCGCCCACGCGTGATGAGAGCCACGCAGCGACATAGCGGTCGATCGTCTCCCGTTCGGCCTCCATGGCGCGGCGTTCGGCCTGGCTGATGGCCTCGCTGACCTTGCCGAGGTCCTCGCGGTCGCGCTCGGACAGGCCGGATGTGGCAGGGATGTCGCCCTGTGGTTTCGGCTGTTCGAGATGATAGGCATCGACCAGCGCGCGGTGCACGAGCAAGTCGGCATAACGGCGGATCGGTGAAGTGAAGTGGGCGTAGGAACCCAGCGCAAGGCCGAAGTGCCCTTCGTTGCGCGGGCCATAGTAGGCCTGCGTCTGGCTGCGCAGCACCGCTTCCATGATCAGGACCTTCTCGCTCTCGTCGGCGATATCCTTGATCATGCGGTTGAACAGGCCGGGGGTAATGACCTGCCCCATCGCCAGCTTCTTGCCAAAGGTTGCCAGATAGTCCTTGAGCGCCACCAGCTTTTCGCGGCTCGGCGTCTCGTGGACGCGGTAGACGACCGGCGCCACCTTGGCTTCCAGCGCCTTGGCGGCTGCCACGTTGGCAGCGATCATGAAATCCTCGACCACACGGTGCGCGTCGAGCCGTTCACGGATAGCGATTTCAGCGATGCGGCCCTTGTCATCGAGCTTCACCCGTCGCTCGGGCAGTTCCAGTTCCAGCGGATCGCGCTGATGACGTGCGTGCGCGAGGGCTTTCCAGCAAGCCCAGAGGTCCTGCAGGAACGGCTCCGCCTTGCCCTGATCGATGCGAGCCTGCGCGTCCTCGTAGGCGATCACTTCGTGAATGCGCACGATGGCACGGGTAAAGCGCCACTCCTTGACCCTGCCCTCGGCATCGATCCGCAAGTGACAGGCCATGGCAGCCCGGTCCTCGCCCGAACGTAGCGAGCAGACATCCGCCGAAAGCACTTCGGGCAGCATCGGCACGACGCGGTCGGGGAAATAGACCGAGTTACCCCGCCGCCGCGCCTCGCGGTCGATATCACCGCCCGGCCGCACGTAGAACGAGACGTCGGCAATCGCGACGAGGGCTCGGAAGCCCCCTTCCCCGTCCGGCTCGGCCCAGATCGCGTCGTCATGGTCGCGCGCGTCGCTGGGATCGATTGCGACGATCGGCAGGTGCCTCAGGTCCTCGCGCTTGTCCGGGCTGAGCGGCATCTTCGAAACGCGCTGCGCCTCGTCCAGTGTCTCTTCGGTGAAGACATTGGGAATGCCGTGCTTGTGGATAGCGATCAGGCTGAAAGCCTTCGGCGCCAAGGGCTCTCCCAGTACCTCTGTGACTTTCACCGCAGCGCGCGCAGACCGGCCAACGGGCTCGGCCAGCACCAGTTCGCCAGCTTCGGCGCCGCCCAGATCGGAAATCGGCGAGGAATTGCGGATGCGTTTGTCGACTGGCGCCAGCCAGGGCTTGCCCCCGCCGTCGATCTCGACAACGCCGAGCACCTGTTCGGAGCTCAGCGCCAGCTTCTTCATCGGGAACGCGCGCCAGCCCGTCCCGGTCTCCTCAGTGCGCGACAGCACCCGGTCGCCTTTCTTGAGCGCCGAGCCCTTGCCCTTTTCCACCAGACGAATGCGCGGCGGCGGCGTTGCGTCTTCGGGCTGCCAGGTATCGGGCACGGCAATGGCCTCACCCTCGTCGATATCGATCACCCGCAGCACGGTAACCTTGGGCAGCCCGCCCATCTTGTGGAAAGCCGTGCGCTTGCCGTCGATCAGCCCTTCCTCGGCCATATCCTTCAGCAGGGCCTTGAGCTGGATATTCTCCTGCCCTTTCAGCCCGAATTCGCGCGCGATCTCGCGCTTGCCGGCGGGCACCGGCGAGTTCTGGATGAAGTCGAGGACCTGCTTGCGCGTCGGCAAGCCGGGCGCGGGCCGTTTACTGGGAGCCATCCCGCTGCAATGGGGCTTCATGCGCCCGATTGCAATGGCGCCCGCTCAGCGGCGCACAGTCATGGCAGCGCAGCCAGCGGCTCGAAGGCCCCGCCGGGGACGGCTGCGGCCACCGGGCTCTCGCTGCCATCCGCCGCGATGGCGCTGACGCCGAGGATCCAGTCATCACCGCGCAGGCCGTCAAGCTTCGCTCCGGTCTCACTCGTGTGCGCAACAACAGGTTCGGCTTCCCATTCCGTGGCATCGGTCGCACGGCGCCAGACATTGTATGCCACTGCGCCCGGCACCGGCTTCCACGTCACGTCGGTCCAGGTCTTCACCGCTGCGTCGGCCAGTGGCGCAGGCGGCATCGGCGCGCTGGCCAGAGCGGCCAGCGCTGCGACGTTGAGGCGCGTAACCTTGGCGAGATAGGGAAAATCCATCTCGCTCACCGTGTCGCCGTACGTCACACCATCCTGCGTGCGAAGATCCTGATGCTGGTGGTCGTAGTCTTCCACTGCGACGGTAAAGCGCACCGCCGGATAACCCAGTTCAAGAAACGGCAACTGATCCCCGCCGCGCCCCATGCGGTCGGCCCGCCAGATCTGGCGCACCGACAGATCGTCCTGCACGCCGCCTGCCAGTCCCGCGACATAGCGCGAAATGTTGCGCCCGGGGCTGTCGTTCTCACCACCAAAGCGCCGGGCAGCGGCGCGGGTCTTCTCCGTGGCATCGGCCCGCGGTCCTTCGGAGAACACGCGCACATGGGTATCGTCGCAATAGCCATCCGATCCGCACGAGCCACCGACGATATCGTTGTTGAGCACGGCCTTGACCGTCCAGCCCTGCTGCTTCGCATAGTCCGCCAGCAGCTTGCCGCCGAACAGCCCCTGCTCCTCGCCCGAAAGCACAGCATAGACGATGGTGGTGGGGAACTTGCGTTGCGACAGGACGCGTGCAGCTTCGAGCACCAGCGCCGTACCGGAGCCGTCATCGTTGGCACCGGGCGCATCGCTCGTGGCATCCATCACGTCCGTCACCCTGCTGTCGATATGGCCCTGCACAATGACGACTTCGTTAGGCCTCTCGGTACCGCGCTGGATCGCGACGACATCGACGAGCCGCACCGGCTCGGGAATGCGCGCGCCGCTGGTCATGGTCTCGGGGGTGACGACCTCCAGGCAATTTCCGCAGGCCTTCGAACTGGCCCGGAACTGTGCTTCGGCCCAACGCCGGGCAGCGCCGATGCCGCGCTTGGGATCGGTCTGTGAAGACAGTGTGTGGCGGGTGCCGAAACCCACCAGCGTCTCCACATCGGCCTTGAGCCGGGCTTGCGATACCTCACTCTGTTTCTGCGTGTCTGCTGCGGCGGGGGCAGCGGCAACAAGCGAAGCACTTAGGCTCAAAACGATCAGGCTGGTCGGTCTGGACATATCCCGCCTTGTCCAACCAAGACTGCCGGTTGGCAAGGCCCGCGTTGCGCCCTCAGAGATGATCCGGTTCGGGGCCGTAACGG
The DNA here is from genome assembly GCF_022832385.1 of Novosphingobium album (ex Hu et al. 2023). GTDB lineage: Bacteria > Pseudomonadota > Alphaproteobacteria > Sphingomonadales > Sphingomonadaceae > Novosphingobium > Novosphingobium album. The sequence goes on from NZ_JALHLE010000005.1 coordinate 9,115, forward strand.
TTATCCCCATCACTCGATGGCCAGACACCGAAGATGATCACGATCAGCAACGGCACCCAGCCCAGCAGTCCCTGCAGCGCATACTTGCTGCGTTGCATCTGTGCCGCCGCCTGCATGGCGGACGGGTCATTCAGCTTCATCGAAGTGATGAAAGACACCATTTCGCCGATCATGCCGATGGTCAGAACGATCGAGAGCAATTGCAGCACGACGGCAAGCGCCGCGATCCATCCGCTGTTGCCCGAGTCATGCAGCCTCCGCGCAAACGCGGCCGCGAGCAGCAGTGTCATCACAATCGACAGAACGACAGACATCCACATTGTCAGCTGTATCAGGCCTGCCATGCGCTCGATCATCTGTTGCTGTATGGCAGCCTGATCGGCGCCGCCGCGGGCCGATTGAAAGACGTCCACCGCCATCGCTCCGCCCGCCACGATCGAGACACCGAATGTGGTCACCAGCTGTATGATCGCAAGGAACAGGACGTAGAACCAGAAGGTCGAACGCGAATCCCGGCCGGAAAAATTCGTCAGGCTGGACAAATTGTGCCGGATTGCCTCGATCATCGCGTTCCCCTTGCTGTGCTGGTATCAGTAAGCCCTTGCGATATATATCCTTTCGACGGCGGGCCGTCCCGTGAAAATACATTCACCGGCGACGGGCTCGGCATCCAGCGGCGTATTGCGGATGGTCAGCTTCAGTGCCTTGAGCTTCTGGACGACGCTTTCCAGCTCATTCCCCGTCGGGCGGACCCATTCGGCTTCGACCCAGCCCGGATAGCGCTTGTCCTCTGCGAAGAAAGCCTCGACTTCGGCGAAGCTGGACACTCGGGTGAGCTGCGCATCGCGCTTGGCCTTTGCTTCCACGAACAGCGCGGACTGGATGTTCTCCAGCTCGGCGCCGGCCATGGCGACGAATTCGTCCTTCGGCATGCCGATGAAATTCGCCTTTGCGGCGTCGTTCCACAGCTTGTCGCGGCGCAGCATGGACACCTGGCCACCGGCCGCATCGCGCCCGCCGATCTCGAGGATCAGCGGCACGCCCTTCTTGACCCACGCCCAGCGCTTTTGCGTGGCCTTGCCCGGACGCTTGTCGAGCAGGACGCGCACGCGCTCACCCAGCGCCGACCGCCCCGCCAGTTCCTTGCGCAGATCCTCGCAGTAGGCGAGCAGTTCCTCGTCCTCCGGCTTTTCGCGCAGCATCGGCAGGATCACGATCTGGTGCGGCGCCACGGCAGGCGGCACGCGGAGACCGTCATCATCGCCATGCGTCATGATCATGCCGCCGACCATGCGGGTCGACGTACCCCACGAAGTCGTGTGGCAATACTGCTGGGTGCCTTCGGCGTCCTGATACTGGATGCCGGCAGCATGCGCGAAGCCAGTGCCGAGGTAGTGCGAGGTACCCGCCTGCAGCGCCTTGCCATCCTGCATCATCGCTTCGATCGAATATGTCGCGACGGCGCCGGGGAAGCGTTCGTTCTCGGGCTTCTCGCCGGTGATGACTGGCATGGCGAGCTCGGTCTCGACGAAATCGCGGTACATCTCGAGCGCGCGCAGCGTTTCCTCTAGCGCATCCTCGCGGTTGGCGTGGGCAGTGTGGCCCTCCTGCCAGAGGAACTCGCTGGTGCGCAGGAACATGCGTGTGCGCATTTCCCAGCGCACGACGTTGGCCCACTGGTTGGTGAGCAGCGGCAGATCACGCCAGGACTGGACCCAGCGCGCCATGGCGGCGCCGATCACGGTTTCCGAGGTCGGGCGCACGATCAGCGGCTCTTCCAGCCGGGCTTCGGGATCGGGGACAAGCCCGCCCTGCCCGTCGCCGATCAGGCGGTGGTGGGTGACGACCGCCATTTCCTTGGCGAAACCCTCGACGTGCTCGGCTTCCTTGGCGAAGTAGGAGAGCGGAATGAATAGCGGGAAGTAGCAGTTCTGGACGCCCGCAGCCTTGATCCGGTCATCCATCAGGCGCTGGATGCGTTCCCAGATGCCGTAGCCCCACGGCTTGATGACCATGCACCCGCGCACGCCGGATTCCTCGGCCATTTCGGCCTCGGAAATGACTTCCTGATACCACTGGGCGAAGTCGTCCTCGCGCTTGATCGTGAGGGCGTGACGGATGGCAGACACGGGTGCTTCTTCCTGACTTGGTGTTGCGTCCGGGAGATCATCCCCCGGCGCGCACCCGCTGGCCTTTATTTGCCCAGCGCGTCAAGCTTCTTCTGCATGGCCGCCATCTGTTCCTTGAGCGAAGCAAGATCACCTGCGTCTTCCGGCGCGGCGGGTTTCGCTTCGGGCTTTTCCGCGCCGGGCATGAACGCGGCCGACGCCGCGCGGAACATGGCCATGTTCTGCTCGGCCAGCTTGGCGAGCGGATTATTGCCAAGGCTGTCCTCGAATGCCTTGGCCAGCTTGCTCTGGTTGGCGCGGAAGTTTTCCATCGAGGCTTCGAGATAGTGCGGAATCAGCGACTGCATCGAATTGCCATACATGCCGATCAGTTCGCGCAGGAAATTCACCGGCAGCATCTGCTCGCCGTTGGTCTCCTCTTCCATGATGATCTGGGTCAGGATGGTGTGCGTGATGTCGGCACCGGACTTGGCATCGAGAACCTTGTAGTCGACGCCTTCGCGGGTCATCTTCGCAAGGTGATCGAGCGTGATGTAGCTCGACGACCGCGTGTTGTAGAGCCGCCGGTTCGCGTACTTCTTGATGATAACAGTGTTGTCGTCGCTCGACGCCGCTTCAGCCATTGCCAATCCCCGTTTTCATTGTGCGGCCACGTTACCATTCAGGGATATCGCGATGCAACAAAAATTGCTGCGCAGCAAAAGACCGAAATGTGCCGTTTCAGCGCGCGAAACGATGTCCCAGCACGGTCAGCAATTCATATTGGGACAACCCGGTCTCGGCTGAGGCTTCCGGCAAGGCGTAATCGGCCGTCACCCAGTCGCCCTCACGCAGTGAGGGAGCCCCGGAAAGGTCAATTACCGTCATGTCCATGCTCACGCGGCCCAGCACCGGCAGCACCTGCCCGTTCGCGTGAAAACGTCCCCTGCCGGACCAGCAACGCAGGTATCCGTCGGCATAGCCGAGTGCGATCGTGCCGACGCGCATAGGTTCGGTCGCGGTAAAAGTGGCATTATAGCCGATGGTCTCGCCGGCCGTGACATCTCGCACTTGCAGAATGGCCGCCTGCGGCTGGACCACCTGCCGGATCACGCCGGCCAACTCCGTGCGCGGCACACCCCCGTAAATTGCAATACCCGGGCGGGTCAGGTCGCCATGATAGTCGCTGCCCAGCGCGATGCCCGCGCTGTTGGCAAGGCTGCCCCGCTGATGCCGAACCGCTGCGCGAGCCTGCCCCCAGCGGTCGCGCTGGACACCATTGGACGCAACGTCCTCTTCTGCCGAAACGAGGTGCGAAAGCAGCACATCCACCTCGAGCGCGGCAACGCTCTCGTCGCCGAGTTCCGTTAGCGGCAGGCCGAGGCGGTTCATTCCGGTATCGACCATGAGATGGCACCGGCCACCCCCGCCCGCGACCCAGCGCCGGGCCTGTTCGAGCGAGTTGATGACCGGCGTTGCTCCACTCGCCACGGCGAAGGCCACGTCGGCATCGGTCAGCGGACCATGCAGGACCGAGATCGAGCCGGGTGCCGCAACATCCAGCAGAGCCTGTGCCTCCGACCAGTGTGCCACGAAGAAGTCGTGGCAGCCGGCCGCGTGCAGGATCGGCACGACCGCGCGGGCGCCAAGGCCATACCCGTCCGCCTTGACTGCCGCCCCTGCCCGCGCATTGCCGGACATCCGGTCCAGCGCCTGCCAGTTCGATCGCAAGGCATCGGGGTCAAGGCCGAGCCTCAGGGCCGGCGCAGGTACGTCAGGAAGCATCTTCACCATAATCACGAGGAGGACCGCCGTGCAGTCCCCAGATCGCCACGATCAGCCCGAATGCCACCACCACCCAGGTGTACCACAGGCCGGCATAGGCATCGCCGGTCCGGGCATTGATATAGCTTGCGATCAGCGGAAGGAAGCCGCCCAGATAACCGGCCCCGATGTGGTAGGGAATGGACATTGAGCTGTAGCGGATCGGTGCCGGGAACATTTCGCACAGCTGGGCCGCGACACCGCCGTAAGTCAGCGCCGAGAGTGCACCCAGCACCAGCAGGATACCCGCGATGCCCAACAGCGCAGGCAGACCCGGCGTCTGCACACTGAAATCGAAACCGTGCGCAGTGAGCGCTGCTTCGATTCCAGCCTTGCGTGCCTTGTCCGCATCCTTCTTGTGCGCAGCATCGTCGGCCAGCCATGCAGGTGCGATGTCCACGGCCCTGCCACCAACGGTCAGCGACAACTGGTCCGCGGCCTGAACGGTGTAGGGCACGCCGCTGGCAGTAAGCGTTTCAAGCAGTTTGCCGCAATCGCTCAACTTGTTGCCGGAGAGGTCCGCGAACGGATCGGTGGCGCAGGCCTGACCGGACACCACGACCGGTGCCGCCCTGGCACTGGCCTGAAGCCCTGGGTTGGCCAGCGTCCCCATGCCCCAGAACAGCGGAAAGATCAGCACCAGCGTCGCTGCCGCACCAATCACCAGTGGCAACTTGCGTCCGATCTTGTCCGACCAGCCACCAACGATCACGTAGAAGCTCATCGAAATCAGCGCGGTGAGGCCGATGACCACTTCGACAACGGTGGCATCGACCCGCATTGGCCCCTTGAGAAACGACAGCGCGGAGAAGAACGCGGTATACCAGATCGTCGTCAGGATGCCGGTCACTCCGAACAACGCGATGAAGATGCGCTTCTTGTTGCCGGGATAGGTGAAGCTCTCGACGAACGGATTGCCGGAAATCTCCCCCTCCTCTCGCATGGCAATGAAGACGGGGCTTTCGGAGAGCTTGAGTCGCATCCACAGCGAGATCGCCAGCAAGGCGAGAGACAGAAGGAACGGCACGCGCCAGCCCCACGCGGCAAGGACGTCATCGCTGAAGGCAGCCTGATTGAGCAGGACCACGATGATCGACAGCACGAAACCGCCGACAACGCTGCCCTGGATGTAGCCGGTGAAATACCCGCGCCGGCTGGGCGGCGAATGCTCGGACACATAGATCGCCGCGCCCCCGTATTCACCGCCAAGCGCGAGGCCCTGCAGGATACGCAGCACGATGACGATGAGCGGCGCCCACAACCCGATCGTGTCCGCCGAAGGAATGAGGCCCACGCCCGCCGTGGAAATGCCCATCAGCGTGACGGTCACGAGGAACGTGTACTTGCGCCCGAGCTTGTCGCCAAAATAGCCGAACAGAATGGCGCCAAGCGGCCTGAATCCGAAACCGACGGCAAAACCGGCCCAGACCAGCAGGATCTGCAATGTCGGACCGACCGAAGGGAAAAAGGCCTTGCCGATGAAAGCGGCCATCGTGCCGTAAATGAAGAAGTCGTACCACTCGAAGATCGTGCCGGCTGAGGATGCGGCAATCACCAGCTTGATGTCGGATGCGCTGGGCTCGGGCCCGTGCGGATGCTGGTGCTGGTCTGCCATGCGTTCTCCCCCGTATCCTACCCCGGAGCTATCGCCTCTATACGTCCGTTTCGCCGCTGGGAAGCACCTGCATTGCCGCGTTCCACGGCAGCATCACCGCACCATGCCGGGCGGGGTAGTCCCGTGCGGCGGCGATAATGGACAGGCCGGGCCAGGCCGGCATGTCCGCTTCGCCCGCCAGCCAGGCAGCGATGGCCCGCCCGGCCGCATGGATGGCCGGCCCGTTTCGTCCCGCAGCCCCCTGCATGAAGATGGCCGCTGCTGCTTGCCCGATAGCGCACGCCTGACTGCGCACGCCCATGCGCGCGATCGTGCCGTCCGCCGCAGTCTCCAGACCGAGTACTACGGTGCTGCCGCAACTCTTGGAACGCGCCTCGGCCCTCAGGGGCAAATCGTCGATCAGGGGAAACCGCGCCAGATCGACAGCCAGCCCCAGCACGTCAGGGGTGTAGAGAACAGCAGTCGACATGCTTCAGTTCCCGCTTTCCGCCGCCATGGCTTCACGGCGGCGCTGGGCGATAAGCTGCACCAGCGCTTCGCTGCTGGCATTGATGAACGGATAGGTCCGCGACTGGGTGATCCAGTCCGGCCGCCCGCCGTGGTCCCACACGGTATCGTAGCCCAGCACCAGAACCGAAAAGCCCAGCACCACGATCACCACCCCCTTCACGGCACCGAATCCGAAACCGAGTACGCGGTCTATCGGTCCCAAAGCCGATGCACGGCTCGCCTTGCCTGCCCATCGCGCGATAACCTTCACGGCTGCGAAGGGGACGAGCAGCAACAGGGCAAAGGCGAGTACACCGGCGCCGGATTCAGTGCCGATGCGCGGGATCAACCAGTAGGTAACCGGGGTATGCAGCATACGGATCGCGAAGATCGCAAAAACCCAGGCGCCCAGCGCCAGGATTTCCTGCACGAAACCGCGAATGAAGCCGGTGATGGCGCCCAGCCCGACGAAGAGCAGAACGGCAATGTCGAAGCCAGTCATAGGCATGCGAAATTATGCGTCCGAAAGAATGCGGTCAACGAGGTTAGGCAACATCGCCAGGCCAGTGAATTTCATGCCTTTCTCCGGGGCCGCGCCCCCCGCAGGGCCGAATCCCCGCGCGAACCCCAGCTTTGCCGATTCGCGCTGTCGGATCGATGAATGGGCGACCGGTCGGATTTCACCGGCCAGCGACACTTCGCCAAACCAGACGGCATCGTTGCCGAGCGGCTTGTCACCAAGTGCGGAGACCAGCGCCGCGGCAACCGCAAGGTCCGCCGCAGGATCGGCCAGCCGGTAACCGCCCGCCACGTTGAGATAAACTTCCGCGCTGGAGAAGTTGAGCCCGCAACGCGCTTCCAGAACGGCGAGGAGCATGGCCATGCGCCCGTTGTCCCAGCCCACGACGGCGCGCCGCGGTGTCGCACCGCTCTGCAGACGAACGATGAGCGCCTGGATCTCGACCAGCACCGGCCGCGTGCCTTCCATCGCCGGGAACACCGCGCTGCCCGCCATCGGCTCCTCGCGCCCCGACAGGAACAGCATCGAGGGATTGCCCACTTCGGCAAGGCCATCGCCTTCCATCGCGAAGACGCCGATCTCGTCCACAGGACCAAAGCGATTCTTGAGGCTGCGCAGGATGCGGTACTGATGGCTGCGCTCCCCCTCGAAGCTCATCACCACATCGACCATGTGCTCCAGCACGCGCGGGCCGGCGATCGTGCCGTCCTTGGTGACGTGGCCCACGAGGATCAGCGTGACGCCGCTCTCCTTGGCGTAGCGGATCAGTTCGAACGCGCAGCCGCGCACCTGGCTCACCGTGCCCGGCGCGCCCTCGATCTGGTCCGAATGCATCGTCTGGATCGAATCGATCACTAGCAGCGTCGGCGGCTCCATCGTGCCGAGCGTCGTCAGAATATCGCGTACGGATGTGGCGGCGGCGAGCTGGATAGGCGCCTTGGACAGCCCGAGCCGTTCGGCACGCAGGCGCACCTGTCCGGCCGCTTCCTCACCACTGACGTAGACGGCCCGCCCGCCATTCGTTGCGATATGGGCAGAGACCTGCAGCAAAAGCGTCGACTTGCCGATTCCCGGATCGCCACCCATCAGGATAGCCGAACCGGGGACGAGTCCTCCGCCCAGTGCCCGGTCGAACTCGGCAAGGCCAGTCGCCCGCCGTTTGGGCATTTCGCCGGGCTGATCGAGCGGCGTGAACTGAATCGGCCTGCCGCCGGACGACAGATCGTGCTTGGCGGAAAACACCGTCTGCGGCGCATCCTCCACCAGCGTGTTCCACTCGCCGCAGTCGGCGCATTGCCCCTGCCAGCGCGTCGCCACGCTCCCGCAGGCCTGGCAGACATATCGGCGTTTCGGTTTGGCCATGAGAGCGGACTAACCAGAACGGAATGAGAACGCAATTGCTTTAATCGGCGCCCTGCTCCAAGCTTGCCGAATGCGGCAGAAAGAACTGCGGATCGCGCTGGTATGTTACGGAGGTGTCAGCCTCGCCGTCTACATGCATGGCGTGACGAAGGAATTGTGGAAAGCGATGCAGGCAAGCCGGGCGCTGTGGTCCGGCGAACCCGATCCGCTGGGAATTGCCGGGGTCTATCTGCGGTTGCTGCGGCGGCTCGAACAGGGCAGCAACCTGCGGCTGCGGGTGATGACCGATATCGTTGCAGGGGCGTCCGCGGGCGGGATCAACTCGGTCTTTCTGGCGCAGGCGATTCATTCAGGACGTTCGCTCGAACCGCTTACCGAGCTCTGGCTGGAAACGGCCGACGTGGATGTACTGCTCGATCCCGAGGCGCGGCCATGGTCCCGCATGGCCAAGTTCTGGGCAAGCCCGATCGTTTCCTATCTCCTCCACCGGCCAGGCAATGCCGTCAGTGCCAGCGTGGCGCCCGAAACGCGCGCCGAAGTGCGGGAAAAGCTGTCACGCCTTATCCGCTCGCGATGGTTCGAACCGCCCTTCAGCGGCATCGGTTTTTCCCGTCTGCTGTGCCGCGCGATGATGGCAATGGAAGACACGCCCGCAGGCCGTCCGCTGCTGCCGGAAAACCATCCGCTCGATCTTTTCGTGACGGCCACGGACTTCAAGGGGCATCTCGAAACACTGCATCTGCATTCGCCCGAACAAGTGCTGGAGAGTGAGCACCGCCTGACAATTGGCTTTCACGCAAAGGCGCCGGGCGAAGGCGGGCACACGCTGGCAGCCATTCCCGAACTCGTGCTGGCCGCACGTTCCACCGCCAGTTTTCCCGGCGCGTTCCCGCCGCTGCAACTGGCGGAAATCGACCAGCTCATGCGCGAAAAGCACGGAGCCTGGCCCGAACGGGAGGCGTTTCTCCATCGTATCATGCCCGCCCACATGCGGCGTGGCGACATCGATTCCGTCTCGCTCATCGACGGGTCAGTGCTCGTCAATGCCCCGTTTGCCGATGCGATGTCCGTTCTGCGCGACCGGCCCGCCGCGAGGGAAGTGGATCGCCGTTTCGTCTATATCGACCCAACCCCCGATCCGGTGGGCGCAGCCGCCCGCAGCGACAAGCGCGCTCCGGGGTTCTTTCCGGTGATTTTCGGGTCGCTGTCATCCATTCCCCGCGAACAGCCGATTCGCGACAACCTCGAGGCGCTTGAACGCGATTCGCGCGAAAAAAGCGCGCTGCGTGATGTGGTCCAGGCGCTTCGTCCTGAAATCGAGGAAGCGGTCGAGAAGCTCTTTGGCTACACCCTGTTTCTCAACCGGCCCACGCCCAAGCGCCTTGCTGCCTGGCGCACCAGGGCGCAGCAGGCCGCGTTCGATCAGGCAGGCTTTGCCTATCACGGCTACGCCCAGATCAAGTACAGCGGCATTGTCGTCACGCTCGGACGTCTCATCTTCGAAGCCGCCCCGGAACTGGGGCTGCCAAATGCGGCCCCGATCCGCGAGCGACTGTTCGCGCATCTGGAAGCCAGCGGCATCGATCGCATGAAGACGCTGCGCGACACCAAGTCGCCCACGATGATTTCCTTCTTTCGCACCCACGACCTTGCCTTCCGGATCCGGCGGCTGCGCCTGCTGGCGCGGCGCGTCACGCAGGAATGGGAAAGCGAGATCGAGGTGACCGAGCAGGATCGCGACGATGCCCGCACCGCGATCTACAAGGCGCTGGCACTCTATATCGACCGCGAGCCCGCGGATGCTCTGGGCGAGGAATTCCCGGCACTGGCCCGCGCCGTCTTCGAGGATCCGCAGCCCGTGCTCGATCATATCGCCAGGCGGCATAACCTGATGGAAACGGACAATCAGGTTGACGAATTGCTGGCAGAAGCGCTGGCGGCGATGCCGCATGCGCTGCGGCGGCGGATGCTGCTCGCCTATCTCGGGTTCCCGTTCTACGACACCGTAACGCTGCCGCTGCTGCGCGGCGAAGGGTTGACGGAATTCGATCCGGTGCAGGTCGACCGAATCTCGCCTGACGACTGCAACGCCATCCGCCATGGCGGCGCGCGAGAGACGCTTCGGGGAACCGAGTTCTACAACTTCGGCGCGTTCTTCAGCCGCGCCTACCGCGAGAACGACTACCTGTGGGGACGGCTGCATGGTGCGGAAAGGCTGATCGACCTGATCGCATCTACGCTCGGCGCGGAACACGCCTTGCCGCAGCGCGACATGCACCAGTTCCGCCGCGAGGCCTTCCTGGCGATCCTCGACGAGGAAAAGGGCCGGCTACAGGCCGACCCCGGCCTGATCGACGGGATCAGGCGCGAGGTCATGGCGCTGTAACGCGCCCCTTTCGCTATTCGGTCAGATCGTTCCAGGCATCCTTGATGCGGTCAAAGAAACCCTTTGACTGCGGGCACTCCTCGCCGGTTTCGGTCTCCTGCAACTCACGCAGCAGTTCCTTCTGGCGCGCGGTGAGCTTGGTCGGCGTTTCCACCGTGATCTCGATGACGAGATCGCCGCGGCCCCTGCCCTGCAGCACCGGCATGCCGGACCCACGCTTGCGAAGCTGCTTGCCCGACTGAATGCCCGCCGGAATGTCGATCGCAATCATCTCGCCATCAATGCCGGGGATCTCGATCGAACCGCCCAGAGCCGCCGTGGTGAACGTGATCGGCACGCGCGTGATCAGTGTCGTGCCGTCGCGCTCGAACACCTTGTGCCGCTTGACGTGCAGGAAGATGTAGAGGTCGCCCGGAGGTGCTCCGAACGGCCCCGCTTCGCCCTTGCCGGACAGACGGATGCGGGTGCCGGAATCGACGCCCGGCGGAACGTCCACCTGCAGCGTCTGCGGCATGTCGACACGGCCTTCGCCGCCGCACGAGCGGCACGGCTTTTCGATCACCTCGCCCCGGCCATGGCAGGTCGGGCAGGTGCGTTCGACCACGAAGAAGCCCTGCTGGGCGCGGACCTTGCCGTGGCCAGCGCACATCTGGCAGGTGCGCTTGCTGGTGCCCGGCTCGGCGCCGGAGCCCGAGCAGGGTTCGCAGGTCTGCGAAACCTCGATAGTGATCTCGGTCTGCTTGCCACGGAACGCCTCTTCGAGGCTGACCTCCATGTCATAGCGCAGGTCGGCGCCTCGACGCTGCTGCTGGCGGCCGCCGCCAGCGCCGCCAAAGGCGCTGCCGAAGATGGATTCGAAAATATCGCCGATGTCGCCGAACTCGGCGCCCATCCCGCCCGCACCGCCACCGCCCATGCCCTGCTGGAACGCGGCATGGCCGTACTGGTCGTAGGCGGCCCGCTTTTGCGGGTCCTTGAGGACGTCATACGCCTCGTTGATCTGCTTGAAGCGCGCCTCGGAATCCGAGCACCCGGGATTCTTGTCCGGGTGGTAGCGCATGGCGAGCTTGCGGTAGGCCGACTTCAGGACCTTGTCGTCGGCGTCGCGCGAAACTTCGAGCAGTTCGTAGTAGTCAATTTCAGTAGCTGACACGGTGTATCCCCCGCAGATAACCTAACCGCCACCGGCGCGGATTGCACCGGTGGCGGTCATGGTTTTCATCAGGACGCTCAGCCCTTGTTTTCGTCGACTTCCGAGAACTCGGCGTCGACCACGTCTTCGTCGCCAGCCGGAGCCTCGGCGCCCGGAGAAGCCGCAGATGCCTGCTCCTTCTCGTAGATCGCCTGGCCCATCTTCATGGCCACCTGGGTCAGTTCCTGTGCCTTGGCATTGATGTCCTCGGCATCGCCGCCTTCGAGCGCGGTCTTGGTCGCAGCAAGTGCGGCCTCGACTTCACCCTTGAGCGAAGCGTCGATCTTGTCGCCGTTCTCGGCCAGCTGCTGCTCGGTCGCGTGGACGAGGCTGTCGGCATTGTTGCGGGCCTCGGCGGCTTCGCGGCGCTTCTTGTCCTCTTCGGCGAACTTCTCTGCATCCTTGACCATCTGGTCGATGTCGGAGTCCGAAAGACCACCCGACGCCTGGATGCGGATCTGCTGTTCCTTGCCGGTGCCCTTGTCCTTGGCGGACACATTGACGATGCCGTTGGCGTCGATGTCGAAGGTGACTTCGATCTGCGGCACGCCGCGGCGCGCCGGCGGGATGCCGACGAGGTCGAACTGGCCGAGGAGCTTGTTGTCCTGTGCCATCTCGCGCTCGCCCTGGAACACGCGGATCGTCACCGCCTGCTGGTTGTCCTCGGCGGTCGAGTAAACCTGGCTCTTCTTGGTCGGGATCGTCGTGTTGCGGTCGATCATCTTGGTCATGATGCCGCCCAGCGTCTCGATGCCCAGCGACAGCGGGGTCACGTCGAGCAGCAGCACGTCCTTGACGTCGCCCTGCAGCACGCCGGCCTGGATCGCAGCACCCATGGCCACGACTTCGTCCGGGTTCACACCGGTGTGCGGTTCCTTGCCGAAGAATTCCTTCACGACTTCGCGAACCTTGGGCATGCGGGTCATGCCGCCGACGAGAACGACTTCGTCGATTTCCGAAGCGGTCACGCCGGCATCGGCCAGCGCCTTCTTGCAAGGGTCGATCGTGCGCTTGATGAGGTCGGCAACCATCTTCTCGAGGTCCGAACGGGTGACCGTCTCGACCAGGTGAAGCGGGGTCGTCGCGCCGCCTTCCATGCGCGCGGTGATGAAGGGCAGGTTGATCTCGGTCGAAGCCGTGCTCGACAGCTCGATCTTCGCCTTCTCGGCCGCTTCCTTCAGGCGCTGCAGAGCGAGCTTGTCAGTCCGCAGGTCCATGTTCTCCTTGGCCTTGAACTTGTCGGCCAGCCATTCGACCAGCTTGGTGTCGAAGTCCTCACCGCCCAGGAAGGTGTCGCCGTTGGTCGACTTCACTTCGAACACGCCGTCGCCGATCTCGAGGATCGAGACGTCGAAGGTGCCGCCGCCAAGGTCGTAGACGGCGATGGTCTTGCCGTCCTGCTTCTCGAGGCCATAGGCCAGCGCGGCCGCCGTCGGCTCGTTGATGATGCGCAGCACTTCAAGACCCGCGATCTGGCCGGCGTCCTTGGTCGCCTGGCGCTGTGCGTCGTTGAAGTAGGCAGGCACGGTGATGACGGCCTGCGTCACGGTCTCGCCAAGATAGCTCTCGGCGGTTTCCTTCATCTTCTGCAGGGTGAAGGCGGAAATCTGCGAGGGGCTGTACTCTTCACCGCCCGCGCTGACCCATGCGTCGCCGTTCTTGCCCTTCACGATGTGATAGGGAACGAGCTCGGTGTCCTTCTTGGTCACCGGGTCGTCGAAGCGGCGGCCGATGAGGCGCTTCACTGCGAAGATAGTATTGTCACCGTTGGTCACGGCCTGGCGCTTCGCGGGCTGGCCGATCAGGCGCTCACCATCCTTGGTGAAAGCGACGATCGACGGCGTCGTGCGCGCGCCTTCCGAATTCTCGATGACCTTGGGCTTGCCGCCGTCCATCACGGACACGCAGCTGTTGGTGGTACCAAGGTCGATGCCGATTACTTTTGCCATTTAACCCCATTCCTCACGTCAGTGGTTGACACCGCGCGGATCACCTCCCCCGAAAGGCAAGGCACTTTGCGCAGCTCGATGACGTTCCAAGTCGTCGGAGGGCGATATAGGAGCGGTTTTTGTTGGAACAAGAGCGGCGGGGTGGCATTAGGTACGCGAATTTTCTCAAGGCTTGAAACCGGGGTATCCTGTCCGTGAAACCGTTCAGCAAGTTCGCTTTTCTTTGCACAGCTGCAGCACTCGCGGCGCTTGCAGGCTGCCAGCAGGCTCCTTCGCCCGCACCAGAAGGAACAACTTCGGAAGTCCCGGGCCCCGATGCCCGCCTCGGCATTGCCGTAAGCGACGGACGCCTGGTCCTGCCAATCGTGGCGGGCCGCCCCGCCGCAGCCTACTTTTCCGTTCGCAATGACGGCGCTGCCAACGCGACGCTCGCCGGTGTCCATGTCGCGGGTGCCGCCAAGGCAGAGATGCACAAGACCGAAGGTGGCACCATGAGCCCTGTCGACTCCGTCGAGATCGCACCGGGAACGACGATCGAATTCGCACCGGGCGGTTACCACGTCATGGCCTTCGAACTGTCGGACAGCCTGAAGCCGGGCAGCACTACGGAACTCACCTTTACGTTCTCCGATGGCGACAAGGTCTCCATGCCCGTGCGTATCGAAAGGATGGGTGACGGCATGCATGATCATGGCGGTTCCGGGATGGAAGGAATGGGTCACTGACGGCACTGCCCGGCGAGCACTCATGCCGGCCGGGCGCCGAACGGCCGCTAACAGCCGGTGAAATGCAGCTTGTCCGGTCGGTATTCGGCAAGGCCATTGACTGCAGCCCGGTCCGCATACGCCGGCGGCGATGGTTTCCCTTTCAGCCTGCAGGCACTGTCATGGCGCCCTGCGGCCATCTGCACTTTCATCCCCGCTCGGAAGGCTATTGCGACGATTTCTCGCAAGGCACAATCGCGATGCAGGGCCTGTTCATTCATGAAATGACGCATGTCTGGCAAACCCAGACCCGGGGGCGCTGGTACCTTCCCCTGATGCGCCATCCCTTCAGCCGCTACAGCTACGCGCTGCAGCCGGGCTGGACGCTGGAACGCTACGGCATCGAACAGCAGGCCGAAATCGTGCGGCATGTCTTTCTGCTGTCGCACGGCATTGCCGTGCCGGGCGCGGAGCCGTTGACGCGATACAAAGGCGTATTGCCGTTTGCCCCCGGCTGACCGAGGCCACTGCCACACTGCATTCCACTCGTCCGGGATTGCCGGGCGTGCAGCGCAACCTTCGCGTCACCCGATTACGTACATCACACATTACCCGGAGGGCGTCGATTTAAGGAACAAACGTTATCATCGCTGCGAAATCCCCCCGTAAGAGGCCTTTGATGGTTATTCGAAAGAAGATTGGCGTCATCACGATACTCGCAGCCGTGGGCCTGCTGGCCACCGTGGCCGTGGGCTTGTGGACCCTGGGCAGATCAATGCAGGATGACGTCGCAAAGGCCACGCGGCAGAATGTCGAATCCGTCTACGGTATCCTCGAGCATTTCCATTCTCTGGAAACAAGCGGAACTCTCTCACGCGATGAAGCCCAAAAGGCGGCTCTCGCGACGATTTCAGCGCTGCGTTACGATGGAGAGAACTATTTCTGGGTCAATGACATGGCCCCGAACATGCTGATGCATCCGCTGAAACCGGCCCTGGACGGCACCGACATCTCGGGACTTACCGACGCCTCCGGTGAACCCATGTTCGTCAAGATGGTCGATGTGGTCAAGAAGGACGGACAAGGCTTCGTCGACTACAATTGGGACAAGCCCTCCGGCGAAAAGGCCGTACCCAAGATCAGCTACGTGAAGGGTTTCGCGCCCTGGGGCTGGATTGTCGGAACAGGCGTCTACGTCGACGATATCCGTTCCGCCATCATTTCCCACGCTGTCACGCTGGCGATTGGCGTATTTCTCCTGCTGTCGGTGGTTGTCTACGTCAGC
Source organism: Novosphingobium album (ex Hu et al. 2023) (assembly GCF_022832385.1). Taxonomy (GTDB): domain Bacteria; phylum Pseudomonadota; class Alphaproteobacteria; order Sphingomonadales; family Sphingomonadaceae; genus Novosphingobium; species Novosphingobium album. Next base: position 24,549 of record NZ_JALHLE010000005.1, read on the forward strand.
CACCGCCTGGGCAATTCTATCACCGTACCGGTCGAAACGCTTACCGAGCGCATGCGCGCGCTGGCGGAGGGCGATGTCGACAGCGAAATCCCCGGCCTCGATCGAGCCGACGAGATCGGCAAGATGTCACAGGCACTCGCGGTATTCCGCGACGCAGCCATTGCCAAGGCCGTGGCCGAAGCGAACCAGCAACAGGCCGTCGACAAGGTCGGAGAACATCTCGAACGGCTTTCACGCGGCGACTTGTCGGACCGTCTCGATTCCATGCCTGCCGGCTACGAAGCGCTCCGCACCAATTTCAATGCGGCCCTGGAGGGGCTCGAAACGGCGATGCTGACCGTGCGGGAAAATACGATCAACGTCAGCGACGCCTCGAACGAGATCCGCAACGCCTCGGATGACCTTGCCCGGCGCAGCGAACGTCAGGCGGCATCGCTCGAAGCCATTGCCCGCGCCCTGGTCGAGGTTACAGAAGCCATTCGATCGACCGCGCTTGATGCCCGCGAAGCGAACAATGTCGTGACCGAAGCATCGACCCAGGCCCAGCGTTCGGGCGAGATTGTCCACCGCGCCGTCAGGTCGATGGATGAGATCCGTACCGCCTCGACGAGTGTCCACGACGTGATCGCGGTGATCGACAGCATCTCGTTCCAGACGAACCTGCTGGCTCTCAACGCAGGCGTCGAAGCGGCACGTGCGGGTCCGGCGGGCAAGGGCTTTGCTGTCGTCGCAGAGGAAGTGCGCGCGCTGTCTCTGCGCTCGTCTGAAGCGGCGAAGGAAGTCAACGAGCAGGTGAACGCCCTGGTCGGCCAGGTCACAACCGGGGTCGAGGCCGTGAGCGAAGCCGGTCAGCTGCTCGAACGGATTTCTGCCATGATCTACGAAATCAGCACGATCGTGACAAACATTGCCGGATCTGCCGAACGTCAGGCCACCAGCGTAACCGAAGTCAGCTCGCGCGCAACCGGGCTCGAGGAAATGACGCAACAGAACGCGGCCATGGCCGAAGAAGCCACCGCAGCCTGTTCGAACCTTGCGTCGAATGCTTCGGTTCTGATGTCGGAAGTCAGCCGTTTTCAGGTCAGCGAAAAGCGTCCAGGCCCGGCAGCGCGGAAACTGGCCCGCGTCGCCTGACGCCGCGGGCCTGACATTCCGGAAATGCTTCAGTCCGGCTTTTTCGCGACCGCGACCATGGCGGGGCGAAGGAGCCGGTCCTTGATCATGTAACCGGCCTGCAGTTCCTGCACGACCGTCCCCGGTTCGGCATCGGCCGAGGGCACTTCGAGCATCGCCTGATGCTGGTTCGGATCGAGCGGCAGGCCTGTCGCGGCAATGCGGCTGATCCCGTGCGACGCAAAAACCTTGTCGATTTCACGCGAAGTCGCCTCGATACCGGCAACAAGGCCTTTCAGCTTTTCATCGTCGCGCAGATCTGCGGGAATGGCGGTCAAGGCGCGCGCCAGATTGTCGGCTACCGACAGGATGTCGCGCGCAAAGCCCGTTGCCGCGTAAGCGCGTGTGTCGGCAATGTCCTTTTCCAGGCGGCGCCGCACATTCTGCGTTTCCGCCTTGGCGTAGAGCACATCCTGCTTCGCGACTTCGAGGTCCTCGCGCAGCCTGACGAGCTCTTCGTTTTCGCCCTGCTTGTCCAGCATTTCCTCCGGCACACCCTTGAGTTCATCGGCCGCCGCCGTGTCTTCTGGCGACTGGGTCTTGTCTTCGTTCATTATCTTAAGGTTCCAGCTATCCGATAAGCTTGCCCAGGCTCTGGGCGGTGAAATCCACCATGGGGACGACCCGCGCATAATTCAACCGAGTCGGGCCGATAACCCCCACCACGCCAACCACGCGCCCCTCCCGGTCCCGGTACGGCGATGCGATCACCGAAGAACCGGAAAGTGCGAAAAGGTGGTTTTCAGACCCGATGAAAATGCGCGTCGATTGCGCTTCGCGCGCCATGTCGAGAAGATCGGCAACCGATTGCTTGTTCTCGAGATCGTCGAGCAACGAGCGCACGCGCTCAAGATCGGAAACCGCATTGTCGTCCAGCAGGTTGGCCTGGCCGCGCACGATCAAGACCGGACGCTGCATGGCATCCTCACTCCACACAGCAAGGCCGCGTTCGACCAGATCACGGCTTGCGGAATCAAGGGCCGATTGTCCCGATGCAATCTCGGCCCGCATCAGCCGGGCCGCATCCGACAGCGTCCGGCCGGCGAGCCTCGCGGAAATATAATTGGATGCTTCCTCCAGCGCGCTGGAGGACAGCCCGACCGGCATTTCCAGCACCCGGTTTTCGACCCCACCATCTTCCCCAACCAGCACCGCCAGCGCGCGATCAGGGGTCAACGCCACAAGTTGCAACTGCATCAGTCGCGGCTCCCGCCTCGGCACCATGACGACGCCCGCTCCCGACGACAAATTCGAAAGGAGCGCGCTGGTCGCCTCCAGTGCGGCTTCGATCGGGCCCGGCGCGGCAATGCGACTTTCGATCGCAGCGCGCTCTTCGGCAGTGGGCTCTGCAACCTGCATTATGCCATCAACGAACAGCCGCAATCCGGCGTCGGTCGGCAGGCGCCCGGCGCTGGTGTGCGGTGCGGCGAGCAGGCCAAGTCCCTCCAGATCGGCCAGCACCGAACGGATCGAGGCGGACGACAGGTTTACACTGCCCTGTCCGGCCAGCGCCTTCGAGCCGACCGGCGTTCCGGTGGCGAGATACCCTTCTACCACGAGACGGAAAATCTCGCGGGCCCGGGTGGTCAGTTCGTTGATCGGCTGCGTCGGCATTTCACCTGCAATTTAGGCAATGGGCTTGCAGCCTCAAGCCTTATGCGCAAAGGGGCGGCGCGTAATCCACGATAAGGACATGCCCAATGCGCCCTTCCGGCCGTGCCCCTGATGAAATGCGTCCCATCGAAATCCTCACCGGCTACACCAAGCATGCCGAAGGTTCGGTGCTGATCTCCTTTGGCGATACCCGCGTGCTGGTGACTGCCAGTGTCGAGGAAAAGGTCCCCTCGTTCCTGCGCGGCAAGGGTGAAGGCTGGGTGACGGCGGAATATTCGATGCTGCCCCGCGCCACGCACACCCGCGGATCGCGTGAAGCGGCCAAGGGCAAGCAGTCGGGCCGCACGCAGGAAATCCAGCGCCTCATCGGCCGCTCGCTGCGCGCTGTCGTCGACATGAAGAAGCTCGGCGAACGCCAGATCGTGCTCGATTGCGACGTCATCCAGGCCGACGGCGGCACCCGCACGGCCTCGATCTCGGGCGCATGGGTCGCACTGCGTCTCGCAGTCGACAAGCTGATGGCCGAGGGCAAAATCAAGGAAGACCCGATCGAAGCGCGCGTCGCTGCAATCTCCTGTGGCATCTGCGAAGGCACGCCGGTGCTCGACCTCGACTATATCGAGGACAGTTCGGCCGATGCCGATGCCAACTTCGTGCTGATCGAAGGCGGCAAGATCGCCGAGGCACAGGCCACCGCCGAAGGCGCGACCTATGACGAGGAAGGCCTGCTGCGCCTGCTCCGCCTTGCCCGCATCGGCTGCGACCGCATCTATGCAGCACAGGCCGAAGCCGTCGCCAGCACGCCACGGTAACAAAACGTTACTGCCATTCTCCGGGACGGAAGTGGCAGTAACTTTAATTCACCAAGACGTTCCGGCAGGCTGGCAAGGCCACCATTCGACCCCGTGCAGGACTGTGAGATGACCCGCAAACTCGACAACAAGCGTCTTGTCATTGCCACGCACAACGCGGGCAAGCTCAGGGAAATCTCCGCCCTGCTCGCGCCGTACGGAATCGAATGCCTCTCCGCCGGTCAGCTAGGACTGCCCGAGCCGGAAGAGACCGGCACGACCTTCGTCGAAAACGCACTGATCAAGGCCCATGCCGCCGCGAAGGCCGCGCAGCTTCCCGCGCTAGCCGACGACAGCGGCCTTTCGGTTACGGCTCTGGGCGGCAAGCCCGGCGTCTACACCGCCGACTGGGCCGAACGGCAATGGTTTGAAGGCGATCCCGGCCGCGACTGGTACATGGCGATGGGCAAAGTCGAAGGTCTGCTGTGCGAACAAGGGCCGGATGTCGACCGCTCCTGCTGGTTCTCCTGCGTCCTCGCGATCGCCTGGCCCGAAGGCGACGAGGCGGTCTATGATGGCCGCGTCAACGGCAACTTTTCGTGGCCACCACGCGGGACCATGGGCTTCGGCTACGATCCCGTCTTCGTGCCTGAAGGCCGTGAGGTGACCTTCGCCCAGCTCGATCCCGAGGAAAAGCACCGGATCAGCCACCGCGCCGATGCTTTCGCCAAGCTGGTCGCGGAGCAGTTCGGCGGCTAGACTCACGGCTTATGGCGCGAGCGCTCTACATCCACTGGCCGTTCTGCCTCGCAAAGTGCCCCTATTGCGACTTCAACAGCCATGTCCGCGAGACAGTGGACCATGCCCGCTGGGAACAGGCCCTGCTAGCAGACATGCGGCACGAACGGGCGATGGTACAAGACGAGCCGCTTGAAAGCATTTTCTTCGGCGGCGGCACACCTTCATTGATGCCCCCTGCTCTCGTCGAACGCCTGCTGCGCGAGGCCGAGGACCTCTGGGGCTTTACGCAGGGCATCGAGATCACGCTGGAGGGCAATCCCTCTTCGGTGGAAGCAGCGAACTATGCCGCATTGGCTGCGGCAGGTGTAAACCGCGTTTCGCTCGGCGTGCAGGCGCTCGACGATGAAACGCTGCAGTTCCTTGGCCGCCTCCACAATGCTGCCGAAGCATTGACTGCACTGGACGTTGCACAACAGCATTTCGGCCGCGTCAGCTTCGATCTGATCTATGCCCGCCCGGACCAATCACTGGCCAAATGGCAAGCCGAACTGGCGCGCGCACTGTCATTCGGCACGGGACATTTGTCGCTCTACCAGCTCACGATCGAGCCGGGCACGCGGTTCGAGACGATGGTTCGCAAGGCCGAGTTCGCGCCGCTCGATGAAGACGCCTGCGCCGACATGTTCGCCCTGACTCGCGACATGACAGCTGAGGCCGGGCTTGCCGCCTACGAAGTGAGCAACCATGCCCGCCCCGGAGAGGAGAGCCGCCACAACCTCACCTACTGGCGCTATCAGGATTATTGCGGCATCGGCCCCGGCGCGCATGGGCGGCGTGCAGGACAGGCGACCGTTCGGCATCGCAAGCCGGAGAACTGGCTGCAGGCCATTAGCCAGTCCGGTAACGGAATTAGCGAAACCCGCCCTCTCGGTACGCGCGAACAGGCGAGCGAAGCCATGCTGATGGGCCTGCGTCTGCGCGAAGGTGTCGATCTCGAAGCCACGACCGCGCGTTTCAGCCTTGCATCCACAGAGGTGCTCGATGAAGCGAAAGCCCGGTTCTACGAAAAGCAAGGCCTCGTCTGGCAGACGGGCTCGCGCCTCGGTGTCACCGACGAAGGAATGCCGCTGCTGGACGGCCTGCTCGCGGAACTCGTTCCCGCCTCGCTTGTGGAACCATGACCAAGGCGGACATCCTCGAAGCCTGGGGCAAGCATCTGGCACAGGAGAGCCGCCGCAGCCCGCATACGGTGCGCGCCTATGTCGCAACTGCTGCCCGCCTGCTCGACACTCTGGACGAAACTGATTGGGCCGGACTGGCTCGACTCGAGGCAGCAGACCTGCGGCGCCAGCTTGCGGCGCGGCGGCAGGACGGGATCGGCAATGTCTCCGCCGCGCGCGAGCTGTCAGCGCTCAAGGGGTTCCTTGCCTTTGCCCGCGAACAGGTAGGGATGGCCGATGCCAGACCGCCACGCCTGCGCGGTCCCCGCATCAAGAAGGGCCTGCCGCGCCCGGTCACGCCGGACGAGGCGGTGAACCTTGCTGTTGCCGTGGAAGAGGATGCGGCGGAACCGTGGATCGGTTCGCGTGATCGCGCAGTGCTGCTGCTGCTCTACGGCGCCGGGCTGCGCATTGCCGAAGCGCTTTCGCTGACCGGCGCGTGCGTTCCGCTTGGCGAGACGCTCATGGTCACCGGCAAGGGAGGCAAGCAGCGCGTCGTGCCACTGCTACCCATCATTCGCGATGGCGTGGCGGACTATCTTGCCAAGTGCCCATGGCCCTTCGAACGCGATGCGGCGCTGTTCCGGGGCGCCAAGGGCGGACCGCTTTCGCAAGGCATGGTGCAAAAGGCCATGGCGCGGGCGCGCATTGCGCTGGGCCTGCCGGCCACCGCGACACCGCATGCCATGCGCCACAGCTTCGCCACGCATCTGCTCGGCGCAGGCGCCGATTTGCGCTCGCTGCAGGAACTGCTGGGCCACGCCTCGCTCGGCTCAACCCAGATCTACACCAAGGTGGATGCCGCGACGCTTCTCGACGTCTATCGCAACGCGCATCCACGCGAACGCGAGTGATCCGGGTCAGCCCTCGCTCTCGTCAGATGCAAGCAGGAACTTCCAGATCACGCCGCCCAGTGCGCCGCCAACCAGCGGCGCTATCCAGAACAGCCAGAGCTGGCTGAGAGCGGCGGTTTCCGCAAAGAAGGCAACCCCCGTCGAGCGTGCCGGATTGACTGAAGTATTGGTCACCGGGATCGAGATGAGGTGAATGAGCGTCAACGCCAGACCGATCGCGATCGGCGCAAAACCGGCAGGAACCAGCTTCGACGTCGATCCTAGAATGACGATGAGGAAGCCCGCGGTCAGGATCACTTCGATCAGCAGCGCAGCCTGCATGGAATAACCGCCGGGCGACAAGGCGTCGTACCCGTTCGAAGCGAAACCGCCCGGCGCAAAACCGTCCTTGCCCGAAGCAATGGCATAGAGCGCGACGCCTGCCACCAGCGCGCCAATAACTTGTGCGATCCAGTAGGGCACGAGGTCCTTCCACGAAAACCGGCCGCCAACAGCCAGCCCCAGCGAAACAGCAGGGTTGAAATGGCCGCCCGAAATGCCCCCGACGGCATAGGCCATGGTCAAGACGGTCAGGCCGAAAGCGAGAGCTACACCCGCAAAGCCAATGCCGAGGTCCGGAAACGCAGCGGCAAGCACCGCCGATCCGCAGCCACCGAACACAAGCCAGAACGTGCCGAACAGTTCTGCTGCCAATTTCTTACCCACAGTGCCACTCCCTTCCCGTTGCCATGACACAGCGCTATGCGCCGACAAGCAGCCCCCAAATCGGGACAGTTACCCGTGTACCGCCAATATTTCCCCGCAATGGCGGGAGGAATTACCAGCGGTTCAGACACAATCGGGGTGTATGGTTAACGATGAATTCTTGCACTGTCGACGTCGCAAGTACGGCTAGGCGCGTGGCTTCCACCTCAGCATGCGCCAGATGTAGAACAGGATCGTCAAGATCCCCAAGCCAATGACGGTCCAGCCGATCCAGGCCTCCGCGCGGGCGAAAGTGTGCCCCAGCCATTGGCCGCCGAGAATAAGGCCCGCATTCCAGATGGCCGCTCCCATGGCCGTAAACAGCAGGAAGCGCACGTGCCCCATGTGGGCCAGCCCTGCCGGGATCGAAATCACCGTGCGGAACATCGGGGCAAAGCGCAGGAGAAATACCACCCAGTGGCCATGCCGCTGCAGGAAGCGCCCGGCGATCTGCACATCGTGCCATTCGAGCGTGAGCCAGCGTCCCCACCGATCTACAACAGGGCGCAACCTCTCGTAACCGAGCCGGTCAGCCGCGAGGAACAGGACGTAGTTGCCCAGCGTCGAACCAACCGTTCCCCAAAGGAGGACAGGCCAGAAGCTCATGTGCCCGCGCGCGACGGCGATCCCGGCGACGCCCATGATCACTTCGGAGGGGATCGGCGGGATGATGTTCTCCAGCGCCATCAGGAACACGATGCCCGGATAGCCGCCTTGCGCGATGACTTCGTAGATCCAGTTACCCACCGGACAGTCCCCGGCAGATTACATGGCGGCGTGCCGCGCCTCGATCGCTTCCCAGATCTTCGCACCGGTGTCGGTGCCGTTGAACCGGTCGATCGCCACGATCCCTGTGGGTGAAGTCACGTTGATTTCGGTCAGCCATTTTCCGCCAATCACGTCGATACCGACGAAAACCAGCCCCCGCGCCTTCAGTTCCGGGCCGAGCGCCGCGCAGATCTCTTCTTCGGCTGAAGTGAGCCCGCAAGCCTCCGCCGATCCGCCAACCGCGAGGTTGGAGCGGAACTCGCCCTCGCCCGGCTTGCGATTGATGGCCCCGGCAAACTCGCCGTCCACCAGCACTATGCGCTTGTCGCCCTCGGACACGTCGGGAAGGAAGGGCTGCACCATGAACGGTTCGACCCAGGCGTTCTGGAACATCTCGACCAGCGCGCCGAGATTGCTGCCGTCTGCGGGCACGCGGAACACCGCCTTGCCGCCATTGCCGTGAAGCGGCTTGACCACGAGATCACCCGCCAGCCCCTGCGCCACCATGCGCTGCTGGAACAGCTTCACGTCCTCGATCCGCCGCGCGATGAACGTGGGAGGCATGAACCGGGCATAGTCCAGCACAAAGACCTTCTCGGGCGCATTGCGGACCGAAGCCGGATCGTTGACCACCAGCGTCTGCCCGGCGAGACGCTCGAGCAAATGCGTCGCGGTGATGTAGCCGAGATCAAACGGGGGATCCTGCCGCATCAGGACCACGTCGATATCGGCGACAAGGTCGATAAGCCGGTACTCGCCGCGCGTGAAGTGTGCGCCTTCCACGCGCTGCACCGTTACCGGCGCGCCCCAGCAGGTCAGCTTTCCGCCTGCACCCTCTGAGGTGTCGTAGGCGAGCGTCCGCACGTCATAATGAAAAAGGGTGTGTCCGCGTGCCTGCGCCGCCAGCATCAGCGCGAAGGAAGAGTCCCCCGCGATCTTGATGGTTTCGAGCGGATCCATCTGGACGGCGATGCGTAGGGACATGAAGGGAATTCCTGTTTGGGTGCCAGCGGAGCGCGGCCTAGCCCCTATTGGGGGGCAGCGCGACCCCTTTCAAGCGCCCGGTTGCCAGACATTCACCAGACGGCGAGGCCAGCGTCCCGGCGAGACGAAGATCACATCGATCCGCTGCGTGTCAGCTGGCCTGGCAAAGCGGGGAGCGATGGCCTCGGCCGCTGCTGCCACCCGGCGAAGGCTGGCCGGGCTGACAGCGCGATCCAGTTCTGTTCCTGACGCGCGCCACTTCACCTCAACAAAGCAGACGGTCCTGCCGCGCCGCGCGACAATATCGATCTCACCCCGGGCAGAGCGCACGCGGCGCGCCAGCACGCGCCACCCGCTCAGCCAAAGATAAAATGCTGCCCAGGCCTCCCCTCGCCGCCCGGCCTTTTCTGCACGGGCGCGGTTTCTGTTCACTTCAGTTCCATGGCCCGGGCGTAAAGGTCCTTGCGATCAAGACCGGTGGCTTTGGCAACTTTGGCAGCCGCTTGCGAGGGCTTCGCTTCGGATAGTTCCCGCAGCAGCAGGGCATCCACGTCGATGTCCGCCACGGGCTCATCCGAAGGCGGCGCCACGAGGAGGACGATTTCGCCCTTCGGCGGGTGCGCGGTGTAGTGCGCTGCGAGTTCCTCAGGCGTGCCGCTGCGGCATTCCTCGAACTTCTTGGTGAGTTCACGGGCCACAGCGACTTCCCTTCCGGGCAGAACCGTATCAATCGCCTGCAGTGCCGCATCGAGGCGCGGCGCCGTTTCATAAAACACCAAAGTCGCTGGCACGCCGGCCAGTTCCGAAAGCATGTCTTCCCGGGCCTTGGACTTGTTGGGCAGGAATCCGGCGAACAGGAACCGGTCGTTGGGCAAGCCCGAAAGCGTCATGGCGACCACTGCCGCGTTCGGCCCGGGCACGCTGGTCACGACAATACCGCGTTCCCGTGCTGTCCGAACCAGACGGTATCCCGGATCGGAAATCAGCGGCGTTCCGGCATCGCTGACCAGCGCCACCGGCTGGCTTTCCATCAGTGCTAGCAAGCGTTCGCGGTCGCCCTCCCCGGCATGATCGTCATACCGGATCAGCTTCTTCTTGAGCCCCAGATGGTGCAGCAACTTTCCGGTGACGCGGGTGTCCTCGCAGGCCACGGCATCGACCCCGCGCAACACTTCCACCGCTCGAAACGTTATATCGCCCAGGTTGCCAATCGGGGTGGCGACTATATACAGCCCCGGCGAAAGAGATTGTTCCATCGCGGGACTCATGGCCAAGTACCTTGGGAGCGGCAAGAGATGAATGACAAGAGCCTGAATTCCCGTGTTATTTCTCTGATAAATCGGCGGAATTTTCTCACCGCAAGCGCCATGGCGCTGCTGGCCGGCTGTGCTGTCGTGCCCAAGGCTCCGCCGCCTTCGGGCCCGGCACCGGAACCCACGCCCACGGAAAGCGTGATCCCCACGGACACCGAACACCATCGCATTGCCCTGCTGGTTCCGGTGACCGGCAAGAACGCCGCTGTCGGCCAGTCGATCGCCAACGCCGCGAACATGGCGCTGCTCGACACCGGGGCCAAGAACCTGCGCGTGACGACCTACGATACGGCGGCCAACCCTGCCGACGCTGCCCGGCGCGCGCTGGCTGACGGCAACCACCTGATCCTGGGCCCGCTGCTCGCCGACAACATTCCAGCAGTGGCGGCCGTTGCTCGCCCGGCGAAAGTACCGCTGATTTCCTTCTCGAACGACGAAGCGGCAGCAGGCAAGGACGTCTTCATCATGGGCAATCTGCCGGGCCAGTCGATCGCCCGAACTGTGGACTATGCCCGTTCGCAGGGCATTTCCGCCTTCGCCGCGCTGATCCCTCGTGGCGAATACGGCGACCGGGCGAGCGCCGCCCTGCTCTCCTCCGTGCGTGCCAGCGGCGGCGCGGTGATTGCCATGGAACCCTATGACCGGACCGCAGCCTCGATCAACGCAGCGGCAACCCGGATCAAGGCCAAGAGCGGATACGGCGCGCTGCTCGTTGCCGATGCCGGTGGCCTGTCGGCCCATGCGGCCACCACTTTCCGCGCCGGCGGCGGCAATGCCAATGTCCGCCTTCTCGGAACCGAGCTGTGGGGTGGCGAACGCGAACTGGCCACGTCCGCGGCCTTGAACGGCGCCTGGTTCTCGACCGTTTCAGACCAGCGTTTCGCGCAATTCTCAAAGAGCTACCGTTCGCGGTTCGGCGCACCGCCGTTCCGGATCGCGACACTGGGTTACGATGCGGTTCTGCTAACCTTGCGCGTCTCGCGTGACTGGAAAGTCGGCAAGGGATTCCCGACCGCCGAAATGATGGAAAGCGGAGGTTTCCTTGGGCTGGACGGCCCCTTCCGCTTCACCCGCGACGGGATCGTCGAACGCGCGCTGGAAGTGCGCGAAGTGCAAGGCGGAACGGTCAAGGTGGTCAGCCCGGCACCGGGCAAGTTTGCCAACTGACTACAAGCCGTTCGTTTCGGCGCGCTTGCGGCTGCGGATAAGCACAAGAGCGCGCTTGATCGCGGATTCGCGCGCTGCGTATAGTCGTGCCCATGTCTGACGACCTCTTCGACAAGCTCCCCGCTTCGGGCGGGGATTCCTACGATGGTTCCGCGATCGAAGTGCTGGAGGGGCTGGAGCCCGTCCGGCGGCGTCCCGGCATGTACATCGGCGGCACCGACGAGCGCGCACTGCACCACCTCGCTGCCGAAGTGCTCGACAATGCGATGGACGAAGCGGTCGCTGGCCACGCCAACCGCATCGAGGTGACGCTGGAAGAAGAGCCGGGAACGGCTGGCCGGATCACGATCACAGACAACGGCCGGGGCATTCCTGTCGACGAGCACCCCAAGTATCCCGGCAAGTCGGCACTCGAAGTGATCCTCTCCACGCTGCACTCGGGCGGCAAGTTCTCGGGCAAGGCCTATGCGACCTCGGGCGGTCTGCACGGCGTCGGCATCTCGGTGGTGAACGCGCTGTCGGTGAAGACGCGGGTCGAAGTGGCGCGCAACAAGGAACTCTACGCACAGGAATTTTCGCGTGGGCAAACGCTGGGGCCGATCCAGAAGGTGGGCGCGGCCCCCAACCGGCGCGGCACGGCGGTGACGTTCACGCCCGACACCGAAATCTTTGGCGACCAGAAATTCAAGCCCGCCCGGCTGTTCAAGCTGGTGCGCTCGAAGGCTTACCTGTTCGCCGGCGTCGAGATCCGCTGGAAATGCTCGCCCGCGCTGGCGAGCGAGGATGTGCCGGCCGAAGCGACCTTCCAGTTCCCCGGCGGTCTTGCCGACCACCTTGCCGAACAGATCGGCACCCGCGAATGCGTGACCAGCCAGTTCTTCTCGGGCTCGCAGGACTTTCCGGCCGGCGAGGATGGTTCGGAACAGGGCCGCGTCGAATGGGCGATTGCCTGGCCGCTCTATTCGGACGGTTCGTATTCGTGGTACTGCAACACGATCCCGACCCCCGATGGCGGCACCCACGAACAGGGCCTGCGCGCCGCACTGACCAAGGGCATCCGCGCCTTCGCCGATCTCGTCGGCCAGAAGAAGGCCAAGGACATCACACCTGACGACGTCATCACCGGCTCGGAAGTGATGTTGTCGGTCTTCATCCGCGACCCGCAGTTCCAGAGCCAGACCAAGGACCGGCTCACCAGCCCCGAAGCCGCGCGTCTGGTCGAGAACGCCATTCGTGACCACTTCGACCACTTCCTCACTGACAACCTCGAACGCGGCAAGGCGCTGCTCGGCTCGATCATGGAGCGCATGGACGAGCGCCTGCGCCGCAAGGCCGAACGCGATGTCAAACGCAAGACCGCGACCAATGCAAAGAAGCTGCGCCTGCCCGGCAAGCTCACCGACTGTTCGGGCGAAGGTGACGGCGAGACCGAACTGTTCATCGTCGAAGGCGACAGCGCGGGCGGCTCGGCCAAGCAGGCACGGGATCGCAAGACGCAGGCCATCCTCCCGATCCGCGGCAAGATCCTGAACGTCGCCAGCGCCACGGCTGACAAGATCCGCGCCAACGCCGAAATCGCCGACCTCGGTCTCGCGCTGGGGTGCGGCACGCGCAAGGACTGCAATGCGGACGCGCTGCGCTACGATCGCGTGATCATCATGACCGATGCCGATGTCGACGGCGCACACATCGCGACGCTGCTGATGACGTTCTTCTTTCAGGAAATGCCGGACATCGTGCGGCGCGGCCATCTCTACCTCGCACAGCCGCCGCTCTACCGGCTGACGGCCGGGTCGACCTCGGCCTATGCCCGCGACGATGCCCACCGTGCCGAACTGGAAGCGACCCAGTTCAAGGGCAAGAAAGTCGAAGTCGGCCGCTTCAAGGGGCTCGGCGAGATGAACCCGCAGCAATTGCGCGAGACCACGATGGCGCCAGCATCGCGCTCGCTGATCCGCATCACCTTGCCGCCCGAATACGAAGACCGCGCGGCGGTGAAGGATCTCGTCGACCGGCTGATGGGCCGCAACCCTGAGCACCGTTTCGAGTTCATCCAGAACCGCGCCGGAGAAATCGACCGCGACTTGATTGACGCGTAAAGGCCTCCCAATTCCCGCTCATGTTGAAAGCCCCCCGAACATGACCGATCATCGTCATCAGCAAGTCGATCGCATTCTCGCGATCATGGCACGCCTGCGCGACCCGCAGCATGGCTGCGAATGGGACCGCGCCCAGAATTTCGCAACGATCGCGCCCTACACGATCGAAGAGGCCTACGAAGTGGCAGACGCGATCGAGCGCGAGGACATGGAGTCCCTGCGCGATGAGCTCGGCGACCTGTTGCTGCAGGTGGTGTTCCATTCTCGCATGGCCGAGGAAGCCGGACATTTTGCCTTCGCCGATGTAGCAGCATCGATCTCGGACAAGCTGGAGGCCCGGCATCCGCACATTTTCGGTGACGATTCCTCAGGCGATGCCCAGACCGAACGCTGGGAAAAACTGAAGGCCAGCGAACGGGCTGCCAAGGGCGCCAAGAGCGCAATCGACGGTGTCGCCCAGTCGCTGCCCGCGCTGATGCGCGCGGAAAAACTGCAGAAGCGCGCGGCTCGAGTCGGGTTCGATTGGCCCGATCCCTCAGGCGCTGCCGAAAAGGTGCATGAGGAAATGGCGGAACTTGCCGAAGCGGACGAGGCCAGCAAGCTCGAAGAAGCCGGTGATCTTCTGTTCGCCGCCGTCAACCTCGTGCGACTGAACGGCATCGCACCAGAAGACGCACTGCGCGCCGCCAATACCAAGTTCGAGCGCCGCTTTCGCGCCATGGAAGTTATGGCATCGTTTGACGGCAAGATCTTCGCGGGGCTGCCGCTCGATGATCAGGAAGGCTACTGGCAGGCCGTCAAGGCCTCAGAGCGCAGAGAACCGGCCTAGTTCGCGGTCGGTCAGCCGCACTTTTACCCGCAACTGCGGTCCTTCTGGGCCTTCCCCGGCATCCTCTTCGCTCACCACATCGCCGCGCGCGTGCAGGAATGCCAGACGCTGCCCGTCAGCAGCAGGGATCGCGAAGGTGTAGAGCTTTGAGCCAACCGTCAGCTTCGCACTGACCGCGTCGAGAAGGTCATCGCAACCCATCCCGGTCATGGCCGACAGCGGCACGATCGTCTCGCCTTCTCGGTGGGCTATTGCTTCCCGCAATTCGGCAGCGTGAGCGGGACCAAGCAAGTCCCACTTGTTCCAGACCTCAACAATGGGAATGGCCAGCAAGTCCTCGCCCTCGTCTTCCGCGCCGGTCAGCACGCCAAGTCCGGAAAGCACATCAAGCACCTGCCGTTTCTGGGAATCGGTGTCGGGATTGGCGATATCGCGGACATGGACGATGACATCCGCCGCCGTGACCTCTTCCAGCGTTGCGCGGAAGGCCGCGACAAGCTGGGTCGGAAGATCGGAAATGAAGCCGACGGTATCGGACAGGATCGCCTTTTCGACGCCTGGCATCCGGATCGCGCGCATTGTAGGATCCAGCGTCGCGAAGAGCAGATCCTGCGCCATCACGTCGGCACCCGTCAGCCGGTTGAACAGCGTCGACTTGCCCGCGTTCGTGTACCCGACCAGCGCGACGATCGGCCAGGGCGCCTTCTCGCGCCGCTCGCGGTGGAGCCCCCGTGTGCGCCGGACCTGCTCGAGTTCACGCCGGATCTTGGCCATGCGGTCGCGGATCATGCGGCGGTCCGCCTCGATCTGCGTTTCACCCGGACCGCCGAGGAAGCCGAAACCGCCGCGCTGACGTTCAAGGTGCGTCCAGCTGCGGACCAGACGACCGGCCTGATAATCCAGATGGGCAAGCTCCACCTGCAAGCGGCCTTCGGCCGTTGCCGCACGCTCGCCAAAGATTTCCAGGATCAGCCCGGTCCGGTCGATGACCTTGCGCTTGAGCTTTTCTTCCAGATTGCGCTGCTGGATTGCCGACAGCGAACCATCGACGATGACGAGCTCCGCCTCGTTCAGCTCGCACGCCACACCGATGTTCTGGATCTGGCCTTCGCCAAACAACGTGCCTGCACGCGGTTCACGGATCGGGATAGCCATGGCATCGCCCACGACCAGACCGATGGCCAATGCAAGGCCCTTCGCCTCTTCGAGGCGTGCGCCGGTATCGAGGTCCCCTCTCCCGCGCATTTGCGGATAGACAACGAGGGCACGCGCGCCGCGCGTGACCTCGCCCTTCAACTCTTCGTTCAAATCAGGTCCGTTTCGACTCAGTCTTCGGCTTCTTCATGCGCCTGAAGATCGACCGGAGTCACGGGTTGAATCGTCGAAACCGCATGCTTGTAGGCAAGCTGTACGTAGCCTTCACGCTCGAGCAGCATGCAGAACAGGTCGTAAGCTGCCACGCGGCCCTGCAGCATGACGCCATTGATCAGGAACATCGTGACCTGAACACCGGCATTGCGAATGCTGGAAAGGAACACGTCCTGCAGCAGGCGTGTCTTCTTGCCCGAATCCGAACCATTGGCGAACTGGCGGGCATCGACCGGGGTCGAAGGCATGATCGTCGAGATCGCATGCTTGTAGACCAGCTGAGACTGGCCGTCGCGGCGCAGCAGAATGGAGAAATTGTCGAACCAGGTGACAATACCCTGCAGCTTCACACCCTTGACCAGGAACATGGTCACGGGGGTCTTGTTCTTGCGCAGGAGATTGAGGAACTGATCCTGAAGGTTCTGCCCCTTCGGCGCCGAGTTACCGGCACTTACCGCTTGCGCTTCCGCCGCTGGAGCCGGTTCGGCTGCAGGTTCAGCAGCAGGTTTAGGTCGCGCAGTGAGCGTTCGACCAGCCATGTTATTCTCCTTCTTTTTGGCGGCCGTGATTGCGGTCCGCGATCTGGCCCAGGGACTGTTCCCGGAACCGTTCTCGAATCAAAATCTATCCGTTTGCTGCATTGCAGTAAACACGAGAATTGTCGCGTAGCTGTGACAAGCTTCGTTATAACGCTGTAACATCCGCATAACCGGGGCCGTGCGTGAAGTATTTTCTGCTCGTGTGTCTCAATGCTGAGACAGTCAGGCTGACTCGCCGTCTTCGCCTTCCCGTCGTTCGGACATACCCAAAAGCTTGAGCTTGCGGTGCAAGGCCGAGCGCTCCATGCCAATGAAAGCTGCAGTCTTCGAAATATTCCCAGAAAACCGGCGTATCTGGATGCGCAAATACTCGCGTTCAAAGCTTTCACGTGCTTCCCGCAACGGTGCGCTCATCATCACAGAAATGCCGGTGTCGCCGTCGCCCTGACTGTTGAAAATTTCTGGTGGCAGCATATCGACTTCGATACGGCCGAGTTTCTCGCGCGGCGCCATGATTACCGTTCGCTCTACGACATTGCGCAGCTGGCGCACGTTTCCTGGCCATTCGTACGCCTGCAGCGAGGTCATGGCCTCGGCGCCCACCTGTGGCGGCGACACCCCCTGTTCATTCGCATAACGGGCAAAAAAGTGATCGACGAGCGCCGGAATGTCCTCGCGCCGTTCACGCAGCGCCGGGATCGAGACCGGCACCACGTTCAGACGGTAGAACAGGTCTTCACGGAAGCGGCGCTCCGCGATCTCCTTTTCGAGATCGCGGGAAGTCGACGAGACCACCCGCACATCCACGCGGATCTGGCGGGTGCCGCCCACACGCACGAAGGCCTGATCGGTGAGCACCCGCAGGATGCGCGCCTGCGTGGAGAGCGGCATATCGGACACCTCGTCGAAGTAGAGCGTGCCGCCGTCGGCCATTTCCAGCAGACCGGGGCGAACGAGCGACCCTTCCGCTTCCTCACCGAACAGCTCCTGCTCGAAACGTTCGGGCGTAATTCTCGCGGAATTGACGCTGACAAAGGCATTGCCGGCTCGCGGACTCCAGGCGTGCAACAGCCTTGCCGCCACTTCCTTGCCCGAACCGGCAGGCCCGGTAATCAGCAGGCGGCTGCCGGTGTTCGCAACGCGCTTGAGAGTGGCACGAACCTGATTGATCGCACCGCTCGAGCCAGTGAACTCTTCGCCCGTGCTGAAGTCCTGCTTGAGCTGCGCGTTTTCGCGCCGCAACCGCTCGGTCTCGGTGGCACGGCCAACGAGATGCAGCAGCTTTTCGGCCTCGAACGGCTTTTCGATGAAATCGACGGCCCCGCGGCTGATCGCAGCGACTGCAGTGTCGATATTGCCGTGACCCGAAAAGATGATGACCGGCAGTTCCGGTTCGCGCGCCTTGATCGCATCGAGGACTTCGAGCCCGTCCATCGGGCTTCCGTGCAGCCAAACGTCTAGCAGCACCAGCGACGGCCGCCGCGCATCGATGGCCGCCAGCGCGGCCTCGCTGTCTCCCGCAGTGCGGCATTCGTAGCCCTCGTCGCTCAGGACGCCGGCGACCAGTTCGCGAATGTCGCGTTCGTCGTCAACGATCAGGATTTCGAGGGCCATGGCAGTGTCTTCTCTGTTTGAAGGTCAAAGGATAAATTCATTTCGGTCACGAAATTCCAGTCATTCGGCCGCCTCGGGCTTGCGGCTGTGCGCCAGCGGATCGCGCGCGAAGCGCATTGTTACCGTGGTGCCTGCACCTTGCGACGGCGCGAACGTCATTTCGCCACCGTGCTCCTCGATGATCTTGTTCACGATCGCCAGCCCGAGGCCCGTGCCCTTCTCGCGCGTGGTCACGTAAGGTTCGATGATGCGTTCGCGGTCCTGCGACAGGCCGATACCGTTGTCGGTTATGCGCACGAAGATAGAGTCATCCTGATCGGCGACCTCGACCGAAACGGCGCCGCGGTAGGACTCATCGGCATCCTTCGCTCTCGACTCGATGGCCTCGACTGCATTCTTCAGAACATTTGTCATCGCCTGACCGAACTGGTGACGGTCACAATCTATGGCGGCAATTGCGGGGTCCGCAGTAAAGCTGAATGCGATATCCGGCCGCGCCACTTCCTGCAGGAACAGCGCCTGGCGTGTCAGCGCGACAGGATCTTCGGCCCGGAACACCGGCTTGGGCAGGCGTGCGAAGGACGAGAATTCGTCCACCATTTTCCTCAGATCGCCGACCTGCCGGATGATCGTGCGGGTCAGGTCCTCGAACAGCTCGGGATTGTCCGTAATCTGCTTGCGGTATCGGCGGCTCAGGCGTTCGGTCGCCAACTGGATCGGTGTCAGCGGGTTCTTGATCTCGTGCGCAATGCGCCGCGCCACGTCGGACCACGCTGCCGTACGCTGATCAAGTAGCTGCCGCGTAATGTCCTCGAACGTGATGACATGTCCGGTCGCATCGCGGCTCGCCTTGACGGCCAGTGTCAGCAGTTCCCCGCCCCGGCTGTACTGCACGATGCCATTGGCAGTCCCCTGTTCCACAATCGCGGCAATGGGCGGCGCCAGTTCCGCGATCGTCAGGTTTTCGGGAAGCTCGCCGCTCCGCTCACTGAGCAATCGCTGCGCCGTACTGTTCATCAGCAGGATGCGGCCGTTTTCATCAAGCGAGATGATGCCGGACGTAACTGATTCCAGCACGGCCTCGATGAACAGGCGCCGTTCGTGAAGCTGACGATTGGCACCCAGAAGAGCCTGCGTCTGCTTGTCGATCTGGGCCGTCATGCGGTTGAACGCGCGGTTGAGCAGACCGATCTCGTCGGCTCCCGTCCGTCCCTCGATCCGCAGCGCATAATTGCCCGCACCGACGCGCCTCGCGGCATCGACCAGTTCGTACAGCGGCTTTACCTGCCTGTCTGCAAAGCGCAGGGCCAGCCAGACTGCTGTCCCCACCAACACCAGCGAGGCCACGAACAACGCAATGTTGAAGCGCAATTGCAGCACCCGCGCCCGGTTCGTCAGGACTTCATAGGCCTGAACAATGTTTTCCGCGCTCTGCCCCTGGCTAAGCGACAGCAAATCGTTGCTGCGTGCGACCAGAAGATAGATCCCCGATGATCGTTCGATGGGGGCCGTCGCCACAATGCGATCCGGTCTTGAGGTCACGTCATACGGGACTCCCTTACCCAGATTTTCAAGCGACTTCGAACTTATACGATTGTCTTCAGGTTTCCCTTCGGGATCGACGATGATGGGTGTGCGCTGATTTCCGTCGGAATCGATCTGGATGATGGCCGCCACGCTAAGGTTGCGCCGCAACACCTGATCGGCAAGGAACGCTTGGAACTCCTTGCTGGCCACGGGATACTCGCCAAGCCACGTGCGCGAATCCTCGGCCATTGCCGCGGATTCATAGCCGACATCGCGCAGTGTCTGCTCATAGTAGCCGCGCGCCAGCTTGTTGGCATTCTCCAGCAATCCACGTGAACTGTCGGAAAACCAGAATTCCACGCCCGACTGGAACAGCCACGACGCAAAAACCACAACCAGCAACGTCGGGATGGCGGCGATCAAGGAAAAGATGAACACAAGGCGCACGTGCATGCGCCCCGTTCCGCCGATGTTTTCCGACGCCCGCCGTAGCGCAATGCGTCGCCCGAACAGCACCAGAATAGCCATCGCAGGCACCAACGTGCCCACCAGCAGTGTCGCAGTGAGGTTGGAGGGCAACAGTTCGCCCTTGCCGCCGCTGCTGTTGAGAGCGACCCATGTCGTCGCGGTCATCACCAGAAAGGCAACGACCGAGACCACTTCGACAAACGCAAAGAAATTCGCCCGGCGCGCTGCTACCTGCATACGCCGCCACCATCGCGGCCACCTGCGTTTGTGGGTCAGAATACCGTTCATCGTTGCTATATTACAACAGCGCTGTTGCTGTCTTGCAAGAGGAATTCCACTAAAACTTCATCATGATCGACGAACGAATTCTTCCGGATCCAGCGCCAGCTCGCTCAAGCGCTTACGCAAGGTGTTGCGGTTGATCCCGAGCGCCTGCGCTGCGCGCAACTGATTGCCTCCGGTTTCGCGCAACACTTCCGCAAACAGCGGTCGTTCGAATGCCGCGATGGCATTTTCGTAGATAGTCCCGCTGGCGGGCCGTTCCGCTGAAAGCCAGCGAGTGACCGCCCCCTCGAGGTCGGAGCCTTCGTTCGTCACCGGCACCGGTGCGCCCACAGGCTCCTGCGCCAGAAGCGGAAGCACGCTGTCTGCATCAATCGTGTCCTCGCGGGCGAGCAGCGCCATGCGATAGACGAAGTTTTTGAGTTCGCGCACATTGCCTCGCCAGGGCTGGCGGCTGAGCAGTTCTGCGGCTTCGGTGGTCAACTGCCGGCGGGGCAGCCCCTCATTGGCTGCATGCTGGAGAAAATGCCGGGCCAGAACCTCGATGTCGTCGCTCCGATCGCGCAGCGGCGGCATGTGGATCGGCACGACATTGAGCCGGTAATAGAGGTCCTCGCGGAAACGTCCCGCCGCGATCTCGGGCTCGAGATCCTTGTTGGTGGCCGCGATAATGCGCGTGTCGAGCCGGATTTCCTCGCTGCCGCCGACGCGGCGCACGGTGCCGGACTGCAGCGCGCGCAACAGGCGTGTCTGCGCCTGCATCGGCATGTCGCCGATCTCGTCGAGAAACAGGGTTCCGCCGGCCGCCTGCTCGAACTTGCCGACGTGGCGCGCAACCGCGCCGGTAAACGCGCCTTTCTCGTGGCCGAACAGTTCACTCTCGATCAGTTCCGCGGGGATGGCCGCGGTATTCACCGCGATGAACGGTCCGTTGCGGCGATTTCCAAGCTGATGGATGGCTTCTGCCACCAGTTCCTTGCCGGTTCCCGATTCACCCAGGATCAGGACCGTCAGATCATTGCGCAGGACGCGCGTGATCATCCGGAATACAGATTGCATCGCTGCGCTGCGGCCGACCAACGGCAGCCCATCGCCGAGCGGTTCGTCGCCGCGCAAGCCATTGCCGGTTGTATTGCCTGCAGCCTGCCGGACGGTGCGCGCCAGTTCGTCGATATCAAACGGCTTGGGAAAATATTCGAAAGCACCGGTATCCGTAGCGCGGACCGCCGTATCGAGCGTATTCTGAGCCGAGAGAATAATGATCGGCATGTCCGGATGCAGGGCTCGCGCGCGATCCAGTGTCTCGATGCCATCGCCGTCAGGCAGCATCACGTCGGTCACGAGCGCCTCGAAGCTCCGTTCGCTCAGCAGGCGGTCCCGTTCGGCAATCGTCTGGCAGTGCTCGACGGAGAAGCCTTCATCCTCCAGTGCGGCTGTGATGACGATGGCAATCGACATGTCGTCTTCGACAAGCAGCACGCTCATGAGAACAGCCTCCGTCGGAGGAGCCCCCTGCTCCGCGTTTCCTTCGCCAGCGGCAGGTGGATACGAAAGTGGGTAAGGCCGGCTTCCTCGTCACGCTCGTGCGTGATGCGCCCGTTCATGTCGCGAACCAGCTTGCGCACAAGCGGCAGCCCCAGCCCCTGCCCCGATTTCTTGGTGGTTACGAACGGCTCGAAAATATGTTCCCGCATCGAGTGATCCACACCTGGACCGTTGTCGCTCACGCGAAGTTCGATCGGCAGGCGCACCGGCGCACCGGAATCGGTGCTGTGCAATTGCAGGCCACTCGCGAAACGCGTGCGAATGATCACGCGGGGTTCATCGGCTTCGTGACTGGCCTCGATCGCGTTCGAAAGCAGGTTGATGATCACCTGTACAAGCCCGTCCGGGCTGCCCAGGACTGGCGGCAGCGACGGATCGAATTCTTCCCGCAGCCGGTAACTGGGCAAGGCCGCATGATCGGCGCTGGCCGCCTTGATCACATCGATCGCCCGCCGCGCTGACTCATGGAGATTACAGGGCTCGACCGGAGGTGCGATGCGGCCGCTCAATTTCTGCATCCGCTCGATCAGACTGGCGATGCGATCGACTTCCGAGGTTATCAGGTCCGTCAGCGGCCTGTCCCGCTCGTCTATCTTGCGGGCAAGAAGCTGGGCCGCACCGCGAATGCCCGCCAGCGGGTTCTTGATCTCGTGGGCCATGATTTCGGGCCCGCGCAGCACGGCCGTATCGGCGCCGCCGGAATCATCGCCCAGCGCCTCGGCCGCACTGTTGTCGTGGATCGTCAGCACCTGCCAGCCCGGCGTGTCGGCAACCGGCGCGATGTTGATGTCGATGCGCCTGGCGCCCTTGCGCTTAAGCGAAACGTCCACTTCACGCGCGGAAACCGGCGTTTCATAGTCCTGCAGCCGCTCCAGCAGGCGCTGGTCGGGAAATGTCATGACATCGCCCAACCTGCAACCGGCGAGCCGGCGCAGCGACTGGCCGAAGAACTGCTCGCCCGCCGGATTTACCGAGGCGATGAGGAGACCCGGCTCAAGCAGGATCACAGCATGAGGAAGGCTGGCCAGCAGCCGGTGGGCGTCAGGAAGGGCCGTCCGCGTCGCGATGCTCATGCTGCCCGAAGCTGCCCACCGGCGGACCGGTGCGGAGCGTAGAACTCCGCAAGCGAGCGCAGCACTTCGTTAGCATCGTCGATGAAGTTCACGCGGTTGCGAAACTCTGCCGAGCCTTTCAGGCCCTTGACGTACCAGCCCAGGTGCTTGCGTCCCATTTTCACGCCCGTATCGCTGCCGTAATGCGAAAGCATCGCTTCGTAGTGTTCACGGATGATCTCGTACTGCTCGCCGAAACCGGGATCGGCCATCAACCCACCGCCGCGCCACCAGCGCATGACCTGCGCGAGGACCCAGGGCTTGCCGTAAGCCCCGCGTCCGATCATCAACCCGTCCGCGCCCGACTGCTCGAGAGCCTTGGCGGCGTCCGATATCCCGCAGATGTCGCCATTGACGATGACCGGAATTGAGACCGCGCCCTTCACCTTGCGGACAAAGCCCCAGTCGGCTTCGCCCTTGTACATCTGGTTGCGGGTGCGGCCGTGGACGGTGATCATCTTCGCACCCAGATCCTCCGCGATGCGTGCCAGTTCCGGCGCGTTGAGACTGTCATGGCACCACCCCATGCGCATCTTCACCGTCACCGGCACTTTCACGGCCTTGACCGTCGCCTCGATCAGCCTTGTCGCGAGCGGAATATCGCGCATCAGCGCCGAACCAGCATCGCCATTGACGACCTTGCGCACCGGGCAACCCATGTTGATGTCTATGATCGCCGCGCCGCGATCCTCGACCAGTTTCGCCGCTTCGGCCATCTGATCGGGCTCGCACCCCACAAGCTGCATCGAAACCGGATCCTCGATCTGGTCCCACATCGCCTTCTGGAGCGAGACCCGGGTTTCACGGATCGCCGCGGGGCTTGCGATCATTTCGGTGACGTTGAGCCCCGACCCGAAACCGCGGACCATCCGCCGGAACGGCAAGTCAGAAACGCCCGTCATGGGTGCGAGCACCACCGGACAGTCGATCGTCACCGGACCGACTTGAATGGGCTTTAGCATCGGAGGAGCGGGCAGTTCGGTCATAATCTGTGCAGCGTTGCCTAAAAAACAGGCAGCGCATAGTGGATTGCCCTCGCCCCCGCAAGCGATTACCGGCGGCGATAATGTCGCGTATCGTATCAGCAAACGAGCAAGGCGAGCCCGGCACGGCGCCGGGCGCAGTTGGAACCGCAGCCATTGTCGTGGCCGCAGGCCAGGGACTTCGCGCCGGGCAGCCCGTGCCCAAGCAGTTCGCCCGATGGCGTGGTAAACCGGTGGTCAGACATTCGGTGGAAGCCCTGACTGCTGCCGGGATCGCGCCGGTGGTGATCGTGATTCCCGCCGGCGCCGATGCCGTCGCGCAGGATGCGCTGGAAGGGATCCCGGACCTGCGTTTCGTTACCGGCGGCGAAACACGTCAGGAGTCCGTCCGGTTGGGTCTCGAAGCCCTGACACGCGCTGCACCGGACTTCGTGCTGATCCACGACGCGGCGCGACCGATACTGCCGCGTACCGTGATCGAGCGGCTTCGGGACGCCCTTGCCCGCCACAAGGGCGCCATCCCGGTTCTGCCGGTGGTGGACAGTCTTGCTCACGCAGGTTCCACGGATTCCGGGGACGTCATGGGCACCCCTGCCCGGCGCGAAGACCTGCGCCGGGTGCAGACGCCACAAGCTTTTCACTTTCAGGACATTCTGGCAGCCCATCGCAACTGGCCGGGCCAGTTGACCGCCGGTGATGACGCTCAGGTTGCCCAGTCACGGGGAATGGAAATCGCCATGATCGAAGGGGACGAAGCCCTGCACAAGCTGACATTCGCATCCGATTTTGCGCGCTCGCTGCCCGCTGTCCGCATCGGGACGGGATACGATGTCCACCGGTTGACCGAAGGCGAGGAACTGTGGCTCTGCGGGGTCCGGATCGAGCACACGCACGGCCTCGCAGGTCATAGCGATGCCGACGTCGCCATCCACGCTCTCGTCGACGCAATGCTCGGGGCCATCGGCGCCGGTGATATCGGCCAGCATTTCCCGCCGAGCGATCCGCAATGGAAAGGGGCGGCGTCACACCAGTTCCTGTCCCACGCCGCTGCACTCGTGCGCGAAGCAGGATACGCGCCTGGCAATGCAGACGTCACGATCATATGCGAAAGGCCCAAAATCGGGCCCCATCGCGATGCCATGCGCGCGCGCCTCGCCGAAATTCTCGAAGTTGACAGCGCAGCTATCAGTGTGAAGGCAACAACAACCGAAAAACTGGGTTTTACCGGGCGAGGCGAAGGAATTGCTGCGCAGGCTGCCGTCTGCCTCTGCCGCATCTAGGGTCAGGACCCATTATTCACGCCATCGAGGTTTGAGGCAAAATGGCTCAGCGCAAGGAGAGAAGGCAAAGGAATATGTCAATATTTCAAGACTTCTCGACGCGGCTCTGGGCCATTTTGGTCAAATCCCTGCGGGACGCCCGGATGGCTTCCATCTCGAGCCAAATCGCCCTGGGAAAGGCAATCAGCCTTCCCGGCGGACAATTTGGCCCGATATGTTCGCCATTCGGGCGCCTCGATGGCGTGAATAGTGGGTCCTGACCCTAGGCTCGCAACAGGGAGTTATGCCCATGAAGAGACTTCTTGGTACAATGTTCTGCCTGCTGGCTTGCGCCCCCGTCTCGGCCACCGCCGCTGCGCCGGTCTGCCTGTCGCGCACAGAAGCCACTTCACTGCTTGCCTATGCGCTACCTCAGGCAATCAGCGGGACGGCCAAGCGCTGCGCTCCGGTTTTGCCCGCCAACGCCTTTCTGCGCCGTCATGGCGGGGACCTTGCCGCGCGCTACGCGGCCCAGAAAGCCAAGTACTGGCCCAACGCAAAGCCGGCTTTCCTGAAAGCCCTGGGCCCCGATGCAGCGGGGACGATTGCCAATCTTCCCGATGACACGACCAGGCAGCTTGCGGATACTTTCGTAGAGGGCTTCGTCTCACAGCAGATCGCACTCAAATCCTGCGACAAACTGGACATCGCCATCGATCTGCTGTCTCCCTTGCCGCCAGAAAACACCGCCGGCCTGATCGCGCTGACAATGGAAGTCGCGAGCACCGCCGAGCCGAAAGTGGGCAAGATCGCCCTTTGCAAGGATTGATTGATCAAGGACCGTCATGGCCAAGACATTGTTTTTCCCCGAAGACCTCGTAGCCCTCGCAGAGCGGGTCATTGCCGAGAACAAAGCGGCCGGACGCACCATCGCGCTGGCCGAAAGTTGCACCGGTGGGCTGGTCTGCGCCGCGTTGACCGAGATCCCCGGCTCCTCGGCCGTGCTCGACCGCGGTTTCGTGACTTATTCGAATGAGGCAAAGCAGGAATTGCTGGGTGTCCAGTCCGACATTCTCGAGGCATTCGGCGCCGTCTCGCCAGCAACGGCCTGGGCCATGGCGCAAGGCGCGATCCGGCATAGCAACGCCGATGTCGCGGTGGCGGTCAGCGGAATCGCCGGTCCGGATGGCGGCACCGAGATGAAACCCGTCGGGACAGTCGTTTTTGCGCTGGCCATTCGCGGCGACGATGAAGTGAACGCCGAACAGAAACTGATCGAAGGGGCCAGCAGAGCGGAAATCCGGCATCAGGCAGCGCTTGTCGCGCTGGAGATGCTCCTGCTCCATGGCGGATAAACCACGTATATACAGTATCTTATATCACTAAAGTAACTTTTTGAAACCACATTGTCAGTGTGGTTTCAAAAAGTTACTCAATCCGACAGCGCGCACCACATTAAAGTCGCCTTATGAAACCAATATGAGTTTCATAAGGTGACTAAAGGTCCGGTGATTCTTGCTGAACCCCATAGAGCTCTGTGGCGCGCGTCTCGAAAGCCGCGACCATCTTGCGGAATGCCTTGTCGAAATATTGCCCGGCCAGTTTCTCGAACAACGCGTTCCGGAAAGAAAACCGGACATCGAACTCGACATCGCAGGCCGTGCCGCTGACAGGGTGAAAGGTCCAGACATTGTCGAGGTCACGCATCGGTCCATCGACATAGTGGACACGGATTTCTCGTGGCCGCTGCTTTTCCACGCGTGAAGTAAACTTCTCGCGCAACGCCTTGAAGCCGACGAGCATGTCGGCGATCATTTCATGCTCGCTGTCGGATTTGACCCGGGTAGCCACCACCCAGGGCAGGAACTCCTGATAGCGGCCGACATCGGCAACCAGATCGAACATCTGCTCGGCGCTGTACGGCAGCCGATGGACTTCGTGGATTCCCGGCATGATCAGGACTGTTTCAGCGGTTTGCGGACAAGGCGATGTACACCGGTGGACATCAACACTGTCCCCGCGCCAGCCTGGCTTCGCGCGCCGCGCGCATTTCTGCAAAATCCTCGCCAGCATGATAGCTCGAGCGCGTCAGGGGCGTCGATGCGACCTGCAGGAAGCCCTTAGCCCGGGCAATCGCGCCGTAAGCAGCAAAAGCCTGCGGCGTCACGAATTCCTTGACTTCGGTGTGCTTGGGAGTCGGGCGCAGATACTGGCCCATGGTCAGGAAATCGATGTCGGCGCAGCGCATGTCGTCCATCACCTGATGGACTTCGAGACGCTGTTCTCCCAGCCCCAGCATAATGCCCGACTTGGTGAAAATCGAAGGATCGTGCGCCTTTACTTCCTCGAGAAGGCGGAGTGACGCGTAGTAACGCGCGCCCGGGCGGATCGTCGGATAGAGCCGCGGGACCGTCTCGAGGTTGTGGTTGTAGACGTCCGGGCGTGCGGCAACGATGGCCTCGATCGCCGCGCGCATCTTGCCCCGGAAATCAGGCGTCAGAATCTCGATGGTGGTCTGCGGCGTATTACGGCGCAGTTCCTGAATCACCTTGACGAACTGGCTCGCACCGCCATCCGGAAGATCGTCCCGGTCCACCGAGGTGATGACGATGTGCTCCAGCCCCATCTTGGCCGCGGCTTCGGCAACGTGCGCGGGCTCATCGGCATCGACGCGGCCTGGCATGCCCGTCTTCACGTTGCAAAAGGCGCAGGCGCGCGTGCAGGTATCGCCCAGAATCATCACCGTTGCGTGCTTTTTGGTCCAGCACTCGCCGATGTTGGGGCACGCCGCCTCTTCGCAGACGGTGTTCAGCTTGAGATCGCGCATCAGCTTGCGCGTTTCGCCATAACCCTTGGTGGTGGGCGCCTTTACGCGGATCCAGTCAGGCTTGCGCTGGCGTTCCGGCTTGGCTTCGGGGTTCGGTGCAGTGGAAAGATCGTTCATGAGGCCCAGATAGTCGCATGCTCTCGCCCTTGCCAGTACGAATATCCCGGCTAAGGGATGCCCACAGAGACAACACCCCCAGCACGGAGCCCCTCAATGTCCGAAACCGGAAGCAACGCTCTCGACAATCTTCTCGATGGGTACCGCCGTTTCCGGGATACGGGATGGACCCCGCACCGCGCGCGCTGGGCGCAGCTCCGCGAAGGGCAGCAGCCCGAAGTCATGATCATCGCCTGCTCCGACAGCCGCGTCGATCCCACGCAGATCTTCGACACCGATCCGGGCGAGATGTTCGTCGTACGCAACGTCGCGGCGCTGGTTCCGCCCTTCGAGACTTCGCCTGGCCATCACGGTGTCTCCGCCGCGCTGGAATTTGCCGTTCAGGTACTGAAAGTGAAGGAAATCGTGGTCATGGGGCACGGCATGTGCGGCGGCTGCAAGGCGGCGCTCACGCAGGAGCTTCACGGCACCGAGCCCGGTGAAGGCGGCTTCATCGCCGACTGGATCGCCCTCCTCGACGAGGCCCGCGAGCCTGTTGCGGCCCAATACGGCACCGAAGGCCGCCCCGCCGAGCGCCAGATGGAACAGGCCGCGGTCAAGGTCAGCCTCGACAACCTGATGACGTTCCCGTGCATCCGCAGGAAAGTCCGTGACGGAGACCTGAGCCTGCGCGGCGCCTTCTTCGCGATCTCTGACGGGGTCCTTCACCTGATGGACAATGAAACCGGAGAATTCGGGCCGGTTGCCTGAGGGGCAAGTCCCGCTGTCCATCGCTGGACAGCACTGTCTTCGCAGGACAAACAGAAAGGGCGGCGGGTTATCCCGCCGCCCTTTTCCATGGACGCTGTTGCGCCGTATGCCGTCAGTTTGCGGCAGGCGCAGCCTTGCTCTTCGCGTAAGCGCTCCACATTTTTGCGACAGTGACACGGGGGCCGGTCACCTTGGCGAAATTGGTTTCGGCGTCCGCGTACTTGCCCTGCAATGCCTGAGTCATGCCCAGACGCAGCGCCACCTTGTCTGCATCGACGCCAGGCATGCCGATCGCCTTGGCATAGAGCATTTCGGCCTTGGCGGGCTGATCATAGCTCAGGAAAACATCGGCGGCCCCCACAACAGCGCCAACTTTCGCACCGGCTTTCATCGCATCGGCTTCGACCGACGGCAGCGACGCCTTGTCAGCGCCAACGCGTGACGAAGTGTTCGACTTGTCCGCGGCGATCTCGGTTGCTGTCAGCTTGCCCTTGGCGATACCATCATTGATCACCTTGAGCGCTTCACCCGGATAGGCGCGCGGATCAACGTCCTCCAGATAGGTGAAGTAGTCGCGCTTTTCAGTCATGGAATTCGTGAGGAACTTCAGACGCATAAGGTCAAGGTCCTGTTCACGAGGCAGTGCCGCGATCTGGGCCACCACCGAAATCGCGATATTCCACGCCTCCGGATAATACTGGCCAAGCATCGCCGCATATTCGGTCGACGGGCCAAGCTGCTTGGCGCTGTAGGTCTGCTGCAGCGCGTTGCGCAGCGAGGTTTCGGCCGGGGCCGTGCCATTGGCCTTGGCGGCGGCAATGTCGTCCTGCGCGAGCTGAAGCACGGCACCGGTGTTGCCGCTGCGCTTGTAGGCATCGGCCAGAATCAGGTCGAGCTGGTTGTTCGGGTCCTGATAACCCGCATCCTTGGCAGCCTTGAGGTAGCTGCCTGCGCTCGCCCAGTCCTTGAGCTGGTAGGCCGTAACACCGGCATCAAAGTTCATGGCACCAACCTTGTCAGCCGGGATCTTCCCGCTCTCAATCATCAGGGCATTGCCCTTCTGCTTGAACGCCAGATCCTTTGCCAGAATGCCGTAGTTGCGCATCATCGAGCCGAGTGCGTTCTTGTCGTCGACGGTCGTCGCGGTCGGCACCGCGGCCTCGAAAGCAGCCTTGCCGTCACCACCCAGCGCGGCGTCGATCTGGGCCTTTGCCGCCTCATAATCGGCCGGACCAGCGCCTGCGGGCAGCTTGCCCGTCGCATCAGTCATGGCCTTTTCAATCGGCCCGGCGGCCTTGCGGAATTCTTCCGAGAAATTGGCAGCCGGAGCCGCTTCCTTCTTCTTGGCCATCGCCGGCGGCGCCACGGCCACGGCCAGGCCGCTCGAAAGCGCGAGCGCGAGAGCAAAACGGGAAACCAGGAACTTGCGAGCCATCAAGGCCACTCCTCTCAAAACAGAACCACACCGTGTCCTCAAAAGGACACCTAAAAACTATCGGCGCCGGTACTGCCGCCGAATTGGCGGCTTGGCAACCTCTCGCTCCTGCTAAGGGCGCGCCAGTGAACGCAGATTGAATGCCCGTGGCAGTCCGAGTGGTCGCGTCGGCATCTCTTCGCGCTTACGAGGCTCTTAAGTGTGGAAAACACGGCGATGTTTTCCCCCGGTCGATGCCCCTTGCTGTGGCAATCCCCGATGGCTTGTCCTAGGGCAGTTCATCACCCTTTTTCCGCAACAACAGCGATAGAACCCGCGTGAGCGACGACACCGAAAACACCCTGCCCACCGGCCCCGAAGGCGAATACACACGCGTCGACATCGTCGACGAGATGAAGACGAGCTATCTCGATTACGCGATGAGCGTGATCGTGTCGCGCGCGCTTCCCGACGTGCGCGACGGTCTCAAGCCCGTCCACCGGCGTATTCTCTTCGCCAGCCAGGAAGGCGGCTTCGTCGCCGGGCGTCCTTACCGCAAGTCGGCCAAGATCGTCGGCGACGTCATGGGTAACTACCACCCGCACGGCGACAGCGCGATCTACGATGCGCTTGCGCGCATGACGCA
The DNA here is from genome assembly GCF_022832385.1 of Novosphingobium album (ex Hu et al. 2023). Classification (GTDB taxonomy): domain Bacteria; phylum Pseudomonadota; class Alphaproteobacteria; order Sphingomonadales; family Sphingomonadaceae; genus Novosphingobium; species Novosphingobium album. The sequence continues at coordinate 55,297 of NZ_JALHLE010000005.1, forward strand.
GGACTGGTCGATGCGCCTGCCGCTCATCGACGGCCAGGGCAACTTCGGCTCGATGGACCCCGATCCGCCGGCCTCGATGCGTTACACCGAAGCGCGTCTGGCCCGCGTCGCCAACTCGCTGATGGACGATCTCGACAAGGACACCGTCGATTTCGCCGACAACTACGACGGTTCGCGGCAGGAACCGACGGTTCTTCCCGCCCGCTTCCCGAACCTGCTGGTGAATGGCGCAGGCGGTATCGCCGTCGGCATGGCCACCAACATTCCGCCGCACAACCTCGGCGAAGTGATCGACGGCTGTTTTGCGATGATGGAGAATCCGGGGATCACCTCGGAGGAACTGTTCGAGATCATCCCGGGGCCTGACTTCCCGACCGCTCCGCTGATCCTTGGCTCCAGCGGCTCGCGTGCGGCCTATACGCAGGGCCGCGGCTCGATCGTCCAGCGCTGCCGTCACGCGATCGAGGAAGGACGGGGCGACCGCCGTTCGATCGTGCTGACATCCATGCCTTATCAAGTCGGCAAGTCCGGTCTGGTCGAGAAGATCGCCGAAGCCGCCAAGGACAAGCGGATCGAGGGCGTCTCCGACATCCGCGACGAATCCAACCGCGAAGGCGTGCGTGTGGTCATCGACCTCAAGCGCGATGCCTCGCCCGAAGTCGTGCTCAACCAGCTCTGGCGCAATACCCCCGCGCAGTCGAACTTCCCGGCCAACATGCTGGCGATCCGTGGCGGACGACCGGAAATCCTGTCGCTGCGCGACATCATCCAGTCGTTCATCCAGTTCCGCGAAGAAGTCATCACCCGCCGCACCAAGTTCGAACTGAACAAGGCGCGCGACCGGGCGCACATCTTGCTCGGCCTCGTGGTCGCGGTCTCGAACATGGACGAGGTCGTGGCGATGATCCGCGGATCGTCGAACCCCGCCGATGCCCGTGCCAAATTGCTCGCCAAGGAATGGCCGATCGGCGAAATCGCGCCGTATATCCGGCTGGTCGAGGCTATCGAACCAACTGCGGAAGAGACCGGCGGCACCTATCGCCTGTCCGAGGCCCAGGTGAAGGCGATCCTCGACTTGCGCCTGCACCGCCTGACCGCGCTCGGCCGCGACGAGATCGGCGACGAACTCAAGGAACTGGCGCTCGCGATCGAGGAATACCTCGCCATTCTCGCCGACCGCGTGAAGCTCTACGGCGTCATGCGCGAGGAACTGCAGGCCGTGCGCGACGCCTATGCGACGCCGCGCCGTTCCGAGATCACCGCCGCTTTCGACGGAATCGACGACGAGGACCTGATCGAGCGCGAGGACATGGTGGTGACCGTCACCATGGACGGCTATATCAAGCGCACCGCCCTCTCCACCTTCCGCGCTCAGGCCCGCGGCGGCAAGGGCCGCGCCGGTATGGCGACGAAGGATGAGGATGCCGTGACGACGATGTTCGTCACCTCCACGCACAATCCGGTGCTGTTCTTCTCCACCGCCGGGAAGGTCTATCGCCTCAAGGTCTACAAGCTGCCCGAAGGTGGCCCGACCACGCGAGGCCGCCCGATCGTCAACCTCCTGCCCGCGCTGGACAAGGACGAGACGATCCAGACTGTGCTTGCCCTGCCAGAAGACGAGGCGGAATGGAGCAAGCTCTCGGTCGTGTTCGCCACGGCCAAGGGCAACGTGCGCCGCAACGCGATGGATTCCTTCGCCAACATCCCGTCGAACGGCAAGTTCGCGATGAAGTTCGACGAAGGCTCGGACGACCGTCTGATCGGCGTAGCCCTGCTCGAAGCCAGCGACGATGTGCTGCTGGCAAGCCGTCAGGGCAAGGCCATCCGCTTTGCCGGTGACGATGTGCGCGAATTCACGAGCCGGACCTCGACTGGCGTGCGCGGCATGAACCTCAAGGACGATGACGAAGTCATTTCGCTCTCGATCCTGCACCGTGTCGGCACCACGCCGGAGGAACGCGAAGCCTACCTCAAATTCGCGTCGTGGAAGGGCGAAAAGGAAGGCAAGCCTTCGCTTTCCGTCGAGCGCATGGCAGAGCTGGCCGAACGCGAGCAGTTCATCCTTACCGTCTGCTCCAACGGCTACGGCAAGATGTCCTCCGCCTATGAGTATCGCCGCACCGGCCGAGGCGGTCAGGGTATCACCAATATCGACAACATCGCCCGCAACGGCCCGGTCGTCGCCAGCTTCCCGGCCACGCAGGCGCAGCAGCTAATGCTGGTAACCGATCAGGCCAAACTGATCCGCCTGCCGCTCGCAAGCCTGCGGGTCATCGGGCGCGGCTCGGCAGGCGTGCGCCTGTTCAACGTGTCCGGCGGCGAGCACGTGGTCAGCGCCGTGCGTCTGGACGAGGAATCCGAAGCGGACGAGGCAGAGACCGAAGGCGGCGCGACCGATGCCCCTGCTCCGGAAACGCCGGAAGGCGAAGCGTGAGCCAGACCGAAGCGGTCGCCTACAAGATCCTGACCCGAGAGCAACTCCAGCAGCTGCTCTCCGCAGGCACTTTCGAGGGCGCGCCCATCGACCTGTCCGACGGGTACATCCACATGTCCACCGCCGGACAGGCACAGGAAACGCTGGAAAAACACTTCGCCGGCCAGACCGATTTGCACATCGCCGCTGTCGATTTGATCCTGCTGGGCCATGCAGTGAGATGGGAAGTCTCGCGGGGCGGTGCACTGTTCCCGCATATCTATGCAGACCTGCCGCTATCCGCCATCATCGCGCACGGGCCGGTGGAATTCGATCAGGCCGGAGCCCTGCGCCTGCCCTGAAGCGTCCCTGCGGCCGCCGGGCCCAGCCATTGCGCATCATGTCCTCTGACTCCAGCGATGGAATCGCAGATTGGGAATTCCGGTCTCTCAGGGTAAGGGTGACATGAGGGAGACCGGCGATGATCGAACGCATTATCGACAAGCGCACCCATGACCTTGGCGGCGGTCTTACGGTCGGTCGCGTGCTGCCCTTCCATGCGCGGCGGATGGTCGGCCCTTTCGTGTTCTTCGACCACATGGGACCTGTCGATTTTGCCCCGGGGATCCCGCGCTCGCTTGACGTGCGTCCCCACCCGCATATCGGCCTTTCCACCGTCACCTACCTCTACGACGGTGCGCTGACCCACCGCGACAGTCTGGGGTTCCATCAGGAAATCCGTCCGGGCGAAGTGAACTGGATGGTCGCGGGAAGCGGCATCACACATTCCGAGCGTCTCGAATACGCACGGGCGCACGGCGCCCACATGCACGGCATCCAGGCCTGGGTAGCCTTGCCCGTGGAAGACGAGGAAACCGATCCCGCGTTCTATCATCACGAAGGCACTGACCTGCCGATGTGGGACGAAGGCGGCATTCGCGGCCGTCTCATCGCCGGTGCTGCCGAGGGGATGAAAGCCGCCGTCAAAGTCCATTCCCCGCTGTTCTACATGCACTGGGAAATGCAGGCCGACGCTGCACGAACATTGCCTAGCGAATATAAAGAGCGCGCTGTCTACGTCGCGGCGGGAACTGTGGAAGTGGCCGGCCAGAAACTGGTTGCGGGGCAGATGGCCGTGCTCCAGCCCGGTTTGGCGGTTCCCACGCTGGCGCTTGAAGCGGCCACCGTGATGGCACTCGGAGGAGAACCGATAGGCGAGCGGTTCATGCTATGGAATTTCGTCTCGTCCTCGAAAGACCGGCTCGAGCAGGCCGCAGAAGACTGGCGGCAGCAGCGCATGAAACTGCCCGACGGTGACGATCAGGAATTCATTCCCCTGCCGGACAAGTGAGGGCACTCAGACGGCGGCACGGGCTCGCAGTTCGCCTGTTACGCCGGTCGCGAGCACCAGATTACCCAGATAGAACAGCGGCCAGCCCAGAATTTCACCAACCCCCGGTCCGTTGATGGCGTGCAGCGAAACCAGATTGCCGACACTGCCTGCGACAACGACCAGCGCGCCCAGCCCTGTTCGATAGCGCGGAAAACTGCTCGTCCAGGCGCTGGCCGCGAAACCGCCCAGCGCCGCACCGAAGTAGAGCGGCGCCAATCCGGCCTCGACATGTGGATTGATCGCCAGCTGGCAAATGGCCGGGATCAGGAGCAGCAGGCAGACCGCCAATCCTTTCTGGCTTGGCGTCAGATGTCGGCGCCGGTGCATCAGGAACAGGCCAATGCCGAATGCGAAACCCACGACCATCACAATCCCGGCAAGATCTTCGGCAAGGTCGGAGATGGCCGCTCCCAGGCCCTGAAACGCAAGCATGGCTGCTAGCAACTGCGTATCGTGTCCCTTGTGCCGAAGCGCCGCGTACACAGCGAGCAGAAGCAACGGCGCGGCCTTGAGCACCATCAGGTAAACGCCCGGCAACTGGCTGTCCTGCAGCCAGGCAAAGGCCAGCGCGAAAAGAATGCTAGTCAGCAGCCAGGGACGGCGTTCGATCAAGGCTCGCCGGGGCATGGTTTGCGGAATACCTCTCTGCGTCACGTGCGCTACAGTGCGCAATGCCGTCTGCTATGACAGCACTTGCCCTTTCCCGTCGAGCCGAGACAAGCTAGGCGCGCGGCTATGACTTATGATGTCCACATTATCGGCGGCGGTCTGGCCGGAAGCGAGGCCGCCTGGCAGCTCGGACGGCGCGGTTTCAAGGTCCGCATGTCAGAAATGCGCGGGACCGGCGAGCGTTCGCCCGCGCACCAGACGGACGGACTGGCCGAACTCGTCTGCTCCAATTCGTTCCGTTCCGATGACGATGAAAAGAATGCCGTCGGATTGCTCCACCACGAAATGCGGCGTTGCGATTCGCTGATCATGGGTGCTGCCGCCAAGGCTGAAGTTCCGGCTGGATCGGCGCTTGCAGTGGATCGCGACGTTTTTTCCGTCGAAGTCGAAGCACGGCTGAGCGCGCTGCCGAACGTCGAGATCGTGCGCGAACGGATCGACACATTGCCCGAAAGCGGCCTGACTTTGGTCGCAACTGGCCCCCTCACCGCAGAAGCGCTCGCCAGTTCAATCGGCCGCGCCACCGGCTCGGATTCGCTGGCGTTCTTCGATGCCATCGCGCCGATTGTCTACCGCGAGACAATCGACATGGACGTCTGCTGGATGGCCTCGCGCTGGGACAAGGGCGAGACCAAGGACTACATCAACTGCCCGATGGACAAGCAGCAGTACCTCGCTTTCCATCAGGGGCTGGTTGAAGGCGAGAAAACCGCATTCAAGGAATGGGAAGCGAACACGCCCTATTTCGACGGCTGCATGCCCATCGAGGTCATGGCCGAGCGTGGCGTGGATACGCTGCGTTTCGGGCCGATGAAGCCCGTTGGGCTCGACAACCCGCATTGGGCGACAGCTGAACACCCCAACGGGCGCTGGCCTTATGCGGTGGTGCAGCTTCGGCAGGATAACAAGCTCGGCACGCTGTGGAACATGGTCGGCTTCCAGACCAAGCTGAAGCATGCCGAGCAGGTCCGCCTGTTCCGGACGATTCCGGGGCTCGAAAAGGCGGAATTCGCACGCCTTGGCGGTCTTCACCGCAATACGTTCCTCAATTCCCCGGTGCTTCTCGACCGCCAGCTGCGCCTCAAGACTGCGCCGCACATCCGCTTTGCCGGGCAGATCACCGGCTGCGAAGGCTATGTCGAAAGTTCCGCCGTGGGACTGATGGCAGGCCTGATGACGGCTGCAGAACTCGCAGGCCGCGAATGGCAGGCTCCGCCGCGCACGACCGCTCTGGGCGCCCTGCTCTCGCACATCACCGGCGATGCCGAGGCAGACAGCTATCAGCCGATGAACGTCAACTTCGGGCTGTTTCCCCCGCTGCACGACGTGAAGAAGAAGCAGCGCAAGGAAGCCTATACCGAGCGGGCCAAAGCCGACATCGGCAGCTGGCTTGCAACGCTCACTCCGGCGGCCTGATCAGCAGCTGCATCTGGACTTCGGCTTGGGCGGGGGCGCCGTGCGCGCAAATTCTGCTGGCGTGAGCTGATCGTCGCGATTGACGTCGGCCCGATCAAACTTGTCAACGGTCGTGACCGCCCATTCCTCGAACGACAGCAGGTTGTTCCCGTCCTTGTCCAGCTTGCGGAAAGCGGCGGTGCGCGTGGACAGCATTTCGTTGCGACTGATGCGCCCGTCGCTGTTGCGGTCATAGCGCCCGAAACGGCGTTGTTCGCGCGTCAGATCGGTAGCCTCGGGCGGCTCCGGGCCATTAGCGTCGCCAAGCTCAGCGCTCGGCAAATCCTCGGGATCGAACGAAGGCGCTACTTCCGGCGGCGGCGCAGCCTTTTCCACCTCGGCCCGCCCCTGCCACCAGAACAGGCCGACACCGGCCATAATGAGCGCGGCAAGGCCGCCCAGCAGGAAGCGATTCATCAAGGATCCCCGTTGCAGATGCCAAAATTGGCCCGCACTGCACCGGGATTGAAATTACATATCCTTCATTCGCTCGCCCTCAGAGGCCCAGAAGCCCGAGCCGCAGCGCCTTGAGCATGGCGGCCGGCGAAAGCGCGCCACCTTCCTCGCCCTTTTCCAGACGGCGGCTGGCAAGGCCCTGAAGCACCAGCAGGGGCCGCAGAGCGCGCGACACGCGTGACCGCGCCCCGCCTTTTTCCGAACCCGCCAGCGATGCGGCCGTTTCGCGTTCCTGGGGATTGCCAAGGCGCATCGCGAGATCGGCAAGGCCCCATTGATGCCCAAGACGATAGGCTGCGCGGGATTCGCGTTCGCGGTCCAGGGCATGGGCGAGCGCGGCAAATGCCTCTGCCCGGCCTTGCGCCATGGTTCGCAGCGCTTCGCCAGGCAGGGGGGCGGCACCCGTCAATGCTTCCCAGCCATCGACCAGCGCCGTCAACGCCTTGTGCCTGCCGTTCCAGCTGCGCAATGCTGCGAGGAGAGGTTCGCCCTCAGGCCATTCGTTTTGATCGCGGCCCAGAGATTCCCGCCACCATGACAGCCGCAGTTGCGCCAGCATCGGTTCCCGCGAATGCCGCAACAGACCGGCTAGCCGTGCATCCAGTGCAAACAGCGCCAACGTGGGAAGCCGCGCCGAAGCAGGCGCATAGGCCAGTGCCAGGCGCGAAACGGCCGGCAGCGACTGGATAAGGGCGTCTTCATGCCTCGATGCCGACGAATTCGCAGAAGATGTTTGGTCAGACACAGCGCCTCTCTAGGCAGCCAACGCGGGCACGCAAGCCTGCCCCGGATCGCGTTATGCCGCAGTGTACCAACACGAAAACCGCGATACGTCCGAATTCGTGCCGATTTCATCCGCCCGCAAACGGTGCGGCGGCCGGGAACCATGCCCGCAGCCGCCGTCCGTATCAGCGATAGCAGACTTTCTTCACTGCCGCGATCACGCGCGGAACATCGATGATGGCCGCCTTTTCGAGGTTGGCCGCGTAAGGCAGCGGGACATCCTCATTGCAAACACGCACGACCGGCGCGTCGAGGTCGTCGAAGCCTTCCTCCATGCAGATCGCGATGATTTCCGAGGCAATCGAACAGACCGGGAAGCCTTCCTCGGCCACGACCATGCGGTTGGTCTTGGCAAGGCTTGCAAGCACGGACTCCTTGTCGAGCGGACGCAGCGTGCGCAGGTCGAGCACTTCGGCGTCGATGCCTTCAGCCGCGAGCGTTTCGGCGGCTTCCAGCGCGATGCCGACGCCGATCGAGTAGGACACGATGGTCACGTCCTTGCCCTCGCGCATGATCCGCGCCTTGCCGATCGGCAGCACGTGATCGTCGAGTTCGGGCAGTTCGAAAGTCCGGCCGTAGACCAGTTCGTTTTCGAGGAAGACGACCGGGTCCTCGCAGCGGATCGCCGCCTTGAGCAGGCCCTTTGCGTCCGACGCGTCATACGGTGCAATCACGATCAGGCCGGGCACGTTGGCGTACCAGGGGCCATAGTTCTGCGAGTGCTGCGCACCGACGCGCGACGCCGCGCCGTTAGGGCCGCGGAACACGACCGGACAGCGCATCTGGCCGCCGGACATGTAGTTGGTCTTGGCCGCCGAGTTGATGATGTGGTCAATCGCCTGCATGGCGAAGTTGAACGTCATGAACTCGACCACCGGGCGCAGGCCGCCCATGGCGGCGCCGGTGCCGATACCGGCAAAGCCATATTCGGTGATTGGCGTGTCGATCACGCGCTTGTCGCCGAATTCGTCGAGCAGGCCCTGCGTGACCTTGTAGGCGCCCTGATACTGGGCGACTTCCTCGCCCATCACGAAGACGCGTTCGTCACGGCGCATTTCCTCGGCCATGGCATCGCGCAGCGCTTCGCGCACAGTCGAGGTCTTCATATTGGTGCCGGCGGGAACCTCGGGGTCCTTGCGCGCAGGCGCCGGGGCCAGTGCTTCAGCCTTGGCAACGGGCTGCGGTGCTGCGGGCGCAGGCTCAGCCTTCGGCGCGGGAGCGGCGACGCTGCCGGCATCCTCGCCCTCACCTGCCATTACAGCGATGACCGTACCGACCTTCACGCCTTCGGTGCCTTCAGGCACAAGGATCTTGCCGACCGTGCCTTCATCGACGGCTTCGAATTCCATCGTGGCCTTGTCGGTTTCGATTTCAGCCAGGATATCACCGGAAGCGACTTCGTCGCCTTCCTTGACCAGCCACTTTGCGAGCTTGCCCTCTTCCATCGTCGGCGAGAGCGCGGGCATCTTGAGTTCGATCGCCATCAGTAGCGCTCCACCAGGACGTCAGTGTAGAGTTCGGACATTTCGGGCTCGGGCGAGCTTTCGGCGAAATCCGCCGCTTCGGTCACGGCTGCGCGCACGCGCTTGTCGATGTCCTTGAGGCTCGCCTCGGTCACGCCCAATTCGAGCAGCTCTGCCTTGGCGTGCTCGATCGGATCGCGTTTCTCGCGCACGTCCTGCACTTCCTCGCGGCTGCGGTACTTGGCAGGGTCCGACATCGAGTGGCCGCGATAGCGGTAGGTGCTCAGTTCCATGAGCACCGGCCCATTGCCGCCGCGGACATGCTCGAGAGCGATCTCGGCCGCCTTGCGCACTTCGAGAACGTCCATGCCATCGACCTGCATGCCGGGAATGCGGAACGCGGTGCCGCGGCGGTAGAAATGTGTCTCGGCCGATCCGCGCTTGACCGCAGTGCCCATGGCGTACTGGTTGTTCTCCACCACGAACACGATCGGCAGCTTCCACAGCGAGGCCATGTTGAAGGCTTCGTAGACCTGCCCCTGGTTGGACGCACCGTCACCGAAATAGGCGAGCGTCACGCCGCCATCCTCGTTATACTTGTGCGCAAAGGCGAGACCGGCACCGAGCGGCACCTGTGCCCCCACGATGCCATGGCCGCCATAGAAACGGTGATCGACGCTGAACATGTGCATCGAACCGCCCTTGCCCTTCGAGATACCCGAATGGCGGCCAGTCAATTCAGCCATGATCACTTTGGGGTCGATGCCATAGGCCAGCATGTGGCCGTGATCGCGATAGCCGGTGATGACGGAATCCAGCCCACCCGTGAGCGCGGACTGCAGGCCCACGGCCACGGCTTCCTGCCCGATATAAAGATGGCAGAAACCGCCAATCAACCCAAGGCCATAGAGCTGCCCCGCCTTCTCTTCGAAACGGCGGATCAACAGCATCTGCTCGTAGAAATGCAGCAATTCTTCCTTGCTCGCCTTGTAGCGGCGATCCGCTGCATGGGCTTGCTGAAGGCTGTGGAGGGCGAAATCTTCGCCGTCGGCTACGGCAGGTTCATTGCCGCTTTCAGCGGCGTTCTTGGCTTTGGGCAAAGCGGGCTCCCAATCGTTGGTGCGATCGATTCACCCGCGATATAGGCAAGACCGCCGGAAAGCGGAAGCAGTGTGACAGGAAATTGCTCGCGATGCGGAAAATATTATAGCGCGACGCAAGGCGTCAGTGCAGCAACATCACCATCTCGTCCGACCGTGCGACATTCAAATTGCTGCGCAGCAGTTCGCCCGCCAGATCGGGATCGGCATTCTTCGGATCAAGCAGTTTCACGCGGTTCTTCCAGTGATCGCGTTCCAGCTTCATGGAAGCCAGCTTGGCACGCTGCTGTTCCAGAAGGTGCTGGTTTTCACCCCAGGCGATCAATCCGCTCGGTCCGGCCACGGCATAGAGACCCATCAACAGAAGCATGGCCAGCGCCAGCCCCTGAACGAGCCTCTCTTTAACAATGCCGTGATCTTGCCGCATGGTCCTCATGGAATTGATAGAATCACAAGTGATTCCGCCTTGCAAGCCAAATTCCATAGCGGTTTGCACCACTTTGGCCCACGAACGCACCATTCGTTCCGCCGCATTCGCGAAACGATAGGTGTTGATAACTTTTTGCGACCCGTTGGGCGCCTCAAAGCTTTCCAGGCGGGACGTTCCCGATCGCCTTGTTGAGGGCCACAAAGCGGATGTTCATTTGTGCATCGAGATCGGCCCGTTCGCGCCGAGCCTGCAACTCGGCTCGTTTCGCGTCGATGACCGGCAGATAGTTAAGCGCGCCGGCCTTGTAGCGAGCTTTCACAAGGTCCAGCACATGTGCGGTGTTGGCCTCACGCGCGGACAACATGCGGTCCTGCGCCCGGTCGGCGGTGTAGCCGCTCAGGGCGTCGTCGATTTCCTGCCATGCCTTGAGCACGGTCTTCTGGTATCCTACTGCCGCTTCGCGTGCTTCGAGTTTGCGCAGCTTCACGACGGCGCGGCGGCGCCCACCGTCGAACACCGGCAGATCGAGACTGGGTCCGATGGACCATGTGCGGCTTCCCCAGTCGAACAGGTTCTGGCTGCGGTACGTTTCAAGATTCAAACTGCCGCCCAGACGAATGCTGGGGTAGAGATCCGCCGTTGCAACGCCGATCCCCGCCGTCGCGGCGTGCAGCTGCGCCACCGACGCCCTCACATCGGGTCGCCCGAGTGCAACCTGTGATGGCATGCCCAGCGACAGGTCCGGGAGGGCGTTTGCGGAAGGAGAAGCGCCACCGCGCAGTTCCTCGTTCAATTCCCCGGGATGCTTGCCCAGCAGCAGGGAAAGCCGGTTGATCTGCATCGCTTCGCCCGCCGTCAGCGCCGGCAGCGAGGCCCGCAGGGCGTTGAGCTGGGCACTCTCCTGCTCGAGGCTGCTGTGATCCTCAAGCCCCCCGTTCACGCGCGCGGCAACGATCGACACCCTTTCCTGCAGCAAGGCAATGTCGCCCTCCGCAATCGCGATCTGGCTCTGCGTTTCGCGCAGGCTGAAATAGGCCTGCGCCACTTCGCTGACGATGCTGAGACGGGCGAGATCGAGCAATGCCTCCTGTTGCGAGACCCGCGCACCGGCCTGTTCCACCTGCCGCCGGACCTTACCCCACAAGTCGAGTTCCCAGGCGGCATCGAAGCCCCCCTGATAGAGCGTGAAGGGTTCGGCAAGGAATTTGGCCAGCGCATCGCGATCCGATCCGATCGCGTCGAAGAGGCGCGTCGAAGCACCATATTCACTCAGCCGGTTGCGCACGACGTCCGCCCCGGCATTGACCTGCGGCAGCCCGGCAGCCTTCGTTCCCTGCGCCTGAACCCTTGCCTGTGCGTAGTGCAGCGCGGCCGTTTCGATGTCGGGGCTCGCGGCCAGCGCCTCGCGTTCGAGGTTGTCCAGTACCGGATCACCGAACAGCGTCCACCAGTCGGACGGGATCGTCTCCCCCTGCCCCACCGGCGCGATCAGCGCGGGATCACCGCTGCGCCAGCTCGACCAGTCGGCAGGAGCTGCCGCCTGCGGCGCCTTGAAGTCTGGTCCCACCGTGCATCCTGAAAGAGAGGTTGCAGCCGCGCCAAGGGCAAGGAGCGGAAGGATACGGGCGGATCTCATAGCAAGGTATCCATTTTCATCAGGCCAGACGATTGCGGAACAGCCAGGCCGCGAGCGGCATGGTGACGCTGGCAACCACAAGCATCGGCACGAAATCGAACGCGATGTCGAACAGTCCCGCGCCTTCCAGATAGACACGCCGCACCAGATCGACACCGAAGCGAAGCGGGTTGGCATATGTCAGGATCTGCAGCACTTCGGGCATGTTCCGGATCGGTGTAACGAGCCCGGAAAGCAGCGTCAGCGGCATGAGCAGCATGAACGTGTAGAGCATCGCCTGCTGCATGTTCAGGGCAAGCGCGGATATCGACATGCCAATGCCCACCGAAGCGCCCGTGAACCCGAACAGCCCCAGATAGAGCAGCCACAGAGATCCGTTCATGGGGACCTCGAACCACAAGCGCGCGATCAAGAGCACAAGAGTTGATTGCATCACCCCTACGAGTACCGCCGGTATCGCCTTGCCGGTGAGGATCTGGAGAGGCGTCAACGGCGTCACCAGCAACTGGTCGAACGTCCCCTGCTCTCTCTCCCGCGCGACCGACAGCGCGGCCAGCAGAAGCGTCTGCAACATGGATAGCGTCGCGATCATGGCAGGCAGGATCTGCCAGCGCGAATCGAGGTTTGGATTGAACCATGCCCGCCTGACGACCGTGATCGGAGGTGCACCGGCACGTTTCGCGTTAAAGGCAGTGGCGACTGCGTTCACATAGCCTGCTGCGGCACCGGCCGTGGTGGAATTGCGGCCGTCGAGGATGACCTGCACCGGGGCTTGCCCGCCTTTGGCCAGCCGTGTGGCGAAATCGGAAGGGATGCTCACGGCCATGAGAACCCGTCCGTCGTCGATAACCTCGGCGATTTGCAGGGAATTGGTCAGTGTCGCCTGACGCTTGAAGATGCCGGTACCATCAAGGCGCGTCAGAAATTCCGCCGAGGCGGCACTATGGCTTTGATCGAGCACGGCGTAGGGTACGTTTTTCAGGTCAAACGTCGCGGCATAGCCGAACAGTAGCGATTGGATCAGCGCGGGCCCGACCAGAATCACGCGGTTCGCCGGGTCCTTCACAAGTGCAAGAATCTCCTTCCGGCACAACACGAAGATCTGGGCAAGGCTGGCGATGAGACGGTCCATGGCTCTAGTCCAGTCTCTTGCGAACGGTGCGCCAGGTCAGAGCCAGCAGCAGCAAAGCGTAGCCGAGCATGATCACGCAACCTTTCGCCACCATGGCCCAGTCGGTTCCGGCCAGGAACAGGGTCTTGATCACGCCCATGAAATGGGTGGCCGGCACGATCTGGCTCGCGACCTTCACCGCAAAGGGCACGTTGCGCAGGTCGAACACGAACCCGGACAGCATCATGGCAGGCATAAAACTGGTCAGCAGTGCCATCTGGCTCGCGGCAAACTGATTGCGGGTCACCCCGGAAATGAACAATCCCATCAGCAACGATACGACCAGGTACGCTATCGATGTGATGAGGATGGCCAGCAATGATCCCCTGATCGGCACCTGAAACAGGATGCGGGCGGCTAAAATGCACATGGCCAGATCGAGCAGACCGATGAGCAGGTAGGGCGCAATCTTGGCCAGCACGAGTTCGAGGGGACGCACCGGCGTAACGAACAGGGCCTCCAGCGTGCCGCGTTCCCATTCGCGCGCGATCAGCATGGAGGTCAGGAACGCACCGACCAGCGTCATGATCAGCGCGACCAGCCCGGGCACGAGGTACCAGGTACTGATCCCGGCTTCGTTGAACCAGATCCGCTGCGCCAGCACGATGCTGCCTGTGCTCCCGGCGCCACTCTTTCCCCGGTCCATTCGCCGCAAGGCAACCGTGCCAATGGCGCCATTGATATACGCTTCAAGACTGGTCGCCGTGGTGGAATCTATACCGTTCAGGATCAACTGCACTTGCGCGTTGCCCCTGGCCTGCTGCTCGGCGAAGTCGATCGGTACACGCACGATGGCATCGGCCTTGCCTGCCCGCAGCAGGGCATCTGCCTCGGCCATGCTGGTAACTTCCACCGGCACCAGATAGCGTGATCCGGCGAGCCCTGAGACAGCTTCGCGCGCGGCTGCCGAATTGCTCTCCATCACTACTGCTATGGGTGCGTTCTTGACGTCGAACGAGAGACCGTATCCGAATAGCAGGATCAGCACGACGGGCAGGATCAGGCCCACCAGCAGATTGCTGCGGTCGCGCAGCATCTGGCGGGTCTCCTTGCGAACAAGGGCAATGAGCCGGGTCTTGAACGCGGCGTTGCTCACGCAGCCTCCTGCCCTTCTGCTTCTGCCGCCCGCGCCTTCTCCACAATAGCGATGAAAGCTTCGTTCATGTGGCCCGACACGATGCCGGAACGCTCCCGTACTCCGCGCGGCGTGCCCAGCGCCAGCAGGCGTCCGGCATCCTGAATCGCGATACGGTCGCAGTACTCGGCTTCCTCCATGAAATGGGTGGTCACCACCACCGTCACACCGGACTGCGACAAGGCCGTGATGGTGCGCCAGAAGGCCCGCCGGGCGAGCGGATCGATACCGCTTGTCGGTTCGTCGAGGAAAAGGATTTCAGGCTGGTGCAACAGCCCTGCCGCCATCGCGAGACGCTGTTTGTAGCCCAGCGGCAGATTGCCGGAATGAACATCCGGATCGAGGTCGAACTGGCGGATGATCTCGTTCACCCGGTCACGTCGCTCCTTGCCCCGCAGGCCATAGGCGCCGCCGAAAAAATCGAGGTTCTCGTAAACCGAAAGATTCGAATAGAGCGAGAACTTCTGCGCCACATAGCCGATGCGCGCCCGGGCGGCGGCCCGCGCGTTGCGCAAGTTGACGCCGGCAACCAAAAGCTCGCCACTGGTCGCCGGAAGCAAGCCGCAGAGCATGCGAAAAGTCGTCGTCTTGCCCGCGCCATTCGGCCCCAGCAATCCGAAGATCTCGCCGCGCTTGACTTCGAAACTGGTGTTGGCAACCGCTGTAAAGTCACCGAACCGCCTCACCAGATCACGCACCACGATCACCGGACCGTCGCCGTTACCGTTCGTCGCCACTGCGGGCGCTTGCGAAGCCAGCGGAGGCGGCGAAGACGCGTCACCATGCCCGTCGTCATGTTGATGCAACAGGAGCATGAAGGCGTCTTCGAGTTCCTCTTCGCGCGGCTGGCAGTCGCAATCATGCAGCAGTGCCTTCAACGCGGCTTCGTTACAGCCCGGCTGGCAGATGAAGCGAACCTGCCCGCCGCTGGGTACCGCATCGACTACGAGTTCGGGGGCATCGATCATCCGCGCCTGAAGGTCGCGGGCAGGCACACCATCGTCGGGCGAGACGACATGGGTCAGCCCCCTGGCCCCCGCTTTCAATTCGTCCGGGGTCCCGTCTGCAAGCAGCATTCCCCGGTTCATCACGAACACATGATCGCAGCGTTCAGCCTCATCCATGTAGGCTGTGCTGACGATCACGCTGAGCCCGTCTGACTCGATGAGTTGCTCGATGATCTCCCACAAGTCGCGCCGGGACAGCGGATCGACGCCGACGCTCGGCTCATCGAGCAGGAGCAGGTCGGGCACCCGCACCAGCGTGCAGGCAAGCCCCAGCTTCTGCTTCATGCCGCCCGAAAGCTTCCCGGCCGGACGGTCGGTGAAGTGCGCGAGATCGGTCATCGCCAGCAAACGCGAAAAGCGCTCTACCCGGACATCGGCAGGCACGCCATGCAGGTCGGCATAGAGGTCCAGGTTTTCCTGCACCGAGAGATCTTCGTACAAACCGAAACGCTGCGGCATGTAGCTGATGCGGTTCTGCACTTCCTGCGCATCCTCGGCGAGATCGATGCCAAGAACATGGAGCCGTCCGCCATCTGGCCGGAGCAGCCCGGCCATCATGCGCATCAGCGTCGTTTTCCCCGCTCCGTCAGGCCCCACGACCGCCGCCAGCGTACCGGGCGGAATCGACAGCGAGATACCGTCGATGGCCTGGAACGGCTTGCCATCGGGTCCGTCGAACGTCTTGCTCAACGCCTTGATGACAACGCTGGGCGGCGTGTCATTCACTCCCCGGTTCCGAGCTCGAGCTTGATCGTCACCGGCTGGCCAAGACGCAATGCCCCGTCCTTGTCGTCCACCCTTACGCGCACTTCGTAAACCAGAGCAGTGCGCAGTTCCTCGGTCTCGACCGATTTGGGCGTAAATTCGGCAACGGAGGAAATGTAGCCCACCTTGCCCGGCACCGGCTTGTCGGGGGCACTGTCTGTCGTGACCTGCGCCGCCATGCCCGGCTTGACCTTACCGAGATCCGTTTCGTTGACATAGACGCGAACCCATTTCGGGCTGGTCAGCGCCAGTTCGAACACCGGCCGCTGCGGCGAGGCCATGTCCCCCACCTCGGCAAGGCGCGAACGCACGACCGCATCTTCAGGCGCGTGCAGTTCCCCCTGATCGATCCGGTGCCGGTAAAGCGCGAAAGCCGCCTGCGAGGCCTTGAGCTGCGCCTTTGCGGCTTCGACATCTTCGGTGCGTGGCCCCTTGATCGTCAGTTGCAAGGCCTCGCTGGCCTGATCCGCCTGGGCCTTCGACGCCTTGGCCGCGCTGGCCGCGCGATCGATCTCCTGATCGCTTACGCCCTTGCCACCCGTGTTCGCCGCCACTTCACGCAAGCGGGCGAGATCCGCAGCGGCCCGCGTGGCGTCGGCCTGCGCGGCGGCGAGGCGTTCCCGGGCCTGAGCAATTTCCTCGGGACGCGAACCGTTCTGCATCCGCAGCAGGTTCTGCCGGTCTGCTCCCACTCTGGCTTCTGCCTGCGCGGCTTCCAGCGACAGCGTCTGCGTGTCCAGGACCGCCAGCAGATCGCCGGCCTTCACCCGGTCCCCCTCTTCGGCGTGGACGGCCTCGATGCGACCGCTGCCGTCGAAAGCCAGCGAGACCTGCCGGACATCGACATTGCCCTGCAACACCAGAGTATTGGCATTGGCATCGCCGCGAAATCCCCACCAGAGGAACAGCGCGGCCAGAACCACACCCGCGAGGATGAATGCGGGAATCAGTTTCTTCATCAAGGGTCGTCCCGGTAGCTCGATTGCAGATGGCGGTTACACGCGAGTCCCGCTTCAATCTAAATTGCATTTAAATTGTGAGTAAAGTAGTGTCCAGCCGGAATGGAGATGGATACCGACACACGCCCGCTCAACCGGGCCCGCGTAATGCGAACGCCCCGTCCTGACGGAGACGCCACGCGTGCGCGAATCATCGAGGCTGCCGGTCAGCTTTTCGGCGACAAAGGTTTCGCTGAGACGACAAGCAAGGCCATCGCCGCGAGCGCCGAAGTCGATATCGCCTCGATCAACTACCACTTCGTCAGCCGAGACGGGCTCTATGACGTGGTTTTGGCCGAGGCCCACCGCCGGCTCATAAGTGTCGCCGAACTCGACGCAATCGTGAATGCACCCGAGCCACCGCATGCAAGATTGCGCAAGCTTCTAGAGCTCATCGTCTCGCGCGCCATGGGGGGGCGGAGTTGGAACGCTCATGTTCTGGCACGTGAACTGCTTTCCCCGACATCGCATCTGGACGTCCTGTTTGCGGAGGAAATGCCGCCCAAATTTCAGCTCGTATCCCGGCTCCTGTCCGAGATTACAGGCGTTCCCGCCGGTGACCCCTGTCTGCTGCGCTGTGCCATCAGCGTTGGTGCCCCCAGTGCCGTTCTCTTCGTGGTGGGCCGCATCACCACGCCGCTTTCAGGGCCCATCATCCAATGTCCGCAGGACGTGGTGGTCGACCATCTCTACACCTTCGCGATCGGCGGGCTTGAGGCCATCGCGCGCGAACACGCAAAGTGATCCTGCAAACGCTTGGGCTTTGCGCGTCCGCCTGCTAGGCGCGCGCCCATGCTGACGATCCGAGACATCACCGTGCGCCTTGGAGGCCGCACCATCCTCGATGGCGCGAGCGCGACGCTTCCCCAGGGCGGCAAGACCGGCCTCATCGGGCGCAACGGCGCTGGCAAGTCGACGCTGGTCAAGACGATCATCGGCGAACTGGAACCCGATGGCGGCTCCATCGAAATGCCCAAGCGGGCACGTCTGGGCTATATCGCACAGGAAGCCCCGAGCGGCACGCGCACGCCGTTCGAGGCGGTGCTGGAAGCCGACACCGAACGCACCGCCCTGCTCGCCGAATCCGAAACCTGCACTGATCCCCACCGCCTCGGCGACGTGCATGACCGGCTGATCGCCATTGATGCCTACGCCGCGCCGGCACGCGCTGCGCGCATTCTGGTCGGCCTGGGTTTCGATGAGGCCATGCAGGCCCGCCCGCTCGACAGCTTCTCGGGCGGATGGAAGATGCGCGTGGCGCTGGCAGCCCTGCTGTTCTCGCAGCCCGACGTGCTGCTCCTCGACGAGCCTTCGAACCACCTCGACCTCGAAGCGACGCTGTGGCTCGAAACATTCCTGCAGAGCTATCCGGGCACTCTGCTGATCATCAGCCACGAGCGCGATCTGCTCAACACCGTGGCCGACCACATCCTGCACCTGCAGGGCGGCAGGCTGACGCTTTATCCCGGCAGCTACGACAGCTTCGAGCGCCTGCGTGCGGAACGAGCGGCGCAGGCCGCCGCCGCGCGAGCCAATCAGGAAGCCCAGCGCAAGAAGCTGGCCGACTATGTGGCCCGTAACTCGGCCCGCGCCTCCACTGCCAAGCAGGCGCAGTCGCGTGCCAAGATGCTGGCGAAGATGCAGCCAATCGCGGCGATGAGCGAAGATCCCTCGATGAGCTTCGACTTTCCCAGCCCGGACGAACTGCGCCCGCCGCTGATCACCATGGACCTCGCCGCCGTTGGCTACACGCCGGGCGAGCCGGTGCTGCGGCGGCTCAACCTGCGGATCGATCCGGAAGACCGGATTGCGCTGCTGGGCCGCAACGGCAACGGCAAGACCACCCTCGCGCGCCTGATCGCACGCCAGATGGAGCCGATGGAAGGGCAGCTCAGTTACTCGCCCAAGATCAGGATCGGCTATTTCACGCAGTATCAGGTGGAAGAACTGCCATCGGGCTCGACCCCGCTGGAACTGATGACCCGGGCCATGGCGGACAAGCCGCCGCTGGCCGTACGCGGCCAGCTTGGCCGTTTCGGCTTTTCAGGCGACAGGGCCACCGCCGAGACCCGGACGCTGTCCGGCGGCGAGCGTGCAAGGCTGGCGCTCGCTCTGGTCACGCGCGATGCACCGCACCTGCTGATCCTCGACGAGCCGACCAACCACCTCGATGTCGATGCGCGCGAGGCGCTGGTGCAGGCGCTCAACGCCTTCGAAGGCGCGGTGGTCCTCGTCAGCCACGACCGGCACATGGTCGAGCTGGCGGCAGACCGGCTGGTGCTGGTCGATCAGGGCACCGCGACCAACTACGACGGATCGATGGAGGACTACATCGATTTCGTGCTCGGCCGGAACCAGCCCAAATCCGCCGACAAACCGGGCAAGACCGATGACAAGCCAGCCCGCAAGGGCGGCACACTCGCCCGCGAAGAACTGAAGGCGCTTCGCCGCAAGGTCACCGAGGCGGAAACGCGGATGAGCCGGTTGCAGCAGCAGCTCGCGGCACTCGATGCCGCGCTGCTCGATCCTGCCAGCGCGAAAGGCGATCTCAGGAACCTCGGCATCGGCGAAATCGGCAAGCGCCATACGGCCGTAGCGACGGAGCTGGAAGAAGCCGAAATGGCCTGGCTCGAAGCCAATGAGGCGCTCGAAGAAGTCATGGGCGGCTGATCGCACGGCAAATCTTTCGCGGCTTGACTGCGGATCTGGCATTGTCGCGGCGTCGTCATCATTCGAACCTAGATGCGAGCCATGCCCCTGCCCCACGCCGACAAACGCCTTCTGGCCTCCATTCACGACGTCGGTCCCGGTTCCGAACGGCAGGTCGATCAACTTGCCGGCATCCTTGAAGCACGTCTCGGCGGCCCGCGTTTCGCCATGCTGGTGGTGCCGGACCATTGGGGCCAGCACCCCTTGCGCGAGAACACCGCGTTTCAGACAAGGCTTCGTGCCTGGTCGGATTCCGGCATCGAGATGTTCGTCCATGGCTGGTTCCACAAGGATACCGCCACCCACAGCGGCACGGCCCAGTTCAAGGCGAAGCACATGACCGCCGGCGAAGGCGAATTTCTCGGCCTTGACGAGACCACCGCGTTACAACGGATGCGCGATGGCAAGGCCCTGATCGAGGACGTGATCGGCCGTGAAACTGCAGGCTTCATCGCGCCCGCCTGGCTCTATGGCGACGGCGCGCACGCAGCCCTGAAGGCGCTGGGATTTCCGATGGCCGAAGATCACTGGAAAGTCTGGAATCCGGTTACCGGCGCTGTTCTGGCCAAAGGACCGGTCATCACCTGGGCAAGTCGTTCCGGGGCGCGGACTGCATCCTCACTCGCCTTTGCCGCCCTCGCCCGGCAGGCGCTGCCGTTCTCCCGGACGGTTCGCATCGCCGTGCATCCCGGTGACGTCACCAAATCCTCGCTGCTTGCCAGCATTGGCACGACGCTCGATCGCTTCGCGGCCACTCATCAACCATCGAAATACGCTGACCTTCAATAGCTTGCGTCGATGATGGCATTTTTCTGGCGACACCACGTCAGCCGGATGACAACGATTGCCGCCGTCACAAACACGACATGCACCGTCCATACACGCGCCCCGAATTCAGAAAACTTTCCGTCTGTTAACTGCGGACGGGAATTGGTGGCGGCGTCTGAACAATCATGCAACGACCTCTCAGGATCACAATACCGATCCACAGCCTTGATCCGGGCGGCGTCGAACGCGTCGCGCTCGGTCTTGCAACCGAGTGGGATCGCGCCGGACACCAGGTCACGGTAGTGCTGGGGCGACCAGGCAGCCCGAACCTGTGCAGCGCGCCGGCGCTTGATTACTGGCGCATTCCCACCCGTTTGCCGACGGCCTCCTGGGAAACGCCGTGGATGGTGCATTGCCTTTTCAGTTATCTGCTGAGCCACAAGAGCGATGTCCTGTTCTGCCCGGGAAACACCTACGCCATCGTGGCGGCGGCCATGAAAGTGCTGCTGGGCGAACATGCTCCACCGATGGTCCTCAAGGTCAGCAACGCGCTTGAGCGGCCGGACATGCCCGCTGTCATGCGGCATGGCTACGCTGGCTGGCTGCGCGTCCAGGGGGCGCTGTTCGATCGCCTTGTCAGCCTTTCCGAACCGATGCAGCGGGAGATCTGCAGCACCACGCTTGCTGACCCCCGGCAAGTACCGGTGATTGCCAACCCGGTCGTGACCCGAAAGCGCCTGAAGAACCTTGGCCAGATAGAGAGGGAACCCACCTCGGCCTGGAGCACCAGTTATCTCACGGCCGGACGGCTAGTGCCGCAGAAGAATTTTTCGATGCTCCTGCGTGCTTTTGCCCGTGCCTCCCGCCCGCACGATACGCTGACGATCGCCGGTGAAGGTCCGGAGCGCGCCGCACTCGAACAACTCGCTGCCAAACTCGGCGTCGCCGATCGCGTCCGCTTTCCCGGTCATCTCGCCACTATCGACCCGCTTCTGGCGGAATCCGACACGTTCGTGCTCAGTTCGGACTACGAAGGGCTTCCCGGCGTCATCGTCGAGGCGCTTGCCGCGGGATTGCCGATCCTCGCGACCGATTGCTGCGTGAGTATGGCCTGCCTGCTTGATCAGGGCCGAACCGGCCTGCTCGTGCCACGCGGCGATGAGGAGCAGTTTGCCGACGGCCTCATCCGAATCCGCCAGTTCCAGACCGACCGCAACCGGGCCCGGGCCATCGCCGCGACCTACGAAACCGAAAACGCTGCACACCGCTACCTCGACATGATGTCGGAACTCAGCAGCAGCCACCGCCGCAAGACCAACCATCAGCGCGCACTGGACGTGATGTCCCCGAGTGCAAGCCGCCACCCTTAGCGCTGAACCACAGATCCTTCCGGAGAATTTCGTGTCCGAACCCTCTGCCGCCCTGGCCTCCGAGATGCCGGTCCTCAATGGCGCACCCGCCATCGAGCTGAAGCCTCAGGACCGCGACGACCATCGCGGACGCAACGCCGTCTTCTCGATCCTGCTGTCGCTGGCGGTGATCGTTGCCGTCATCCATGAAATGGGCGGCGTCAACATCCCGCGTCTGGCAGGCATGGTCCCGGCCAGCCCCGCTTTCTGGATCACTTTTACCGCCTACTATATGATCTCGCCTGCGAGCGAATGGTTCATTTTCCGCAAGCTGTGGCAGATCCCTCCGGCCGGCTTCCTCGCACTGCTGCGCAAGAAGGTCTACAACGATCTCCTGCTCGGGTATCTCGGCGAAGCCTACTTCTACACCTGGGCCCGACGCCGTGTTTCGCTCGAAGCCGCCCCGTTCGGAGCGGTGAAGGACGTCGCGATCCTCTCGGCGATCACAGGCAACGCCGTGACCATGGGCCTGCTGTTCGTGGCGTTCCCGATGCTGGGCGCGACACAGCTCGGCCTTGACAGCCGCACCCTGACCCTTTCGCTCGGCGTCATCCTCGCGATCTCGCTGTTCGCCATGGTGTTCCGCCGCCGCGTGTTCTCGCTGGCACGGGGCGAACTGATCATGATCACGCAGGTTCATCTGGCCCGCATCATCCTGTCCGCGGTTCTGCTGGCCATTCTCTGGCATCTGGTGCTGCCGCAGGTCCCGCTGTCGTGGTGGCTCTATCTCTCGACCCTGCGCCTGCTGGTCTCGCGGTTGCCGCTGATGCCGAACAAGGACCTCCTGTTCGCCGGTATCGCTGTGCTCGTGCTGGGCCATGAACATGACATCGGCGTGCTGATGACGCTGATGGCCGGGCTCATCCTCGCCACGCACCTCGTTCTGGGCGGCGCCATCGCCGTCAACGATCTGGCCAATCCGGAGAAACGGGGATGACCACGGCTCTCCTTGCCCTGCCCTTGCTGGCGGCCGCAACGATCCCTTCAACCCCTGATCTCGGCAAGGCCGAGGGGCAGTGCAAGCCCGGCGAAAAGGGGCCTGCGTTTCTGGTTACAGTCGATGGACTCAGGGACCGTCAGGGCAACCTCAAGCTGGAAGTCTATCCCGACAGCGAAGACGACTTCCTGCAGGACGACAACATCCTCATCAGCGAGGGCAAGACCTTCCGGCGCGTGGAAGTGCCGGTGCCGTCCTCGGGCACACCGGAGCTTTGCATTCGCCTGCCGGGGCCCGGCACTTATGCAGTCAGCCTGCTGCATGACAGGAACGAGGATCGCAAGTTCAACTGGACGATCGACGGCATCGGCTTCGCAGGCAACCCGCGGTTGGGCTGGGGCAAACCGAAAGCCCGCAAGGCCACCGCCACCGCGGGACCGGGCCTGACCCGAATAACCATCGTCCTCAATTACCTCCGCGGCCTGGGCGTGGCGCCGCTGGACCGGAGGAAGTGATCCGATGAAGATCGTCGATGTATGCGCCTTCTATTCCCCGCAGGGCGGCGGTGTCCGCACTTACGTTGAACAGAAGCTCAAGACCGGCCCGAAACTCGGCCACGAAATCGTGATCGTCGCGCCGGGCGATGAAGACGCCGTGATCGAGCGTGGCCCCGGCGCCCGCATCGTCTTCATTCGCAGCCCCCGCTTCCCGCTCGACCGCAAATACTGGTATTTCAACGAGCCCGATCGCCTCCACGCCGTGCTGGACGCCGAGGCGCCTGACTTTGTGGAAGCAACTTCCCCCTGGCGTAGTGCAAGCCTCGTCGCCGACTGGAAAGGAAACGCACCGCGCAGCCTGGTCATGCACGCGGATCCGCTTTCGGCCTATGCCTACCGGTGGTTCGGGCAGATCTTCTCGCGCGAGACGATTGACCGGCAGTTCTCGATGTTCTGGGAACACCTTCGCCGCAACAGCCGCATGTTCGACCATGTCGTCTGCGCCAACGGAGACTTGTCCCGGCGGCTGCGCGAAGGCGGCGTCGCCAACACGATCACGATCCCGATGGGCGTCGAATCAGGGTGTTTCTCACCCGGCCACCGCGATCCTGCACTGCGCGCGCACCTTCTCGCTGCCTGCGAAATGCCGGAAAATGCGACACTCTTGCTCGCAGTAGGCCGGCTCGCACCGGAAAAGCGCTGGCCGATGGTGGTCGAAGCCGTAAATGCGGCCAGCAGGGGGTTGCCGATCGGCCTTGTCATGCTCGGGGAAGGACGCGAACAACGCACCATCCTGCGTACCATCGCCGGCAATCCGCACATCCGTCTCCTCGCGCCGGAACGCAGCCGCGAAGTCTTCGCGCGCATTCTCGCCAGTGCCGATGCGCTTGTCCACGGCTGCGAAGCCGAAACGTTCTGCATGGTAGCAGCCGAAGCCCGCGCCAGCGGCGTGCCGGTCATCGTCCCTGATGCCGGAGGCGCTCTCGATCATGCGCAGGACGGTGCCGGACAGGCATATACGGCCTGCGATCCGGTATCGATGGCGCAGGCCATACGCGAAGTCGCTGTCAGCCGCCCGAGGCCCTACGCGCGGGCACGGTCGATGCATGAGCATTTCGAGGATCTGTTCGCCGCTTACGCTGCGACATCGCGCATCGAGCGCCGCGCGGCCTGAACAGCCGTTCTTGCCCTGTCAGCCCCATCCCTGCCACAGCGACCGGGGCGTCTGGGCGCAATCCCGCGACTGTTCCGGAAGCTGATCGAAACCCGGCTTGAAGCCGAGCAGGACATACATCTCGCGCTCCAGATACGGGGCGGCATCACCTGCGCTCATATCGACGCGCGCGCACTCGCCAAGGCCCGGCAACGTCGTCCGGAACAGACCCTTGCGCATGACAATAACACCCCCGGATTGTTCCGCTGAACCCTGAGGCCCGGCTAGTGGTCCCGACGATGGCGATCAAGCCGTGCGGCAGCGTGTCACAAACCCGTCAGACAGGCAACCGCAACCGGAAGGTGCAGAACGCGCGCCGTCTTTGTCCTAAGGCTGACGGGTCGCAACGCCCGAAATTCCGGCTCTAATCGTGGCAGCCAAACAGGCCGCACAGCGGTTGCCGCACGGAAGCATGCATGTCCGAATCAAACCCGTTCCCCCTGCCCGTCCAAGTCGAAGGCATCACTGCGAACTGGATCACGACCGCCCTGCGAACCCGGACCCCCGGAGTCACGATTCGCGCATGCGAGGTTGTGGACACCGTGTTTTCGACCTGCAGCAAGATTCGCCTGCGACTGGATCGGGACGAGGCCGCGGTCGCGGCAGGCATCCCCGAACTGGTCATCGTAAAGGGGGGCTTCGAGGAACACGGGCGGCGCTATCACCAGATGCATGAGCGTGAGGTCCGCGGCTATCGTGACGTGTATCCGCATGTGCCGCTGCCGCACCCTGCCTGCTTTTTCGCCGAGTACGACGAGCAGGAAAAGCAGGGCATCATCATCATGGAGGACCTCGTCGCCAAGGGCGTGGAATTCTGCCATGCCACAAGGCCGCAAACGCACGAACAGGTTGCCCGACGGCTGGGATACCTCGCCCGTTTTCACGCCGCGACCTGGGCGAGCCCGGAACTGGAGCCCGGCGGACGCTGGGCGGACCTGCCGGGCTTCTTCCCGGTCATGCAGCATTTCTTCGACGAGAAGAGTTCGCCAGAAAACTGGGCCCGGTTCATGGCTGCCCCGCGCGGAGTTGCCACCTCCCGCTATTTTCAGAACCGGGACTGGCTGGTCGATTCATGGGAAAGAATGATGGCCTATGCAGCAGGCCTTCCGCATTGCGTGCTGCACGGCGACATTCACCTCGGCAACCTCTACATCGAACAAGACGGCACGCCGGGTTTCCTCGATACGCTGGCGAGCCGCGGCCCCGGCATGCTGGAAGTCGCCTATCACATTTCCGGATCGCTGGACGTCGCTGACCGACCGAAGTGGGAAGGTGCCCTGGTCCGGCATTACCTCGATGAACTGGAACGGGCCGGAGCACCTGCCCCGGACTTTGACGAAGCCATGAAACAATACGCGGTGTTCCTGCTCTACGGCTACTTCATCTGGATCACGACCGAGTCACACTATCAGGCAGAAGCGGTCAACACTGTGAACGCCATGCGTTCGACCATGGCGATGCTCGATCATGATACGGCAGGACGGATCGGCCAGATTTCCGTGCAAGTTCAACTGTAGACATATGTCACCATCTGAACTGACACATGTCCATTCAGCGCGCTCTTCCGCAACCCACCGGAATGACAAGAACGATGTCATTGTCTGTTCCAGCATTGCGGGGCAGCCGCGATTGAGGCCGCCCCAGCCACGTCTAAAGTCGCGGCGCTAACCGGCACAAATAGCCGGAAGGGAGAAAACGGACCGGACCGTCGGGCGTAAGGACGCTGCACGGATATCAGCCCCGCAGAAGGGCTTCGGTCCCCAAAGGGGAGAGAGGGGAACAATGAACAGGAAGATTCCACTGCTCGCGGCCACTGCGCTGGTCTTTGTCGAGCCCTGGACGGTCGCGCAGGCACAGAGTGCCGGAGACGTGGGCGCCCCGGAGATCATCGTTACCGCGCGCAAGCGGCAGGAATCGATCCTCAAGGTGCCGGTCGTCGAAACCGTTCTCGATTCGTCGGTCCTTCAGCAGTCACAGATCACGGACATGCAAGCCGTCACCACCAAGGTTCCCGGCCTGTTCGTGGGCACATCGGTACTGGCCATCGGTTCGCAGATCTCGCTGCGCGGCGTCGGCACCAGCGCGCTCGATGCCGGTATCGACCAGTCCGTCTCGCTCAACATCGATGGCCAGCAGTTCAGCCAGGGCCTGACGTTCAAGAGCGGCCTGTTCGATCTGGCCCAGGCCGAAGTCCTCAAGGGACCACAGGCACTGTTCTTCGGCAAGAACAGCCCCGGCGGCGTGATTGCGCTGACGACCGCCGATCCGGGCAACGAAGTCGAAGTGATCGCCCGCGCCAGCTATGAGTTCGAAGCGCGCGAACCGCGCACCGAACTGATCCTCTCCGGTCCTCTGTCCGACACCCTTGGCGCGCGTCTCGCCGGAACATGGTCGGACCGAAAGGGCTACTTCAAGAATACGGCGGTCGCACTTCCCGGTCTGGGCGGCACGACCCTTGGCGGCCGCAACGGCAGCAACGAGAACTGGATCGTCCGCGGCACCCTCCTCTGGCAACCCAGCACCGATTTCAAGGCGCGGCTGAAGGTCAACGTCACTCGCGACAACAGCGACAGTCCGTCGGCACTGCAAGGCGTGTCCTGCCCTTACGGAACCGGCCCCGGCGCGCTGGGAATCCAGTTCCTCGGCGGCACGCACCCATGCCGGGAAGACAGAGAGGTCGAATACGTCGGCATGGATGCCAACTTCTTCGGCGGCGTGTTCCCGG
This sequence comes from Novosphingobium album (ex Hu et al. 2023), assembly GCF_022832385.1. Classification (GTDB taxonomy): domain Bacteria; phylum Pseudomonadota; class Alphaproteobacteria; order Sphingomonadales; family Sphingomonadaceae; genus Novosphingobium; species Novosphingobium album. The sequence continues at coordinate 82,429 of NZ_JALHLE010000005.1, forward strand.
ACGGTTCACCGGCCTTGCGTAACGGCGGGGTTCCCTTCACCGATATCAAGCAGCATTTCGGCGTACTGGAGATGGACTACAACGTCACACCCGATATCGCCCTCACCTCGACCACAACCTACTATCACAACACTACCGACACGATGGCTAACGGCGTCTATTCAGGGGCTGCGGGTCCGACGCTGTTTGCCGACAATCACTTCAAGCGGCGCGATACGACGCAGGAACTGCGCCTTGAATCGGACTTCAAGGACTCGCCGCTCAACTTCCTCGTCGGCGGTTATTACCAGGATGCGCGGATGAAGAACCGCATCTACGTCGGCGGCAATACGGCTCTCGGCCTGCCGGCGACACTGACGGCCGGCACACATGACGTGGACATCAAATCCGCATCGCTTTTCGGACAACTCCGCTGGAAGCCGGTGGAAACGCTGGAGATCGCGGGCGGCGTACGCTGGACCGACGAAACCCGCAAGGATGCCGCAACCACGCTGACCAGCGCGGCAACCAACACCTACACGCCGGTCGATCTGATCACCCCCAAGATCAATTCGAAAAACTGGTCGCCCGAACTGACGGTCACATATACGCCTACAGATAATTTCACCGTGTTTGGTGCCCTCAAGCAGGGTTACAAGTCCGGTTCCTACTCCATCACGACACCGGCCAGTTCCACCAAGGACAACTCGTTTGGGGACGAGAAGGTTCAGGGCGGAGAGATCGGCTTCAAGGCACGGACGGCGGACCGCAGCCTGAACGTCAACACCGCGTTCTACTACTACAAGTTCAAGGGGTTGCAGGTTGGCGTGTCGCAGCCGGCCGACACGAACGGCATTCCTGAATTGCGCACGCTCAATGCCGGTTCATCGCGCACCTATGGTATCGACTTCGACGCAACCTACCGCCCGCCTGAAGTGCCCGGACTGGGGCTCAACCTCTCGGTCAACTGGAACAGGGCCAAGTTCCTGAGCCTGCATGGGGTACCATGCTACGGTGGCCAGACTATTGCGCTGGGATGCACGGAATCCGAAATTCCCGGCTCCAATCCGCAAACTTTCACAGCATCCGATGCCAGCGGCGAGCCGTTGGAGAAGGCCCCCGTGTGGCAGGTCATCGGCGGCTTCGACTACGACACCTCGATTTCGGACAGCATGAATCTGGTGTTCGGCGGTTCGGCGCAGGCCTCGACGAAGTACAAGGCCGTGATCGGAGAACGCGAAGACTACTATCAGCGCGGCTACGCCAAGCTGAATGCCTACATCACTTTGAAGGGCGTAGACGACCGGTGGGAGCTTTCGCTGATCGGCAACAATCTCAACGATGTTCTGCGCGCCGGCTATTGCGCCAATACCGACCTGCAGAACACCACCGTGTTCACGCGCTTTGCGCAGGTTACCGGCCAGGCCACCAACCCGACCGGCAAGACCGACGACGTTGGCTGCGTGGTCGAGCCGGGCCGAAGTGTCTTTATCAAACTTACGCTGCGCCCGCTGGGCATGTTCCAGTAAAAACATAAAGCAGCGCCATTCGGGGAGTTGGCGGGCCGGGCAACCGGCCCGCCCTTTTGTTTCCCCCGCGCGTGGCGGCTTGGAACGAAGCTTGGTGGCGTTCCATGCAACGGCGGTGACCGCCTCACAATGCAGAGGCAAAGATGCCCCATGCTTGAAACCGATGCCCATGTCCCAGCCGATGCCTTGGAAGAAGTGCCCTCGACCGTGCCGGACCTTCTGGCTGCAGCAGTCAGGGACCGGGGAGAGGCCGATGCCATTGCCACCGTCGCAGAGACAATCACCTACAGGGAACTCGATCAGAGGAGTGCACGGCTTGCCCGCGCATTGCTGACCGCAGGCGCTGGCAAAGGGACGCGCATCGCCCTGCTCGCCCCCGATGGCATATTCTGGATCACGGCGTTCCTGGCCAGCCTGCGGATAGGAGCCCTGCTGACCTGTCTGAGCACGCTCGCCAGCCCCAAGGAACTCGGTCATATGCTGCGCAACAGCGACGTGCAGTTTCTGCTCGCGGCGCGCAGGTTCCTCAGCCACGATTATGGCGAGAAGCTGGCGGTGGCTTTTCCCGAATTGGATGCAGCAACGGCCGGGCAGCTTCAGATCACCGCTGCACCGTATCTTCGCCGCATCTGGATGGACGATCCCTCGGGCCTGCCATGGAGCGAGCCTGTCGAAGGGCTGTTGGCACTGGCGGATGGCCACGACGCGCCCTCACCATCGCTGCTGACCGCTGCCGAAGCGCAAGTCCGTCCGGCCGACGAGGCGGTCATCGTCTACACCTCCGGAAGCACCTCGCTGCCCAAGGCGGTGGTGCATTCGCAGTGGAACGTCACGCGCCACCCGCCCGAACTGGCGAAGCTGTTTCTGGTGAAAGCCGGTGACCGCATGCTGCCGATGCTGCCGGCATTCTGGCTGGGCGGAATGGCCATGGCGATGCAGGTCCTGAGTCAGGGTGCGACGCTTGTCTATCCGGCCTCACCCGATCTCGACACGGTGCTCGAAACGATCCAGCGGTGTGGTGTCACGCGGCTCAACGGCTGGGGTGACGGCCTCGTGCGCCTGCGCGCTCTTGCCACAGAACGCGGCATCGATGCGGACGCCATCGTCGGCCTCGGGCCCTTCCGCGATGAAGCCGGAGAACTGATTCCGCCACACCTCCAGTCGAACATGCTGGGAATGAGCGAGACCTTCGCCCCACACAGCGCCGAACCGATCAACGCCCGCTTGCCTGCCGATAAACCGGGTGCATCGGGACGTGCGGTAAATGCCTACGAACGCCGCGTTGTCGATCCCGAAACAGGATTGGAAGTGACTACGGGAGACGTGGGCGAACTTCAACTGCGCGGCGGCGCCCTTATGAACGGCTTCTACGGGAAACGGCGCTGTGAAGTGTTCACACCCGATGGCTATTATCCGACCGGCGACCTCGTGCGGATCGACTCCGATGGCTACCTGACCTTCGTCGCGCGCCGCAACGACATGATCAAGACCCGCGCGGCCAATGTGTCCCGTCTCGAAGTCGAAGCGGCCCTGCGCGAATTGCCCGGCGTCGCCAACTGCGTCGTCACTGGATTGCCCGACGCCGAGTTTGGCCAGATCGTTGCGGCGGCAGTGGTGCCCGCAGAAGGGACGGAACCCGATGCTGATTTGCTGCGCGAAATGCTGCGCGGCACCGTATCCAGCTACAAAGTCCCGCGCCGCATTTTATTCGTGAGCGAGAACGACATTCCGCGCACCACAACCGGCAAGCTCAAGCTGGATCAACTCGCCGGTCTCTTCCCATAGAGTCAGTCCTGTTCGGCGTAGTCCCGCAAGGCGTTGAAGCTTTCGAGATCTGGCTCCAGCTTGATGTCGAAGCTCTTCGTCAGCATACCCATGGTGTGATAGCAGCCGGCGAGGAACACGATCTCCATCATCTGTTCCTGCGAATAACGGCGGGCCAGACGCGCCCATGTGGTATCGCCGATCCTCTGCTCGCTGTAGAGTTCCGCGCACGCTGCCAGCACATCGTGATCATCCTCTGTCAGGACCTCACCCTCGCCACTGATGAACGCACGGATCTCGTCGTCTGACAGGCCGCACTTTCGCGAAATGACGACGTGATGGGTCTTCTCGTAGACGTCGCCGCACAGCTCCAGTACCCGCAGGCAGACGATCTGGCGGTCTCTCGCGGGCAAGACGGTATCGGCGATCAGTTCCTTCAGCCAGGGCACGAACGTGCCGTACATGCGCGGGCTGTTGATCAGCACGCGGCTGAATTCGAGGTAAGTCCATTCGCCCACGAGGGTTTTCTGCTCTTCGCTGAATGCCGCTGGATCGAGCGCGGGTATTCTGGTCATTGGGCTTCTCCCTGATCTGTTATTGCGTGGTCCAGCCACCGTCGACGGCAATGGCCTGACCGTTGAGGAACCGTCCGCCATCGCTGCACAGGAACAGCGCCGTAGCAGCAATTTCCGAAGGCTCGCCCAGGCGCCCCATCGGGCTTGCATCAAGCAGGCTCTGCAGCAGGTCCTGCGGCAGATTCGCGTTCATTTGGGTGTTGATCGTACCCGGACAGATCGCGTTCACCGTGATCCCTTCGCGCGCATATTCCAGCGCGGCGGTCTTGGTCAGGCCCACGACACCGTGCTTCGCGGCGACATAGGCCGCGAATGTCGCCGCACCAACCAGCCCGGCCACCGATGCACAATTCACGATGGCGCCGCCGCCGGTCCGCAACATCGCCGGGATCTGATGGCGCATGCAATGGAAAGTACCGGTGAGATCGACAGCCAGCACACGGTTCCAGTTCTCAAGCGTGCAATCAGCTGTACGATTGCCGTGCTCGCCGTCGATACCCGCCGCATTGAAGGCTGCATCGAGGCGCCCGAATGCGGACAAGGTTGCCGCTACCGCCGCAGCAACCGAGGCGTCATCAGTTACATCGCATGCTACAAACCGGCATGTTCCGACAGCCTCGAGATCTCCTTGAGCCTTCGCACCAGCTACAGGATCGCGATCGACCAGCACAGTCGCATACCCGGCCTTCACGAAAGCCTCCGCCGTTGCCCGACCGATCCCCGATGCTGCACCTGTCACAAAGGCGACCCTGCGCCCTTCGGCTTCACTCATGGTGATATTCTCTCCCCAAACGGTTGTGTCTTAGTCGGCGATGATCGGAAATGTCGCGTCGGGGAACTTGCCATAAGGCGTCATCCCATGCGCATCGGGCACGAAGGCCTCGGGCGGCGCGCCGTTCCAGCGGGCGTCGGCCGGCTGCGGCAGGACCAGATAGGCCCAGCGTGGAACATCGAGATTGTTCTGCCCCGCTCCGTGCACCGTCAAGTGACTGTGCGCGGTAACGTCGCCCAGTTCATAGGTGACCTGCTCGGTCATCGGCAGGTCCTCCAGTTCGGGATAGACCTCGCGGATGTCCTTGCCGTCATAGCTTGTGTAGTTGCCCAGTACGCCCAGCTTGTGCGAACCTTCGATGAAGGACATCGTACCGGCCTCGGGTCCGTAGCCTGCTAGCGGAATCCAGAAGGTCATGCCGCCGGAACGATCCACTGCGAAAGTGATGAAGTCCTGATGGAAGCTGGTGGCGCCATTGCCCTGGTTGCGGGTCTTCTTTGCTGCGGGCAGCTTGGGTGCGAAGAAGTCGTTGAATAGCCGCACAGGCACGTTGGCCTTGCGCGCCATCAGTGCCTTTGCTGCGGCACCGATACCGTGCAGCATGGGACGCACCGCAGGGTCGGCGTAACCGCTGGCTGCCTGCGCATTGAAATAGGGCTGGTCGATCCCGTAGGGCGGATTGCTGTCGCCGTCCTCGCCCATGATGCCCTGTGCCTTGCGCAACAGCGTTGCGATCATTTCGGGCTCGATAAAGCGCTTGAGGAGGACCCAGCCCTTCTCCTGATAATGCGCCACTTCCTCCGGCGTGATCGTGCGGCAGGGCGAAACGGTGACAATGTCCATGGATGCTCCCTCGAATGGCTCAGGCCGCAGCCTGCTCGCGGTCCTAGGCCGCCAGAATCCGCGTCACGACATGGTGCTGGTGGCGCAGCGCCAGTTCGTGATCGTGATAGTGAAACTCCCGGATCTGGCCGGAATCGAGCGCCCGCTGGATGCGTTCGAGCGTCGAGAAATCCTCCATCACCACGTCGCGGAATTCGACCATGGTGTTCTCCTGCCCGAAGCGCTCAGCTGCGGTCCCGGCGGGTTTCACGAACACCCGCTGGCGGTAGAGGCTGCGGTTGGGCCCCAGCGGCCAGACCTGATGTGCGGTGTACATGCCCGCCGAGAGCGTAAAGCTCAGCGTCGGGAAAAACATGATGAGGTCGACCGTCCAGAACGGCGAACGGGTGGCATTGATCCCCGGCGGATAGCCGCGTGCGCCGCCAGCCACGTTCTGCGCGGCAGATGCATGGAAATAGGCCAGCTTCTGCACCGGCTTGGGCTCGGCCTGTACCGAGTAGTGCGAATTGGTGCGGTGGTTGCCGCGAATGCGAACGTCGAGCAGACGGCCCATCGGATTGCCCGATGCCATCATGGTTGGCGCTGCAGAGTTCGGATGCAGCACCGGGATGTGATGGACTTCGGCCGGGCTGTCGTTCACCAGCTTCCAGTTGCAGGCGATCTCGCATTCCCACTGGTAGGACTGGGTGCATTGGCTCCAGGGATAATCCGCCGTGTCGGCGCCCTGCTCGCCCAGCCATTCCTCCAGTGTCTGTGATGGCTCTTCCTCGGGACAGACGAAAATGAAGCCCTGCCACACGCCGCAAGCGATGCGCCTGAGGCCCATCTTCGCCTTGTCGCATCCAAAGAATCCTTCCTCATCGCGGATGCGCTTGAGGTCGCCTTCAAGGTCGAATGACCAGCCATGGAAACGGCAGGTAAACAGGCCTGCGCTATGCCCCTCACTGCGGTGCTCGGCGACGTTGCCGCGATGGGTGCAGACGTTGTGGAAAGCGTTGACCTTCCCGTCCCGCGCCCGGCAGACGAGGATCTCGTAGCCGAACGTCGGGAGGTCCGTGGTGAAGAAATCCCCGGCGCGCGCAATCTGCTCGACCCGGCCGATCATGTACCAGGAGCGGCGCAGGATTGCGTCCATCTCCTTCGCGTAGATGGCAGGCTCGTGATAGATCGCGGTATCGACTGGCCCGGTCCCGATTTCAGGGTAGTGCGCAGTGATGCCGATGTCCGGAACCGGAGGCGTGGCCATCTCGTTCATGCAGGCTCTCCCGCAAAGGCCTGCGCAGCGCTGTCGGAGATCTGGCGCAGGTAGCGCACGCGCTCGACCGGAAACCCATCATAGACGCGGGGATCGCCATACCATTCGACAGCGGGCGCGACTTCGGCCAGCATCAGCATGAGCCGCAGCAGGTTCTCTTCCGGCCCCGCCAATGCGCCGAGTTGATGATGCCGCAGATGCGCCAGCACCGCTTCCCCGCGCGGCAGCATCGCGTCATAGAATTCGCGCAGCGCGGCAATGGGGCTGGCTTGCCGCGTCGCCATGCGTGTGACAGCATCGGGCTGCACCCAATCCGGGACGAAGCGCTCCAGATCCGCGAAGCCCTCGGGCAGCAAAGGCGCCGCCATGCTCATCCCAATGTCCGGATGGGATCGCTGCCGTTCCAGCCTTCAGCAGCGGCGCGGAAGGCACCGAAGACTTGCGCGGCTATGGGATTGGCCGTGATCAGTTCGGTCAGGTAGCCAAGCTGCGCCGTGGTATCGATGTAGCACGTGCGAGCACCCATCATTAGCCCCTCGAACGCCATCTCCGCGCCGTTGGACAGATAGGCCTCACGCTCGTCGGCATAGTTCTCGCAGTAGAGCCCGGTGTGATGAAAACCCGCCTTGCCGAAAGGCACGACGTCGGTCCACACGCCCGGACGATCATCGAGCGGCTGCACCAGTTCGATTTGCGTGGCCCCATACTGGCCGATGGCGGCGCGGTGCGGGGCAATGTCGGACGGCGTACCGCGGTAGACACCGTCCTCGAAATGCACGTCCTCGAACAGAAAGAACGGTCCCGCGCCGGTCGTCTGCACCCAGTGGCCGATCGCGGTCTCCAGATCGGGCACGACCCAGCACAGCTGCATGATATCCTTGTTGCGATCCGAAGGGGCGATCATGCTGCACGTATTCCCTGTTCCGTTCCCGCGATCCGCCGCGCCTCTGGCGGCAGGCGGTCGATCGTGAATGCGCCGTCGCGAATGACGGCCTTGAGCGCCTCCTGCGGCCGGGCCAGCACGGCGGGATCGGTAACCGGATCGCCATCGACCACGATCAGGTCCGCCAGTGCATCCGCTGCGATCACGCCGAGGCTCGTTTCGCCATCGAGCAGCGCCTCCCCGGCGTTCTTCGTGCCCCACGACAGCACCTGCTCCGCGCTGAGGCCCGGAACCGCCGCATAGGTCGCGAACTCGCGTCCGTAGTTGCCGACCTGATGATCGAGGGGATCATCCTCGATCATGTCGCGAAACACGCCTGAGTAATCGTCGCCCACCAGTATCCGAACGCCTGCAGCCTGTGCGGCGGGGAGTGTTTCCAGCACATGCTCGTAGAGCTCCTGCATTCGCGCATCGCCCCAGCCCAGCTGCAGCAGGCACTGGAGATAGACCACGCTCGGCACCCAGAACGTGCCCTTGTCCACCATCGCGGCAATCACCTCGGCATCGACTTCGTCACCGTGATCGATGATGTCGACGCCCAGTTCGATGCACTCCATGATCATCGCCTTGTCGGCGACATGCGCGCGCACCTTGGCACCACGTCCATGCGCTGTCCGGACGATCATCTCGATCTCATCCCGATCCATGTTGCGCGAAACGCGGTTCGGAAATCCGTGCCCCTGGCTGGCGAAAATCTTGATCGTCTGCGCGCCGCGCCGGGTATATTCGCGCACGATCTTGCGCATGTCCTCGGGCCCGTCGAAGAACACGTCGGTGCCGGGCGTCACCTGCTTGCGCCACCAGCGCTTTCTGTCGTTGAGGTCGCCGGTGGTGCCTATGTGCGGACTGCAGGCCCGCAAGCGCGGCCCCTCCACGATGCCCTCGGCAATCGCGATCTTCAGCTGCGCATCGACATCATTACTGCAACTGGCACCGACATATCCGGTGAACCCGCTCTCCAGCAGAACGCGCCCGTTGCGGATCGCCATGGCCATCATCACGCCGGGCGGAAACTCCTTGCCCAGCGGGTCACCGGCCAGCCCCTCCGCCAGCGTGAACTTGTAAAAGTCCGGATGGAAATGGCAGGTTATGAGCCCCGGCATCAGCGTCTTGCCGCCAAGGTCGATCACTTCCGTTCCGGGTGCAGCATTTCCCGCAGCAATCGAGACAATGCGATTGCCTTCGAGCGCGACCGTGTGCGTGCCCGGCAGCATCGACGTGCCGTCGAAAACCCGCGCATTCGTGAATGTGATCGTCATGCCGGGAGCCTATTCCGCCCGCACTGGCGCGGCCATCGCAGCCGGACCGAAACTTAGAACAGCGTCAAGGGCCGTGCCAAACATGGCCCTGCACCTAGGCTTCGCGGCGCCGGAAGGTGAGCGGCAGGCGTTCCAGCGTCTGCGTTGCCAGCGTCGGCAGATACGTCAATTCGCTTTCAGGCACCGCCAGCCTGATGTCCGTGAGCCGCCGGATGAATTCCTGCGCCGCGACCTTTACTTCCATCCGCGCGAGCGCAATGCCGACGCACTTGTGAATGCCCGAGCCAAACGTGAGGTTTGCCCCCACATTGGGCCGGTCGATATCGAGACGCTCCGCATCGGGGAAGCGGTTCTCGTCGTAGTTGGCGGAGGCATACATGACGCAGATCTGCGACATGGCGGGGATCATGGTGCCGCCCACCTCAACATCCTTCATCGCCGTGCGGAACAGGCCATGCACAGGTGGACGCAGCCGCAGCACCTCCTCCACGAACCGGCTCATCACCCGGTCGTCGCCGACTTGCGGATAGAGCTTCTCGGCCAGCCCCTCATGCGTGGCCAGAACGTGAAGCACGTTGGCGATGCCGGCGGCAGTCGTATCGTTGCCTGCAATCAGGAAAGCACGCACCGTCGCCACCAGTTCCGTAAAGGCCAGCTTCGGGTTTTCCTCGTCCGCAAGCTGCGCGGTGACGAGGTCGGAGATCATGTCCTCGCGCGGGTTTTCTTGCCGTTCGCGGATCTCGCCAATGATCGTGTTTTGCAAGTCGCAGATGGTGCGCGCATTGACGATCATCTCCTCGTGCGTCTGCATCCGCCCGATCTGCGCGAGGATCGCGTTGGTCCACCAGGCTATCTTCGCTGTTCCAATCTTCGAGAAGTCGAGCCCGAGTTGTTCGCAGATGAGATGCGCGGTCAACGGTCCGCCAATATCGAGTATGCCGTCGCACTGCCCCTTGTCCGCGACCTGCTCGATCAGGTCCGCGACGATCTGCCGTATGCGGGGCTCAAGATCCTTCACGCGGTGCGCGGTGAACGCCTTCTCGGTCAGCCGCCGCAACCGCGTGTGTGCAGGCGGGTCGATGGCCAGATCGCGGATGAAGCCGCCGCCTTCGCGGTCTATGATGGCCGCCAGTTCCTCGACGTGGCCATTGGCGTAGCGATCCTGATAGCCATGCTCGAGCGAGAAGGTGTCAGAGTCACCCAACACCTGCTTCGCATCATCGTACCGGGTGACGAGAAAGACATCGAGGCCGGGATCGTAATAGACCGGCTTTTCCTCACGCAGCGCGGCGTAGAAGGGAAACGGGTCGTTGCGGATCGCCGGATCGAGCCGGGTTTCGTTCCCCGTGATACGGGCTTCGGCGGTATCAGGCATTCTGGCTCTCCGCTGCGTAGGGGCGGATTTTCCATTCGGAGGTATCGAACGACGCGATCCCCAATGTCTCCGCTTCGTCTTCCGCGACAATGGCATCCCACTGCGCCGCGACGTCCTCGATTGTCAGCCCCGGCATCGATATCCCCCGCGTGCGACCGATAAAGGTGCGTTGCACTGTGCCACCCACGGAATCGATGCACTCGCCATTGGCCTTGCAGTCCTCGTGACACAGCCATGCGAGCGCCGGCGAGGACAGTTCCGGCGGCAGGTTCGCCCGCGAATGCTGCAGCATCGGCGAGTCCTCCTCCAGCATGGCCGCGACCATGCGCGTGAAGGCGCCGGGGCTCATAGCGTTGACCTGAATACCCAGACGTGCGCCTTCCGCCGCCAATGCCCGTGTCAACGACCACAACCCACCCTTGCTCGTGGCATAGGCCGCCTGATCGGCAAATCCGGTCATCGAAAACGAGGTGCTGTTGACGATCCGGCCATACCCTTGCGCCTTCATGTGCGGCCATGCCGCCCGGCAGCAGTAGTAGGCGCCCATCAGGTTGATCGCGACGTGCCGGTCAAAATCATGTGCAGTCATCACGTCAAACGGCGCACCGATCGAGATTGCAGCATTGTTCACGAGGATGTCGATCCGCCCGAAGCCTTCGAGCGCCGTGTCTATGATCGCCTGCCCGCCTGCCTCGCTGGCAACCGATGCCGTGCTGGCTACCGCCCTGCCCCCGGCCTCGCGGATTTCCTGCGCCACTGCCTCGGCATCCGCCCGCCCCGTATAGCCCGGCGTTTCCGGATCATGACCGATATCGTTGACCACGACGCTTGCACCGCGTTCAGCCAGCAACATGGCATGAGCGCGGCCAAGACTGGGATTCCCGCCTGCTCCGGTCACCACCGCAACCCGGCCGTCGAACCGCAGCAAATCACTCATGCGGCCCGCACGCTAATTAGTTCATAAAGATGATCGATCGGCATTCAGGGGCCTCGCAAGGGGATAACTCCCCTCGCGTATCACCCGCCTGCAAACCGCCTCAACCGGGCGAGACGCGCTGCTCCGCCTAATGCAAGAACGTTCGTTTCGCTTGTTCCAGCCTAGACGAAGCGGCTGTCAGGCGCTGAACGCGTCGTGCCCGGAAGGTCCCGGTTGATCCGCAAGTCGCCCCGGCAAATGGCGCCCGCCATGATAGTTTCATAGCCCCCGGAGAGCCGTTCGCTCAACTCGTCGAAATCAAGGTTGCGGTCTGCCCATTCGACACAAGTGGCCCCCAGATAGAGCATGAGTTGCTCGGCGAGCAGCCGGGCACTGATATCATTGCGCACCACGCCGGAGCGCTGCTGCTGCATCAGGAAGCGGTGCATTGTCTTGATCTGCTGTTCGCGGAAATCGTAGAAAATCTGCCGCGCGTCCGAGAAATAGATCAGGCACACATTGCGGCTGAATTCGGGATTGATGCGGATCGATTTCAGTTCCCGGTCAAGCATCGCCGACGGGACTTCCGGATCGAAAGGATCGGGGGTGGCCGTCAGGTTCACATAAATCGAGTATTCGTTGATCGCCTCGGTAATCGCCAGATCGCGCGGGCCAACGAGATTGTAGATCGTCTGGACTGCATGGCCGGACTGTTCGGCGATCCGGCGAACCGTCACGCCGTCGAGTCCATCCTCTTTCAGCAGACGCCGGATCGTGGCGAGAATGGTCGAACGCCGCTGGCGCTGATTATACCCTGGAGTACGCGCCCTGCTCACGCCGGGCGATACAGCACGCCCTACCGGCTGGCATGGGTCGAATATGACAGGTGTGGACTCCGGTGCGCTTGCCGCTGCCGTCGCAATCGGGCTTGCCATGGGCCAGTTCTCTCCTCCTCACCTCACCGCGACATGTTCTTTTGATGTCCGGTTACCCGGAACGCGGTTCGACTTGGGCGAGTTTGTCCCCTTACCCGTTTCCATGCAAGGCTATTAACCGCACAGAACAAGACTCAGGTTCGTTCCAGACAATCGCATTTGCAGCCGCGGCCCGCATATTTAACCCCTCTGTCGAAGCAAAAGTTCAACGCCTCACCAAGACGGAGTTCACAAGCCGATGGGAACGACTGCAACGAAACGCCCGCCGGCAGAGGAGATCGTCCTTTATGAAAAAGACCCTGCGACCAAGATCGCGACGATCACGCTAAACCGTCCGGAAGCGCTGAATGCACCAACAATAGCTGCCCGCCAGCGCTTCGCCGACCTGGTCATGCGGGCCAATGTCGACGACGATGTGAAAGTGCTGATCGTGCGCGGCGTCGGCAACCACCTCGGTAGCGGCGCAGACCTGCCGGAAATGGACGGTATGTGGAGCGAAGACCCGGACTATTCCTGTCTGCCCGAATTCCGCATCGGCGAGAATGAAGGCGTGAACTACCCTCCCAAGGGCTCGTTCCGCTATCTTGCCAACATCACCAACCTCTACGCCAATTCCAACGCGGGCCTGCGCAGCCTGCAGGATTTCAAGAAGATCTCGATCGTCGAGTGCAAGGGCTATTGCTACGGCTGGCACTTCTATCAGTGCGCCGATGCCGACATCATTGTCTCCTCCGATGATGCGCTGTTCGGCCACTCCGCCTTCCGCTACGTTGGCTGGGCAGCCAGGATGTGGCAATGGGCGCTGATGATGGGCCTCAGACCCTTCATGGAGATGGTCTTCACCGGCCGCCCCTTCACCGCGCAGGAGATGAAGGAGCTGCATTTCGTCAACTCCGTCGTCCCGCGCGAAAAGCTGGAGGCCGAAACGATGAAATACGCCCTTGCCTGTGCCCGCAACCGCCCGGTCGACACGGTGGTCATGCAGAAGATGTTCTTCGAGGTCTTCAAGCAGCAGCAGGGCGAATACATGGGCTCGATCATGTCGGGCTGGCTGGAATCGATGCTGCCGATGATGCAGCCCGATGCCGACACCGGGATCGGCGTCGATGCCGAGACTTTCGAGAAAGGCCTCGCCAACGCCGTGAAGGACAACGACCGGCAGTTCCCGCCCGACTGGCGGCTCAGCATGAAGGGCCGCAAGCAGCCCTGACTAAAAGCTGGCCTTACTACAGGCGCGCTTCGAGCCGGAAACGTCCCGGATAGGCGGGTACTGAACTGATGCGCCCGTCGGTCAGGGCCCGTCCCATGGCGAAGTGATATACCGTCTGGAACGTCTCGCCGGTCAGCCCCAGCACACGGTGGATTTCGTCGTCGAGAAAGCAGCCGATCCCTGTTCCGGCGTGCCCCGAGGCTTCCGCTTCCAGGTAGAGCCGTTGTCCAATCAGACCCGCCTGCCAGTGTACCTTGCGATAACGCCACGGGTCCGCGGCAATCGCATCGCCAAAATCGGCAATCATGCTGAAGGTGACGCAGGCATCCGCAGCAATGGGCTGATGGCAGCACAAGGCCCGCACCAGCTTGCGGAAGTCTCCTTTCGCGAGCAGCCGGAGCGCCGGAACACCGGGCAACTCAGGCACTTCCTGCCAAGCGAGATCGCCTTCCATCGCAGCACGAAGGCGGGTTTCGTCCGTCGCATGGGCTGGCAAGGCGTACAGCCCATTTTCCAGCCCCTCCACATTGTGCACGAAGGCCAGCAGATGCAGTTCGCTCTCCCCCAGCACTTGCGAGGCGGAATCGAGTACGCGCGAAAAAGTTCCTAAATTCATTGCATGATCGCGCGCATAGCGCTGGGCGCTGCGACGCTGCAGAATGATCTCGGTCGCGCGGGCGTCCGGCGCATCCGATGCCGGTGCATTGCCGAGCAAGTCGAGGCTCCCGATCCTGCCACGGCTGGCTTCGGCCACGCTGTCGATCGTTGGCCAGCGATACATCGGGTGCGGATCGAGAAGATTGGCGACGCCCGCCCAGCGCGGTTCGCCGACGCATTTCGGGGCAGGTATGTCGCCGCCCGCAGCCTGCTTCGGATCGGCCTCGATGTGGACAAGGACTTCCGGGTCTTCCCGTTCGGCGCGCCCGAATTCGTGCTCGCGGTCCAGCCCGAGCAGCGCGCCAAGCGCGTCCGTCCCGATCCCCGGCACCACGCGCGCTCGCCACCCCAGTAATGAGCAAGCAGCCGCAATCGCGCCAAGAGCATGACCTACATCGAGCTGGCAATACCTGAAGGCGCGCTCGCCATATTTCCAGGCCTCGCGCCAGTGGATCGAACTCAGGCCTATCCAGAGGCCGGGCCGTTCGAGGATCGTTGAGCGCCGCAGTTCCAGCCCGTGCTCAGCCGGCCTGTAGTGATGAACTCCATCCGGGATGCCGCCGATCCCGCGCGCGACGATATAGCCTTCGGTCGGATGGAGGTTTCCGCTGGAAGGGTTACAGCGCAGCGCCCAGCGGTCCGGCCCATATTCCTTGATGGCAGCAAGGCCCAGCGATAATTCCAGCAGCGCACCGACGCTGCGGACGTCAGGGGCTACAGGCGTAACCGGACATTGTCCGGTCAAGGCCGCGAACGGCGTTTCGATCCCGTCCGACACCAGCGGCAGCAACGTCACCGGCGCGCCCGCGAAATGCCGGTAGGGAGATGGCTGGGCGTCCCAGTCGAGTGTTTCCGGCCCAGCGGCATAGCCATCCTGCCGATGCTTGGTCCGGCGATGATAGGCCAGAACTACCTCTGCCCGTTCCCGCAAATTCCCTTCCGCGATATCGAGCATGAGCACTGTACCTTCCTGCAAATCGGACCATTACAATCTTTTTTTGCAAACAAGTTTCATGCCATCGGTCGAAATTGCCCGGTTCTTGCTTGGCATGCTCCGACGCAACAAAGTGCCGGGGAGTAAGCCATGTACGACGTCGCCATAGTCGGAGCAGGCCTGAGCGGGCTTGCGCTGGCCGAATTGCTGGAAGCTCAGGGCCAGTCCGTAGTCGTGCTGGAAGCGCGCGAGCGCCTCGGCGGGCGCATTCTGACGGAGATCGATCCGGAAAGCGGCCTTGCCGTCGATCTCGGACCGACATGGTTCTGGCCCCACCGCCAGCCCTTCGTCGCCGCGCTTGCACAACGCCTTGAAATTCCGTCATTCCCGCAAAGGGATACGGAACAGAACCTGTCGCTGACGGATGTCGACAAAGGGCCGCAGCGGACCTCGGACCTCCCGCTTCACGATGGTGCACATCGCCTGGTCGGAGGCATGGCGCAGCTGACGAAGGCCCTTGCCGCGCGCCTTTCATCTACCGAAATCCGGCTCGGCCACATCGTCCAGGCCCTGTTCAACGAGGGCAATCATGTGCGCCTGACATGGTGCTCCGGCGCGGGCAATGGCGAAGTTCTGGCACAGCGTTGCGTCATGGCCCTGCCGCCGCGGCTTGTCGGGTCCCTGACATTTTCTCCCACATTGGACCGGGCGACCCTGTCGGCTCTGCAACACACGCAGACCTGGATGGCGACATCGGCAAAGACCGGGGTCGCTTGCGCCAGTCCCGTCTGGCGCGAGGCAGGCCTGTCGGGATCCGCTTTCGTGACTCACGAACAGGCCGTGCTCGCCGAGACCTGGGATGCCTGCGACGCTGCGGGCGATCGTGCCGGCATTGGCGGTTTTGTAAGCCTCAGCCCTGCCCTGCGCCGCGATTTCGTCGAAGGCCTGCCGATGCTGATCGCCAGCCAGCTGACCCAGCTATACGGCACCGAACTGGAAACACGAGTGCAGTACTATCAGGACTGGGCCGCCGAGCCGTTCACCTGCAGCACCGCCGATCTCGCTCAGGCGCCAGACGACCATCCTCCTGTCGCCGACAGCGTGCTGCGCGGAGCCTATTGGGCCGAGAAGCTCTACTTCGCCGGCGCCGAGACGGCAGCGCACGATCCCGGCTACCTCGAAGGTGCTCTCGATTCCGCCCATCGAACCGCGCTGGCGATCCGCGAAGCGCACGAACGCGCCGACCTGCTTTCCCGGCCGGTGAACGCCGCGTCCCTGCAAAGCTTCGGTGAATGGATCGCGGACCAGCGTGCGCCAGGGTTCTCGACCTATCGCGCCACCCTGTCGCGCAGCCTGATGCGGCAGGAGCGCGAACAACTCACGCAGCGTGCGCTGCTGGCCGCCGCCGAAGAGGTCTTCGCAAACGCGCTCAAGCAGCTCGGTGAATTGTCCTTCGACGGAGCAGGCGCTTCGGTATCACAAGGCCGGTCAAGCCTGCTTCCCGCCGTGCAAGCCCCGTTCAAGCCCTTCCTCGACGGGCTGATCGCGGAAGTCATGGAATTCAACGCGACGTCCTGCGCGCTTTCCAACTTCCCCGACGAGCACAAGCCGCCACGGGAATACGTGAACGCCATGCTGCGCGATATCGCCGCCGCATGGGTGGAATTCTCGCAGGATGCCAACCTGCTGCTGCTGGGCTGCCATGGCCCGGACGTCAGCGTGGGAGCAGCCTGATGGCCAACATGTGCCTCTACATGGCGCCGGGTTCGTGCTCGACGGCAGCCAACATCCTGCTCGAGGAAGTCGAGGAAGTGTTCGAGGTTGCGGTGATAAACATCCCCGCCGGGGAAAACCGCAAGCCCGAATACCTAGCGATCAATCCGCGCGGGACTATTCCCAGCCTGCGCCTGCGTGACGGCAGTGTGCTGACCGACCTGATCTCGATCGCCGAGTGGCTCGGGCGCAATTGCCGCCGTGGCCGCTACTGGCCCGCCGACCCGGCCCTGCAGGACCGTGCCCGCAAGATCATGCGCCATGTGACGGAAAACGTGCACGGACTGGGCTTTGCGCGGATCTTCGTGCCGGAAGCTTACAGCTGCGATCTCGAGGAAGCAGCGCAGGCCATGGCAGAGGGACGCCGAATCGCCAGCCACGCGCTGAATGAAGCCGCCGCGATGCTCGATGAAGAGGGCTATGCGCTGGGTGCTTTCAGCGTGGCGGACCCGATCCTGTTCTACGTCGAGTTCTGGGCCGACATGACCGACGTGCCGCTGCCGCCGCGCCTGCTCAAGCACTACCAGCTGATGCTGGGACGCGACGCGGTCTACCGCGTGCTGCGCGAGGAAGGTTACGACCCCGGCCGGCTCGGTAAGACCACTGAAAGTGCCTGACGATTTCCCAACCCTCTGGACGGAGGACTACCATGAGTGAACTGTTCGTCATCTGCGAAACCGTGGAAGTGCAGGAAGAGGACGTGCGCAGCTTCGTGCTCGCCCGCACGATCGACGGGAAGATGGAACCCTGGCCCATCATCGTCACCCGCAAGGGAGGCAAATACCTCGCCTACGAAAACGCCTGCCCTCATGACAGCAAGCGCCTCGACACCGGCACGGGCGAGTTCTTCGACGAGGAAGGCAATTTCCTCAAGTGCAGCGCCCATGGCGACCTGTTCGACATCGAGGACGGCAAGTGCTTCATCGGCCCGGCCAAGGGCAAGAGCCTGAAGCCGATCGAACTGATCATCGACGATGGCGACATCTGCATCATCGACGATACGCTGACCGACGAAGACGGCATGCACCTCGAAGAGCCGGACGCGCATCCGGAAGTGATGATCACATCCGACTGAGCGGGACTGCCCGGAGGAGGCTCAGCCCTCCTCCGCGTCCTGCCGGTTGCG
Source organism: Novosphingobium album (ex Hu et al. 2023) (assembly GCF_022832385.1). GTDB lineage: Bacteria > Pseudomonadota > Alphaproteobacteria > Sphingomonadales > Sphingomonadaceae > Novosphingobium > Novosphingobium album. The sequence continues at coordinate 100,274 of NZ_JALHLE010000005.1, forward strand.
CATCCAGTCGGCCAGCTTCTTCATGGACTCCCGGATGTTCTGGCATGCGCCTTCGTCCGCCACGGTCTCTGCTAGCGCGCCGTCCATGCACAACATCCAGGCATCACGCGCGGCATCGCCGATGGGAAAGCCCATGTGCCGCTGGCGCAGGCGCGGATGCCCGCGCTCCGAAGAATAGAGATCGGGACCGCCCAGCCATTCGGTGAGGTAGCGCTTGAGCACGCGCTTCACCGGCTCAAGATCCGGATCATGCATGTCGCGGATGCCGCGCGCTTCGACCAGCGTGTCCATGCGGTGGTAGAAGGATTCGACGAGGCGGTCGATGGTATGCTCCCCGCCGATCCGCTCGAACATGCTCACATTGGCTTCCGTCATCCGGTGGGCGAGTCCTCAAAGTTCATTTCAACAGGGTCCTCGTCGATCATCGTCACAAGCGCACGCGCAAGTGCGCCATCCGCACCGTATTCGTAACGGTGAGACAACTCCACTTCACCATAAACCAGCTTGTCGAAACCGGCCAACCGCTCAGCATCATCGAACCAAGCCCGGATGAAGGTGTTGCGGTTCGCAATCTGCCCTTCGTCGATGGGCCCAACGAGACGGAACGGCAGATCGACACCTGAATAGGTGACGAAATAGCGAAAGGCCTGCGCCTCGGGCGCAGCCTCGGCCAGAGCGTTCATACCGTGATCCTAGCTTACGGCGTCCGCAACGCCGACGGTCTGGATCACCTCGAAGCCCTCGAATTTCGGCGGGCCAATGTAGAGCGGCTTGCGGTCCCCGGCACCGGCATGAGCCTTGCGGAATGCCTCGGAGGTCGTCCACGCCTCGAAGTCGGCCTTGGACTGCCATACGGTGTGCGAAGCGAACAGCGTGTGATCTTCCGCCTCGGGCCCGCGAAGCAGGTGGAATTCGACGAAACCGGGCACTTCATGCAGATGGCTGTCACGGGTCTTCCAGACCGTCTCGAAAGCCTCTTCCTCGCCGCGGATCACCTGAAAACGGTTCATGGCGATAAACATCGGCTGCTCTCCTCTCGATTGGTTATGCGAACGCCGCTGCAGGCCAAGCTGTGCCCGGCAACAGGAGGCGTCAATGATTCTGATATCAGTCCGGCTTGCCCCAGGATACCGTGCCCGGTACCAGCTGCGACTTGATGCCCGCTTTCACAATGTCCTCCAGCGTACGGTACAATGTCGCTTCATGGACGAGCGTGCCTCTGGGTGTCATGACCGCGACATAGCGGGCCACATTGTCCACATCGCACGTGAAGTCCTCGCCGGGGTCGTCGGTACTGCGTAAATTTCCATTCCAATCAACGAAATACCCTTGCGCATCTGCCATCGTTCACTCCCCGGCTGGCGTGTCGGCCCGCAGACCGGCACCCGAGATACAGCAAGGTCCATGCCATCGCGCAGCCCTGCGAGATTGATCTCCATCAAACGTCAATTGGGGATCACACGCTACAGTTTCCTTTTTGCACGGGAACCACCATGAGCGGCCAGCCAGTCGAGTTTTTTCACGAGATGCGCGAAGGTTTCGGCCGCATCCTGGGGCACGAAGCGGCCACTGGCACGGCAGCGGCAATTACCCTGGCCGAAAGCGCCTTTGACTGGTTCGAAGGCAACATTGATGCACAGACAGAAAGCCAGCCGCAGACGGCCTGCACCAAAGGCTGCCCGACCTGTTGCACGCTGCGCGTCACCGCTACCGCGCCAGAAGTGTTCCTGATGGCCCACTATATCCGCATGGTGGAAGCAACGCCCCAAGGCGAGCAGTTGCAGCTGACCCGGCGGATCGTGCTGGCGGAGGAGGCGACGCGCGGCAGGTCGGAGCAGGAAAGGCTGACATCGGGCCGCCCCTGCCCCATGCTGATTGACGGGGCCTGCATTCTGCACCCTGTCCGCACGCTCGCCTGCAGGGGCCATGCCGCCTTTTCCGAGGAACAATGCCGCGCGGCCGCAAGCGGCGAGGACATCGAGGTTGGCGTCTCTGAACCGCACCTGACACTCAGGGCACTGGTACAGAGCGCGCTACAGGCGGCTTTGAGGGACCGTGGCCTGCCATGGGGCCTGTATGAACTCAACCAGGCTCTCGCGCTTACGCTGGCAGAGCCGGACCTGATCGACGAATGGTTCGACGGTACCGACGGCCTCGCTCCGGCGGCTGTCGAAATCGATCTCGGGGCGCTCGGTCAGGCGTTCGACGAGCTGCGAACGATCAACTGAGCGCCTCTCAGAAGCCGATTACTCGATCCCTTCCTGCCAGGCCTTGCTGTTGATGGCGGCCTGAAAACGCGCCTGCGCGTATCGGGGATCAGAGGTAAACTGCGCCTGATTCTCATAGAGCGCAGCCTTGGCCTTTTCCGCCTCGTCCCGCGTCAATGAGATACGACCGGCCACATGCGTTGCCTCGGGCGCGCAGGACCGGATCTGCACCATTCGGGGATGGGTGAGGATGTCGGTGACGTCCATAGACTCCGGCTTGCCATCCAGCGTCACGGCAAGACCTATGACTTCGACCTTCCGGCCGTCCTGTGTCATCTTGATAAACGTGGCCATGGCTAGCTCCTGTCCATGATTGACCTGTGTCGTTGTACCCCCGACATCCTCTCCCGCATCCCATCGGCCAGCAGTGGCTCTTCAAGTGCGGTAACTATCCCGCTCTCTTATTCCGCTGCGGCCTTCTCGGCGTCCTTGATCAACATGCGCAGCCGCTGCACTTTTTCAGGGTTCCACATGTTACTTCCGTAGTAATCCACCAGATACCAGATGTCGTTGTAATCCTGGGCACTCAGCTTTTCGTCCAGTACTTCACTCATCGTTACTTCTCCCTTTTGGTTTTTAAACTTTCATTCTTCGAACCTTGGTGCAGTGTTGCTCAAGCCGGCTGTCGCTGGACCATGTGCATATCCATGCCGCGGAAGATGGAGCAGCGCTGGAACACCTCGAGGCCCGGCGGCACGCCCTTGTGACTACAGTATTTGGCGGTCAGCTTGGCCAGCCCCTTGATGTCGCGGCCACTCGCTTCGGGAAACAGGTCCGCCAGTTGCTCGACGAGGGGATCGGAGACGGCCAGACCGAACTGATCAACCATAACCCGCCAGATCCGCGCGCGGCTCTCCCGGTCCGGCTGGTGATAGCGGATGAGCGCGATGCAGCGCGAGACGATGGCCTCGTCGATGTCGTCCACGCGGTTGGTGGTGAGGAACAGCAACCCGTTGAAGTATTCCAGCACCCGCAGGAACACGCCGACGACCGCGTTCATCGTCATGTCGTCCTCGCGCCGTTTGATGTAGACGTCCGCCTCGTCGATCAGCATCACCGCGCCCCAGCGCTGCGCGCGCGTGAGCACGTCCTTGAGCGAAGCCTCCATCTGCGTGACATTGAGGCCCAGCTGGCCCGAATGGACGCGGTAGAGCGGACGCCGGATGATCTCCGAATAAACCTCCGCCGTCAGCGTCTTGCCCACGCCCGGAGGGCCCGCACAGAGCACCGTGGTGCCGCCCGACTTGCCCTCGACGATATCGTCCATCAGCACGTCCATCTCGGCGGTGAGGATGTCGATCAGGTCAGTCTGCTCGGGCGGCAGCACCAGCTTGCCCTTGAGCGCGGGCTGGTAGGCATAGGGCTCCATGTCGTCGACATGCGCCCAGACGTAGTGGTGCAGGTCGAGATGGAACATCAGCACGAAGGCATGAACCGGCACGTCGATGAACATGTCCGCCGGGATGCCCGAAGCGAGGAGGCGGATTTCCTCCTCGTTGTCATACTGGTTGCTCTTGCCCGCGCGACGCAGGTACGAGGCCAGAATTTCGCCCGGCACGTCCAGCGTCAGCGAACGTTCTGTCAGGATGCCCTCGTCATTGACCAGCCGGGCCTTGCCGCCCGAGGCGGAGAGCACGACCACATCCTTGCGCGTCCAGTCCGTGTCGCGACGCGCGGACGTGGGGTCTTCGGCGTAGAACGCACGGCCCTGCGCGGCGAATTGTTCCCCATAGCGCCCGCGCCATGCGAAATAGCGCTCAGCCGTGGCATCGTAGGCTGCAATCAGATCAGGCGTTTCCTTGAGGAAGCCCTTCCCCACCAGAACCTCACCCAAGGTGCGCTCGTCGATGTCGCCCGCAGTTACGCGGAACACATTGGTGACCAGCGTGCCCTTGGCATTGGCCTTGAGCTCGACGAAGATTTTACCGCTCTCGTCATTGGTGGTCGGGGTGTAGTCCAGCCGGGTGACAACATAGGGCAATGGGCGGCGCGAAATGTCCGCACTGAACAGCCAGCCGCGCAGGCCATCGGTAAGCAGATAGCGTACGAAATCGGTGAGGAAGTCCTCAAGGTCATTGGCGCTGTAGCGTTTGCCGGCATTGCCCAGCACACCGCGCAAGGTGGTGAGCTGCGCCGCCCGCACCTGATATTCCGCCCCAGCGCCGCGATAAAGATCGCCCAAGAACGCGCACTGCGCATCGGAAAGCTGGGCAACCGGAACTTCGGCCTTCTCCCCGAAGCGCAATTGCGCACGCAGCGGCTCAAGTTCAGCGAACGCGGCGATCAGGGCATCAAGGTGCGCGCGTTCTACCGCCAGCTTCATGCCGCGCACCCTTCTGCCAGTTCGGCCACGACCGGCCAGCCCACCTCGCCCTGCGGATCGAGCTGACGCAACGTTTCCAGCATTTCGGCAGCATCGGCGGACCGCCCGTCGCGCAAAGCAATGAAGGCAAGCGCCTTCAGCGTGTAAAGCGCGAAGCGGCCGGGATCGTCGTGGCCAGTCCGCAGTGGAATTCTGGGCAGCCACAACCGCCAGTCCCCGCTCCAGCCCGCCTGCCGTGCAGCCTCCGCCAGCCCGGCCTCGGCCATTGCCTTGGCCTGATCGAGACGGCCCGAATAGGTATGGATCTTGTACAGGCAGAAATACGTGGGCAGCGCGGTGGGATCGAGTGCGAGCGCCTGCCGGAACAGGGCATCGGCCGCCGCCTTGTCCTGCCGGTGCGCCAGCACGCCGGCCTGGAGAAGTTCGTCGACTTCATCGGGCAGGGAACCAAAGTTGATGCCCTCGAATGGTACGTCCGTCTGCATCCGCTGTCTCCTTGCCGAAGGAGAAGCAAGTTTCGCGCCACGCTGAAATCGACGCAAAACTGCGGGATTCCGGGACCCCAAGAAGGATCAAACGCGACAATTCCTGCGAGCAGGTCGCGATTGCGACAAAGCGCTCAACAGATCCGCGGCAATTGCTCGCAAGCGAGGAGATCGAGAGCATAGCTGCCCCCCAGCGTCCGCAGCGCGACACTTCCCACTGCACCCGCTTCCTCGACGGTTCCAATGATGGCCGCGCTGGGATCGAAATCCCTAAGCACCGCAAGAGCCGCAACCGCTGCGTCGGGCGGAACCAGCGCAGCGAAGCGCCCTTCATTGGCAACATAGAGGGGATCGAGCCCGAGTATCTCGCAAGCCCCGCGCACCGGTGGCGAGACGGGGATGTCCGATTGCTCGAGCAACATCGCAACACCCGCCGTCTGTGCGATCTCGAGAAGGGCGGTCGCCAGCCCGCCGCGTGTCAGATCGCGCAGACAATGGAGCGGTATGACTTCCTCGATCAGCCGCAGCACGGGCGACATAACCGGAGCGCAGTCGCTGACGATGGGTGGCTCGAAGCCCAGCCTTTCGCGCGTCGCCATGATGGCCATGCCGTGGCGGCCGATATCGCCGCTCACAATGATCCTGTCGCCGGGGCGCACTTGCGCAGGCGAGACTGGCGCAGGCGTCACAACCGCACCGATGCCCGAGGTATTGATGTAGACCCCATCGCCCTTGCCGTGCTCCACCACCTTCGTGTCGCCCGTCACAAGGCGGACCCCGGCAGCCTGTGCGGCGCTTTGCATCGAGCCCGCAATGCGGCGCAGGTCGCGGATCGGGAAACCTTCCTCGATCACGAACCCGGCACTCAAACAGACAGGTCGCGCGCCGCACATGGCCAGATCGTTGACCGCGCCGTTCACGGCCAGCGAACCGATGTCCCCCCCCGGAAAGAACAGAGGCTGGACCACATAGCTGTCGGTCGTGAAGGCCAGCTGGCCGGAAGGCACATCGACCAGCGCACCGTCATGCGTCAGGTCTTCTGGAGACTGCGCGAAGGCCGGGCGGAAAATATCCTCGATCAGGCGATGGGTCAGAAGCCCCCCGGCGCCATGGGCCAGTTCGATGCACTCGCTGTCGACATCCGGCACCGGGCAACTTGGCGAGAAGGCGAAACCACTGGTCATACCGTGGCCGCCAATGCCGGACGCCGGTAACGGTAGTAGGCCGCGCATGCCCCTTCCGAAGAGACCATCGTCGCGCCCAGCGGATGCTCGGGTGTGCAACCCTTGGCGAAAGCGGGACAGTCGCTTGGCTTGCGCGCACCGCGCAGCACTTCACCGCTGATGCATTCGCTGGCACGCTCGGCGCCTGGAGTAATCATGGGAAAGCGGTGTAGCGCATCGAAGGCGGCAAAGCGCTCCGACAGGCCTAGACCGCTCGCTTCGATACGCCCCATGCCGCGCCAGTCCTGTGCCTGCACGCCGAAGACCCGGCCCACGGCGTCACGTGCCTCCGGATTGCCTTCCGGGCGAACGGAGCGGCTGTACTGGTTCTCAACCTCGCAGCGTCCGTCCTCGAGTTGCCGGATCACCATGTAGAGGCCCTGCAGAAGATCAACCGGCTCGAAACCCGTAACCACGATCGGGATACGATGGCACCGTGCGATCGGTTCGTAGTCCTTGTATCCCGTGATCGTGCAGACGTGACCCGCGGCCAGGAAACCCTGCACGCCATTGGCAGGATCGCTCAGCAGCGCTTCCATTGCCGGCGGCACCAGAACATGGCTGACCAGCAACGAGAAATTGCCAACCCCCATGCCCTGCGCCTGCAACACCGCCATCGCCGTGGCCGGAGCCGTGGTCTCAAAGCCAATGGCGAAAAACACCACCTCGCGCCCGGGGTTGTCCTGCGCGATTTTCACGGCATCGACCGGGGAATAAACCATGCGCACATCCGCGCCTCTGGCTTTGGCCGCCAGCAGGCTGCGATCATTGCCAGGAACGCGCAGCATGTCTCCGAACGAGCAGAAGATCACTTCGGGACGGCTGGCGATCGCAATGGCTGCATCGATCATGCCCGGCGGCGTCACGCAGACGGGGCAGCCGGGGCCGTGTAGCAAGGTGACTCCGTCCGGAAGCATGCGATCGATACCGTGCCGGACGATGGAATGGGTCTGTCCGCCGCAGATTTCCATGATCGTCCAAGGCCGCGTCACGATCTCGGCGACAGCATCCGCATAACGCCGCGCGGTTTCCGGATCGCGGTATTCGTCGAGGTGTTTCACTGACCGCCCTCAAGCCCGATCTCGTCGAGCAAGGCCAGAGTGCGCAAGGCTTCGGCTTCGTCGATCACGGCAATAGCGAAACCGGCGTGAACCAGCACGTAGTCTCCGGCACGGGCTTCCGGAACATAGGCCAGGTTCACGCGCCGCACGACACCGGCAAAGGCCACGCGGCCTTCGCGGGTCAGCGGATCGTCGCCAGCCACCTCAAGAAGCTCCCCGGGAACCGCAAGGCACATCAGCCCGTCACCTCATTCATCCGCCGCGCGGCACAGGCCGCCTGCCCCACCGCCAGCCCGCCATCGTTCGGCGGCACGCGAATGTTACGGTAAACCTCAAAACCTGCCTCCTGCAAACGGGCCATGGCCAGTTCGGTCAATAGAGCGTTCTGGAAGCAGCCCCCGCTCAGGACGACTTGCTGGAAGCCAGTGTGCCAGGCAATCTCAAGAATAGCATCTGCGAGCCAGTGGTGAAAACCGGCTGCGATCTCGCCCGCCGGAATTCCGGCCATACAGGCATCGGCGGCCTCTGCCAGCATGGGCCGCCAGTCGATACACCGCATCTCGCCATCAGATACCACTACGGGGCGGGGTAAGCGATGCACGCCCGCAGCCGACTCCGCCGCAAACTCCACCGCCATCGCCGCCTCGCCGTCGAACGAGGCATGCTGGCAGAGTTTCAGGATAGCTGCGACGGCATCGAACAACCTGCCTGCACTGGACGTTACCGACGCATTGACACCGCGATCGATCATGCTGCGCAGCATCGACCACTCGCCCGGCCCAAAATCGAGAAGCGGTCGTAGCGCGTCGCTGTCCCACAATGCGCTCCCATACACGCCATGAAGGACGCCCAGCGCCGTCCGCCGTGGCTCCTTGACGGCCGCTTCACCACCCGGCAGGCGGAACGGAAGAAAGTGGGCCAAGCGGCGATAGCCACTCCCCTCAACCTCAAGGAATTCCCCCCCCCACACGGTACCGTCAGCACCAAACCCGGTGCCGTCCCAAGCGACCCCGAGAACGGGACCTGAGATCCCGTTCTCGGCCATCGCGGAGAGGATGTGCGCTTGGTGATGTTGCACGGCGCAAACAGCGGCCCCGCCGCTCTCCGCGAGGCGCGTTGTGTGGTAATCCGGATGCGTATCACACGCGGTAACTGCTGCCTCCGCGCCATATAGCTGCTGCATGCGTGCAATCGAATGGACAAACGCCGTGCGCGATTCCACATACGCCAGATCCCCGATGTGGGGCCCTAGCACGATCTCTCCATCCCGCCCCAAAGCAACGGCGTTCTTCATGTGCCCGCCAAGAGCAAGAACGGCTGCGTCCTGCTGCGGATCGGCCAGCACCAATGGCGCCAGTCCGCGAGCACAGCGCAGCACTGTCATGTCCTCCGCGATCCGGCGCATGACCGAGTCATCGGCGGGATTTACGATCGGACGATCGTGCGTCAGGAAAAGGTCGGCAATGCCGGCAAGCCGGGCAAAGGCTTCGGCATCGTCCGCCGCCATGGGTTCCCCGCTGCGGTTCCCACTGGTGGCGACGACGGGAAATCCGAGGGCCTCCAGAAGCAGGCCATGCAGCGGCGTCGCTGGCTGCATCAGGCCGATGTTCGGATTGCCCGGCGCAATGCCCGGCGCCAGTTGCCCGGGACTGTCCCCGCGCGCCCGGAGCAGCACGATGGGAGCCGCTGAGGACATCAGCGCTTCCCGTTCCTGCTCGGAGACATACGCGATTGCCAAGGCTTGATCGATGGAGCCGGCCATGACCGCGAAAGGCTTGGCCAGACGGCGCTTGCGCTCACGCAGGCGCGCCACCGCCGCTTCGTTGCGGGCATCGACGAGAAGCTGGAACCCGCCCAACCCCTTCAGCGCGACGATGCGCCCTTCACTCAACGCAGTGGCAGCACCCTCCAACGCATCACCCCGCGTGGACAGGACGTTTCGCCCTGCATCGCACAAAGCCAGTTGCGGGCCGCAGTCCGGGCAGGCGTTGGTCTCGGCGTGGAACCGGCGCGAGGCGGGATCAGTGTATTCCGCCCGGCACGCCGGACACATCGCAAAATGCCGCATGACCGTCCGAGCCCGGTCATAGGGAATGCCCTCGATGATGCTGTAACGCGGACCGCAATGCGTGCAGGTGGTGAAGGGATAGCGATAGCGCCGGTTCGCCGGATCGAAGACCTCTGCGCGGCATTCCTCGCACATGGCGAGATCGGGCAGGACACAGGCCGACGGCGCGCCATCCGCATCGCTGGACTGGATCGCAAAGCCGCCTTGCCTGACGGGTTCAAGGCTGCACCGGTCCAGCCGCTGGATCCGTGCAGGCGGCCGAATGTCACCGCGCAGGCGAACCTGAAACCGTTCGAGCGCTTCGGCACATCCTTCCACTTCCAGCGTGACCCCGGCACCGGTGTTGCGCACAAAACCCGCGAGCCCTTCTTCCGTCGCCAGCCGGTAAACGAACGGCCGGAAGCCCACACCCTGCACTGCACCCACAACGTCCAGCCTGATCCGCTGGACGGCATGGGCGTCAAGGCATGGAGCAGCCGCCACGCGCCGTCAGTCCTCCGTCTCGGCAACCTCGAGATCGACGCTGCGGATCATCACATGCAAAGCGTCGGGATCAGCCGGATCATCGGAGGTGAGAATGTCCAGCGCCGCGCCCTCGGCCATCGTGCCGCGCGCCTCGTCGTCGAAGTGCTCGCGAAAATGTTCGGGAGAAAACTGGCTCAGCGCACCCAGCCAGACCTGTACGCCCGATATCGATTCTGCACCGGAATCGCGCGCCACTGCTTCGAGATGGCGGACGAGATCGCGGACGATGCCTGTTTCATGCATGGTGTTCTCTCTCCTGCAATCTGGCCACTTCGGCGATGATCTGCCCCGCAACCGGTGCAACAGCGGCGGCAATTGGCGGCGACATCTGCGTGCCGCCGTCAAAGCACAATCCCTCGATGGCGAAAACGATGATCACCGGCGGGGCGAGACCGAGCGTGCGGGCGAGCGCAATGCCCTCGCCCAGACCAAAGGCGTGGCTCGACAAGAACGCCATGTCGCGCGGCAGCTCTTCCTCGGCCAGATCGATGCGATGGATGCGACCCGGCTCGCTTCCGCCCGCCGCGGCATCGACGCAGACCAGCGCGTCGAAACCGTCCCAGTCCTCGATCATCGCCAGCATGTCGCCGCTGCGCGTCATCAGCGTGGCATCGGGCGGCAAGGCGCCCGCGAGAGCCTTTGCGACGGCAGGCCCTGCCCCATCATCCCCCCGGTCGGGATTGCCGATGCACAGGACCAGCACGCGCCGTGCCGCACCCGTCACGAACGGTGCACCGACAGCTTCAGGAAATGCGTCGAGCAGGAAATGCACGGATCGTAGTTGCGGATCGACTGCTCGCACAAGTGCCGGATCACGTCGTCGGGCTCGCTGGCAATCGGTGCAGCGACAGCGGCGAGGTCTTCCTCGATACAGGGTTGATTCTGCGAAGTGGGCGGAACGATGCGCGCCTTGCGGATAGTGCCGTCAGCCTCGAATTCGTAGCGGTGCCAGCAGATGCCGCGCGGGGCCTCGGTGCAGCCGAAGCCAGTGCCCGCGCGCGGTTCGAGCGGGATGGAGGCCGCCTCCGGCACTTCGTAGGCTGCGATCAGACGCAAGGCCTCTTCGCAGGCAAAAACCGTCTCGAGCGCGCGCACGACGATACTGTGGAAGGGATTGCGGCACACCGGCCCCAGCCCTCCTTCTCTCGCCAGCGACTGGATCGATGCGGGCAGCCGGTCATAGTTCAGCGCATAGCGTGCGAGCGGGCCGACCAGATAGGCCCCGCGACGCTTCACCAGCGAATGAAGCGCAGTGGAATGGGCAACATGGCGTTCCTCGAACTCGGTCTCATAGTCCGAAATATCGATGTCGATATCGCGGTTGGAAATGAGTCTGCCTTCGGTGATGGCATATTCGTCGGGATGGCGCATCGCGACGAATTCGTAATCGCGTTCGAGGTCGGGAAAATCGAACGTCGCAACCCATCGCACCAGATCGACGGCCATGTCCCGCGCCGCCTTCAATTCCTCTGCAAGCGGCACAAGTTCAGCCTTCGTAGGCACCTTGTAGAACCCGCCGGGCCGGACATTGACCGGGTGTATTTCCCGCCCGCCCAGCAGCCGCAGAATGGCATTGCCCGCCTTCTTGAGCGCCAAACCCTTGCGCACAATATCGCCATGTTTCTCGGCCATGCGGATCGCGTCGGGATAGCCGAGGAAATCGGGCGCGTGTAGCATGACCACATGCAGCGCATGGCTCTCGATCCATTCGCCGCAATAGAGCAGGCGCCGCAAGGCCCTGAGCTGCCCTTCGACCCTCACGCCGAAGGCATTTTCCACCGCCTGCACCGAACTCATCTGGTACGCCACCGGGCAGATGCCGCAGATGCGCGCAACGATGTCGGGCAGTTCGATGTGCGAGCGGCCTTGCAGGAATGCCTCGTAGAAACGCGGCGGTTCGAAGATGCGCAGGTTGGCACTCGTCACCTGCCCGCCTTCGATATGGAGGTCGAGCGCGCCTTCGCCTTCCACACGGGCGAGGTATTCGACCTTGATCGTCTTAGTCGTCATGGGCCGCGCTCTCCTGGCGGAAGGGTTCGGCCCAGGCATTAAAGCTGCGCAGGGCGCGCTGGATGTCCCGCCCGTCAGCCCCCAGTTCGCGCCATTCGCGGGTCAGGGCTGGCATGTTCGGCGTTTCCATCGGGCCATAGCAGCCATAGCAGCCGCGCCGGTAGGCCGGGCAGATCGCGCCACAGCCCGCATGGGTGACGGGGCCAAGGCACGGCGTGCCCTGCACCATGACGCAGACATTTCCACGCTGCTTGCACTCGATGCAGACACTGTGCGCGGCCACCGCCGGTTTGCGCCCCATGAGATAGGCCGAGACCACCTCGACAAGATGTACCTTGTTGATCGGGCATCCATGGAGTTCGTAGTCGACCGGGATGTGGGCCGAAATCGCCGTCGACGTCGCCAGCGTGTCGATGAACTGCGGCGAGGCATAGACCGCCGCGATGAAGTCCTTCACGTCGGCGAAATTGCGCAGGGCCTGAATACCGCCCGCCGTCGCGCAGGCGCCGATAGTGACGAGGAACTTCGACTGCGCCCGCACCGCCAGAATGCGCTCGGCATCATGCGGTGTCGTTATCGAGCCTTCGACCAGCGAGAGATCGTAAGGCCCCTCCACCACCGCGCTCGAGGCTTCAGGGAAATTGGCAATTTCCACCGCACCGGCCACAGCCAGCAGTTCGTCCTCGCAATCGAGCAGCGAGAGCTGGCACCCGTCGCACGAAGCGAATTTCCACACGGCGAGCTTGGGACGAGGCGCCATGTCAGACCTCCTGCACGGTGAGCAGACCCGCGATCCGGTCGAGCGGCAGGACCGGACCATCCTTGCAGATGAAAGCGGGGCCGAACTGGCAATGGCCGCACAGGCCGATCGCGCACTTCATGTTGCGCTCCATCGACAGGTAGATGCTGGATGCAGGCACGCCCCCCTTTTGAAGGCCAGTCGCGGCAAAACGCATCATCACTTCCGGCCCGCAGACCATGGCGACGACGTTAGCAGGATCAAACGGCGAGCGCGGAATCAGCGTGGTGACGAAGCCGACATTGCCGTGCCAGTCGGTCCCCGCATGATCCACGGTCACTTCCACGTTCACATCCAGCCGCTGCTTCCACTGCTCCAGATCATGCTGGTAGAGAATTTCAGAGGGGCTGCGGCAGCCGACGAGGATTGTCACGCGGCCGAACCGCTCGCGGTGCGCCAGCACTTCCTGAATGGCTGGCCGCAGCGGTGCCAAGCCGAGACCACCTGCCACGATCAGCACGTCACGCCCTTCCGCTTCCGCGACAGGCCAACCCGTGCCGAACGGCCCGCGCACGCCCAACGTCGATCCCGGCTCCAGCCGCGCCAGCGCGCCGCTGACCGCACCGGCATTGCGCACGGTGTGGACAAAGCCCGGGCCCTCGTGCGCGCTCACGCTCATGCTGATCGCAACTTCGCCCACCCCGAAAGCATAGAGCATGTTGAACTGACCGGGCCGAAAATCCGGCCGCTTGCCGGAGACCGGGGCAAGCTCCAGTGTCACAGCGTCGGCCAGTTCGCGCCGGACGCTTTCGACACGGTAGATCTCCGGAACGAACGGATCTTTCAAAACCTCCGTCCCCATCAACGCTGCCCGTAGACGTCGAGGATCTGCAGCCGCGTGGCGTGCAGGCGCTTCACCATGACCGGCAGGAACCGCTTCATCATCTCGTAGCCCAGATGATGGTCTGCCTCGCATTTTCCGCGCAGGCACGTGGCATTCATGCCGATAGCACGAACCGGTTCCATGGCACGCGCATCGAATTCCGCACGGTACGGTGGGATCAGCCACGAGACGCCAACAATTTCGCCTTCGCCGAGCGTCGTGGCTATGATTGGCGCACGCGCTGGCGCCGTGATCTCCAGCGCAACCCTGCCCTGTCGTACGAGGTAGAACCGGTCCGCGGGATCGCCTTCGCGGATGAGGTATTCCCCGGCCTTGAAGTGGTGGTTGCGCGCGCAGCCCGCGATCAGCTTGACGAATGCCGCGGGGAAATCCGCAAAGAAGGCCTGCTGGCCCAGGATCTGCTCCATGGTCTCCATGGTCATCGGCTCCTCCCTTCATCCGGCACCGCGCGGATCGCGGCGACTTCCTCGGTCAGATCGATCCCGACCGGACACCAGGTAACGCAGCGCCCGCATCCCACGCATCCCGAAGTTCCGAACTGGTCGATCCAGTTTGCCAATTTGTGGGTCATCCACTGGCGGTAACGTGCACTGCCGGAGGCCCTGACGCTGCCCCCGTGGATGTAGGAAAAGTCCATCGTGAAACAGGAATCCCATTTGCGCACCCGCTCGGCATTTTGGCCGGTCAAGTCGCTGTGGTCTTCCACTGTCGAACAGAAACAGGTGGGGCAGACCATGGTGCAGTTCGCACAACTCAGGCACCGGGCTGCAACATCGTCCCAGCGCGAATGCTCAGGATTGCTTTGCAGCAGTTCCTTGATGCCGCTGGTATCGAGACTGCGCCCCATCTGGGCCGCAGCCCGTTCAGATACGGTCATGGCAGCCTCGGCTTGTGCTGCCGTTGCCGCGGCATGCGGCACTTGCTCGAGAATACGGCGCCCGGCCTCGCTTCCCGTTTCGACGAGGAACATGGGTTCCCCGGCGTCAATCAATTCGGTGAGTGCCAGATCGAAGCCCTCCGCGGCGCGGGGGCCGGTTTCCATCGACACACAAAAGCAGGTTCCACCCGGCTCCGCGCAATTGACGGCAACGATGAACGCATCAGACCGCCGAGCCGCATAGGCCGCATCGACATAGGCCCCCTCCCCAAAGACCTTGTCCTGCACGGCCATGGCGTGGATTTCGCAGGAGCGCACGCCGACGAAAGCGAACTTGTCCGCAGGCCGTTCGGGCACAGTGACGGACATCGCGCCATCTGCGCCCCTGTGCGCGCTCCACAAAGTCTCTATGGGCGGGAAGAGAAACTTCTTCCAGGAGTGCGGCCCCACGGCATAGCCAAACAAGGCATTGTCCTGACGCCGCTCAAGCGCGTACCGGCCCGGCGCCTGCCTGTCGGTCCAGCCGGACGGCAGGTCAGTCACACCATCGATATCACCATAGACAATCGCATCATCGCGCAGTGTGGGCCCCACAACGCGATAGCCCTCATCGGCAAGCACATCGAAAAGGCACTGCAATCCGGCAGTGTCCGTGACGAACCCGGGAGTCTCTGCCTTGAAGGCCTGCATGAAGACGGTCTCCCGTTGCCGGCTATCGAACCAGGGGCGCGGCGTCAGGCATACCGCCAGAAAGATCCGGAACTATCGTGCCATGCCTGAATGCGTCGAGACTATGATGATAATGTGAAGCTTGGCAACTTCGGCAAACCGCATTCGCGGTGCCGATGCATTGCGGCAGGTCAAAGCGGTATTCTCGGGTTACCGCTACGCCTTGCTCTGTAAATATCGTCATTTCAACGGCCTGCCGGCTGTTCACAAGCGCACGTATTGCAACCCGGTTTGCGGTAATCCCTTGCGCAGTGAGCCTGTCCTGGTGACAATCCGGCGCACTTTTCCGCCGCCGGAAATAAAACGGCCAACCAGGCCATGCATCCAGGGACCTGCCAAAGCGAAATCAGGAGCGGATATGGAACGGAACGAGACGGAAGAATTTTCTCTTCCGCGCGTCGAGGACTATGAACAGTACATCGGCCGTGAAGCGGTCGCCCGCATTCTGGGCAAGGCGAGCAAGCTGCGCGACCTTCATGTTATCAACGTCAATTCCACCTACTACGGTGGCGGTGTTGCCGAACTGCTTTCTTCGCTAACCCTGCTGATGAACGGTGCCGGCATCCGAACCGGGTGGCGCGTACTGCAGGGGCGGCCAGACTTCTTCAACATCACAAAGCGGATGCACAACGCGCTGCAGGGTGACCAGATCAATTTCAATGAACTCAAGCGCGACATCTATGAGGACGTCGTCTTCGAAAACGCAGCGCGCATGCATCTCGATCACGACATCGTCATCATTCATGATCCCCAGCCATTGCCGCTTATCCGGCACTTCCGGAAAAAGGCGCCGTGGGTGTGGCGCTGCCATGTCGACCTGACCCACCCCGATCCGGACCTGTGGGAATACTTGCGCGAATTCGTCGAGGACTACGACGCGGTCGTTCTTTCGCTGCCCGAATATGCGCAGAACATCACCACGCCCCAGCGCTTCATCATGCCGGCCATCAACCCCTTCTCCTCTACCAACAAGGAACTGACCGAGGAAGAGATCGACGAGCGGCTGAGCCACTACGGCATTCCCACCGATCTGCCGCTGGTCGTCCAGATCTCGCGCTTTGACAAGTGGAAGGACCCGCAGGGCGTGATCGACGCGTTCCGGATCGCCCGCAAGGAGGTGGACGCAACGCTCGTCCTGGTGGGCAACATCGCGACGGACGATCCCGAAGGCCAGGAAATCTTTTCGGACATCGTGAAATGTGCCGAAGACCGCATCATCGTGCTGTCCGTGCAGGACTCTGCGCTGGTCAACGCGCTCCAGCGGCGGGCCGCCGTCGTGCTGCAAAAGTCCCTGCGCGAAGGTTTCGGCCTGACCGTGGCCGAAGCCATGTGGAAAGGTACGGTCGTCATCGGCGGCGATGTCGGAGGCATCAAGAAGCAGATCGAAGACGGCGTGAACGGATTTCTCGTCGACAGCGTCGAGGATGCGGCCCAGAAGATGGTCTGTGTCCTGCGCGATCCTGCCCTGCGCGAGAGCATGGGACACGCGGCGCGCGAGACGGTACGCTCGCGGTTCCTGATGACGCGCCTGATGGAAGACTGGCTCGACCTGATCGCATCGTTCGTGCCGAATTTCAGCCTGACAGGATCAGGCGGACACTGACCGGGAGGGAAACCCCAACACCATGAGCCACGCTGCATCCGCCATGGGCCGCCGCTGGTCGTTCTCGATCGGATCGGTCAAAGGCACGGCCGTTCGCATCCACGCGACCTTCCTTCTGCTCCTCGCATGGGTCGGCGTGACCGGATGGCTCGACGCAGGTCCTGCCGCCGCAGTGCATATCGTCACGCTGCTGGTGCTTGTCTTCTTCTGCGTCGTGCTGCACGAATTCGGCCACATCTTCGCAGCCCGCAGATTTGGCGTCAAAACGCCCGAAGTCGTCCTGCTGCCGATCGGCGGCGTGTCCCGGCTCGAACGCATCCCGGACGAGCCTCGCGCTGAATTCGTCATTGCCATTGCAGGGCCGCTCGTCACGCTCGCCATCGCACTGGGCTTGCTGCTGGTACTGGGGCGGATGCCCACGGCTGAGGAAATCGAAAAGGGACAGGGCCTGCAAGGGCTCGTCGCACAGCTCGCCTACGTCAATCTCGCGCTGTTCCTGTTCAACCTGATCCCCGCCTTCCCGATGGACGGCGGCCGCGTGCTGCGCGCAGGGCTTGCCGCCTGGCTGGGACATACGAAGGGCACACGAGTGGCCGCAGGGATCGGTCAGGCTTGCGCGATGTTCCTCGGGATCATGGGCATCATGTCCGGCAACATCATCCTCGTGCTGGTGGCTGTGTTCGTCTATTTTGCAGCCGGTTCGGAAAACGGGATTGTCGCCCTGCGCGACATCACGGCGGGCAAGCCCGCACGCGATTCCATGATCGACAATTTCGTCCGCCTGCATTCGACCGATCCCGTCGCTGCCGCCGCCAGCGCGCTCGTCCACACCGATCAGCGCGATTTTCCAGTCGTCGACCGCAATGGCCACCTTGCCGGTTTCCTCAACCGTGACGGGATCATTCGGGCGCTGGCCAGCACCGGACAGGATATCGCGATCGCCAATGTCATGCTGGAGATACCGCAAGTCTCGCAATGGACGCGCATGGACGACATCGTGCCGATGTTGGCCGGTGGCGCACCGGCCGTGGGCGTGGCGGACGATGATGGCCGGTGCCTCGGCTACATCACCTGGGAGAACCTGATGGAAGAGCTGCTGATCTCGCGCGCCATGCACAGCCGCGCCTCCGCGGCTTCGCTCGGACGGCCACAAGCCGGACATTGATAGTGGTCAAGGCACCGGCAAAGCCCCGGCCATAGGAAAGCACCCGACACAACAACGAGGACGCCCCCCAAATGACCAAGCCCCCCGCTTCCGTCCTGTGGTTCGAAGACATCGGCATTTCCAACGTGCCCATCGTCGGAGGCAAGAATGCCTCGCTCGGCGAAATGGTCCGAGAACTGGGCAGCCAAGGCGTGCGCGTTCCCACCGGCTTTGCGACGACATCGGCCGCCTACCGGCACTTCATCGATGCCAGCGGGATTGCTTCGGACATTCGCGAAGACATTCGCCGTTACAACGAGGGGACGAGCAGCCTTCAGGTCGCAGGCAGCGCGGTGCGCGAACACATTCTCGCGAGCCCCATCCCCGATGCGCTCGCCGCTGAAATCCGCGCAGCCTACGACAAGCTCGCCGAGCGGCTCGGCGTGAAGGACCCCGCTGTCGCCGTGCGCAGCAGCGCGACTGCCGAGGACCTTCCCGACGCCAGCTTTGCAGGTCAGCAGGAGACCTTCCTCAACGTGCGCGGGCACCGCGCGCTGCTCGACGCCTGCCGCCGCTGCTACGCCTCGCTGTTCACCGACCGCGCGATCTCCTACCGCGAGGCCAAGGGCTTCGATCACTTCTCGGTCGCGCTCTCGATCGGCATCCAGCAGATGGTGCGCTCGGACCTCGCCGGATCGGGCGTGATTTTCACGCTCGACACCGAAACGGGTTTCCCTGACGTTGCCGTGATCAGTGCCGCCTGGGGCCTTGGCGAAACGGTCGTGCAGGGCATGGTCGATCCCGACAAGTACATCGTCTTCAAGCCGCTGCTGGGCAAGGAGGGCATAAAGCCGATCATCGAAAAGGAACTGGGCGCCAAGGCGACCAAGATGATCTACGCCGAAGGCGGCAGCAAGCGCACCCGGCTGATGGACACCACGCCCGCCGAACAGCGCAAATATGTGCTGGATGACAGCGACATCGTCGAACTCGGCGAGTGGGCCGCGATCGTCGAGGAGCACTATGGCCGCCCGATGGACATCGAATGGGCCAAGGACGGCGAGACCGGCCTGCTCTATCTCGTCCAGGCGCGCCCCGAAACCGTACAGGCCGGGCGCAGCCGCACCAGCTTCCGCAGCTACCACCTCAAAGAACAGGGCAAGGCCCTGCTGACCGGCGCCGCGGTGGGCAGCGCGATCGCCAGCGGCAAGGCCTGCGTTATCCGCGATGTCGCGGATATCGAGCGCTTCCCGGACGACGCCATCCTAGTCACCGGTAACACCGATCCGGACTGGGTGCCGGTGATGAAGCGCGCTTCGGGCATCGTCACCGATCACGGCGGCAACACCAGCCATGCCGCCATCGTCAGCCGCGAGCTTGGCGTGCCTGCCGTCGTCGGCACCAGCACGGCAACCCGTGACGTCGCGGACGGGCAGAACATCACCCTCTCCTGTGCCAGCGGCGAGACTGGCATGGTCTATGACGGATTGCTCGCGTTCGACAGCGAGGAGATCGATGTCGGCGCCCTGCCCAAAACACGCACGCACGTGATGGTGAACATCGCCGACCCTGCCGCCGCGTTCCAGTGGTGGCGCCTTCCCGCACACGGCGTCGGCCTGGCCCGCATGGAATTCATCATCAACAACCTGATCAAGGTCCACCCGATGGCCCTGCTCCATCCCGAGCGCCTGAGTGCGGAGGACGCAAGGGCAATCGAGGAGCTCACGCAGGGCTATGCGACGCCTGCGGATTACTTCGTCGATCACCTCGCCCGCGGAATCGCCAAGCTGGCGACGCCGTATCATCCCTATCCGGCCATAGTCCGCCTGAGCGACTTCAAGACCAACGAATATGCCCACCTCCTCGGCGGGTCCGCGTTCGAACCGTCGGAGGAAAACCCGATGATCGGCTTCCGCGGCGCCTCGCGCTACTACAACGAGCGCTACCGCGAGGGTTTCGCGCTCGAATGCCGCGCGCTCAAGCAGGTGCGCGAGGAACTGGGCTTCACCAATGTCGTGATCATGGTCCCCTTCTGCCGCACCACGGCAGAGGCCGATCAGGTGCTGGCGGTCATGGCGGAAAACGGTCTCAAGCGCGGCGAGAACGGGCTGCAGATCTACATGATGTGCGAAATCCCGGCCAACGTGATCCTGGCCGAGGAATTCGCAAAACGGTTCGACGGGTTCTCGATCGGCTCGAACGACCTGACCCAGCTCACGCTCGGCATCGACCGCGATTCCGACCTGCTCGCCGATCTGTTCGACGAGCGCAATGACGCTGTCAAACGCATGATCGCACAAGCCATCGCCAAGGCCCACGAAGCGCGCATCAAGATCGGCATCTGCGGCCAGGCGCCCAGCAATTATCCTGAGTTCGCGGCCTTCCTCGTCGATGAGGGGATCGATTCCATCTCGCTCAACCCGGACAGCTTCATTCGCACGGTCAGTTCGATCGCCAATGCCGAAAAGGCCGCGCGGCGGGAGTAGTCCGCCCCCGTCAATCCTTGACGGTCAGGTCGACGTGCACGCGGATGGAATCATGGCGCCAGTATTCCTGATCGTATTCCACCACACGCCCCTGCTTGTCGAGGCTGGTGCGCACGACCAGCAGGCCGGGCGTGCCCGCCTTGACGCCGAGACCATCGGCGACGTCCTTGACCAACGCGCAAGGGCGCATGTCCATCCGGTTACGCACCACCGCAAGGCCGTAGTGGCTCGACAGGATCTGCGTAAGTGATCCGTTGAGCGAATGCTCGCACAAGCCGGGCGCCAGCTTTGGATCGACCGTGATCCGCTCAACCAGCACAGCGCGCCCATCGATCAGGCGGCGGCGCGTCACCACGTAGAGGCGTGATCCGGGCGCGACGCGGAAGATATCCGCGACAGCCGGAGCCGCAGGCACTTCCTCGGTCGAGAGCGTCTCGGTCGACGGCGTGCGCCCCTGCTCGGTCACATAGGTCATGAAACCGGCCCAGCGCGTGGGATCGTACGTCACGGGCGGCGGCGAGACATACCAGCCACTGCGGTCGCGCCGGTAGATCAGCCCCTCGGCCTCGAGCTGGAACAGCGCTTCGCGGATAGTCCCGCGCGCCGCGCCGCTATCGAGCTGCAGCTGCCTTTCGGACGGCAGCCGCCCTCCCGGCGCCAGCTTCCCGCTCTCGATCCCCTCCGCAATGCGGTCCCGCAGGGCCAGGTACTGCGGCACGTGCGCGGCTTCCTTGCCGGTATCGGGAAGCGCGGAAGTGGACGGCATGAATGGTTCCGTTTCGATGGACTGTACCAGCGTCCGACCATGATTATGGGGCAAGGAAGGTCAAGCCCGATGCCGGAAAAGCGCGGGAAAACTCAATAGCTCCCAGGAGCAGGCTGCGGGCCTCAGCAAGCAGGCCGCAGGACGATCCCATCGATTTTCCCAAACTTCCGCTGCCTGAGATGCTCTTGCTGTCGTCGAAATGTAGTCATTCTGGACTATACCAAAACCCGAACAGCAATGTCCGGTGACCGGTAAGGGGACAATACAAATGTATCGCAGCAATCGCAGAAACTTTCTCGGGATGACCGGCGGCGCGGCCATTGCCTCGCTCTATCCGGGGCTCATCGAGAGAGCGCTCGCGATTGCCCCTGCCACGCGCACCGGAACCCTGCAAGACATCGATCACATTGTCGTACACATGCAGGAGAACCGCGCGTTCGATCACTATTTCGGCATGCTTAACGGCGTGCGCGGCCTCGGTGATCCCCGCCCCCTGCGCCTGCCCGGCGGACGCACGGCATGGGCGCAGCCGTCCTCGCAGCATCGCGATGGCTACGTCCTGCCCTACCACGGCGATTCGAAGACCACCCGCTCGTTCAGGGTCGATGGGGCAGGCCAGTCGCATCAGGAGAACATCTGGATATTCAACCGCGGCCGCTACGACCGCTGGGGCCACACAAACGAACTCCACAACCGCATGCTGCACTACACAGCCGGTGACCTGCCGTTCTACTATGCGCTCGCCGATGCCTTCACGGTCTGTGATGCCTACCACTGTTCGACGATGACGCAGACCTACCCCAACCGCCTGCACCTGTTCAGCGGGTGCAACGGCGGTGGCACCGTGGGCGGCGATCCGGAAATGGACAATTACGGCGAGAGCGACACCCCCAGCGCGGACATGCGCGAGGATAAGCCCCTGCGGTCCGATGCCTACCGCTGGACCACTTATGCCGAGCGCCTGCAGCAAGCCGGGGTGAGCTGGAAGGTCTATCAGGAATACGACAACTTCGGCGACAACCTGCTTTCGGTTTTCGCGGCCTTTCGCCCCTGCCCGCCTGAATCCGACCTCTACAAGCGCGGGCGATCCTGGGTCTCCGAGCACAGGCAAGGGCCCGACCGCACACGCTCCGACGGTAAGCAGCTCGTCGCCGCTTTCCGCGACGATGTGGTCCATGGGCGCCTGCCCCAGATCAGCTGGATCGTCACTGCCGCAGACTTGTCCGAACACCCCCAGGCCGAACCGGCCAAGGGCGAGCACGTCACGGTCGGGCTGATTGCCGCGCTGGTCGATCATCCCGAAGTCTTCGCGCGCACCGCCTTTCTACTCGTCTATGACGAAGCGGGCGGCTTTTTCGACCACATGCCGCCGCCGGTGCCCCCGGTCGGTGATTATCGCGGCTACAGCTCGGTTCCGCTGGACGGTGAAACCAAGGTCTGGGGCGCGGATGCCAAGCAGGTCCATGGTCCGCACCCGATCGGCCTCGGCATCCGTACCCCCACCGTGATCGTCTCCCCATGGAGCCGCGGCGGTGCGGTGTGCTCTCAACTCTTCGACCACACCTCTGTGCTGCAGTTCATGGAAGCGCGCTTCGGTGTGCGCGAGCCAAACATCAGCACCTGGCGCCGCTCGGTTTGCGGAGATCTGACATCGGCGTTCGATTTCAGCACGCCGAATGCCGACACCGCAGCCTTCGATTTCCCCTCGACGGCGGATTTCCAGCAGCGCGTTGCACAATCAGCGGCGGGTACCGCGAACGCCATCCCGGACAAGCAGCAGCCCGGCCGCCAGATGGAAGGCCGCCGTCGCCACCGGACACTCCCGTACCGCTTCCGCACCGAAGCCGGGATTACGGATCAGGGCCGTCTGCGCATAGCCCTGCATAACGCCGGCAAAGTGGGCGTCACCTTCACCGTCCACGACAATCACGACAAACTGGAACCCTGGCACTACACCATCGGCGGCGGAGACAGCTTCGCCAGCGAGCAATGGCACGACGACGGACTTGCAGACGCCTGCGACCTGACGCTTGCCGGTCCCAACGGCTACATGCGGCGCTATGCCGGAACGCTCGGCGCCGCCGCCTCGCGCCTGGAAGCCGGATTCGCAGAAGTGGAAGGCGAGCGCGGTGCGCAGCTGACCCTTTTCAACCATGGCGGCGAACCGGCCAATTTCGAGCTGGAGATGGACGCGACTTATGCTGCGGCCAAACCCGCAACCAGCACGGTTCGAGTGGAACCGGGGAAGCACGCCAACATCCCGCTGCCACTCGCCGCCACGCAGGGCTGGTACGACCTGACCGTGACCGCCAAAAACGATCCGGCGTTCCTGCGGCGCTTCGCCGGAAAGGTGGATGACGGCCGCGACGGCCTCACCGACCCCGGGATCGGCATGATGCGCGTCACCGCCTGACTCCGGCGCCCCGAAATCGGCAAAAGCTGCCCAGCGTCACAAAAACGTCGCCATTTTGGTCCATACCAGAGTCCATCAACTACCGGTGACAACCTTGCCCCAATCCTCCTCCCGTTCCGGATCGAGCGGTGCCATGCTCGCGCTCAGCAGCGCTGCGGCGTTCGGTGCCTATTTCGCCATGTACGCGTTCCGCAAACCTTTTGCGGCTGCGACCTTCGCGGATCATGCGGGCTGGCTGAGCGCCACCGACTACAAGACGGCCCTGCTGATTGCGCAAGTGCTGGGCTATGCCCTGTCCAAGCTGATCGGCATCCGCGTGATCGCCGAATTCGGCCGTTCTGGCCGGGCGCTGGCGATTCTGGCGCTGATCGGCACATCGTGGCTGGCGCTGATCGCCTTTGCCCTTGTTGCGGCGCCCTGGAACGTGGCCTGCCTGTTCTTCAACGGGCTGCCTCTGGGCATGATCTGGGGGCTGGTGTTCAGCTATATCGAAGGCCGCCGCGCGTCGGAGGCCATGGGCGCGATACTCTGCGCCAGTTTCATCCTCTCCTCCGGCGTCGTCAAATCGGTGGCCGTGCTGGTCATGGATCAAGGCGTCAGCGAATTCTGGATGCCCGCCGTCACCGGCGCCCTGTTCGTGCCGCTTCTGCTCATTTGCCTCTGGCAGCTTGAACGCCTGCCTCCCCCCGATGCACGGGACGAGGATGAACGGACATCGCGCGTGCCGATGCTCAGCAAGGACCGCGCGCAATTCCTGCGCACGCATGGCGTGGCAATGATCCTGCTCGTTTCCGGCTATGTGCTGCTCACCGCCATCCGCGATTTCCGGGACAACTTCGCCGCCGAACTCTGGACCGCCATGGGCTATGGCGGCACTGCCTCGGTCTTTTCCGAGAGCGAACTGCCCGTGGCGGTCGCCGCGCTGCTGGTACTCGGCGCGCTGATGCTGATCCGCGACAACATGCGCGCGCTGCTGGCGATGCACGGTATCGTCTTTGCAGGCGCCGTGCTGCTCGGCCTGTCGACGCTCGCGTTCCAGATGCACCTGATCGCGCCTCTGCCGTACATGATCCTGACCGGTGCGGGCCTCTATTTCGCCTACACGCCGTTCAACGCCATGCTGTTCGACCGGATGATCGCCGCGATCGGACATGCCGGGAACGCCGGGTTCCTGATCTACATCGCGGACAGCTCGGGCTATGCCGGAAGCGTTGCGCTCCTGCTCTACCGAAGCCTTGGCCGCCCGAACATGAACTGGCTGCCCTTCTACATGGACGTGGCTTACGCGACCTCGATTGCCGTGGCCGTGTGCACGCTGCTCTCGGCGGCCTGGTTCGTCTTCCACGTCAATGTGCATCACGTCAGGACCGCCCGTGCATGATCTGATCATCGTGGGCGCAGGCATTGTCGGCCTCGCCCACGCCTATGCCGCCGCCCGCCGGGGTATGGACGTTCTCGTGATTGACCGCGACGCGCAGGCCAATGGCGCCTCTGTGCGCAACTTCGGTTTCGTTACGGTCACGGGACAGGAACGCGGCAAGGTCTGGCGTCTGGCCCAGCGCAGTGCCGCGATCTGGCGCCAGATCGCGCCCGACGCAGGTATCGCCATCGAGCAGGAGGGGCTGTTCCTCGTCGCCCAGCGGCCCGAAGCCGCCGCCGTGATCGAAGCCTTTTCGCGCACCGAGATGGGCGAAGACTGCACGCTGCTCAGCGCGGCCGAAGCCCGAGCGCACTGCCCTCAGCTTACCGGCGAAGTTTCGGGCGCTCTGCTCAGCCGCGCGGACGTCCGCGTAGAATCGCGCACGGCGATCCCTCTCCTGGCACGCTGGCTGGAGGAGGCGCACGGCGTCCGTTTCCAGCGGGGTGTGGCCGTCAATTCCGTGGCCACCGGCCTTGTCCGCCTGAGCGACGGTTCGTTCGTCAAGGGCGGCGAAATCGTGGTCTGCCCCGGCGACGACTGGGCCAGCCTGTTCCCGCGCGAATATACCACCGCGGGCGTCACGCGCTGCCAGCTCCAGATGTTGCGCCTAACGGCTCCCGGATGGCGACTTCCCGCCCCGGTAATGACCGATCTCAGCATGATCCGTTATCTCGGCTATTCCGCCCTCCCCGAAGCCGAAGCGTTGCGCTTGCGGCTTGAACGGGAATGCGCGGCCGAACTCGGCTATGGCATCCACCTGATCGCGGTGCAGAGCGCGGATGGCACGCTCGTCGTCGGTGACAGCCATGTCTATGCCGCGACACCGCCGCCCTTCACATCCGAAGCGATCGACGCGGCCATGGTCGGCCAGTTCTCGGCCCTGTTCGGTGGTGCCCCGCCCGTGATCGAACGCTGGACCGGCACGTATGCCAGCGGGCCGCAGCACAGTTTCGTCCGCCGCCCGATGCCGGGCGTGCGCCTTGCCGTCGTCACCAGCGGCACCGGAGCCTCCACGGGCTTTGCGCTGGCGGAAGACGTGATTTCGCAACTCTACGAATAAAAGGGGAAAAGACCCATGCATCCCAACCTGAAAGCCGTCGTGTTCGACTGGGCCGGCACCATGATCGACTTCGGCAGCCGTGCGCCGGTGCTCGCGCTGTGCAACCTTTTCGCCGAACAGGGTGTGCCAATCACCGAGGCAGAGGCGCAGGAAGACATGGGCCGCGCCAAGCGCGATCACATCGCCCACATCCTCGCCAAGCCGCGTGTCGCCGCCGCCTGGCAGGAAGCGAAGGGCACCGCACCCACCGATACCGAGGCCGATACCCTGTTCGAAGCGATCGGCCCGGCCATGCGCAAGGCAGCCCGCGACTGCGCGAAGCTGATCCCTGGCGCCGCAGAAGTCGCCCGCGACCTGCGCGCGGCAGGCGTCAAGATCGGCTCCTGCACCGGCTATTCGCGCGACATGATGGCCGACATCCTCCCCATGTCCGCCGAACAGGGTTATGATCCCGACTACTCCGTCTGCGCCGGGGAAACCGCCGAAGGCCGCCCTTCCCCACTCATGGCATGGAAGAACCTCGTCGAACTCGGTGCCTGGCCTGCATCGGCCTGTGTCAAGGTAGACGATACCGTGGTCGGCATTGCCGAGGGACTCGCGGCGGGCATGTGGACAGTGGGCGTAGCCGCCAGCGGCAATTCCGTCGGCCTGTCCGAAGAGGATTTTGCCGCGCTGGACGCGGCCGAACGTGAACGGAAGGTCGAAACGGCCCGTGCCCAGTTGCGCGAGGCCGGTGCCCACGTCGTGATTGACACGGTAGCAGACCTGCCCGACGCTCTGGCGAAACTTGACATCGGCTGATCCGCGCGGTGGCGATTGCCAAGCCGGTGCCCGCAAGCTAGGACGCCCCTCGCAAGCGCCCGTAGCTCAGCAGGATAGAGCATCAGATTCCTAATCTGGGGGCCACAGGTTCGAATCCTGTCGGGCGCACCATTTCCTCGCAAATCATATCCCGCTGTCCGGCAGGGCTTCAGTTTGCCTTGTCCGGCGGAGTGATGGGGAATGGCAGGGGCATGACCGCGATGCCCTCTTCAAGCAGCTCCTGTGCTTCGTCAGCCGTGGCCTGCCCGTGGATCGTCTCAACCTCGCGCTCGCCATAATGCATGGCGCGGGCGTCTTCGGCGAAGGATTCGCCGACATAGCGCGACTCCTTGAGTGCCTCGGCCTGCAATCGGGCAAGCTTGTGCATCAGCTCTACGGCTTGCGGCGGCAAAGGCACATTGGCCATCGGTGCACTCGGCGGAGCTGCCGATGCTTGAACCGCCGGCACGGCTTCCTCTGTCACCTCGCGGCGGGCAGCCTGTGCTTCGGCAAGTTGATTGCCCTTGCGGCCCAGCCGGGGCGCCTGCACGGCCTTGTGCACATCGGTCGAGCCGCAGGCAGGGCATGACAGAAAGCCCCTCTCCTGCTGGCGCGCAAAATCGTCAGAAGACTTGAACCAGCCCTCGAAGCGGTGCGGCCCGCTGCGGCATTCCAGATCGTAGACAATCATGTGGCGCCTATTTGGCGATCATGCGGCGGTTGGCAAGGCTGGGGAGCTGCGCCCGCACTTCAGCGATACGCGCCAGATCGATCTCCGCGTAGCCAAGGCCCGCGGACTCGCCGCCCAAATCGAGCAGCACTTCGCCCCAGGGATCGATCGCCAGCGAATGGCCATAAGTCTCGCGCCCGTCCTCATGCTTCCCGACTTGCGCGGCGCACAGGACATAGGCGCTGGCCTCGACAGCGCGGGCGCGCTGCAGCAGGTGCCAGTGTGCCTTGCCGGTCGGCACGGTGAACGCCGCAGGGATGGCAATGACATCGCATTGCGCCTGCCCAAGTGCTTCGAACAGCGCCGGGAAGCGGACGTCATAGCAAATCGCCAACCCGAGACGGCCGACCGGTGTTTCCACCGTCACCACGGTATCGCCCGCGGCATAGGCATTGGATTCGCGCCATGTTTCACCGGTCGCGAGATCCACGTCGAACATATGGATCTTGTCGTACCGGGCCCGGATCTCGCCCTTGTCATCGATCACGAAGGCGCGGTTGGCCCATTTGCCGTCTTCGCGCGCGATCGCCAGCGATCCCAGATGCACCCAGACCCCTTCGCGTACGGCCGCTTCGCGTACCGCGGCCAGAACCACGTCATCCGCTTCGCTGCAGATCGATTCCTTCGCCCGGTCGCGCTTGCGGTCGAGCAGACCGCTCATTTCCGGCGTGAAGAGCATGGCCGCGCCTTTCGCGCGCGCATCCGCCATGGCCTGGACGATCACGGCGGCATTGGCCGCCGGATCGATGCCCGTGGTCATTTGCAGGATTGCAGCAATCGCCATCGTCTCAGAGCCCCAGAACGGGATCGAGCTGTCCTTGCCGGTCGAGCGCGTTGATATCGTCGAAACCACCATAGGGCTTATCGCCGATCAAAACCTGCGGCACGGTGCGGGCACCCGGCACACGGTCCTGCATTTCGGCCTTCTTCGGGCCACCCATGGTTATGTCGTATTCCTCGTAAGCCACGCCCTTGCGGTCCAGCAGCGCCTTGGCGGCGACGCAGTAGGGGCATCCCCACTTGGTGTAGATTTCGACCTTGGGCTGGCTCATCGGCGGGTTCCTTCCTTACGCGTCTCGCGACCCTTGAAACGGCGGGCCGCTATCATATCTTGGGTAGCGTGTCATGGCCCGCAACGGGGATGGCTCATTCACGGGGCGCCGGTTTTCCGGGCTCCGCCAACACGAAGATTGCTCATTGGAGGATTTTTGTCATGAACCGTATCGATTTTTCGCCCTATCGCCGCACCATGGTCGGGTTCGACCGCCTGTTCGACATGATCGAGAACCAGGGCCGCGCGAATACAGGCGACAAGTACCCACCCTTCAACATCGAACGCCGCGGCCAGGATGCCTACCGCATCACGCTGGCCGTCGCTGGGTTCAAGCCAGCCGACATCGACATTACCGCGCAGGCCAACCTGCTGATCGTCAAGGGCAACAAGCCCGAGGAAGCCTCTGACGGCGAATTCCTCCACGTCGGCATCGCCCAGCGCGGATTCGAGCGCCGCTTCGAACTGGCCGACTACGTGCGCGTCGACGCCGCCGATCTTGCCGACGGCCTGCTGATCATCGATCTCGTGCGCGAAGTACCCGAAGCGATGAAGCCGAAGAAGATCGCGATTGGTGGCAATACGCTAACCGTGATCGATAACAGCGCTGGCGAGGACACGGTCGCAGCCTGACTTCCCTGAAAATCGCAAATTTTCAATTTCTTGAAAAAGGCGGCTCAGATAACCGGGCCGCCTTTTTTGTGTTTCTTACCCTCGCGTAAACCAAATGCCGAGAGGCCTCAGTAAAACCCACTAACCGTTTCATACCAAAGGACATTCGGTATTTCCCCTTATACGACTTAAGTCGCCCCCAACCTGAGCCGGTTACACAAACTCCTGCATTCCGCCCCCCAGGAGTTTGATAAGCTCATGACACGTTTGAAGATCGCCCACCGGCTGGTGCTCGCCTTCAGCCTCTTGCTTGCCATCGTGGCGGGTCTCGGGGTTTTTGCGATCCGCCAGATCGGTGAAGTCAACGCCCTGACCAGCGAACTGACCACCGATTCGCTGCCTGCCGCGCAGGCCCTCGGTGATCTTCACGCCTATGCGTCGCAATACCGGATTCATCAGGACGACACCCTGAAAGCCGCCGGCACGCCCGCGTGGGACCGTCAGAACAAGGTGCTCCGCAATTCCGGGGCCGTCATTGATCAAGTTCTCGAGGACTACGGTTCGCACATCCACAAGAAGGAACAGCTGGCCGCCCTTGATCAGGTCCGCCAGGACTGGAAGGCCTATGTGGCGCAGAACGATACGATCCTGAACATCGCCCAGACAGACACTGCCGCCGCGCGCGACATGTACGAAGGCGAAGGACTCGACGGCTTCTACAACATGGAAGACCATCTGCTCACGCTGGTCGACCTCAACTCCAAGGCCGCCGAAGAATCCGGCAAGCGTGGCGAAACGATCTATGCCAAGGCGCATGAAGTCGTCACTGCCACCGCGCTGGGCGGTCTGGTCGTCGCCGTCGTTCTCCTGATCTTCATGATGCGCTCGGTCGCCCGCCCGGTAAAACTGCTCGACGCCACCGTTCGCCGCCTGATCGACGGCGACACCAGCGTCGTGATCCCCGGTGTCGGACGCAAGGACGAACTGGGCAGTCTCGCCCGCGCACTCGAGCGTTTCCAGGGACTGGCCCGCGCCGACCAGGAACGCGCACACGAAGAGCAGGAACGCGCCCGCGATCTGCAGCGCACGGTCGAAGCCATCGGCAATGGCCTTGCCCAGCTTGCCGAGGGTGATCTGACGAACCGCCTCGCGGAAGCCGGCGAAGGCGCCCTCGCCCGCCTGCCCGTGGACTACAACCTCGCCGTTGCCCGCCTGTCCGAGACGATGCAGCAGCTTGTCGATGGCTGTAACTCGATCCGCGTCGGTACCGACGAAATCGCGGCCGCAACTTCCGACCTTGCCGGCCGCACCGAGCAGCAGGCCAGCTCGCTGGCCGACACCTCGCGCACGCTCAGCGAATTCACCAGCGTCGTTCAGGTCACGGCAGACAATGCCCGCCAGACCAGCACGCGCCTGATCGTGGCCCGCGAAACCGCAACCAAGGTCGAAGGCATTGCTCACGACGCTGTCGACGCCATGCGGGGAATCGAGACGACCTCTCGCGAAATGGCCGCGATCATCAACGTCATCGACGGTATCGCATTCCAGACCAATCTTCTCGCGCTCAACGCCGGCGTCGAGGCGGCACGCGCCGGTGAAGCCGGCAAGGGCTTCGCGGTCGTTGCCACCGAAGTGCGTGCGCTGGCGCAGCGCTCGGCCGATGCTGCCAACGATATCCGCAAGCTGATCGATCGCAGCACCAAGCAGGTCGGCGACGGCGTGTCGCTCGTGGAAAGCAGCGGCGACGCCCTGCGGCAGATTGTCGGCGAAGTCGCGGCCGTTGCGAACCTGGTCGAAGAGATCGCCGGAGCTGCCGAGAAGCAGGCTGAAGGCATTACCGAGATTTCGACCATGGTCGCCGGCATGGACACCTTCACCCAGCAAAACGCCGCGATGGTGGAGGAAAGCTCGGCAGGCAGCCGCAACCTCTCGAACGAAACCCAGCACCTCATGCAGCAGATGGCGGCATTCCGCCTCGGCGACGGTCATGCGGCGCTGTCGTTCACGACCTCGGCCGAACACCGCCTGCCCGCCAACGAAGAGCCGGTGAAGGAAG
The DNA here is from genome assembly GCF_022832385.1 of Novosphingobium album (ex Hu et al. 2023). Taxonomy (GTDB): domain Bacteria; phylum Pseudomonadota; class Alphaproteobacteria; order Sphingomonadales; family Sphingomonadaceae; genus Novosphingobium; species Novosphingobium album. The sequence goes on from NZ_JALHLE010000005.1 coordinate 131,627, forward strand.
AGCCTGCACGGCCCATGGCGATGCCCGCTGTCGCAGGTGCCAATGCCCTCGCCCTCGACGACTGGAGCGAATTCTGAAGTTTGAAGTGAGTGCCCCCAGGGCCGACCGGCACAAACCCGGCGTCCCATCGGAAATGGAGACTGAGTGTGAAGACTATCCTGAAAATTTCCGCCGCGCTTTCCGTGCTGGCCCTGAGCGTGAACCCGGCCTTCGCCGATGACTGGCTCAACACCGTGAAGCGCACCGTTGCATCCAAGCAGAGCTATCCGCGCACGGCGCAGATGCGCGGCGAGGAAGGCACTGCCAAGGTGAAGGTCTACATCTCGGCTTCCGGCCAGATCCAGAAGGCCGAACTGGCCGAATCGTCGGGCTCCACTGCACTCGACAAGGAAGCCGTCGCCGTGATGTCGCGCGTCGGCAACCTCCCGGCCCCGCCGGCCGGCACCAGCTCGGTGGTCCTGCCGCTGACCTGGAAGCTCATCTGATTTGCCGCCGGCGCGCTGCGGCGCGCCAGCGGACAGGCCAAGGGCCGGCTCCCCGGGGAGCCGGCCCTTGGTCTTTCAATACCACCAGATGGTCAGACGAGGCGAGCCTGCCGCAGCGAAGCCGCGATGAAACCGGCAAACAGCGGATGCGGATCGAACGGCTTCGATTTGAGTTCCGGGTGGAACTGCACGCCCACGAACCACGGATGATCGGGCCGCTCGACGATCTCCGGCAACAGCCCGTCGGGAGACATGCCCGAGAAGATCAATCCGCCGCTTTCGAGCGCATCGCGATAGGACGCGTTGACTTCGTAACGGTGACGGTGACGCTCGCTGATCGAGGTTGCCCCGTAGATTGCGGAGACGTGGCTGTTGGGCGACAGCTCCGCGGGGTAGGCGCCCAGACGCATGGTTCCGCCCAGGTCCCCGCCCGCAGCACGCTGCTCAAGGCCGTCCTTGCCCATCCATTCGGTGATGATGCCGACGACCGGCTCCTCGGACGGCCCGAACTCCGTGGAGCTGGCCTTCTCGATACCGGCGGCACGGGCGCCCTCGATGCAGGCCATCTGCATGCCGAGGCAAATCCCGAAGAACGGCACGTTGCGTTCGCGCGCGAAGCGCACCGCCGCGATCTTGCCTTCGGTTCCGCGTTCACCGAACCCGCCGGGCACGAGAATCCCGTGCATCGGCTCAAGCGCGGCGGCGATTTCGGAATCTTCCTTCTCGAAGATCTCGGCATCGATCCACTTGACGTTGACCTTGACCCGGTTTGCCATGCCGCCGTGGACCAGCGCCTCGTTCAGCGACTTGTAGGCATCAGGCAGCCCCACGTACTTGCCGACGACGCCGATCGTCACTTCGCCTTCGGGATGCTCGTACCGGTCGGTGATGTCGTCCCAGCGTGCCAGTTCGGGCGCTGCCGAGGTCAGTCCGAAGTGGTGCAGCACTTCGGCGTCTAGACCCTCACGGTGATACTGCTCGGGCACGGCGTAGATGTTGGGCGCGTCGAGCGCCTGGATCACTGCCTGCGGGCGCACGTTGCAGAACAGGGCAATCTTGCGGCGCTCGCTTTCGGGCAGTTCACGGTCGCAGCGGCACAACAGAATGTCGGGCTGGATGCCGAGGCCGGTCAGCTCGCGCACCGAGTGCTGCGTCGGTTTGGTCTTCAGCTCGCCAGCGGCAGCGATGTAGGGCACCAGTGTGACGTGGACGAAGCAGGTCTTTTCGCGCCCAAGTTCATTGCGCATCTGGCGCAGAGCCTCAATGAAGGGCAGGCCCTCGATATCGCCGACCGTACCACCGATTTCGCACAGCACGAAATCGAGATCGTCGGTTTCGGTCTGCGCGAAATCCTTGATTGCATCGGTCACATGCGGGATCACCTGCACCGTCGCGCCCAGATAGTCCCCGCGACGTTCCTTAGCGATGATATCACGGTAGATGCGGCCCGAAGTGATGTTGTCCGCCTGACGTGCCGAGACACCGGTAAAGCGCTCGTAGTGGCCGAGGTCGAGGTCCGTCTCGGCCCCGTCGTCTGTCACGAAGACCTCGCCGTGCTGATACGGGCTCATCGTGCCCGGATCGACGTTCAGGTAGGGATCGAACTTGCGGATGCGGACCTTGAAGCCGCGTGCCTGCAACAGGGCCGCAAGGCTTGCCGCCATGAGACCCTTGCCCAGCGAGGAAACCACGCCGCCGGTGATGAAAATATGCCGCGCCATGGGAGTCGGGCCTTAAATTGCATGGGGGCCCTAGGGCAAGCGCCCAGAGCCTGAATCCACAGGTCAAACACAAGAATTGCCCCTCTGGCAGGGCCAGAAGGCAATCCGGTTACGATAAAACGCGAAAAGGGTTACTGCTTGGCAGCCCCCGAAAGCGGATCGTTGGCAGGTGCCTGCTCAGCCGGAGCCGTCTTGCCCGCCGTTGCCGCACCCTGACCGGCCGAACCCGCAAGCGGATCGGCAGGCTGGGCCGGAGCCGTGTTGCGCTGAAGCGACGTATCGATGTCGCGGCCGGTCGTCTCGTTCACGGCCAGCGCGGCCAGAACGATGCTGAGCGCCACGAACAGCGCCGCCAGAATGCCCGTTGCCCGCGTCATGAAATTGGCCGCGCCGCGCGCCGACATCAGGCCTGACGGATTACCACCGCCAACACCGAGGCCACCGCCTTCCGACTGCTGCATGAGGACTACGGCGACAAGAGCCGCTGCAATCAGTGCCTGGACCACGGTCAGGAAAAGGAACATCTTCGTCTCAGCCTTCTGGCGGGCGCAATGCCCGCATTAATCCGGGGCCAGATAAGCCTTGTGAGCCCCCTGCGCAACCCGGGTATGACACCGGGAGAAACCGCACGGCTCTCTCCCGGCGCTATTCCGTTCAGTCCGCGGCCAGCGATGCCGCTGCACCGACGATGGCAAGGAAGCTCTCGGCTGTCAGGCTGGCGCCTCCCACGAGCGCGCCACCCACTTCAGGCACAGCGAGCAGTTCGTTCGCGTTGTCAGCCTTCACCGAGCCGCCGTAAAGAATGCGCACTTCCGCACCGCCCTCGCCGTAGATGGCAACGAGCTTGTCGCGGATCGACTTGTGCATGGCCGCCACGTCCTCGACAGAAGGCACGCGGCCGGTACCGATCGCCCAGACCGGCTCGTAGGCCACCGAAAGCTTTTCCGGCGCACCGTCGGTCTGCGGGCACGAACCTTCGAGTTGCGCGCCGACGACCGCTTCGGCCCGCCCGGCGTCACGCTCGGATTCGGTTTCGCCAACGCACAGAATCACCCCCAGGCCTGCTGCCAGCGCGGCCTCGGCCTTGGCCTTCACGTCCGCATCGGTCTCGCCGTGGAGCGTGCGGCGTTCGGAATGGCCGACGATGGTGAAATCCGCCCCGGCATCCTTGAGCATGACTGCGGAAATATCACCGGTGAACGCTCCGCTTTCCTGGGCGTGGCAGTCCTGCCCGCCCACGCCGATGATGTCCGCGGCATCGCGAGTCCGGTAGATCAGCGTCGAAGGCGGCGCGACCGCGACCTGCACCTTGGGAAAGCGTGCTGCCGCCCGGTCGATGGCGCGCGCCTCGTTGAGCATCGCCCGCGTGCCGTTCATTTTCCAGTTTCCGACGATGTAAGGCAGTCCAGCCATTTCAAACCTTTATCATTCCGGCGCGAATCCGCCTGTTTCCGCCATCGGGGGGAATCGGGCCCATCGCAGTCGGGGCGCTGCTAAGGCAGGGCCGCCCGCCTGTCAAAACCGATTGCCCACTTTAATGACAGCGGCTGGACAATCACCACTGGGCGAATCAAGGCCCCCTTCAACGGGCTCCAGACTTTCGTGGCATAGCCGCCTGCAGTCCGCTTTCGCGATAGATTGCCCTGTCTTGATTGCGTTGGCGTGCGAGGGGGCATTGCAGGATGCGGCAAGGCCCCCTAAAGCCTGCGCCCGTTTCATGCGAAGACGACAACGCTTCGCCCAGGCAATCGCTGATCGGCACGGTCCATGCTCTCTTTCTTCAGAAACTTCTTCAAATCCAAGATCGGCGCAGCCATTGCGCTGGCGGCGCTGGTTCTCATCGCCATTGCCTTTGCCAGTGGCGATATCGCCGGGCTGCGCAATTCGTCAGGCCTGAGCGACGGCAACGCCGTGGCGACAGTCGGCAGCGAGGATGTCGATGCCCAGCAGCTCACGCAGGGGGCGACCCGTGCGCTCGAACGCGTCAAGCAGCAACAGCCGACAGCGACCATGAAGCTGCTGGTCGCGCAGGGCGGCGTCGAGCAGGTGCTGAGCGATCTCATCGACCGCACCGCGTTCTTCGTTTTCGGCAAGGACCACAAGATCCTCGCCAGTGATCGCCTGATCGACAGCGAAATCACCCAGATCCCGGCCTTCCAGGGCGTGGACGGCAAGTTCGACCAGAACACCTTTCGACAGGCGCTGGCGCAGCAGGGTATTTCCGAAAAGGCGCTGCGGGAAGACATCGCGCACAACCTTACCGCGCAGGTGCTCATGTCTCCGGCCACCACGGGAACGGTGATGCCGGACTATGCCGCAAGGCAGTATGCCGCGCTGCTGACCGAGACCCGCACGGGCGCCGTCGCCGCCCTGCCGTCGCTGGCTTTCGCGCCAGAAAAGGACCCCACGGACCAGCAGCTCGCGGCCTTCTACAAGGACCACACCGACGCCTTCATCCGTCCCGAACGCCGCGTGATCCGCTATGCCAGTTTCGACAAGACCTCGGTCAAGGCACCGGCGGTCCCGACCGATGCGGAGATTGCCGCGCGCTATGACGCGAACAAGGCGATCTACGCAGCGCAGGACCGGCGCAAGATCACCCAGCTGATTGTTCCCACCGAGGCGGCAGCCAAGGCTGTCGTTGCCGAAGTCGAAGGCGGCAAGCCGCTCGAAGCGGCCGCTGGTGAAAAGGGCCTAACCGCGGCCAATCTCGCCTACTTCAGCAAGGAAGACCTCTCGAGCCAGTTCTCCCCGGAGGTATCCGCGTCCGTTTTTGCGGCACCGGTAGGCAAGCTCGCCACCCCGCAGAAAAGCGCGCTGGGCTGGCACGTCATCCGCGTCGATGAAGAAGAGAAAAAGCCTGCCCGTACTCTGGCCGACGTCAAGGCCGAACTGACCCAGCAGATCGTCGAGGAGAAGACGCGCAAGGGCTTCACGGACATGGCGGCCAATATTGAGGACCAGATCGACAACGGCGCCAGCCTGCCCGAAGTCGCGAAGGCCTTTGGCCTAGAGATCAAGACGACCGCGCCCCTCACGGCAGATGGACAGATCTACATGAAACCGGGCGAAATCGTTCCGGGCGACCTCAAGCCGGTGCTCCCCACCGCCTTCACGATGGACCAGGAAGAACCGCAGGTCGCACCTGCCGTTCCCGGCCAGACTTTCGTGGTGTTCGACGTGACAGACATCATGCAGTCGGCCCCCGCCCCGCTGGCCGAGATCAAGAACGACGTGAAGGAAGCCTGGAAGATCGATACCGGTTCGAAGGCTGCCCGTGCTGCCGCAGTCAAGATGCAGGGCGAAATCAGGAAGGGCAAGACGATCGAGCAGGCTCTGGCTGCCGCCGGCAAGCCGCTCCCGCCGGTACAGGACGTCTCCATGTCGCGCCCGACGCTGGCAGCCGCGCTGCAATCGGGCAAGCAGGTGCCACCGCCAGTGTCGCTGCTGTTCCACATGGCGACCGGCACTGTAAAAGTGCAGTCCGCCATGCAGGACCGCGTCTGGTTTGTTGTCCAGCTCAAGACCATCGAACCCGGCAAGGTCGATTCCGACGAGATGATCCGGGGCGCGCGCCGCGAGCTCGGCCAGCAGCTCGGCCAGGCCTACGGCGACGCACTGGCCAAGGCGATCCGCAAGGACGTGGGCGTGACCGAGCATCCCAACGCAATCAAGGCCGTGCGCGACCAGCTCGCCGGCACCGTTCCGGCGAACTGATCCGCAAAAGGCACCAGATGATGCAGCGCGAATCAGACCGTACCGCCGCCCTTGAACGCCTGACGCAGGGCCAGCCAGCGTTACTCTGGCGCAAGCTTGTCGCGGACACGGAAACGCCGGTGGGTGCGGCGCTCAAGCTGTTCGAGGAAGGGCGCGGCGATTTCGTGCTCGAATCGGTCGAGGGCGGCGAGACACGCGGGCGCTATAGCCTGATCGGCCTCGATCCCGATCTGGTGTTCCGCGCAAGTGGTGCCGCCTGCGAGATCAACCGTCAGTGGCAAACCGACCGAAACACGTTCGCTCTCCTGCCCGGCGACAGCCTGTCCGAACTGCGCGCGCTGGTCGAAGTCTGCCGCATCGACGTTCCGGCGGAACTGCCCAAGGCGCTTGCCTGCCTCGTCGGCTATTTCGGCTACGAAACCATCGGTCTTGTCGAGAAGTTGCCGCGCGCGCCGCAAAGCACGCTCGATGTGCCCGACATGCTGTTCGTGCGCCCCTCGCTGATCCTGGTGTTCGACCGGCTGAGCGACGAGCTGTTCTGCGTCGCGCCGCTATGGCCGGACGCGGACACACCCGAACGCTTGGTGGAGGCCGCCGCCGAGCGTATCGACGAGGCCTTGCGCCGCCTCGCTGCGCCGATACCGGCCGCCCCCGTGCAGGCGGACCTGCCCGAGCCGGTCCAGACCCCGATGATGCCCGCCGGCCAGTATGAAGCCATGGTCCTCAAGGCCAAGGAGTTCATCGAGGCGGGTGACATCTTCCAGATCGTGCTGGCCCAGCGCTTCACCTGCGAATTCCCGCTGCCGCCGCTGGCTCTCTATCGCTCGCTGCGTCGCGTGAACCCCTCGCCCTTCCTCTACTTCCTTGATCTGCCCGGCTTCGCACTGGTGGGATCGAGCCCGGAAATCCTCGTGCGCGTGCGCGACGGCGAAGTGACGATCCGCCCGATCGCGGGCACGCGTCCGCGCGGCAAGACACCGGTTGAGGACAAGGCCAACGAAGCAAGCCTGCTCGCCGATCCCAAGGAACGTGCCGAGCACCTCATGCTGCTCGACCTCGGCCGCAATGACGTCGGTCGCGTCGCCGCCAAGGGCACCGTCGAAGTCACCGACAGCTACACGATCGAGCGCTACAGCCACGTGATGCACATCGTCTCGAACGTGATCGGCCAGCTCGACACCGAAAAGCACGATGCGATCGACGCGGTCTTCGCAGGCTTCCCGGCAGGCACCGTCTCAGGCGCCCCCAAGGTCCGCGCCTGCGAGATCATCGCCGAGCTCGAACCCGAAACGCGCGGCGCCTATGCCGGCGGCGTCGGCTATTTCGCGCCCGACGGTTCGGTGGATTCCTGCATCGTCCTGCGCACCGGCGTGCTCAAGGACGGCGTGCTCCACGTGCAGGCAGGCGCAGGTATCGTGGCGGATAGCGATCCGGCCTACGAACAGCGTGAATGCGAAGCCAAGAGCGGCGCGCTGTTCGCGGCAGCCCGCGAAGCTGTGCGCGTTGCCGGGGAACCGAGCTTCGGGCAGTGATACGGGCTGCGGCGGCACTAACCCTTCTCCTTCTTGCGTCCTGCTCATCCGGCGAAAAGCAGGAGGCCGAAGCATCGCCCCCTTCGCCTTGCGAAAGCGCCACGTTCGAAGGCGTGGCCTTCACCCATTGCACTGCCGTGCCGGGGCGCAACACCATCCACACGGTGCTCGGTCCAAAAGATGGCGCGCCCTACCGCAGTCTGTCGCAGCTGGCGGTGAACCGGCCCGACAAGGCCCATGCCGTCGCTTTCGCAATGAACGGCGGCATGTTCGACGATGCCGGGCAGCCGATCGGCTACTACGTCGAGGACGGCGAGCGGCTGATGAAACTCAACACCAATGAGGGGCCGGGCAATTTCCACGTCCTGCCCAACGGCGTGTTCTACGGAAAGGCGGCCGGACTTTGGGCCGTCACGGCCAGCGACCAGTTCGCCGCCAGGGTCACAAATCGCCCGGACTTCGGCACTCAGTCCGGCCCGATGCTGGTGATCGATGGCAAGCTGCACCCGAAGATCCAGCCCGACGGCACTTCGCTCAAGCTGCGCAACGGCGTCGGCGTGGACAAGCAGGGCCTCGCGCACTTCGTGATCTCGGACGAGCCGGTCTCGTTCGGCAAGCTCGCGCGGTACTTCCGCGACACGCTTCACTGCCCCAATGCGCTGTTCCTCGACGGCAGCGTGTCCTCACTGTGGGACCCCGAGCATGGCCGCGTCGATGGCGGGCCGCCGCTCGGCCCCTTGATCGTTGTCGAGAAACCGGCGAAAGGCGGCTCATGATCCTCGTCATCGACAATTACGACAGCTTCACCTGGAACCTGGTCCACTATTTGATGGAACTGGGCGCCGAAGTCGAAGTCGTGCGCAACGATGCCATGTCCGCCGGGCAGGCCATTTCCAGCGGTGCACAGGGTTTCCTGATCTCGCCCGGCCCCTGCACGCCGAACGAAGCCGGGATCAGCCTCGACCTCGTGGGCGCGGCGGCCGATGCCGGAATGCCGCTGCTCGGCGTGTGCCTTGGCCACCAGTCGATCGGGCAGTATTTCGGCGGCAAGGTCGTTCGCGGCGGGCTGATGCACGGCAAGACCAGCCCGGTCACGCATGACAACACCGGCGTGTTCGAGGGCATCCCCTCGCCTTTCATCGCCACCCGCTATCACTCGCTGATCGTCGAGGACATTCCCGAGGCGCTGGTGGTCAACGCGCGCTCGGACGACGGCCACGTCATGGGCTTCCGCCACCAGAGCCTGCCGATCCACGGCGTGCAGTTCCACCCGGAAAGCATCGCCACAGAGCACGGCCACGCCATGCTGGCAAACTTCCTGAAGCTGTGCGGCATCGACGCAAAGCTGCCGCAACGCCTTTCGGCATGAGACGGCTGGCATGAGCGCTTCGATGGCAGAAGCCGAAGACCTGTTCGGCCGGATGCTCGATGGCGGCATGTCGGACGAGGCCATCCGCGCGACCCTCGTCGAAATTGCGGATCGGGGCGAAACCGCGGAGGAAGTCGCAGGTGCGGCAAAGGCCATGCGCGCGCGCATGGTCAAAGCCCCCGGCCTTTCCGCCGCGATCGACGTCTGCGGAACGGGCGGCGACGGCCAGCACAGCCTCAATGTCTCGACGGCCGTGGCCATTGTCGTGGCTGCCTGCGGCGTGCCTGTCGCCAAGCACGGCAACCGGGCCGCTTCCAGCCTTGCCGGCGGTGCCGACACGCTGGAAGCGTTGGGGCTAGATCTTGCCATGGCTAGCGAACGGGCAGCGGAAACGCTGGCGGACATGGGCATCGCCTTCTTCTTCGCCCAGAAGCACCATCCCGCGCTGGGCCGCATCGCCCCGATCCGCAAGGCCTTGGGCCGCCGCACGATCTTCAACCTGCTGGGCCCGCTCGCCAACCCGGCGGGCGTAACCCGCCAGCTCGTCGGCGTGTCGCATCCGGACCTGCTGCCGCTCTACCGCGACGCCATGGAACTGCTGGGCATGGAGCGGGCGATGATCGTTTCCGGCGAAGAAGGTCTGGACGAACTGTCCATCGCCGGACCGAGCCGCATTGCGGCGCTTGGCATTGAAGGCATCTCCACTTCGATCACTCCCGAAGAAGCTGGCCTCTCCCGCCACCCGCTCGATGCCATCAAGGGCGGTGATGCGGCCTATAACGCTGCTGCTCTGCGGCGCCTGCTGCAAGGCGAAACCGGAGCCTATCGCGACGCGGTGCTGCTCAATGCCGCGGCGGCGCTCATCGTGGCCGGAGAGGCACCCTCGTGGAGCGCAGGCGTCGAGGAAGCTGCCGAGGCCATTGACAAGGGCCTCGCCAACGCCCTGCTCAATTGCTGGATCGACGCGACCAAGGCCTGAAGATCGGACACCCTTCGACAAGCTCAGGGTGAGCGGTGATAGGATAAGCTGCCTGGCCCCAACCCGGTCATCCTGAGCTTGTCGAAGGACAACTCTCGACTTGGGGCGCACTCGCGCATAAGGCGCAGGCATGTCCGACAAGCTCACCGAAATCTGTGAAACCAAGCGCGACGAAGTCGAGGAACGCAAGGCCGTTGCCTCGATCAGTACGCTCGATGCCCACGCCGTGCACCAGAGCGCGCCGCGCGGCTTCGAGGCAGCCTTGCGCCGCAAGGCCGCCGATCACTTCGCGCTGATCGCCGAGATCAAGAAGGCCAGTCCGTCCAAGGGCCTGATCCGCCCGGACTTCCGCCCCGCCGAACATGCCAAGGCCTATGAACGCGGCGGTGCAGCGTGCCTGTCGGTGCTGACCGATGCTCCCTATTTCCAGGGGCACGAGGACTACCTCATGGAAGCGCGCGAAGCGGTTTCGCTGCCGGTGATCCGCAAGGACTTCATGGTCGATCCCTGGCAGGTCGCCGAGGCCCGCGCGATCGGGGCCGATGCCATCCTGATCATCGTCGCTGCGCTCGACGATACGCTGATGGCGGAAATCGAGGCCGCCGCGCACGAACGCGGGATGGACTGCCTCGTCGAAGTCCACAACGAAGCCGAGATGGAGCGCGCCGCGCGCCTGACATCGCGTCTGATCGGCGTGAACAACCGTAACCTGAAGACCTTCGTCACCGACATCGGCACGACCGAACGCCTTGCTCCGCTGGCGCCCGAAGGCACCCTGCTAGTAGCCGAAAGCGGCATCAACGCGCACGCGGACCTGCAGCGTCTCTCTCAATGCGGTGCGCGCACCTTCCTCGTCGGCGAAAGCCTGATGCGCCAGAGCGATGTCGAAGCGGCCACGCGCGCCTTGCTGGAGGGCTGACATGGGCAAGTCTCTCACCCACATCGACGCCGAGGGCACCGCCCGCATGGTCGACGTCGGCGCCAAGACTGAAACGCAGCGGCTGGCGGTAGCGTCAGGCCGGATCACCATGACCGCCGACGCGCTTGCTGCCATTCGCGCCGGCAATGCACCCAAGGGCGATGTGCTGGGCACCGCGCGTATCGCCGGGATCATGGCCGCCAAGAAGACCGGCGATCTCATCCCGATGTGCCACCCGCTTGCGATCGACGCGGTGAACGTGGACTTCGCATTCGAGGAAGCCGCGATCCGCGCCACTGCCACCGCCTCGCTAACCGGCAAGACCGGCGTCGAGATGGAAGCGATCACCGCCGTGTCGATGGCGCTCGTCACCATCTACGACATGGCCAAGGCACTGGACAAGGGCATGGTCATTGGCGAAATCCGCCTGATCGAAAAGCGCGGCGGCAAGTCCGGGCACTGGAAGGCCGACTGATGGCCAAGGTTCCGCCGATGCCTCTGGAAGAGGCGCAAAAGCACCTGCTTGCCCTCGCCAGCCCGCTGCCTGTCGAGCATGTCGACATCGAAGGTGCAGTCGGCCGTTATCTCGCCGAACCGCTTCTGGCACGCCGCACCCAGCCTGCCGCCGATCTCTCCGCCATGGACGGCTACGCCGTGACCGGAAAGGACATGGCCGGCCCTTGGGAAATCGTGGGAGAAAGTGCGGCCGGGCACCCCTTTGCCGGTGAAGTCGGCGCCGGGCAGGCCGTGCAGGTCTCGACAGGCGCCCTGCTTCCGGCTGGCGCAGGCGCCGTCATCCTCCAGGAAGACCTCGCGCGGACCGATCACCGGATAGAACTGACCGGCGATGCCCCGGTCCCATCGCACAAGCACATCCGCCGCTGCGGGCTGGACTTCATGCAGGGCAGCGAAGTGATCGCCGCCGGATCGCTGATCGGTCCCGCGGACGCGGCTCTGGCGATTGCCGCCGGCCACAAGCACCTGCCCGTCTGCCGCATGCCACGCGTAGCGGTGATCGACAGCGGTGACGAACTCGCCGCCGATCCCGAAGCATGCGAACCCCACCAGATCCCTGCCAGCAATGGCGCGATGCTGCTGGCCATGGCGCGCAAGCTGCCGGTCGATGCCTGGCGCAGCGGGCCGGTCGCCGACACTCTCGATGCGATAGTCGGCGCATTCGAAGGTGCGAGCCATGCGGACGTCATCGTCACCAGCGGCGGTGCCTCTGTCGGCGAGCACGATCTGGTCCGTCCGGCGCTGGAGGCCTGGGGCGCGTCGCTCGATTTCTGGCGCGTCGCGATCAAGCCGGGCAAGCCGATCCTCGTCGCCCGGCGCGACCGCCCGCTGGGTCCGCAGATCGTTATCGGTCTGCCCGGCAATCCGGTCTCCAGCTTCGTCACTGCCTATCACTTCATGCTGCCGCTGCTGCGCCGGATGCTCGGTGCGCGCTACGCGCTGCCCATGCAGATCGTCACCAAGCTGGGCGCGCCCATCCGTGCGAACGGCGGACGACGGGAATTCGTGCGCGGCGTGTGGAACGGGCAGAACGTCGTGCCGCACATCCTTCAGGATAGCGGCGCCCTTTCCGCATTGGCGGCCAGCAATGTCATGATCGACCGCGAGGCCTTTGCACCGGAAGGCAAGGAGGGAGACGACGTGCGCGTGTTCCTGCTCCAAAATGGCGGTATTGCTTGACGTTACGAATTTCGTTGCTTAATTGTTCCCTCAATGTTCGCAATTAGAACATTTCAGGCGGAACATTTCCGTCGGACGGCAAGCAAGAGGCAGCGACTATGTTGACGCGCAAACAGCACGAATTGCTCCGGTTCATCCAGACCCGGCTTGAGGAAAGCGGCATCTCTCCGAGCTTCGAGGAAATGAAGGAAGCGCTGGACCTCAAATCGAAGTCCGGCGTGCACCGTCTCATTTCCGCGCTGGAAGAGCGCGGCTTCATCCGCCGCCTGCCCAATCGCGCTCGCGCGCTCGAAGTCCTGCGTCAGCCCGAGGATGCGACAACCAAGCCCGCCGCGCCGCGACCCGCGCCTGCCAACAGCAATGAAGCGCCGGCCCCGCGCGCTGCGCCGCAGCCCGCGAACGACGTCGTCGAAATTCCCCTGCACGGCCGCATCGCCGCCGGCGTTCCGATCGAGGCACTGGAAGGCCAGTCGATGCTGCCGGTGCCTGCCGCCCTGCTCGGCTCGGGCGAACACTACGCGCTGGAAGTCTCGGGCGACTCGATGGTCGATGCCGGTATTCTCGATGGCGACTTCGCACTGGTGAAGCGCACCAATACCGCCCGCGACGGCGAAATCGTGGTCGCGCTGGTGCGCGGCGAGGAAGCCACGCTCAAGTACCTGCACCGTGAAGGCGGCATGGTACGGCTTGATCCGGCCAATGCCGCCTATGAGCCGCAGATCTACGGGCCTGACGAAATCGAAGTTCAGGGCAAGCTGGCAGGACTGCTGCGCCGCTATCACTGATCCGGGTTCAGCGCTTCCCGGTTACTACCAGGCAGGCCGCCACCATCCGTGCCGGCCCTGCCCCTCCGCGACAGTTGTAACTTTGCCTGATGTAAGATCGATGGCGAGGCCGCCGGTGCGGCTCAGCAGCGACCGGTCAGCCTTGATCCATGAAGGCCTGCAACTGCGGGGCAGCCAGCGGTCGGCGATCACGATATCGGCCTTGTCGCAGGCTGCCGCGAGCATGCGTTCCGGCACGCTGTCATGCCCGCGCGTCATGAGCAGGTGCCAGGTCCGGTCCGCCCGGCGAACCGGCACCGAACAGAAATCGCGGTTGCACCGGACTTCCGGCCAGCGTTCGATGGGAACCGGATCACCCGCCATCCCGGCAAGTTCCAGAAGATTGTCGCGCACATAGTCGCTGCGGTCGTCGCGAAGAACGAACAGCCGTTCGCCACCCTCGTCCACGAGACCGACGTGACGCCCATCGCCGGTGACGAGCACGTCCGGCGGCGCCATGGTTGCCAGGATCAGTGCCCCCGCAACGGACGGGACAAGCCCCAACAGGCGCACTCGCCCGCTCCACAGACCGAGCCATAACCCGCCGGAAACGAAGAGCAGGAAGGCGCGGGTTCCCATGGCCGGCATCATTGAAACCGCTCCGGGCTGCGCGGCAATCTTGTGTGCCATACCGATCAGCAATTCGATCGCGTGCCCCGCAAGCCACCATACGGGCGTACCCGCTCCGGCAAGGTCCAGTGCCAGCGCCAGCCCGATGAGCGGCATGACCACAAAGGTCGTGAGCGGGATCGCCACGACATTGGCCAGTGCCCCGTAAATCCCGGCACGATGGAAGTGATAGAGCCCGATCGGCATGAGCGCGAGTTCGATCACTGCTCCCGTCAGCAGTACCATGGCCAGATAGCGCAAGGCGCGTGGGGCGAACCCTTCATCGCGTGGGGCAAGGAACCGCCGTACAGGTTCCGCCGTCCCGAGAGCAACGATAGCCAGAACTGCCCCGAAACTCATCTGGAAGCTCGGGCCCACGATCGACTCGGGCCAGAGCAGAAGCACGCAGAACGCCGCGACAGCCAGCATCCGCAGCGATAGCGGTTCGCGCCCCAGCGCGAGTGCCGTCAGCACGAGCAAGGCCCCGATGCAAGAGCGCACGGTCGGCACCTCAGCGCCAGTAAGCAATGTATAGGCGATTCCCGCCAGCGCGCCTGCACCCGCGGCCAGAACCGGCAGGCGCACGCGCAGGGCCAGCCAGGGAAAAAGTGCGAGCAAACGCACTACCAGCATGTAAACTGCGCCAATCACCGCACTGACATGCAACCCGCTGATCGAAAGCAAGTGCGCCAGCCCTGCATCGCGCATGGCCTGCGCATCGTCTTTTTCAATGCCGCCGCGATCCCCTGTCACCAGAGCCGCCGCGATTCCGGCTTCCCCGCCCGCGAGTCGGTCGCGGACGTGACGTGCAAGCCGGCTTCTCACCCCGCTCAAGTGGGCATCACTCCGGCCCGACACGATGACTTTGGGCGTACCAAGCATGGTCCCCGTCCCGGAAAGCCCGGAAAACCAAGCCGTCCGCGCAAAATTATAGCTCCCCGGCAGCATCGGCGGGGCGGGCGGCATCAATCGAGCCTTGAATTGGATGACATTCCCAACATTCGGTCTGGCCGGGGCCCCCGAAACAGCGCCGTCCCGTGGGACATTCACCCGCACCTTGATCGCGCGCACATTGCCGGGTTCTCGCATGGCAACGGTCAGCCTGTCCCGCCTTTGCGCCGGTTGCTCCTCGCGATGGAGCACCCGGCCGGTAAAGGTGCCGAAAACTGGACGGGCAATTGGCGCCTGTCCGACCACCACCGATCGTGTCCAGGCTGTCAGGCACCCGCCGGCCAAGAGCGGAAATACGGTAACAAATACCATAAAAACATGATGATAACGGCCATTTGACCATCGGTAGACAGCAACTGTCCCACCCAGGACAAGCCATGCAGCAGACCACGCAATCCACCAAGCAGGCGATGGCAGCGCAAACCACGCCGCGATTCCCGCGCCGAATGCGACCGCGAGCCATGGCCCGCGGTCGAACCCGGCGGCCGAAAGAAATCTTTCAAATGCGGCCAAACCCCTCGACAAGAGGCGCTTGCTGTTCCATGGCCGATGTTGCAGTGCAGCGCTTCGGACGGCTTCCGGCTGCGGATTTTCAGACAATGCGGCCTGGCTCGCCATGGCCCGATATAGGACAGGAAGGTACAGGTAATGGCAAGCGGTAGTGCATCGGGCGGACCGGCAGGCAAGAAGCCCGTCGTAACGCGCTTTGCCCCCTCGCCCACCGGCTTCCTGCATATCGGCGGCGCCCGCACCGCGCTGTTCAACTGGCTCTATGCCCGCCACCACGGCGGCAAGTATCTGCTTCGCGTCGAGGATACCGACCGCGTGCGCTCTACTGTAGAAGCGATCGACGCGATCTTTGACGGCCTGTCATGGCTCGGCCTCGATGGCGACGAACCGCCGGTATTCCAGTTCGCCCGCTCGAACCGCCATGCGGAAGTGGCTGCTGAGCTGCTGCGCCACGGCCATGCCTACCGCTGTTACCTGACGCCGGAAGAACTCGCCGAGCGCCGCCAGAAGGCACAGGAAGAACGCCGCCCGTTCCGAATCGAGAGCGAATGGCGCGATGCGGAACCGTCGGCCTGGCCAGAAGGCCAGCCCTACGTGGTGCGCATGAAGGCCCCGCGTGAAGGCGAAACCGTGATCGAGGATCTCGTGCAGGGCACCGTCACGGTCCAGAATGCCGAGATCGACGATTTCGTGATCCTGCGCAGCGACGGCACGCCAACCTACATGCTCGCCGTCGTGGTCGATGACAACGACATGGGCGTAACCCATGTGATCCGCGGCGACGATCACCTGAACAACGCGTTCCGCCAGCTGGTGATCATCAAGGGCATGGGCTGGGACATTCCCGAATACGCCCACGTTCCGCTGATCCACGGCGCGGACGGCGCCAAGCTGTCCAAGCGCCACGGCGCGCTGGGCGTCGATGCCTACCGCGACGAGCTGGGCGTGCTGCCAGAGGCCCTGTTCAACTATCTCCTGCGTCTTGGCTGGGGCCATGGCGACGAGGAAATCATCGCCCGCGAGCAGGCAGTCGATTGGTTTGATATCGCGCATGTGGGCAAATCCCCGTCGCGCTTTGATCTCGCCAAGCTCCAGAATCTGAACGGACATTACCTGCGCGAGGCCGACGATGCGCGGCTGGCCGGCCTGATCCAGCCCCGCCTCGCGTGCGATGCGGACGCCGATCTGCTGACCCGCGCGATGCCCGTGCTCAAGGTCCGCGCCAAGGACCTCAACGATCTTGCAGAAGGCGCCGCCTTCCTTTTCGCCAAGCGCCCCCTCGAAATGACCGAGAAGGCGCAAGGGCTCCTGACAGGTGAGGCGCGGGGGCGCCTTGCCGCAGTTCATGAGCGCCTCTCCGCCGTGTCCGGCTGGACACTGGAAGGCCTGGAAGGCAGCCTGAAGGCAATGGCCGAGGAACTGGGACTGGGACTCGGCAAGCTCGCGCAGCCGTTGCGGGCAGCCCTGACGGGTCAGACGACCTCGCCGGGGATTTTTGACGTTTTGGTATTGCTCGGCCGGGAAGAGAGCCTCGCGCGCATTGGCGCGCAGGCGGACGTTCCGGCCGGGTCGCAAGCATAAGGAGAAGAACTGGTGGGTGATCAGGTCAAGCTGGGCGCAGGCGGCGCTGAATACGACTATCCTGTCCTGAAGGGCAGTGTGGGACCGGATGTTGTCGATATCCGCAAGCTTTACGGCCAGACGGGGATGTTCACGTTCGATCCCGGCTTCACGTCGACCGCGAGCTGCGAAAGCGCATTGACCTATATCGACGGTGACGAAGGCGTCCTGCTGCACCGCGGCTATCCCATCGGCCAGCTCGCCGAAAGCTCGTCGTTCATGGAAGTCAGCTACCTGCTGCTGAATGGTGAACTGCCGACCAAGGACGAGTTGGAGAACTTCGAGTTCACCATCAGCCGCCACACCATGGTGCACGAACAGCTGCGCCAGTTCTACCAGGGTTTCCGCCGCGACGCGCACCCGATGGCGATCATGTGCGGCGTGGTCGGCGCCCTCTCGGCGTTCTACCACGATTCAACCGACATCGCCGATCCGGTGCAGCGCAAGATCGCCAGCCACCGCCTGATTGCCAAGATGCCGACGATCGCGGCAATGGCCTACAAGTATTCGGTCGGCCAGCCGTTCCTCTATCCGGACAACAAGCTGTCATACACCGGCAACTTCCTGCGCATGACCTTCGGTGTGCCCGCGGAAGAATATGAAGTGATCCCCGCCGTCGAAAAGGCGATGGACCGCATCTTCATTCTCCACGCCGACCACGAGCAGAATGCGTCGACCTCGACCGTGCGTCTCGCCGGTTCGTCGGGCGCCAACCCCTTCGCGTGCATCGCGGCGGGCATCGCCTGCCTGTGGGGCCCGGCGCATGGCGGCGCGAACGAAGCCGCGCTCAACATGCTCAAGGAAATCGGCACGCCCGACAAGATCCCGCACTACATCGAGCGCGCCAAGGACAAGAACGATCCGTTCCGCCTGATGGGCTTCGGCCACCGCGTCTACAAGAACTACGACCCGCGCGCGACGGTCATGCAGACCACCGTCCGCGAAGTGTTCGAAGCGCTCAAGGTTGACGATCCACTGTTCGAGACCGCGCTGCGCCTCGAGGAGATCGCGCTGAGCGATCCGTACTTCATCGAGAAGAAGCTGTTCCCGAACGTCGACTTCTACTCAGGCATCATCCTCAACGCGATCGGCTTCCCGACCACGATGTTCACCGTGCTTTTCGCCCTTGCCCGCACCGTGGGCTGGGTTGCGCAGTGGAACGAAATGATTTCGGACCCCGGCCAGAAGATCGGCCGTCCGCGCCAGCTCTACACCGGCCCGACGCAGCGCGACTACGTGCCGCTCGCCAATCGCTGATAGCGGCCGGAAGGCAGCCATTCACAAAGAGAAGCCCTCGCGAAAGCGGGGGCTTTTTCTTTTGCAGCAGGACTTTGCCTGCCTATTTTGCAGCGTCCGGAAAATGCGCCTGGACATAGGCTGTGACAGCCCAGATCTGTTTCGAGGAAAGGCTGTCCTTGAAGGCCGGCATCGCTGAACCGAATTGGGCGCCGCCTTCGGCCACTGTCCAGTAGATGAACGGATCCCACTGGCCCATCGGCCTGTCCGCGAGCCATGCCAGGTTGCCCGGCCGCGGCGTCAGGCTTTCGGCAGCCGGTCCGTTGCCCTCGCCCCGTGGCCCATGGCAGTTGGCACAGTTCCCGGCATAGACCCTGGCCCCGCTTTGCAGTGTCTCCTGCGTTTCCGGCAAGGGATTTGTCATGGAGCGGTAAGGTTCGGGAATACCTTTCATCATCGCCGCGCGATGCCGTGGCATGGGCTCAGGGCCCTGCTGCCCCGGCCCCATACCCATTGGCCCCATTCCCATGCCCATCTGCATGAGACGGAGATTCGTGTGGTCATATCCGCGAGATGTCAGGTGCGCCTGTTCTGCATAGGCCATGCCCGCGGCTGCGAGCGCACCGGCGCAAGCAATGCCAACCATTGAAATCCTCATGCCAGTCTCCTGTCAAAACGGCATCAGCGCTCCATTATGTCCTTCTTGCGCTGCAAGTATTCCTCGCGGTCGATCTCGCCTCGCGCATAGCGTTCATCGAGCTGATCAAGGGCTGATCGACGGCCATCATCCTTGCCCCGTCCGGCGCCGATGCATCGCACCAGGCAGAGCGCGATCAGGATGCCAGCGGCGGTCAACAGAAGCCAGAGCACGGCATGGATGAGCACACCAGCGCCCCAATAACCGCCCATCATGTAACCACCGTCATGCATATGCCAGCCATAGCCTTGCTGGGCGCGCAGATGTGCAGGCAATCGGTCAAGCCCCGCGAATGTCGGCATCGGACTCTCCTTGCTGCTATCCTTGAGGCGTCAGCTCACCTTTGGCGCAACTGGCGTCCGCAAGGTATGACGGTGCCGGAACCCCTTGTCCTCACCTATTGCCCGGCACCGGGTACACTTTCGTCTGCCGTGTGCGCTGCTCCGGGGGCCTGCTCGAGTGCACGCTGGACATCGCGTGAGGCCTTTCCGAGTTCGTTGACGATCTGGTCACCGTTTATCCTGAGCCCGCCATTGTCGATGCGCAGGTCGATCGGCTTGCCGTCGATCTGGCCGCTAATTACCGCCTGCCCGTTCTCGAACCGGACATTGCCAATTTCGCCCAGCGGAATCTCGCCGAGATCGGGCAAGTCAAGCGGCTGTACCGGTCCGCCGGAATCGGGGCTTGGCCTGGGCTCTGGCCGTTCGCCCAGCGCCGCCTTCATGAAGTCGGCCCAGATCCGCGCCGGGATGCCACCGCCGTGCACGCCTTTCAGCGGCGAATTGTCGTCGTTGCCGACCCACACGCCGACCACCAGATTGCCTGCATAGCCGACGAACAGGGCGTCGCGATTTTCCTGGCTCGTCCCGGTCTTGCCGTAGTTCGGCGCCTGCAGAATGGCCGCACGGCCGGTGCCCCGGTTGACCGTGGCGCGCAGCAGCTTCTGAATGTCGGCGTGGACTCTCGTGGACAAGCTGTGCTTGCGCCCCAGCAGACCGTCGAACCACCCTTCCCGCTCCGCGGGAAAGGCGGTCGGCTTGACCGGAAAACGGTTTCCCGCAACGCCCGCATATGCCGCCGTCAGTTCCATCAGGTTCATCGTCGCCGTGCCCAGCGCCATGCTGGGATCGCCCTTCGGCAGCGGCGAGGTTACGCCAAGCGAACGCGCCAAGTCGAGTACTGCGGTGTCGCCGACCTTGCTCAGCAATCGCACGGCCGCGACATTGCTGGAGTACGCGAAGGCGTCTTCCAGCGTGATCGCGGGCGAATAGTTCCCACCGGAATTTTCGGGCCGGTAACTGCCGGTGGTGAACGGCGTGTTCTCGATCGTGTCGGCAGGCTTCATGCCTTCGCGCAGCGCCGCGAGATAGACAAAGAGCTTGAAGGTCGAGCCGGGTTGGCGCTGCGCCTGCGTCGCCCGGTTGAACGGGGAAGCGGCGTAGTCCTTGCCCCCCACCATGGCGACAACTTCCCCATTGGGATGCATCGCCACCAACGCGACTTGCGCCTTCCCCAGGCCGGCATGGGCGACCGCCCGGTACGCGGCGGCCTGCAGACGAGCATCGAGTGTCGTCGTGTAGGTCATCTTCGCGTAGCTGTCCGCATCGAGCGCGCGCGCCTGCGACAGTGCCCAGTCGGCAAAGTAGGTCCCGGTGGGCAGATCCGCCCGGTTGCGCACATCGAGACGCGGCGCCCGCACGGCAGCAGCCTGTTGCGCGGTCAGATACCCTGCCTCGACCATCGCGTGCAGCACCACGCGCATGCGTTGTTCCGCACGGTCGTAGTGCTTGCTCGGCGCAAGACTGGACGGGGCTTTCATCAGGCCAGCCAGCATCGCGCTTTGAGCCAGAGAAAGCTTTTCAGGCTGGCGGTGGAAATAATGCAGCGAGGCGGCGCGAAGACCGTAGGTATTGTCACCGAAATAGGCATTCGAGAGATAGCGCTGCAGGATCTCGTCCTTGGTCAGCCAGGCTTCCAGCCAGAATGCGATGAGCATCTCGCGCGCCTTGCGGCCGAGCGTGCGGTCCGCCGAAAGGAAAGTGAACTTGGCCAGCTGCTGCGTGATCGTGCTTCCGCCCTGCGTGCGGCCGGTGGTCATGTTGGTCCACAAGGCCCGTGCCATGCCTCGCGGATCGATGCCCCAGTGGCTGTAGAATCGCCGGTCCTCGATCGCGAGGAATGCCTGCGGCACGTGCTCGGGAAGCTTCGCGATCTCCACCGGTGCTTCGACGATCGCGCCATTACGTGCGATCGGCGTACCATCCGCCGCGAGCAGCGTGATTTGCGGCGGCGAGACCGGTTGCAACGATTTCGACAGCGGCGCGGTGACCGCCAGCCATCCGACAATCAGGAAAAAGACAAGCAGCAGCACGGCGAGGATGCGCACGGCGAACCATCCCCGCGGATGCCCCCGAGTCGGCTGATCTTCGAAGTCCGGTGCAATCTCGTCATGCGATAGCGAGAAATCCTCCCCATCGGTTTCCGGGGTAGGAAGGCTGCGGAGGTCATCCATTGTCAACGCGAGGCCAAATGCTTTTCATGCCCAAATACTTTTCATGCTGCGCATACTTAGGGTCAGGACCCATTATTCACGCCATCGAGGCGCCCGAATGGCGAACATATCGGGCCAAATTGTCCGCCGGGAAGGCTGGTTGCCTTTCCCAGGGCGATTTGGTTCGAGATGGAAGCCGTCCGGGCGTCCCGCAGGGATTTGACCAAAATGGCCCACCGCCGCGTCGAGAAGTCTTGAAATATTGACATATTCCTTTGCCTTCTCTCCTTGCGCTGAGCCATTTTGCCTCAAACCTCGATGGCGTGAATAATGGGTCCTGACCCTAGCATCGGATCTTGCCGGAACGAACCTTTCTTGAACCGGAACGTAAGCGCTGGACATTCTGCCGCAGGTGGCCACAATCTTGCCGCATCCGGCCCGCACCTTCGGAGCCTGCCGGACGGGACGCGACACAACCATGATGTTTTTGAGGATCATTGCCTTCGTCTTCGGCGTTCTCGCCGTGGCCATGGGACTGCTCTGGGTCTGTCAGGGCACAGGCGTGCTGATGTGGCCTGCGGAAAGCTTCATGCTGTCGGACCGCACCTGGGCGACCCGAGGCGCTGTTCTGACGGCTGTAGGTTGCATCCTGCTGTGGCTCGTGGTGCGCAGGAACGGCAACCGCTAGGGCAAGACTTCCGGGTCGGACGGCACGTCCAGCATGAAACGGGCACCTTGCCCCGGCGCACTCTCGACGGTCAGTTCGCCGCCCATGGCCCGGGCAAGGCTGCGCGAGATGTAGAGACCGAGCCCGGTACCCCCGTCGCCGCTGCGGCCAAGACGCTCGTATTTTTCGAAAACCTTGCCTTGCTGCTCCTCGGACAGCCCCGGCCCCTGATCGGCCACGATCACCCGGGCCAGGCCGCCCATCTCCTCGAGCCTGATCCAGATATGCGAGTGCTCGGGCGAATAGCGGATCGCATTGCCGATGAGGTTCAGCAACACCTGCAGCACGCGGCGGAATTCGGCAATGGCGCGCAGCTGGTCGGAATGGTGCGGCGGCTCGATGACGATGTTCTTCTCGCGCGCCCGCACATTGAGGATTCCGGCAGCCTGCCGCGCGACCTCGGACAGGTCGATGCGGTCGGGAGCCGTGCTGAACCCTTCGGATTCGACCACCTCGAGGTCGGCCATGTCTTCGAGCAGTTCCAGCAGCAGCTTGCCTGCGCTTGCGATCTCGCCGGCATATTCCGAATAGGCTTCAGGCAGCGGTCCGGCGAGCCGCGTCCGGATCGTCTCGGCATTGGCGATGATGCGCGAGATCGGCTGCTTGAGCACGGGTGCGATGTCCTGCCCGACCAGACTGCGCCGCGCGGGAACGAGCGGCACCGGCGGTAGGGACGGTGCCACGGCGCCCTCGCCTGCTGTCTCGTCGGACAGCAGCAGCAGTTCGAAACCGGCAGGTTCGAAACCCGGCTGCATGTAGGGAATAAGCGTTGCGCGCCAGGGCCGTTCGGCACCGGGCACGCTGACCCGCGCACCGTCCAGCAGGCGCCAGTGCAACGGCTGCTGGTGCGAAAAGTCCTCCAGCGGTAGGAAGTCGGTCCACGGCTGACCGATGCCGGCTTCCATGACGGCTACCACTTCGGCCAGTTCCGGACTGTCGGAAACAACGGCCAGCACCCGCTGTCCGGCGTCGAGCTGCGCGGACAGCTCGGCCAGATGACGCGCCGTCACCATGCGCCGCCCTTCGGCCGTCGCGCTGTCCTCGACCGGCGCCGGTGCGGCATGCCAGCTGCGCACGCGGATGAGGCAGCCCTCGCCATGGCCAAGCGGCTCGACTTCGACCCAGGCGGTTACGGTTTCCAGACCATCGTGCGCGCAGACCGCCCGCGCCACGCGGAAGCCATAGCGCCGGGCCTTGCGGACCAGTTCAAGCAGTTCGGGAATCGCAATGGTACCGGGCAGTTCTCCGCCGCAGCGCAACTGCAGCCCCGACAGCGGCTCGTCCGCGCACAGCAGCCGATCACTGGCATCGCTTTCCGCGCGGGCGAGAATGGTGCCGTCCTCTACCATCATCGCGAATATCGTCCCGAAGCGAGCAGCGAGGCCGCGAAATCGGCGCCGATACGGTCGAAACCGGGCGGCAGCGTCACATCCGGATGAAGCGCCATAAACTGTCCCTCGACAGCGGACGGCTCGAGCCCCGCCGCACGCAGTGCCAGAGCAAGACGCGCGATTTGCGCCTTGTGCGTGGACAGCACCACGTCATCGCGGGCCTGCCCTGATCGGAGCGAGAGTGCGGTCAGGAACAGCGCCACCCCGCCATCAGCCACCGACAATGCAGCCTGCGCTTCATTGCCCAGCCCCATCATCAGACGGGCGGCCAGCCCCATACGGCTCGCGCCTTCGTCATAGGTCTGGCGAAGGGCCGCTTCCGCCTGCACCGCCCGGTCCGTCATGTCCGGAGTGCGAAAGGCCTGTGCCCGCATGGTCAGCAAGGCAGTGTGAAACAGGTCACCGGGCAGTTCGCGCAAGGGCAGCATCATGCGCCGCTGCGCCTGACACCAGCGCGCCTGCGCGGCCAGAAACGTCATGGCGAGCCCCTGCACCGCCGGATCCGACGATGCGACGAGCGCCTGAAGCAACGGTGACACGACCGGATCGATCGTGAGACGCGTCTGCATCCGTTCGGTCAGGTGCCATTCCAGCGCCAGGGCATGGACGTGCGTAAGCAACGCGGGATTGTCCGTAAGGGCACTGGCGAGTTGCTCCACGTCTGCTGCGATATGCTCCTCATGCCTGCCCTCGCTCAGGGCGCCGAGCAGACCGCCAGCAATATCCGCCATCATGCCACGGACGCGTGCGAGGATTTCGTCGCTGAATACGGAACTGTCCTCCGCCGCGACCAAATGGCGCAGGATCGGCAGCACGGTTTCGGCCATGGCATCGCCCCGCGCGAGTTCATCGCGCAGCACGGCCTCGACGTTTTCACCGCTTGCCGGATGGACAGTCTTGTCGATCATCCCTTCCGTGTACCCCACGTTTGGTTAAATCCCGGTTAGGCTGCAAACGCTTAGTCGTGCTGACGTCCGGCCAGAAGCAGCCCCGCCGCGATCAGGCCCAGCGAGACTACCTGCACGCCGGGCAAAAGCTGGCCGGCTGCCGAGGCCGCACCCAACACCACTCCGAGCAGCAGCCTGTCGCCGATCCATCGCGACGCCGTCCGTTTCACCACTCTGGGAATGAGCCCCAGAAGCATCATCAGCACCGCCGGAACCGACAGCCAGGAGAGCAGGAGTTGCCCGGGAAAGCGCGGTGTATCAGCCAGAATCAGCACCCCGAATACCGTATCGATCACCCACACCAGCACATCGGCGCGAGGAATTGCCGGAGGCAGCAATCCGAGCGCCTGCCGTTCTGCCGCCCGCAGCAAGCGGCTCGCTTCCGCCAGCACCCAGGCCAGCGCGGCGAACAGGAACCCGGCCGGGACCAGCGCGAACCAACCCAGCACGCTGGCGATGGCGAGCAGCACCACCACACCCGCGGACAAGGCATTGCTGGCATTGCCCGCATGGAGCATCGAGGAACCAAAACTGACCACGCCCAGCCGGGCCATCGTGCGACCGGGCGAAGTCGGACCATCGGCGAAACGCACGCGCAGCCATTCGTTCTCCAGCGCGATAGCCTCGCTTTCGGTGCGAACCATGCGCCAGTCGGTCCCGGCGCGCGCGGCCGTGGGCACCTCGCGCATCTGCACGCCCGATTGCAGCGCGATCCGGGTCAGCGCAGACGGGACGTCGCAATCGGCAGGCAGTTCGTGCAGGCGTTCTGCAAGCTGGCCGGGAATCCGCATCAGCCCGGCACTCGCCCGGTTTATGTCGATCCGCTCGAACCCGGCGGCCAGCGCTCCCTCGACGGGCTGCACCAGCACGGCCGGCTTGCGGTCGTCCAGCAGAGGTGCTGCGACGGCAGGCTCCACGAACAGCCCCTCGCTCACGACAATCAGTTCATCGGCTGCCGTCACTTGCCCTGCAAGCTGGCGCGGGCCGATCACGATGGCGAACTGCAGCCCGGCATCCTCGGCCGCGTGCTGCAGCGCGATGATATCCGGTGAGGTCCCCCGCGCCATGCAGATCACGCGCTGGCAATCAAGCGCCAGCACCAGTCCCAACTGATGTCGAGCCAGAGTCGCCCCGGCGACACGAAGGAACGCGCGGGGGGACGGCTGTCCCGCGCCCGCAGGCTCCGTCATCGCCAGCAATGCTATCCGCAAGTCGTTTCTCCAGCCCCGTCAACCCGATTTAGGCGGCCCGGCACCAAGTGCCAAGCGGGGCGGACAAATCAGCCTAAAGAAAACTCGGTGACATAGGCCTTGAGCCGGCGCACCACCGCAGGATCGCCCGGTGCACTTGCGAGCGCTTCCTCGGCCAGGACCAGCAGCGCGGCCGAATGGAAACTCGCGGCCAGACCTTTCAGGCGCATTCCCGCGACATGCCAGTTTCCATCGCAGCGCGAGCGTTCGAGCAGATCCAGCTGTCGCCCCACGCTTTCCACATAGGACGCACGCAGCTCGGCATGCAGAGCGGCATCGCCGCCCGCTGCAGCAGCCAGGGTCTCTTCAAGGGCACCTGCTTCATACGCCATTTCCCCAGGATACTCCTCAAAGCGTTAAACCGGGGTTTATTGCCGCCGCACACGTGGTATCCTGCAACGATGGCCGGGGAAAACAGGATCATCGCGTTCGGCGCGGGAAATGGCGACAGTTCCAACACGGAACAGACCGACACCGAAGCGGCTGTCACGCCTGCCGGCACCGAAGCTGAGCCTCGGGAAAGCTGGGACGAAGCCTGGGTAGCAGACAGCGAAGCCGGACACGAAGCGGCGCCGGAACCGCCGCGCGGCTGGATCGCACCGGTCCTCGCCGGGCTGGCGGTTGCAGGCTGGAGCGCCCTGTTCGCCGCTGCTCTCCTGCCGCAGTTTCAGGCCGGCGTTGCGCTCGCCGACGTGCCCGCCCTTGCCGTGCAATGGTGCGTGCCGGTGCTGCTGATCGGTCTCATCTGGCTTCTGGCGCTGCGCCACAGCGCGCGTGAGGGCAAACGCTTCGGCGATGTCGCGCGCCTGCTCTCCACCGAATCCGCCCTGCTCGAACGGCGACTGACAACGGTGAACCGCGAACTCAGCCTTGCGCGCGAATTCATCGCTGCCCAGTCACGTGACCTCGAAGCGCTCGGCCGGGTCGCAGCGGACCGACTCTCGCAGAATGCCGAGCGGCTGCAGGATCTCGTGCGCGACAACGGCGCGCGTGTTGATTCGATAAGCACCGTCAGCACCGCCGCGCTGGAGAACATGGAAAAGCTGCGCGGCCAGCTGCCGGTGATCGCCAGCTCTGCCAAGGATGTCACCAACAACATCGCCAATGCCGGACGCACCGCCCACGCCCAGCTCGAGGACATGGTGCAGGGCTTCAACCGCCTCAACGAGTTCGGTTCCGCAAGCGAGCGGCAGGTCGCATCGCTGCGGACTCGCATTGCCGATACGCTCGCCGAATTCGAGCGCCAGAGTGAGCAGTTCCAGACTCTCGCCGACGAACGCTTTTCCGCACTCGCCGCACAGGGTGAGCAATTCCGCACCCAGCTCGACAAGCGGGAGATCGAGGCCCTTGCCGCGATCCGCACGCGCGCGGCCGCGCTCGCCGACGAAATCGACGCAACCCGCCTCCAGCTCGATGGCCACGAGGCCGAAAGCCTTACCTCGCTGCGTTCGCGCCTCACCGCTCTACGCGATGAAAGCGAGGTCGTCTCACGCGCGCTGCGCGATTCCGAGGAGCGCGCAGAACAGGCACTCAGGGCCTCGCTCGAGGCCCTGCAGGCAGAGCAAGCCGCTGCAGCCGACAACATTACCGGCATCCAGGCCGGGACCATCGAAACGCTCAAGGCTGCGCTCAAAACACTGCGGGCAGAGCAGTCGGCCGCTGCCGACGCCATTGCCAGTGCCCAGCACGGGACCGTCGAGACACTCAGGGCATCGCTTGAAGCCCTGCAGGCCGAACACTCCGACACTGCGCAAAGCATCAGCAGCCGTCATCGCGAAACCATCAATGCGCTCAAGGTCGCGCTCGCGAACATGCTCGACGAACAATCCGCAGCCGCCAAGAGCATCACCGCGGCCCAGAACACCGCCATCGATTCTCTCGCAGGCCGCCTCGCGACGCTGGTCGCCGAAGCCGAGCGCATGGACGAGGCCCTCAACCAACGCGGCGAGCAGCTCGTAATCGAGGCCGAGGAGCGGCAGGCCCGTCAGGTTGAGCATGAACGGCACGCCATCGCCCGCATCGAACACATGCTCGGCGAACTGGACGGCACGATAGCCGAACGCCTCGAGCGCCATCGACAGCACGCGGCAGCGCTGAGCGAGCGCGCGGAAGCCGTGACAGCCCAACTCGGCCAGTTCGAAAGCCGGCTTGCCGAAATATCCGCGCAGACCGGCGATTCCGAAGTACGACTGACCGGCAGCCTTCAGACCCTTACCGACAGGCTCACCGCAGCTCGCACGACGCTCGCCTCGACCGAAGGCGATGTCGAGAAGCTCACCGAAGACTGCGTGCGCATGCTGGAACTGATCCAGGCCAGCGCCAGGCACACCCATACCGCCCTGCCCGAGGCGCTGGCGATCTCGGAAGACCGCCTGAACCGGCTGGAGAGCGGCGTGGCTGCCTTGCAGACCGTGCTTCGACAGTCCGCTGAGAGCGGCGAAGAGCTTGCGTCGGGTATCGAACATTCCGGCGCGCATCTCGAAAGTCTGGTGTCGAAGCTCGCAGCAGCACAGGATGCGGTCAAACAACAGGGCGAAAATCATGCACAGCAACTTGCCCTGATGCAGGCCACGCTGGCCGAGATCGACAGCGCGACCGACAGCACCGCCGGCAAGGCGCGCGACGAACTCACCGCCGCGATCGGCGCGTTGCGCACTGCCCTGAGCGAAGCGGTCGGGGCGATCGAAAGCGAGAGCGCGACGCGCATCACCACAGTCGCGCGAGACCTCGGCGATGAATGCGGACTGGCCATGGAAAAGGCCATGCGCACGAAAGTTTCGGAAGTCGCGGGCCAGCTTGAGCAGGCCGTGGCCCATGCCGCCGGCGCGACCCGCGAGACGACAATCCAGCTGCGCGATCAACTCGCCAAGATCGACGAACTGACGGGCAATCTCGAAAACCGCATCTCCCACGCTCGCCAGCGTGCCGAAGAGCAGATCGACAACGATTTCTCCCGTCGTGTCGCGCTCATTACGGAATCGCTCAATTCCAACGCAATCGACATTGCCGGCGCGCTCTCAACCGATGTCGCGGACACCGCCTGGGCTTCCTACCTGCGCGGCGATCGCGGCATCTTCACGCGCCGTGCAGTGAACCTGCTCGAAAGCGCGGATGTCCGGGCGATCCAGCAGCTGTTCGAACGCGACCAGACCTTCCGTGAACACGTCAGTCGCTATATTCACGATTTCGAGGCGGTACTGCGTCAGGTACTGTCCACGCGCGACGGCAATGCGCTGGGGGTCACCCTGCTCTCATCCGACATGGGCAAGCTCTACGTGGCGCTGGCCCAGGGGATCGAACGGCTGCGCAGCTAACCTGCCCGATCGGCATGCGCGTAGCGACGTAACCCGGCTGAGCCGGATCGCCGAAGGCCGCGTAGAGCGCATCGATCCGCGCCCGCACCGGGCCGAGACAGTCCTCGACCGCCGCCAGTGACCAGCATGACTTTGCCTGCAACGTCCATCCAGCCTCTGCTGTCATTTCATCGACAGCCATGTCGGATAAATGCCCCAGAAACGTAAGGACAGCGCCACGAGAACGAAGCGAACCGAAACGCGTCAGTACCCGAGATCCTTGACCGGCGGGTCACCGAAGAAATTGAGGTTGTCCAGCGTGATCCACCCGTTCACGTAGTTCTCGTAATACAGAACGAAAATCACTGCCGCGAGCACCGTGGCGCGCAGCGCGATCTTGCCGGGGCGGAAGTTTACGGGGGCACTGTCGGCATGCCCCTGCTCAACCGTTTCGCCGGCCTCGTGCGGTGGGCGCAGGCCGAAGGGCATTACCAGAAACGCGCTCAGTACCCAGAACAGGCCGTAGATCGCCACAATCGAGAACCACTGCATCTGCATCGCGATCAATCCTCCAGCAGCAGGACCTGCACCTGCGGCTTCTTGCCCGACCAGCGCGTGGCGGCGCGGCGGGCGGCAAGCCGGGCCGCCTCGATACGGGCGTCCCTGTCGGCTTTCCGGGCCTTGTGCAACGCTTCGGCGACGTCGCGACGTGCTTCCTCGAGGAACTCGGTGTAGTCCTCATCGAGCGGCAGGCCCATGGCCGCAATCTCGACATGGCCCTTGTGGTCCGCCGCCACCGAAACGACGCCGTTGTAAGCAATGCGCCGGCGCATCACCATGGCCTCGCCATCGGCCGGGCAGATGATGTCGCCATCAAGGACGAGGCGCCCTGCCCGCACTTCACCGAACTTCCCGGGATGGTCGGGCGCGAGACGCACCAGATCTCCATTCTTCTGGAAGACCGCCTTGGGAATGCCGCTGGCACGCCCGAGGCGGGCCTGTTCCTTCATGTGGCGGATCTCGCCATGGACCGGCAACAGGATCTGCGGCCGCAGCCAGCCATAGAGCGCTTTGAGTTCCGGACGCCCGGGATGGCCCGACACGTGGATAAGGCTCTGCCGGTCGGTCACGATCTCGACGCCTGCCTCTGCAAGCCGGTTCTGGATGCGGCCGATCGAGATCTCGTTGCCGGGAATCTGGCGGCTGGAAAACAACACGACATCGCCCTTTTCGAGCTTGATCGGATGGGTACCCTCGGAAATCCGCGCCAGCGCCGCGCGTGGCTCGCCCTGCCCGCCAGTCGCGACGATCAGGACTTCGTCGCGCGGCAGGTCGTTGACCTCTTCGATGTCTACCAGATCCGGCAGTTGCTTAAGGTAACCACACGCCTGTCCAGTGCGGATGATGCGATCGAGCGAGCGGCCCGCGACACATAGCCTGCGCCCCGTCTTGCGCGCGACATCGCCCAGCGTCTGCAGCCGCGCTACGTTCGAGGCGAAGGTCGTGACCAGCACGCGCTTGCCCTTGTGGCGTTTCACTTCTTCCAGCAGGCCCTTGTAAACCTCGCCTTCTGATCCCGAGGCGCTGGGATTGAAGACATTGGTGGAATCGCAGACCAGCGCGAGAACGCCCTCATCACCGATCGCAGTCAGTTCCTCCGCAGTCGCAGGCGTACCGATCTGCGGCTCATCGTCCAGCTTCCAGTCGCCGGTGTGGAAGATGCGCCCATAAGGCGTCTCGATCACAAGCGCATTGCCCTCGGCAATCGAGTGCGCCAGCGGCACGTAGCGGATACCGAAGGGGCCGATCTGGAACTGTTCGAGATCCTCGATCACGATCAGTTCGACGTCGTCGAGAATGCCCGCCTCTTCCAGCTTGGCAGCAACCAGCTTGGCAGTGAACGGCGTGGCATAGAGCGGCACGCCCAGTTCCTCGGCGAAATAGGGCACCGCGCCAATATGGTCCTCGTGCGCGTGGGTAAGCACGATCCCGAGCAGGTTCTCCCGCTCGTTCTCGATGAATTCGAGATCGGCGAAGACAAGATCGACGCCGGGGTATTCGTTCATGCCGAAGGTCATGCCCAGATCGACCATCAGCCACTTGCCCTGACAGCCGTAGAGATTGACGTTCATGCCAATCTCCCCCGAACCGCCGAGGGCGCAAAAAACCAGTTCGTTACCGGGAATCACTTCGATGCTGCCCTTTCGGCAAGAATTGCGAGGCCATCGATGGTGAGATCGGCATCGACCGCGTCAAAAATATCGGTCGCCTCGTCGAACAGGACGGCAAGACCGCCGGTGGCGATGACCTTGGCCGGGCGGCCGATTTCCGCTCGGATACGCGCGATCAGGCCTTCCATCATCGCGACATAGCCCCAGAACACGCCGATCAGCATCTGGTCCTCGGTATTGCGGCCGACGACGCTCTTGCTCTCGGGCACTTCGATGGCGATGCGCGGAAGCTTGGCCGTATTGCCCACCAGCGCGTCGAGCGAGAGGTTGATACCCGGCGCGATGATGCCGCCCTTGTAAGCGCCGTGAAAGTCGATCACGTCGAAGGTCGTTGCCGTGCCGAAGTCGACGACGATCAGGTCTCCACCGTGCTTAGCGTGGGCAGCGATCGCGTTTACCGCGCGGTCCGCACCGAGCGAGCGTGGCTCGTCCACGTCGATGTCGATGGCATAATCCGCCGCACCCTGACCAGCGATCAGCGGCTCGACGTTGAAGTAATGGCGGCAGAGAATGCCCAGATTGTGCAACGCGCGCGGCACTACCGTGGAAATGATGATCTGGTCGATCTGCTTCGCCTCGATCCCACGGATCGAGAGCAGTTGCATCAGCCAGACGGCATACTCGTCGCCGGTGCGGCGCGGGTCGGTGGCGATGCGCCAGCGTCCCCTGATCGTGCGGCCTTCGAGCAGCGCGAAAACGACATTGGTATTGCCGGCATCAATGGCGAGCAGCATGGGCTTTCGTTTTCCTCAATCTGGAGCACTTGCAAGCAGGACATCACCCGCGTGGATCACCCGCTGCGTGCCGTTGTCCAGCTTCAGCAGGAGATTGCCGTCCTGCGAAAGCCCGGCGTAACTGCCTTCAACCGCTTCCTCCCCCGGCGGAAGCACCGTCAAGCGGGTTCCCACGGGATGCGCGGCACTCTGCCAGCGGCGCAGCAGCGGGGCAAGGCCAGCGCTGCGCCAGCGGTGCAGTTCCCGGTCGAACGATGCGGCCAGCGCCTCGGCGAAGGCATCGCGGCCGGGCCCAGGACCATATTCCGAAA
Organism: Novosphingobium album (ex Hu et al. 2023); assembly: GCF_022832385.1. Taxonomy (GTDB): domain Bacteria; phylum Pseudomonadota; class Alphaproteobacteria; order Sphingomonadales; family Sphingomonadaceae; genus Novosphingobium; species Novosphingobium album. The sequence continues at coordinate 163,866 of NZ_JALHLE010000005.1, forward strand.
GCGAAGTGACGGCACGGCCGGGGATGTCGGGCGCGGCTGCCAGATTGACGCCGATGCCGACGATCACCGTCCCGGCGACCACTTCGAGCAGGATGCCCGCTATCTTGGCGCCGCTCAGCAGCAGGTCATTGGGCCATTTGAGCCAGAGCGCAGCCCCCTGCGGCACGAACGGCAGCAGCGCCTCGTGAACGGCTAGCCCGGTCATCAGCGCAAGCGAGGAAGGCGGTGGATCGCCGGGACCGGGCCGAACCACGGTCGAGCCCATGAAGTTCCCGGCGCCGTCGTTCCAGATGCGGCCGAGGCGCCCCCTGCCCGCAGTCTGGCGTTCCGCGACCAGCCAATCGCCTTCAGGCAGGTATTCCCCACCCGAAAGCCTGGCAGCCAGATCCGCGTTGGTGGAACCGGTCTCTTCGACGGTCCGGATCAAAGCGCCCTGATCAGATCAGAGAGCATGGAACAGAGCGGTCGCGGCCGTGTCAGTCAGCCCGCCGAGCCACTTCGTCAGGAAGAAGCCGAGCGGCGAGATGACCACGCAGGAGATCACGAGGATCAGCTTGTGCCAAATGTCGCTTTCGCCCTTCACCACGTCAGCCGGTTCGTCAAAGTAGATGATCTTGACGACCTTGAGGTAGTAGAACGCGCCTATCACCGAAGCCGCGAAGCCCAGCGCCGCAAGCGCGATCATGCCGCCATCGACAGCCGCCTTGAAGACCAGGAATTTGCCCCAGAAACCGAACAGCGGCGGGATACCGGCAAGGCTGAACATGATCATCGCGAGGCCAAGAGCAAGACCGGGCCGCGTGCGCGACAGGCCGGCGTAGCTCGGGATATGCTCGACGTAGTTGCCGTCTTCGTCCTTCAGCATCAGGATCACCGCAAAGCCGCCGAGCGACATCGCGATGTAGATCGCGAGGTAGAACAGCATGGCCGAGGCACCCTGCGGCGTCGCCACCGCAAGACCGACAAGGATGAAGCCGACGTTGTTGATCGACGAATAGGCCATCAGGCGCTTGATGTTGGTCTGACCGATCGCGCCCAGCGCACCCACCACGATCGAGGCAAGCGCGAGGAACAGCACGATCTGCTGCCAGGCGGCCGCCTGATCGCTGAAGGCATCGAGCAGCACGCGCATCATCAGGCCCATGGCAGCGACCTTGGGCGCAGTGGCGAAGAACATCGTCACCGGCGTCGGCGCGCCTTCATAGACGTCGGGTGTCCACATGTGGAACGGCACCGCGCTTACCTTGAAGGCAAGACCCGCGAGCATGAAGACGATCCCGAACAGCGCGCCGTGCGACAGTCCGCCCGCCAGTGCGGCATTGATGCCGCTGAACGAGGTGGTGCCGGTGAAGCCGTAGGTCAGGCTCATGCCGAACAGCAGGATGCCCGAGGCGAGCGCGCCCAGCACGAAGTACTTGAGGCCCGCTTCCGCCGAACGGCCATCGTTGCGCAGGAACGCAGCCAGCACGTAGGCCGCGAGCGAGTTCATTTCGAGGCCGATGTACAGCGTCAGCAGGTCGCCCGCCGAAACCATGATGCCCATGCCGAGCGCGGCAAACAGCACCAGGATCGGATATTCGGCGCGCATCGCGTTGAAGCGCTCGAAGAAGACCGGTGCGATCACCAGCGAAGCGGCGGCCGAGATGTAGATCAGGACCTTGGCATAGCTGGCGAAGGCATCGGCGTGGAACTGGCCGAAGAAGGCTGAGGCATCCGGCCCCATAGTCGCGCCGCACAGGGCGGGCGACACCATGATCCCGGCGGCGACCAGCGCGGCCACCGTGAGGATCGAGATCAGACGGCTTGCCTTGTCCCCGCCCCAGGCGGCGACGAGAAGCAGGATCAGGCCTGCAATGCTAAGCGTTTCTTCCGGCGCGATAAGGCGCAGCGACTGCGACCAGTCCATCAGTGTGCCCCCTCGTGCGCAGCTTCTTCGTGCACAGGCTTTTCCTTGCCAACAGTGACCTTCGAGTCTCCTTCCGGCGCCGCTGCGGCGATCCGGGCTTCGAGCGCGGCGATGTCGCTGCGCATCGGAGCGATGAAGCTCTCGGGATAGATGCCCATCCACAGCACCGCGAGCGCCAGCGGAACGACCATCAGGTATTCACGGGCATCGAGGTCCAGCATGGCTGCGGCATCGGCGTTCTTCTGGTCACCAAAGGCGACCCGGCGATAGAGATAGAGCATGTAGCCTGCGCCCAGGATGATACCGGTGGCGCAGATCAGCGTGGTCAGGGTCGAGACCTGATAGATGCCCGCAAGGCTCAGGAACTCGCCGACGAAACCGCTGGTGCCCGGAAGGCCGATCGAGGCCATCGTGAAGAGCAGGAAGAACAGCGCGTAACGCGGCATGTTGATCGACAGGCCGCCGTAGCGCGCGATCTCACGGGTGTGCAGGCGGTCGTAGATAATGCCGACGCAAAGGAACAGCGCGCCTGCCACCAGACCGTGGCTCAGCATGACCATCATCGAGCCTTCGAGACCCTGCGTGTTGAAGGCGAACAGACCGATCGTCACGATCGCCATGTGCGCGACCGACGAATAGGCGATCAGCTTCTTCATGTCGTCCTGCACCAGCGCGATCAGAGAAGTGATCACGACGGCCGCCATCGACAGGCCCCAGATCAGCGGCCCGAAATAGGCCGAAGCTTCGGGGAACATCGGCAGCGAAAAACGGATGAAGCCGTAGCCGCCCATCTTCAGCAGCACGCCTGCCAGAATGACCGAACCGGCGGTCGGTGCCTGAACGTGTGCAGCGGGAAGCCAGGTGTGAACCGGCCACATCGGCATCTTCACCGCGAAGCTGGCGAAGAACGCGAGCCACAGCCAAGTCTGGACCTTCGGATCGAAGTCATAGGCCATCAGCGTCGGGACGTCGGTCGTACCGGCGACATGCACCATGTAGAGCATGGCCACGAGCATCAACACCGAGCCGAGCAGCGTGTAGAGGAAGAACTTGTAGGCGGCGTAGATGCGGTCGGCGCCGCCCCAGATGCCGATGATCAGGTACATCGGGATCAGGCCGGCTTCGAAGAACATGTAGAACAGGAAGATATCCTGCGCACAGAACACGCCGATCATGAGCGTTTCCATCAGCAGGAACGCGCCCATGTATTCGCCCACGCGCTTGTCGATCGACTTCCAGCTGGCGCCGATGCAGATCGGCATGAGGAAGACGGTCAGGACAATCAGCAAAAGCGCAATGCCGTCGATGCCGAGCGCATAGGAGAAGCCCGAGAACAGCTCCATGCGTTCGGTGAACTGCCACTGCGCACCGCCAACATCGAAGTTCAGCCAGAGCACCACGCCGAGGACAAAGTCGATCAGCGTCGCCACGAGGGCGAGATTGCGTGCCGCCTTCGCATCAAGGAAGAGACATGCCAGCCCTGCCGCAAGCGGCACCAGCATCATCACGCTGAGGATCGGAAAACCAGTCATCATCTTATCCCGCGATCACCCAGCTGATGGCGCCGACAAGGCCCAGCAGCATGATAAGAGCATAGCTGTACAGATAGCCCGACTGGACCCTCTGCGCGTAAGTCGAACCCTTGGCCACGGCCCAGGCGGCGCCGTCCGGACCGAAGCGGTCGATGACGCCGATGTCGAGCACCTTCCAGAACACCTTGCCGATCCAGAAAGCGGGGACGACGAACATGTAGTGATAGAGTTCGTCGAACATCCACTTGCGGTACACGAAGGTGTAGACCGGCCCCAGCTGCTCGGCGACGGCCGCCGGGAAGCTCGTGTTCTTGATGTAGCCGTACCAGGCGGTCAGCAGGCCGAGCGACATCACGATGAAAGGCATCCACTTCATCAGCTCGGGAATCCCGTGCATCGCGTGGATCAGGTGTTCGTGGAACACCACGGCGCCCTTCCAGAACTCGCCAGTGCCTTCCGACACGAAGGCGTGCTGGAACACGTAGCCTGCGAAAACAGCGCCAAACGACAGCAGCACCAGCGGCAGCAGCATGACCCACGGGCTCTCGTGCGGGTGGTAGCCCGCCGTGCCGTCGCCATGCGCGTCGTGGCCATGGCTGTCGTGCGCGTGGTCGGCATCGCCATCCTCGTCCGACAAGTCCTCATGATGATGGTGCACCGCGTGCTGAATGTGCTCCGAGCCCGCCCAGCGCGGCTTGCCGAAGAAGGTCAGGAACACGAGACGCCACGAGTAGAAGCTGGTCATCAGCGCGGCGAAGATGCCCATCCAGAAGGCGAAGCTGCCCATCGCGGTGCCGCTGGCGTAAGCCGCCTCGAGGATCGAGTCCTTCGAGTGGAAGCCAGCAAAGCCGACGCCGAACACACCCACGCCGGTGATGGCGAGCGTGCCCGCCGTCATCGCCCAGAAGGTGATCGGGATATGCCTCCGCAGGTTGCCGTAGAAGCGCATGTCCTGCTCGTGGTGCATCGCGTGGATGACCGAACCGGCGCAGAGGAACAGCAGCGCCTTGAAGAAGGCGTGCGTGAACAGGTGGAACATGGCCGAACCGAAGGCGCCCACGCCTGCAGCGAAGAACATGTAGCCGAGCTGCGAGCAGGTCGAGTACGCGATCACCCGCTTGATGTCCCACTGCGTGCAGCCGATCGTGGCGGCAAAGAAGCAGGTGGCGGCACCGATGAAGGTGATGAAGGCCATCGCCGTCGGGCTCGTCTCGAACATCGGCGAGAGGCGGCAGACCATGAAGACGCCGGCGGTGACCATCGTCGCAGCGTGGATCAGTGCCGAAACCGGCGTCGGGCCTTCCATCGCGTCGGGAAGCCAGGTGTGCAGGCCGAGCTGTGCCGACTTGCCCATGGCGCCGTCGAACAGCAGCAGGCAGAGCACCGTCATGGTGTCGAAGCGGTAGCCGATGAAACCGATGGTCGAACCGGCCATGCCGGGTGCGGCGGCGAGGATCTCGGGGATCGAGACCGTGCCGAACACCAGGAACGTGCCGAAGATGCCGAGCATGAAGCCAAGGTCACCCACGCGGTTGACCACGAAGGCCTTGATCGCGGCGGCGCTGGCCGATGGCTTGCGGAACCAGAAGCCGATCAGGAGGTACGAGGCAAGGCCCACGCCTTCCCAACCGAAAAACATCTGCACCAGGTTGTCTGCCGTCACCAGCATGAGCATGGCGAAGGTGAACAGCGAGAGGTACGCGAAGAAGCGCGGCTGATCCGGCTCTTCGCTCATGTAGCCCCACGAATAGAGGTGCACGAGCGCCGAGACCGAGGTGACGACAACCAGCATGACCGCGGTCAGCGTGTCGACGCGCAGCGCCCAGTCGAAGGTCAGCGAACCGGAGGCGACCCACTTCAGTACCGGAACGACCGTTGCTTCCGCAGTGCCGTTCAGAAAGCTGATGAAGATCGGCCAGGACAGCCCGCAGGCAATGAACAGCGCGCCGGTCGTGATCGACTTGGCCGCCACATTGCCCAGCTGCTTGTTGCCAAGCCCGGCGATGATCGCTGCCAGGAGCGGCAGGAAGACGATGAGGAGGATAGACAAGGCCTTATCCCTTCATCCGGTTGACGTCGTCGACGGCAATGGTGCCGCGGCCACGGAAGTATATCACGAGGATTGCAAGCCCCACTGCCGCCTCGCCGGCTGCCACCGTCAGCACGAACATCGCGAAGATCTGTCCGGTCAGGTCGTGCAGGAAGGCGCTGAAAGCGACGAGGTTGATGTTCACCGCAAGCAGGATGAGTTCGATCGCCATCAGGATCACGATCACGTTCTTGCGGTTGAGGAAGATGCCGAGGACACCGAGCACGAAGAGGATCGAGCTCACCACGACATAGTGTTCGATGCCGATCACAGCGAAACCCCCTTGCCGACTTCCGGCTTGACGTTGACGGTCGCCTCGTCGGGACGGCGGGCGATCTGCTTGCTGATCTTCTGGCCGCGCGTGTCGCCACGCTGGCGGTGGGTCAGCACGATGGCGCCGATCATGGCAACCAGCAGGATGATGCCCGCCGCTTCGAAGAGGAACAGGTAACGGCTGTAGAGCAGCGCGCCGATGGCCTCGATGTTGCTGGTGCCGAGCGGCTGCGCGGCCGTGCCGTCAGGCGTGCCGAGCTGCAGCGCGCCAGCCTTGTAGGCACCGATGCCGAGAACCATCTCGGCGAGCAGCACCACGGCGATCAGCATGCCGAACGGGAAGTTCTTGACGAACCCGGCCCGCAACTCGGCAAAATCGATGTCCAGCATCATGACGACGAACAGGAACAGCACCGCCACCGCACCGACATAGACGATGACCAGGAGCATCGCGATGAATTCGGCACCGACGAGGATCATCAGGCCCGCGGCGTTGAAGAACGCCAGGATCAGCCACAGCACCGAGTGCACAGGATTGCGCGACAGGATGGTAATGGCGCCCGACCCGATGGTCATCACGGCGAAGAGATAGAAGGCGATAACGTGAATCATGACCCGGTCCGCCCCCTAGCGATACGGCGCATCGGCTTCAAGGTTCGCGGCAATGGCCCGCTCCCACTTGTCCCCGTTCGCCAATAGCTTAGCCTTGTCGTAGAGCAGTTCTTCGCGCGTTTCGGTCGCGTATTCGAAGTTCGGCCCTTCAACGATTGCGTCCACCGGGCAGGCTTCCTGGCAGAAGCCGCAGTAGATGCACTTCGTCATGTCGATGTCGTAGCGCGTAGTGCGGCGCGACCCGTCCTCGCGTGGCGCCGCCTCGATGGTGATCGCCTGTGCCGGGCAGATCGCCTCGCACAGCTTGCAGGCGATGCAGCGTTCCTCACCGTTGGGATAACGGCGCAGGGCGTGCTCACCACGGAAGCGGGGCGAAAGCGGGTTCTTCTCGAACGGGTAGTTGATCGTCGCCTTGGGCTTGAAGAAGTACTTCAAGGTCAGCCAATGCGCCTTCACGAACTCCCAGAGCGTGAAGCTCTTGATGAACTGTGCGGCAGTCATGCGAAGTGTCCGGTAGCCATGAGGTAGCCGCTGACGAGAACAACGAACAGCAGCGAGGTGGGGAGGAAGACCTTCCAGCCCAGACGCATCAGCTGGTCATAGCGGTACCGCGGGACGGTCGCCTTCACCCAGCTGAACACGAAGAAGAAGAACAGCACCTTGAGCAGGAACCAGATGAAGCCCGGCACGAGGTACAGAACGGGGATGTCGAGCGGCGGCAGCCAGCCACCCCAGAACAGGGTCGCGTTCAGCGCACACATCAGCAGCACGTTGGCGTATTCGCCCAGCCAGTAGGCGGCGAAGGCCATCGACGAGTATTCAGTCTGGTACCCGGCGACGAGTTCCGATTCCGCCTCGGTCAGGTCGAACGGCGCGCGCTGCGTCTCGGCCATGCCCGAGATCAGGAACATCACCGCCATCGGGAACAGCAGCGGGTTGAAGCCGAAGCCGTTGAACAGGCCAAGGACGTGGCCGTCCTGCGCCTTGACGATGTCGTTGAGGTTGAAGGTGCCCGCCCACAGGACGACGCAGATCAGGATGAAGCCGATGGAGACTTCATAGCTGATCATCTGCGCCGAGGCGCGCATCGCCGAGAAGAACGGGTATTTGGAGTTCGAAGCCCAGCCCGCCATCACCGTGCCGTAGACACCCAGCGAGCTGATCGCGAGCACGTAGAGCAGGCCAACGTTGATGTCGGCGAGGATCGCGCCCGAGTTGAACGGGATCACCGCCCAGGCCATCAGCGCCACCGTGAAGGTCACGATTGGCGCGAGCAGGAAGATGCCCTTGTTCGCTGCCGAGGGAATGATGGTTTCCTGCAGGAAGACCTTGAGGCCGTCCGCGAAGGACTGCAGCAGGCCAAACGGGCCGACCACGTTCGGGCCGCGGCGCAGCGCCATGGCGGCCCAGATCTTGCGGTCGGCATAGATGATCATCGCCACGCCGAGCAGCAGCGGCAGCGCGATCAGCAGGATGCCGCAGATCGTCGAGACGAACCACGCCCACTCGTAGGACATGCCGAGAGTCTGGAAGAACGAAGTCATTCCGCGGTCTCCGCAATTTCCTCGCCGTGCAGCAGTTCAGCCGAACATTGCTGCATGGTCGCGCTGGCGCGGGCGATGGGGTTGGTCATGTAGAAGTCCTTGACCGGGTAAGCGATCAGGCCGGAGGCGGAACCACCGCCGGCAGGCAGGTCGCTCCCGTAGTCCGCAAGGCCTTCGCTGCCAAGGGCGGGAACTTCGGAAATCATCGCCGAGCGCAATTCCTCGAAGCTGTCGAAGCCGATCGACACGCCGAACGCATCAGCCAGCGCGCGCAGGATGGTCCAGTCCTCGCGGGCATCGCCCGGAGCGAACACAGCCTTGTCGGCCCACTGCACGCGGCCTTCCGTGTTGACGTAAGTGCCTGCCTTCTCGGTGTAGGCCGAGGCCGGCAGGATCACGTCGGCGGCATGGGCACCCTTGTCGCCGTGATGGCCGATATAGACGATCATAGAGCCGGCGAACTTGGTGTAATCCACCTCGTCAGCGCCGAGCGACAGCAGCACCTTCGGCTTGGCCGCGACCACGTCAGCAAGGCCGCCCTTCTGCGCGTAGCCCAGCATCAGACCGCCCATGCGGGCCGCTGCCATATGCAGGACGTTGAAGCCGTTCCACGTGGTGCCGTCTTCCAGCTCGCGCACGATACCGATCTGCTCGCCAACCGAAAGCGCGGCTTCGAGGCCGCCCCGGCCCAGCGCGGCACCGCCGAGGATGATCGCGGGACGCTTGGCGTCGCGGATCGTTTCCCAGACGTGGTCGGGCAGGTTGCCGATGACCGAGAGGTCCTCGCCGAGGAACTCGCCGCCGAAAGTGGTTTCCCACTCGGGTCCGATCAGGAAGACCTTGGCGCCGCGCTTCACGGCCTTGCGCAGGCGGGCGTTCACCAGCGGCGCTTCCCAGCGCACGTGGCTGCCCACGATCAGGATGGCGTCCGCCGTCTCGATGCCGGAAAGCGTGGTGTTGAAGTTCACCGCAGCAAGGCTGGACGTATCGTAGTCCATGCCGGTCTGGCGGCCTTCGAGCAGGCTCGAACCGAGCGCGCCCACCAGCTTCTTCGCGGCGAACATCGTCTCGCAATCGAGCATGTCACCAGCGACGGCGGCAATCGAGTTGCCCGGGTTCAGCGTGGCGATGGCCTGGAAGGCCTCGTTCCAGCTCACCGGAACCAGCTTGCCGTCGCGGCGCAGGTAGGGCTTGTCGAGGCGGCGCTTCACAAGGCCGTCGACCATGTAGCGCGCCTTGTCGCTGATCCACTCCTCGTTCACGTCGTCATTGACGCGCGGCAGCACGCGCAGCACTTCGCGGCCACGGCTGTCGATGCGGATGTTCGCGCCGACGGCATCCGACACGTCGATGCCGAGCGTCTTCTTGAGCTCCCACGGACGGGCCTCGAACGCGTAGGGACGCGACGTCAGCGCGCCGACCGGGCAAAGGTCGATCACATTGGCCGACATCTCGTGCTTCGCGGCCTGCTCCAGATAGGTGGTGATCTGCATCGACTCGCCGCGATAGAGCGCGCCAATCTCGTCCACGCCCGCGATTTCTTCGGAGAAGCGTACGCAGCGGGTGCAGTGGATGCAGCGCGTCATCGTGGTCTTGATGAGCGGGCCCATGTTCTTTTCGGTCACCGCGCGCTTGTGCTCGTGATAACGCGAGCCGCCGCGGCCATAGGCCACCGACTGGTCCTGCAGGTCGCACTCGCCGCCCTGGTCGCAGATCGGGCAATCGAGCGGGTGATTGATGAGGAGGAACTCCATCACCCCTTCCCGCGCCTTCTTGACCATTTCGGAGTCGGTGCGGATTTCCTGGCCTTCAGCGGCCGGAAGCGCGCACGAAGCCTGCGGCTTGGGTGGTCCGGGCTTCACCTCGACGAGGCACATGCGGCAGTTGCCCGCAATCGACAGGCGCTCATGATAGCAGAAGCGCGGGATTTCCTTACCGGCCAGCTCGCAGGCCTGCAGGACGGTCGCGCCTGCCGGGACTTCGAGTTCTACGCCGTCAACGGTTACCTTGGGCATTACTCAGCGGCCTCCGCAACATTGCCAGCCTCAGCGATGCGCCGTTCCAGCTCGGGGCGGAAGTGGCGGATCAGGCCCTGGATCGGCCATGCGGCCGCATCGCCCAGAGCGCAGATGGTGTGGCCTTCGACCTGCTTGGTCACCTGGAACAGCATGTCGATTTCCTCGACCGCCGCGTCGCCGGTGCGCAGGCGTTCCATCACCCGCCACATCCAGCCCGTGCCTTCACGGCAGGGCGTGCACTGGCCGCAGCTCTCGTGCTTGTAGAAATGCGAAAGGCGGGCGATGGCGCGCACGATGTCGGTGGACTTGTCCATCACGATCACGGCGGCGGTGCCGAGACCAGAGCCGACAGCCTTGAGACCGTCGAAGTCCATCGGCGCGTCCCAGATCTGGTCGGCCGGGACGAGCGGAACCGAGGAGCCTCCGGGGATCACGGCGAGGAGGTTTTCCTTGCCGCCGCGGATGCCGCCGCAGTGCTTTTCGATCAGCTCGCTGAAGGGGATGCTCATTTCCTCTTCGACGACGCACGGCTTGTTCACGTGCCCCGAAATCTGGAAGAGCTTGGTGCCCTTGTTATTGTCACGGCCGAAACTGGAGAACCACGAAGCGCCGCGCCGCATGATGGTGGGCGCAACCGCGATCGATTCGACGTTGTTGACCGTGGTCGGGCAGCCGTAGAGGCCCGCACCCGCCGGGAACGGCGGCTTCAGGCGGGGCTGGCCCTTCTTGCCTTCGAGGCTCTCGATCATCGCGGTCTCTTCGCCGCAAATGTAGGCGCCCGCGCCGCGGTGGACGAAGACGTCGAAATCGTAGCCCGAACCGGCCGCGTTCTTGCCCAGCAGGCCCGCCGCATAAGCCTCATCGCGTGCGGCGAAGAGCGTCTCGGCCTCGCGGATGTATTCGCCGCGAATGTAGATGTAGGCCGCGCGCGCACCCATCGCGAAACCGGCGACCAGCGCGCCTTCGAGCAGGATGTGCGGATCGTGACGGATGATCTCGCGGTCCTTGCACGAGCCCGGCTCGGATTCGTCGGCGTTGATCACGAGGAAGCTGGGCTTGGGATTGCCGTTGTGATCGACCGGCGGCTGCTTGGGCATAAACGACCACTTGAGGCCGGTCGGGAAGCCCGCGCCGCCGCGTCCGCGAAGACCCGAGGCCTTGATTTCCTCGATGATCGCGTCGCGGCCCTTGGCGATGATGTCCTTGGTGCCGTCCCAGGCGCCGCGCGCCTGCGCTTCCTTCAGGTTCCACGGCTGATAGCCGTAGACATTGGTGAAGATGCGGTCCTTGTCTGCGAGAGCCATGGCTTACCACTCCCCTCGATAGTCGTGATTTTCGGTGACCATCGCAGTCAGCGTGGTCGGCCCGCCCGAAGGTTCCACCGTGTGGCGGCCCGGTTCCTGCGTGCCGGCCTTGGGAGTCTCACCCTTGGCCAGTGCATCGAGGACTACGTCAAGGCGCTCTGCGGTCAGGTCCTCGTAGTTGTCGTCGTTGATCTGCACCATCGGGGCCGAGGCGCAGTTGCCCATGCACTCGACCTCGGTGAACGACCACAGGCCGTCATCGGTGATGTGCCCGGCCTTCATCCCGCGCGCCTTGCACGCGGCGATGATGTCGTCCGAGCCGCGCAGCATGCACGGCGTGGTGCCGCAGACCTGCACGTGGAACCGGCCGATCGGGGCGATGTTGTACATCGTGTAAAAGGACGCGACCTCGACCACGCGGATGATCGGCATGTCGAGCTGCGTCGCGACAAATTCCATCACCGGGATCGGCAGCCAGCCTTGCGTGTTCTCTTCCGCGCCGACCTGGCGCTGGGCGAGATCGAGCAGCGGCATCACGGCCGAGCGCTGGCGCCCTTCCGGATAGCGCGCGATGATGTCCTTCGCCTTTGCGGCGTTGGCTTCAGTCCAGGCAAAATTGCCCCAACGCGCCCGCAGTTCGGGCGTATCGGGTTCGATATAGCGGTCAGCCATGCTTACCCCTGCGCTTCAGCCATTGATCCTGGCCGAAAAAGAAAATCTCAAATCCGCCGATCGCCGTCGCAAGCATCGCGATCATCGGCGAAGGCATCGATCCGGTGGAGAGCACTCCGAAATAGAGCGCGACGAGGAACAGCCCGGTCATGGCCGCCCACACGCGGATCATCTCGACCGTCGTCAGCCTCACCGGATAAACTCCACGCGGCTGCACTTGCCATCTTCGAAGCTGTAGACGGCAAGAACGTCAAACGGCTCAACGAGATCCGAACCATCGGTCGCCGGACCGCGCGTCACGTGCTCGCGGAAGACGACGTAGTTGTCGGTCACTTCGCGCGAGACGATCTCGGCCTTGTTCTGCGGCCACCTGGCGAAAGCCGTGGCAAGGCCCGAACGCGTGCCTTCCTTGCCTTCGCGCACGACCGCACCGCGATAGTTCGCTTCGCAGGCGTCGTCGGTCATGTACGAGACGTAGAGGTCAGCATCCTGCGCATTGTACGCAGCGATCATGGCCTCTGCTGTGGCCAGATTGCTCACCGGTCGCACTCCCCGAACACCACGTCGATGGCGCCCAGAATGGCAGTCGCGTCCGGCAGCATGTGGCCCTTGGACATGAAGTCCATCGCCTGCAGGTGCGAGAACGCGGTCGGGCGGATCTTGCAACGGTATGGCTTGTTGGAGCCATCCGAGACCAGATAGACACCGAATTCGCCCTTGGGGCTTTCCGTCGCGACATAAACTTCGCCCGCCGGGACGTGGAAGCCTTCGGTGTAGAGCTTGAAGTGATGGATCAGCGATTCCATCGAGCTCTTCATCTCGCCGCGCTTGGGCGGGGAAACCTTGCGGTCGTCAGAGCAAATCGGGCCTTCCGGCATCTCGGCCAGGCACTGCTTCATGATCTTCGCCGACTGGCGCACTTCCTCGACGCGGACCATGAAACGGTCGTAGCAGTCCGAGTTGGTGCCGACCGGGATCTCGAAGTCCATGCGGTCATAGACGTCGTAGGGCTGCTGTTTGCGGATATCCCACGGGATACCGGCAGCGCGGATCATCGGGCCGGAGAAGCCCCAGGCCACCGCGTCTTCCTTCGAAACCAGCGCGATGTCGACATTGCGCTGCTTGAAGATGCGGTTGTCGACGACGAGGCTCATCGCGTCCTCGAACAGGCGCGGCAGGCGCGTGTCGAGCCATTCGCCGATGTCGGCGAGCAGCTTGAGCGGCACGTCCTGATGCACGCCGCCCGGACGGAACCACGCCGAGTGCATGCGGGCGCCCGAGGCGCGCTCGAAGAAGTTGAGGCAGTCTTCGCGGATTTCGAACAGCCACAGGTTCGGGGTCATGGCGCCCACGTCCATGACGTGCGAGCCCATGTTGAGCATGTGGTTACAGATGCGGGTCAGCTCGGCGAAGAGCACGCGCAGGTACTGGGCGCGCAGCGGCACTTCGACGTTGAGCAGCTTTTCGACCGCCAGCACGTAGGAGTGCTCCATGCCCAGCGGCGAGCAGTAGTCCAGGCGGTCGAAATACGGCAGCGCCTGAAGGTAGGTCTTGTGCTCGATCAGTTTTTCGGTGCCGCGATGAAGCAGACCGACGTGCGGATCGATGCGTTCGATCACTTCGCCGTCGAGTTCCATGACCATGCGCAGCACGCCGTGCGCGGCCGGGTGCTGCGGACCGAAGTTGATCGTGTAGTTGTCGACGACGTCGCCCGTGGTGGTGGGCGACTGTTCGAGCTGCATGCTCATACCTTGTCTCCCTCGGCCTTCTCGTCACCTGGCAGGATGTAGTCCGCTCCTTCCCAGGGGCTCATGAAGTCGAACTGGCGCAGATCCTGCGCAAGCTTGACCGGCTCGTAGACCACGCGCTTGTCCTCTTCGGAGTAGCGCAGTTCCTGATAGCCTGTGAGCGGGAAGTCCTTGCGGAACGGATGGCCCTCGAAACCGTAGTCGGTGAGGATGCGGCGCAGGTCCGGATTGCCGGCGAAGATCACGCCGTACATGTCGAACACTTCGCGCTCCAGCCAGCCCGCATTGGGCCACAGCGTGGTGACGGTCGGCACCGGAGTGTTGTCGGCCGCGTTGACCTTCACCAACAGGCGATGGTTCTTCGTGTACGAGAGCAGCATGTAGACGACTTCGAAGCGCTCGGGACGCGAGGGGTAATCGACCCCCGCCATTTCCATCAGCGACTGATACTCGTGCTCGTCACGCAGCAGGCGGAGAGCGTTCTCGATCTCGCCGCGCGCGATGGTGAGGACGACTTCGCCGTGCTCTTCGCGCGACGCGACCAGCATCGAACCGAGCGCGGCCGAAAGCGCGTCGATCACGCCTTCGTTCGAAGCGAACTTCGGGGCGGAATGCAGAACAGCCATCTGGTCTTACCTTTCCACCGTGCCGACGCGGCGAATCTTCCGCTGGAGCTGCATCACGCCGTAAAGCAGCGCTTCGGCAGTGGGCGGGCACCCGGGGACGTAGATGTCGACCGGGACGATACGGTCACAGCCGCGCACGACGCTGTAGCTGTAGTGATAGTAGCCGCCGCCATTGGCGCAGCTGCCCATCGAGATGACGTACTTCGGCTCCGACATCTGGTCATAGACCTTGCGCAGCGCCGGGGCCATCTTGTTGCACAGCGTGCCGGCCACGATCATCACGTCCGACTGGCGCGGGGACGCGCGCGGGGCGGCGCCGAAGCGCTCCATGTCGTAACGCGGCATGTTCACGTGGATCATCTCGACCGCGCAGCAAGCAAGGCCGAAGGTCATCCACCACAGCGAGCCGGTACGGGCCCACTGGAACAGTTCCTCGGTCGAGGTGACGAGGAAGCCCTTGTCGGACACTTCCTGATTGAGGTCGTTGAAGAACGACTGGTCGGGGGGCGTAACCGCGCCGCCCTGGGAGAGCGGCTGTCCGGCAGAATTCACGAGCGTGCTCATTCCCAGTCCAGAGCTCCCTTCTTCCATGCATAGGCAAGGCCAATGGCCAGTTCGCCGAGGAACACCATCATCGTCAGCCAGCCGGCCCAGCCGGTCTCCTTGAGCGAGACGGCCCAGGGGAACAGGAACGCGGCTTCAAGGTCGAAGACGATGAACAGGATCGCCACGAGATAGAAGCGGACGTCGAACTTGCTGCGCGGATCCTCGAACGCGGGAAAGCCGCATTCATATTCGCTGTTTTTCTCGGCATTCGGCTGATGCGTGCCGGTCAGGCGGGCGACGCCCATCGGAAGAAAAACGATCACCCCCGAAAGCGCCAGCGCAATCACCAGGAATATCAGGATCGGCAGGTATTGTGACAGATCAGTCAATGGTTCTGGCCTCATACCGGAATGCGACTGCCGGACTCGTCCCATGCGGAGCACGTCCGGTCGTTGGGCGCGCTCTTAGGACAGGCATATCGGCATCGCAAGGTGTCCGCGTGGATTATTCCGGCCTTATGCGTTGCATTGCAACAAGACTCGGCACGGGAATGAGGGAATCCCGGCATCACAGCGACTGACGCCGCCTCTGCACAGCAATGAAAGCCCGAAAACCCGTCACTGTTGCGCCTGTGCGAGTCGGTCTGGCATTCTGGCCAGGCGTCACCACATAGACGCAGGAAACCTTTACAGATGCGGTCCGGCCCCGGAGTCGAGGCTGCTGTAATGACAAATCCGTTCTGGTATCGGACGGCCACGGTGCCAGAACAATTCGCTGCAGCGGCGACGCCGCTTCAATCATTGCATTTGGTGCATCGCAACATTATCCGGTCGGCAACTGTCTAACATCATAGCTCGAGAGGCACGCACATGGCCCAGATTTCGGCATCTGATCCGATCGTCATTCTTTCTTACGCACGCACGCCCATGGGCGGCCTGCAGGGCGCCTTCGCCGATGTTTCGGCGACTGACCTCGGCGCCACCGCCGTCAAGGCCGCTGTAGAGCGCGCCGGAGTCGCCGGCGAGGACATCGAGCGCATCTACATGGGCTGCGTACTGCCCGCCGGTCTCGGCCAGGCCCCTGCCCGCCAGGCAGCGATCAAGGCCGGTCTTCCCAAGTCGGTGCAGGCGACCACCGTCAACAAGGTCTGCGGCTCGGGCATGCAGACGGTCATCATGGGCGCAGAAGCCCTCGCCGCCGGTTCGCTAGACGTCGTTGTGGCGGGCGGCATGGAATCGATGACCAACGCCCCCTACCTGCTCAAAAAGCATCGTTCAGGCGCGCGCGCTGGTCACGATACCGCTTACGACCACATGTTCCTCGACGGCCTCGAGGATGCCTACGAGGGCGGCTCGATGGGCTCTTTCGCTCAGAAGACGGCCGACGAATACCAGCTCACTCGCGACAACCAGGACGATTACTCCATCGAGTCGCTGCGCCGCGCCGTCGAAGCTATCGACACCGGCGCCTTCAAGGGCGAAGTCGTTCCCGTCACCGTGAAGACCCGCAAGGGCGACGTGGTGGTCGATACCGACGAGCAGCCGGGCAAGGGCAATCCGGACAAGATCCGTGCGCTCAAGGCCGCCTTCGCCAAGGACGGCACCATCACCGCCGCCAGCTCCAGCTCGATCTCGGACGGTGCTGCGGCCATGGTGCTCAGCCGCAAGAGCGTGGCCGAAGCCAAGGGTCTGACCCCGGTGGCCACCGTTGTCGGCGTGTCCGCCCACGCGCAGGAGCCTGCGAAGTTCACCACGGCTCCGGTCGGCGCGATCACCAAGCTGATGGAAAAGACCGGCTGGCAACTTTCGGACGTAGACCTGTTCGAAGTGAACGAGGCTTTCGCCTGCGTCGCGATGTTCGCGATGAAGGACCTCGGCATCCCGCATGACAAGGTCAACATCCACGGCGGCGCCACGGCTCTCGGCCACCCGATCGGCGCCTCGGGCACCCGCATCATTGTTACCCTGATCAATGCCCTGAAGGAAAAGGGCCTGAAGAAGGGTGTTGCCTCGCTTTGCATCGGCGGCGGCGAAGCGACGGCCGTGGCGGTCGAGCTGGTCTGATCGCAAGACCAAAACACAGAACATGAAACCCCCGCCCTCACCGGCGGGGGTTTTCTTTTTCCCGCGCCCTTACCCGGCTCGCGCGACCTTTCGCGTGCATCAATACAATCAAGGTAAACGGTCACGCCCCCGAAGCAGCGGACAAGTCCCATCTGTCACAAAAGTGAAATTTAACCCCCACACACTAGACGCGGAAAGCATTGCCCCAGCCCCCCTTCCAACATGGAGCTTCAATGTTTTCCCGCAGCGTAACCGCCCGTTTGATGGCGCCCCTGTTCCTTTCGTTTTCCCTCCTCTGCCTGCTGACAGGCGTAACCCTTCACCTCGAACGTTCTGTCGCCAACGCCAACGACGCCGCGCTCGATGCGGAATCGCTGGCCTTTGAGCTGGGCGAACTGCGGTCGGTAAGCCGTTCGCTGCAGCGAGACGCATTGAACCTGATCAGCGAGCCCGCCGGGGAAGGGCGCTCCGTGATCATGGGCAAGTTCGACAAGCGCAAGGGCAAGATGGAAGAGGACCTGCGTTCGCTTCAGGAATCGGCCAGCGCCGCCGGCCTCTCGCCCGACTTCTTTACCACCCAGGCTTCCGTCATTGCCGAACTGAGCGGCGTTGTGGAAATGGCCGGCGCAGGTAATGCCGTTGCCGCAACCGACCATTTCCGCAATCGCGTGCGCCCTGCCGAACGGGCTGCTTCAGAAATTGCCGATGCCCGCATCGATGCCCTCAAGGAGGAAATCGTCACGCTGCGCGAATCCGCGACCAGCACGGCAACGGATTTCCGGATCGTCCTGCTTGCCGCAACGGCCATCCTGAGTGCGCTCGGGTTGTGGGCCGGCTTCCTGATCACCCGCAGGAGCGTGGTACTGCCGCTTAACGACCTGCGCGAAAGCATGGGCGTGCTGGCTTCAGGCCGGACCGATGCCGCGATCCCGCATGGTGGACGCGCCGACGAAATCGGCCAGATGAGCCAATCGATGAGCGTCTTCCGCGACCAGCTCGCTGCCGCCGAGCGCTCCAAGGAGGCCCAGACCGCGCTAATCGTCGACAGCATCGGTTCGGCGCTTTCGCGCCTCGCCGATGGCGACCTGGTTTACCGCGTCGAGACCAAGCTCGAGGGGCCTTTTGCCAAGCTCAGGACCGATTTCAACGAGGCCGCCACCTCGCTCCAGACCGCCTTTTCGCAAGTCGCGCAGGTTGCAGGCGGTATCAATGGCGGCGCCAGCGAGATCCGCGCCGCATCGGACGATCTCGCCCAGCGCACCGAGCAACAGGCCGCAAGCCTCGAAGAAACGGCAGCGGCAATGAACCAGATCACCAGTACTGTCGGTACTACGGCCGATCGCGCGGCAAGCGCCAATGCGGTGGTGCGCAGCGTCAGGCAGGAAGCCGAACAGTCAGGCACCATCGTCCGCAACGCCGTCGAGGCGATGAGCGGCATCGAACGCACCTCGAGCGAAATTTCCGAGATCATTTCGGTCATCGACGGCATCGCATTCCAGACCAACCTGCTCGCCCTCAACGCGGGTGTCGAGGCGGCCCGCGCCGGTGACGCCGGCAAGGGTTTTGCCGTCGTGGCATCGGAAGTGCGCGCCCTGGCCCAACGCTCCGCCGAGGCCGCCACCAACGTCAAGAGCCGCATCAGCGCTTCGTCCGTACAGGTCCAGTCAGGCGTCCAGTTCGTCGGCGAGACCGGCGATGCCCTTAAGCGCATCATCGAGAGGATCGGCGAAATCGACAGCATCGTCGCTGAAATCGCGGAATCCGCCCTCGACCAGTCTTCGGGCCTTCAGCAGGTAAACCGCGCCGTGGCCGACATGGACGTGGTAACCCAGCAAAACGCCGCCATGGTCGAGGAAGCCACCGCCGCTGCACGCAGCCTTTCTGCCGAGGCCACGGGGCTCGCCGAGCAGATCGCCCGGTTTCGCACGGACGGAGCAGGCACACCTGTCACCAAGCCCGCGCAGCGTCCGGCCGCCCGCCGTCCAGCGCCCGCCACGCCGGCACGGAACGCGGTGCCCCTGTCGATCGGAAATGCCGCGCTGGCTATCAATCACGACGATTGGTCGGAATTCTGATCCCGTCCGAAACCGTTCCGGCGGGCCTTCACGGCCTGCCGGAACGCCGCAAACCTTCCGGCCAACCGCATTCAGGATCAGGGCTCACCAGCGCCCCAAAGCGAGTCCTCGTGGACGAAACCCTTGTGGCCATCGGTATCGAAGGCGCACCAGCCATCTGTGCACTCACCAAGCAGACCGACCACGCCCGGCTCAACACGCCACAGCATCGGTGACGAATCGCGCCCCTCGGCGTGTAACTCGATCAGCCCATCGCCTCTTACAATAGCGGCGCGCTGGCGCGACAGCAGGAGGTCGCGCATCCAGCCCTTGTCGCCGTCCGGATCCTCAATCTGACGCCAGGGGCCTTCGCGACGGATGATCCTCACCGGCAGGTGCTGGCGGCGGTAGACCCACGCGATCTTGTACGAGTCGCCCGGCCCTACACGCATGTAGGCCTTGTCCGTGTCGATCGAGGCCCAATAGGGCACTTTGTCGTCATCGGCCGCCTGTGCGGGCACCGACAAGGCACAAGGCACCATCGCGCAGACGGCAAACAGCGGCAACATCAGAGACAAGCGCTTCATGGCACAAGCTTTACCGCGCAGCGGAGGGACGCTTCAAGACTTCTTGACCCGGACCCTGTGGACGGCATAGCCGGTAGCCCATGACCGCACCGGCAAGCGAAACTTCCGACCCGACCCGCCCGCACCGTCCACGGGTGATCGTCACCCGCAGGCTTCTGCCAGAAGTCGAAGCGCGCATGACCGAACTGTTCGACGTTTCGCTCAATACGTCCGACACGCCGATGTCGCGCGACGAGCTTGCTGCAGCGATGCAGGACTGTGACGTGCTGGTGCCGACCGTCACCGATTCGATCGACGCGGACCTGATTGCCGGGGCGGGGGAGCGGCTCGGACTGATCGCCAGTTTTGGCGCGGGCACCGAACATATCGACGTGGCCGGCGCACGGGCCCGCAAGATCATGGTCACCAACACGCCCGGCGTCTTTACCGACGACACCGCCGACCTGACGCTGGCACTCATCATCCTCGTCTCGCGCCGCTTCAGCGAGAACGCGAAGATCCTGCGCGAAGGCCGCTGGGCCGGCTGGGGTCCCTCGGTGATGCTCGGCCATTCGCTGATGGGCAAGACGCTGGGCATCGTCGGCATGGGGCGCATCGGGCAGGCCGTTGCCCATCGCGCCAAGGCCTTCGGCATGGAAATCCGCTACCACAACCGGCACCAGCTGCCGGTGGCGCTGGAGAACATGTTCTCTGCCCGCTACGAACCCGATCTTGACCGTCTGACGGCCGATGCGGACATCCTCACCTTGCACTGCCCGGCCGGCCCCGCGACGACGAACCTCTACGATGCCCGCCGCCTGTCCCTGATGAAGCCCGGCGCCTGCATCGTGAACACAGGACGCGGCCAGCTGATCGACGAGGAAGCACTGATTGCTGCGCTGTCCGAGGGGCGCCTCGCGGGCGCCGGTCTCGACGTTTTCGCACGCGAACCGAAGATCGACCCGCGTCTTCTGGAGCTTCCGGGGCTTGTCGCCCTGCCCCATCTGGGCAGCGCCACTTATGAAGGGCGCGGCGCGGCGGGCGAACGAATCATCGCCAATATCCGGTTCTGGGTTGACGGGCACCGGCCGCCCGACATGGTACTGCCAGACCTGTCCTGATCATGCTGATCCTTCCCGATCCGCGTGTCCGAGGATGCCGAGCCTGAAGGCCTCAACATCACTAGCCGCCGCGCGCGCCTGGGAATTCGATTGACAATCACCCCGCAGCGGCGGGAGATCGCGCCATGACAGGCGATCTCCCGCTCTTCGGCCAGGCCATCAGGCGTACCTTCACGGCGAACGGGCGCGCCCGCCGCTCAGAGCTGATCGTGTATGTCGTTGTTTCGCAGCTGCTGTGTGCGGTTCTGGCAGTATTGGCCGGCTTCACCCTCGAGGGCGAGCCACTGGCGTGGCTGCGCTTTGCCATGTTCTCGCTGGCGGTGGCCCCGCTCTTCGCTCTCACCGCACGGCGGCTGCACGATTTCAGGCAGAGCGGCAAGTGGACCGTGCTGCTGTGGCTCGTCGCGGCCCGCAGCATCGGTCTCGACCTCGCCGCCCGTCTTGGCGGATGGGAAACACGCGCACTGATCGAGGCGCCGCTGTCCTATGTCGACTGGCTGCTCTTCCTGCCCTTCGTATGGCTCTACGTGGTGCTGGTGATCGTGCCGGGCAACAAAGGACCCAACCGGTTCGGGCCAGATCAACACGACGAGCCCGAAAACAGAACGGCCGGTCCGGGAAGTCCCGAACCGGCCGCCTGAAATCGGTTGCTGACAACGGCGATCAGTCGCCCGTCAGGATGCGGTCCACCAGTTCCTTCACCGTCGGCGTGAAGCCGTTGGAGTAGAACGGGTCCTGCTTGAAATTGTAGGCCGCGTGGCCCGCGAACATAAGGTTCTCGTCGATCGGACCGCCGTGGGCGATGTCCTGCAGGGTCTTCTGAATGCAGAAGCTGCGCGGATCGGCCAGGCGCCCGGTGGTGTAGTCGTCGTGGTCCTTCCACGACGAGAACCCGCAATGCGACAGGCAGCCCATGCAGTCGGCCTGATCCTGACGGATCTCGTCGCGCTCGGTCGGCGAAACAAAGATGATCGTATCATCCGGCGTGCGCAGGCCATCGGTAAAGCCCTGAGCGGTCCAGGCGCGCGCACGTTCCAGATCCTTGGGCGCGACCCAGAAGTTCTTGCCCTTCACACCGACGTCGAGCCGCACGGTGTGCTCGCCTGCCTCGACCTTGGAATAGGGTATCTGCCGATCGGAACGCGCTTCGAGATTCCGCAGGAACGGGTTGCGAACCGCAGATGAGTAGAAGCCCGTCGGCGAGAAACGGTGCAGCAGCACATCGCCCGGTTCCAGTGTACGCAGATGGTCCTTCCACGCCTGCGGAATCGGACTTTCATGTGTCAGCAGCGGGCGTGTGCCGAACTGGAACGCGATCGTGCCGAGTTCTGCGTTGTCGATCCACTCGTTCCAGTCGCGCAGATACCAGACGCCCCCGGCCATGACGATCGGCACGTCGTCCGAGATGCCTTCCTTGCGCATCACGTCGCGCAGCGCCTTGACGCGCGGATAGGGATCTTCCGGCTTCAGCGGGTCTTCGGCATTGGACAGGCCGTTGTGCCCGCCCGCCAGCCAGGGGTCTTCATAGACCACCGCCGCCATGAGGTCGGACACCTTGTGATAGGCGCGCTTCCACAGCGCGCGGAAAGCACGGCCCGAACTGACGATCGGCAGATAGTTGACGTTGAAGCGCTGCGCGATCTCGGACAGCTTGTAGGGCATGCCCGCGCCGCAGGTCACGCCGGTGACCATGCCCCTGGTCTTTTCGAGCACGCCTTCCAGCACCTGCTGGGCTCCGCCCATTTCCCACAGCACGTTGATATTGATAGCGCCCTTGCCGTTGGCGATGTCGTAGGCGCGGCGCACCTGCTCGACCGCGCCATCAATGGCGTACTTGATCAGTTCCTCGTGGCGCTCCTTGCGGGTCAACGCCTTATAGATCTGGGGAATGATCTTGCCTTCGGCATCGTAGCTGTCGGCATTGACCGCACTGACCGTGCCGATGCCGCCTGCGGCGGCC
The DNA here is from genome assembly GCF_022832385.1 of Novosphingobium album (ex Hu et al. 2023). Lineage (GTDB taxonomy): Bacteria > Pseudomonadota > Alphaproteobacteria > Sphingomonadales > Sphingomonadaceae > Novosphingobium > Novosphingobium album. The sequence continues at coordinate 186,500 of NZ_JALHLE010000005.1, forward strand.
CACGCGCCGGAGCTCATGTGGTTGGTGGCTGCCACGCCCTTGCCGCCTTCAACCAGCGGCCAGACTTCGCGCCCGCCATAGACAATCGGCTTGAGACCCTTGAAACTCATAACTTCTTTCGTCTTTCCCCTGGCTCTGCGCGTCACCGCCGCCCATTTCCATCAATCCGCCTGCGTGCCCCCCGGCACCCGGCAGGGCACAATCTTTTCCGGCGCCGGCCGTGCACCCACGGCTTCGAACTGGGCATAATAGCCCTGCAGTTCCGGCTTACGAACAAATTCCGTCAAACGAAAGCCCACGGCCGCCATTTCGCAGAAGAGAAGCGCGGGAGGGATACCGTGCGCCCCGGTGCCCCGGTCCCTGTCGACCACGATCACCTTGCCGCCGGAATGCAGCGCCGGGCGCAGATGCCACAGGAAGGCATAGGGCTCCGCAACCTCATGGTACATGTGAACCATGAAAATCCGGTCAAAGCTTCTGGGCGGCAGACTGGGATCGTCCGCCTTGCCGAGCTTGATCGAGACATTGTCCAGCCCGTCGCGCATGACGCGCGCGCCCAGCGCCTCGGTCACCTGCGGATCGATGTCCTCGGCCAGCACCCTGCCCTTCGTCCCGACCCGTTCGGCCAGATGCACGGTGTAGTATCCGCCGCCCGCTCCGATGTCGGCCACGGTCATGCCCGGCGCGACCCGGGCAAGATCCATTACCGCCCGCGCTTCGCCCATGCGGTCGCGATCCGCTTCCGAGCCGAACGCCGCGCCGGTCACTTCCGAAAACGGACGCTCTGCCTTCGGGAACGCGCGTGCGCCGGGCGCCCGACCGTCATCGGCCGTACGTTGCTGACAGGCGCAGAGCGCCAGCGTCAGGGCCGCAAAAGCAAAGGGGCGATGCCGGAACATGCAGCCCCTTAGCGCCTTGCCCACAGATTGGCAAAAAGCCGGACTGCGCATTCCCCCGCACGGGAGGACAACACGTCAGGCGTCAATCGACGTCCTCGACCTCGACCTTCTCGCCGGTCACGCGTTGCGAGAGCGCGGCGGCCATGAACGGATCGAGTTCGCCGTCGAGCACATCGTCCGGCGCGGTCGATACAACGCCGGTACGCAGGTCCTTCACCTGCTGATAGGGCTGCAGCACGTAGGAGCGGATCTGATGGCCCCAGCCGATGTCGCTCTTGCTGGCGTGCTCGGCGCTGGCGGCTTCCTCGCGGCGGCGCATCTCTTCCTCGAACATGCGCGACTTGAGCATGCCCATGGCGATTTCGCGGTTCTTGTGCTGCGAACGGTCGATCTGGCTGGCCACCACAATGCCCGTCGGCTGGTGGGTGATGCGCACGGCCGAGTCGGTCGTGTTGACGTGCTGACCGCCCGCACCCGAGGCGCGGTAGGTATCGATCTTGAGGTCGGCCGGGTTGATGTCGATCTCGAAAGTATCGTCGATCACCGGATAGACCCACACCGACGAGAAGCTGGTGTGGCGACGCGCGGAACTATCGTAAGGGCTAATGCGCACGAGGCGGTGGACGCCGCTCTCGGTCTTGGCCCAGCCATAGGCGTTCTCGCCCTTGATCAGCAGCGTGGCGCTCTTGATGCCCGCCGCTTCACCGGCATGGTATTCTACCAGCTCGACCTTGTAGCCCTTGCGCTCAGCCCAGCGGGTGTACATGCGCTGCAGCATCTCGGCCCAGTCCTGACTCTCGGTGCCGCCTGCACCCGCATGGACTTCAAGGTAGGTGTCGTTGGCATCCGCCTCACCCGAGAGCAGCGCCTGCACCTTGTCGCGGTCAGCCCGTTCGGCGAGAGCGGCCAGCGTTTCGAGACCTTCGTTGATGGCGGCCTCGTCGTCCTCCATCTCGCCCAGTTCGACGAACTCGCAGGCATCGGCCATCTCGGCACTGATCTGGTTCACCGCGCCGATCGAGGCTTCCAGCCGGCGCCGTTCACGCATGACCGCTTCGGCCTCCTTGGGCTTGTCCCACAGCGTGGGATCTTCGACGCGCGCGTTCAGCTCGTCGAAACGGCGCAGGGCGCGGTCCCAGTCGAGCGACTTGCGAACCAGCGCCAGGGCCTTTTCGATGCGGTCAATATGGGCCTGCCCCTCGGCACGCATGACATGAACTCCAGTGAAGCGGCAGCGGCCCTGCCCTGCGCAGCACCCGGAGCGGGTGTACGAAAGGGGGCCGTGCGGAAAGCGACGCCCTTACCCGGCAAGGGCCCCGCAGTTCAAGTGGGGCAATTGAACCGGCACGATTCACGTGCCGGGCACGATCAATGCTTCCTGGCGAGTTTGCGCACCGCCGCCAGCGTGAGCTTCACATGGTCGCGATAGTCCATGGCAGCATGGACCATGGTGATCGTGCCGTCCTGCGCGATCACGTAGCTGGTGCGCTTGGTCATCACGCTGGCCGAGCCCGGCCGCGACAGCGCGACATCGAAGTCCTTGATGATCAAAGGGGAAGCCACGCCGACCGCGAACTTGTTGCGGCATTCCTCGGTGGAGAATTTCTGCAGCGTCGGCAGATCGTCCGCCGACAGACCGATCACGGTTGCCCCCAATGCCGCAAAATCATCGGTCGCTTCAGCGAACGCGTGCGCCTCTGCCGTACAGCCCGAGGTGAAGGCCTTGGGGAAGAAATAGACGACCACCGGGCCACGCCGCAGACTGTGCCGCAGGCTGAAGCGCATGGTCTTGCCCGCCAGCGCCACCGATGTGCGGAACATCGGCGCCTTGTTGCCGACAGGCAATTCCGCCGAAACGGCCGTGGGCAGAGCAAGCGCGGCAAGCGCGGCGATCGAAAACAGCAAGTTGCGCATAATTCGCAACTTGTACCGGCTGGAGCCGATTGTCCAGCCGGTCTGAATAGTTACGTCAGATGTTTACTCGATGTAGCCGAGTACGGTGCCAACTTCGAAAGTCTCACCGGTCGGAGCCACGATCTTGAGCGTGCCGCTCGCCGGAGCCTCGACTTCATTGGTCGATTTATCGGCCTCGAGCGAAAACAGCGGCTGGCCTTCGGTCACCTGATCGCCATCCTTGGCGATCCATTCGGCGATCTGGCCCTCTTGCATCGAAAAGCCGATCTTCGGGAGCAGGATTTCAACAGCCATCTTGTTTCTCGTTCCTTTTTAAACTTAACGGCCTGCCTATCCCGCGCCCCGGATGCAGCAAAGCCCAAATTTTCGCCTGCTGCAAACCTTCGCCTGTACGATCATCCCCCCAGCGCAGCATCTTCCCGCGCGCAATCGGGCACCGGCAAACTGGCGCGGCTCGCCGCGACTTCCGCGCGCGCGGCTGCGAGGTCCGTTTCGAATGCGGGGTCCGCATTGAGCCGTGCCGCGACCGCCGAGGCCACCACACGCCCTTCCTCGATATCGCTCAGCCAGTGGACGTTACAGATCCGCCGGCTGTCGCCGAATGCGCGCCCGCGTGCCACAAGCTGCGCGGCACGGTCAGGCACCACTTCCGCCAGAATCAACCCCATGCCGTAGCCGATCGCACTGTGGCCCGACGGATAGGAGCCATCCTTGCGCAGAACCTCTTCCTGGTCCGGCGTGCAGATAGGCTTGCCGTTTTCCATGAATGGACGCCCGCGCTGGTACTTGTTCTTGGTGGGGTAGGTCGAAAGGCCGAAATCCATCATCGACTTGAGCAGCAGCGCTTGCAGCTTCGGCGTCGTTTCCGGACTGATGCGAAAACCGGCCGCGCAGGAGAAGGTGCCGGTAATCGCGGGAGTAAACAGGTTGGCATCGATCCTGGCCTGTTCCCAGCGGGGTGTTCCCATCAGCGCGAGGCCAGCGCGCGAGGCTTCCTCATCCCGTGCCATGGCAGCAGAACCCGGCGCTGGCGGGGCCGGATTGAGCAGCAGACTGCTGGGCACTGCCTCGCGCGGCAGATAGCTGCCCTTGCGTAGCTGCGCGATCATCGCTTCCTTGTCGGCGCCAGACACAAATTCTGCGCCAGCCGCCGGCACAGACATCGAGGCCGGCGGGGGAGTTGACACCGCAGCCTGCTCACCACCCGCTGCCGCTCCGGCCGTACAGGCCGCAAGCACGAGGCAGCTGCAGACACTGGCCGCAATTCCGATGATCCTCATGTTCCGCTATCCTCTTGATGTGGCTGCTTCAGCGTGTTCCAATCCGGAAGCAGCCACTATCGGGATATGTCCTGAGGCTCAACGCGACGGGTCTACGATATCGCGGTGCCGTCTTCGTGGGCCATCCAGTGGACGAAACGGTGCAGCGGATACATCGCGTCATGCGGATTGCCGATCGTCGATGGCCCCGCTTCGCCCAGATGGACGATACGCTGGGCGCCGCCCGCGGCCAGCCGGTCGCGGTAGTCGGCCATGCGGTCGAAGGGATAGAAGCCCACGGTCTGGGTGGCGACGTTGATCCACTTCACCGCATCGTCGAGACTGTCGACACGCACGACATTGGCGGTCTTGTTGATCGGATGGAAATCGACCGGCTCGTCCGAGCGCACGACCAGACCCTTGCCGTCGGTCTTGCCCCAGACGCCGAACTCGTCGTCCATCATCATCATCATCTCGACCGCTTCGCGCATATCGGGATCGAGCTTGCGCACGTCCCCGCTCTGGGCTGCCCGGCGCGCGATGTGGAACTGCAGCCGGCCGCAGAACCGGTCGACCTCTTCTTGAGGCCCCTCCACGAACTGGAACCGGCTGGCGACGCAGGCTTCCTGGTTGAGCGTCATCACGTCGCCCGCGCACAGGTCGGCGACGCGATCGATCGTTTCATCGTCGGCGAGCGCCTCCTTGCCCACCATCGAGATCGAGGTCTTCGGATCGAACGAGACGAGTTGGAAGCCGGGCATCAGATACTTGATCACATTGTTGATCGCATCGCCGCCGCCCCAGGCCACGATCTTGTCGAAGTACTGCGGCCGGTAGAGCACGCTCTCGGTCGCATCATCGCCGCCGCGCCAGTAGACCGCGCTCATCGACTTCACCACCGGATGCTCGGGGTCGATATCCGCCATGGTGCGCAGCAGCGCCACCATGGTGAAGGGATCGGCGCTGGGCATCTTGAACAAGTTGATCGCCTTGACCAGCGCGCCCTGCGCGATGGACTGCACCGCCACCCCCGGCGAATTGCCGGGCATGACATGGATGAGGCGCGGCGCGAATGCGCGCACGAAGCTCTTTCGCCCGGTGAAGTCCGACTTGGGCACCCACATGTCGAGCGCGCGCGGATCAGGGAAGTTCTGTTCCAGAACCGTCGTCAGCACCCGCTTGTCGAGATAGGCGACGGCGTGGCAGATGGTATTCTCCACCACCGAGCGCGGCAGGATGTGATGCGTGCACATCCGCTCGATGCATTCCTGCATGTAGGGGTTGTCGCTCGCGAGCATCCGCTGGCCGGATTCCACCAGGAAATCCATGATCTCGGTGGTCGGCACGTTGAGCAGCGGCGGCACTTCTGTGCGCGGCGGCACCACCCGGTCGAACGGGACCTTCGGGGTCGCGAAAGTGACGCCAAGGTCCCGCGACTTCTGGATGACATCGCTGCCATGCAGCACTTCGCCGCGTAGGAAGAAGGGAGCCGAAACGGCTGCCTCGGCCGGGTTGATTTCCGTAATCGTGTTCATGACATGCCTCGCACGTAAGCATCGACGGTTCCCGCGCAGCCGATCTTGTCGTCGCCCTCGATGTCCGAGTAGCGGTAGATGTCGTCGCGGATGGATGGGGACTTCGCGCCGCAGGCGCAGGGTTCGTAGTCGATATGAACGTGATCGCCGGAGATCACCCCGCCCCAGCGCCCGTCGAGCGACAGGTCGAAGAAGGCGGCGCGGCCCTCGACCTGCCCTTTGCCCACGCCGTCGAGCAGAGCGTCGCCGGCCTTGTCCAGCGGCAGGATCACGACCCATGGCGGAACGTGGTAGCGCCCGCCTTCCTTGCAGCGCGCGAAGCCGGTGTTGAGCTCCTGCATCCCGTACATCTGGTAGATGTAGTTGGGCTGCAGATTGAAGGTCTCGAACACGAACTCGCGGTAGTCCGCCGGCAGTTGCGCCCGCTTGAGCCCGCCGCCCAGATAGATCGCATTCTCGGGATGGAAGTCCTTGCCCGAATAGCCGCGCTCGCGGACCTTCACGGCGAAGGGATAGAGTGCACCCCACATGCCGGTGATGTAGAGCCGCTCACCGCGCTTGGCGATAATGTCGTCCACCGCGCCTTCCTGCGCCCGGTCCAGCGCCTCCTGCCGGACCTTGGCCTCCTCCTCATAGGCGGCGATCTCTTCCGGACGCGCGGTGCCTTCGGCGATGGCCTTGCGCAGCAGCACCATCTTGGTGAGCGAACCGATCGTGACCGGCGGGAGCCCCGACTGGAAGCGCGGAGCTTCGGGATCAACGAAAGCCCCCATCATCGCCTGACCGTTCGCGACATTGCGCGGCGTGTAGGCCACGGCACTGGCGGGACCTGCGGATGTCCGCATATCGCCCGCCCTGATATCCGAACCCCACTGGACCGCCGTGACCGAATCCTTGCAGATGTGGTCGAAATCGGCCTGCGAGGCGACCAGCATCGCTGCCTTGCCTGTCGTCCCGCTGGAACACGAGACGAAAAGCCCCGCCTTGCCGCAGGCCTCGACCCAGCCGTCGACATCGGTGACGCCAGTCAGGTCCACGCCGTCGGTCGGATAGGGCGACACGGTGCCCAGCCACTTGGTGAGCTTGTCCCACTTGCCTGCGAACAGGAAGTTTTCCGGGTACGACTTGTATGCCGTGTGCGGCAACAGCAGGGGCACCGCGTCAGCCAGCGAAGCAATTTCGGTGATACCGGCTTCCTTGGCCCGGAAAGCGACCACCTTGATGCGGCCGATGCGATCCTGCAGCCGCTCGTTCATCGCCGCGACCTGCGCTTCCTGCACGTCAGCGAAGGCATAGTCATAGCAATCGTCGCGCCCCAGCGCGGACAAAAGGCTATCGACATGCGTGCCTGTGATTGTGTCGTCCATGCTCTCTCCCTTTTCCGTCACTGCGGCACCCATCGCCGGTGCTCGCTGTCTTCATGAACGCGGCACTGGACAGCCCGCCGCGACTCAATTAATGACACCTCATGCGTTTCATTAATCCTCATTGTCTTTCCAACGCAAGCGAAATCGGGTCCAATGGCCGGATGACCGGACACCCCCTGATGGCCGCGCCGGTGCGCGCCGGACGCCCCACGCGCGAACAGGCCCGCGCGCGGCAGGCCGCGCTGCTGGACTGCGCGCTCGAACATTTCCTGGACAAGGGATACGAAGCCGCGACGATCGAGGCGATCGCGGCCGAAATGAACATGACCAAGCGCACCGTCTATGCGCGCTACCCGGAAAAGGCCGCGCTGTTCCGCGCTGCCGTTCGGCGGGGCACCGAACTGCGGGCCCCTGCACAGGATGTTATCGAGGCGACCCGGTCCGGCGACCTCGAAGCAACCCTGATTGCCATCGCCTTGCTGCGAATCCGGCTGGTATCGACGCCCGAAGGCACCAAGCTGCAGCGGTTGATCAGCACCGAATCCTACCGCTTCCCCGAGATCTTCCAGACCGATTACAATATAGCCGTACTGCCCACGGTGCGTTTCCTCGCAGATATCCTCGCGCAGGAGACGGCAAAAGGTGAACTGGCGATCGACGACGCCATGGCGGCCGCAAATGTCTTCCTGTCCATGGTGGTCAGCGGCCCGGTCCGGTTCATCCTGTCCGGACACGAACTCGCCCCCGACGATATCGACCACCGCGTAGGCTTTGCGGTACGCCTGTTTCTGAACGGGGCGCGGCCGCGATAGGCGGCGCCTGACAATACATACCGGACCAAACCAATACGAACCGGCCCGAGGAGAGGAAAAATGCCCCAGACTACCCCCCCGCCCGCGTCAGCGCGGACCGTCGTGATCACCGGCGCCAGCTCGGGCATCGGCAAGGCCAGCGCCGAAGCTTTCGCCCGCATGGGCTGGCACGTGATCGGCACCGGGCGCACGCCCGAGCGCTGCGCCGATGCCGAGGAAGACATCCGTGCCGTTGCGGCGCCGGGCGCGCGCGTCGATTTCCTGCGCGGCGACTTTTCCGAGATGGCCGAAGTGAAACGGGTCGCTGGCGAAATCGCCGGACTGACCGACCAGGTCCATGTGCTCGTCAACAATGCGGGCGGCGTGCGCGACGGCCTCTACCGCACCTCGGAAGGACTGGAAGCGACCTTTGCCGCCAATCACCTCGCCGCGTTCCTGCTCACCCGCGAACTCATGCCGCTGCTGGAGCGCGCCGCGCAGGACAGCCCCGCCGGCACGGTGCGCGTGATCGCGGTTTCCTCAAGCGCCCACATGGCCTGCCCGGCAATGAACTGGGACGATCTCATGATGCTCGATGATTTCGCCGCCAACACCGCCTATTGCCACGCGAAACTGGCCAACCTGCTGTTCACCCGCGAACTCGACCGGCGGCTGGCCGGCAGCGGCATCGCCACGCACGCCATGCACCCCGGCCGCGTCGGCACGAACTTCGCCAGCCATGGCGACGAGGCCATGCAAAGCTACATGGCCGCCAACGCCTGCATCCCGCCCGAGTCCCCCGCCCGGACCATCGTGTGGATGGCCACGGCCCCGGAACTGGGATGCGGCGGTGGCCGCTATTTCCACGATCTCGCCGAAACCGAACCGGCCCCCCAGGCCCGGGACGACGAAGCTGCGGAACGCCTCTGGGCCGAAAGTGAGCGTATTCTCGCCGCTCTCGGCTGAGGGCTTTTCTCTACGATAAGTACCGCCCCCGCAGATGCCGGTAGAAACCGGCTCTGCGCGGGGCGATCAGGTGCGACCCGAGGGATCGTAGAGGGAGTAGAGCAAAGGCCATTCACACTGCGTGGAAGTACCGTTGCTCTGCATGGATGCTGAAATACTCAAATGTACAAACGATTGCAAATAGACTTTGGTCTAGTTTCCCTGCGAACCTGCACCAGTATGGAACCATTAACACACGTTAATATTTGCAAGTACTTAGGCCTGCAACGCAAGGCGCCGCTTTGCTGCAAATTTCCTGCCGGGCGCTTGACCGGCGGGCCGCTGCCGCGCCAAGGGAGCGCACAGCCTGAAAGGACGAGCTCCGATGCCCACCGCTTCCGACCGCCCGCGCCGCAGCGCGCTCTACCTGCCTGCCTCGAATGCCAAGGCCATCGCCAAGGCCCGCACCCTCCCCTGCGACGTGGTGATTCTCGACCTTGAGGACGCTGTCGCGCCCGAACTGAAGGCCGAAGCCCGCGCCGCCGCCGTAGCGGCTGTCGAGGAAGGCGGCTTCGGCCACCGCGAAGTCGCGATCCGCGCCAACGGCATCGACACCGAATGGGGCGCGGACGATCTGGCCGCCATTGCCGGATCAAAGGCCGACGCCGTGCTGGTGCCCAAGGCCGGCAGCGCCCAGGATATCCGGCGCTACGGGGAAGCGCTCGAAAAGGCGCCAGCCGCGATGCAGCTCTGGGCGATGATCGAGACTTGCGAGGCAGTGTTCAACCTGCAGCAGATCGCCGCCATGGCGCCCTCCTCTCGGCTATCGCTGTGGATCATGGGAACCAACGATCTCGCGAAGGAAATGCGTGCGCAGCTCACGCCGTGCCGCACGCCGTTCCTGCCGTTCCTGTCGATGGCGGTGGCCGCCGCGCGGGCGCACGGCGTCGCCATCCTCGACGGCGTGTGCAACGAATTCCGCGATCTCGCCGTGTTCGAGGCGGAGGCGCGGCAGGGCCTGATGTTCGGCTTCGACGGCAAGAGCCTGATCCACCCGGCACAGGTCGATCCCTGCAACGCCGTGTTCAGCCCCGGTGAGGCGGACCTCGCCTGGGCCCATGCCGTGATCGATGCCTTCGAGCAACCGGAAAACCAGGGCAAGGGCGCGATCCGCGTGGATGGCAAGATGACCGAACTGTTGCATCTGGAGCAGGCAAAGCGGCTGGTGGCCGTGACGGCACGGATCGCGGCGGCGGGCTAATTGACACGGGTGGGCGCTGGCCCACCCCGCTGCGACTACCTTCGCCTGCGGCTCAGCAAGTCTCGCGGCCCTCCCGCGTGCGGGAGGGTGTTCTAGCACAATTCAGCTGCGTGGCGCTGCCCCGTCCCGCAGGCGGGAGGGGCTTGGGGGTGGCCTATTCTTCCTCCCCGCCCACACCCTTGGCGATGTCGCCCGTCTCATTTGCCACCACTTTGAGCACCGCGGTCCAGGCATCGACATTCTGCTGAAGCGCCGCCGGATCGACCTTGTCGAGGGTATCATCGGGCGTGTGATGCAGGTCGAAATAGTGCGTGCCGTCCTGCCCGAGATCAATCACGGCAAGCTTCTGCTCGCGAATGATCGGCCCGACATCGGCGCCACCTTCCACCGGCCCTTCATGCGGCACGATCCCCATCGGCCAGAGCGCCGCATTGACCTTGTCTGCCAGCGCCTTGTTGGCGGGCGCGAAGTTGTTCTTCACCTGCCACACACGGTCTGCACCAAAATCGCTTTCCATTGCGAGCGCATGAGGTTCCTTGCCATGAACTTGGACGTAATGCGCGCCGCCTCCGTTGCGCATCCCCATTTCCTCGTTGCCCGACCACAGCACGCGGATTGTGCGCAGAGTCTTGCCGCCTTCCTGAGCAGCCAGTGCAGCAGCGGTGACGATTCCGCAGCCCGAGGCATCATCAATCGCGCCGGTACCCAGATCCCAGGAATCGAGATGGCAGGCGACCAGCACGATCGGCAGTGAGGGATCGCGCCCCGGCAGTTCGGCCACGACGTTGCCCGAAGGCGCATTCGGGAACGGCTTGCCCAGGAGCGTCAGGTCGATCTGCATTGGTGCCGCCTTGCCCGCCGCGACGCGCGCCGCGATGCGCGCGATCATATCCGCATCGGGATTGGACACCGCGCCCGCCGGGATCGGCGTCGTGCCCTTCATCCACATGGTCGAGCCCGTATGCGGATCGCGGTTGCTGTCCGTCCCCGCCGAGCGGATGACGATCCCCGCCGCGCCCTTCCGCGACGCCATGCTCGGTCCGAGGCGACGAACATTGCCGTAAGGGCCATAGCCCGAACCGTCCTGCGCACGGCGCATGGCATGATCCACGAAGGCCACCTTGCCTTTCAACGAACCGTCCGGCGCAGCCTCTAGCGCGGCAAGTGTCGGGAAATAAACCAGCTCCGCCTTGAGCCCGTCCGCCGGCGTAGGCACCGAATAGCCGAGCGCAGTGATGGCCAGCGGTTGCTGGTACGGCGCGGTCAGCCGCGCAAGTTCCGGGCCGCGCTGCCAGGCGCCGGTACGGAACGGCTCGATTTCCACATTGCTGAAGCCAAGCGCCTTGAGCTTGGCCTCACCCCATGCGCGCGCCCGCGCTTCCGCCTCGGACCCGGCGATGCGCGGGCCGATCTCGGTGGTGAGGCCTTCGACGATATCCCAGGCAACGCCGCTGCCCTGCGCGGGCGTGGCGTTTGCGGCGGTGGAGGCGAACAAGACGGTCAGGGCGGCAGCGCCCAACGAACGGGGGAAGAGAGATCTGGTCATTGCCGCCATGTCTATCGGCTTTGCCCCCAAGGACAATCCCCGAAACCAAAGGCTGCTCAATTCCCGGTGCGCAAACCGAAACGATCGTTGGCGATGGCCTCGTCGCCATTGGAGATGACCGCGAACGGCGCCCATGCCGCAGGGTGCGACCAGTCGGGCGCCCACCCCGCCAGCAGCTTGCCGTCCGGCCCCTTACCCGTGCGCACGGCGATCATCGCACGTTGCAATGCCCGCCCGGGCCCGATCTTCGGATTGGCCGAGGCTGTCCTGATAGTGAGTGTCGTCAATTGCGGCGTGACATCGTCGCGCACGGGCCAGTGGCTGGCGAGCACTTCCATCGCGCCGGCCCGAATGAAGGCGCTAGCGAGCTGCGAGAGGCTGTCGCTTCCGCCCGATCCGGTCGCGGTGTTGCACGCCGAAAGAACCACCCAGTCTGCCTGAAGCTTGAGATCGCTGACCTCGCTTGCGGTCAGCAGTCCGTCATCGGCAAGTGTGGCCTTTTCCGGCGGGGTGAGGACCAGCGCGGGTTCTGCGAGCTCATCGCGGTTCTGGCGGGGCAGCAGGCCGTGCGTCGCGAACAGGATCGTCCTTGCCTTCCCCAGCTCGCTGCTCTGCCGCAAGACCGTCTCGTTCGCACGTGCGCCGAGCAGTGCGACTTCTTCAGACGGGTGCAACGCGGCGACAAAGCGGCGATATTCCGCCAGCGTGCCCGGCAGCGGCGCGAGGCGCCTGATGGCGGAAACGTCTGCCAGGGCCCCGCTAAAAAACCGGGCCGAGCGCATCTGGCTCAGGCTCTCCTTTCCGCTGAAGGCGGGATTGGCAACCGAGAACAGGAGATCGTCCGACGTGACCCTCAGCTGGTGAAAGCGGTTGGGCCGGAAACTCGCCAGCGAAGGCGCGGTCGTGAAGGCATAGCGGTCCCCCAGCCAGTGCGCCTTGCGCATGGCCTCGTAATCGGCCCAGTCGTATCCCTTCCGGGGCGGACGGGTCACCAGCAGCGGCAGCGGCAGCGAACCCATCTTGCCGCCAGTGACGACAAAGACATCGTCCCCCAGTTTCATCACCCGCTCGACCGGACGGATCAGCAGGTCGTAAAGGCGGTACGCGGCCTGCTGGTCGAAAGCCATCTGCGCCTTGGCCTCCAGCGGCGAAGGCGGAACCGAGTCCAGCTCCGCCAGTGCTCCGGGCGTGCAACTGTCGGGATCGAGCTGGCAACGCAGGCGGTCGACAAGAGGCGCGATCAAGGCAACACCGCCCCTGATGCGGTGCCAGGCGAAGTTGTGCCCATTGTCGTGGCCGCCTATCGCGAAGACGTGGATGTCTTCCTGCGCGGGCATGATCAGCAGGAAATCCTCCTCGCGATTTTTCGCGAAGGACTGGCGCAGCGCGAGATACCAGGGGTGCAACCCCTCGTCCGTGCCGGAGAGGACGCCTTCCGGATCGAAAATCCCGCCGTCCTTTTCCTGCAGTACCCGCATCCGCGCCTCGATCCGCACGACGTCCGCCTGCATGTCCTGAATTTCGTTCGACGAGTTCTCTGCCGTCAGCAGCAAATACCGGCGCAGCACTTCCGAACGCTGCCGCCCTAGCTCCGCGAGTTCCTGAATGTCCTGCCGGTCGTCGTCGGATTCGGCCTGGCGCAGAGCATTGGCTTCAAGCGCCGCTCCATCGGCATCGCTGGTCCTGAGAAGCTGGGCCAGCTGGAACGCCAATGACGGAAGTTGGGGTATGTCGGGAATGGACGGACGGCGGATGACATCGGGCCAGCCGCGCGCCTCGTAAAGATCACGGTAGAGATTAAGCAGCGCCTCCATGCGCGCCTGCCCGGCATCGCCGAGCGGCAGATCGAAATCCGAATAAATCTCACGGGTAATCGGTTCCCCGGCCAGAGAGCCTTGCGGAAAGCGCCTGGCAAGCGGAATGCCCTCAGCCTCAGCGATACGGGCATCCAACTGGACGACACCGGCATCCATGCCCGCATCGGAATTTCTTGCCGCAGGCGCTCCTTCAGCCGAACGAGTGCGCAGGATCGCCTTGGCGTGATCGATATGGCTGCGTGCCGCAGTGAGGTCTCCCGCCGCAAAGGCCATGCGGGCCAGTTCGCGCTGCGCTTCGGCAGAGTAGTAGAGAAAAACGAATTCGGTCTCGCCCGCGGCCTTCGCCAAATTCTCCCACGCCGTGCGTTCGGCAGTCCTGTCCGCCAGCTTGCTTCGCGAACGGGCGATGAAGGCCAGCCCCATCAGCCTGCCCTCGCGCTCGGCCTGGCCGCTCGCGCCCTGTGAGCCCCGTCCAAGCCATGCCGCAAAACGATCGAGGTCTGCCCCTCCCGGTTCGGGCAGCAATGCGCACAGGCGGCGCAGCAATTCGTCCCGCCGCTCCATCGCCGGACTGGTCAGCAGATCCCGGTTGCGATCCAGCAGGCGCAGCGCGGTGTTGCGGCTGCCTTTGCCGATCAGCGTATCGGCCTCTTCCAGCACCAGCCAGCCGCGCGCGGGATCGTTCTCCTGCCCTTCGGCCTCAAGCAGGCTGGCGGGCAGCGACCGGGCTTGGAAATAGACCATCGCTTCCGGGGAGGACGCGCGATAGGCACACAGCTGCAGTCCTGCCTCCGTCATCGTGTCCGCGCCGGATTGCTCGTAGCCGTCACGCCACGCCGACGGCTTGCAGGTGCCCAGCCCTTCTTCCAGCATCAGCCGATCGGGCTCCTCGGCAAGCGCCGCGACGGAACCGATGCACATCAAAGGAAACAGGCTGGAGAGGACGCAAAGGCGCCGCACGAACCGCGAACAGGTACCCATGATCGAATAGCTAGCCAGCGGTCCGAAACGAGTCCATGCCGGAGTGCCCCGACTTGCTTGCACCTGCGGCACCGGGCCTGTAGAGCGGCGCGCAAATCGTCCCGATACGTCAGATTTCATCCAGAGGAACCCGATGGCCGCGCAATACGCCTATGTCATGAAGGGCATGACCAAGACTTTCCCCGGCGCCCAGAAGCCGGTGCTTTCGAACATCTCGCTGCAGTTCTACCAGGGTGCCAAGATCGGCATCGTCGGCCCGAACGGCGCCGGCAAGTCGACCCTGATGAAGATCATGGCCGGCATCGACACCGATTTCACGGGCGAGGCATGGCCGGGCGAGAACATCACTGTCGGCTACCTGCCGCAGGAACCGCAGCTCGATCCCGACAAGACCGTGCTCGAGAACGTCAAGGACGGCGCGCGCGAAACGGCCGACATGATCGACCGCTTCAACGAGATCTCCATGATCATGGGCGATCCGCCGGAAGACTGCGACTTCGACGCGCTCATGGAGGAAATGGGCACGCTGCAGGACAAGATCGACGCGGTCGATGGCTGGACGCTCGACAACCAGCTTGAAGTCGCCATGGAAGCGCTGCGCTGCCCGCCGGGCGACTGGGCCGTCGAAAGCCTGTCCGGCGGTGAGAAGCGCCGTATCGCCCTCACCCGCCTCCTGATCCAGAAGCCCGACATCCTGCTGCTGGACGAACCGACCAACCACCTCGATGCCGAAAGCGTCGACTGGCTGGAAAACCACCTCAAGGAATACCATGGCGCGGTGCTGATGATCACCCACGACCGCTACTTCCTCGACAACGTGGTAGGCTGGATCCTCGAACTCGACCGCGGAAAGTACTTCCCCTACGAGGGCAACTACTCGACCTACCTCGAGAAGAAAGCCAAGCGCCTCGAGCAGGAAGACCGCGAGGCGACGGGCCGCCAGAAGGCGATCAAGGACGAGCTTGAGTGGATCCGCGCCGGCGTCAAGGGCCGGCAGACCAAGTCCAAGGCGCGTATCAAGAAGTTCGAGGAACTGCAGAACGCGCAGGACCAGCGCACCCCCGGCAAGGCACAGATCGTCATCCAGGTACCCGAGCGCCTGGGCGGCAAGGTCATCGAGGCCAAGGGCATTTCCAAGGCCTTCGGCGACAAGCTGCTGTTCGAGGATCTCTCGTTCATCCTGCCGCCGGGCGGCATCGTCGGCGTCATCGGCCCCAACGGCGCGGGCAAGTCCACGCTGTTCAAGCTGATCACCGGGCAGGATACGCCAGATTCAGGCACGATCGAGATCGGCCAGACCGTGCACCTCGGCTACGTCGACCAGAACCGCGATCACCTCGACGACAAGCACAACGTCTGGGAGGAAATCTCCGACGGCCTCGACTACATGAAGGTCAACGGCCACGACACCTCGACGCGTGCCTATGTCGGCGCCTTCAACTTCAAGGGGCAGGACCAGCAGAAGAACGTCGGCAAGCTGTCGGGCGGTGAACGCAATCGCGTCCACCTCGCCAAGATGCTCAAGCAGGGCGGCAACGTGCTGCTGCTCGACGAACCGACCAACGACCTCGACGTGGAAACGCTGGGCGCGCTGGAAGAAGCCATCGAAAACTTCGCGGGCTGCGCCGTGGTCATCAGCCACGATCGCTTCTTCCTCGACCGTCTGGCGACGCACATCCTCGCGTTCGAAGGCAACAGCCACGTCGAATGGTTCGAAGGCAACTTCGCAGCCTACGAAGAGGACAAGCGCCGTCGCCTGGGCGACGCCGCCGACCGTCCGACCGCGCTGGCCTACAAGAAGCTGACCCGCTAAGGCGCAGCCAGACACGGCAGGGGGAACGCCACGGCATGGCCACGGCAGGCTACGTACACGATACCTATGGCAACTACGTCTCGGGCTCCGAGCGTTCGGCAGCCATCGTGGCGGGCCTGCTTGTCCCCCTGCTCTCGCCCGCCAGCGTGCTCGATGTCGGCTGCGGCACGGGTGGCTGGCTCGACGCCTTCCGCGCTGCGGGTGTCGGAGAAGTGCACGGAGTCGATGGCCCCTGGTCTCCCGCCGACAAGACGCTGCGGGAAGGCGAGTTCACACGCTGGAACTTCGAGGCCGACGGTCTCACCGGCCCCGCGCTACCGCGTGAACGCTACGACCTTGTCACCTCGCTCGAGTTCGTCGAACACATCGACGAAAGCCGGGCTGAAGCTCTTGCGGACTTTCTCGCCAGCCAAGGCGACGTACTGCTGATTTCGGCGGCGATCCCCCTCCAAGGCGGCCAGCACCACGTCAACGAGCGATGGCCGGAATACTGGACCGCGAAGTTTGCCCGACGCGGCTTCCGCCCCTTTGATGCCATGCGCCTCGCGCTCTGGGACAATCCTGAGGTCGCCAGCTGGTACCGCCAGAACATGATCCTCTATTTCCGTGAAGGCTGCATGCCCGAAGCCGTGCGCAGTTGGGGCGAGGAGTTGGCCTTGCAGGCCCTCGACGCACCCCGCGCCATGGTCCACCCGGAACTCTATGCCCGGACTTTCGGGCGCCTCACCTATGCATTGACCAAGCCCCTGTCCTTCGTTCGCATGCTGCTGAACGAAAAGCGCAGAGGAACGCGCGGCAATCCTGATTTCGCGAACCTGACACGCGAACCCTGACCACAAACGGAGGGCTCTGTTCCCTCTGCCAGGAGCCGCGCCAGCGACCGATCCAGGTCCAGCATTCCGGTGAATTTCACAAGCCGCCACTCTCAATCGAAGCGGTTACCCAGTTCATCTTTCCGGCTCTGATTATGAACAAAAGGCAACAGCGCAGTTCAGACTCTGGACATGGCGACGTGTGCATAGATGCAAGCACAACAAAGCCTTTTCTTGAGGGACGTAACGCTAAGGCCGTGCGGCACGTCTGTTTCTGGAGAGATGATATGACTGACCACAAGACAAGAAAGACGAGTCGGCTCTTCACGGCAGCAGCGTGGGGCGCCATGGCATTGTCCGTTGCAAGCCTCGGGATGGCAGACATCGCCAGCGCTGCCGAGCAGCGAACCTATGGCCGCGACAACCGCGACGGCAACAATTCCCCCAGGCCGGACCGACGGGCCGGACAGGATCGCCGGAGCACGCCGCAGCCGACGCGGACCGCTGCCCCGCAACGCGCGCAGCCGGCACAGGCGCCACAGCGCAGCACGTACCAGAACCGCAACAGCCCGCCAAACATGACGGAAGCGCGCCAAGGGGCATTCGAACGCTCCCGCCAGCAGCAAAACGAGCGCGAACAACGCCGTGACGTCGTGCGAGAACAGCGCGATTACCGTGCCGATCAGCGCGACTATCGTACCAACCAGCGTAACGACCGCGCCAAGCCGCAGACTAACCGGCGCGAAGACCGTCGTGATCAGCGCTCCGACTGGCGCAACGGCCAGCGCGATGACAATCGTGACCGGCGTTACGACCGGCGCGACGATCGCCGCGACTACCGGGATGCCCGGCGGTGGGATCGCAATGACTGGCGCCACGACAACCGCTACGACTGGCGCAGCTATCGGGCTCGCAACCGGACGGTCTACCGGATCGGCCGCTACAATGCCCCCTATTACGGGTACCGTTACCGGCGTCTCGGCATCGGGTTCTCGCTTGGCACACTATTCTATGGCAGCCGCTACTGGATCACCGATCCGTGGTATTACCGCCTGCCCGAAGTCTACGGCCCCTACCGCTGGGTGCGCTACTATGACGATGTCCTGCTGGTGAACATCTACACCGGCGAAGTGGTGGACGTCATCTACGACTTTTTCTGGTAGCTCAACTCTTCCGCGTACACGAAGAGCCCTCATCCCTGAACGGTATGAGGGCTCTTTTCATGGGCGGCAGCGTGCCCCCATCAGCGGCGGCGCAGGAAAGGAACCATTCTGGCCATGGTGTCGTCGTGGTCCAGGAAGTGATGCTTGAGAGCGCCGGCGACGTGCAGCGCAAACAGCACGAGCATCACCGTCGCCAGCGCCTCGTGACTTTCGTGGAATATGCCGCCCAGCGCCTTGTCGCCGCCAACCGGCAACGCAGGGATCTCGAACAGCCCGAACCAACTCACCGGATTGCCTCCGCCGGACACCATGCCCCAGCCTGTCAACGGGATGCCCAGCATCAGGAAATAGAACAAGGCGTGCGTGACCCGCGCCAGCGCAACCTCCCAGGCCGAAAGTGCGGAAGAGAACGCAGGGGCCTTGTGAAGGACGCGCCAGAGGATACGGATAACGGTAAGAACCAGGATCGTCAGACCGAAGGCCTTGTGATTGCCCATGATCTGCATCTTCTCGGCCTTGGGCATGTCTTCGGCGACCCAGGCAGCGACGAAATTGAGCGCGATGAGCAAGGCGATCAGCCAGTGCAGAACCACCGCTACGGGAGAGTATTGCTTTGTTTCCATAAAGTTCCATCCGCTTTTGGACTGACAAGCAAACCTGACTTTAGCCTTTTCCGGGCTATGGAAACAGCACCATTGATTGCCACCGAAACTGACGTAGTCTGTTATTCCGATGACAGGCGCTGCCCATCCTGATTTCAGGGCTCTTGCCAGGATCGGCGCTGCCGTGCGCGAGCGCCTGTCTGCTGATCCGTCGGTCCGGCGTTTTCCAGAGGAAAGAATCGAACTCTACGCCGTGGAAAGCTTCCTCGGCGCAGACGAATGCGATCGCCTGATCGGCATGATCGATGCGGTGGCCTGTCCTTCCAGCCTGATCGACGACAAGGACTGGCCCGATTACCGCACCAGTTGCTCCAGCGATATCGACGTCTGGGACGATACCGTGCGCGGAATTGATGCACGGCTTGCCGCCCTTACCGGGTTGCCGGCGACCAGCGGGGAATCCGCCCAAGGGCAGCGCTATCAGTGTGGTCAGTATTTCCAGGAACATTGCGACTGGTTCGACACGTCGGCTGGATACTGGCCCCGCGAAAAGCGCAGCGGAGGTCAGCGTAGCTGGACGGCGATGATCTACCTCAACTCGGTCGACGAAGGCGGCACGACCGATTTCACCCGTATCCGTCTCAGCGTTCCTCCGCTCGCCGGATGTCTCCTGCTCTGGAACAATGCGCAGGCGGATGGCACCCCCAACCCCTGGTCGATGCACGCAGCCCGGCCCGTCGTTCGCGGTGTCAAATATGTCGTCACCAAGTGGTTCCGCGCACGGGCCTGGCGTTAGCCGCGGCTCAGGTCTCTTCCCCGGCCTCGGCGCTGGCTCGCGCTTCGAAATATTCGAAAAGGTGATCGAAGCGCCGGTGCAACCGCAGAATTTCAAGCTGCGTGCGCAAGTTCACTTCATAGTCGTGCCGCGCGGTAATGCGGTCGCGGGCAGCCTGCCGGTTCTGGCTCATCATGATAACGGGCGCCTGGATCGCCGCCAGCATCGACAGGATCAGGTTGAGAAAGATGTAGGGATAGGCATCGAAGGGATGCAGTCCTAAATCCAGAATGCGGCTGTTCACCAGCATCCAGGCCAGCAGCACGACACCGAAGCCCGCGATGAAGCCCCAGGAACCGCCGATCGCGGCCACCCTGTCGGCCAGCCGGTCGCCGAAGCTGGCATGCAATGCCGCCTCTTCCTGCGCATCGGGCCCCATGACCGTGCCCGACGCAATGCGCCGCAGCACGCGCTGCTCTTCTGCATCGACGTCAGCAAACTTGCGGCCGAGCAGATCTTCGCAAAGCTGTTCGGCCGTCCGGGCAGTCCTGGGCATCGCGCCTCACGCTGGTGGAATCAGGCCTCCAGAGCCTGCGCGATCAACTTGCGCGTTTCGGGCACGCCGTAAAGGGCAATGAAGCTGCCCATGCGCGGCCCCTGCGAGGAACCCAGCAAGGTCTCGTAGAGCGCCTTGAACCAGTCGCGCAGGTTCTCGAAGCCATAGGCCTCGTTCTTGCCGATCTCATAGACAACGTTCTGCAATTCTTCAGCAGTCGTTTCCGGCCCGGCCTTGGCCAGTTCCGCGTCGAGCGTTTTCAGCGCCTCGGCCTCGTTGGGCGCAGGCGCACGGCGGACCAGCGTGGGCGCGATGAAATCGCGGTTGGTGGCCAGCGCGGCACGCACCAGTTCACCGAGTTCCGGATGGGCCTCGGGCGTTGCATCGGCCACGTAGTTGCCGAGATACGACCAGACCTGATCCGCGGTGGCATCCGCACCCAGCACGCCGACAAGATTGAGCAGCAGCGAGAACGTCACCGGCAACGTATCACCGGCACCCTCGCCGCCGCCATTGGCGCGCAGCAGGTGCCACACCGGATTGCCGAGCTGCTTGTCGAGCGCCTGCTCGGGCAGATTGCCGCGGAACTGCCAGTATTCGTCGACAGCCTTGGGAATCACGCCCACATGCAGCTGCTTGGCGCTCTTGGGTTCGCGAAACAGGTAGAAACCCAGTGATTCCTCTGTGCCGTAAGTCAGCCACTGGTCGATCGTCAGGCCATTGCCCTTGGACTTCGAGATCTTCTCGCCGTTCTCGTCAAGGAACAGTTCGTAGATCAGACCTTCGGGCTTACGTCCGCTGAGGATCTTCACGATCTTGCCCGACTGGGTGACCGAGTCGGTCAGGTCCTTGCCGCACATCTCGTAATCGACGCCCAGCGCATACCAGCGCATCGCCCAGTCGACCTTCCACTGCAGCTTGGCCTGCCCGCCGAATACAGACTGCTCGACGACCGAGCCGTCCTGATCGGTGAAGCGGATCATGCCGGTCGCCGGATCGAGCACCTCTACCGGAACCTGCAACACCACGCCCGTCGACGGCGAGACCGGCAGCACCGGCGAATACGTCTTGCGACGCTCCTCGCGCAGCGTCGGCAGCATGACGTCGAGGATCGCCTGATTGCACTCGAGCACGCGCGTCAGCGCCGCGTCGAAGGCACCGGAATTGTAGCGATCACTGGCCGAGACGAATTCATATTCGAACCCGAACCGGTCGAGGAATTCGCGCAGCATCGCGTTGTTGTGGTGCGCAAAGCTTTCGTACTTTCCGAACGGGTCCGGAATGCGGGTCAGCGGCTTGCCGAGATTGGCCGCCAGCAGTTCCGCATTGGGAATATTGTCCGGAACCTTGCGCAGACCGTCCATATCGTCGGAGAACGCGACCAGCCGGGTCGGGGCGCCGCCCGTCAGCGCCTCGTAGGCGCGGCGGACCAGCGTGGTGCGCAGCACTTCCTGAAAGGTGCCGATGTGCGGCAGGCCCGAGGGACCGTAACCGGTCTCGAACAGCACGGGCTCGCCACCCGGTTTGCCTTGCGGATACCGCTTGAGCAGCTTCTGGGCCTCCTGGAAAGGCCAGGCCTTGGACACACGGGCGGCTTCGATCAGGGCATCATCGGTCATGGCCGCGCTCTTTGGCGAATTGCGCAGGTTTCGCAAGTGCGAAGCGCATTCAGGAACCACCCGCTGCTCCGGACGTTAAGGGCTAAACGCACCGAAAGGATTGAATACCCGTGAATTATGCCGCCATCCTGAGCCATGAGATTGAGGCGATGGGCAAAGCCTTCGTTCAGGAGCTTCCCTCTCTGGCCATTGCCTTGGCCATTATTGTCCTCACCTGGACCGTTGCCCGCGTCATGGCGCGCACGTCGCGCCGCATCACCTCGCGGGCCCATGTCCGCGATGACCTCAAGCAACTTGTCGAAACACTTGTACGGCTGGTGGTCTGGATTTTCGGCACGCTCATAGCGCTGACGGTGGCCATCCCGAGCTTCACCCCGGCCAGCGTCTTCGCAAGCCTTGGCGTCGGTGCCCTCGCAATCGGCTTCGCATTTCAGGACATCTTCGAGAACTTCCTGGCCGGCGTGCTCATCATGCTGCGCGAAAAGATGAACATCGGTGATGCCATCAAGTGCGGCGGCATCGCCGGCAAGGTCGAGAAGATCACCTTGCGCGAAACCCATGTCCGCCAGCTCTCCGGAGAACTGACTGTGGTTCCCAACTCGATGTTGTTCAAGAACCCCGTCGAAATCCTCACGGACCAGCATCTGCGCCGCAACGAGATTGTTGTCGGCGTGTCCTACGACACTGACCTGCTGGAAGCGCAGAAGGTGATCGAACAGGCTCTGCTCTCGGTCGAAGCGATCGACAAGGACAAGGGCACCGTGGTCTTCGCGCAGGAATTCAATTCCAGCTCTGTGGACTTCCTCGTGCAGTGGTGGTCCGACACGTCAGTGCAGGACCTGCGTCTGACCAAGAGCCAGGTGATCTTCGCCATCAAGGGCGCCCTTGACGGAGCCGGAATCGAAATTCCTTTCCCCAACGTGACCAACACGTTCAAAGAGCCGCTTTCCTTCCTGAGCGCGAAGGCGCTGGAGAAGAAGCGCGCTGCGTGAACGGGGCGCCGGTTTGAAATAGATGCCGTTCATGCGCCGCTATTGCCGCTCTCAGTCACCCACTGCCAATCATAGGCAAGTGGGGCCTCGCGGAACGCGAACCGGTCGATGTGCCGGGCGACCACATCCGTCAGCCTCTCGACATCGTTCCGGTTCGCACCGGTAATGGCAATGGCAATGCCTTCCCCATCGGCGTCCATGGTTGTCACAGCGGTTGGAAAGGTGACCTTCCCGCTGTCACCATCCACTTCGGTCTGCAGCTTGTGGCTCCAGTGCTTGCACAACTGACGCACGTACTTGCCGCCATTTCCGGTCTTCACCCGGGCCGTGATAGTGCTCATGCCTCGATCCTCTCAATCTTGCGGGTCGCCTCGTCGATGGCATCGGCGATCTGCAGGATCAGATCGCGATCGGCGCCTTCGCTCGACAGCCGGTCGAATACCGAGGTCTTGAGCGCCTGCATGGCGCGGCGCACCGGTGCGGGATCGACCTTGTCGCGCTGCTCGGCCAGCGCCGTCAACCTGGCCTTTAGAGCGTCTGCCCTGTCGGCATCGGCCTCGGCCTGCTTGCGCCCCTCTTCGGTCGCTTCGTAAGATTTGCGCGAGCTTTCGCCAGCCATGACTGCGATCAGGCCCGATTCTTCCATGTAGGTCAGCGCCGGATAGACCACCCCCGGGCTTGGGGCATAATCGCCACCGGAAAGGCTCTCGATCTCGCGGATCAGGTCATAGCCATGCCGGGGCCCTTCGACGATCAGAGCCAGCAGAAGGCTCTGGAGTTCGTTCTGATCGAACAGGCGCTTGCGGCGACCGCCGTGCATGCCCCGTCCGCGGCCCCGGCCGCCGCCCGGGCCACCTGGCCCCATGCCCCAGCGTTCGCCGGCAAAGTCATCGCCGAAGCCGCCACGGCCGGGTCCAAACGGGCCACGCGCCATGCCATGCTTGCCGCGCCCGCCGCGCATTCCGTGGAATTCGCCATCCATTCCGGGACGCTCCCTGCGGCCGCCATGACGGCCATGCTTGTGATTGAACATCGTGTTTTTCATTTCGTCTTGTTTCTTCATGATGACGCTAAGATATATCTAGACTGATTTTAGACAAGACTCAAAATTGTATCAGAACGTATTTAGCAGTGGGCGGGTTCTGGGAGCGCCGTTCCCAATCCCCCCGCTCATCCCTAAGACACAGCGATGGCCGCACTCACCCTCACTGCCCTTCACGCCAGTCATGGCGGTTGCTGGCTGCGCGACGGAGATGTGACCCGCACCATTTCCAAAGGCGAAGCGGTGATGGCGGCGGCCGATACGGCGCTGCTGATCCTGAACGCTCCCCTGGTCGCAACCCGACTGGGCTATCCCGATCTTTCGGGGCTCGACGTGCTCGAACTCTACGCGTTCGTTCACCCTGCCCGTTTCGTAGTCCCGACGCCCAAGGGCCTTGCTCACGCGCTGGGCCTCACTGAACCGCAGGGTGACGCGGATGTCGCCCGCCTGCTGCAACAGGCGGCGGAAACCTTGCTCGATACCTGCGAAGCCGCTGACTGGCCCGAACGCGAGGGCGCCTGGACTGCCCTGCAGTCTCTGGTGCGAATGCGCTGGCCCTGGGCCACGCTTCTCACCGGCCGGATCGCCAAGCCGCAGCGGGCCGAACGCTGGTTGTTTTCGCGCCTGCCGGAGTGGGAAGAGAGCGCAGATCAACCGCAGCCCCGTCAGGTCCTGCTGGACGAAGCCGATGTACTCCACCGGCTCGAAGATCTTACAGGCACGGGGGCCGAGCAGCGCCCCGGCCAGCGGGCCTATGCGGCACAGGCTGCCTATGCCTTCACCCCGCGCGAACGCTCAGGCCAGCCGCACCTGCTCTTGGCGCAGGCGGGAACCGGCATTGGCAAGACACTGGGCTATCTCGCCCCGGCCTCGCTCTGGAGCCAGCAGTCCGGCGGCACCGTCTGGGTCTCGACCTACACCAAGGCCTTGCAGCGCCAGTTGCGGCAGGAGAGCCGCCGCGCGTGGCCCGAGCGGCGTGCAGACGGCACCCAGCCCGTAGTCGTCCGCAAGGGCCGCGAAAACTATCTGTGCCTGCTCAATCTGGAAGATGCCCTCCAAGGCGGCTTTGCCGGCCGCGCCGCCATCCTCGCTCAGCTGGTTGCACGCTGGGCCGCCTATTCGCGCGACGGCGACATGATCGGCGGCGATTTGCCCGGCTGGCTCGGCACCCTGTTCCGCCAGCGCGGAATCACGTCGCTCACCGACCGCCGCGGCGAATGCGTCTATGCCGGGTGCCCGCATTACCGGAAGTGCTTCATCGAGCGCGCCACGCGGGCAAGCGCCGGGGCCGATCTGGTGATCGCCAACCACGCCCTCGTCATGGTCAATGCCGCGCGCGGAAGAGACGCTGCCGCGCGCCCGACGCGCATCGTTTTCGACGAAGGCCATCATGTCTTCGATGCGGCCGACTCCACTTTCGCTGCGGCATTGACCGGCGCGGAAACGATCGAACTGCGCCGCTGGGTCATCGGCCCTGAAAAAGCCTCGCGAGGGCGCAGGCGGGGGCTGTCTGCAAGGCTGGCGGATATCGTCAGCTATGACGAGGCAGGCGCCAAGGCCATCACGGCCGCGCGCGCGGCTGCCGAGGCCCTTCCGGGCGATGGCTGGATGCAGCGGCTGGCGGAAGGTGCCCCGTGGGGCCCTCTGGAAGACCTGCTCGCAGCAGTGCGGGCCACTGTCTACGCCCGCGATGAAAGCGGCGGCCAAGAAGCGGGCTATGGCCTCGAAACCGAAGCAGCCGACCTTGACGGGGCCTTCGTCGAGATTTCCCAAGCCGCGCGCGAAGCGCTTGCCGATCTGCGGCAGCCCCTGATGCGCCTCGGCTTGCGGCTGGAAGCCCTGCTCGAGGACCCGCCCGACTGGCTCGACGGTCAGGGCCGCGCACGCCTCGAAGGCGCACGTCATTCATTGACATGGCGCATAGACCTGCTGGCGGCGTGGGAAGCCCTGCTCGCGCGCCTCGGCGGCCCGGTCGATCCGGAATATGTAGACTGGCTGGCGGTCGAGCGATCGGAAGCGCGCGAATTCGACATCGGCATCCATCGCCACTGGCTCGACCCGATGAAGCCTTTCGCGAGTGTCGTGCTGGAACCCGCGCATGGCGTGATCATGACTTCCGCCACGCTGCAGGATGGAGCGGATTGGGACAAGGCCGTGGCCCGTTCCGGCGCAGAGCACATCGGCGTCGTTCCACGCCTGACTGAGCAGGAAAGCCCTTTCGATTATGCCGCCCAAGCCGAAGTCCTGATCGTCACCGACGTGCCGCGAGGGGACATCCCTGCCCTTGCCGCGGCTTACGCCCGGTTGATCGAGGCCTCTCGCGGCGGCGCACTGGGGCTGTTCACGGCAATCCGCCGCCTGCGGGCTGTCTATGGCCGTATTGCCGATCGCCTCGCCAGAGCCGGTCTGCCGCTCTATGCCCAGCACGTCGATCCGATCGACACCGGCACGCTCGTCGACATCTTCCGCGACGATCCCGCTGCCTCGCTGCTTGGCACCGATGCTCTACGCGACGGTGTTGACGTGCCGGGCCACTCGTTGCGGCTGGTGGTGATGGAGCAGGTGCCCTGGCCCCGGCCCTCCATCCTGCACCGGGCCCGGCGATTTGCGGGCGGTGGTTCGGCCTACGACGATTCGATCATTCGTGCGCGCCTTGCACAGGCCTTCGGGCGCCTCATCCGCAGCCGCGACGATCACGGCTATTTCGTCGTTCTTTCCTCGGCATTCCCCTCGCGTCTGCTGAGTGCATTTCCGGCAGGCACGCCTATACGGCGTATTTCGCTGGAGGAGGCTTTACATCGCGTGTCCAGCCATGCTTCAGGAGAAACGGAGCCGGAAGGTCAAAACGCCGGCCGATCGTGACAGTTCGCTGTTGAAGCACCGCACCCGGGAGTTGCCTGCAAAAATGAAGACCCTGGGAATTTTCCGCCACGCCAAATCGGACTGGAACGACGCGCGTTTGCGCGATTTCGACCGTCCGCTGAACAAGCGTGGCCGGAAAGGCGCGGCGGTGATGGGCAAGCACATTCTCGAGCATGGCGTGGGTTGGAAACGGGTCCTCGCATCACCGGCAGTGCGCGTAACCCAGACAATCGAACTCGCAGGAGAGGCCGCAGGCGAAACGCCGCCCATCACCTGGGACCGCCGCATCTACCTCGCCAATTCAGCCGCACTCATGGATGTCCTGCGCGAACAGGAAGGCAATCCCGCTTCGATCATTCTCATCGGCCACAATCCGGGCCTTGAGGACCTGATCTTCGACCTCGTGCCCGACGACGGCAGCAGCCCGTTGCGCGATATCGTAGAAGAGAAATTTCCGACGGCTGCCTACGCGGTCCTCCAGCTCGACATTGATCAGTGGCCGGACATCGAAGAGAATTGCGGGAAACTGGTGCATCTGGTCCGCCCGCGCGATCTGGATCCCACGCTCGGCCCGAATATCGAGGATTAAGCAGGCTCAGGCTGCGGCAAGTGCCTCGGCCAGTTCTCGCCGGATCGTGACGAGCTGATCTCGCATACCGCGAGAACCCGCGTCCGGAACCATGTCGCCAGTCACGGTGGAAACCGCGGGCTTGCCGCTGAGCGCCTTGCAGGCCCCCCGCAGCGTAAAGCCTTCACGGTGCACCAGACGGTCGATCTCGACGATCAACGCCACATCCTGCGGCCGGTAATACCGCCGCCCGCCGCTGCGCTTGATTGGCTGCAAAGCAGGGAACTGTTCTTCCCAGTACCTCAGAACATGCTGGCGAATACCCAGCGCCTGCGCGACCTCTCCGATCGTGCGCAGAGCATCTGCCGCCTTTCCGTCATCGAATACGGGCGTTGCCGGCAATCCGTTCATGGTAACTCCGCCAATCAGCTTCCGGCGATACGATCCTTGAGCATCTGGCTGGCCCGGAACGTCATCACCCGGCGCGGCGTAATCGGAACTTCCACGCCTGTCTTGGGATTGCGGCCCACGCGCTCGCCCTTGTCTCGCAACAGGAACGTGCCAAAGCCCGATATCTTGACGTTCTCGCCATCGCTGAGCGCTGTCGTCATATGCTGGAGTATCGCCTCCACCATCGCAAGTGACTCAGACCTTGAGAGTCCAAGCTTCCTGTGAATGGCCTCGGCGATTTCCGCCCTCGTCAATGTTTCAGTGGAGCGCATGTAGCCCGCTTTCCCCTTCGAGCGCCAACCCCTTGTCGAACGATCATATGAAAAAGCAGGAAAAAAGCAACACTTGGTGCAACATTACAGGCAATGTCACACCGAGAGACCGCGTTACATTCGAATTAGGCTGGCGCCCCATGTAAAACCGCCACCCATGGCTTCCAGCATAACAAGGTCGCCTTCAACAATTCGACCGTCGCGCACGGCCTGATCCAGCGCCAGCGGCACAGATGCAGCCGATGTATTCGCATGCTGACCGACCGTCATGACAACCTTACTGGTGGGCATGTCGAGCTTCTTTGCGGTCGCCTCCAGAATACGGGCATTCGCTTGGTGAGGAACCAGCCAGTCGATATCTGCAGTCGTCAAACCTGCTTCTTCAAGAACTTCTTTAAGAACTTCAGAGAGGTTCACAACAGCATGCCGGAATACTTCCCGGCCCTTCATTCGCAATTTTCCTACCGTCCCGGTTGTCGAAGGCCCACCATCGACAAAGAGCAGCTGGTTGTGTGCACCATCGGCATGGAGACGCGTTGCGAGAACGCCACGCGGCGCATCTCCGGCCTGTTCCTGCGCTTCCAGAACAATCGCGCCAGCGCCATCGCCGAAAAGAACGCAGGTCGTACGATCTTCCCAGTCAAGGATGCGACTGAATGTCTCCGCACCGATCACCAACGCCCGTTTTGCCATGCCCGAACGCAACATCGAATCGGCCACGCCCACAGCGTAGAGGAAACCCGAACATACGGCGGCAACGTCGAACGCGATGCCCCCACGGCAACCAATGTTG
The DNA here is from genome assembly GCF_022832385.1 of Novosphingobium album (ex Hu et al. 2023). Lineage (GTDB taxonomy): Bacteria > Pseudomonadota > Alphaproteobacteria > Sphingomonadales > Sphingomonadaceae > Novosphingobium > Novosphingobium album. The sequence goes on from NZ_JALHLE010000005.1 coordinate 215,134, forward strand.
TTCTGGACGATCGTGGCAGTCGCGGGAAACGTCTGGTCGGGAGTTGCAGTAGCCAGCACGATCAGGTCGATCGACGACGCATCGATTCCCGCCGCCTCGATCGCGTTTTTCGCAGCTGCCGTAGCAAGGCTGGAAGTTGTCTCGTCATCGTCAGCGATATGGCGGTTACGGATGCCGGTGCGTTCGACGATCCACTCGTCGCTGGTATCGACGCGCTCGGAAAGCTCTGCATTGCTGACGGAACGGCGCGGAAGTGCCGAACCCGTGCCCAGAAGAACCGAACGAATCATCAGGCCCGCTCTTCCTGCGTGCGCGGCATGCGCCAGTTGTCCCCGCCCACGCGGGCAAGGTCGGCCGTAATGCGCTCGGTCACGTTTTCCTCCAGGAGCCGCGCAGTCACTGCAACGGCATTGGCCACTCCCGTGGCGTTCGCACCGCCATGGCTCTTCACGACAATGCCGTTGAGACCCAGGAAGACAGCGCCGTTATGATTATTGGGATCGAGATGGTGCTTGAGCAGCTCGGTCGCCGGACGCGAGATCAGGAAGCCGATCTTGGACCGCAATGAGCTGGAAAAGCTGCGGCGCAAAAGGTCGCCCACGAACCGAGCGGTCCCCTCCACCGCCTTGAGGGCGATGTTGCCGGAGAAACCGTCGGTCACGACGACATCGACATCGCCGCGGCACATCTTGTCTGCCTCGGTAAAACCATCGAAGGAAATCGAAAGATCGCCCGCCGCTTCCTTCAGCGTTGCCGCCGCATCGCGCAGGAGATCGGTGCCCTTGATTTCCTCGGTACCGATATTCAGCAGGCGCACGCGCGGTTGCTCGCGCCCCGTGGCAACGCGGGCATAGGCCGAACCCATGATCGCGAACTGCACGAGATTGCGGCTGTCGCACTCGGTGTTGGCGCCGAGATCAAGCATGATGACGTCGTTATCGCCCAACGTCGGCAGCAGCGCAGCCAGGGCCGGACGATCGATACCGGGCATCGTGCGCAAGGTCAGCTTTGCGATGGCCATGAGCGCGCCGGTATTGCCGGCGCTCACAGCCGCACCGGCATCGCCGCTTTTCACAGCCGCGATCGCACGCCCCATAGACGTCGTCTTGGCGCGGCGAAGGGCCTGGCTAGGCTTGTCCTCGCCGCTGATGACGTCGTCTGTGTGCAGGATTTCGGAGCTTGCCCGCAGGTTCGGGTGCTTTTCGAGAGCGGCCTTGATCCGCGTCTCGTCACCCACCAGCAGGAACTTGAACCGGTCATGCCGACGGCGCGCCAGCGCGGCGCCCTCGATCATGACGCGCACGCCCTCGTCACCGCCCATCGCGTCAACGGCGATACGCGGCAAACTCATGGGCTCTCTCCGAAACTCGAAATTCTAAAGACTTTGGGTCTTAGATTTCGACCGCGACGATTTCACGGCCGTTGTAGTGACCGCAAGCGTTGCAGAGGTTGTGCGGGCGCTTCAGCTCGCCGCAGTTCGGGCACTCGTGGAACGCCTCAACCTTGAGAGCATCATGGCTGCGGCGCATGCCCCGGCGGGACGGGGTCGTTTTTCTCTTAGGGACAGCCATTTCGGCACCTGTTCCTGCAAATAGTTTTCTGTCAAAAACGCCGCCGGTGACCGTTTGCGGACACGGCGGCTTGCGAAGGCGCGCCTATACCCGATTTCACACGAGTTGCAACCCGTTCCTCCCTGCATCATGTACCGCCCCACCAAAGGGGAGATCAATTCCATGATTCTGCAGACGACACTAAGCCTTGCCGCGGCGGCGGCCGTCATGAACGTCTGGCTGGCCTTCCGCGCCGGAAAGCTCCGCTTCAACACCAAGATACTGCACGGCGACGGTGGGCACCCGATGCTGATGCAGCGGATGCGTGCGCAGGCGAATTTCGTCGAGAACACGCCTTTCGTGCTGTTTCTCGTCGCCGCGATCGAGATGACCGGCAAGGGCGGCAGCTGGCTCGCCATCGTCGGCTCAGTTTACCTGCTGGCGCGCATCAGCCATGCGTTCGGCATGGACCGGAACGACGCCAATCCGCTGCGCGCCGTCGGCTTCCTTGTGACGGCCCTCACCCTGCTGGGACTGTCGACAATGGCCGTAATGATCGCACTCGGACGATTCTAACCCGGCAGTCCGCGTTCGAGCGCCGCATCGCTGACGAAAGGATTCGTGCGGCGCTCCTGACCAAAGGTACTGACCGGCCCGTGACCGGGGACAAACGTCACGTCGTCTCCCAGCGGCCAGAGTTTCTGCGTGATCGAATTCACCAGATCCTCAAGATTGCCGCGCGGAAAATCCCAGCGACCAATTCCGCCCTGGAACAAAACGTCGCCGACCATGGCGAACTTGCTCGGCCCGTGATGGAATACGACGTGGCCCGGCGTGTGTCCGGGGCAATGCACGACATCGAGTTCGAGGTCACCGACCGTGACCTTGTCCCCGTCCTCCAGCCAGCGATCCGGCTCAAAGGTGTGCGCTTCCATGTTCCAGCGCGCGCCGTCGTCATCCAGCTGGGATATCCAGAAACGGTCTTCCTCCTGCGGCCCTTCGATCGGAACGCCCAGTTCTTTCGCCAGCACGCCCGCCTGCCCGCAATGATCGAGATGGCCGTGCGTGACGAGAATCTTCTCCAGCGTCACACCGGTCTTTTCGAGCGCCTGCTTCAGCTTGGGCAGATCGCCGCCGGGATCGACGAGCGCGCCGCGCATCGTCTTGGTGCACCACAGGAGCGAGCAGTTTTGCTCGAGAGGCGTGACGGGAATGATGCCGACGCGCATCGGCTGGGAAGTGTCAGTCATGTGCTTCGAAATGGCGGCAGGCTGCGGCGAATGCAACCACCGACAGGGGGAAACACGGTCAAATCCGCCCGCCCTTCCACACCACGCGGCCGACCACCTGCACCTCCCCTGCCCCGCATTCTATCGGCTGGTAAGCGGGATTGTCGCTGAGCAGCACGATCCGTCCGGGCCGGCCTGTATCCATACGCTTGACCAGCACGGTGCCCTCCAGCCGCACGACATGGATGCCATCGCGCAAGGCGCTGCCACTGCAATCGACGAGAATCTCATCCCCGTCACGCAACGTCGGCTCCATCGAATCACCTGAAACGGTAATTGCGGACAGCGAATTCGCCCGCAGCCCCATCGAACGCAACCATCGCCCCGAGAATCGGATTGCATCGAAAGCGCCCTCTTCGTCCAGACGTGCTCCTGGCCCCGCGGATGCCCCGACCATCAGGCGCGGAACATCGATCCATTCCGCGCGCGCCAGATCGTGGTATTTATCCTGCGGCGCTCCAAGCTCCGCCTCATCGACACCGAAGAAGCGCGCCAGTGTGGCGCGGTCGGTCTCCTCCAGTTTGCGCGGACTGCCCTTGTAGAGGAATTGGTGCAGATAACTGCCATTCTTGCCGATCATGCGGGAAAGCGCGGCCAGACTGACCTTTCGCGCCTCGGCCAGCACAATCAGATTCCGGCGGGGATCAGGGCTTTCCATCTTGTAATGGATACGTGAAGGAAATTTCCTAGACAAGTAGGATTTGAGTTGGAACATTTAGAGAACATCAAAACCCGACTCACCGGAAGGACCTGCCCAGATGCTCCTGCGCCAGATCGAGCGCTTCCTGCGCCATACGGACATGCCCTGCACCAAGTTCGGGCGCCTCGCTGCGCACGATCCCCGCTTCGTGTTCGATTTACGCAATGGCCGGATACCGCGCGACACTACGGCTGCGCGGATTGAAGCCTTCATGGCCGGCTATCTCGCGAACACGCAGGAGGGCTGCAATGCACAGTGACGTTATTACCCAACTTCACGCCGGATCGGGCCTGCCAAGACAGCACGGTCCATGGAAACGGTTGGTGAAAGAATTGATTCTGCTGGCCGGACCGCGAGCCGAATTCCTGCATCATGCCGAACGGCCCTGGTCCAGCACCACGTTCTCAGGCTCGCGCCACACCGTCACACTGGTATTCAGCGGCGCAGACGGCATGCAGCAAGGCCAAGCCTACGTGTGCGCCCTGCCCGACCACGAGTTCACCATCTCCGGGCAACTCGTCGCCGATGCCGCGATCACGTCGGTCACGCGCGCGACAACGCCAGCTTCGCGCATGACAGTAGAAGCCGAGTTGCTGCTGCTTGATGACGTCTGACACAGCACCCCCGCGCTGCTCAGCGGGGGTGCTGCCGTTCCCGTTACAAGGCCTTGGACAGATCCTTGATCTCGGTGTTCAGAATCCTGTCGTTCTCGGAATAGTCGACCGGGCAGTCGATCAGGTGGACACCCGGCGTATCGCGGCAATGCGCCAGAAGTTCCTTCAGGTGCTCTGCGCTTTCGACGCGATACCCGTTGGCCCCATAGCTCTCCGCATATTTCACGAAATCGGGGTTTCCATAAGTCAGCCCGAAGTCATCAAAGCCCATGTTGGCCTGCTTCCAGCGGATCATGCCGTATGCGCTGTCGTTGAGAATCAGAACGGTCAGGTTGAGACCGAGGCGAACCGCCGTTTCCATCTCCTGGCTGTTCATCATGAACCCGCCGTCGCCACAGATCGCGATGACCTTGCGGTCCGGATAGACCATCGCGCTGGCCATCGCCGAAGGCAGGCCCGCCCCCATGGTCGCCAACGCGTTGTCGAGCAGCACGGTGTTCGGCTTGCAGGCACAATATCCGCGCGCGAACCAGATCTTGTAGACGCCGTTATCGAGGCAGACGATCGCATCGTCCGGCATGGCATCACGAACCTGCTGCACGAGATGCGGCGGGAAGACCGGGAAGCGCTCGTCCGCGGCCAGCTGGGCGGTATGGTCCAGTTCAGCCTGACGATACCGCAGCATCGCGCTGGAATCCCATGCGGGTGACGGAGTGACCGCCTCCTTGATCTGCCAGATGGCATTGGCGATATCGCCGATCACTTCGATGTGCGGGAAATAGACCGGATCGACTTCCGCCGTCTTGGTCGAGACATGGACGACCACCCGGTCGTCGCGTGAACCGTCGTTGTGCATGAAGAACGGTGGCTTCTCGATCACGTCGTGGCCGATGTTGAAGATGCAGTCCGAATCCTCGATCGCGCGGTGCACGAAGTCACCAGCCGAAAGAGCCGCGCAGCCGAGAAACTTCGGGTGCCGCTCGTCGATCACGCCCTTGCCGAGCTGGGTGGTGACGAAGGGGATTCCGGTCTTCTCGACGAATTCGCCCAGCATCTTGCTGGTCATCTTGCGGTTGGCGCCTGCACCGATCACCAGCAGCGGTCGCTTGGCCTTCTCCAAGGCCTCGACCGCCTGCACGATTGACTTCATGTCGGCCGTGGGGCGGCGAACCGTGGATCGCGGGATCGGGCGCGAGTCGGTGTGCTCGTCCGCCACGTCCTCGGGCAGCTCGATATGCGTGGCGCCGGGCTTTTCCTCCTCGGCGATGCGGAACGCCTCGCGCAGGCGGCTCGGGATATTGTCGGACGAAGCCATCTGATGCGCGTACTTGGTGATCGGCTGCATCATCGAGACGACGTCGAGGATCTGGAAGCGACCCTGCTTGGACTTCTTGATCGGCTTCTGGCCGGTGATCATCAGGATCGGCATACCGCCCAGCGTGGCATAGGCGGCAGCGGTCACCAGATTGGTCGCGCCCGGGCCGAGCGTTGAAAGGCATACGCCGGTCTTGCCGGTATGGCGCCCGTAGGTCGCCGCCATGAAGCCAGCACCCTGCTCGTGACGGGTGAGCACCAGTTTGATTTTCTCCGAACGCGAAAGCGAATCGAGCAAGTCCAGATTCTCTTCACCCGGCACGCCAAAAATGTATTCGACGCCTTCCTGCTCAAGGCACTGGATGAACAAGTCCGATGCCTTGGTCTTATCTGCTTCGGCCATCACCGTTACTCCCCACTTGTCATTGCCTCACGGGTAACAGGTGCTCCGTGATTTCACAGAGGCAAATAGGTGTTTCGGACAAAATACCTTCCTGATGAATTCGCTAGCTGAGGAGTTAACTAATATCCCCGTGCGAGATCGACACGGTGCAGAAGCGGTTCGCCCCGCTGGAAACGCTGAAGATTCTCCAGATAACGGGCAGCCCCGCGCGGAAAAAGGGCATCCTGTGCCCTGCCGGACAGGTGCATGGAGATATGCACGTTATCCCGCGCCCAGAGCGGGTGGTCGCGAGGCAAGGGCTCCGGATCCGTCACATCGAGGAACGCACCGCCAAGATGATGCGAATCGATAGCAGCCAGAAGCGCATCCTGATCCACCACCGTTCCGCGTGCGAAATTCATCAGCACGGCGTCCGGTTTCATCGCTGCCAGTTCGTCAGCACCGAACAGCCCCCTGGTCTCAGGCGTCGAAGGCACGATCAGGATAACCCAGTTGAAACGGCCCAGCGCAGAACGCCATTCCTCACCGCCCAGTTCGCCGACGCCTGGATTGCGGCGGGCCATTGTAACCCGCGACCCCATCGCCAGTAGCATCTGCCTGATCCGCTGCCCGATTTCACCGGCGCCGATGATCAGCACCTCGGCGTCGAGCAGTTCGAGCTTGCCCGGCGGCTCAGCCAGCCATTCATGCCGGTCCTGCGCGCGAACGACCTCTCGCCAGTTCTTGGCCATGCCGAGCATCCCCAGCAGCGCGAACTCGGCAACGCTCTGGGCATGAATACCCGCGCCATTGGTCAACGTCACGCCTCGTTCCCGGAACAGGTCCAGCGGCAGCCAGTCCACGCCAGAGGACATGGCGTTGTACCAGACCAGCTTGTCCATCCTCGCGATGGCCTGTGCGGCCAGCGGCGGCGGGCACATGTCCAGCCAGGCGATCTCCGCGCGAGGAGCGAGGTCGAGCAGTTCTTCAGGCGTCTCGAACCACAGCGGCTCAATGCCGTCCGGGGTTTTGCTCTCTACCAAAGGGCGGGCCAGAGCATTGACAAGAGCAACGGTCATTGCTGCGCACCGTATCGATCTGCCATCGGCGGCGTGTGCAGGCATTGGGCGAAACTGAAGGGGCGAGTGACAAGCGGTGCGACCTGCCCCGCATCCGGATGATGCACGTTCATCATGACCACCTCGCCTTCGGGTAATACCCGCGAGGGCACTGCCGCCAGAAGCGCCTGCCCTTCGTCCAGCCATTCGCGCACAAAACCGCGAACTTCGTCTTCGTCGGCTCCCGGCGGAACCCGCACAGGCTCGGCATCAATTTCCGTCCAGCCGAGAACGAAATCCTCCACGATACCGGACAGATCGCGCGGCTGGTAACGCAAGGCGATCAATATAGCGAGTGCGGCATCAGACGCAAAGTTCACGACCGGCGAGCCAGCCGGCGTGTAGCGTCCGCCAAACTGCCGGGAGCCTCCGCCGTCAAGCGCCACATGGCCCGCCCGGCAGAGACGCCACAGCTTCATCCCAACTTCCATTCCCAGCCGAGCGGATCGCCGTCCATCACCTCGACGCCCTTGGCCGCCAGTTCATCGCGCAAGGCATCGGACGTGGCGAAATCCTTGTCGGCACGAGCCTGCTTGCGGCGCGCCAGCACGTCCTCGATCTCTGCTTCGGTGATCTCCACACCCTTTGGCTTGAGGCGCAAACCGGCGCGCTGGATATCGAACAGGTCCAGACCGAGCACCGAATCCATGGCCTCTACCGCAGCACGCTTGGCGGCGGGATCAACTTTCTTGGCCGCGAGCACGTCTTCCAGCGCAGTCAGGGCAACCGGGGTGTTCAGGTCCTCGCCGATGGCCTTCTCGAATGCGTCCAGCATTGCCGCCAGCTTGGGATGGCGAGCCTCACCCGGCGCCACATCCTTGAGCCGCTCGGCCGCCATGATCATGCGCTTGAGGCGGGTGAGCGCGGCGCCCAGTCCTTCCCAGCTGAATTCCAGTTCGCTCCGGTAGTGCGCCTGCAGGCACATCATGCGGTAGGCGAGCGGGTGGTAGCCCTTGTCGATCAGCAGTTGCAGCCGCAGGAACTCGCCCGAGGACTTGCTCATCTTGCCAGAGCGCTCGACGAGGAAGTTGTTGTGCATCCACACCCGTGCGCCTGAGTTGGCCGGCACGTCGAGGCCGTTGGTGCAGCAGAACGCCTGGTTCTGCGCAATCTCGTTGGGGTGGTGGATCTCGCGGTGGTCGATGCCCCCGGTGTGGATGTCGAACGGGAATCCGAGCAGGTCTCCCGACATCACCGAGCATTCGAGATGCCAGCCCGGCGCGCCCTTGCCCCAAGGGGAGTCCCACTCCATCTGGCGCTTCTCGCCCGGCGGGGTCTTGCGCCAGATGGCGAAGTCTTCTTCGTTTCGCTTGCCTTCGACTGACTCTATGCGCCCTTCGCGCAATCTGGCTCCTGTTGCAGCAACGCTTTCCAATATTCTTAGAGGAGTTTGATCGTCTGCGGGGCTATCAGCCCACGTCCAGATATCGATTAAGTCCTGATACTTTTTCAACGACTTCCTACGATAAAACTCCCTGAGTGTAGTCAGAAAATCGACCGCAAGCTTATGAAACTTGGATTTCAAAACTTCATGGTCATCTTCCGACTGCAGAGATCGCAGCCCGGAACTAATTTTCATTAGCTCCGACATCAGGTCATCCTCTCTTGCCAACCGACCATAGTCCGCGACTGAGGAAACATCGAAGTAGAGGCCGCTGTCCAGTTCGTAGCAGTGCTTGTCCGCGATCGACTTCGCGAACTCGATCATCTGCGGCACGTAATCGGTAGCAATCGACCACTTGGCGGGCTCGCGAATGTTCAGCGCCGCGATGTCCGCCCAGTAAGCCTCGGTATAGTGTTTCGCGATGTCCCAGATGGACTGGTGCTGCTGGCGCGCCATCTTCTCCATCTTGTCCTCACCCGCATCGGCATCGTCGGTGAGGTGGCCGACATCGGTGATGTTGATGACGTGGGTGAGCTTGTAGCCCTTGTGGCTCAGCGTGCGGCCCAGAATGTCGGCGAAGACATAGGCGCGCATGTTGCCGATGTGCGGGTAATTGTAGACCGTCGGCCCGCAGGTATAGACCCGCGCCTCGCCCTCGTGGACGGGCTGAAACGGTTCGAGCTGGCGAGTCAGGCTGTTGAACAGCGTGAGACTGGGTGCATCGGTCATAGGCACGCGGCATTAGGCGGCGCGCGGTTCCAGTCAAGCGGCGTGCGCGAACATCAGGAGGGCCACGCCGACCGTGATGAGCGCGAAGCCCGCCCATTCCCGCGCCGTCAGCCAGCGGCCCGAGACATAACGCGAGACGAGCGCCACCACCGGCATCTCTATCAGGGCAAGCGTGCGCACATTGGCCGCGATGGTCAGCGAGAAGGAAATGAACCAGCCAGCCGAAGCAATCGCCCCCAGCGCGCCCGCAACGACGCTGAGCCGCCATTCGCGCACCGAGCCCCAGAATCCGGACGCATCCTTCACCACGAACCACACCGCCAGCGTCGCCGACTGGATCGCCAGAGACACCACCAGCATGACAAGGCTGCGCATCATGAACGTGCCTTCAGGCACAAGGTCGATCGAGGCCCGGAAGCAGATTGCTGTCAGACCGAACAGCGCGCCGCTGGCCACGCCGACGACCAGCGGCTTCCATTCCGCAAGTTGCGATGCATCGTCGCCCGCCCGCAGCGAGGACATCACGACACCTATCGTCACGATCAGGACCGCGACCCAGCCCAGCCAGGGCAGCCGGTCCCCGATCAGCACGAGGCCCAACAGGGCCACCGTGACCGGCTCGGTCTTGATGTAGGCATAGGCCACACCGAAATCGCGCTTGGCCATGACCACCAGCATCAACGCAGTCGCGACGATCTGGGTCACCGAACCGGCGAACGACCATGCCAGGGCTTCGGGCGGAATAGTCGGGAACGGGGCGGGAACGATCGCCAGATAGATGGCCAGCAGCACAGCTGCGAAAGGCAGGCCATAGACGAAGCGCACCTGCGTCCCGCCGATCGTGCCGATTCTAGCGCTCAGTTTCGACTGGAAGGCGTTACGGAACACCTGCGCCATCGCCGCCGCCAGCGTGAACGGCACCCAAAGAAAGGGTGAAACGCTCACCCCGTCCTCACACCGCTGCTCGTTGCACTATCAGAACCCAAGAAAACGCACCTGTTCGTCGAGCGGCACGCGCTCGCGCTCGAAATTGTTCACTGCCGCATCGGGATCGCGGTACCCGATGGCAATGCCGCAGAACAGCATGGTGTCATCGGACAGGCCGAGATGCGTCTTGATGGTCCGCCCATAGATGCCCATCCATTCCTGTGGGCAGGAATCGAGTCCTTCATCGCGCAGCAACAGCATGATCGTTTGCAGCCACATCCCCACATCGGACCACTGCGGTTCCTTCATCAATTTGGGGAAATGGCTGAGCAGCAGCACCGGCGCCCCGAACGAGGTCAGGTTCTGCCGTGAAAACAGTTCGCGCTGGTCAACGTCCTGACGACCGATCGCCATCGCCCCATACATTTGCGCGCCCAGCGTGCTGAGACGCTGCTTGTACTTGTCCACCTGGCCCGGAGCCGAGAAGTCGTATTCGAGCGGATCGTCGGGCTTGCTCGCCAGCAGAACGTCCTGCAGCGCCTTGAGCGGAGCGCCGGTGAGCACGGTCGCTTCCCACGGCTGGTAGTTGCAGCCTGAAGGCGCCATGCGCGCGGCTTCGAGCACGCGGCGCATGGTTTCGAGATCAACGGTTTGTTCGGTAAAAGCCCGGATCGAGCGGCGGGTGACAACGGCTTCGGCAACGTTCATCGGCAGGTTCCGGCAATTCGAGGGATGGGATTCGCGCCGGGCAATCTGATCATTTTGATGAACAATTCAATACCGAATGGTACAATACCGTTCCGCAGCGCTCATTCTTCCTCGAACAGACCAGCCAATTGCTCGATCATCGTCCCGCCAAGCTGCTCGGCATCCATGATCGTCACCGCCCGCCGGTAATACCGCGTCACATCGTGACCGATGCCGATCGCCACGAGCTGCACCGGGCTCTTGGCTTCGATCCAGTCGATCACCTTGCGGAGATGCGCTTCGAGATAACCGGCCGAATTCACCGACAGCGTCGAATCGTCCACCGGCGCGCCGTCCGAGATGACCATCAGGATACGCCGGTCTTCCGGCCGGGCCAGCATACGGCTGTGCGCCCACAACAAAGCCTCGCCGTCGATGTTCTCTTTCAGCAGCCCTTCGCGCATCATCAGGCCAAGGTTCTTGCGGGCGCGGCGCCATGGCTCGTCGGCCTGCTTGTAGACGATGTGCCGCAAGTCGTTGAGACGGCCGGGATGCTGCGGCTTGCCACTGGCCAGCCAGGTTTCGCGGCTCTGCCCGCCCTTCCAGGCACGCGTCGTGAAGCCGAGGATCTCGACCTTCACGCCGCAGCGCTCCAGCGTGCGCGCCAGCACATCGGCACTTATCGCCGCGATCGAGATCGGCCGCCCGCGCATCGAGCCCGAATTGTCGAGCAGCAGCGTGACGACCGTGTCCTTGAACTCGACGTCGCGCTCGACCTTGTAGGACAGCGACTGGCCAGGTGAGACCACCACGCGGGCAAGCCTTGCAGCATCGAGCAGGCCTTCTTCCTGATCGAAATCCCACGAACGGCTCTGCTGCGCCATGAGGCGGCGCTGCAGCCGGTTCGCCAGCCGGGTGACAATGCCCTGCAACCCCTTGAGCTGGGCATCAAGGTAAGCGCGCAGACGCGTAAGCTCTTCATCGTCGCACAGGTCCGCTGCGCCCACGACTTCGTCGAATGCCTCGGTAAAGACCTTGTAGTCGAACCCTTCGGGAATATTGGTCCAAGGACGGTTCGGACGGACGGGCATCATGCCCTCCTCACCCTCTTCACCTTCCTGGCCCTCTTCCATGTCGTCCGAGGATTCGCCTTCGGATTCGCTTTCGCCTTCGTCCTCGCCCTGCGAGGGTTCGGCGGCCATTTCCGTCGGCTGCTGTTCCTGGCCGGATTCGTCGCCTTCCTGCTCTTCCTCGGTCTCCTCGTCGCCGTCCATGTCGTCCGCCTCGTCGGGCGGCTGCTGAACGTCTTCGGCGCGGGTCAGTTCGAGGTGTTCGAGCATGTCGAGTGCCAGAGACTGGAAGGCCTTCTGGTCTTCCAGCGACGACGCCAGAGCCTCGAAATCGGCGCCGGCCTTGTCCTCGATCCACGCGCGGACCATCTCCACGCCCGCGTGCGCTTCGGCCGGGACGGGCTGGCCCGTGAGCTTCTCGCGCAGGAGCAGCGCCAGTGCGGACTGTACCGGCACCGCATCAGGGGTCTCAGCGCGGGTAATCGGGTCCGACGCCATCCGCGCCATCAGCGACGCATCGAGATTTGCGCGCATGCCGGAATAGGCATTGGCGCCAAGCGCCTCGTACCGGACCATCTCCACTGCATCGTAGCACGCCCGCGCCGATGGTTCGGACGGTGCATGGCGCATATGCAGCTTGTCGTTGTGATGGCGCAGCTTGAGCGCGAAGCTGTCGGAATAGCCGCGTGCCTGCATCGCGGCCCCGCGCGGCAGGCTGCGTCCAGGCATCGGCACGCGGAAGACATTGCCCGAAGAGCTGGGGGCGTCAGCCGTCCAGTTGACTTCGATTTCGCTGTCGTGCGCAATGGCGCGGCTGGCGCCTGCGAGGACGGACTTGAAGCGGTCTGCGGGAGATTCGTCTGACATTGCCGCAGTGCCTAGCGCATCGGTGCGACCGGCTCAAATGGGCGATGTGCGAGGGGGCTTCGACAAGCTCAGTCTGAGCGGATTGAAATGAGGTTGTAACCCCACCTCCGCTCATCCTGAGCCTGTCGAAGGATAATCAGAGAAAAATCAGATCGACTGGCCGGTCTTGGCCCAGTCAGCCAGGAAGCCTTCGATGCCCTTTTCAGTCAGGACATGCTTGAACAGACCCTTGATGACGGCCGGAGGTGCGGTCATCACGTCGGCGCCGATCTTGGCTGCCTGCAGCACGTGAACACCGTGGCGGATCGAGGCGACGAGGATTTCAGTCTCGAAGGCATAGTTGTCGTAGATCAGGCGAATGTCGCTGATCAGGTCCATGCCGTCGAAGCCGTTGTCGTCGTGGCGGCCAACGAAGGGCGACACGAAAGTCGCGCCCGCCTTCGCGGCGAGAAGCGCCTGATTGGCCGAGAAGCACAGCGTGACGTTGACCATGGTGCCGTCCGAAGTCAGCGCCTTGCAGGTCTTCAGGCCATCGATGGTGAGCGGCACCTTGATGCAGACATTGTCGGCGATCTTGCGCAGCACTTCGGCCTCGCGCATCATCCCGGCATGATCGAGCGCGACGACTTCGGCGCTGACCGGGCCATCCACAATGCCACAGATTTCCCTGGTGACTTCCATGAAGTCACGCCCGGACTTGGCGATCAGCGAAGGGTTGGTGGTGACGCCATCGAGCAGGCCGGTCGCGGCCAGGTCCTTGATGTCGTCGATTTCGGCGGTGTCAGCGAAGAATTTCATGATGCGATCCTGAATTGGCGAGTCTGACGCGCCCTATAGGGAAGCGAATCGCGTGCGGCTAGGCTTTGCCATGGCTGCACGCGGCTGATCCCCAGCCCAGACAGCGCGCCGCCTTCACGCGCCGCCATGGCAGTGCCTATATGCGCCAAACATGAAACGCGTCCGACTCCTTGTCTTCAATGCCGCACTGGGCGTGCTGGACTACCACGTGCCGGACGGCGTCGACGTCGAATACGGCTCGGTGGTCATAGCCCCGCTCGGTCCGCGTCAGGTGCTCGGGATCGTCTGGGAAGCGGAGCGGCTGAGCGCGCAGGACGTGCCCGAATCGAAGCTGCGGCCGCTACTGGAAGTGCTGCCGGTGCCTCCACTGCCGCAGCAGTTGCGGCGCCTGATCGAATGGACGGCCGACTATTATTGCGCATCGCTTTCGTCCGTCGCGCGGATGGCGCTCGGCAGCATGGCAGCCCTGCGCGGCGGCGGCACGACGACCGAATACCGCCTGACCGGCGTCGAACCCGCACGCCTCACACCGCAGCGCGCCGCTGCACTCGACGCCCTGCAAGGCGAGCAGGCGTCGATCCGCGAACTGGCCGAACTGGCCAGTGTATCCGAAGGCGTGCTGCGCGGTATGGCCGGGGCCGGGCTTCTGGAGCCCGTGGCGGTCGATCTGGATCGCCCCTACCCGCGTGCCCGGCCGGAATTTGCCGTTCCGCACCTCAGTGAAACCCAGAAAGCTGCCGCGGACACCTTCATAGCTTCCGTCCGCGAACATCAGTTTGCCCCCTTCCTGCTCGACGGAGTGACCGGATCGGGCAAGACCGAATGCTATTTCGAGGCCGTGGCCGAGGCACTGCGGCTGGGACGGCAGGTGCTGGTCCTGCTGCCCGAAATCGCCCTGACCGAGAACTTCCTGCGGCGATTCGAGCAGCGTTTCGGCGTACCGCCGGTGCTGTGGCACTCCTCGCTGAAATCGAGCGAACGGCGGCGGGCCTGGCGGGCGATCGTCAGCGGCGACGCGCAAGTCGTTGTCGGTGCTCGTTCGGCGCTGTTCCTGCCTTACGCCAGCCTTGGCCTCATCGTTGTCGACGAAGCGCACGAGGTATCCTTCAAGCAGGATGACGGCGTGCGCTACAATGCCCGCGATGTCGCTGTGATCCGCGCCAAGTTCGAAAAGATCCCGGTCGTGCTCGCCAGCGCGACGCCAGCGCTCGAATCGATGCAGCTCGCCGAAGCCGGAGTCTACCGGAAGATCGAGCTGCCAGACCGTTTCGGCGGCGCCATGCTGCCCGACATCCGGATAGTCGACTTGCGCCACGAACCGCCCGAGCGCGGCCACTGGATCGCGCCACGGCTGGTCGAGGAAATGAAGGAACGGCTGGCACGCGGCGAACAGTCGCTGCTCTTCCTCAACCGCCGCGGCTATGCCCCGCTGACGCTGTGCCGGCACTGCGGCTACCGCTTCCAGTGCCCGAACTGCACCGCATGGCTGGTCGAACACCGTTTTTCCCAGCGCCTCGCCTGCCATCACTGCGGCCACGAAGTGCCCGTTCCCGATGCCTGCCCGGAATGCGGCACGGCCGATTGCCTCGTTGCCTGCGGCCCCGGTGTTGAACGCATTGCCGACGAAGTGGCAGAAATCCTGCCCGAAGCCCGCACGGCCCTTGTCACCTCGGATACGATGAACACGCCCGAGGCGATCGGAGAATTCGTCGCGAAAGCCGAAGGCGGCGCCATTGACGTGATCATCGGCACCCAGCTCGTCACAAAAGGATACCACTTCCCCGAACTGACGCTGGTGGGCGTGATCGACGCCGATCTTGGCCTCGAAGGTGGAGATTTGCGCGCGGCGGAGCGTACCTACCAGCAGATCGCGCAGGTGGCCGGGCGCGCGGGGCGCGGCGAGAAGCCCGGCGAAGTGCTGATTCAGACCCGGCACCCCGAAGCGGCCGTCATCGCCGCGCTGGCGAACGGCGACCGCGATGCCTTCTACGCTGCCGAAACCGAGTCACGCCGCGACGCGGGCGCACCGCCGTTCGGGCGCTGGGCTGCCATCATCGTCAGTTCCGAAGATCAGGCCGAAGCACTTGCAGCAGCACGCGCCATTGGCGGCACGGCCCCCAACCTGCCTGACATGCTGGTGCTGGGCCCTGCCCCGGCGCCGCTATCGCTGTTGCGCGGGCGCCACCGCTTCCGGCTGCTGATCAACGCCCGGCGATCGGCGGAATTGCAGAAGGCGCTGCGCGACTGGCTGGAGCCGCTACAGTTTCCCAAGGGGGTTCGCGTCAATATCGACGTCGATCCCTACTCGTTCGTCTGACCACCCTCGCGCCGCAGCAACTCGCGTTTAATGTCGAGACCATAGGCGTAGCCGCCCAGCGACCCGTCGGTGCGAATCACGCGATGGCAGGGAATCAGCACGGCGACGTTGTTAGCACCGTTGGCTGAACCCGCCGCGCGCACGGCCCCCGGCTTGCCCACCGCTGCGGCAATCTGCGCGTAGGAGCGGGTTTCGCCGGGCGGGATACGCTGCAACTCCCGCCAGACGGCTTCCTGAAAGGCCGTCCCCTGGACGTCGAGCGGAATCGCTCGGCTATCGCCCGGCTGCTCGACGGCGGAGACCACGTCGGCAAGAAGACTGGCGAATGCCGCCCCGCCTTCCACCAGTTCCGCCTTGGGAAAGCGCTCGGCCAGATCCTCGCGGCCTTCGGCGAACGAGAGACGACACACACCTTTCGCCGTCGCCGCAACCAGCATCGGCCCGAGCGTCGTTGGCACCACGGCCCAATGGATTGTCACTCCGCGCCCACCATCCCGCCACGCGGAAGGTGCCATACCCAATCTCCCTTCACTCGCTTCATAGAAGCGCGACGAGGCAGCGAAACCGGCATCATAGATAGCCTCGGTGACACTCGCGCCCGAACTGAGTGCATCGCCCGCCCGCTGAATACGGCGGGCACGCAGGAATTGCGCGGGCGACAGGCCAACGGCACGCTTGAACAACCGCTGAAAATGGGCGGGACTATAGCCCACTTCTCCAGCCAATTCCGCGAGCGCGGGTGCCTCCTCCGCCTGCTCCAGCATTTCGATCGCGCGCGATATGGCATTCTCGTCTCGCGACACGTCGTTCGGACGGCAGCGCAGGCAGGGCCGCAGGCCTTCGGCTTCGGCCATGTCCGGGCCATCGAAGAAGCGGACATTCTCGCGCCGGGGATGACGGGCCGAACAGGACGGCCGGCAATAGATCCCGGTCGACAGCACGCCCGTGACAAAGCGCCCGTCAAACGAACGGTCGCGCGCCAGTACGGCCTGCCAGGCCCGGTCATCATCGAGAGTCATGGTTGCCATATCTAGCCTCCCGCTCCGTAGCGGTCGATCCGTGCCGCGAAACAGCCATGCGCCGCATTGTGCGCATGGATGCAGGCGATCTGCGAATTATCAAACAAGGCGCGAATACCGTCCTCCACTTCTCCGGGCAGGACCAGCCTGGCATCGCACAGCATCCCGTCCCCGTCGAAACCGCGCAAGGAAAGTGCGCGCCCTTCAAAAACCGGCGGCAGGCAATCCATCCATGGATCCGGTTCCTGCGCATCCTCGCGAACATATATCGCATACGCGGTACGGAACGGATTTGCGACATCATGGCTCACATAGTTGAGCAGAATCAGGCTTTCGCCGGCACGCGCGTCTTCCAGCGTAATGCGGCAGGGAAAGCCCCGGTCGGTGTCCGCCACCACACGCCTGGCACCCGTTTGCGCAAGTTCCTCGGGATTCATCGCGAAATATTGCGTGAAGGCCTCACGCGGCAGCCCCTCAATTCTAAACATGGCAGGCAACTCCTTTTTCGTGTTGCCCTAAGGTATTGCGCATCACCGCGGTGACGGCTTCCCGCCTGTTGCTTTCAAACCGCACCCCCGGCCTTTGTCGTATGGCGTCAAGCACTGCCTTGCATCGCAACAATATCGTCGCTATGCGCGCCCCGTCTGTGGGCCGGGGGGCACGATGCAGCTTCGCGCCCCGAAGTGCCTCAGCCCACCCGATGTAAGGATAGGACACGCGTGGAGAATTCCGGCGGCATAAAAGCCAGCTTGCAAGGGCGCTACGCTTCGGCGCTGTTTGATCTTGCCAGCGAAAACGGCACCGTCTCGGTGGTCGAGAGCGACCTCGAGAAGATTGGTGAAGCCCTCAAGGAGAGTGCGGATTTCAGCGACCTGATTCGCAATCCGCAAATCAGCCGTGATGCAGCCGGCAAGGCGGCGGAAGCCGTGGCCGATGTTCTGGGTGTTTCACCGCTGACAAAGAATTTCATGGGCGTTCTGGCCGGCAACCGCCGCCTCTCCGCCCTGCCCGAAATCATTCGCGCCTTCGCCGCGATCGCCGCCGCCCAGCGCGGTGAAGCGACCGCCGAAGTCACCACGGCTCACGCGCTGACCGACGAACAGGTCGAACAGCTGCGCCAGAAACTGGAAGTGCGCGAAGGCCGCAACGTCAAGATCAAGACGAGCGTTGATCCGGAACTGCTTGGCGGCCTGGTCGTCACCATCGGTTCCAAGCGCATCGACAGCTCGATCCGCACCCGTCTCAATTCTCTCGCCCAGGCGATGAAAGGCTAAGCAATGGATATCCGCGCCGCAGAAATCTCGAAGGTCATCAAGGACCAGATTGCCAACTTCGGCACCGAGGCCCAGGTCTCGGAAGTCGGCTCCGTGCTGTCGGTGGGTGACGGTATTGCCCGCATCCACGGTCTCGACAACTGCCAGGCTGGCGAGATGGTCGAATTCTCGAACGGCGTTCAGGGCATGGCGCTGAACCTCGAAGCCGACAACGTCGGCGTCGTGATCTTCGGCTCGGACGCCGAGATCAAGGAAGGTGACAGCGTCAAGCGCACCGGCACCATCGTGGACGTCCCGACCGGCAAGGGCCTGCTCGGCCGCGTGGTCGACGCTCTCGGCAACCCGATCGACGGCAAGGGCCCGATCATGTTCACCGAGCGCCGCCGCGTCGAAACCAAGGCTCCGGGCATCATTCCCCGCCAGTCGGTGCACGAACCCGTGCAGACCGGCCTGAAGGCGATCGACGCCCTCGTGCCCGTCGGCCGCGGCCAGCGCGAACTGATCATCGGTGACCGCCAGACCGGCAAGACCGCCGTCGCGATCGACACCTTCATCAACCAGAAGGGCCCGAACCAGAGCGACGACGAAGGCAAGAAGCTCTACTGCATCTACGTCGCCGTCGGCCAGAAGCGTTCGACCGTCGCGCAGATCGTGCGCCAGCTCGAAGAAAACGGCGCGATGGAATACTCCATCGTCATCGCCGCGACCGCTTCGGAACCGGCTCCGCTGCAGTACCTCGCGCCCTACACCGGCGCCGCGATGGGTGAGTTCTTCCGCGACAACGGCATGCACGCCGTAATCGTTTACGACGACCTTTCCAAGCAGGCCGTCGCCTACCGCCAGATGTCGCTTCTGCTCCGCCGCCCGCCGGGCCGCGAAGCCTACCCCGGCGACGTCTTCTATCTCCACAGCCGCCTGCTTGAGCGCGCCGCAAAGATGAACAGCGACAACGGCTCGGGCTCACTGACCGCCCTTCCGGTCATCGAAACCCAGGCGGGCGACGTTTCGGCCTACATTCCGACCAACGTGATCTCGATCACCGACGGCCAGATCTTCCTTGAAACCGGCCTGTTCTACCAGGGCATCCGTCCGGCCATCAACGTGGGCCTGTCGGTCAGCCGCGTCGGCGGTTCGGCCCAGACCAAGGCGATGAAGAAGGTCGCCGGCTCGATCAAGCTCGAACTCGCGCAGTACCGCGAAATGGCCGCCTTCGCGCAGTTCGGCTCGGACCTCGACGCTTCGACCCAGAAGCTGCTCAACCGCGGTGCGCGCCTGACCGAGCTGCTCAAGCAGCCGCAGTTCTCGCCGCTGCCGTTCGAAGAGCAGGTCGTCTCGATCTACGCCGGCACCAACGGCTTCCTCGACTCGATCGCGGTCGACAAGGTCACCGAATACGAAGCCGAAATGCTCAGCTTCATGCGTTCGCAGCACGCCGACGTCCTGACGGAAATCCGCACCTCGCAAAAGTTCGAAGGTGAAGTGGCCGACAAGACCAAGGCTGCCCTGCAGGCTTTCGCCAAGCAGTTCGCCTGAGACTGATCTGACATCATCCTCCGGCTCCGGCCGGAGGGGATGAAACCGGAGAGAAACGAGTGGCTTCGCTCAAGGAACTCAAAGGCCGCATCAACTCGGTCAAATCGACCCAGAAGATCACCAAGGCCAAGCAGATGGTCGCCGCGGCAAAGCTGCGCAAGGCGCAGGCGGCTGCTGAATCCGCACGCCCCTATGCCGCGCGTCTCGCCGAGGTGATGGGCTCGCTGGCCAGCAAGATCACGGTTTCGGAAAACAGCCCGAAGCTGCTTGCCGGCACCGGCAGCGATCAGGTTCACCTGCTCGTCGTGGCCAATTCGGACAAGGGTCTGTGCGGCGCTTTCAACTCCAACATCGTCCGCGCCGCGCGCGCCAAGGCGAAGGAACTGGAAGCCCAGGGCAAGACCGTGCTGTTCTACCTCATCGGCCGCAAGGGCCGTGCGGTGATCAAGCGCGAATACCCCAAGCAGATCGTGCACATGTTCGACACCACCGGCGTGCGTGAAGCCGGCTTCAACGAAGCCGAGCAGGTCGCCGACGAACTCGTCGCCATGTACGATCAGGGCAAGTTCGACATCGCCCATCTGTTCTATGCGAAGTTCCGCTCCGCGCTGGTTCAGGAACCGACCAGCCAGCAGATCATCCCCGTCCCTGCCCCTGCGGCAGGCGCCGTCAAGGGCGGTGATGCGGTGACCGAGTACGAGCCGGAGGAGGAAGAAATCCTCGCCGCGCTGTTGCCGCGCTACCTGAAGACCCAGATCTTCGGTGCGCTTCTGGAAAACGCCGCCTCCGAACAGGGTGCGTCGATGACCGCCATGGATAACGCGACGCGCAACGCGGGTGATCTGATCAACAAGCTCACCATCCAGTACAACCGCAGCCGTCAGGCCGCGATCACCACCGAACTCGTCGAAATCATCGCGGGCGCAGAAGCGCTCTAAGACATCGCAGGCAAGGAAACCAAAATGGCCACCGCACCCGTGCTCAACCAGACCACTACCGGCAAGATCAGCCAGGTCATCGGCGCTGTCGTCGACGTGACCTTCGAAGGCGAACTGCCCGCCATCCTCACCGCCCTCGAGACCGAGAACAACGGCCAGAAGCTGGTTCTCGAAGTCGCGCAGCACCTTGGTGAGAACACCGTCCGCACCATCGCCATGGACGGCACCGACGGCCTGACCCGCGGTCAGAGCGTCGCCAACACCGGCTCGCAGATCTCGGTGCCGGTCGGCCCCAAGACCCTCGGCCGCATCATGAACGTCGTCGGCGACGCCATCGACGAGCGCGGCCCGGTCGGCTCGGACATGTACGCTCCGATCCACGCCAAGGCGCCCGAGTTCATCGACCAGTCGACCGAAGCCGCGATCCTCGTGACCGGCATCAAGGTCATCGACCTTCTCGCCCCCTACGCCAAGGGCGGCAAGATCGGCCTGTTCGGCGGCGCCGGCGTGGGCAAGACCGTTCTCATTCAGGAACTGATCAACAACATCGCAAAGGGTCACGGCGG
The DNA here is from genome assembly GCF_022832385.1 of Novosphingobium album (ex Hu et al. 2023). GTDB lineage: Bacteria > Pseudomonadota > Alphaproteobacteria > Sphingomonadales > Sphingomonadaceae > Novosphingobium > Novosphingobium album. The sequence goes on from NZ_JALHLE010000005.1 coordinate 236,210, forward strand.
GGTGTCGGTCTTCGCAGGCGTCGGTGAACGTACCCGTGAAGGTAACGACCTCTACCACGAGTTCCTCGACGCCGGCGTTATCGCCAAGGACGCCGAGGGCAACCCGACCTCTGACGGTTCTAAGGTGGCTCTCGTGTTCGGCCAGATGAACGAGCCCCCGGGTGCTCGCGCCCGCGTCGCGCTCTCGGGTCTGACCATGGCCGAGTACTTCCGCGACCAGGAAGGCCAGGACGTTCTGTTCTTCGTCGACAACATCTTCCGCTTCACGCAGGCGGGCGCAGAAGTGTCGGCTCTGCTCGGCCGTATTCCTTCGGCCGTGGGCTATCAGCCGACCCTGTCGACCGACATGGGCGCGCTGCAGGAACGCATCACCTCGACCACAAAGGGCTCGATCACCTCGGTTCAGGCCATCTACGTTCCCGCAGACGACCTTACCGACCCGGCGCCGGCCACCTCGTTCGCTCACCTGGACGCAACGACCACGCTGAACCGCGCCATCTCGGAGCTGGGCATCTACCCGGCCGTCGACCCGCTCGACTCGACCTCGCGCGTTCTTGAGCCTCGCGTCGTCGGTGCCGAGCACTACGAGACCGCCCGCAAGGTCCAGGAGACCCTGCAGAAGTACAAGTCGCTTCAGGACATCATCGCGATCCTGGGCATGGACGAGCTTTCGGAAGAAGATAAGCTCACCGTCGCCCGCGCCCGCAAGATCCAGAAGTTCCTTTCGCAGCCGTTCCACGTGGCTGAAGTCTTCACCGGCATCTCGGGCAAGTTCGTGCAGCTCGAAGACACCGTGAAGTCGTTCAAGGCCGTCGTCGACGGTGAATACGACCACCTGCCGGAAGCGGCCTTCTACATGGTCGGCGGCATCGACGAGGCGGTCGAGAAGGCCAAGAAGCTGGCCGAAGAGGCGTAATCCAGAATGGCTCTGCACTTCGAACTCGTCACGCCGGCGAAGCTCGTTCGGTCCGAGGACGTCCACATGGTGGTCGTCCCCGGCACGGAAGGCGAGTTCGGCGTGCTCGCGGGCCACGCGCCCTTCATGTCGACGATCGCCGACGGCGCGCTGAAGGTCTACAAGACCGAAAACGGTGCTCCGGAAGAGATCAGGATCACCGGCGGCTTTGCCGAAGTCGGTGATGCAGGCCTGACCGTGCTCGCGGAGCATGTCGAAGCCTGATCCGCTTGTGAAAGCGTTTCAATGGGGCGTCGCCGGAAAACCGGCGGCGCCCCATTGCTTTAGGCAGAACGTTCACCCTGGCGGCGGCGTGCGGTGGGCGCGTGGAAATCCGGCGGCTTTGCCGCCACCCATTTGACGAAGCGGCAAATCTCCTCCGACTGCAGCAAGGCCTCCGCGCTTGCCGCCATGCGCGCCAGCTCGGCATTGGAAAACTGTGCGTGGATGGTGCGGTGGCAGATGGGATGCAGTGGCACCGTCTCCCGGCCGCCCCGGCTTCTCGGCACTGGATGATGCCATTCGATCCGCCGCCCCAACGGGCGCGCGCATAGCCAGCATGTGCCTGTTTCCGCCGTCACGGTTACTTGTCCCTTCTTCCGGTTAATACTCCCCAAATCGGCGGATCCGGCGTCGTCATTAGGAAGTTATCAAAGTTTCAACCTTATTAAACTGAACAACTGCAATGGATCACGCCCGGTCCGGGGCCGGGTGCTGAAAAAGGTTGGATTTCTTATGAGTGCATTCGGGCGGCGAAACGGCGTGGGCGGAATGGGCCAGGGAGCCCGTCCGGCATTCGGTGTAGCCAAGCCTCTCAAGGGCGGTGCGCCGGAAAAATCCGCTGTGCCAGGTGGCATGCCCGGTGCTGTGCCCGTGCCGGGTGGCGAACAGTTCCCGCCCCTGCCCGGCGGCGAACCGGGCGGCGGCGCGCCGAAGCACCCCCGCGACGATGCCATGTCGCGCCTGGCCGACCGCGCCAATGCGGTGGCCGATGCCAACTCCGAACAGGGCGGCTTTGAAGCCTCGATCCACAAGATCAAGGAACAGGTGCTGCCCCGCCTGCTCGAACGCGTCGATCCCGAAGCGGCGGCCACTCTCACCAAGGATGAACTGTCGGAAGAATTCCGGCCGATCATCATGGAAGTGCTCGCCGAACTGAAGATCACCTTCAACCGCCGTGAACAGTTCGCGTTGGAAAAGGTGCTGATCGACGAACTGCTGGGCTTCGGCCCGCTGGAAGAACTGCTCGGCGACCCGGACGTGTCCGACATCATGGTCAACGGCCCGAACCAGACCTACATCGAAAAGAAGGGCAAGCTGCAGCTTGCGGGCATCCGCTTCCGTGACGAGCAGCACCTGTTCCAGATCGCCCAGCGCATCGTCAATCAGGTCGGCCGCCGCGTCGACCAGACCACGCCGCTTGCCGACGCCCGCCTCAAGGACGGCAGCCGTGTCAACGTGATCGTCCCGCCGCTGTCGCTGCGCGGCACCGCGATCTCGATTCGTAAGTTTTCCGAGAAGCCGATCACCATCGACATGCTCAAGGACTTCGGTTCGATGAGCGAGAAGATGGCGACCTGCCTCAAGATCGCCGGCGCCTGCCGCATGAACGTGGTTATCTCGGGCGGTACCGGCTCGGGCAAGACGACGATGCTCAACGCCCTGTCGAAGATGATCGACCCGGGCGAGCGCGTGCTGACGATCGAAGACGCGGCCGAACTTCGCCTGCAGCAGCCGCACTGGCTGCCGCTCGAAACGCGCCCGCCGAACCTCGAAGGCCAGGGCGCTATTACCATCGGCGACCTTGTGAAGAACGCCCTGCGTATGCGTCCTGACCGCATCATTCTGGGCGAAATTCGTGGCGCCGAGTGTTTCGACCTTCTGGCCGCCATGAACACCGGCCACGACGGCTCGATGTGCACGCTCCACGCCAACAGCCCACGCGAGTGCCTGGGCCGTATGGAAAACATGATCCTGATGGGCGACATCAAGATCCCGAAGGAAGCCATCAGCCGCCAGATCGCCGAATCGGTGGACCTCATCGTGCAGGTGAAACGCCTTCGCGACGGTTCGCGCCGCACCACCAACATCACCGAAGTGATCGGCATGGAAGGCGACGTCATCGTCACCCAGGAACTGTTCAAGTTCGAGTATCTGGACGAAACCGACGAGGGCAAGATCCTCGGAGAATTCCGTCCTTCGGGCCTGCGCCCCTACACGCTCGAAAAGGCACGTCAGTTCGGCTTCGATCAGGCCTATCTGGAAGCCTGCCTGTGAACGACCGGCCGCGCGGCGTCATGACGCCGCGCGGCTTCAGGCGCAGAGCCTGAGATCAGTCAGCCTGCTTTTCGAACGCCGCCGTGATCGCGATGACCGTTTCATCGCTGACGAGCGGCGCATACTTGCTCACGCCGAACTCGGTGCGCCGGACCATACCGGTTGCATTGAATCCCAGCGTGTAGGTCTTGTTCATCGGGTTGATCGCACCTGCCTTGAACGTGGCCTTGAGCGTTACCGGACGCGTCACGCCGTGCATCGTCAAATTGCCCGTAACGTCCGCCGTACGCGCACCGGTCTTGACCACTTTCGTCGAAACGAAACGCATCGCCGGATATTTCCCGGCATCGAACCAGTCCGCGCTGACCAGTTCCTCGTCCAGCGTCGTATTCGTCGTCGACACGCGCCCGACCGGCACTGAAACATCGAGCTTGGCTGACGCGAGATTCTTCGGATCGAGCGACAGCGTGCCACTGGCACCGGCAAAGGTGCCGAAAAATTCACTGATACCGAAGTGATCGACAGTGAAGCGCACGAGCGTGTGAGAGCTGTCGAGCACATAGTCACCGGCCTGAACGGCTGCAGGGCGGGTATCAGCCTGCTGGGCAAAAAGTGGTACGGACACAACGATGGAAACGGCGGTGAGCGCCGATGCAAGAAGACGGTGCATTCAAGTTTCTCCGAAAGAAGCGCTTGGGAGCAAAACGCTGAACGCCTATTTTCAGAGAGTTCACGTGCTGGCCAGCCGGATAATCTCGTCCTATTTATTCAACTTAATTGTACATTCTGATGGAAGATGGTTCATCACCCGCCCAGCAGAGACTGTCCGCCCAGCCCCAGCAAGAGCACCGCCGCGAGCAGCGACCAGAAAAATATCGGTGTCCATGGCATAAAACCCACGCGATCCATGTCCCGGCGGCGCATGCGGCGGCGATCACCCAGCCATGCCACAAGGGCGACAATAGCCGCTACTACCCCGGCAATCATCATCAACGATGTCGAATCATTCATATCCCGCCCTTGCCTCCACGCGCGGGCAAGTTAAAGCGCCTTTCGTGACTCCCTCCCCCCGTCTCCAGTCGCAAGAAAATCCCTTGCTTGCCATAGGCCTGCGCGTGCTGGCCATGGTCATGCTCTCGACCATGTTCATGCTCGTGAAGCTGGCCGGCGATCATGGTGTTTCGATTCCGGAGCTTCTGTTCTGGCGGCAGGCGATGAGCGTGCCGATGATCTTCGTCTGGCTGCTGGCCACGGGCAATCTCGGCGTGCTCGCAACCCGCCGCATGGGCAGCCACGCGGGGCGTGCGGCAAGCGGAACGGTTGGGCTGTTGTGCAACGTCTCGGCCGCCACGCTTCTGCCGCTGCCGCTTCAGACGACGCTCGGCTTCACCACCCCCTTGTTCGCCGTTCTCATTACGGCGCTGGTTCTGCGCAACAAAGTGGGTGCCTGGCGCTGGACTGCCGTCGTGCTTGGCTTTGCGGGAGTTCTGGTGGTCGCCGATCCGGATGGCAGTTATGTTCCGCCTCTGGGCCTCCTGGCCGGACTTGGTGCCGGGGTAGTGGTGGCGACGGTCAGTTTCCAGATTCGCGACCTTGCCCGTACCGAAGCGCCGATTGCCTGTGTTTTCTGGTTCGCTGCGTATGGCTCGCTGTTTGCGGCCGTCCTGACGCCTCTTTATGCCCGCCAGCACACGCTCGTGGCATGGCTGATCCTCGCTGCGATCGGCTTTTCAGGAACTTTCGCGCAGTTTCTGATCACGGCGTCGCTGCGCCACGGCCAGGTCGCGACGGTTGTGATCATCGACTACACCGCCCTGGTCTGGGCCATGCTTTATGGGTGGCTGATCTGGGACGAACTTCCTCCCCAGCACATCTGGCTGGGCGCCCCTCTGATCATTGCCGCAGGCACCATCATCACCTTGCGCGAGCACTACCTTTCCCGGCACATTTCCCCCACTAGCGCCATGGATTCGAGCGTGATGGAAGAGTTTGCCGAAGATAATCCGGCACCGCAGGCCAAGGGAACCTGATTTCTTCCCGCGTGTTCATCCCGGCAAGCCGCTCGCTTTCGCAGGGCTGGCAAACCAAGGAAGGAACACGCAAATGGTCAGGAACATCCTAATCGCGCTTGCCGCTGGCGCTCTCGTTTTTGGCACTGCCGCCTGCAACACCGTGAAGGGCGCCGGCAAGGACATCAAATCCGTAGGTCAGGCTGGCGACGACGCCATCAACTAAGGCAGCTTCAGGAGAGCGCTGCAGAACCGCATCTGATTGCAGCGTTCTCCCGTCCGCTTCCCATTCAGGCAGCCTTGGCTTATGAGGGAGGGCTTCGAACAAGGAATACCAAAGCGATGCTCAGGAAATTCGTCCTCGTCCTTGCCACTGGCGGCCTCGTACTGGGCTGCGCCGCCTGCAACACCGTGCGCGGTGTCGGCCAGGATCTCGAATCCGCAGCCAACACCGTCGACAAGGCGACGTGACTAAGCCTGCTCGTCTCGCGGCACCGAGCGGCTCCAGATTGAGGCGAGCAGGCTTCCGATAAGAACATGCATGACCGCTGAAATAGCCGCCGGCACAGGTGCCAGCGCGGCCTGCATCGGGCTGGAAAACTGGCGCGCGAAGGCCGGACTGGAAGCCAGGCTCGCCCCCAGACCGCTGTTCTGCATACCCACCTCGACACTGATGGTGCGCGCGGAGGATTCCTTCAGGCGCAGCAAGCGGCTGAGCATGTAGCCGAGGCCGAACCCACAGGCATGCAGCGAGAACACCGCGAGCAGCAGCACGCCGGCATGTAGTTCGATCAGTGGCTTTGACCTGGCAATGATGCCCGACACGATCAGCACCACGAACAGGACCGACACGAAGGGCGAAACCACGGTGACCTTCTGCGTGAACTTCGGCAGATAGCGGTTCATTAGCACGCCTGCGATGACCGGCACCAGCACGACAGCCAGCATTTCGCGAAACAGGTTCCAGCGGTCGATTTCGATGAAAACGCCCGCCAGCCATCCAGTCAGAACCGGAGTCATGGCAATGGCAATCAACGTGGAGGCCATCGTCATGGTGACGGACAGCGCCACGTTTGCGCGGGCCAGATAGCTGATCACGTTAGACGCCGTGCCGCCCGGACAGCATGAAACGAGAATCAGCCCCACGGCCAACCCGGGCTCCAGTCCGAACAGCCAGGCCGATGTGAAACCGGCAAGCGGCATCACAGTAAACTGCAGCACCACGCCCGCCATGACCTGACGCGGCAAGGCCAGCACGCGCCGGAAATCGTCGAAGCTCAGCGTGATGCCCATGCCCAGCATGATGACACCAAGCATCACGCTGATCAGCGGCTGCCCGAACGGCTTGAAGCGCCCATCCGCCAACCAAAGGAACACATCTGGCGAAAACCACGCAAGCCCAACGCCCAGCACCGTCCAGAGCGCAAAAAGTCCGGTAATCCGGTCGAACAGGCGGGTCACATGCAGTCTCCGGAACGATGTTGCACCACCAGCCTACGCGCTCGCAGCCACAAGACCACGCGCTGCACGCAAATCACGCCAACCGCAAAGCCCAGCATGGCATCGGTCACGAGCAAGGCATCGCCGCCGGTACGGCTGCCCGGTGCCGGACTGACCCCGGAAAGAAGGAAACGCCGCAAGACAAAGATCGCGAGGATCATCACCAGCGCCGCTACCGACTGCCGCATCATGACCCGGGCTTCGGCGCCCTCACCTTCGATGTGCAAGCGCATCATCCGAGCGCGCTGCCAGCCCAGCATTGCCCCCACTCCAGTCCCGCCAACGAACAGAAGCCAACCCTTGGCTGTCGGATGCATTCCATAAAGGGCGAAGCTCACCAGCCCGAGAACGACCACTGGAAATATCCAGAGCGTGGCCACGCGCAGCGGCCGCGCGCGGTTCAGCGAGCGGAACCGCCAGAGCATCACCAAGGCGAAAATGGCGAACGGCAGATAGGCCAGCCAATGGCCCGGTTGAAATCCCATGCGGTCCGCTTCCCCTCTCTACGGCGAAGCGGACCTTAGAGAGGTTAGTCCTGCCAGACCAGCACCGGCTTGCGGGCTGCCTGCGTTTCATCGAGGCGGCGGCGCGGCGCGAAGTGCGGAGCCGAATGCAGGCTCTGATCGCCTGCCTTTGCCCGCTCGGCCAGAGAGCGCAGCGAGGCGATGAAGCGGTCAAGGCCCGCTTTGCTCTCGGTCTCGGTCGGTTCGACCAGCATCGCGCCCTTCACCACCAGCGGGAAATAGACCGTCATCGGGTGGAAGCCCTCGTCGATCAGGCCCTTGGCGATGTCGAGAGTGGAGAAGCCCTCGGCGAGGCCGGCGTCGCTGAACAGCGCCTCGTGCATGCACGGGCCGCTCTTGGCGAACGGTGCAGGCAACACGTCCTCGCAGGAACGCAGGACGTAGTTGGCGTTGAGCACCGCATCCTCGGCCACCTGACGCAAGCCATCAGCGCCGTGGCTGAGGATGTAGGTCAGCGCACGGGTAAACATGCCCATCTGGCCATGGAAGGCGACCATGCGGCCGAACGCCTGCGCATGGCCCTCGCCCCTGTTCTCCTCCTCGACGAGGTGGATCGAGCCATCAGCACCGCGCGTGACGAAAGGCAGCGGCGCGAAAGGCGCCAGCGCCTCGGAGAGCACCACCGGCCCCGCACCCGGTCCGCCGCCGCCGTGCGGGGTGGAGAAGGTCTTGTGCAGGTTGATGTGCATGGCATCGACGCCGAGGTCGCCCGGACGCACCTTGCCGACAATCGCGTTGAAATTCGCGCCGTCGCAGTAGACGTAGCCACCTGCCGCGTGGACGGCATCGCCAATCGCCTTCATCTCCGGCTCGAACAGACCGCAGGTATTGGGATTGGTGATCATCACACCAGCCACGTTAGGGCCTAGCTTCGCCTTGAGTGCCTCGACATCGACGCGGCCGTCAGGCGTCGCCGGGATCGACTCTACCTTGAACCCTGCGAACGCGGCCGTTGCCGGATTGGTGCCGTGGGCACTCTCGGGCACCAGCACGACATCGCGCTGCTCACCGCGCGCATCCAGCGCGGCACGGATACACAGCAGCCCGCACAGTTCGCCATGCGCGCCCGCCTTGGGGCTCATCGCCACCGAGGCCATGCCGGTCAGCGTGATCAGCCAGTCGGCAAGCTGCTCGATCACTTCCAGCGCGCCTTCGACGGTCGACTGCGGCTGCATCGGGTGCACGTCGGCGAAACCGGGCAGACGCGCCATCTTCTCGTTGAGGCGCGGGTTGTGCTTCATCGTGCAGGAGCCGAGCGGGAACGGCCCGAGGTCGATCGCATAGTTCTGACGCGAGAGGCGCGTGTAGTGCCGCACGGCTTCCGGCTCAGTCAGGCCGGGCAATGCCGGCGCGCCCTTGCGCAGGAACTTCGCAAGGCCCGCTGCCGGCGCCCGTTCCGGCGCATCGATATCGACGCCAGACTTGTCCGCAGAGCCGAGTTCGAAGATCAGCGCCTCTTCCAGCATCAGGCCATAGTCGCCGCTGGCGGTCTGCATGGCCGGTCCCCCTTCGCCGGTTTCGCCCATGGTGGGCTTCCAGCCCGCTGCATTCACCGCGCTCATGCCGGCACTCCCACCAAAAGGGCTTCCAGTTCGGTTGCGAAGGTCTCGATGTCCTCGCTGGTCGTAGTCTCGGTCGCTGCGACCAGCAGGCCCTTGTGCAATCCGTCCGCGACCGGGAACAGGCGGCCGAGCGAAACGCCGCCCAGCACGCCGCGATCGGCCAGTTCGCGCACAACCTCGCGGGCATCGCGAGACAGGACGAGCGTCACCTCGTTGAAATAGACCTGGTTGAGCAATTCAACGCCTGGAATGCGCGTAAGCCGCTCGACCAAAGCCTGCGCCTTGGCGTGGTTCACGGCTGCCAGCTGCGCCAGTCCCTTACCGCCCAGCAAGGTCAGGTGGATGCTGAACGCCAGCGCGCAAAGACCTGAATTGGTGCAGATGTTGCTCGTCGCCTTCTCGCGGCGGATGTGCTGCTCGCGGGTCGACAGTGTGAGCACGAAGCCCCGCTTGCCCTCGGCATCGACCGTCTGCCCACAGAGGCGTCCCGGCATCTGGCGCACGAACTTCTCGCGGCAGCCGAACAGGCCGAGGTAAGGTCCGCCGAACTGCAGGCCGACGCCCAGCGACTGGCCCTCGCCCACAACGATATCTGCTCCCAGCGCGCCCGGTGCCTCGATCAGGCCGAGCGCCACCGGCTCTGTCACGACCGCGACCAGCAGCGCGCCGGTGGCATGGGCAGCCTCGGCAATCGCGGCTAGGTCCGGAATGCGGCCCAGCACGTCGGGGTACTGGACGACCACGCACGAGGTCTTGTCATCGATCGCGCCAATCACCGCCGCATCGTCGGGCTCCGCCGTCAGGTCCGTGTCGAGCGAAACGATTTCGTCGCCGGTGAACCTCGCCATCGTGCGCACCACTTCACCGTAATGCGGATGCAGCCCGCCCGAGAGCACCGCCTTGCCCTTCCGGGTAACACGCGCCGCCATCAGGATTGCTTCCCAGCACGCGGTCGAACCGTCGTACATCGAGGCATTGGCGATGTCGGTGCCGAACAGCCGGGCGACCTGCGTCTGGAACTCGAACAGAACCTGCAGCGTGCCCTGCGCGATTTCCGGCTGGTACGGTGTGTAAGCTGTCAGGAATTCGCCACGCTGGATCAGGTGGTCGACCGAAGCCGGCACATGATGGCGGTACGCCCCTGCCCCGAGGAAAAACGGCGCCGAACCGGCAGACAGGTTCTTGGCCGCCAGCCTGGTCATATGCCGTTCGACCGCCATTTCGCTGGCGTGCATCGGCAGGTCCGCGATCGGACCATTCAGACGCGCGGCTTCGGGTACGTCGACGAACAGATCATCGACACTGGCGGCACCGATGACGCCGAGCATTTCGGCGCGTTCGGCGGGAGACAGGGGAAGGTAGCGCAAGCGGCGTTACTCCGTGAAGATCAAAGGCTTTCGACGTAAGTCTTGTAAGCGGCCTCATCCATAAGGCTGCCCAGCTCGGAGGCGTCGGACAAGGTGATGCGGAACAGCCAGCCGCCCACTTCGGCGTCGGTGTTCACGAGTTCCGGCTCATCGGCCAGCCCTTCGTTCACTTCGGTGATGGTGCCCGATGCCGGGGTGTAGATGTCCGAGGCAGCCTTCACGGAATCGACCACAGACACGGAATCGCCCTTGGAGACGGTGGCGCCGGTCGCGGGCAAATCGACGAAGGTGATGTCGCCCAGCTGGCCCTGCGCGTAGTCGGTGATGCCGACAGTGCCGAGGTCGCCTTCGACGTCGATCCACTCATGGTCTTCGGTAAAGTAGCGGGTCATGGGTGCTGCTCCTCAGCGGTGATAGCGGTGGGGGACGAACGGCATCGGCACGACCTTCGCGGGAAGGCGCTTGCCGCGCATTTCGATTTCAAGCGCAGCGCCGTCGGCGGTATGGACCGCATCGACATAGGCCATGGCAATGGGCTGCTGCAGCGAGGGCGAGAAGCCGCCAGACGTGACCACACCAACCTGCTGATTGCCCTGCATGACCACCGCGCCCTCGCGTGCAGCCATGCGGCCTTCGAGCGCAAGGCCAATGCGCTTCCGCGCTGTGCCTTCGGCAAAATCGCGCTGGAAACGCGCGGCGCCGGGGAAACCGCCCTCAACGCGGCGACGCTTATTCACGCCAAACGCCAGTCCGGCTTCCATCGCGCCCTGTTCGGGGGTCATGTCGTGGCCATAGAGCGGAAGGCCTGCTTCAAGGCGCAGGCTGTCGCGCGCGCCGAGGCCGATCGGCTTCACTTCGGGCTCACCACAAAGCAGTTCCGTGATCTCAGCGGCAGCCTCGCCGGGAATGGCGATCTCGAAACCATCCTCACCGGTATAACCCGAGCGGCTGATCCACGCATCGACACCGCCCAGCTTGAAGCTCGCGCCCTTCATGAAGGTCAGCGCAGAGAGCGGCGTATCGCCATCAACGTGGCGCTCCAGTGCGGCGAAGGCCTTGGGGCCCTGCAGAGCCAACAGCGCGTTTTCGTCGAGATGATTGAGCGTAACCTCATCCGGCAAAAGTTCGCGCAGGGTGCCGATGTCGTCCCACTTGGTCGCACCGTTGACGACGAGGTAGAACCCGGTGCTCCAGCGCGTGACCATGAGGTCGTCGAGAACGGCGCCCTCTTCATCGAACAGCAGCGAATAGCGCACCGAGCCGGTCTTGAGCGTGGAAAGATCGATCGGCAGCGCAGCTTCCAGCGCAGGCTCCACGCCCTCGCCCGAAACGTAGATCTGGCCCATGTGGCTGACGTCGAACAGCCCGGCGCTCTCGCGCGTCCAGAGGTGCTCCGCCATGATCCCCTCGTACTGGACGGGCATCATGTAGCCGGCGAATTCGACCATGCGGCCGCCCTTCCCCCGATGCCAGGCATCGAGAGGCAGCAGCATCGGCGCGATTTCCTCGCCCTGATCGTCGTCGTTAACTGGATATTCGCTCAAGACATGACTCCGCGACAAACATGGCACACCATTCCGGTGCCCCCTCTGTCACGGAAACCTGAGAGCTTCCCTCACGTTGCCCCGGCGGGACAAATGAAGTTACACCGTCGGCGGCCACGGCATGGCCGTGACACTTTCCAGAGTTTCGCTATAGGCCCTGCGCGGTCCTTTTGCCTGAGAGATTCCGGGGCGGTTGCTCCTTCGGCGCCTCCCCGACCGGTTGCCCGAATCAGCGAGGTCTCTCCCGCGCGTGCCAGCGATGGACAAGCCTTGATGGAGGCGCGCGAGCGAGTCAACGCTTCGCGTGCTGCAGTGCAGAACTAATCCCCGGCCCGGCGAAGGACGCGCATCATCGCATCGTGATCATGCACAAAACGCCCGCGCACCTTTTCCTGCGCCAGAGCCAGAATGACGCGAGCGAGCTTTCGGGCGGAAATCGAGCGGTACCGGCGGTACTTGCCATGCAGGACCGTCCAGTCCGCCAGTGGAGCCAGAATCTGTGCCGCAGCTTCCAACGGCCGGCGCTCATCGCGCGGCCCCCGCAGCAGACCGGGCTGCAGAATATCAAGTCGCCGGAAGTCCAGCCTGGACAGCGCCTGTTCCATCTCACCTTTCACGGAGAGGTAGAAGTTGCGGCTTGCCCGTTCTGCACCGACCGACGAGACGACAATCATATGCTCGATCCCGGCGGCCAGCGCAGCCTCTGCGCAGAATCGGACAAGATCATGGTCGATGGCACGGAATGCCTCCTGACTGCCCGCCTTGTTGATCGTGGTACCCAGCGCGCAGACCATAACGTCCGCCCGGGCCGCCGCGATAAGTTCCGGCCAGTCAATCGGCTCGCCCACCAGCATTTCCATGCGAGCGCCGGGCGGCATCGGCGCCTCGCGCCGGGCGACGGCGACAAGCCGCACATCCTCGCGCCCCACTGCCTCTGACATGAGCGCGTTGCCGACGAGCCCTGTGGCACCGACGAGGCAAATGCGTATCCCCCCGCTTGCCATGCTATTCCCCGGCCTCAGACATTGCTGAGCCCCTCGGGCGTCCTGCCAAAGATCATCTCATGACAGGAAATCGCGAAGCGGTCAGTCATCCCCGCGATGTAGTCCGCGATGTGGCGGCTGCGTTCGGGTTCCTGGCGGGGCAGCGTGTCGATCCAGCTTTCCTCCATTAGCACCGGTTCCTGCGAATAGGCGGAATAGAGTTCGGCCAGCACCGCCCGGGCGCGGCGCGCGGTTTCCAGCTGCTCTGGATGGTAATAGAGCTTGTCGTACATGAAGCGCTTGAAGATGCGCTCCGCCTCGGCCATTTCGGGCGAGAAGGCGACTAGCGGACGGCCCGCCGCGCGAACCTCCTGCGCGCTGCCCACGCTCACGAGGTTCTCTTTCGTCTGCCCAAGCAGATCATTGACCATCACGCCGATCTGGCTGCGGATCAGTTCTGCCAGTTGCCGGTCGCGCGGGACGCCCGGATAGCGGCGTTCCACCTCTGCCCACTGGCTGGCTACGAAAGGATGCGCAAGGAGTTCGTCGAGATCGAGAAAGCCCGCCCGGAGACCATCGTCGATGTCGTGGTTGTCATAAGCGATATCGTCCGACAGCGCGGCGACCTGCGCTTCCAGCGAGGCATGGGTATGAAGCTCCAGCCCATAGGCCGCATCCAGCTCTGCCAGCGCCCAGTTGGGTTGAGCAACCGGCCCGTTGTGCTTGGCCAGTCCTTCGAGCGTTTCCCATGTGAGATTCAGTCCATCGTGCTCGCAATAGGGACTGTCGAGCCGCATCAGCGTACGCAGGCAGTGGGCGTTGTGATCGAATCCACCGGCCTTGTGCAACGCCGCGTCGAGCGCTTCTTCACCCGCATGGCCGAAAGGCGGATGACCGATATCATGTGCCAGCGCGAGCGCTTCGGTCAGGTCTTCGTCGAGCCCCAGGATGCGAGCGATGACGCGCGCGATCTGGGCAACTTCCAGACTGTGCGTCAGGCGCACGCGGTAATGATCGCCATCAGGAGCAACGAAGACCTGCGTCTTGTAGCGAAGGCGGCGGAACGCGATCGAGTGGATGATCCGGTCGCGGTCGCGCTGGTACGCGCTGCGCGGACCGCGGGCGACCGCGTTCTCCATCGCAAATTCACGCCCGCGCGAATGGGCCGGATCAGAGGCGTAGGGGGCCAGGTTCAAGCGTATCTCTTCCCGCGTCGGCGATTGGGAAACCAGGCCCCCCCTAGCGGGCAAGTCCGGTGGAACACAAGGCTGCCGAACTGGCCGTGACGCGGATCACTTTGTTATCATCGATCTTGCGCACGGAACGCATCAGCCCCGCGACGGTGCGCCGCTCCTCCTCGAATGCCGTGAGCTTGTACAATTGCAGGAAGGATAGCCGCCGGACGAGACGATGCCCCATGCAGGCCGAAGCCTTGCCGCTCATGCCCGCCTCTGCAAAGGCCGTGCGAACGCGAAACTCCGCGAACCAGAACGCGCCGAACCAGAGCACTGCGGCAACCCCCGCCAGAAGCAGGAAGGATTTGATCAACCGGAGCATGGGAGCTCAGTCAGTGAGAGACTTGTTGATTTCCTCAACCATCTTCTTGGCGTCGGCGAGGAGCATCATCGTCTGGTCCATGTAGAACACGTCGTTGTCGACGCCCGCATAGCCCTGCCCGCCCATCGAGCGCTTGATGAAGAAGATCGTCTTGGCCTTGTCCACGTCGAACACCGGCATGCCGTAGATCGGCGAGGACTTGTCGGTCTTGGCCGCAGGGTTCACGACATCGTTGGCGCCGATGATGAAGGCGACATCGGTCTGCGCGAACTCGCTGTTGATGTCTTCGAGTTCGAAGACGTCGTCATAAGGCACGCTGGCTTCGGCGAGCAGCACGTTCATGTGCCCCGGCATGCGGCCCGCGACCGGGTGGATCGCAAATTTCACGGTGACGCCGTGCTCCTTGAGCAGGTCGGTCATCTCGCGCAGCGCGTGCTGGGCCTGTGCCACCGCCATGCCGTAGCCGGGAATGATGATGACGTTTTCGGCTTCCTTCATCAGGAACGCCGCATCCTCGGCAGAACCGCGCTTCCACGGGCGCTGCTCCCTAGCCTCGCCGCCGCCCACGCCGCCGGCATCGGCGCCGAAACCACCCGCGATCACCGAGATGAAGCTGCGGTTCATCGCCTTGCACATGATGTAGCTGAGGATCGCGCCCGAGGAACCGACCAGCGCGCCGGTGATGATCATCGCGGTATTGTGCAGAGTGAAGCCCATCGCCGCTGCTGCCCAGCCGGAGTAGGAGTTCAGCATCGAGACGACGACGGGCATGTCGGCACCGCCGATAGGTATGATCAGCAGGAAGCCGATGGCGAAGCTGAGCGCCACGACCACCCAGAACAGATGGTTCTCACCCGGCCCGGCATGAGCAGCGACGGTGAACATCGCCGTCAGCGCGATGATCAGCACCAGCGTGCCGAGATTGATCACATGCCGGGCGGGCAGCAGGATCGGCGAGCCGGACATGTTCCCATTGAGCTTGGCAAAGGCGATGACCGAGCCCGAAAAGGTGATGGCACCGATCGCCGCGCCCAGCGCCATCTCGACACGGCTGACGGTGAGGATATTGCCGTCCGCGCCCAGAATGCCGAAAGCATCCGGATTGAGGAACGCGGCGACCGCAACCAGCACGGCGGCAAGACCCACCAGCGAGTGAAACGCCGCCACAAGCTGCGGCATCGCCGTCATCTGAATGCGGCGGGCAATCACGAAACCAATTCCGCCACCGATCACGATCGCGCCGATGATCTCAGGCAAGCTGGCGATCTCGTGCGTCACCAGCGTCGTCACCACGGCAATCGCCATGCCGAACATACCATAGCGGTTGCCCGCCCGGCTTGTCGCGGGAGACGACAGCCCGCGAAGTGCCAGAATAAAGCAGACACCCGCGACGAGATAGGCCACGGCCACCCAGGGGTTCACAGCATGGGCTTCCATTACTGCTTGCCTCCCTTCGCGCCAGGCTTGTCCTTCTTCTTGTACATCGCCAGCATCCGTTCAGTGACGGCGAAGCCACCGAAGATGTTGACGCTTGCCAAGACCACCGCGCCGAGCCCCAGCCACTTGGCCAGTGGCGAACCGGCCGCCGCGCTGGCAATCAGTGCGCCCACGACAATCACCGAGGAAATCGCGTTGGTCACCGCCATCAACGGCGTATGCAGCGCCGGGGTCACCGACCAGACGACGTAATAGCCGACGAAGCAGGCCATCACGAAGATCGAGAGTATCGAGACGAAATCCATGTTCGCGGCCCTCCTCAGGCCAGAAGGCGCGGATTGACGACCTTGCCGCCCTGCGTCAGCCGCACGGCATCGCCGATCTCTTCATCGAGCACCGGCTTGCCCTGTTCCTTGTCCCAGAAGGCCGAGAGGAAATTGAACAGGTTGCGCGAATAAAGTGCCGAGGCATCGGCCGGCAGGTGTGCCGGGGTGTTCGAGAAACCCATGATCTTCACACCGTGCCGCTCGACGATCTGGTCCGCGACGCTGCCCTCGACATTGCCGCCCTGCGCCACCGCAAGGTCGAAGATCACGCTGCCCGGCTTCATCGTCGCGATCTGCGTGTCGGTGATCAGGCGCGGCGCCGCGCGGCCCGGGATCAGCGCGGTGGTCACGACGATGTCCTGCTTGGCGATATGGCTGGAAACCAGTTCGGCCTGCGCCTTCTGGTATTCCTCGCTCATTTCGGTGGCATAGCCACCCGAGCCCTCGCCCTCGATTCCCGCGACATTCTCGACGAAGATCGGCTTGGCGCCCAACGAGAGGATCTGTTCTTTGGTCGCCGAGCGTACGTCAGTCGCACTGACCTGTGCGCCCAGACGCCGAGCAGTGGCGATCGCCTGCAGGCCCGCGACGCCCACCCCCATGACAAAGCACTTGGCCGCGCTCACGGTACCCGCCGCCGTCATCATCATCGGGAAAGCGCGGCCATAGGTATCGGCTGCAGCGATCACCGCCTTGTAACCGGCAAGGTTGGACTGGCTGGAGAGTACGTCCATGGACTGCGCGCGGGTGATACGCGGCATGAACTCCATCGCCAGCGCTTCCAGCCCCGCAGCCGCATAGGCTTCGATGCGAGCACGCTGGCCAAAGGGATCGAGCGTCGCGACCACCCAGGCGCCCGGCGTCGCCCCACCCAGCAGTGCCGGATCGGGGCCCTGCACGCCCAATACGACCTGCGCCCCCGAAAGCACGGCCTCCATCGGCCCAACCTCGGCCCCGGCGGCGCGATAATCTTCATCAGACAGACTGGCGGCCAGTCCTGCATCGCACTCGACAGCAACCGACGCGCCTAGCGCAATCAGCTTTTTCACCGTCTCCGGCGTGGCAGCCACGCGCGTCTCACCAGGATCGCGCTCCTTGAGGACCGCGATCCGCTGACCTTGCGGTTCCGTCAATTCAGGAAACTCCGGTCAGGACGTGATCAAGCCAATGACAATCGCGACAATCACGACGACAATGCCCGTGCCCCAGGTCGCAGCCTTGATGAAACCGTCATAGGTTGCCTGAGCGGCCTTGATGTCGTTGCCCGAAGTCATGAACTGCATTCCCCTGTGAATTTCACTGACTGATGCTCTAGCCGGGGCTGCGCGCACGCTCAAGTGCGAAGCGGCAACCAACAGGAACAGAAAATGTCGCTTGCAGCATTTCAGGCTTAATTTCGTCTTTACCCAATTGGCCTATGCCAGAGGTCCAACACCGAAAGAGGCGGATGGCAGCGGCAATACAATGGCGGATCTGAATCAACGCCTTCTCATGCTCATCGACGACGAGCCGGCCCAAAGCAGGCTCATCTCTGCATTGGCAGCCCGTGAAGGCTGGCGCACGGTGATCGTGCGCGATGCCGAAACCGCAATTGCCACGCTCGGCACCCGGCAGGGCATGCAGCTTTCAGCGATCATCCTCGACCAGTGGGTGCCCGGCGAAGATGCATGCGACCTGATCGCAGAGCTTAAATCCCGGCGCCCGGCCCTGCCGATCCTGATGCTCACCACCAGCACTTCGCCGCTGCTCGCAGTCGAGGCGATGCGTGCCGGAGCAACCGACTATCTCGTAAAACCGGTGGCGCCGGACCGGCTTATGCACGCGCTGCGCTCTGCCACCACACGCGAAGCGCCGCGCGACGAACTTGCACCGCTGACCGAGAAGATGCCGTCTAATCCCGACTTCGAATCGATGATCGGGGCGGCACCGAACTTCCGCAAGGCGCTTGCCGTCGCCGCGAAGGCCGCGCGCGGACACAGCCCGGTCCTGATCGAAAGCGAAAGCGGCACCGGCAAGGAAATGCTGATCCGGGCCATGCATGCGGCAAGCCCGCGCGCGAAAATGCCGCTCAGGATCGTCAACATCGGCGGCCTTCCTGCCAATTCGATCGAATCGGTCCTGTTCGGCCACGAAAAGGGCGCTTTCCCCGGTGCCTTCGAACGCCAGGTCGGCGCCCTGCAGCATTGCGACGGCGCAACCCTGGCTCTCGACGAGATCGACCGCCTGCCGCTATCGGTTCAGGAACGCCTGCTTGAATCAGTCCGGAAGAGCGACGTTCGCCCGATCGGTGCGCCGTATTCCTTCCGCATCGACGTGCGCCTGATCGCGGCGAGCAACCTGCCCCTGCAGGATCTCGTCGATCAGGGGCATTTCCTGCCCGAACTGCTCGAGGCGATTTCCACGACCAAGATCCTGCTGCCGCCCCTGCGCGAGCGGACCGCAGACATTCCCGCCCTTACCCGCTTCTTCCTCGCCCGCATCGGCGAGCAGCCCGGCCTGCGCGAACTGGGCATTACCGACGGGGCACTCTCGCTGCTGGCCGCTTACGACTGGCCGGGTAACGTGCGCCAACTCCAGGCCGTGCTGTTCCGCGCAGCCGTGTTCTGCGACGGCGATGCCCTGACATCCGAAGACTTCCCCCAGCTCCTGAGCATTCTCGGCACCGGCCCTTCCCACGTCGCAGGCAACCACGTACAGGAAAGTTCAGGCGTCATGCTTTACACGCCCGACGGCAACCTGCGCCCTCTGGAAGAGATCGAAGCCGACGTCATCCGCCTCGCCATTGGTCTCTACCGCGGCAGGATGACCGAAGTGGCCCGGCGCCTCGGCATCGGCCGCTCGACGCTTTACCGGAAGCTGTCCGAACTCGGGATCGACAACGCCGCCTGAGCCCTCCACTCTTCCGCATCAAGGGAGAGAATGGACATGGACATCTGCACGCGGCTCGCCGCCATCGAGGATATCAGGCAGTTGAAGGCCCGATACTGGCGCGGCGTGGACAACGGCGACGCAGCGCTGGTGCGCTCGATCCTCGCCGAAGATTGCGTGCTGGACTATAGGGGCTGCTGCACCGATCCGGTTTCCGGAATCGACCACATGCCCGCGATGAACATTGTGCTGGAAGGCCGGGACACGTGGCCCGACACCGTCGCCCCCATCGGCCCGAAGATCGTCACCGTCCATCAGGGCAATGACCCTGACATTGCCGTCGAAAGCGAAAGCGCCGCCCGTGGCATCTGGTGTTTCACCGACCGGTTCTTCCTGCCGCCCGGCGGCCCGTTCGAGCGGCTCACCGGCTGGGGCCGCTACCACGAGACCTACGAGAACAAGGGCGACGGCTGGAAGCTGAAGACCACCCGGATCGAGAGGCTCCGGGTCGAAGTGGCCTGAACGGCCTGCCAGCCCCGCAAGGTTCCGCCAGAGTCAGGTGACTGTGCCGCGACCGCTTCTGCCTTGCATCACGCCTGGACTTTCGCGGTTGACCGGCAGGACGACTGCCGGAACATTCCCTGCAGACGAAGGCTCCCGCGTCATCGCCCCAGGCAATGCCGGAAGAGCCTTACCAACCCCGGGAGAGAACGTGATGACACCAACCGAAACCGTGCTGGCTTTTCTCGCAGAACTGGAAAACCCCGGCGGCTTTGAGGCCGGCGTGCGAAAGTTCTTCACCCCGTCCACGCGCTATCTGAATGTCGGGATGTCGGATACCACCGGAGTGGATGATACTGTTGCCTTCGTTCGCGGTTTCGAAGCACAGACGGGGATCAGCTACATGCTGGTGGACATGCTCGCGCTTGCCGAGGATGGCACGAAAGTGCTCACCGAGCGGATCGACAAGCTCTATGCCGCGGACGGCACGCTGGTCATGGACCCGCCGGTGATGGGCATCTTCGAAACCGCCGGCGGCAAGATCACTGGCTGGCGGGACTATTTCGACACTCTCAAATCGACAGGCGGACAGACACCTTCATGAACGAATTTTCCGGCAAGACTGCACTTGTCACCGGCGCCGCTTCAGGGATCGGCGCCGCGACAGCCCGATGGCTCGACGAACGCGGCATTGCACGCCTCATTCTCGTCGACTGCGACGGCGCGACGCTCAGCGCCCTGCCATTTCGCGCGCAGACCCGCTGCGTGGCCGGGGATGTCACCGACGAAGCCCTGTGGAGCGAGATCGAGGCGACCGAACCCGTTCTCCATCACGCCGTGCTCAATGCCGGAGTGGCCGACGGGTGCCCGATTGCCTCGCTCGACTTTGCAGAATGGCGGCGCATCCTGTCCGTCAATCTCGACGGCATGTTCCTGTCGCTGCGCGCCGCGCTGCGGCTGATGACGCGCGAGGGCGACTCGACAGGGCGAAGCGCCGTGCTCACCAGTTCCGTTGCCGGACTCAAACCCGTGGCGATGACGGCAGCCTATGGCTCCAGCAAGGCCGCCGTGGCCCACTTGACCCGTATCGCAGCAGCCGAATACGCGCAGCAGGGCATCCGCATCAATGCCGTCGCGCCCGGCCGCGTTGACACGCCGATCTGGACGAAAAACGCCCATTTCCAGGCGATGGTTGAAGAACTGGGCAGCCGCGAGGCGGCGCTGGACAGGCTGGCGGAAGATTCGACACCGCTGGGCCGCTTTGCAACGGCCGATGAAATGGCCGGCCAGATCGGCTTCCTGCTCTCGCAGGCCGCCTGGAACGTGACCGGCACAGTGCTTGTCAGCGACGGTGGTTACAGCCTCTGATCTCTGCGATCAGTGCGCCAGTTGCGTGAAATCGGTGAGCGCCGCATCGCGCAGGCCTCGCCAGACGCGCACGGCCTGCACTGTCTCGGGGACATCATGCACGCGCAGGATTTGCGCACCCGCTTCCATCGCCCTGACCGCCAGCATGATCGAGCCGCCGAGCCGTTGATGCGGCTGCGCCTCGTTCGACAATGCGCCGATCATCCGCTTGCGACTGACGCCCACCAGCAGCGGCTGCCCCAGTGCATGGAACAGCGGCAAGGCGTTCATCAGCGCGAGGTTCTCGGCCACGGTCTTGCCGAAGCCGATACCGGGATCGAGCACGACCTTCTCCCGCGCGATACCTGACGCCACGGCCTCATCGCGCCGCTTCGCCAGCCAGTCGAACACATCGAGCACGACGTCGGCATAGTCGCCGTTCGAATGCAGATCATCCGCCTTGCCGGGCGCGTGCATCAGCACCACCGGCGCACCACTCGAAGCCGCCAGCTCCTGGCTGCGCGGGTCGTAACGCAGGGCAGAAACGTCATTGATGATATGCCCGCCCGCCTGGAGGCTGGCTTCCATCACCGCAGGCCGGCGGGTGTCGATGCTGATCGCGGCACCCATTGCCGCTAGCCGCTCCACCATCGGCACGACCCGCTTGATCTCGTCACCTTCCCAGACCGCTCCCGCGCCGGGACGGGTGGATTCCCCGCCCACGTCGATGATCGCCGCCCCCGCTTCCAGCATGGCCGCGGCATGATCTCCGGCCACCTGCGGATCGTCCAGGAACTGCCCGCCATCGGAAAAGCTGTCCGGCGTCATGTTGAGAATACCCATGACCTGCGGCTGCTCGAGCCGGATCATGCGGGCCCCGCATTGCAGTGGGGCGTGAATCTTACGCAAGTTGTCCCACTGCGAGTCCGCCTGCTCGCGCAGGTCCACCGGAAGCGCTGACAATGCCGCTGGCATGTCGGCCGCCGAAAGTCGTTTGCGCGAGATGATCTTGCCATGCTCGCGAACTATTATCGCGAACCGGCTGGCCCAGACCATAGCACCGCCAAGACGGATCGCCTCGCCGTCCTCGCTTTGCGGACTTTCGGCCAGGGCGATGGGGCGGATGTAGAGCGATCGGGTCATGCTTGCTTTCCCGTTCTCACGCGAGCGCGGCTGGTAGGGAGGTATGCCTTAGGATGGTTCGCAAAAAGGGCAAAGGCGCGAAGAGGATGTCCGCAGGGCAAGGCCCCTGCATCACACTGCGGTGGCTGCATCACTGCAACCTGTCGGCGCCCCCCGACGCCGGTCTCTTCTTCGCGCCTTTGCACACTCCCCCAACTCAACTCCGGGACAATTCAGTCCTTTTCGAGCGCCCGAATCAGGGCTCGGTTGCGAGCAGGTAAAGCTGGCGAATGGCATCGATCGGCTTGATCTCTCCCTTATGTTCCAGGTGCCAGAAGGTCCAGCCGTTGCACGACGGTGCCCCCTGAAGCTTGGCGCCAACGCCGTGGATGGAACCGTTCTCGGCGCCTTCGGCCATCAGTGATCCGTCAGCCCGCACGATGGCAGTGAAGCGGCCTTTCTTGTCCGTGAGCGTGGTGCCCGGCGCGATCCAGCCGGTTTCGATCAGCGTGCCGAACGCCACCTTGGGCGCGGTCCGCTTCGACTGCATGGTCTTGAGCGCGGACTCGTCGAGTTCCAGCGCCATGTCGATGCGCTCGCGTGCGGCATCGCGATAGGCATCCTCGCGCTCGCAGCCGATCCAGTCGCGGCCCAGACGCTTGGCGACCGCACCGGTGGTGCCCGTACCGAAGAACGGGTCGAGCACGACATCGCCCTTGTTGGTGGTAGCCAGCATCACCCGGTAGAGCAGCGCCTCGGGCTTCTGCGTCGGGTGGACCTTGTGGCCGCCCTTCTTGAGCCGCTCCTGCCCGCCGCAGATCGGCAGCACCCAGTCCGAGCGCATCTGCAGCTCGTCGTTCAGCGTCTTCATAGCGCGGTAGTTGAAGGTGTACTTAGACTTCTCGCCCATCGAGGCCCAGATCAGCGTCTCGTGCGCATTGGTGAAGCGGGTGCCCTTGAAGTTGGGCATCGGGTTAGCCTTGCGCCAGACGATGTCGTTGAGGATCCAGAACCCCATGTCCTGCATGATCGCGCCGACGCGGAAAATGTTGTGGTACGATCCGATCACCCAGATCGAGCCTTCCGGCTTGAGCACGCGGCGCGCTTCCTTGAGCCAGTCGCGGGTGAACTGGTCGTAGGCGGCGAAGCTGGAGAACTTGTCCCACTCGTCGGTCACAGCATCTACGTGACTGCCGTCCGGACGCGAGAGATCGCCGCCCAGTTGCAGGTTGTAGGGCGGATCGGCGAAGATCATGTCCACCGAAGCATCGGGAATGGTCCGCATCGCCTCGACGCAGTCGCCCGGAATGATCTTCCCGAGCGGCAACAGCTCCTTCGGTGTCGAAGCTGGCGCACGCGCGCGAATTCGTTCCTTGACGAGTACCTGACCCATTTCTGCTCCGCTGATGATGTTACAAATAGCTGTGGATTGCCCCCATGGTGAGTCTTTGCGGACTCCGCGTCAAGCCGCGACTCGTTAGGAATCCTTGTGATTTCGAGTACAGATCGAGCGGAACAAAACGAATCCGACACAAGATATCGAGTCGCGCCACACCCCGGAGACTCAACATCTTGGGGGCGTGTCCAAAGGGACTCACTACAAAAAATAGTTCTCCCCGGCCTGACGGGGCCGGGCTAATCTGCCGCCTCAACACCTCACGGGAGAATTGCAGTGACGCTCAAGGTTATCGGCGCAGGGCTCGGACGCACTGGAACGATGTCGCTCAAGCTGGCGCTCGATCATCTCGGTTTCGGGCCTTGCTACCACATGTCGGAACTGCTGGCGGGCGCGCGCCGCAACCTGCCGCTGTGGCTCGACGTGGTGGCCGGAAAGCCGGACTGGGACACGATCTTCGAAGGCTACGCCTCCACTACCGACAATCCCGCCTGTAACTTCTGGCGCGAACTGGCCGACCACTTCCCCGAAGCCAAGGTGATCCTGACGACGCGCGATGCGGATTCCTGGTTCAATTCGGTGAGCGAGACGATCTTCAGCCCCGGCCACCTCGCCAGCTTCGCCGCCGAACCCATCAGCACCTTCATTCGCGGCACCGTGACCCGCGACTTCGGCGACCGCATCCACGACCGCGCCTTCATGACCAAATTCTTCCGGCAGCGGGATGCCGAAATCATCGCCGCCCTGCCCGCCGAACGGCTTCTGGTCCTGCCCGTAGGCGCCGGATGGAAGCCGCTGTGCGATTTCCTCGGCGTCCCGGTCCCCGATGCCCCCTACCCCAGGGTCAATACAGAGAAGGAATGGCTGGCGGCCGTCCCGCACGATCCCGAGCACCAGCCCACGCCCGATCAGGCCGAGGCTTTCGGCAAGGCCTTCATCGCAACGATGCGCGATCAGGCCTTTGGGGGTTAGGCTGCTGCGAAAGATGGCCTCAACGGCAGCTTTTCCCAACTTGCATGTAAAATCTTCTACTCCGGAGCTGAGAGTGACGCACGACAACCCTGGCAACGCTAAAGAGTTGCTGCCGCTGAAATAATCGCCGGTGGCGGTTTGCGAAATCGTCCTCGATGCCGTACTTGTTTCATCCGGGCATGGGAGGGTGCGTAGTGAAAGGTCTGGAACTGAATTCCATCGCTTCGGTCGGACTTGTTCTGGGCGGGGCCACAGGGATTGCGGGAACTTTTGCACCGTCCGCTGCATTGCGCGGGCTCCTGTGGGGAATAGACGGCACCAGCCTGACAATCGCAGCTGTGTTGCTGACGCTCAGCTTTCTTCGAGCCGGACACGATCTCGTAGCCGGAGGCTTCCTCGTTTTTGCATTCGGTCAATGCCTGGTCCTGGCGACTGCGGCAATGCCGCTCGACGCAGGCGCACCAATCCTGGGCGCGGGTGCAGCTCTCTGGGCGGCAGGACTGGTATTGGTCAGTTTTCCACGAACATTGCCACTGTTCGTTCGCCTGCTTGGCCTCGCTGCCGCGCTTCTTCTCGGCATTCCTGCGGTCAGGATCCTGCTCGGTGAACCGGTCAACGCTCTGACCCAACCCCTGCCGTTTAACGCATATCCAGTGCTGGTCGCGACGATGCTGGGATGGGTTTGGACATTGTGGAAACGCCCCCCTGCCACCGATTAAGCGAGGTCAGGTCGATGCGAACGTCCGCTCCTTCCGGCATTTCAGCCATTCATCGCGGCGGTAGCGTTTCCCGATAGCAGACCTCCATTCAACACTCGTCGCTAGGCCAGCGGATACCGCACGCCGGTAGCTTCTTCCGACAGCGTCCATAGCCGCGCCGCAGCCTCAGGATCGCGAGCAGCCGCCATCCGTTTGGCGATACCTGAGGGGCCCGACGCCCCACCCATGTGTTGCGGCCCATAGAACTCGCCCGGCACCGCGTCCGGTGCCACCGACGCCTGCAAGGTCGGCCAGGCGCCTTGTGCCGCGCTGTTGAAGATCAGGCCCGCCAGCGGGAAGAATATCCGCGCAAAGCCGCTGTGCCGGTCGAGATCGGTCTTCGCGAAGCCGGGATGGCAGGCCATCGCGCTGACCGGCGATCCCGCCGCCCTGAGCCGCCGGTCCAGCTCGAACAGGTGCAGCAGGTTCATCAGCTTGCTGTCCGAATAGCGCTTGGTGCGGCTGTAGCTCTGGTGCGCGTCGATATCGTCCCAGTCGATCCGGCCACCCTTGTGGGCAAGGCTTGAGGTAATGACCACGCGCGCGCCGGGTGTCCCGGAAAGCTTGGGCAGCAGCAGCCCGGTCAGCGCGAAAGGCGCGAGGTGATTGACGCCGAACTGCAGTTCATGCCCCTGCGCCGTGCGCTGGAGCGGCGGGAACATGACGCCCGCGTTGTTCACCAGCACGTCGAGGCGAGGCTCTTCCGCGATGACCTTGTGCGCGCATTCCTGGACCGATCCGATGTCGGCCTGATCGAGATGGACGAACGAAAGGTTCGCGCCCGGCACCGCCATGCGGATACGCTCGATCGCCTGGCGCGCCTTGTCCTCGCTGCGGCAGGCCATCAGCACCCGCGCGCCATGAGCGGCCAGCACTTTAGACGTTTCAAAGCCGAGCCCGGTGTTGGCCCCGGTGACGAGAAAGCACTTGCCTGCCTGCGAGGTAACCTGCTGTGCCGTGAACCCTTTTGCCATTCTGCCTCCCTCCCCGTTGTGCTGCCTAGAGGCGCATTTCCAGTTGCGCGACCGGCGCGAAGCTGCGCCGGTGGTGCGGCGTCGGTCCGTGTTCGCGCAGCGCCGCCATGTGCTCGGCCGTGCCGTATCCGGCATTGCGCTCCCACCCGTAATGCGGGTGGATTTCAGCCAGTTGACGCATCATCCGGTCGCGATGTTCCTTGGCGATGATCGAAGCCGCCGAAATGCACGGCTCCAGCGCATCGCCGCCGACGATCGCGCGCGCCTTCCAGCGCCAGTCCGCCGTACGCCCGTGGGGCGTGAGATTGCCGTCCACCAGTACTTCGGCCGGTTCACCGCCCAGTTGCCCGCACAGTGACAGCACCGCGCGGGTCATCGCCAGCATCGTCGCCCCGAAAATGTTGAGCCGGTCGATCTCCTCGACATCGACCACGCCCACCGCCCATGTGCAGCGGCGCTTGATCGTTTCTTCCAGAGCGGCCCGGCGCGTCTTCGATAGTTTCTTGGAATCGTCGAGCCCCGCCGGGCGGGGCTTGCACAGCACCA
Source organism: Novosphingobium album (ex Hu et al. 2023) (assembly GCF_022832385.1). Lineage (GTDB taxonomy): Bacteria > Pseudomonadota > Alphaproteobacteria > Sphingomonadales > Sphingomonadaceae > Novosphingobium > Novosphingobium album. The sequence goes on from NZ_JALHLE010000005.1 coordinate 262,735, forward strand.
CCGCCCCCGCCACAACCGGTCCTGCCAGCGGCCCGCGCCCGGCTTCATCGACACCGATGATGAAGCCTTGCCCGGAATGGGCACCGGTCCCGGTTTCAAGCATTGAGGCAGACATGAAAGCGCGCATCCTCCTTCCATTGGTATCGACTCTGGGCCTGTTCACGGCAAGCTGCAGTCAGGCCGCGACCGGGGAAAACGCGCCCGAAAGCGCAATGCCGTTCCGCGTCGAGCAAGTGGCCGGGTTCGACGAGCCCTGGGCCATGGCCATCGATCCGGCGACCGGCATCGCGCTCGTGACCGAGAAGAAGGGGCACTTGCGGATGCTCCTGCCCGATGGCCGCAATGTCCTCGTGCCCGGCGCTCCCAAAGTCGACTACGGCGGCCAGGGCGGCTTCGGCGACGTGATATTCGCGCCGGAAGCGCATACAAGCGGATCATCGCTCGACGGGCACACCGTCTATCTCAGCTGGGCAGAAGCAGGCAGCGGCGATACGCGCGGCGCGGCTGTCGGACGCGGAACGCTCGCCTGCGCCAGCGAAGCCAGCTGCCGCCTCGAAGGGCTCACGGTGATCTGGCGCCAGCAGCCGAAAGTCACGGGGCGCGGACACTATTCGCACCGCCTCGCCTTCTCACCCGATGGGCAATATCTCTTCATCAGCTCGGGCGAACGGCAGAAGATGCAACCTGCACAGGACCTGACCAACAATCTCGGCACGATCGTCCGCCTGCTGCCGGACGGCACACCGGCGCCCAGCAATCCCTTTGCGGACAAGCCCTCACCCACAAATCAGATCTGGTCCTTCGGCCACCGCAACGTGCTGGGCATCGCGTTCGATCCCGAAGGCCGGTTGTGGGACCTCGAGCATGGCCCGGCGGGCGGCGACGAACTAAATCTGGTGAAGCCGGGCCAGAACTATGGCTGGCCGCTGGTGTCCGACGGCGATCACTACGACGGCAAGCCGATCCCGCGCCACTCCACCCGACCCGACCTTGCCGCTCCGGCGATCAGCTGGAACCCGGTAATCGCGCCGGGCGACTTCATCTTCTACACCGGCAGCCAGTTTCCTGCGTGGACAGGACAGGCCGTGATCGCCTCTTTCGCGGTTCCTGGCCTGGTCCGCGTGCGGATCGATGGCGAAAAAGCCATCGTGGAAGCACGCTATCCGCTCGACAACCGCATTCGTGAGATCGAGCAGGGTCCAGACGGTACGATCTGGCTGCTGGAAGACGGCCCGGCGCCCGGCAGCGGTCATCTTCTCAAACTCACGCCTGCGAATTGAATCGACAAAGGCGCGCGCCGCCCCTATCCGCGCGCGCCATGTCGGAAACCGCCACCATCATCCCGCTCGACAATGTCGATCCCGTTCTGATCGAGCAGCTGCTCGACTGCGCGTTCGAGCCCGAGCGACGCCAGCGCACCGCCTACAAGGTGCGCGAGGGCGTGGACTGGTTGCCCGCGCTGAGCTTTGCCGCGCTCGATGGCGACGAGATGCTCGTCGGCTCGATCCAGTGCTGGCCGGTCGCGCTCAACGACGAGAACGGCCGCGCACATCCGATGATCATGGTCGGCCCGGTCGCGGTCATGCCCGATCGTCAGGGCGAAGGCTTCGGTCAGGCACTGGTCTCGGCCAGCCTGTCGTGCATCGATTCCCGCGCGCCGCTGCCGCAGGTGATGATCGGCGATCCGGAGTACTACGGCCGCTTCTGGGGCTTCACCAATCAATACACCGGCGGCTGGGACCTGCCCGGCCCGTTCGAACAGGCCCGCCTGCTGGTGCGCTGCGAGAACCCGGCGGTCTTGCCTGAAAAGGGCATGCTCGGCCCCTGGTTGGGGTAAAGCGCGCACTGGACCTTGGCGGGCGGCACCCTATCTGGCATCGCGAGACGATGCCTTATGAACCGCCCCCCGAGCTTGCCACGCTTTCGCTGGCAGAAGCTGCCGAACTGGTGGCGGCACGCAAGCTGCCGCCGGTTTCGCAGTGGTCTCCGGAGACCGTGGGCGACAGCGAAATGCGCATCTCGCCAGACGGACGCTGGTTCCATCAGGGCGGCGAGATCAAACGCCCGGCGATGCTACGCGCTTTCGCCTCACTGCTGCTGCGCGACGAGGCCGGGCAACACTGGCTGGTCACGCCCTCGCAGAAGCTGTCGATCGCAGTGGACGATGCGGCGTTCATCGCCATTGACGTCAAGCAGGATGGCGATGCGCTCGTCTTCAAGCTAAATACCGACGACCTCGTAATCGCCGGGCCCGATCATCCCATCCGTGCCGAGGGCGATCCCGATACGCCCGCGCTCTATGTGGGCGTACGCCATGGCACCGAGGCCCGCCTCAACCGCAGCACTTACGCCCAGCTCGTGGAGATCGCGCTGGCAGGCGACGACCTGTCAGTGAGCAGTCAGGGCATGACATTCCCGCTGCAACCGGCATGACGACGCTCTACGATCAGGTCACCCGCCGCTTCGAGGCCGGGCACGCCAAGGCGCCGCCTGCGCTGTGGATCGACCCGCGCACCTACGAAATGCAGGATTTCAAACCCGCTGCCGTGCTGATCGCCATTACCGAACGCGAGCGCCCCGGCATGCTGCTATTGCATCGCCCGTCCACCATGCGCGCACACCCCGGACAGATTGCCTTTCCCGGCGGCCGGATCGATCCCGGCGAAAATCCCGTAGAGGCCGCATTGCGCGAGGCCAACGAGGAACTCGGCATCGATCCCGGCAAAGTTCGCGTCATCGGCACCAGCGATCGCTATCGCACCGGCAGCGGCTACGAGATCACCCCGGTTCTGGGCGTCGTTCCACCCGACCTCACCATCTATCCCAATCCGGCGGAAGTAGCGCAGTGGTTCGAGGCACCGGTCGATTTCGTGCTCGATCCCGCCAATCAGGCAACCCGCACGGTCGACTACGAGGACCGCAAGCACTCCTTCGTCGAGATCACATGGTCGGACGGGCGGCAGGATCACGTTATCTGGGGCGTTACCGGCGCGATCCTGCATAATCTTGCGCATAGACTGGAATGGCATGACTGAGCGCCTCGACGCCCCCTGGATGCACCGTGAAGGCCTCGCCGGACTCAATGCCGCGCTGGGCGAAGGCAATGCGCGCTTCGTCGGCGGCGCAGTGCGCGACACCTTGCTGGACCAGCCGGTCAAGGACATCGACATGGCAACCCTGCTGCGCCCTGAAGAGGTGATCGAACGCCTCAAGGCAGCCGGCATCCGCAACGTGCCCACCGGCATCGAGCACGGCACGGTCACCGCCGTCCTGCCGGAAGGTCCGGTCGAGATTACAACCCTGCGCCACGACGTCAGCACCGACGGCCGCCGGGCCACCGTCGCGTTCGCCAGCGACTGGAAGGAGGACGCGGCGCGGCGCGATTTCACCATCAACGCGCTCTATGCCGATCCCGCTACCGGCGAAATCTTTGATTACTTCGATGGCCTCGGCGATCTCGCAAAGCACCATGTCCGCTTCATCGGCGACGCCCATGAGCGCATTCGTGAGGATCACTTGCGCATCCTGCGCTATTTCCGATTTCAGGCGAGGTTTGGATCGCAACCAGCAGATGTTGAAGCGGAAAGTGCCTGCTCGCAACTCGCCGCCTCACTCAAGGGGCTGTCCCGCGAGCGCGTGGGCATGGAAACCATGAACCTGCTCGGTCTGCCCGATCCGGCACCGACGGTGCAGCGCATGGCCGAACTGGGCGTGCTGGCGGTCATCCTTCCCGAAGCCGATCCGCAAGCGCTCGCTGCGCTGATCGTTCACGAGCGGGCTCAAGGCGCCGCGCCTGAGGCGCTGCGCCGCCTTGCCGCGTTGCTGCCCGCGCAAGTCCCGCTTGCCGAACAGGTCGCCTCGCGCTTCCGCCTGTCCGGTGCACAGAAGAAACGTCTCGCCACGGCAGCAGCCCGCGAAGCACAGCCCGGAGATGCCCGCGCCCTCGCCTACCGCCTTGGCCGTGACAGCGCGCTCGACCGCCTACTGATCGCCGGAGCCGATACTGCTCCGCTGGACGGCTGGGACCTCCCGGTATTCCCGCTCAAGGGCGGGCAGATCGTGGCCCGCGGCGTCGGCGCCGGGCCGGACGTGGCCCGCCTGCTGCGGCAGGTCGAGGATCGCTGGATCGTCGAAGGTTTTCCCGATGAAAGCCGTGTCGAAGCGCTGCTCGACGCGGAGCTGGCAGGCCGCGCCGCGTGAACCTGGGCGAACTCGGCAGCTTCCTTTACGACCAGCCGCTGCTTGCCCTGACCATTGCCGCAATCCTGCTGGCCGTGCTGGCGGGGATGGTCTCGGCGAACCGCCCGCAACTCGGACATGGCCTCCGCAACACCGCCTATCTCGGTCTTGGCGGCGCGGCCCTGCTGACAGTGACGCAAGTGGCCTTGCACAATACCCACTCTGAGGCCGCCTTATGGCTGGATGGCACACGCCCCGCATCCGTCGAAGGCAATGAGACCGTGATATCCCAGCGCGCCGATGGGCATTTCTGGGTCGAGGCGCAGCTCAATGGCACGCCAGTGGAATTCCTTGTCGATACCGGTGCGACATACACCGGGGTATCCGCCGCCACGGCCGAACGCGCGGGACTGATGCCCGAGGAGGGCACTGAAGGCATGGTTCTCGATACCGCCAATGGGCCGATCGTGGCCCGCAAGGCCACCGCCGGTTCACTGCGCTTTGGCGGGATCGATGCCAAGGGGCTCACAGTCGCAATCGCGCCTGACACCGAGAGCGATATCAACGTGATCGGGATGAATTTGCTTTCTCAGCTCGCCAGCTGGCGGGTAGAGGACAACAGGCTGATCCTTCTCCCGCATGGCGATTGCGAGTCAGCCACCCGCAATCTTGGAACGGCTAAAGTGCGTCCATGGGACTGCGCGAAACCCTAGAATACCTGTCATCCCAGCCTCTGCTGGCGCTGGCACTGGGCGGCATATTCGTCAGCGTGTTCGGCGGCATGATGCGGCGCGGCGCGCCCATTCTGGGCGGCTTCCTGCGCGGCGTGGGCAATCTCGGACTGCTGGCCGTGTTCCTGCTCACCATTGCACAGGTCACGCGGTTCACGACCGGCACCGATATCGCCCTGCCCCAGCTCGGAATGCCGAGCCAGAGCGTGGAAGGGCAGGAAACGCGCGTACCGATGCAGCCGGATGGCCATTTCTGGATACGCGCCAGCGTGAACGGCGTGAAGCGGGATTTCCTCGTCGATACAGGCGCGACGCTCACCGCCATTTCTCCCGGCACCGCGAACCGCGCCGAAATACAACGCGGCCCACTCGACCGTTCGGTTCTGATGCACACTGCCAACGGAACCATTCAGGCGCAGGTCGCAACGATCGATAAACTGCGCATGGGCAACATCGTCGCTCGCCAGCTGGACGCGGTGGTTGCGCCGGGCCTCGGCGATGCCAATGTCATCGGGATGAACCTGCTCTCGCGCCTCGCCAGCTGGCGGGTTGAGAACAACACGCTCATTTTGGTGCCCCACCATCCGCAAGCAGCGGAAGAGACCTGACACAAAATTCTTTCCCCCATCAAGGGGGAGGTAAGATTAGAACTTGTTGTCGCGCGGGAAGCCATTCGGCGGCATGCGGCCAGCCGCACCGCGCGCGACTTTCCACATCACCATGTCCTTTTCGGTCCGGGTGCGGCCACTGTCGCCGCCCATGGTCCAGGACAGTCCGTCTTCCAGCTTGAGCGTGGTCACGTCGGACATTCCGCCGTCGCGGTAGCGCTGCAGGGTGACGCCCTGTCCCTTGGCCATGACCGGCAGTTCCTCGAGACTGAAAATCACCAGCTTGCGGTTGTCACCCACCACTGCGACGTGATCGTGCTCGGGCGGAATCTCGCGCACGATCATCAGCTGGACGCCCGGCTTGGTGGACATCACCGCCTTGCCCTTGCGGGTCTCGGCCAGAATTTCGTCGGTCTCGACCGCAAAACCGCGCCCGGCGTTGGAAGCCAGCAGCAGCTGCGTCTTGGGCCTGTGCGGCATGGCGGCGGTGATCTGCGCATCGGAATCGATATCGACCATGGTGCGGATCGGCTCGCCGAAACCGCGTGCACCGGGCAGCTTGTCCGCCCCCAGCGTGTAGAACCGGCCATTGTCGACCGCGATCAGGATCTTGTCAGTGGTCTGCGCGTGGAAGGCGAAAGCCGGGCCGTCGCCTTCCTTGAACTTGAAATCACCGTCCAGGGCCACATGCCCCTTGGCCGCGCGAATCCAGCCCTTGGCCGAAAGGATCACCGTCACCGGTTCCTTCTCGATCATCGCGTCCATCGAGAATTCGATCGTGGGTTTGGCCTGTGCAATGGTGGTCCGGCGACGCCCGAGTTCGGTATCCTCGGCGTAGTCCTTGCGCAGCGTGGTCAGGTCCCGCTTGATGCGCGTACGCTGCCGGGCCGGGCTTTCGAGCAGCTTCTGCAGGTCATCCTGCTCCTTCAGCAGGTCCGCGTGCTCCTGCCGGAGTTCCATTTCCTCCAGCTTGCGCAAGGAGCGCAGCCGCATGTTGAGGATCGCCTCGGCCTGCCGGTCCGTGAGGTTGAACTCCGCCATCATCACCGCCTTGGGCTCATCCTCGGTGCGGATGATCTCGATGATCCGGTCGAGGTTGAGGTAGGCAATGATGTAGCCTTCGAGCAGTTCCAGCCGCGAGGCGATCTTGTCGAGCCGGTGCCGGGTGCGGCGCAGCAGGATGTCGATCTGGCTGTAGGTCCATTCCTGCAGCAGCAGTTTCAACCCCAGCACGCCTGGCGTGCGGTGCGCGTCCAGCACATTGAGGTTGAGGCTGAACCGGCTTTCGAGATCGGTGAGCCGGTAGAGACTTTCCTTCAGGAGTTCCGGGTCGACATTGCGGCTCTTGGGCACGAAGACGATGCGAATCTGCTCGTCGCTTTCGTCGCGCACATCTTCGAGGATCGGCAGTTTCTTGTCGGCGATGAGCTGGGCGATCTGCTCGATCAGCTTGCCCTTGGCCAGCATGTAGGGGATTTCGGACACGACGAGCTGCCACTGGCCGCCGCCGAGCTTCTCGATGCCGGTCTCTTCCCAGTTGCCCGCCGTATCCTTTCCCGTAGAGAAACGCCCGCGCATGCGGAACGCACCCTTGCCGGTCTCATAGGCGTGGCTGATCGCCTCCGGGCTATCGACCACGAGGCCGCCAGTGGCAAAGTCCGGTCCCTTGAACACTTCCATCAGCTGGGCGTGCTCGGCGTGGGGATTGTCGATCAACATCAGCGTCGCATCGATGATCTCGGCGACATTGTGGCTGGGGATCGAAGTCGCCATGCCCACGGCGATGCCCGTCGCGCCATTGGCCAGCAGGTTCGGAAAGAGGCCGGGGAAGATGTCCGGCTCGCTTTCCTCGCCATTGTAGGTCGGAATGAAATCGACCGTGCCTTCGTCCAGCCCGGCCATGAGCTGGATCGCGGTCTTGGTCAGCCGCGCTTCGGTGTAGCGGTAGGCGGCGGCGTTATCGCCGTCGATATTGCCGAAGTTGCCCTGCCCCTGCACCAGCGGATAGCGCAGCGAGAAATCCTGCGCGAGGCGGACCATCGCGTCATAGACAGAGGCATCGCCATGCGGGTGATACTTACCGATGACGTCGCCGACAACGCGCGCGGACTTCTTGTAGGCACTCGCCGGATCGAGCTTGAGCTGTCGCATCGCCCATAGCAAGCGGCGGTGCACCGGCTTCAGACCATCCCTGAGGTCCGGCAGCGAACGCGCTGTAATCGTGGACAGAGCATAGACGAGATAGCGCTCCGACAGGGCAGCGTCGAAAGGCGCATCTACGATTGCGTCGAAAGGATCGGATTCGTCGTCGGTCGTACTCACCATGGCCGAAGAGCCCTAGCAATGGGAACGTCGCGGCGGAAACCCCGGCATTCAGGTTTTCCGCCGTTGTCTTGCAGGTCTATCAGCCGATCTGCATATCGTGCGACATGCCCGGGATACGGACCTCGATCCCGTCGAGCGCATCGGTCAGCTCGATCTGGCACGAAAGGCGGCTAGTGCGCGCAACGCCTGCGGCAAGGTCCAACATGTCCTCTTCCTCCATCGAGGCTGGCGGCAGCTTATCGAACCAGTCGGGCGCGATGATTACATGGCAGGTAGAACAGGCCATCTGCCCCTCGCAAGTGCCCTCCAGCGGCATCCCTGCATTCTGGCCCACTTCCAGCAGACGTGCGCCCGGCTCGGCCTGCGCCGGCACCTTGCTTCCGTCAGCCGTTACAAAAAGCACATTCAGCAATTCAGACTCCCTGCGCCGCCGCAGCGGCATCTATTTTAGCGCAGGCATCCTCCAGTTCCCCGGCGGCAGTATATCGCCCGAATCCCAGACGGATAGAGGCTTTGGCATCCTTGTCGGACAATCCCAGCGCCCGCAGCACATGACTGGGCCGGCCCGACCCGCTGGCACAAGCCGATCCGGCGGAAAAAGCAATGCCGCGCAAGTCCGACATCAGGCGGGCAACATCGAGCCCGGGCAGGCGCAAGTTGAGATTGCCGTGCCAGCGCTGCGAGGCCGATCCGTTGAGCGTCCAGCGTGAAAGGATCGTCCGGGCACGCGTCCACAAGTCCTCGACGAGTGCGGCATCGTCCTCCATGCGCGTCTTGGCCAGTGCGGCCGCCGCACCAAAGCCTGCGCATAGTGCCGGGCTCAAGGTGCCGGAACGCAAGCCCTGCTCCTGCCCGCCGCCATAGATCAGCGGTTTGATCTCCAGCCCGTCACGCACCCACAGCGCGCCGATCCCCTTGGGGCCGTAAAGCTTGTGCCCCGATACCGCGATCATATCGGCATTACTCGGAGGCGCCAGCTTGCCAGCGCCCTGAACTGCGTCGCACAGGAACAGCGCTCCTGCCGCGTGCGCGCGTTCAGCCCAAGCCTCGACCGGCTGGATCGTCCCGATCTCGTTGTTCACCTGCATGACGGCGACAAGGCCAATGCCCGCCTCAATGGGAGTGTCCGGATCGGTCAGCCCTTCGGCATCGACGGGAATTACTTGCGCTCCCGGATCAAGCACCCGCGTCGTATCGAGCACTGCCGCATGTTCGATGGCCGAAACTGCAAAGCGCCGCGCGCCGCTGCCCGCCATGGCGAGATTGATCGCCTCGGTCGCGCCGGAGGTAAAGATCACCCGGCCGCCCGGCGGCAACAACGAGGCCACTTGCACGCGTGCCACCTCCACGGCAGCGGCGGCTGCACGGCCAGGCCGGTGCGGACTGTGCGGATTGGCGAACCCCATGGTCTCGGGTCCGGCAAGCCAGGTCAGCATCTCCTCGCGCGCTTCCGGTGCGAGCGGCGTGGTCGCCTGATAGTCGAGGTAGATCATGCCTGCACCCTGATCCCGGCCACCTGCTTCCAGGCATCGATGAACCGGGCCACGTCCGTTTCGGTCGTTTCCCTGCCGATCGACACGCGGATCACTTCGGCAGGGTGCGGATAGTTCATCGCCTCCAGGACATGGCTGGTCTTGAGCGAGCCTGAGGAACAGGCGCTGCCTGCCGAGACGGCAATGCCCATGGCATCGAACCGGATCAGTTGAACATTGGCCGGTTTGCCCGGCATCCGGTACGCACCGATCGTGGGTGAGCGTTCTGCCTCGGCCGCAACAACCTCGCCCCCGGCCTCTGTCATGATCTGCTCCAGAATGCCACGCAGACGTGTTGCTTCGTTCATCCAGTCTGACCCCGCTTCCAGCGCCTCGGCCATGGCCAGAACGCCGGGCAAGTTCTCTGTGCCCGGCCGGTAGCCGCGTTCCTGCCCGCCGGTGGGATGGAGCAAGTTCCAGTCCCGCACCAGCAAGGCGCCGACGCCGATCGGACCTCCGAACTTGTGCGCCGAAAGCGCGATCAGGTCCGCATCCGGCAGGGGGATCTTGCCCGCCCCTTGTGCGCAATCGGCCAGCAGCACGCCGCCCGCGGCCCTCACTGCCGCGACGATAGCCGCCAGGTTCTGAACAACACCGGTCTCGCTGTTAACCTGCTGCACAGCGACGAGCCCGTTGATGCCCGCGCTTCCCGGGCTCACCCGCCCGCATGGGTCCACGTCCACACGGACCGCATCCCCGGCCAGGCGCAGCACGGAATCGTGTTCAACAGGGGAGACTCCCGAAAGCGGTACCTTCGAACGACCGATGGCAAGCGCCAGCGCCTCGCTCGCGCCCGAGGTGAACACCACCTCGCCATCCCACCCCAACGCTCCTTTCACTCGCGCGCGGGCATCCTCCAGCGCTGCACGGGCAGCGCGTCCCTCCGCGTGCGGGCTCGAAGGATTGGCCCAGACGGCCGCGCCGTGCAGCCACGCTTCGCGCGCTTCAGGGAGCAACGGGGTGGTCGCGGCGTGGTCGAGATAAATCCGTTTGTCTGGCATGGCTTGTAAAGTTGTTTTCAACGCAAAGATTTCTATATAGCGAACCTTCCCTTTTCCACTCCCGTACAGCGCAGGCGAGCCCATTCGCTGCCGCCGTGCGGGAGTTTCAACAGGTCAGGCCAGAAAAAATTATGCCCGCAGTCATTTTCCCCGGTCCCGAAGGTCGCCTCGAAGGCCGGTTCCAGCCCGCCCCGCGCCCGCGCGCACCGGTTGCGATGATTCTCCACCCGCACCCGCAGGCGGGCGGCACGATGAACGACCGCATCACTCAGCACCTCTACAAGACCTTCGTCAACCGCGGGTTCGCAACGCTGCGCTTCAACTTCCGTGGGGTCGGCCGCAGCCAGGGCAGCTTCGACAACGGCATCGGCGAGCTGTCGGACGCAGCCGCCGCGCTCGACTGGGTGCAGTCCATCCACCCGGAAGCCCAGACCACCTGGATCGCCGGCTATTCCTTCGGCGCGCTGATCGGCATGCAGCTTCTGATGCGCCGTCCGGAAATCCGCGGCTTCATCTCGATCGCGCCGCCGGCCAACATGTACGACTTCAGCTTCCTGGCCCCCTGCCCGGCCTCGGGCATCATCGTGCAGGGCACCGCCGATACCGTGGTGACGCCGAATGCCGTTCAGAAGCTGGTCGACAAGCTGCGCACGCAGAAGCACATCACGATCCACCACGACGAGATCCCCCGCGCCAACCACTTCTTCGAGCACGAAACCGAAGACCTGATGCGCTCGGTCGACAACTATCTCGACATGCGCCTCTCGCCGGATTGTCCGATCAAGTAAGCCGCAGCGCTTTTGCAAAGAACAGGCAGGCGCCGGGGATCACTCCGGCGCCTGTTCCTTTTGAGCCTCGCTGGAAAGCGACTTGCCCTCCGGCGTGGGCAGCGTCCAGATCGCGATGTTGATCGCCATGATCACTGCGAGCGCCAGCATCAGCATGGCCTGCTTGCGGTACCCCTGCCTCCGGAACAGCACCAGGCTTCCCAGAACAAGGGCGATAGCGGTCAGCACGAGCAGCGAAAGCGCAATATTCATAGGCCACTGGTAGCCCAGACAAACGCCCCGCGCGAGCCGGTTTGACACCGCTTTTTCCTGCGGCCATCACCCGTAAATGAAAAACACCCCCCGAAACGATACCTTCACCGTGCGCCGCCCGGTTTCCCGGCGCGACACCCTCCACCTGCTTGCTGCCGGGACCGCCGGGATCGCACTGAGCGGCCTGGTCCGGCCGCTGACGGCATCCGCCAGCGCGGAAGCCGCCACAACTGGCGCAGCCGCGCTGGACGCGATTGCCTGGCGCCTGCTGGACCATCAACCCGAACGGGCTACCGGTCTGGGCGTCGACACTGGCGAAAACGCCGGCCTTCGCTACCGTCTCGAAGACCGCTCGCAAGACGGCGTGAATGCGCTTGCAGCAAAGCTGCGCGAAGATCTTGCCAGGATCGAAGCCATCGACACCACTGCGTTCGACTACTCCACCCGGACCAGCTTTGCGGTGGTGAAGAGCGCTTACGCGACGGCGCTGGATGGCTTCGCTCAGCCTTATGGCGATGTCGCCGTCGGCAGCTGGCGCAACACGCCCTATGTGGTGATCCAGAACGTTGGTGCCTACCTCGACACGCCGCGCTTTCTCGATGCCGATCACCCGGTCCACACCGGGCAGGATGCTGACGCCTACATCGCCCGTCTGGGCCAGATGGACGAACAGCTCGATGGCGAGCTCGGCCGGATGCGCAGCGCAGCGGACAAAGGCCTGATCGCCCCGGATTTCCTGTTGGACCGTGCGATCGCACAAATGACCAGCACGATAGCCGATGCCCGCGACGGCGGAGGCGGCATGGTGCAGTCGCTGGTCAAGCGCACGGCGGACATTCCCGGCGACTGGGAGAAACAGGCCCAGCAGGCCGTCGCGGAGGAAATCGTCCCGGCCCTCGAACGCCAGCTCGCCGAACTGCAGCGCCAGCGCGGCCTCGCCACCGGCGATCCCGGCATGCGTGAGCGCCCGCAAGGCGCCGAATTCTATGCCTGGGCCCTGCGCGCCAGCACCACCACGCGCGTCCCGGCAGAAGAAATCCATCAGCTCGGCAAGGACCAGCTCGCCGAGCTGCATGGCCGCATGGACCCGATCCTCAAGAGCCTCGGCTATACGCAGGGCACCGTGGGCCAGCGCATGACGGCGCTGGGCAGCGACAAGCGGTTCATGTTCCCCGAGGGCGATCCCGGCCGCAAGGAAATCCTTGCCTTCATCCAGAAGCGCATCGACTGGATCCGCGCCCAGATGCCGCGCGCATTCCGCCACCTCGTGCAGGGCAACGTCGAAGTCCGCCGCCTGCCCCTGGCCGAAGAACCCGGCGCGCCGACGGCCTATGGCGGCGCGGGATCGAAGGACGGGAAGATTCCCGGCAAGATGTGGATCAACCTGCGCACGACGGACCTGCACCGCAAGTACGACCTGCCCACGCTGGTCCATCACGAATCGATCCCCGGCCACGTCTGGCAGGGCGAGTACGCGAACCGCCTGCCGCTGATCCGCTCGATCCTGGCATTCAATGCCTATTCGGAAGGCTGGGCACTTTACGGCGAACAGCTGGGCGACGAACTCGGCGCCTATGATGATGATCCGGTAGGCCGCTTGGGCTATTTGCAGTCGATTGCTTTCCGCGCCTGCCGCATGGTCGTGGATACCGGGCTGCATTCGCAAGGATGGACCCGCGAGCAGGCCGTCCAGTTCTTCATGGAGAAGAACGGCAACAAGCGAGAGGAAGTGGTCAACGAAGTGGACCGCTACTGCTCATGGCCCGGACAGGCCTGCGGCTACAAGATGGGCCACAACCAGATCAACCGACAGCGCGAACGCGCCATTGCCGCGCTTGGTTCAGCCTACGATCTGCGAGATTTCGATCAGGCGGTCGTCGACGGCGGCAATGTGCCGCTCGATGTGCTGGCCGACAACATCACCGCCTATATCGAGGCTGCCAGGGTCTGAGCACGAACGGGTCCGTCATCCCCGCCCAGACGGCGATGACGGACAATTTTCCGATGGACCGCGATTACGACTTGCCGAAGAACCCCTTGGCCATGTCGGTCAGATCATCGATGGCGCTGCCGTCGCCGTCCCGGTCGAACAGGGCGGTAAGTTTCGACGGATCAGAGGCAAACTGGCTGGCAATCTGGCTGAGCGAACCTTCGCCGCCGATCGCCGCAATGATCTGCTGGATCATGGCAAGATCGAGCCCGGTCTTCTGGGAAGCAAGCTGCGCTGTGTCGCCCGGCTGCTGATGGGCCGCACCCAAGGCCGCAATGGCCTTTTCGGCCATCGCCGGATCGATGCCGAGTTGACTGGCAAGATTACCCACGTCCGCGTGTTCGCTGACCTGGCTCAGGATGCCGTCGAAAAGTCCCATGAGCGGTTCTCCATTGTGATGAACCGCGCCATCATGCCCCTGTTTCGTGACAAAACAAAGGGCCCCGGAACCAAAGTTCCGGAGCCCTTCGTTCATTCGTTGTGACGGCGATCAGGCCGAGACCGAAGCCTTGGGCGCAGCCTCGCGCACACCTTCGTCGACATGGGCTTCGAACTGTTCGAAGTTCTCGATGAAGGCATTGACCAGCGTCCGCGCGGTCTTGTCGTACTCGTCCTGATCAGCCCAGGCGCCGCGGGGATCGAGCAGCTTGGGGTCGACACCAGCCACTTCCACCGGAACCTCGAAACCGAAGTTCGGATCTTCCTTGAACTCGGCGCTGTTGAGGCTGCCGTCGAGCGCGGCATTGAGCAGCGCGCGAGTGGCCTTGATCGGCATGCGGCTGATGCCTTCCATGGTGGCCTTGCCGCCCGACCAGCCAGTGTTGACCAGCCAGCACTTCACACCGCCCTTGGCAATGCGCTCCTTGAGGAGGTTGCCGTAGATGGTGGGGTGGCGCGGCATGAACGGCGCACCGAAGCAGGTGGAGAACGTGGCTTCCGGTTCGGTCACGCCGATCTCGGTGCCCGCGACGCGCGCGGTGTAGCCCGAGAGGAAGTGATACATCGCCTGATCCGGGGTGAGACGCGCGATCGGCGGCAGAACGCCATAGGCATCCGCGGTCAGGAAGATGATGTTCTGCGGAACCGGGCCGAGATTGTGCGCCGAGCAGTTCGGGATGAAGTCGATCGGGTACGACCCGCGGCTGTTCTCGGCCAGCGAGTTGTCGTCGAGGTCGATCTTGCGGGTTTCCGGATCGATCACGACGTTTTCCAGCACCGTGCCGAAACGGCGGGTGGTGGCATAGATTTCCGGCTCGGCCTCTTCCGAAAGTCGGATGACCTTGGCGTAGCAGCCGCCTTCGAAGTTGAACACGGCGGTATCCGACCAGCCATGCTCGTCGTCACCGATCAGCGTGCGCGACGCATCGGCCGAAAGCGTAGTCTTGCCGGTGCCCGACAGGCCGAAGAACACGGCAGTGTCACCATCAGGACCGATGTTGGCAGAGCAGTGCATCGGCATCACGCCCTTGACCGGCAGCAGGTAGTTGAGAATGCCGAAGACCGACTTCTTCATCTCGCCCGCGTAAGCGGTACCGCCGATCAGGATCAGCTTCTCGGTGAAGTTGACCGCGACCACGGTCTCGCTGCGGCAGCCATGGCGCAGCGGGTCGGCGCGGAAGCTCGGCAGGTCGATGATGGTGTATTCGGGTAGGAAGCCTTCGAGTTCTTCCGCCTTGGGACGCACCAGCAGGGTGCGGATGAACATGTTGTGCCACGCGAATTCGTTGATCACGCGGACCTTGACGCGGTGCTCGGGCTGCGAGCCGCCGAACAGGTCGGCGACGTAGAGCTTGTCCTGCTTTGCCACCGCGGCAAGGAAATCTTCCTTCAGCGCTGCGAAATGCTCCGGGGTCATCGGGACATTGGTCTTGCCCCACCATACGGTGTTTTCGGTTTCGGCGTCCTTGACGATGAACTTGTCCTTGGCCGAGCGTCCGGTGTGCTTGCCGGTTGCGACGACGAAAGGACCATCTGCCGAAAGCACCCCTTCCCCGTTGATGATAGCCTGCTCGACCAGCGGCGCGGTACCGAGGTTCGCGAAGATCTGCGCCGAAGTATTGATACCCTGGTTTTCGAGCGGGTAGCTAAGGGAAGCGGTCAATGTCATCTCCTCCAAAAGATCGCACACCAAGTGCCGCCCTGGCGCGCATATCTGCAATTCTCATGCAAGAATCGGGTCGCGCATAGTCGACACGCCCTTTTCCGTCAAATTCACACCAATTAAAACCTTTCACCGCCCAAATTTGAAACAATTGATCCCGGTTTGGCTAAGATTGTCAGCAGGAGCGCAAGGCGCTAGGCACAGGCCTTTGGTTCGCTAAGGGAAACCAGCCAGCATCATGGCCGATGCCCACACGCCCCCTGCCGCCCCTGCCGAGGCAAGCACCCCCGCAGCGCCGCGCCAGCAGACCATCGCCCTGGTCGATGACGACCGCAACATCCTGACCACTGTTTCGATCGGCCTGCAGGCCGAAGGTTTCGCAACGCGCGTCTATACCGATGGTGAGGCGGCACTGAAGGCGTTGCTCGAAAATCCTCCCGACCTGGCCATCTTCGACATCAAGATGCCGCGCATGGACGGGCTGCACCTGCTCAAGGCCCTGCGCGAAAAGTCGAGCCTCCCCGTGATCTTCCTGACGTCCCGGGACGAAGAACCGGACGAAGCCCTGGGCCTCGCCATGGGCGCGGATGACTACATCACCAAACCCTTCAGCCAGCGGCTGCTGGTCGCCCGTATCCGGGCCATCCTGCGCCGCAGCGACCTGGCCCGGACTGCCCCGGAGGACACCAGCCATGCCGATCTGCCCGAGCCAGTCGTGCGCGGCCGCCTCCAGCTCGATCCGGCACGCCATCAGGTGACGTGGGACGGAAAGCCGGTGTCGCTGACGGTAACTGAATTCCTGATCCTCGAAGCCATGGCATTGCGGCCGGGCGTGGTGAAGAGCCGCAACCAGCTGATGGACGCAGCCTACAGTGAGGACGTCTACGTCGACGATCGCACGATCGACAGCCACATCAAGCGCCTGCGCCGCAAGTTCCGGGCCGTCGATCCCGAATTCGGCGCGATCGACACGCTCTATGGCGCCGGTTACGCCTTTACCGATGGCTAGTACACCAAGACCCGCAGCGCCGGGCAAGCCGCCCCCGGGTTTGGCGGCAAGACTCGGCCTGCCCTGGCGCATCTCGCTGACCGCGCGCATTCTGGCGGTCAACATCATTGCCCTGGCGCTGCTGGCCGGCAGCCTGTTCTATATCGACAGCTACCGGCGTGAGCTGCTTGCCGAACGATACCGCCTTGCCAAATCCGAAGCGGACATCACCGCCGCAGCACTGGAAAACGAGACAGTGGAACGCCAGCGGCAGCTGATCACGCGCATCGGATCGGAACAGGACCTGCGGTTGCGGCTGTTCGCCCCGGACGGCACGCTGGCTGCGGACAGCTTCAGGCTGGCACCCCCATCCTACCAGTTGATCGATCCCGCCTCCGAACCATGGTATCAGGACGCCGCGCGCGTACTCGACCGGGGCATGGACTTCCTGCTTGGCGCCCCGGAAATCCCGGCCTACCACGACCCGGCCGACGCCAGTGCCAAAGCCTGGCCGGAAATTGCGGCAGCACTGGCGCTCCGGCAGACCAGTGTCAGTCACAAGGCCGCGCCCGACCAGACGCCGGTGATCATCGCGGCCACGCCCGTCGGCACCACCGGTGGCGCACTGCTCGTGACCCGGAACGCGCGCGACATCACCGAGAACGTGCGCATGGCGCGCCAGACGCTGGCCATCATCGTCGGCGGCGCGCTCGGCGTCTCGATCTTGCTCTCGCTGTTTCTCGCGCGCACCATCGTCGAACCGCTGCGCAAGCTGGTGCGGGCCACGGTGCGCGTGCGGCTCGGCCGTGACCGCAGCGTCGTCATCCCCCGCCTGCCTGACCGCCGCGACGAGATCGGCCTGCTCGCCCGCGCGGTCTCCGACATGAGCGGCGCCCTGCGCCAGCGCATCGACGCGGTCGAGAGCTTCGCCGCCGACGTCGCCCACGAACTCAAGAACCCGCTCACTTCACTGCGCAGCGCGCTGGAAAGCCTCGACCGGGTCGAGGCCCCCGACCTGCGCCGCCAACTGATTGGCGTCGCCAAGGACGACGTGCGGCGGATCGACTTTCTCGTCACCGAAATCGCCGACGCCAGCCGGATCGACGCGCAGCTCAGCCGCACAACGTTCGAGCCGGTCGACATGCTGCGGCTGGTCCAGGCCCTGGTCAGCGAGCGCGGCCAGCGCGGCGTCAACGGCACATGCGCGGTTTCGATCGTGCGTGAAGGGGAATGCGATCTCGTCGTGCCCGGAGACGCCCCGCGCCTCGAGCGCGTGTTGCAGAACCTGCTCGACAACGCGGTGTCGTTCTCGCCCGAAGGCAGCGCCATCGAAGTCGTACTGGCCCGCGCCAATCAGCGAGTGGAGATCGCCATCTCGGATCATGGCCCCGGTATTCCTGAACCCTCGCGTGAGCGCATTTTCGAACGTTTCCATTCGCTGCGGCCTGACAGTGAAGAATTCGGCAAGCACTCCGGGCTGGGTCTCGCCATCGCACGTACCATTGTCGAAGCGCATTTCGGCAAGCTGGTGGCGACCGACCGGACTGATGGCGCACCCGGCGCGCGGTTCGTCCTATCCCTGCCCGGCTGGCAAGACGACGAATGACCACTGCTGCCACCCCCATCGTGCGCCAGGCCGGCTGCGTTGCCATCGGCGGCCGGGGCATCCTGATCGAAGGGGCTCCGGGAACCGGAAAATCGTCCCTGGCGCTGACTCTGGTCGACCGCGGTGCCGAACTGGTGAGCGATGACGGCGTGCTGCTGGTGGCCGAAAACGGCCGCGTGATCGCCCGCCCTCATCCGCGCACCCGCGGACTGATGGAAGTGCGCAACCTTGGCGTTCTGACCTTCCCCTTCCGCAACGAGGCCCCCGTCGCGCTCGCAATCGCGCTCGATCCCGAGGCGCCGCGCTATATCGAGGAGCCTGACACCACCGAAATCGCTGGACTGGCAGTGCCGCTGGTGCGCATCTGGCCTGACGCTCATCCTCCCGCAATCAAGGTGGAACTGGCCTTGCGGCAGTACGGATTGCAATTCTGAAATCGCCCCCTTTCCTTTCGGCTCGCTGCGGCGCAAACAGGTGGCATGGGCGTTAATTCCGGGGAAATCGAGACAAGGTCCGGCAGGCAGCGCGTGCTGCTCGTCACCGGCATGCTGGGCGCAGGCAAGACGACGGCACTGCGCGTTCTCGAAGACCTGGGCTGGGAAATCGTCGACAACTTCCCGATCCGCCTGCTCGACGGCCTGATCGAAAGCGCGCCCGAAACCGGAGAGGAAGCCCGCACCCCGCTGGCCATCGGCTTTGATTCCCGCACCCGCGGCTTCAACCCCGACCGCATCATTGCCCAGGTCAAGGCGCTGGAAGGACGCGACGACATCGAGCTCAGCACCCTGTTCCTCGATTGCTCGAGCGCAGAGCTGGAACGTCGCTACAACGAAACGCGCCGCCGCCACGCACTGGCTTCCGACGCTCCGGTTTCCACTGGCATCCGCGCCGAGCGCGAAGTGCTTGCGCCGCTGCGCCGCTGGGCGGAAATGCTGATCGACACGAGCGGGTACACGTCCAACGACCTGCAACGCGTGATTCGCGAACGATTCGCATCCACGGCAAACGAGGAAATGACTGTCACGGTCTCCAGCTTCGGCTTCTCCCGCGGCATGCCCCCGGTGGCCGATCTGGTCTTCGACATGCGTTTTCTCGACAATCCGCACTGGGACGCGGAACTGCGCCCACAGACGGGTCAGGACCCGGCAGTCGGCAACTACATCCGCAGGGATCCGGCCTTCGAAGAAGCGTTTGCGCGTATCCGAGATCTCCTCCTTCTGCTCCTTCCGCGCTACCAGGCACAGGGTAAGGCCTACGTCCACATTGCCTTCGGGTGTACCGGAGGGAGACACCGTTCCGTGTTTACCGCCGAACAGATTGCAGCAGCCTTGCGTCAAGCAGGATTTTCGCCCACATTGCTGCACCGCAACTTGGGCTCGCGAGCAGCCGATCTTCTGGAAGGGGGTCCGCGGCGTGAAAAATGAAACCAATGCCCGGGTGCGTTTGCAGGAAATTCGGAGCGCACTTCCAGCATGATCGGTATGATCCTGGTTACCCACGGCAATCTCGCCGAGGAATTCGTCCATGCCATGGAGCACGTCGTTGGCGATCAGGCCGATGTCGTGACAGTGTGCATCGGCCCCAACGACGATATGGAACGCCGCCGCAGCGAAATCGCCGAGGCCATCACCAAGGTGGACAGCGGCTCGGGCGTCATAATCCTCACCGACCTTTTCGGCGGAACGCCCTCCAATCTGGCGATCTCGCTAATGCAGGCAGGCAAGGTGGAAGTGATCGCGGGCATCAACCTGCCCATGCTGATCCGTCTCGCCAAGGCGCGCGAATGCATGTCTGTACGCGATGCTGCCAATGCCGCACGCGATGCCGGGCGGAATTACATAACGATAGCAAGCGAATACCTGGGACAGGATGCATGATCGATTGCCGTGAAGCGGTGCTGATCGTCAACAAGCGTGGATTGCACGCGCGGGCCAGCGCCAAGTTCGTGAACCACGTCGCCGAACTGCCCGCCGGCATTCTGGTAACTGTTTCAAAGGAAGGCACTTCCGCTGCCGGAAGCTCGATCCTCGGGCTGATGATGCTGGGCGCGGCCAAGGGCGATACCATCGAGATTGCCTGCAGCGGCGACGGCGCGGAAGGCGCGCTGTCCACGCTGGCGACGCTCGTCAGGGATGGTTTCGGCGAAGAGTAACGTCCCTTGGCAGTCCGCCGCACCATAACCGGCTTCTCCAATCCCATGGTGAAGTTCCTGCGCTCGCTGCGGGAGAAGAAGCACCGCAAGCGCGAAAAGCGTTTTCTCGCCGAGGGCCTGCGGCTGCTGACCGATGCCCGCGAATGCGGCAAGGTGCCCGAGATCCTCGTGATGGCGACCGGACGCGAACCGCACCCGCTGCTCGACGCGCTCGAAGACGCCGTGGACAAGGCCGGCGGCGAAGTGGTGGAGATGGACGTCGATATCCTCGCCAAAGTCACCGGCAAGGACAATCCGCAGGCGGTGGCGGGCGTCTTCGCGGAATTCGATACCCGGCTATCTTCACTCGAGCGCAATGCCTCCCCGATCTGGCTGGTGGCGCAGGCGCTGCGCGATCCGGGCAATCTGGGCACGATGCTGCGCACCGGCGACGCGGTCGGCGCAGGCGGGTTGATCCTGCTCGACGATTGCGCCGACCCCTTCTCGGTCGAGGCGGTTCGCGCCAGCATGGGCGCCATCTTTACCCAGCAACTGGCTGTGGCCCGCTGGGAGGAATTCCTGCCCTGGCTGCGCTCGGGCGCGGGCCAGCTCGTCGCCGCCTCCCTTCGCGATCCCACCGACTACCGGCAGGCGCCTTACGCGGTCCCCTGCTTTCTGATGGTCGGCAACGAGTCACAGGGCCTTCCCGCCGCTTACGAGGACGCTTGCGACCTGCGTGTCACGATCCCCATGCTGGGGCGGGCGGACAGCCTCAATGCCGCCGTGGCAGGCGCCGTACTGGCCTACGAGGCGCTGGCGCACCTGCACAAACGGTGACGGAGTTATTCACCGAACTCTAATATGTTGCATGACATTGTTGGGAGATCATGCAGCGACTCGCTTTCCTCCTTGCCCTGCCGGCCCTTGCCGCCGGATGCTCCGATGGAGGAGACCGCTCGCACCTTGCGCAGACCAGTTGGCGTTTCGAGCGGATTGACGGGCAGCAGCCCATTGCAACCGATGCCCAGATGACTTTCCGGAACGGCCAACTCGGCGTTCAGGTGGGCTGCAACCATCTGGGCGGCCCATGGCGAACCGACCAGAACCGTCTCGTTGCAGGCCCGCTGGATCAGACCGAGATGGTCTGCGCGGCATCCGCCTGGCAGCAGGAACGCGCCGTGGGCGCCCTCCTCGTCGCCACACCGCGTTTTGCAGTGGACGGCGACCGCATGCTCCTGCAATCGAGCGGCCACACCGCCGAGCTGGTGCGGGTCGAGAACGCGAAGGTCCCGGCCAAGGGCGGGTAGGCCCTTTACTCCGCAGCTTCCGCCTGCTCCGCTCCGCCTTCCGGACCGGTGAGAGCCTCGGCACCGTAGCGCGGTGAAGATTCGATGGTGGGCACATCCTCGATCTCGCGCTTGCCGATCTCGATGTGCTTGTCCTTGAGGCGGCGTCCAGAGCTCAGCACGTTGCGCTCGAAGCTACCGACGAACTTGTTGTAGTTGTTCACCGCCGTTTCCAGCCCCGCACCGACGCGCTTCATGTGCTCGGCCGCGACGGCAAGCCGGTCGTAGAGTTCTCCGCCCATCCGACCGATCTCGCGCGCCTCTCGGGCCAGTCCGTCCTGCCGCCAGACCTGCGCCACGGTGCGCGCGATCGCGACCAGATTGGTCGGCGTCGCCAGCAGGACACGGTTGCGGAAGGCGAAGTCCCACAGCTCCGGATCCTGCTCCAGCGCAGCGGCCACGAAGTGCTCGCCGGGCACGAACATCACCACATAGTCGGGCGCATCCTCGAACTGGCTCTGGTAGCTCTTGGCGCCCAGCGTCTGGACGTGATTTCGCATCGAGGCGACGTGCTGGCGCAGTGCCGCGTCGCGGGTCACATCATCCTGCGCCTCGAAGGCTTCCTGATAGGCGTTGAGCGAGACCTTGGCGTCGATCACCAGCTTCTTCTGGCCGGGGATGTTGACGATCGCATCCGGCCGCAAGCGGCCGTCCTCGGTATCGATCGAGTGTTCGGTGACGAAATCGGTATGTTCGGTGAGCCCACACTGCTCCAGCACGTTGCGCAGCTGCTGCTCGCCCCAGCGCCCGCGCGCCTTGGGGGCATTCCGCAGTGAATTGCCGAGCCGCGCAGCTTCCTCGCGCACCTTCTCCTGCCCTTCGCGCATCGACTGGATGAGGCCGGTGAGCTGGCCGAAGGAATCGACGCGCTTGGCTTCCAGCGAGGTCACCTGCTCCTCGTAGCTCTTGAGACGCTCGCCGACCGGCGCCAGCAGGCGGGCGATGCGTTCCGCGTTAGCCTTCTCGCTCTCCTCGAAGCGGGCGCCCGCGCGGCGCAGGAAGGCTTCCTGCGCGCCTTCGAGCACCTTGGCCCCGGCATTCTCGAATTCCTTGCGCAGCGCCTCCTGCGCTTCGATCAGCAGGCGCTTCTGCTCGTCGAAATTGGCCGACTTCTCGCGCAGGGTGGCCAGTTCGGATGCCAGCTCACGCTGTTCGCGCCGCAGGGTATCGACCAGTTGCGCGTGCTCGGCACGGGTGCGTTCCAAAACTTGCGTCAGTTCGCCGCGCGTGCGGTCCAGCGTCGCGCCCTGATCGGTCCGCAGTGTTTCCAACGCCTGCGTTGAGGCGGCACGCACCCGGTCCAGCTCGCCCGCATGATCGCGCCGCGCCTGATCGAGCGCCTCGGCCAGCGCATCAGCGCGGCTGGCGCGTTCGCGCGCCGCTTCCAGATCGGCAAAGGTGCGCAGGTATTTCGCGTCAAGCTCGCGCATCTCGCGATCGCGCACATCGGCATGTTCGCGCACCTCACGCTCGCGGGCCTCTGCCTGCTGGCGCCACTGGGCAGCCGGACGGGAGCCGAAAAACCAGCCCAGGATGAGGCCGATGACGAGCGCGGCGATGGCGGCGACAGCGATTTCCATCCCGGCAGTCTAACCAGAACGTTTCAGGAACGCCAGTCCTCTGGGCGGGTTATCCCCGGCTCACGCTGCCTTGCGCAGCTTGTCCAGCTTCTTGAGCGCCATCTGGCGCTTCAGGCGCGAGAGGTGGTCAATGAAAAGGATGCCTTCGAGGTGATCCATCTCGTGCTGGAGGCAGGTGGCCATCAGGCCATCCATGTCTTCTTCGTGGACATTGCCTTCAATGTCCTGCCAGCGGGCGCGGATGCGCGAGGGGCGTTCCACGTCGGCATAGATCTCGGGCACCGAGAGGCAGCCTTCCTGATAAACCGTGTGCTCTTCGGAAGGATCGAGGATCTCGGGATTGATGAAGATCCGCGGCTCCTTCAGCGTCGGCTGGTGCGTGTGATGATGCCCGCCATGCGCGGTGCACACCTCGGGCTCTGCATCCGGGTCCTCAGGCTGGAGATCGATCACCAGGACGCGCAGCGGCACGCCAACCTGGATCGCTGCCAGGCCGATTCCCGGCGCGTCGTACATCGTCTCGAACATGTCCTCGACGAGCGTCTTCAGATCATCGTCGAACGCTTCGACAGGGGCGGAGATCTGCTTCAGGCGCGGATCGGGAACTTCAAGGATTTCGCGGATAGCCATGACACCCAGATAAGCATCGGGCCGCGCGTGCGCAAGTACGCTCTGAACTGCCGGAAATGCTCCACCTCAGCGCGCCTTGGCGATGCCGAAGCCATGCTGGCGTGCGGCATCCTTGGTCGATTCCTCGGTGCGGTTGAGAGCCTTGGCGATTTCCTTGAGGCCCTTGCCCTTGCCCGCGAGGGTCTGCAGCTTTTGCAGTTCTTCCGGCTTCCAGGGCTGCTTGTGCTTGGCGATCTTCGCGCTCATTCGCCTGCCTCCCACGGCACGTCATCGCCCTGATCGGGCGAGGCCTTGACCGCCGCCTTCTTCGCAGGCGCCTTTTTCGCGGCGGTCTTCGCCGGAGCCTTCTTCTTCGGCGCCGCCTTCTTCTTGCCCTTGGCGGGCCCCTTGGCCGCCTTGGCGTCGATCAGCGCGATCGCCTGCTCGGCAGTGAGGTCCTCGGGCTTCTGATCGCGCGGGAGCGTGGCGTTGGTGGTGCCGTCGGTGACGTAGGGGCCATAGCGTCCGGCCATGACCTTCATCTCGCCTTCGCTGGTGGGGTGATTGCCCAGCACCTTGATCGGCTCGGCCTTGGCCCGCGCACCGCGCCCGCCGCCCTGCGCGGCCTCGGCCAGGATCGAGACCGCCGCGTTCATGCCGGTCTCGAACACGTCCATGGTGGTCTTGAGCTTGCCGTACTTGCCGTCATGCAGCAGGTACGGACCGTAGCGCCCGATGTTGGCCACGATCTCCTGGCCCGTTTCGGGGTGCGTGCCTACCGTGCGTGGCAGGCTGAGCAGCTTGAGCGCCCACTCCAGCGTCAGTTCGTCGATATCCTTGGGGATCGAGGCGCGCTTGGCCTCCTTGCCTTCTCCAAGCTGGATGTAAGGCCCGAACCGGCCGACTCGGCGGGTGATTTCCAGACCGGTCTCGGGATCCTTGCCCAGTGCCTCGTCGTCGGCCTGTTCGCCATTGCCGCCCGGCTGCGCGAACTTGCGAGTGAACTTGCACTCCGGGTAGTTCGAGCAGGCAACGAACGCGCCATATTTGCCACCGCGCAGCGACAGCTTGCCTTCGGCGCACTTGGGGCACTGGCGCGGATCGCTACCGTCGGCCTTGGGCGGGAAGAGGTAGTCAGACAGGAATTCGTCGAGCACCTCGGTCACTTCCGAAGGCTTCTTTTCCATCACTTCGTCGGACTTCGGCTTGAAATCGCGCCAGAAGCTTTCGAGCAGTTCCTTCCATGCCTGACGGCCGCCCGAGACGTCGTCGAGTTCGTCCTCCATGCCCGCCGTGAAGTCATAGGCGACGTAGCGCTCGAAGAAGCGTTCGAGAAACGCCGTGAGAAGACGGCCCGATTCCTCTGCGAAGAAACGGTTTTTCTCGGTACGCACGTAATTGCGGTCCTTCAGGACCTGGATCGTCGCGGCGTAAGTGGACGGGCGGCCGATCCCCAGTTCCTCCAGCCGCTTGACGAGGCTGGCTTCGGAAAAGCGCGGCGGCGGCTGGGTAAAGTGCTGCTCGGCGGTGACGCCCTTCTTGGCCGGCATGTCGCCCGATTTCATGAACGGTAGCAGGCCCCCGTCCTCGTCGTCGGACTTGTTGTCCTGCCCTTCCTCGTAGACGGCGAGGAAGCCGGGAAACTTCACGACCTGCCCGGTGGCGCGCAGCTCGTTGCGGCCGGTGCCGTCGCGCAGCGTGACGGTGGTGCGTTCCAGCGCGGCCGAGGCCATCTGGCTCGCCATCGCGCGCTTGAAGATCAGGTCGTAGAGCTTGGCATCGTCGCCCGAACCATAGCGGTCCTTGGCGAAGTCGGTGGGACGGATGGCCTCGTGTGCCTCCTGCGCGTTCTTGGCCTTGGTTTCGTAGTGGCGCGGCTTTTCGGGCAGGTAGTGCCCCGAATAGCGGTCTGAAATCGCCACGCGGCAGGCCGAGATCGCGCTCGGGTCCATCTGCACGCCGTCGGTACGCATGTAGGTGATGGCGCCTGCCTCGTAGAGGTGCTGCGCCACACGCATCGTCTGGCTGGCCGAGAAGCCGAGCTTGCGCGCGGCCTCCTGCTGCAGGGTCGAAGTGGTGAACGGCGGCTGCGGGTTGCGGCGGTGCGGCTTGGTCTCGACCTGTTCGACCTTGAAGGCGCCCTGCTCCACCGCCGCCTTGGCGCGCATGGCGATGCCTTCTTCGCCCAGGCTCAGGCGGTCGAGCTTCTGGCCCTCGAACGTCACCAGCTTGGCGGTGAAGTCGGTGCCGTCATGCGCCATCTGCGCGGCGACGGACCAGTATTCCTGCGGCGTGAACGCCTCGATCTCGCGCTCGCGGTCGACGATCAGGCGCAGCGCCACCGACTGCACGCGGCCCGCCGACTTGGCGCCCGGCAGCTTGCGCCAGAGCACTGGCGAAAGCGTGAAGCCGAACAGGTAATCGAGCGCGCGGCGGGCGAGATAGGCGTCGATCAGATCCTGATCGAGCTCGCGCGGCGCCTGCATCGCCTTGGTCACGGTGTCCTTGGTGATGGCGTTGAAGGTCACGCGCTGCACATCCTTCGGCAGAGCCCGGCGCTTCTTGAGCAGTTCGAGCACGTGCCACGAAATCGCCTCGCCCTCGCGATCAGGGTCAGTCGCGAGGATCAGGCGGTCGGCCTCCTTGGCGTAATCGGTGATCGCCCGGACCTGCTTCTGCTTGTCGCCATAAAGCTCCCAGTCCATCTCGAAGCCCTCGTCGGGGCGGACCGAGCCGTCCTTAGGCGGCAGGTCACGGACATGGCCGTAGGAGGCGAGGACCTTGTAGTCCTTGCCCAGGTACTTCTCGATGGTCTTGGCCTTGGCGGGAGATTCGACGATGACGAGCTGCATTTCAGACTTTCGTTATGCCCCTGCGCACGCCCTCACGTGTGCGCGTACGCGTATGTGTGTACGCATAGGGTGGGAATCCAAGGGGCGCCCCGTCAAGCACCCCTTGATGGCAGCACTGTGGCGATCGGTCAGGTTTCTTTTCCGAAACCCTCAGGCAGCACGCATTTGCCTGCATCGTAATGCCCCACTTCGCGGATCACTTCGGCCTTGTCGGGCTCGATGCGACGGCCGGAAACCTGGCTGTCGATGATGCGGGTCAGCAGCTTGTCGAGCCGGGTGACGAGGTAGCAGTCGATCGCGGGCGGGGCGTGCGGGTTGCCGATGCCGCTGTCGTCGGTGAGAAAGGCGTAGCGCGACTGGGTAGCGGCTGCCATCGCCCGCATCACGTATTCTGCGAGGTCCGCGACGCCCGAGGCTCCCACCGGCACGATCTGGACGCGCTGCGCCCGCAAGTGCTCGGCTGCGAGCCAGGCAGTGGGAACGTCGCCGTCGTGCGGCGGCGCATCGGCGACCAGAAGCAGTGTCTTGACCGCATCGGGGCGCCATTGCTGGTTTGCGGCGCGGATCAGCGCGTCCTGCATGGATTCGGGATAGTCCCCGCCGCCGCCCGCGTATTGGCGGCCAAGCTGCTCGCGGGCCTCTGCGATGTCTCCCGTGAACCCATAAGTGCGAGTCACGAAGGCATCGCCCTTGTCGCGGTAGAAGGTCATGCCCACACGGATATCGAGATCGGGGTGGCGGGCGTTAAGACTGGCCACGATGGAATCGAGTTCGGCCTGCAGGAACCGCAATTCGTCAGACATCGAGCCAGTGACATCGACCACCAGCCCGAGATCGAGTTTCGTCACTTTGCGCACCGGTGCATCCACGGTGAAGCCGATGCGGCCGGTCCCGGCGCGCCGGGGCACTTCAACCGTCCGCCATGCCTCGTCACCCGCGCGGACACGGACCGTGGAGGACAGGCGATCCATGCCCGGGAAGAACACCACGGTGCCGTCCGCCTGCGTGGTGAACGTGAGGCTGTTGCCGTCAGCGCAGCGCAGTGTCACCGGCACGAACGGCGCCGGACGACCGCGCGTGTCCTTGACCTCGACGGTGATCAGCCGCGCAGTGTCGAGCGCCGGCAGTGCCCGCACCTGCTGGCCGAGATCGGACTTGCGGACATAGTCGGAGTAGAGTTCGGGATTGAGCAGGTCATCATGTTCCCCTGCCGTCAGCAGACCGCTCTGGGGCTGCGGCTGGGGGCGGCGATGCCCCGGCGGAAAGGGCATCGTGACGCTCTCACGGGCCCGTTCAGCCTCTGAGGACGGAGCGCGCATGGCCGTCACTGCAACGTCCGAAGCTTTTCCGGTTGGCACGATAACCGGCGCAGGTGCCGGAGGCGCAGCCACTGCCATGGCAGGAGGGGGCGGAGGTGGAGCCGGCGTGGTGACTGCTGGCACCCCTTCGGCGACTGGGTGCCGTGGGCTTGGCCTGTGGCGCTGCTGCTGGTTCCCTTCCACTTCGGGGCCCAGTTCAGGCAATGGCGCCGGACGGCGGCAGAACCCTTCTTCGCTGGCCCGAGCCGAAGCGTGCACCGGGGTCAGTGCCAGGGGCATCGAACTGCCCGTCAGCGCCATTCCGAGCAATGTGGAAACCGTGGTCCTTGAAATTGTCGCTCCCATTGATCCGCTCCCTTTCAACGCGCCACCGGGAGAAAATCGCGTGCCAAGGCTGAACCGTTGCTGACGTGCGCTAGGCCGTCCCTCAGGCGAGACTGACGCGCCCTGCCGCATGGCGTACTAGCTTTCCCGCGATTTCCAGCTCCAGCAAGGCGAGCTGAACGGCTGCAGCACTAGCGCCGGACTGGCGGATCAGTTCGTCAACAGCGACGGGTGCGCTGGTGAGGAGCCCCGCGATTGCGGCGGGCCTCTCTTCGCGCATGACCTCATGCCCGGCATCGAGCGCCTGCACCGGTTCCGGCGGTGCATACCGGAGCGCGCCATCGAACCCGGAGAGCAATTCCGCCACGTCCTCCGGCGACTGCACCAGCACGGCCCCGTCACGGATGAGCTGATTGCAGCCATGCGAGCGGGCATCGAGCGGTGAGCCGGGGATCGCCATGACTTCACGCCCCATCTCCCCCGCCAGCCTTGCAGTGATGAGCGAACCCGATTTCGGCGCGGCCTCAACCACGACAGTCCCGGCCGCCAGACCGGCGATGATCCGGTTGCGGGTGGGAAAAAGGCGCGCCAGCGGCTCGGTGCCCGGCGGTTGCTCGGCAAGCAGCAGGCCTTCTGCCGCGATACGTTCCTGCAGGCGGCCATGCTCAGGCGGATAGGCGATGTCGATGCCGCTGGCGATCACACCGATGGTCAAACCGCCCTCTCCAGCCCCCAGAGCCCCCTCATGCGCGGCGCCGTCGATGCCGCGGGCAAGACCCGAAACGACCGTGAAGCCCATCTCGGCCAGACCATGGGCGAAATCCCGCGCCAGCTTAACCGCACCCGCCGAGGCATTGCGCGCGCCGACAATGGCCACGCAGGGCCGCAGCGCCAATCCGGCATTGCCCCGCACCGTCAGGACTGGCGGCGCGCCTTCAATCGTTGCGAGAAGCGGAGGGTAGTCCTCTGAATCGTGGAAGAGATAGCGCGCACCAGCCTTGCGCACAGCGGCGATCTCGCCGTGGATGCGCTCCTTCGGCGCAGCGGCATATGGCTTGCCCGCGCGCCCGGCCAGATCCGGCAATGCGTTGATGGCCGTGCAGGCATCGCCGAAACGGGCAAGCAGCTGGGTGTACGTAACCGGCCCGATGTTGGGCGAACGCAGCAGGCGGATTCGGGCGAAAGCTTCGTCCTGAGACAGCCCCACCCCCGCGCTCATGCCTTCTTGCCGCCTCCGATTTTCGGCTCGGTACCGGCGCGGAGGCGCGCGATGTTCTCGCGGTGCTGGAACAGCACGATTGCGGCAATCACCGCCAGCACCAGGGCTACGTCCTGATGGCCCAGGGCCAGTGCGGCGAGCGGCGCGACCACTGCAGCACTCATCCCCGCAACCGAGGAAATGCGCACCACCGCGAGCAGGCCGATCCAGGTGACGGCGTAAGCCAGCCCTACCGGCCAGGCGAGGCCAAACGCCACTCCGGCAGTGGTCGCGACTCCCTTGCCGCCCTTGAACTTCAGCCAGACCGGAAAGCAATGGCCCAGAAACGCGCCGAGCGCGCCGAGCCCTGCCCATTCGGGCCAGAAGTGCGCCGCGATCAGCACGGCCGCGAGCCCCTTGAGCAGGTCCAGCAGCAGCGTGGCGGCAGCCAACCCTTTGCGGCCGGTCCGCAGTACATTCGTCGCGCCGATGTTGCCCGAGCCGATGCTGCGCAGATCACCGGCGCCCGCAAGCCGGGTGATAATGAGCCCGAACGGCACCGATCCAAGCGCATATCCCAGCGCCAAAGGGAGAATCCAATTCATGCGCGCCGCCTTAGCCGCTTGTCGCGCCGAGCAGAACCCGGCTTGCAGTATTGTACGTTGCTCTTTGCACATTCCGGCGGTTAACAGGTGGCAAGGTACAGGACATGACAATGACAACCGAAACGCTCCGCGCTCCGCAACAGGCATCGACGCCCCCCGTCGATCCCGCCGCGCCGATCCTCCTGTTCGATTCCGGAGTCGGTGGGCTGACCGTGCTGGAGGAGGTGCGTAATCAGTTGCCCGATGCAGCGGTGATCTATGCCGCCGACACTGCAGGCCTGCCCTATGGTTCGAAAACGGAAGCCCAGATTGCCGCGCGCGTCGCCGGCCTTCTTGGCCGCATGACAGAGCGCTTCCACCCGCGCCTGGTCTGCATTGCCTGCAACACCGCTTCGACCATCGCGCTCGGCATGGTTCGCGAGGTTCTGGAAGTCCCCATCGTTGGCACGGTCCCCGCGATCAAGCCCGCAGCGGCCATGACAAGGAGTGGTGTGATCGGTCTGCTCGGCACCGAGGCGACAATCCGCCAGGCCTATGTCGACCGGCTTGAGCACGAATTCGCCGCCGACAAGGTCCTGCTGCGCCATGGCGCGCCCAGCCTTGTCGATGCGGCCGAAGCCAAGCTGCGCGGCGAACCTTTCGACCGTGCGGCCATCACGGGCGCAGCCGAAGCCCTGCGCGCGATGCCAGGCGGCAACCGGATCGACACGGTCGTGCTGGCCTGCACGCACTTTCCGTTGCTGGAGGAAGAGCTGTCACAGGCCTTTGGCCCCGGCGTTCGCTTCGTCCATGGCGCACAGGGCATCGCCCGTCAGATCGCCCGCCTCACCGAAGGGCAGCAATGGTCTCGCCAAGTCCCCGACAGGGCGTTACTCACCGGCCGGGACGACATGCCGGACATCTATGGCGAGATGCTGACGCGTTACGGATTGCGGAAGGTCGAACGGTTTTGACGCGCCGACTGAACTATTGGCTGCTTGCCTGCATCGCGATCATCAGTTTTCCCTATTACTGGTATCTGATGGACGACCCGGCATCTGCTGGCGTTGGCCCCAAAGCAGTAACGATGACCGAATTGCGCAAGCTGGCCGATACCTTGGAGGGCCCCCGCCCCGGCCGGGTGCGGAGCGAATTGGTGGGGCACTGCAGGATCATGCGCAACCGCCTCGTTGCAGGCTGGGGGCTAAGGCCCATTCCGATCGCGGTGTGGTCCTATGAACTTACCGTTCCTGGCAAAACGCCTATCGTGATCGATGCTGGTGTGACGCGCGCAACCGCCGAGAGCTACGGCATCGCCGACTATGATTCGGCCGCGCAGAGGCGAGTGGACCGAGTGCGCGCCCGTGCCGCCCACACCGTCGTCCTCAGCGACAGCGCACTGCATACGGGCAACCTGCACCTCGGACAGCAGCACAACACGAATACAGCCCCGTATCCGCTTGCTCCCGGAGTAGTCGTGTTGCCCGCTCCGGGGCTGGGCCCGCACGCGAAGCTGGTCTATGTCCGGCTTCAGAACGGGCGCGAATTCCTGTTCACCGGTCCAGCTGCCAGGGTTAAGGAAAGTCTGAACGCGCTTGTCCCCCCCGCCAGGCTGACTGAACGTGACGACGTGCCCGACGCCGGTACGGAAACCAAGTCCTGGTTGATGACGATCAATGCCCTGCGACGGGCAGCGCCCGATATGACCGTGATCACGGCCCATGAATCGGTTGCTACGCCTCATGTCTCTAAATGGTTTTCCGATCACTCTTAGCGGGACTAGCCGCTGGCATTGGGCCAAACGATCATGTAATGGCCGCCTAGAAGATAAACCGGCAAACCAGAATGGACCGGCCGGACACGGTAATGCAGGACTGGAATTCGTGAACTACGAGCACATCTTCGACCAGGCGATCGAGCGCCTTCACTCGGAAGGCCGCTATCGCGTCTTCATCGATATCCTGCGCAACAAGGGCGCCTATCCTAACGCGCGCTGCTTTGCCGGCCACAACGGGCCCAAGCCGATCACCGTGTGGTGCTCCAACGACTATCTCGCCATGGGCCAGCATCCCAAGGTGATCGAGGCTATGGAAGAGGCGCTGCACGACGTCGGTGCCGGTTCGGGCGGCACCCGCAATATCGGCGGCAACACGCATTACCATATCGAGCTGGAAAGCGAACTGGCCGACCTGCATGGCAAGGAAGGCGCGCTGCTTTTCACCTCGGGCTATGTCTCGAACGACGCCACACTCTCGACGCTCGCCAAGCTGCTACCGGGCTGCGTGATCTTCTCGGACGAACTCAACCACGCCTCGATGATCGCCGGCATCCGCAATTCGGGCTGCGAGAAGAAGGTGTTCCGCCACAACGACCTGGAGCACCTCGAACAGCTTCTGGCCGAAACCGATCCCGCGCTGCCCAAGCTGATCGCTTTCGAATCCGTCTATTCGATGGACGGCGACGTTGCCCCGATTCACGCGATCTGTGACTTGGCGGACAAGTACAACGCCCTCACCTACATCGACGAAGTCCACGCCGTCGGCATGTACGGCCCGCGCGGCGGCGGCATTACCGACCGTGACGAGGCGGCCCACCGCATCGACATCATCGAAGGCACGCTGGGCAAGGCCTTCGGCGTCATGGGCGGCTATATCGCGGCCGACCAGAAGATCATCGACTGCATCCGCTCCTATGCGCCGGGCTTCATCTTCACCACCTCGCTCTCGCCGGTACTGGTGGCAGGCGTGCTCGCCTCGGTAAAGCACCTCAAGAGCTCCACCGAAGAGCGCGAAGGGCAGCAACGCGCCGCCGCGATGCTCAAGCAGAAGTTCCGCGACGCAGGCCTTCCGGTGATGAATTCGACCACGCACATCGTCCCGCTCATGGTCGGCGATCCGGTGATGGCGAAGAAGATCAGCGACATCCTCCTCGCCGAATACGGTGTCTATGTGCAGCCGATCAACTTCCCGACCGTGCCCCGCGGCACCGAGCGGCTGCGCTTCACGCCGGGCCCTGCCCATACTGAAGAGATGATGGACGAGCTCACCAATGCGCTCGTCGAGATCTGGGAGCGCATGGAGATGAAGCTGGCGGCCTGAGGCCACCTTTTCTCCAGCCAAGTTATTCTATCGAAAAGGGTCTCCGGCCAGGTGCCAGAGGCCCTTTTCTTTTGTCTGAGCAAGCACCACGTCGTGCCTGCCGCAGCCACCTCTCCCCCCACTGCTGCGGTCAGACACAAGGACACATTCATGGCCAAGCTGTTCGAACCGGTGACCGTCGGCGGTCTTACCCTGCCCAACCGCATCGTCATTGCCCCGATGTGCCAGTATTCCGCCGAAGACGGGCGGATGACCAGCTGGCACGCGATCCACCTCGGCCAGCTTGCCCTGTCCGGTGCGGGCGTGTTGACGATCGAGGCGACCGCCGTGACGCCGGAAGGGCGCATCAGCTATGCCGACGTCGGCCTGTGGGACGACGGCACCGAAGCCGCCATGAGCAAGGTTCTGGACGAAGTGCGGCGCTGGTCGCCGATGCCGGTTGCAATCCAGCTGGCTCACGCCGGACGCAAGGCCAGCACGGCCAAGCCCTGGGACGGCGGCGGCCAGATCGCGCCGAACGAACCAAACGGATGGCAGACGGTGTCGGCCTCTGCCATTCCGTTCCAACCTGACGAAAACGCGCCTGAAGCGCTGGACAAGGCCGGAATGGCGCGCATCCGTGATGCCTTCGCCGAGGCCGCACGGCGTTCAGCGCGGCTCGGCATCGATGCCATCCAGATCCATGCGGCACACGGATACCTGCTCCACCAGTTCCTCTCGCCGCTCTCCAA
This sequence comes from Novosphingobium album (ex Hu et al. 2023), assembly GCF_022832385.1. GTDB lineage: Bacteria > Pseudomonadota > Alphaproteobacteria > Sphingomonadales > Sphingomonadaceae > Novosphingobium > Novosphingobium album. The sequence goes on from NZ_JALHLE010000005.1 coordinate 296,608, forward strand.
CCACCGGACGGACGAATATGGCGGCAGTCTGGAAAACCGCATGCGCTTCCCACTCGAAGTGTTTGACGCCGTGCGCGAGGCGTTTCCCGCCGACAGACCGGTAACGGTGCGCGTCTCGGGCACCGACTGGGTCGACGGCGGCTGGGACATCGGACAGACCATTGCCTTCTCGAAGGCGCTTGAAGCGCGCGGAGCCGACGCGATGCACATCTCCAGCGGTGGCCTGCATCCGGCCCAGCAGATCCCTGTCGGCCCCAGCTACCAGGTCCCGCTCGCGCGCAAGGTGAAGGAAGCGGTATCGATCCCGGTCGTGGCCGTGGGGCTGATCACCGAGCCCGAACAGGCCGAAGCGATCGTCGCGACGGGCGACGCCGACATGGTCGCCCTCGCCCGCACCGTGCTCTACGACCCGCGCTGGCCCTGGCGCGCCGCGGCGGCACTAGACGCACAAGTGCGCGTGGCACCGCAATTCCTGCGCAGCCAGCCACACCGGCTGAAAGACCTGTTTATCCCTGCCTGAAACTGAGACCAGACATGAAAAAGCCCGCCGAAAGTGTTTCCGGCGGGCTTTTTTTCTATCCCGTAATGCCGGCTCAGCGCAGTGAGACAACGTTGTCCGAGACGCGCGGGTCCGGGCGGCCCGTGTAGAGGCTCGCCATTGGCTCGTCAGTCACGATGACAACCTCAGCCCCGCCGAAGCCGTTGAACGCAGTCTTCATGGCCGCGCCGTAGGCACCCAGCATGCCCACCTCGATCCAGTCGCCCGCCTTGATCTCTGCGGGCAGCATGAAGGGTCCCTCCATGAAGTCGGCATCATCACAGGTCGGGCCGTAGAACGAGAAGGCCTGCAAGTCAGCCACGTCGATCGCCGCGTTGTCGTTGGTTTCCTCGCGCGCAATGTGGCGCGCCGGGAACCGCCATGCCACGTGCGCCGCGTCGTAGAGCGCGCCGTAAGCACCGTCGTTGATGTAGAGCTCGTCGCCGCGGCGCTTTTCCACCATGACGATCAGCGAGCTGTACTCGGCCGACAGCGCGCGGCCGGGTTCGCACCACAGCTCTGCGTTGTAGGCGATCGGCAGCGCTTCGAAGTGGCGGTGGATAATCGCGAAGTAATCTTCGAGCGGCGGCGGTTCCATGCCCGGATAGCAGGAGGGAAAGCCCCCTCCCACGTCGATCATGTCGATGACGACGCCCGCATCGGCAATCGCCGCACGCGCGCGCTCGAGCGCCTGCACATAGGCAAACGGCGTCATCGCCTGCGAGCCGACGTGGAAGCACACGCCCAGCCAGTCCGCCACCTGACGGGTCGACTGCAGCAGCGCGCCTGCGTCAGCCAGATCGATGCCGAACTTCGATGCGAGGCTCAGCTCCGAATATTCGGACGAGACGCGCAGACGGACACAGAGGCGCAGGTCCTTCGCCGGGTTGCCCTCGGCGTCGGTGGTGGCTGCCACGATCTTGTCGACCTCTTCCTGGGTGTCCAGGCTGAAGGTGCGCACGCCGTGCTGAAAATAGGCCTCGCGGATCGCACTCGCGGTCTTGACCGGGTGCATGAAGCAAAGTGTCGCCTGCGGCAGCGTCGCACGCACCATGCGCACCTCGGCAATCGAGGCGACATCATAGTGGGTGATGCCGTTGTCCCACAGGATCTGGATCAGATCGGGCGACGGGTTCGCCTTCACCGCATAGAGCGACTTGCCCGGAAACTTCGTCGCGAAGAACTGGGCAGCGCGCGCAGCGGCGTGCGGGCGATTGAGGATAACCGGTTCGTCGGGCGCGATGGTGCGCGCTACAGCCGATGCGTCAGGATACTGGTGCAACTCAAGGGACCCCCAATAGGCCTAGTGGCCAAGACAACACAGAGACGAAGCTGCCTTGCGGTTTGGAAGTCCCCATGGGGCAGCGAGGGGGCGGATATAGGACAGCGATCATGAATCGCAAGTGAAAAACTTGGCGCTTCACAAAAATGTCACAGAAGTGACCTTTTGCATCCCATTCCGCCCCTCTCTGAGCGGCTTGGCCCTTTGTTTTCAAGGCGTTGCCATTGCGACACCGAGGAGCTCCGTTCTCAGCGGGGCACGGTGAAATCAATAGGGTCAACGCAGAGAGTAACCGCAGGTTGCGAATGATTCGCGCAAAGAGGGATTGACCGGGCCCGATGAGCGACAGACCGAGGCTCCGCTCGTTTCGCGTCAGCTCAGACGGTCGCGGAAGTCCTCGTAGGAGAACCTGCGGATGCATTCGAGCGAGTCGGTTTCCGAATCCCACAGCCAGATCGAAGGTAGCGGCACGCCGTTGAACGTGGTCGTCTTCACCATCGAATAGTGTGCCTGATCGAGGAACGCGAAGCGCGTGCCCGGCTGGATGGGCTCGGGAAAGCGGTAATCGCCGATCACGTCGCCCGCGAGGCAGGAAGGCCCGCCGAGGCGCACGGCACCGCCCTGCCCCTCGTCCACCATGCGGTCGTCCTCGATCGGCAGTTCGCCCAGCATGGCCGGGCGGTAGGGCGCCTCGATCACGTCGGGCATGTGGCAGGTGGCGGAAATGTCGACTACCGCCACCGGCATCCCGTTCCAGCCTGTGTCGAGCACGGTGCCCACCAGAATACCTGCATCGAGCGCCACGGCCTCGCCAGGTTCGATGTAGACCTGCGCGCCGGTGTCCTCGGACATGTCGGAAAGGAACTCGACCAGTTCATCGCGCTGGTAGTCGGCGCGGGTCACATGGTGGCCACCGCCCACGTTGATCCACTTGAGGTGGCCGAAATAGGGCTCGAGGTAGTCGAACACCTTGTCCCAGGTGCGCTGGAGCGGCTCGAAGTCCTGCTCGCACAGGTTGTGGAAGTGGATGCCATCGACCATCGCCACGTGCTCGTCGGTGAGCTGGTCGACCGGGAAGCCGAGGCGCGAATGCGGCGCCGAGGGATCGTATTTGGGCACTTCGCCTTCGGGATGCATTGGATTGATGCGCAGCCCGATGTCGAAATCCTCACCACGCGCGCGGGCCGCCTCGATGATCGCCCAGCAACGCTCGATCTGCTGCGGGGAGTTGAAGATCACGTGGTCCGAGAGGCGCAGGATCTCGTCGAGTTCGTCGGGCTTGTAGGCCGCGCAGTAGGTCGCGATCTCACCGTCGTAGAACTCGCTCGCCAGCCGCGCTTCCCAAAGGCCCGAGGTGCACACGCCATCGAGATACTCGCCCACGATCGGCGCGGTCGACCACATCGAGAACGCCTTGAGCGCGGCCAGCACCTTGGCGCCCGAGCGCTCGCCGATGTCCTGCAGGATCTGCAGGTTGCTGCGCAGCTTCGCGGCATCGACCACGAAAGCGGGGCTGTCGACACGCGACAGGTCGAAGTGGGCGAAAGCGCCCGGATCGCCGGCTCTGGTTTCCATGGCTCTTTATCCTCAGTTCAGCCAGTTCGCGACCAGCGACGCGAACCTGACGGGATCTTTCTCGGGCAGCATATGGTCGGCACGCTCCACCTGTTTGAGACGCCCGAACCTGAGCGCCCGCACAGCACCGCGCGAAGGCACTTCGAACATGGCACGCGTGTTTTCCCCAAACCCTACCGTGACCGGACAAGCGATGCGGCCGAGATCGGATGCGGAAATCTTCACAGGAGGCTCTCCCTGCCCCATCATCAACGGAAATACTCTTGCACTGTCGGCGTAGTGCGCGCGGCGTTGCGGATCCACCGACGCGCTGAACCCGGCACCGCCCGCGTTGTCTATGATGAGATCGATCACCGCTTCAACGCCGCCTTTTTCCATCATGGTGAAGACGGGTACAAAGGCTTCCTCGCAATCGGCGGCGAACCTCGCCAGAGCCTCCTCATCCTCCACATAAGTGGCAAGGCTCGGTTCGTAGAGCGTCAGCGATGCGAACAATTCCGGCCGTTCGATCGCCGCCAGCAGAACCGGATGGCACCCGAAAGACCAGGCAACCACGTCCACCGGCGGGCCCATCATCGCCTCGACATACCCGACGACATCGTCGCAATGCCGCCGGGTGCCGAAATCCCCGCCGTCGCCCGGCCACTCCGCCCGACCAAAATAGCTCAGCGTGATCGCACGGGCATCAATCCCGGCGGGCAGTGCATCGATAACCGGAGCCCAGGTCCTCGCGTCGCCCGGCGCGCCGTGCACGAAGAGGACCTGACGTTCCATCAGAACGGCAGCGGTTCGCTCAGTTCCTCGACCGTCCACGGCAGACCCTGCGTGTTGAGCATGTCCATGAACGGATCGGGGTCCATCTGCTCCATGTTGAACACGCCCTCACCACTCCAGGTGCCGGTGAGCACCATGGCCGCGCCGATCATCGCCGGAACGCCGGTGGTGTAGCTCACCGCCTGGTTGCCGGTTTCCTCGTAGCAGGCCTCGTGGTCGCAGATGTTCTTGATGTAGAACGTCTTCTCGCCAGACCCGTCGAGCGCTTCGCCGGTCGCGATGTCACCAATGTTGGTCTTGCCCTTGGTCGTCGCGCCAAGCGAGGCGGGCTCTGGCAGCACGGCTTTCAGGAACTGCAGCGGGATGATCTCGACGCCGTTGTACATCACCGGATCGATGCGGGTCATGCCCACGTTCTGCAGCACGGTCAGGTGCTGGATATAGGCATCGCCGAAGGTCATCCAGAAGCGCGCACGTTCCATTTCGGGGATGAACTTCGCTAGGCTTTCCAGTTCCTCGTGGTACATCATGTACATGTTCTTGGGGCCCACGCCCTCGAAGTCGAACGAGACCTTGTTGCTCATCGCCGGGGTCTCGACGAACGCGCCGTTCTCCCAGTGGCGCGCAGGCGCGGTCACTTCGCGGATGTTGATTTCCGGATTGAAGTTCGTCGCGAAGGGCTGGCCGTGATCGCCGCCGTTGCAATCGAGGATGTCGAGCTTGCGGATGGTCTTCAGCTTGTGCTTCTTGAGCCACATCGCGAAGACGCTGGTCACGCCCGGATCGAAACCCGAACCGAGCAGCGCCATGAGGCCCGCGTCCTTGAAGCGCTCCTGATAGGCCCACTGCCAGTGATATTCGAACTTGGCCACATCCTTGGGCTCGTAGTTCGCAGTGTCCATATAGTGCGTGCCGGTCGCCAGGCACGCATCCATGATCGCAAGGTCCTGATAAGGCAGCGCCAGATTGACGACGAGCTTCGGCCCGATCTTGCGGATCAGCTCGGAAGTGGCCGCCACGTCGTCGGCATCGATGGCATAGGTGCTCACGGTCACGCCGGTGCGCGCCTTCACCGATTCGGCGATCGCGTCGCACTTGGAAACCGTGCGGCTGGCGAGATGGATATCGCTGAAGATATCCGGATTCATGGCCATCTTGTGGACCGCGACCGAGCCGACGCCGCCTGCGCCGATCACCAGAACCTTGCTCACCAAACCATCTCCTTCAGGAGCCAAAAGACAAAGACGCGCATATAAGGTGCCTGTGTGACAACTCAACTGGGCTCAAGGCGGCAGTGGATTGTCATAAACCGACATCGGCGCGTCATCACCCGGTCATGCCGCAGAAGCAAGGGCAGGAAACTGTTCCATGTACGGGGGCGAACCATGGCCAAGACTGCATCCAAGACCGCCGGCGAGACTACCGGCACCAAGCTCATCGAAGGCGCCGTCATCCGCCACGAAAGCCCGCGCAGCGCCCGCCTGCTCGACAAGGCCTTTGCGCTCGCGTTCAAGGGCCTCGTCTATGCGCAGATCTGGGAAGACCCGGTCGCGGACATGGAAGCGCTGCAGATCGGGCCGGACAACCGGATCATCACGATCGCCAGCGGCGGCTGCAATGCCCTCTCCTATCTCACTGCCGATCCCGCCGCGATCACCGTGGTCGATCTCAACACCGCGCATATCGCGCTCAACGACCTGAAGCACACCGCGATCCGGCACCTGACCGACTATGCCGACGTGCGCCGCTTCATCGCCGAGGCCGACCACCCCGAAAACCTCGTAACCTACCGCGAACGCCTCGCACCGCATCTCGACGAGGAAACCCGCCGCTACTGGGAAGGCCGCGATCTTGTCGGCCGCCGCCGCATCAAGGCCTTTACCAAGGGCGTCTACCGCCATGGCCTGCTGGGCCATTTCATCGGTATCGCGCACAAGCTGGCGAAGCTCTACAAGATCGACCCGGCCGAAATCCTGGGCGCAGGTTCGCTGGAGGATCAGCGCCGCGTGTTCGACGAACGCTTCGCCCCGATCTTCGAGCGCAAGCTGGTGCGCTGGCTGACCAACCACCCCGCCTCGCTGTTCGGCCTCGGCATTCCCCCCGCCCAGTACGATGCGCTGGCTGGCGAACAACGCATGGCTGACGTGCTGCGCGCGCGCCTGGAAAAGCTCGCCTGCCACTTCCCGGTCAACGACAACTACTTCGCCTGGCAGGCCTTCGGCCGTGGCTACGGCAAAAGCGAGGAAGCTCCACTGCCGCCCTACCTGCAGGCCGCCAACCTGCCGCAGGTGCGCGAACGGCTCGACCGGCTCGATCTGCGCCACGCCAACTTCACCCACGTCCTGCGCGATAGCGATGCCGGTTCGTTCGACCGCTACATCCTGCTCGACGCGCAGGACTGGATGACCGACGAGCAGCTTACCGAGCTGTGGACCGAAATCACCCGCACCGCCCGTCCCGGCGCCCGCGTGCTGTTCCGCACCGCCGCCGAGCCCTCGCTGCTTCCGGGCCGCGTGCCCGACGCGATCCTCGGCCACTGGGACTACCGCACCGCAGAGTCCGAGACGGCGACTTTGGCCGACCGCTCGTCGATCTACGGCGGTGTCCACCTCTACGTGCTGAAGGACTGACCCGATGGCGACGCGGCCGCACACGCCCGACCATGCCGTGCTGATGGACAAGGTCTATCGCGGCCAGCGCCACATCTACGACCTGACCCGCAAGTACTACCTGTTCGGCCGCGACCGGCTGATCCGCGAACTCGACGCGCAGCCCGGCATGGCCGTGCTCGAACTGGGCTGCGGCACCGGGCGCAATCTGGAACTGATCCGCAAGGCCTGGCCGGGCACGCGCTGCCATGGGCTCGATATCTCTTCGGAGATGCTCAAGAATGCGCGCAAGCGGCTCGGCAGCGACGGACGGCTCGCCCTTGGCGACGCGACCAACTTCGACGCCCCTGCCCTGTTCGGCCGCGAAGGGTTCGACCGGGTGGTGCTATCCTATGCGCTTTCGATGATTCCGGACTGGCAGGGCGCACTCACCCGTGGCGCCGCCGCGCTGGCGCCCGGCGGCTCGCTGCATATCGTGGATTTCGGCGACTGTGCGGGGCTGCCCGGTTTTCTGCGCAGGCTCCTCTATGGCTGGCTTGCCCGCTTTCACGTCTCGCCCCGGCAGGATCTGCCCGAAGTGGCCGAACGGCTGGCTCACGCTCATGGATTGCGCCTCGAAGTCGAGCGCGGCCCTGTCGGCTATTATCAGTTGGTGCGCCTGACCCGCTGACAGGTTCGCTGTTGCAGACCGTTAGCTGCTGTGGTCTTCACCCGGTCCGATAGAACAGAACACCGGAGAAGACCTTATGGCCAAGACGCTCGACGACCTGATCGCCGAATCCGAGATAAAAGACGTCCATATCCGCTTCTGCCGCGCCAACGACCGGATGGACCAGGCGCTGATGCGCAGCTGCTTCCATCCCGATGCGGTGATCCAGCTGCACGAGACGCTCGATGTCGACGCTTTTGTGGCGCTCGGGCAGACCATCCTCAGCCAGTACACCGCGACCTGGCACAATACCGGCAACCAGCTCGTCGAAGTCGATGGCGATACCGCCTGGGCCGAGCACTACACCACGTCTTCACACCGCATATCGGCGGACGCGAAAGGGCCCGAGCGCGATTTCATTGCGCAGGGCCGTTATGTGGACCACATGGAGAAGCGCGGCGGCGAATGGCGGATCGCCCGGCGCACCATGGTGCTCGATTTCCTGCGCACCGAACCGCTCGCCCCCGGAGAGACCGGCCTCGGCAGCACGGGCGGCAAGCGCGACCGTAGCGATCCGTCCTATACCTTGCGGCTGCGGGACTGAACCTTCAGACGTCTATTCCGCAGTCGTCGGGTCGATCACGCTGCGGACTTCCTGAATGTTGTTTGCCGGGAACCCTGCGGTTTCCGCATGCTGGCGGATCAGATCCTCGCTTGGCGCCCGGTAGATGCAGTAGATCTTGTCATCGGTGACGTAGCTGTGCACCCACTGGATCTCCGGCCCCAGATCCCGCAGGACGCTGCATGATGTCTGTGAAGCGCCCTTCAGGTCCGCCGGCCCGAGCGAACCCACGCCGGGCATTTCCCGTTCAATCACGAATTGAGGCATCGCCCATTCTCCCCTGACGAAACACCGGCAAAATACGCCTGTTTGCAGGCAGTGTCGAGCAGATGGCTGGCAGCGTCCTCGCACTCCGGCTAAGAGCCTGAGGCATGATCCAGACCCGCGAACCGACCGCTGAAGGGGTAGCCTTTGCCGCCCGCAAGATTGCGGAAATCCTGCGCCCCACGCCGCTCCTGCCGTTGGAGATCGACGGCCAGACAATCTGGTGCAAAGCCGAGTGCCTGCAGCCCATCGGCGCGTTCAAGATCCGTGGCGGCTGGCACCGCCTGACCGCGCTTTCGGGCGAGGAACGCGAACGCGGAGTCGTCGGCGTATCGAGCGGCAATCATGCGCAGGGCGTGGCGTGGGCTGCACGCAAGCTTGGCATTGCAGCCACCATCGTGATGCCCGTCGATGCACCCGCCGTAAAACTGGCAAATACCCGCGCACTCGGCGCCGAAGTCGCGCTTTACGACCGGCCCGGCGGCGAGGACCGCGACGAAGTGGCCGAACGGGTCTGCGCCGGGCGCGGTGCCACGCTCGTCCACGCCTATGCCGATCCCTGGGTGATCGAGGGACAGGGCAGCGCCGGCATCGAGATTGCGGCCCAGATGAACGGTCAGCCCGATCTCATCGTCACTCCCTGCGGCGGAGGCGGCCTGACGGCGGGCCTCGCGTTGTCCTGCCCGGATGCCGCGATCGTGCCCGTCGAGCCCGAAGGCTGGGACGATGTCTGCCGCAGCCTCGCCAGCGGCACCATCCAGAAAGTCACCGCCGATGCGCCGCCTACCGCGTGCGATGCGCTGCAGACGCCCGCAACCCGGCCCATTAATTTCGCGATCCTGCGCGAGCGCTGCCCTTTCGGGCTTGTGGCTTCGCCGGCCGAAGTGCGCGCGGCGCAGCGCCTTGCCTTCGAGAAGTTGCGGCTGGTGGTCGAACCGGGCGGTGCGGCGGCACTGGCCGCAGTTCTGGCAGGCAAGGTGGAACTGGCCCCCCGCACCGCCGTGATGCTGACCGGCGGCAATACCGACGCGGCGGCTTTCGCCGCCGTTTTGACCGGCAGCAATTGACAACCGCGCCCATGGGGCCGACGCTAAGACCCTGATCTGGAGGGGAATGACAATGGTTGGAATGGCTATCCTGCAACCCGTGGTCGCTTTGGCCGCATGGACCATGGTCATGTGGTTCTGGCTCTACGGCACCCGCATCCCCGCCCTCAGCGCGGCCAAGATTGACCCGGAAGAACTGGTCAATGACCCGAGCCTGACGCTCGACAATGTCCTGCCTCCGCAGGTCCAGTGGAAAGCCCACAATTACAATCACCTGCACGAAGCCCCTACGGTGTTTTATGCAGTGGCCATCGTGCTCGCCATCATCGGTCAGGGTGACGGTCTGAACGCGCAGGCCGGCTGGGCCTACGTGATCCTGCGCGTGATCCACTCGATCATCCAGGCCACCGTCAACAAGGTGAACCTGCGCTTTGGCGTGTTTGCCCTGTCCAGCTTCTGCCTCATGTTTCTCGTGGCCCGGGCAGCGCTGGCTATGTTCTGAAGCCGACACTGGAACAGTGCGCCGTTCCGCGTTATCCTGCTCCCATAAAACAGAACGTGGGAGCAAGGATGTGGACAAGATCCCTACCGAGCGTGGCCGCAAACCATTGAAACTCGTGTTCATCGGTGTGGAAATGTTTTTCGTGCTGCTCACCATGGCGGCGTTCGCCAATCAGGTCTTCAATGCCGGCTGGGGGCTGGGCTGGTCCACCTTTTTCGTAAGTTTCATCATCAGCGTCTGGGGCGCAGTCGCTTACCCCCTCTGCGGACAGTGCTTCAGGTGGACCAAGGTTTCCTCCTGACAGCGCCCCCAAGGGCCTGCTAGAAGGCACACATGGATTTCGACGACCAGTTGCGCCGCTATTTCGGCACCGACGACCCCGCCTTGATCGCGCCTGCCGCGCTGGAGGCGGGCGTCGAGCGGATGCGCGTCGATTTCGGCATGGAAAAGGACAAGGGGCGCAAGTTCGCGCTGTGGTGCCTGTTGTACCTGTTCGGGGGGGCGCCCGATCTGGACATCGCCTTCGACAACGAAGACGACCGCAACGCCGCGCGCGATTTCATGGACATGATGGACAACGCGGGCGGCTGAGCCGCCAGTCTGCCACAACATCGGAACCTGCCAACAGACAAACCATGAAAGCCGCCAGTCTTTCGACCGACGGCTCTTCTATGCTCAGGCACCTACCGGATTAGCAGCTATCCGGATGATGCTCCCCAATGGCGGACCGCCACCGGGCAGGCGTCATTTTCGACTTCACTTTCAACTTGGCCGTAGGCGAGGCGTGCTCATCGCCGTGGCTACGATCGAATGGCCGGTAGTGTTGTCCTGGGGGGGATTTTTCCAGCGCTTTGGTCGGTGCGGCATAGGCATTGCCAGCGAACACCAGCGACAGAGCTAATGCAGCATAGGGAAGTGACTTCATGGCTCGACCCTCCTTCAGCCCGCTCCAAAAAGGTGCAGCAGGCAAAGGATGAATACCGCCTTTAAGAAAATTAAATCTAATTTGTTTTTTCAATCAAATTCGAAATTTAATTTGAACATTTGGAACAGTTTATGTTTTTTTAAAAATGAAATGTACACGTTAATGATTAATATTTACCCAATATTAGAATAATTATTATACAACAAAAGCAACAGAAAAGTAAAAACTCACCGCCACTGCACTGCACAAAAGCTTGATGTTGCAGCTGCGAACCACCTCTTCCGCCCCCGAACACGATAAACTAACGCGATCGGCGGGCACTCCCGGGCATATGACAGCACCCGCAACCCTTGAGCCAACTGCTGTAAAATCGCAGTTCACCATTTCCGGCCGCCGAGAAGTGCAATCGTAGCGGTGATACGTGCTGTCAGATGGCTTGAAGGCGCCAAACAGCCCCATTTCCTGATGGCAACGGCCCGCATTTGCACCACCGATCAGCGGGCACCACATGTCGCAATAACGATCAAAGCGAATCGATCGCCAGCACTTCGATAGCATCTTCCCGGCCGTTGAACGGCAGCAGCTCCCCCTCTTCCGCACCCATCAGCGCGCGGGCGAGAGGGGCGGAGAAGGCGATCAGCCCGGCTGCCGGATCGGCTTCGTCATCGCCGACCAGACCGAGCACACGCTCCTTGCCGTTGAGCAGGAACGTGACCCGGGTGCCAAAGGCAATTACGCTTCCATCAGGCTCGGGCTGGACTTCGGCGGTGACCTGACGGGTCTGCCAATAGCGCAAGTCGCGCTTGGCGGCATTCAGGACGGGTTCCTCCAGCGGCTCGGCCAGTCGCACCTCCAGTTCCACCACTTTCGCGTCAATCAACGCCTTGCCGCGCGCGGTCACGAGGTTCGGGCCGGGCGGGATCGGAATTTCGAACTTGGGTTCGAGGTGCTCGTCGTCGCCCTCGCGGCGAAAGGCTACACTCACCCTTCCCTCACGAACAGGCTGGCGAGTTCGACGTGGGTAGACCAGCGAAACTGGCCGACAGGCCGCAGTTCGACGAGGCGGAAACCTTCCTCCACCAGCCGCGCTGCATCGCGCGACCAGCTCGACGGATTGCAGGAGACATAGACCACGCGGTTCACGTCAGACTGCGCGATGCACTCCACCTGTTCGCGCGCGCCGGCTCGGGGCGGATCGAGGACGACGGCGGCGAACTTGCTCAGTTCATCGGGCTGGAGCGGGTTGCGGAACAGGTCGCGGTGCTGCGCGAAGACCTGCAGTTGCGCGCGGTCTGCGGCGGATTTGCAGGCCATATGCACATCGCGCGCGGCTTCGGCGGCGAGCACCTTCGTTTCCGGCCCGGCCAACGCGAAAGCGAAGGTGCCAAGACCGGAAAACAGGTCTGCGACCGTGGACACGCCCTCCAGCCATTCGCGTGCGGCGCCCACGAGCGCCTCTTCGCCGTCCAGCGTTGCCTGCAGGAAAGTGCCCGGCGGGAACGGCACTGAAACCGCTCCCAGCTTCACTGTAACCGGCTCCGGCTCCCACACAGTCTCGAAGCCATAGCCGCCATCCATGGTAAGGCGTGCAAGACCGTATTCCTGTGCGAAGCCCAGCATCGCCTCAGTGGCGGCAAGACCTTCGGCAGTGAGCCCCTTCAACCCCAGGTCGACGCCCTGCTCGACCAGAGTCAGCTCGAGATCGGCGGCCATGCGCGGCTGCTGGTGCTTGCCGGGCTTGCCTTTCCCGCCCTTCTTCGCGGGTGCCGCCTTGCCCATGGTAATGAGCAGCTTGCGCAGCGGCGCCAGGAGCGCGGTCAATTCCGGCGCGAGCACCGGACATTCCTCCAGCTCGACCAGCCGGTGCGACTTTGCCTCGCGAAAACCGATCACGATACGCCCGCCCGAGCTTTCGGCGCGCAAGCTGGCGCGGCGGCGCGTGCCCGGCGGCGAAAGGTGCGGCGGCGCGATGTGCTCGGCACCCAATTCCTGCGAGGCCGAGGCATTGCTCACCCGCGCCTCGACGAAGGCCGCAAGGCTCTCCTCGTCGAGCTGCTGCAACTGGCACCCGCCGCAGCGGCCGAAATGGCGGCACGCAGGCTCGACATGGTGCGGCCCCCATTCAAGCGTGCCGTCACCGTGCAGGATATCACCCGGGGCCGCGCCCCAGGCAAAGCGGCCGGACGCCGTGACGCCATCGCCCTTGGACGCGATGCGCAGGATTTCTTCGGATTCGTCGGTCATGGTCCCCCAGCGCCTAGCAGGACGCGGCGGGCCTGCAAGTCCTGCCGGTCAGAGGCAGGCCGCCAGCGCCTCGGGCACTTTCGCGGCCAGTTGCCCCGCCGTGAACGCCGGACCGCAAAGCCGTGCCGCCTCGCCATGCAGCCAAACTCCCTCGCAAGCCGCCTCGTATGCAGGCACTCGGGCAGCCACCCGGCTGGCAATCACCCCCGCGAGCACGTCGCCCGTCCCGGCCGTGGAAAGCCACGAGGTGGCGCGCGGGACGCAGGCAAGACGGCCATCGGGCGCGGCGATCACAGTGTCCGGTCCCTTGGCGACGATAACCATGCCGCTAGCGCGCGCCAGAGCCAGAGCGCGGTCCGGCCGCGAGCCTGCGCCATCGAGTTCAAAACTCCGTTCCAGCGCGACCAGTTCGCCTTCATGCGGCGTGGCGACCGTGGGCGCAGCCCGTTCGACCAGCGCGTGCGGCGCCAGCAGCACCAGCGCATCGGCATCGACCACCGCCGCCACCGGATCAGCCAGCGCGATAGCCAGCCGCTCGCGCGCTTCGCCGTCGCGGCCAAGGCCTGGCCCAACAAGCACTGCGCTATTACGGTCGTCGGTCAGCACTTCGGAAAGCGCCCCTGTCTCGACGACAATGTCGGTAGGGACATTGCGCTTGCTCTCGGCAAAGAGCTTCACATAGCCCGCCCCTGCCCCTTGCGCGGCGATGGCCGCCAGCAGGGCCGCGCCGGGCATACCTCCACCAACAACGGCCAGCAGACCGCGCCGGTACTTGTGCGCATCGACGGCAGGGGCAGAAACTTGCGGAGCCCCCGAAACCTGCGCCGCACCTTCGACCGGCGTCACGCCGATCGGCACCAGCCGCAATGTTCCCATCTTCGCGGCGGAAGGCATCAGGAAATGCGCAAACTTCCACGCCCCCAGTGCCACGGTCAGATCGTATCGCGGCAGGCCCTCGTTCAGGAGCATCCCGCTGTCCGACTGCACGCCGCTGGGCAGATCGACTGCCACCAGATGCCTGTGATGCGCGGCCAGCCGGGTGAGCAGTGCAAAGTGATCGTCCGAGAGCGGCCGGGTGAGGCCGCTGCCGAACAGGCAGTCCACCAGCACATCACCATGCGCCCCGGCATCCGGCCCGAGCACCTGGCCGCCGAACAGCGCGCGCGCGTTCCTTGCCGCATCCGTCCTCGATTCCGTGGCCGCAACCACCTCGACATGCCCCCCACGCTCGCGGATCGCTTCGGCAATCACATACCCGTCACCGCCATTGTTGCCGGGGCCGCACAGTACCGTGACCTTGCGGTGCGCGGACATGCGCCATACCCAGTCCGCCGCGCCGCGCCCGGCGATCTGCATCAGCGTGTCGACGCTTGAACCCGTATCGATCAGTGCCTGCTCGGCCTCGCGCATCTGCGCGACGGTAAGGATCTGGGCGAGATGGGGAAACTCAGTGTGCGGCATCGGCTTTCATCGTGACGGGAAAGAGGTAGCGGTCCGCTCCTACCGTAACGTCAAGCTTGCCGTCCACCAGCTTCGTCTGCGCCTGTTCGGCGCCATCGGTGACGGAAAGGCCAGTTCCGTCGGTCATTACGTCGAAACGCCGGAACGCGCCGTCCGGGTGATGGACGATCAAGGTGAGCTTGCCGTCCTTCTCCGACCGTTCGACCGAACAGACCCGGCCCAGCTTCTCGGCCCCGCCTAGGGCGCAGTCGATGCGCTCGTCCCCGGCCGCGACCGGCGGCGCTTCACCGCCGGAGGAGCAGGCGGCGACGAGCAACGTAAATGTTGCGCCGAGATGCCTCGACAAGCTCAGCATGAGCGGGCTTGCTCCCGTTTGAACAGCCGCTCGTTCTGATCCTGTCGAAGGACAGCCGCAGGGCACGACCTTACCCGCGCTTCAGCTGGCTCACGTCGCGCACCGCGCCCTTGGCAGCGCTGGTGGTCATCGCGGCATAGGCCTGCAGCGCGGCAGAGATCTTGCGCTGGCGCGGATGCACCGGAGACCATGCGTCGGCCCCGCGTGCCTCCTGCACGGCACGGCGGGCAGCCAGTTCCTCGTCGGAAACCATCAGGTTGATCGTACGGTTCGGGATGTCGATCTCGATCGTATCGCCGTTCTCGACAAGACCGATCTCCCCGCCCTCGGCCGCTTCGGGTGAGGCGTGGCCGATCGAAAGGCCCGAAGTGCCTCCCGAAAAACGCCCGTCGGTCAGTAGCGCGCAGGCCTTACCAAGGCCCTTCGACTTCAGGTAGCTGGTGGGATAGAGCATTTCCTGCATGCCCGGCCCGCCGCGCGGCCCTTCGTAACGGATCACGACAACATCACCAGCCTCGACCTGCCCGCCGAGGATGCCCGCGACCGCTGCATCCTGGCTTTCATAGACCCGCGCCTTGCCGGTGAACTTCAGGATACTGTCATCGACGCCCGCCGTTTTCACGATGCAACCATCGCGCGCGATGTTGCCGAACAGCACGGCAAGGCCACCGTCCTGACTGAAGGCGTGTTCCTTGCTACGGATCACGCCATGTTCACGGTCGAGATCGAGCTCATCCCAGCGGCGCGACTGGCTGAAGGCGGTCTGCGTCGGCACGCCGCCCGGCGCGGCCTTGAAGAACTCCTGCACCGATGCGTCGTTAGTGCGGCTGATGTCCCAGCGGTTTAACGCATCGCCCAGCGTCTTGCTGTGAACGGTCGGCAGGTTAGTGTGGAGCAGGCCTGCACGGTCGAGCTGGCCGAGGATCGCCATGATGCCGCCAGCCCGGTGGACGTCTTCCATGTGCACGTCAGCCTTGGCGGGCGCGACCTTCGAGAGGCACGGCACCTTGCGGCTGAGGCGGTCGATGTCCTGCATCGTGAAGTCCACGCCTGCTTCAGCGGCCGCTGCAAGGAGATGCAGCACTGTGTTGGTGGAGCCGCCCATGGCGATGTCGAGGCTCATGGCGTTCTCGAACGCCTCGAAGCTGGCGACATTGCGCGGCAGGACGCTTTCGTCGTCCTGCTCGTAGTAGCGCTGGCACAGGTCGACCGCGAGACGGCCCGCTTCGCGAAACAGGCGTTCGCGATCGGCATGGGTAGCAAGAGTGGAGCCGTTGCCGGGCAGCGACAGGCCCAGTGCCTCGGTAAGGCAGTTCATCGAGTTGGCGGTGAACATGCCCGAGCATGAACCGCAGGTCGGGCAGGCGGATCGCTCGATCGCCTTCACTTCCTCGTCGGTATAGCTTTCGTCCGCTGCGGCCACCATTGCATCGACCAGATCGAGCGCGTGCTCCTTGCCTTTGAGGATCACCTTGCCCGCTTCCATCGGCCCGCCCGAGACAAAGACGACAGGAATGTTGATGCGCAGCGCCGCCATCAGCATCCCGGGCGTGATCTTGTCGCAGTTGGAGATGCAGACCATGGCGTCGGCGCAATGCGCGTTGACCATGTATTCGACGCTATCGGCGATCAGTTCGCGGCTGGGCAGCGAATAGAGCATGCCGTCGTGGCCCATGGCGATGCCGTCATCGACCGCGATGGTGTTGAATTCCTTGGCGACACCGCCCGCCGCCTCGATCTCGCGCGCGACCAGCTGGCCCAGGTCCTTGAGGTGGACGTGGCCCGGCACGAACTGCGTGAACGAGTTCACCACGGCAATGATCGGCTTGCCGAAATCGCTGTCCTTCATCCCGGTCGCGCGCCACAGGCCACGGGCACCAGCCATGTTGCGGCCGTGGGTGGAAGTGCGGGAACGATAGGCGGGCATGTAACGGACTCCGGAAAAAAGTGCACTGTGGCGCAGGATAGGCAGACCGCGCCCCTACGCCAAACGTGCGCTTATCCGAAGCAGAAAATGTCTCGCAGAACCCAATGAGTTTCCAAATGATGCGCGATCGGCCTTCGCCGCAAGTTCCGTTAGGCGAAGAACAGGCTGGTGTCCTGCGGAATGTCCGCCACCCCCTGCAGCTCTGCGATCAGCACTCCGTCGTAATAGACGGCGACATCCGTGCCGGTGTCAGCAAAGGTCACGAGACTTGCATCCCCGTTCTTGATCTCGAGATGGTCCTCGCCCAGCGTGAAGTCGGTTACGATGTCCGAGCCCAACCCCAGGTATTCGGGGCCGACGTTGAACTGGAAGGTATCGGCACCCTCCCCTCCCGTGAGGACATCATTGCCCCGGTCGCCATCGGTCAGGTCGTCACCGGCATCACCCCAGATCCTGTCATCATCCTCGCCGCCCAGCAGCGTGTCATTCCCGCAGCCGCCATGGATCTGGTCGTCGCCGCCATTGGCCAGCACGAAATCATCGCCATTGCCGGCAAAGACCACATCGTCGCCGCCATTGGCGACGATGAAGTCATCACCCCCGCCACCGGTGAGGACATTGGCGGTATCGTCGCCAACGATGATCTGGCCCGCCTCCGCAGAATCCCCTCCACAGCCGCAATCACCGCCGGGGCTTTCGCCCCCGCGCCCTTTCCAACTACCTGCCTCGCGGTCGACACCGCTGCCATTACGCCAGCCATCCGTTGGTCCGCCTGAACCGAACCAGCCCCAGCCATGGTCGTTGGAGTGCCAGAAGTCCCGTACGATCCCGCCCATAATCCATCCTCGTACCGGCATACGCCGCAATATTCATGCAAGGATGTTGAACGGTGCGAAACAATTCAAGTCCCAATCACTTTCAATATGGCTCAACATCGCACAGTCACCTCTTCCGATTTTTAATGAAGTCCACCCAGATATTTCCGTTTCAAACGCTATTGTACGCAGAAACCTGCCCTGCTCTCCTAACAAAAGAAATCCGGTCTTCGCCCATCATTGCACCATTACGGAGATGATGAAACGGCCGGACACACGGCAGTGCAGTTGTGCACATGGGGCTATCGCCCTGTTTTTGCCTGCGGTTCTCGATCTGCTAGACTTGCCGCATGAAAAGTCCCGATTCCCTCACCCTCGAACCCGAGGAGCAGGAATGGCTGGAACAGGCGCGAACCTGGATAAAGGGTCATTTCGCCAGTACTCCGGACGAGGCCTATGCATCGATCGAGGGCAAGCTCGCCGTCATCCGCGCGAATCTCGCCCATGGCTGGGTCGGCCCCGAAGATACCTGGAAACTGCAGGCGCTCGGCATCGCGATGGGCGATGCGCTGGCACAGGACCTGATGCTGGACTGGGTCACCGTCGATGATGAATATGGTCGACAGCCCGCCCTGCACTGGCCGGGAACCAGCATCCTGTGCTTTCCCGTGACAATGATCTCGCAGCGCATCGAGGAAGGAGAAGGCCTCGATATCGACACGATGTACGAAACCACGCGCGAGAAACTGAACAAGCTCGCCTTCTCGGGCGACGTTGAATAGACCTCAGCCTTCGAGCACGACCGCTACTTCGTTGCAGATGCGCGTCAGGCGCTCGGCCCATTCGGCCTGCCCGGCGGCATCGGCGATCAGGTCCTACCGCACCTCAATGTAGAGATAGGGCCGCCCCTCGCTTTCCACGTGGCGCTCGATCGCCGCGTTATAGACCTTGCCCGAATAGGGAAGCTGGTCGCCGACGATCAGCCCCTCGGCCTCCAGCAGCGGCTGGGCGGCAAGGGCACCACGGTCGTCTTCGTCGTAAAGCAATCCGCAATGCCAGGGGCGCTTTTCATCCGGCTTGCAGGCTAGGCACGGCGTGAAGCTGTGCAGGATCAGCGTGAGCGCGGGCGGCGTGCCTTCGAGCAGTTCGGTAAGCTTCTCGTGGAACGGCCGGTGGAAGCGCGCGAGCCGCGCCTCGCGGTCGATGCCGAGATTGCCGGGGATGGCGTGCCCATCGCTGGCCTCGGGGATCGCCGCCGGGTCCTGTTCTGTGCGGTTGGTGTCGCAGACAAGGCGGCTGACATTGCCGAGCAACGCCGCCGTTCCCTGCTGTGCCGCCATGCGCTCGGCGATGCCCGCCACGCCAATGTCGATGGCGATGTGCTCGTCCATCAGTTCGGGCGCGATGCCGAGGCCAATGTCATCGGGCACCCGATTGGAGGCATGGTCGGCGACAACAAGGATACCGCCAAAACGCGGGGTACCGACGATACGATAGGCTTCGGACGTGGCGGGGGCGTGCATCTGCGTAACTATCGCAGCTTTCCGCTCATTTGCCACCAGTCCGGTTGCACTTCCGCAATTTTATCTGCAGCCGCCTCCAGTCCGGCCTCGCTGTCGTAAAGCGCAAAGCACGTGGCGCCCGATCCGGACATTCGGGCAAGGAACGGCCCGGTCTCGCGCAGGGCTGCCAGAACATCGGCGATCACAGGACAGATCGCTACTGCAGGCGCTTCGAGATCATTGCGCCCCTGCAACGCGATCTCGCGCAAGGTGCCCGTGGGCATCGGCCCGCGATCAATCTGGTCCCAGGCCTTGAACACCGGCCCGGTCGGTACCGGCTGGCGCGGGTTCACCAGCAGAACGGGGCATCCCGCGAGGTCATTCTCGGCCACTTCGGCCAGATCAGTGCCCGTACCAGTGCCGACACACGGCCGCGACAGGACGCAGGCGGGCACATCGGCCCCTAGCGTCGCGGCGCAGGCGTGCCAGTCATCGGGCAGACCATATGCAGCCTCGACCATGCGAAACACCGCCCCGGCATCCGCCGATCCGCCGCCCAGCCCGGCCGCCACCGGCAGGTGCTTTTCGAGCGTGACCGACCAGCCCTTGCCATGCGGCAGAGCGGAGAGCGCCTGGCCCACAATGTTATTGAAGGGGTCATCGATCCTGGCGGCGAATTCGCCGTGGGTATTCAGGCTGTCAGCTTCAGCGGGCGCAGCAGAGAGCCGGTCGCCATCATCAACGAAGGCAAACAGCGTTTCCAGCTCGTGATAGCCATCCTCGCGCCGCCTGCGGACATGCAGCGCGAGGTTGATCTTGGCGTAGGCGGTTTCGGACAGAGTCATCACGCCCTCCCTGAAACGGGAAAAGCGCCGGGGCAACCCCGGCGCTTTCCTGTTTTCCGCAATGATCTGGCGATCACATATTCGGATAGTTCGGGCCGCCGCCGCCTTCGGGCGTGACCCATTCGATGTTCTGGGTCGGGTCCTTGATGTCGCAGGTCTTGCAGTGGACGCAGTTCTGGGCGTTGATCTGCAGGCGCGTGCCGCTGCCATCGGGATCGACGAACTCGTAGACGCCAGCCGGGCAGTAGCGCGCCTCGGGGCCTGCATAGATGGGCAGGTTGATCTCGGTCGGAACCGTCGGGTCCTTCAGCCGCAGGTGGCAAGGCTGCTCTTCCTCGTGATTGGTGAACGAGTAGGACACGCTGGTCAGGCGGTCGAAGCTGATCACGCCGTCGGGCTTGGGATAGTCGATCGGCTTGTAGAGGTCGGCGCGCTGCAGGCACGAGGCATCGGTGTGATGCTTCATCGGCTTGACGAGGCCGAAGCCGAACAGGGTACGCAGCCACATGTCCGTGCCCGCGAGGATCGTGCCCAGCTCGCCGCCCCACTTGGCCACCATCGGCTCGGCGTTCTGCACGAGCTTCAGTTCCTTGGCGATCCAGCTGTCGCGAACGGCATCGTCGTATTCCTGCAGGGTGTCCTGCTCGCGACCAGCCTTGACCGCCGCGGCAATCGCCTCGGCAGCCAGCATGCCGCTCTTCATCGCGGTATGGCTGCCCTTGATGCGCGGCACGTTGACGAAGCCGGCCGAGCAGCCCGCCAGCACGCCGCCCGGGAACGCCAGCTGCGGCACCGACTGCCAGCCGCCCTCGTTGATGACGCGCGCGCCATAGGCCACGCGCTTGCCACCCTCGAGGATCGCCTTGATTTCCGGGTGGGTCTTCCAGCGCTGGAATTCCTCAAAGGGATAGACGTAGGGGTTCTTGTAATCGAGCGCGGTAACGAAGCCGATCGAGACCTGGTTGTTGGCCTGGTGGTAGAGGAAGCCGCCGCCCCAGCTGTCGCTCTCGCTCATCGGCCAGCCCTGCGTGTGGATGACGCGGCCGGGCACGTGCTTGTCGGGATCGATGTCCCACAGTTCCTTGATGCCAAGGCCGTAGATCTGCGGTTCGCAGTTCGCCTCGAGATCGTACTCGGCCTTCAGGCGCTTGGTCAGGTGGCCGCGCGCGCCTTCGCAGAACACGGTGTACTTACCCAGCAGGTTCATGCCCGGCTGGAAGTCGTCCTTGGGATTGCCCTCGCGGTCAACGCCCATGTCGCCGGTCTGCACGCCAATGACCGCGCCATTATCGTCATAGAGGATCTCGGCCGCCGGGAAGCCGGGGAAGATCTCGACTTCCAGCGCCTCGGCCTGCTCGGCCAGCCAGCGGCACAGGTTGCCCAGCGAGCCCGTGTAATTGCCGTGGTTCGACATGAAGCCGGGCTGGATCGCGTGGGGGATCGAGAACTTGCCCTTCTTCGTCATGTGCCAGTGCCAGTTGTCGGTCACCGGCGTCTCCGCCATCGGGCAGTCCATGTCACGCCATTCGGGCAGCAGTTCGTCGAGCGCCTTGGGATCGAAGGTCGCGCCCGACAGGATGTGCGCGCCAACTTCCGAGCCCTTTTCGAGCACGACGACCGAAAGTTCAGGGTCCATCTGCTTCAGTCGGATCGCCGTGGAAAGCCCGGCGGGCCCACCGCCGACGATGACGACGTCAAAAGGCATCTCTTCGCGTTCAATCATGGGTATCCCCTGAAACCTGCTCGTGCGATCGTTTAGCCGACCGATTAATTTCCGCTCGTGCCTTGATTGCTTGCACGCGGCAGGTCAAGACCCGCTCTGATGGATCACCCGGCAAATCCCGATTTTCTGGCCGATATCACAGGTGCGCTTCACTGGTGGCGTGAGGCCGGTGTCGATTGCGATTTCCTGGACGAGCCCAGCGAGTGGCTGGCCGTGCCCGACGACGAAGCGGGCGGCGAGCGCCGGGGTGCGCCAGAACGCCGCCCTCCCCGGACACCTGTCGAAGCGGCGGCAGAGGCCCCGCCGCGCCTTGATCCAGCCGCACTGCCGCCGGACCTCGCCGCTTTCGCGCCCTGGTGGCTGAGTGAGCCGCTGCTGGACGGCGGCGCCACGGCTGGCCGTATCGCACCTCAGGGCGATGCGAGCGCCAAACTGATGGTCGTGGTCGAGGAACCGGAACCCGAGGATCGCGAAACATTGCTGACCGGACCGCAGGGCAAACTGCTCGATGCTGTGCTCTCCGCGTTCGGCACCCGGCGCGAGGATGTTTACCTCGCCAGCGTACTTCCACGCCACACGCCTGCTCCGGACTGGACCGCCATGCAACAGCTTGGCCTCGGGCAGGTACTCGCACACCACATCGCACTGGCCGCACCGGAACGGCTGCTGATCTTCGGTGGCAGCATTCTGCCGCTAATCGGCCACAAATCACCGCAACGCCCTGCCGTTTTACGAAATTTTCAACAAGAAGAACAAGCGATACCAATGCTCGCTGCATGGGGCCTGCCTGCGCTGATGCGACAACCGCGCGCCAAACCGGTCCTGTGGAGAGCCTGGCTCGAGTGGACTGCCGCCTGAACGCATGGCGGTCACCGGGGCGGAAAAACGGGCAGATGCATCGCACTATGCGGGGACATATTTTGAAGATGAAACGCGTTGACATGAAACGCAGGGCAGCATTGTTCACCGGGCTCGGCATGGCGGCCGCAGCTGCCGTCATGGCGGCGCCCGCCTTCGCCAACAGCGCTGCGGTGGACTATTTCCGCACCCGGGCAGACCGCACCGCGGTGCCCTCGCTGCTGAGCCAGGACGACCGCGCCTATTACAGGCAGATCTTCGACGCGATCGATTCCAAGGATTGGCAGACGGTCCAGAGGATGCTGGCGGACCGGCCCGACGGCCCGCTGCATCAGCAGGCCCGCGCCGAATACTATCTTGCGGCCGGTTCCCCCAAGATCGAGTTGCCCGAACTGCAGGCGTGGCTCGCGCAGGGCACCGAACTGCCCGGCGCCGATCAGATCAGCCGCCTTGCCCTGAAGCGCGGCGCCGGCACGGTGCCGAGCCTGCCCAGCGAACAGAACTTTGCCCGTCTGCCCTCGATGCCCAAGCGCGTGCGCCCCGGCTCGATCAATGATGGCACGATGCCGGGCTCAATCTCCGCAGGCATTATCGAGCGTATCAAGAACGACGATCCGATCGGTGCGCGCATCCTGCTGGACGGGATCGACGCAAGCCTCAGCAACGAGGCGCGGGCCGAATGGCGCCAGCGCGTTGCCTGGAGCTTCTATATCGAGAACCAGGATTCTTCAGCCTACGAGATGGCACAGCTCGCCGCGCTGGGCAGCGGCGCCTGGGTCGGCGAGGCATGGTGGACCGCCGGGCTCGCGGCCTGGCGTCTCGGCGACTACGACGGTGCCGCAGACGCTTTCGGCCGATGCGTCCGTGCGTCATCCAACAGCGAACTGACGAGTGCCGCGCAATACTGGCAGAGCCGCGCCTTCATCCGCGCCCGCCGTCCCGACAAGGCCGAAGAAGTGCTGCGCGCCGCCGCCACCCGCGACGAGACACTCTACGGCATGCTCGCTGCCGAACAGCTCGGCATGGCCCTGCCCGAACAGCATTCCGAGGCCGACTTCACCCAGACCGACTGGCAGCGCCTGCGCACCAGCACCAATGTGCGCGCCGCAGTGGAACTGGCCGAAATCGGCGAGGATGGCCTGGCCGACGAAGTGCTGCGCCACCAGGCGCGCATCGGCGATGCCTCGCAGTACGCACCGCTGACCCGTCTGGCCCGCGATCTCGGGCTACCCTCCACCCAGCTGTGGATGGCCTACAATGCGCCCTACGGCGGCAAGCCCGAACCGGCGACACGCTTCCCTACGCCGAAATGGACCCCGGTGGGCGGCTGGAAAGTCGATCCGGCGCTTGTCTATGCTCATACGCTGCAGGAATCCCTGTTCCAGACCAGTGTCGTCAGCCCCGCTGGCGCGCGCGGACTGATGCAGATCATGCCGGCTGCCGCAAAGGATCACGCCGCGGACCTGGGCGTTACCGGTTCCGCCGGCGATCTCAACAAGCCCGAAGTCAACCTTGCCTTCGGCCAGCAGCACCTGCTGGCGCTGAACGGCGCAGCCGGCACGCAAGGGCTGCTACTGAAGGTCATGGCGGCTTACAATGCCGGACCTGTTCCCATCACGCGCTGGAATACGGACGTGAAGGACCAGGGCGATCCGCTGCTCTGGATGGAATCGCTGCCTTATTGGGAAACCCGCGGCTACGTGAATATTGTCCTGCGCAATTACTGGATGTACGAGCGGCAGGCCGGTGGCCCTTCGGAAAGCCGGATGGAACTGGCACAGGACATGTGGCCGACCTTCCCCGGTCTTTCCGGTTCGCAAGGCGTTCGCATGGCAGCGAACGGAGCGATATTGCGTGGCCATTGACACGGACCGGACTTTCAAGCCCATCAACATTGCCCTTCTGACCGTTTCCGACACCCGGGGCCCCGAGGACGACACCTCGGGCGACATCCTCGCCCAGCGCATCAAGGACGCAGGGCACAAGCTGGTCGCCCGCGCGATCGAGAAGGACGATGCCGCGCGCATCGCCAACCGCTTCAACAACTGGATCGACGACAAGGGCATCGACGCCGTGATCTCCACCGGCGGCACCGGCCTGACCGGCCGCGACGTCACCCCCGAAGCGCTCGACCGGGTGAAGGAAAAGGACATCCCCGGCTTCGGCGAACTGTTCCGCTGGCTCTCCTACAAGACCATCGGCACCTCGACCGTACAGAGCCGCGCCATGGCGGTGGTCTCGCGCGGGACCTACATCTTCGCCCTGCCCGGTTCCAACGGCGCAGTGAAGGACGGCTGGGACGGCATCCTCGCCGAACAGCTCGACAGCCGCAACCGGCCCTGCAATTTCGTGGAACTGATGCCGCGTTTGCGGGAAGTCTGAGCCTGGCGAGCGGGGCGATGGCAGCTTTGCGTCTCCATTTGCAGGCATCGAAGTTTGGACTGAACTTTCTTAAAAGCCGTCATTCACAGCTAATCCTCTCGTCGCGCGGGACGTCCTTGTGCCCGCCTGCCTCGCTGCGTTAACCCGTTGGGAAAGGAGACCCATATCGTGCTCAAGCGCCTGCTTATCCTCTCAATTCCTCTCCTCGCCGGCGCCTGCGCAACCGATCGCCATGCGAACACGCTCTCCGAAAGCGCAGTCGAGGGCAGAGCCTTTGCGCAAGCAAACTGCACCGGTTGTCATGCGCTCGATGACGGGGTCTCGCCCAACCCGGACGCTCCGAGCCTTCGCCATGCAGTCCGCCGCTTGCCGGCATGGATGGTGGAAGGTTCGTTCGAGCGTGGCGTTCAGATCGGTCATACGACCAAGATGCCGGTCTTCGTATTCAAGGAACACGATATCGCCAATTTGCTCGCTTATTTCGAGACGCTCAAAGACAAGGAATGAAGCGTGGCAAATTCCGCCATGAGCGGACCTTCATTCAGGCGTCAACGCACCCATCAGCCCGCCTGCTGACCTTTCTGTGAGTTGCTCCGCGCCCTGTGCCGCCTACTCCTTCCCCCATAACAAAAGGATGGGAGAACAGGCGCCGTGGCATCTCTTGCGAGCACATTGCCCGATAACGTTCCGGCCGGCCGCGTGGTCGACTTCGATGTTTTCGCGCCCCCCGGAGGCGAGAGCGACTATTTCGCGGCATGGGCAACTTTGCGTGGCGGCGATGGGCTCGTCTGGACCACCTCCAACGGCGGCCACTGGATCGCCACCAAAGGCGAGCTGACCCGCCAGATCTGGAACGATGCGGAGACCTTCTCCAGCGAGGCACTGGCGGTCACGCCGGGACTTGGCGAGGCCATGCGCTTCATTCCGCTCCAGCAGGACGCCCCGGAGCACAAGCCGTTCCGCGCCGCGATCATGAAGGGCTTCGGCAACAACCACGTCATGGCCATGGAGCCCGTGATCCGGAAGGTCACGCGCGAACTGATCGCGGACCTGCGCGCGCACGGCGGCTGCGAGTTCATGCAGGAATTCGCCGAGATCGTGCCGATCCATGTCTTCCTCAGCCTGATCGGCGTTCCCACCGAAGACCGCGCCCGACTGCGGCCGCTCGGCCAGCAGCTGACCCGGCCCGACGGCTCGATGACGGTCGAGCAGCTGCGCGATGCGGCCGACGACTACCTGCGCCCCTATATCGAGGAACGCCTCGCCACGCCGGGACCGGACCTGTTCAGCCGCATTCTGGCGATCCCGATCGACGGCCGCCCCTGGACCTTCGAGGAAGCCCAGCGCATGTGCCGCAACCTGCTGTTCGGCGGGCTCGATACGGTCGTCTCGATGTTCGGGAACATCGCGCTGCACCTTGCGCGCCATCCGTCCGATCAGGCCCTGCTGCGCGAACGCCCTGATCTGATCCCGCAGGCCGCTGACGAACTTATGCGCCGCTATCCCATGGTCTCGGTCACGCGGAACGTGGTGCAAGACATCCAACTCGACGGCGTCACCCTCAGGACCGGCGACCTCGTCTACATCAACAGCTCGATCCACAATCTCGACCCGGCCTGCTTCGACGATCCGCTCACCGTGGATTTCGAGCGCAATCTGGCGCCTGTCCGTCACACCACCATGGGCGTGGGGCCGCACCGCTGCGTCGGCGCGGGGCTGGCTCGGCTCGAGGCGATCCTGTTTCTCGAGGAATGGCTTGCCGCCATCCCGCCTTTCCGCGTCAGCGAAGGTACCCAGCCGGTCTACCGCGCGGGCAACGTCGGCGCGATCACCGACCTGCGGCTCGCGTGGGATTGATATCTCAGGAGAACAGCGAAAGGCCCGCCGCGTCCTCCGCCGGGAGGGCGATCCGGAACACGTCGCGCAGCGTCCGGGCATAGTCCGCCGGGCCCTCGATGACGCAGCGGTCCGTCCCGCGCGCGTGGTGCACGGTCAGTTCGCGGTCCACCATCGAGGCGAAGCCGTCTGTCCGCGGGATACTGGCGACATGCAGCGAGGTGAACCGCGTGCCGGGCCGCGTCGCGGTCCAGTGATTGGCCTGTTCGAGATCGTCCGGCGCCACTTCGAACAAGTCGAAGGTGTACTGCGGCTGCCAGTCCGCATGCGGCGCGGCGCGACCATCGGTGGCGGCAGGCGGCCCGGCGCGTTCGAGCAGCCATTGCCCACCCGTGGTTCCTTCATCTCCGATCCGGCGCAGGCGGTGGCGCGCACCGTCCGCGGTCTGCGCCTCGGCGCCGTCCGCCAGTGGCAGCGGCGGCACATTGCTGCCCCCGAAACCGGCGTCCGCCAGCGTGGGCGCCCCTTCCACTTCTGCTAGCAGGCAGACGTGCGTGCGCGGCGGTATCACGCCTTCGGGCAGGCCCAGCCGCACGCGCGCCAGCAACGGCCGGTTTGGCAGGCCCAGCGCCGTCAGCGCATCGGCATAGAGCCGGTTCTGCTCGAAACAGTACCCGCCCCGCCCCTTTGCCACGAGCTTATCGAACACGCTTTCGCTGTCGATCCGGATGCCGCGCCCCAGCGGAATGTCGAGGTTCTCGAACCCGATCGCCATGCGGTGAGCCGATTGCAGTGCGGCAAGCCCTCCGGCGTCGCAAGCGGGACGGGCATCGAGGCCGATGCGGGCAAGATAGCGGTTCAGATCCATGCCTGCGGGCTTAGGCTCGGAAGCTCCGTGTGGGCAAGTCTGTGGACAACATGTTCAATGCCTGTGGGTACACTGTGCGCGATATGGGCAAAGGCAAACGGCGGCCTCCCGAAGGAGACCGCCGCCCTGCACACCCTTTCGGGACTTCGTTACCCGCCGAAGCGCAATTTCAGGCGAACGCCATACATGCGGGGCTCGTTGACGATCTGCGATTCCAGACCAAACGAGTTGAAGCCATTGACCACGTTGACCGGGAACTTCTCGTTGGTGACGTTGGTCATGAAGAACGCCGCGTCGATCGGGCTGCCGAAGATCGAATCCCAGTTGGCATTGAGATTGAGCAGCTTCGTCGACGGCATCAGCCCCGGATTACGCGGCGGCATGACATCGGCGAACACAATCCAGTCGGTGGACGTCGTGCCGGCCGGCGGGTTGGTATAGTTGTTCCAGGCAATGTCGTCCGCGCGCGAGGCATATTGCTTGGCGGTATAAACGAATGTGGCGCCTACCGAGAGCTTGCCCGCAGATTCCGGAACCGGCAGGTTCAGCGTACCGGTCAACGTCAGGCGATGCTTGGGCGACAGGCTGAGCGGGCCACCGACAACTGCGGTGGGAACCACACGCGACCATGAGCTGGCACCCGGCACCCATGGCACAAGGTCGTCGGCGGGAATGCCCGAAAGCTCCTGCAGCTTGGTGTTGAGATAAGTGTATCCGGCATCCAGCTTGAGGATGTCGGCCACCGTCACAGACGCATCCACCTCGATACCCCAGATCCGCGACTTGCCTGCGTTGATGATAGCAGTGCCGCCCAGCAGCGGTGCACCCTGCTTGGCCACCAGCGTCGCCTGTATCTGCTGGTCACGGAAGTCATTGTAGAAGCCGGTAAGGTTGAAATAGCCCTTCAACGCACCACTGTACCACGAGGTCTTGGTGCCCAGTTCATAGGTATCGACCTTCTCCGGCCCCCACGCATTGAAGGGGATATAAGTCGGGTTCACGCCACCAGCGCGGTATCCCCGCGTCCACTTGGCGAAGAGCAGGATGTCAGTGGTAGGCTTGTACTCGAGATCAATCGTCCAGGTCGGCTTGTCCGACTTGGCAGTGTCCTTCGCGTAGCACTGCTTGAAATCCATCGGCGCTATCGGCTTCTTCTGGCCGGTGTTCACACCATTGACGATCAGCCCGTTGATGAGCGGGTTGTTGCAATACCACGAGGGTACGAAGGGCGTTTCGAAGAAGATGCCGGTGCCGTCGTATTCGTAGCTCTGCTTGTCCCAGGTGTAGCGGGCACCGGCAGTCAGCGCGAGCTGATCGGTGAAGTTGTATGTGCCCTGCGCATAAATCGCACGGCTGCTGTATGAGCGCTTCTGCCAGGGCGCCGAGATGCTCGAAGACGTCGGGCTGATGCCAAAGCACTGGTACTGATAGGGATCGACGCAGTTCAGCAGGAACGGCGTGAACTGCACGTTGTACCCCATCGGGTTTGCCTGCTCGAAATAGCCACCTGCCTGCCAGGTCAGCTTGCCATCGGACGTGCGGCCTTGGAGCTGCAGTTCCTCGGTGATTGTCTCTTCATCGGCGTTCTTGAAATTCGGGAAATTGCCGAGATGGATCAGATTGATGAACGGGTTGATCGTGCCGTAGGGGCTGACGCCGTCCGGAATGTAGTAGTATTCGCCTTCAAGCGTCTGGCGGGCCACTTCCTGGAACTGGCCGTAGCTGACGATGTTCTTGACCGTCAGATTATCGCTCGCCTGCCACGTCGTGGTGTTGATGATCTGCCAGGTGGTGAACTTGTTGCGGGCGTAGGCATCGGTGTTGGACACATCCCACCAGCCGCCGCCAACCGACGCCTCGCCCGCGATCTGGCGGGCGGCGAAGCTGCCGAAGCCGGACTTGGGATTGTAGGCGATTACCTTGGGCACCGTGCCGTTGGTGTCGGACTTTGTGTAAGTCGCGACGGTATAATTCTCCAGGTCGGGCGTCAGCTCGGCCAGCACGCTGAGGCGCGCGGCGATGTAGTCGGTATTGTTGAACCGGCTGGGCCCGATGTCGGTGAGGTTGTGGATGTAGCCGTCGCGCTTCATGCGGTCGACACCGAGCCGCACCTTGAAGGTATCCGCCAGCGGGACGTTCAGCACGGCCTGCACGCGGCGCATGTCGTAGTTCCCGTAGGAACCCTCGACATAGCCTTCGAGCAGGTCCGTCGGCTTGTTTGGCACCAACAGCACCGCGCCGCCCGTGGTGTTGCGGCCGAACAGGGTGCCTTGCGGTCCTTTCAGGACCTGCACGTTCTGCAGGTCGAACATGCTGCCCACGCCCGCGCCCTCGCCCGAAGTGGTCGCCCCTCCCGCGCGCGGGGCCACGGTGTCGGCAAAGTACACACCCACCGACGGCACCGTGCCCAGATCCTGCACGAAGCCACGGATCGAGAAAGAGGCCTTTTCCGGACCGAACTTGGAGTTCACCGACAGCGAGGGCGTATAAGTCGCCAGATCGGCCGAATTGACGATGTTCCGCTTGGAAATGTCTGCCTGGCTATAGACCGAGATCGAGATCGGCACGTCCTGCAGCCGCTCCTCGGTGCGGCGCGCGGTGACGATGATGGTGTTGGAATCGAACGCCTCCTCGCCGGAATCCTGTGCCATCGCC
This sequence comes from Novosphingobium album (ex Hu et al. 2023), assembly GCF_022832385.1. Taxonomy (GTDB): domain Bacteria; phylum Pseudomonadota; class Alphaproteobacteria; order Sphingomonadales; family Sphingomonadaceae; genus Novosphingobium; species Novosphingobium album. The sequence continues at coordinate 326,865 of NZ_JALHLE010000005.1, forward strand.
GGTGTCGAAAGCACGGCGCTCATCGCCGTTGCACTCAGAATCGCAAACCTGCTGGTCAGTCCCTTCATCTGTTCCTCCCATTGCGGCGGACGCAGGAATCCTCCGGTCCGCGCTCTACCCATTCGACACATGCAGGAGGTTTGCAAAACGCCCGGTACAGCGATGCCCGTTTACGGGTCGGCCACGGTGCGGCTGTCATCCTCCCTCGGGTGCCTTTGCGGCACCTCGTTCATGTGACGGGAGGACTCTGCTCCCGAAACTGCACAGATGTCAACGCAGAGACCGTTTTCCGGATCACATCCCGAACTGCGGTCGCAGCGATTTCACCACGTCTCAAAGTTCAATATTGTTGTTTATTATTGTTTATTATTATTTATTTAAATAAACATCAACGACCGCCCGCAGGCGTTGTGATCCACCATGTCGCACTGCCGCTCCTGCGATGTCATTTCTAGACAATCGTCTTGTCCGCGTGAAGCGACGGAAACGCCGTTGTCCCCTCACCCCCCGATGAAATCGAGGATCAGCGGCACCAGCTTCGGCCAGGAGCGGAACAGCGTGTGCCCCTCGGTTCCGGCCATGGTCTGACCCGAACGGTAGTTCCACTCGTTGTCCTCCCAAGGCGGATCGAGCATCAGCGAATGCGGCACCAGCCGGTGCACCCATTCCGACGTCGCGCGGGTATGCGAAAGGTCGCTCCTGCCACTGCGGAACACCAGCGTGGGCATCGTCAGGCGGGCGAAGTCGCGCGGCGTCATGCCGGGGACTGGCGTGATCGGTGAGGGAACGTAAGCCGCCGCCCACTTCTGCATGATGCCGATGAACCGGCCGGGATCGTAATTGCGAATGTATTCGCGCGCCTGTTCGCTCTTGGCGAAATTCTCGGCCCAGCTGGTTGACTTCATGACCGCTTCCATGCCGCCGGTGCTGGCCAGCGTGCCTGCCTCGCCGCAATAATAGGAGGCAAGCTGCATCAGGCCGATGGGATCGCCGGAAATCCACCAGAGCGCCAGATGCGAACAGATATCCGGGTCACGCGCCGCCGCCAGCAGCGACACGCGGCTGCCGCCCGATCCGCCCGCGATCACGGTGGGACCCAGGTCGAGCGCGCGGATGAGCCCGGTGAGCGCCTCGGCCTGCATTTCCGATTCGCTGTCGCCCAGCAGGCAGGCATCCGACAGGCCGCAGTTCGGGCGGTCATAGATCAGCACCCGCTTTCCCGCCTTGACGAACGCCTCAGCCATTTCGCGCAGCCCCGGCACGTCCATGGTGAAGCGCCCGCCCGGCGTCAGCGCGATGGCCGGATCGCCTTCCTTGCCCATCAGTTCGTAGGCAACACCGGTTTCGCCGCCCGTAATACCGATCTGGATCTTTGGCACATCATTCTCCCATGTCTTTGGCGCCATGGTTCCCTGCCTTCCCTTCCCGCGCAAGTCCCTAGTTTGGAACGGGACGGGCACCGCCCCCGCGATTGCCGCCAGCCAGCGCGCACGCTAGGCTTGCCTCTCGCTTCGTTGCGGGGTCCCGTCTGCACGAACGGTGGAGACAGCCATGCCCGCGATGATGGAGCCCTTGCACACGCTTGCCGAAGCGATCGGTGTTGCCCGCACATGGTGGGATGTCGATGGCAAGGAACAGACCGTTTCCGATGCCTCGCTGGCTGCGATTGCCACTGCGCTGGGCTATCCGGCTGGCAGTGCCGGTCAGATCGCGCAGAGCCTCGCGCAAGTGGAAGCGGAGCATCGCCATCCGCCGGTGATGATCGTGACCGAAGCGGGCCAGCCCACCCCCCTGCCCGCCAGCCTCGCCCATGCGCAGCTGACGCGCGAAGATGGCGAAACAATCGCCTTGCCGTTGGAGGGCTGGACGCTGCCGCCTGTCAGCGAGCCCGGATACTACCGCCTCCTGCTGGCAGGGCATGACCTGACGCTGGCCGTCGCCCCGAAAAGCTGCCCCGCCGTGTCAGACTTCGCCCCCGGCAAGCTGTGGGGCCCGGCGGTTCAGATCCCGGCCCTGCGCGGCACCAACGCCCACCCCTTCGGCAATTTCGGCGAACTCGACGAAGCGGTACGGCTTTTTTCCGCACGCGGGGCCGACGTCGTGGCGATCAACCCGGTCCACGCGCTGTTTCCCGGCAACGGGCATGGCTTCTCGCCCTACTCGCCTTCCAGCCGCCTCTATCTGAACAGCGCGATGGGCGCGCCCGAACTGCTCGGCCTGCCGCCGCTGCCTGCGCGTGAAGGCGGCGATCTGATCGACTGGGAAGGCGCGCTGCCCCGCCGCATGGCCGACTTGCGCGCGCTGTTCGACAGCCTCGACGAGGCCACCCGCGCCCGCATCGCAAGGGACAATGCCCCGCATGGCCATGGCCTGCGGCATCAGGCGCTGTTCGATGCGCTGGACGTCCATTTCCGCGCGCAAGGCGCCGACGGCTGGCAGCAGTGGCCCAAGGCCTATCACGATCCGGATGGCCCGGCCGCGATGGCCTTCGCCGCCGAACATGCAGAAGAGGTGGAATTCCACCTCTTCACCCAGTGGCTCGCGCGCGAGAGCCTGGCCAAAGTGCAGGCCGATGCCCGCACGGACGGCATGGCGATCGGCCTGCTGGCAGACCTGGCCGTGGGCGTTCACACCGGCGGCGCCGACAGCTGGCAGATGCGCCACGCGATGCTGCAGGGCCTCACGATCGGCGCCCCGCCCGATCCGCTGGGGCCGCTCGGGCAGAACTGGATGCTCACCGGCTTCTCGCCGCAGGGCTTGAAGCGCAGCGGCTATGCCCCGTGGATCCAGACGATCCGCGCCGCGCTGAGCGTGGCGGGGGGGCTGCGGATCGACCACGCCTTTGGTCTCTCGCGCCTGTGGGTGGTGCCTGCGGGCGGGGAATCGAGCGCGGGCGCCTACCTCTCCTATCCCTTCCTCGACCTGATCCGCCTCGTCGCGCTCGAAGCGCACCGGGCCAATGCCCTGATCGTCGCCGAGGATCTTGGCACCATGCCCCACGGCTTTGCCGGGCCCATCGCCGAAAAGAAGATGCTGGGAATGCGCGTGCTGTGGTTCGAGCGCGCCGCCGACGAGGGCTTCATCGGCGGGCAGGACTACGCGCCCGATAGCGTCGCGATGACCGGCACCCACGATACCGCCACAGTCGCGGGCTGGTGGACCGGGCGCGACATCGCATGGGACGAAAAGCTGGACCGCCTGCCCGAAGGCTCCAGCCGCGAACAGGCAGAGGACCGGCGCGAGTGGGACCGGGGCCTGCTCTGGGCCACCCTCACGCACAACGCGATCCCGCGCCCGGAGCCGGATCACCCCGAGCCGGTCGCCACGGCCGCGCTGCGCCACATCGGCCACTCGGCCTCGCAGCTCGCCATCGCGCCGCTGGAGGACATCCTTGCCGAACGCGAGCAGCCCAACCTGCCCGGCACTGTCACCGAGCATCCCAACTGGCGACGCCGGTTGACAGCGCCGTTGGAGCAGTTGCTCGACTCCCCCGCGAACGCAGCCCGGATCGAAGCGCTGGACGAGGCGCGGAAGGAATAGGCGTCAAACGCCCTGGCATGTTTCCGGCATCAGATAACTGCGATCCAGTTCGTCCAGCCGGTTGACGCCCACCATGGCCATGGCGACGTCGATCTCGTCCGCCAGCAGGTCGATGGCGTGGCGCGCTCCCGCTTGCCCGCCCGCCGCGCACCCATAAAGCGTGGCGCGCCCGATGAGCACCGCTTTCGCGCCAATTGCCAGCGCCTTCACCACATCCGCGCCGCGCCGCACGCCGCTGTCGAACAGCACGGTCGCGCGGCCTTGCACGGCATCGACGATGTCCGCCAGCACGTCGATCGCGGGCGGCGAGGAATCGAAATTTCGCCCGCCATGATTGGACACGGCGATGCCATCCACCCCGTGGTCGAGCGCGATACGGGCATCCTCGGCGCTGAGCACGCCCTTAATGACAAGCTTGCCCTTCCAGCGGCGCCTCAGTTCGTCAACGTCCTGCCACGATACCGAAGCCGAATTGGCGACACGGCTGACGGTGCCGGTAAGCTTGCCGCCGACTTCAGGCGGATAGTTCGCGAACTGCGGCAGCCCGCCGTGCAGGTAGTACCGCGCGATGACGGAAGCGAACCACGCAGGCCGCTTCACGAAGTCGGAGACCAGCGTCCTGTTGATCCGGACCGGATTGCCCATCCCGGCGCGCTTGTTGAATTCGCGCAGCGGCCACATCGGCGTATCGACCGTGAGCACCAGAACTTCAGCGCCGTTCTCGGCAGCGGCATCGACCACGCGCCAGGACAGGTCGCGACGCTCCCACAGGTACATCTGCATCCAGTGCCCGGAAGTGGCGCACTGGGCGATGTCCGCGAAGCTGGTCGTGGAACTGGTGGTCTGGGTGAACGGAATGCCGGTCGAAGCCGCGGCAGAGGCAATCGCGCGCTCGCCACGATACCACAGCAGGTCGGACACCCCGGTCGGCGCGATCACCAGCGGCAGCGGCTGCTTGCGCCCGAACAGCTCGATTTCGCTCGAACGCTGCGAGACATCGCGCAAGGTACGCGGCAGCAGCTGCAGGGCCTGCAGCGCCGCCACGTTGCGGTTGATCAGCAGGTCATCCTCGGTCCCGCGCTCGATGAATTCCCAGATCGCGCGCGGCAGGCGGCGGCGCGCCAGATCCCGCATCTGCGCGATGTTATGCGCGCGCCGCGAAATGTCCGTCATGCTCAGAGACCCAGGTTCTCACGGAAGGTCGTGCCTTCGTATTCGGTGCGGTAAATGCCGCGCTTCTGAAGGATCGGCACGACCTGATCGACAAAGTCCTCGATCGAGCTGGGCATCACGTTGGGCGTCATGTTGTAGCCATGGCAGCCGGTCTCGCGCCAGATGTGCTCGAGCTGGTCCGCCACCTGCTCGGGTGTACCGACAAGCTGCGGCATCCCGACCGCGAGCCCCCACTTGATCGCCACTTCGCGCAAGGTGAAGGGCCGGTCGCCCAGCACCGAAGTGAACGCCTTCATCAGCCCCTGCGAGGCATTGGTGGCCTGCTCCTGCATCGGCTTGTCGAGATCGATACCGCTGAAATCGACGCCCATCGTGCCCGAAAGGCGCGCCAGGCAAGCTTCGAGCGGCATGCGTTCGATCAGCTCGTCGAGCTGCCTCTTCGCCTCTTCCTCGGTGCCGCCGAGGATCGGCTGCACGCCGAAAACGACGCCCGGCGCCTTGCGGCCAATCTCGGCGGCGGCGTCCCTGAGCTGGCCCATGTAGCGCTTCATGCCGGGCAGGTTGGGCTGGATCGAGAACACCACGTCGCCATGCTCGATCCCGAACTTGAGACCGCGCCCGGAGGTGCCCGCCTGAAACAGAACGGGGCGCCCTTGCGCACTCGGCAGCACCGGACCGACCGTCTCGCAGTTGAAGAATTCGCCGTGATAATCGACAAACTTCACCTTCGAGGGATCGGCATAGACCCCGCTCTCGCGGTCGGCGAGGATCGCACCCTCCCCGATCGAATCCCAAAGCGCGTAGCAGATCGCCATGAACTCGTCGGCCGCGTCATAGCGGCGGTCGTGTTCCATGACTTCCTTGTATCCGATCGCGCGGTGTTCGCCGCGCAAGTGGCCGGTCACGATGTTCCAGCCAACACGCCCGCCGGAGAGATAGTCCACGGTCGATAGCTGGCGCACGATCGACCACGGCTTGTACGAGGTTGTCGACATCGTCGCGGCAAGGCCAAGGTGCGTGGTCGAGGCCGCCAGCGCGGAGAGCAGCACCACCGGATCATGGCTGGGCCAGCACACGCCGTACTTCACCGCATCCTCGTGGCTGTCGCGGTAACGGTCGAACACGCCGGGCGTATCGGCAAAGAACAGCCCGTCGAACATGCCGCGCTCGAGCGTCTTCGCCAGATCCTGCCACTTCTTGAGGTCGGCCATGGCATCGAGCCGGTTGTCCCCCGGCGCAGCCCAGCTCAGCACTGTGTGGTTGATCGGCGAATGGATCTGGAAGCTGATAAGATGGATGTGCTTGCTCATGGCTCTGGCCTGTTCCTGCGGTTCCTCTCGTTGAGAGGCGTGATGGAACCTTGGACCGTGATGAGCAAGGGCTTTTTGCACGTATCGTATACATTACAGTCTGAATATCGACTATTTTCGTCATTTTCCTAGCGAAAATGGAACAATGGATATCCAATACATCGTACAGGCGACATTCCCGCGTCGCATGTCCTGATCTCGTTCCGCAAAACAGGCACCCATCGCCTGGCTCTATGACTTCGGCAACGTCTGGCCACGTCAACTCTCCCCATCGCGGAAAGGCAGTCACGGCACAGCTTCCAGGAATGCCGGCATCGAATCCAGCCATTCAAAGATTGCGTCTGTCATTTCATCGAGTGCCAATTGGCTGTCGTCCGACAAATAGTACAGCCTGCGCCTCTTGTCGGCGGCCGATTGATGAAAGTATATCAACCCCAACTCTTTCAGCTTGGCAACACTCGCATTGAATTTTGCTGAAGAAGCCTCAATAAGTTCATGAAATCTCCCATTTGCGATCCCCGGACTGGCGTAGATATACACCAGAACCTGAAAATCGCACGTAAACCGCCGCAACCTGAGAGATTCATATATATTTCTGCTGTAGCCAAGCATGATCTTGCTTTTGTCATCAGGGGAATGCGCCGTCACAGGCCCGAATTTTCTATATGCATCCCATTGCGCATTGAACGCCAGAAGCGCTTCGTCCGACAGCCTATAGAACTTGCTCCGCAGATCGTCCGGATTCGCTTCCGCGCGCAGCACGTTTCTGCTTTCGAGAGATCTCAGTATCTTGAACAACGTCGCATTCGATCCGCTGAAGGAACGTTGCATCTCAAGCGGCGTGATCCGAACGGCATCAAACAGGAACGACGCGACCTCGTACTCGGGCACAAGGACTTTTATGCCCAACCGGGACTCCACCCGACGGATAATTTCCCTGTATTTTCCCGCCGTCATCTTTCTCTCTTATCGAGGCGATGATGCGAGCTTGGACCTTAGTGAAATCGACTGCAAGCGAGATCGCACCGTCCCGATAGATGCAGAATTTAGAGCTATATTATGGGCTGTTTTTCACGGGATCTGCGTGACAAGCATGGTCCTGCGACCCGAAGGACGGCATTCCCGTCTTGCCCCTGACACCCTCGCTTAGGCGGGGGTGTCTTTTACCGGCGCTTTCTCCCTCGCTAGCTCGCCCCTTCCGTGCGTATGTGCAGGACATGCCCGCAATGCTTGCAGTGTATCGCATCAGGATCGTGCAGGAACAGCCCGCAATCAGGGCATTCGTATTCCCGCTTCGGCGGCCGGAACAACACCTGGATCAGCCGCACAAACAGCGAGACGCCGAATATCATGATCAGGACCGAGAGCAGCCGCCCGCTCGGGCCTGACAGGGTCACGTCACCAAAGCCGGTCGTGGTCAGCGTCGTGACCGTGAAATAGAGCGCATCGGCATAGTCGTTGATGTCTGGGTTCGCGCCATGCTGGGTCTCGAACACCAGCGCGGTGGTCACGAAAATGAAGAGCGCCAGGTTGATGCCCGCGAAAACGGTCGCCTCGTTGCGCCGGAAATAGACGAAGTCCGTCCGCAGCTGCCGCAGCAGGTGATACGAGCGCAGCAGCCGGAACGTGCGCACCACGCGCAGGAAAGCGAAGCCCTCCCCGGCGATGGGCGCCAGCAGGGACAGGATCACGATCAGGTCGGCCAGCCCCCAGAATCCGAAGGCGGTGCGTAGCCGGTTCCGGCTGACCACAATCCGCGCGGCGAAATCGAAGACAACGAATATGCCCAGCGCGAAGTCGACGATCTCGATCGTCTTCGATCCCGCGAAGAACGACGAGACGATGACATAGAGGACCATCGCCGTGTCGAACACCAGCAGGAAGTAGCCATAACCGCGGGTTGTGGCGCCATCGTCATCGTAGAGCCGCGAAAGACTGCTGCGTATGCTCACCCGGGCCGCCCCTTCCATTTCCCGCGCCAGTGTTCCCGCAATTGCGGAAAATGTCTAACCGCAAGAATGAAAGGCCGGGCATTGACGCGGGTCAACGGCCCGTTTCGATCACGTGTCGAGGCGGCGGCTCTTCTGCCCGTCGATCGCTGTCGCCACAGTGCCGAGCACGGTCGAGCGGCGCAGTTGGCGCGGCGCATTGCCATGGTCCGGCACCGAGCGGTGCTGTGTAGCGCGATTATCCCACATCGCGACATCGCCCGGCCGCCAGGTCCAGCGAACCGTGTTTTCCGGCTCGGTAACATAGGACTGGAGCACCTCGAAGATCTTGGCCGAATCCGAATTATTGAGCCCCACGAACCGCTTCACCCAGGACCCGAGGATCAGCGAGCGTTCGCCGGTTTCGGGATGAACCTGCACCACCGGATGCTCGGTTCGCACGACATGCTGCCTGCCACCGGCACCGTAATCCCGCATCCGCGCCTTGTAGGTGGCCGTGAAAGTCCCGTCGAAATCGAAGTCGGTGGAATGGATCGCCCAGAGGCTCTCGGCCAGGGGCTTCAGCGGCTCGGGCAGACGGCGATAGGCATTGGCCGCATTGGCCCACATCGTGTCTCCTCCCACCGGCGGCAGCTCCATCGCGCGCAGGACGGCAAAGGCCGCCGGGTCCGGCAGAAACGTCATGTCCGTGTGCCAGATCGACGCGGCAAAAGCCTCCGAAGCCCCGAGGTCGAGGAGCGCTTCCGATTGCCCGGCTGCCCTGGCCATAGGGTGTTTCTGCAAGTCGCCGAACAGAGCGGAGAAGGCCTCCTGCGCGGCATCGTCGAGATGATGCTGGTCACGGAAGAAGATCACCTTGTGTTCCAGCAGGATGGCCCTGATCCGCGCGACAGTCTCCGCATCGAGATCGCCTGAAAGCCGCACCCCGCGCACTTCCGCGCCGATCGCACCGGTAACCGGCAACACTTCGATATCCCGCTCCCCGGCCTGCGCGCCCTGCGGCATGGTCATTGTATCAGCCATCGTGTTCTCTCCCGTCGTCCATAGTCTTCGTGCGATCAGGCCCCCGGCGCGCGAAGCGCAGCGGAGGCCATGCGAACGGCATCCTCGAACAGTTCCCGATCGGTTTCCGGACCGGCGCCGTGGCTTTTGCCCGCCGCCTCCAGCACGCTCATCACCAGAGCGGTGGTGGCAATCATCCGCTCGCTGAAACGCTTCTGCGCGCCGGCCGGCATAAGGTTCCGGATCGTACGTCCGAGTTCCAGCGTCACCGGAACATCGAGACCGGCCCCCATCCAGACCCAGCCCCACCGCGATCGGCCAAGGTTCAGCAGGAAGGCCGCATAGCTGCGCCTGCCCTGCGCATTGCGCTGCTCGAACAAAGGCTGCCAGAGCACGCGCAGCGTATCTTCCAAGGAAAGACCCCTGCCCTGCATGGGCCCGGCCAGTTCGCCGCGCCGTTTCTCAAACTCCGGAAGGCGATGGCGCAGGATCGCCTCGATCAGCGCTTCCTTGTCGCCGAAATGATAGGCCACGACAGCGGTGTTCTTTGCCCCGGCAGCCGCTCCGATCTGGCGCAGGGAAACCATGTCGATACCCTGTTCCGCGAAAAGGCTTTCCGCGGCTTCGATGATCGCAAGGCAGGTGGCGTCACGCCGGGGATCGGCCCGCTTGGGACGCCCCCGCCCTTGCCGTCCCACATTCGCATCGGACATGTCTGCCGGCATCGTCCTCTCCTGCATGCCGCGCCGCGCGCGGGCACCCTTCATCCTCTACGGGATGCAGGAGTACCTCCCGGTATTTTTTAAATCAATCGTTTTAAATATTATCGGGAGGGTAAGCCCATGGGCACGTCCGGTCAGGTGATCACGTCAGGCGCGGTGCATCCGGTATGCTGCACGATCCCGGCAATCGCTTCGGCAGCGGCTATCTGGGGGCTGAGCATATCGCCCGTCTCGGCGTCGAGATCGCCGTCCGGCCCCGTGTAATTCTCCAGATACACCCGCAGCGTCGCACCTTGCGTGCCGGTGCCGGACAGGCGGAAAACAACACGGCTGCCGCCTTCGAACAGCACGCGAATGCCCTGATTGGCACTGACCGAGCCATCGACCGGATCGGTGTAGGAAAAGCTGTCCGCCACGGCGACCGTCAGCGAGCTGAAGCTCTGACCCGGCAACGTAGCGAGCTGGTCCTTGAGCCCTGCCATCAGGGCATTGGCCCCCTCGGTCGCGATGCCCTCGTAGTCATGCCGCGCATAGTAGTTGCGGCCGAACTTCGCCCAGTGCTCACGTGCCAGCGCATCGACGCTCACCTTGCGTGCCGCGAGGATGTTGAGCCAGAGCAGCACTGCCCAGAGCCCGTCCTTCTCGCGCACGTGATCCGAGCCCGTGCCCGCGCTTTCCTCACCGCAGATAGTCGCCATGCCTGCGTCGAGCAGGTTGCCGAAGAACTTCCAGCCAGTGGGCGTCTCGAAGCACGGCACGCCCAGCGCCTCGGCCACGCGGTCGGCCGCCGCGCTGGTCGGCATCGAGCGGGCAATCCCGGTAAGGCGGCCCTTGTAGGCAGGCGCGCATTCGATGTTGGCCGCCAGCATCGCCAGCGAGTCCGACGGTGTGATGAAGCGCCCGCGCCCGATGATCAGGTTGCGGTCGCCATCGCCGTCCGAGGCCGCGCCGAGATCGGGAGCCCCCTCGCCCATCATCAGGTCGTAGAGCTCTTTCGCATGGATCAGGTTCGGGTCCGGATGATGCCCGCCAAAGTCCTCCAGCGGGGTGCCGTTGACCACGGTCCCCCTGCCGAAGCCCAGCCGCTTCTCGAGGATCTCGGTGGCGTATGGCCCGGTCACCGCGCTCATCGCATCGAAGCGCATGGTGAAGCCGTCCTTCACCGCGGCGCGGATCGCGGGAAAATCGAACAGCTCTTCCATCAGGTCCGCATAGTCGGCGACCGGGTCGATCACCGATACGGTCATGCCGCCCACTTCCACGTCCCCGAGCTTGTCGAGATCGATGTCTCCGGCCTCGACCGTCAGCCAGATGTCGATTTCCTTCGTGCGCGCAAGGATGGCGCCAGTCACACTTTCTGGCGCTGGGCCGCCGTTGGCGATATTGTACTTGATGCCGAAGTCCTCGTCCGGCCCGCCGGGGTTGTGGCTGGCCGAGAGGATCAGGCCGCCGCTCGCCTTGTACTTGCGGATCACGTGGCTTGCCGCCGGAGTGGAGAGGATGCCGCCCTGGCCCACCAGCACCTTGCCGTATCCGTTGGCTGCCGCCATTCGGATCGCCTGCTGGATCACGGTACGGTTGTGAAATCGCCCGTCACCGCCGATAACCAGAACCGCACCAAGATCTGGTGAAACCACGTCGAAAACGGACTGGATAAAGTTCTCGGCATAGTTCGGCTGCTGGAACACCTTCACTTTCTTGCGAAGGCCCGAAGTACCGGGAGCCTGTCCTTCGAAGGGCTGGGTGGGAACCGAAACGATCTGGCTCAAGCGATGATCTCCAATACTGCCTCGAAACGCGCCTAGAGTGCGTTTCGGACAGTTTCGTGTCGCACCGCCTATGTCAAATATTCGATTGTGCAGATGCGAAAAATCGGCGCTGCGACGCAATCACATGAGACCCATGGAGCGCATGCTGGCAATGGCGTTGCCGGCCACGATACAATGATCGTCGAGCCCGACCTCAAGCGCCTCCACCACCGCGCGCATGCGCGCCGTCGCCGCAACGTCTGCGTCACTGGGCAACGCGCTGCCCGAAGGATGGTTATGGGCCACCACCAGCCGCCGTGCGTCGAGGTCGAAAGCCCGGCGAACCGTGCGGCGCAAGGGGATCACCACCTCGCCGCGTTGGCCGCTGCTGTAGAAGTCCTCGGCGATGAACAACCCCTCTCCCGTGAAATAGAGGATCATTACGCATTCCTCGCGCCGCAAGCCGAGCCGCCGCACGAGGTAATGGCGGAATTCCGGCGTACGGGTATCGACCGCTTCGCCCACAAGCGCCTCGCGCGCAGCAGCTTCGGCGAGGTGGCGGGCCGCGACAATCGCCGCGCCGACAGCCCAGCCTCCCTCTCCGCAACTCTCACACCCACGTCCACCGACCTCCGCCAGCGCTTTGTCAAGCGCAACCGCCGAAGCCGACCAGATCGTCCGCAGCGATCCGAAATGCCGGATCAAACGGCGCGCGATAGCTTTGGATTCACCACCTGCGTAGGGGAAAAGGAGTTCCGCCAGGACGGATAGCTGCCCAGCTTCTTCTGCCGCGACATGTGAAATGCCAGCCCCAGACCGAGCGCCGTGAGCTGAATGTACGAAGGGCTGACCGCCATCATGTCGTAGGCCATCCGGTTGATCTCGGTAAGCGAGAACCTGTAGACGTGCGCCGACATGGCTATGATCTGCGCGCTCCCTATCCACAGCGTGTAGACCCGGTTCGCCTGCAGCGCGACCGGAAAGAAGATCGCGAAGAAAGTGCAGTCGATGGCGAGGTGCCCAAGATCGAGGTGGTGCCAGAAAACCGACCCGTGCGCGAACCAGTGATAGAAAGGATGGGCCAGCGCCTCCGCTGCGAAGCTGCCCGCCAGTATGCGCTCCGGCGCGCCACCCCAGCGCAGCGCGGCAAGAAACACGATGAAGACATAAGCGTGCTGCAACTCGCTCTTCCAGGCCCATAACCACTCAAGCATGGACAGCTCCATGCCGGAGTGGCTGCGCGACGGAATGACGGCAAATCAGGCCTGCAGGCGCACCGGCTCGACAGCAGCGGAGGCGGAATTCGGGCAATCGCCGGAATCGCCCACCGCCTTCACTTCCTGCCCCGTCCTGAGCAGTTCGCGGTGAACACGGATCATGTCGTTCTGGCTTTCGATCAGCGAGCGCTGGCTGCGAGCAAGACGCATCAGCGCGTTTTGACCGGCAAAGGTCTGGACACCTTCCGCACTGCGGGCGAGCAGCATCGCTTCCATCAGCCGCGCCGAGGCGAGCAAAGCAGTGTCGAGCGAAAGTTCGGCTTCGGGAAGCTGGCGCGAGATACGGGCCGTGGCGGCGGAAATCGTGATCGGCATGGTTACCCTCCAACTGCCGCACCGGCCCGTTCGATGCGTCTGAAAAACTCATGTCAGGAGATCCGCCCGTGCCGGTCAGAACAGTCTGCTCAGCGCTTCCGCAACACCGAGGCCGACCATGGCGATGACGAGCATCCCCACGGCAATCGCGACCATGGCGGCGGTGCGGCTGAGCCCGGCATGGGCACCGTCGAGCACCTCCGGGACGACCCGGCCCACGCGTTCGTTCTGCCAGGGCGGCGTCAGCGTGAAAGTCACCGCGTCGGCCAGGGCGAGCTTGTCGGCAAAGGCGTCCTGAGAAGCACCTTGCGCAACAGCCGCCGCAGCCGGAACCTGAGGAATGTTATCTGGTAGCAGCTTACAGGTTTCGTCCAGATCCTGCTGATACTGGCGGTAGGCCCGCGCAAGCTCCGCCCGTGGCGGCCCGCCGGTACGGCTGCGCACTCCCTCGATCCGCTGGTTCACCGCACTTTCGGAGATGCCCAGCTCCCACGCGATTTCCTTGCTGGTACGGTTTTCTGCCACGAACCGCAGCACTTCATGCTGCTTGGCGGTCAGCCGGGCAAAAGCGCGCAGGAGAGCCGCAACCCGGCCATCCTTCTCGCAGTCAGCCCCCTGCCCGTCACCGGACATGAACAATCTGCGATTCATGATGCGCTCTCATGATATCGTTCCGTGCCGCCAGCCCATACAGCCCCGATAGCCCATGTTCCCGCGCGGAGCACCCCCCACGCTGCAAAAATGTTGGAGCAACTTGATCCGCTATCGAGCAATTTCCAACAGGCTGTTGCAATCACAGCCATTACATCCTCGAGCAAAAGCCCCAAAAATCAGCCGAATCTACCCTGCTCTGGAAACCGGCAGCACACAAACGGTCGCGCGCGCAGATCACGTACCACCCAGGTTGCCTATGCCCTCGGAAGATACCTGAACACCAGTGGCGGTCACCCTCACGCCCTGCCGGTCCTCGGTCAGGTTTTCGGCGCGACACGAAGGCCGCGCGGGGCCTTCCAGCGAGTAAGGCCCAAGCGCGGTGAGAAACGTGCGCAGGAAGATTGCGACACCGAACATCTCGCCGCACTCCTCCACAACCATGTGCAGGGCCATCGTCCAGGTCTGGTAGATCGCATCGTTGTAGTTGGAAGCCTCGTATAGCTCAGCCTCCCAAAGCTCCATCCCCACGGCCGATCCCAGATAGATGACCCCGGCCACCACGAACCGGACCTGCAGGCTGCGCTTCAGATTCCACCAGAATGGCAGCAGGATCAAAATGGCTGTGGCGGCGATGAAGATGTACGGAACAACCCAGATGAAAGTGAACACGCCGCTGCCGCTGATCGGCAGTTCACTGACCCAGTCGTGGATTGCCGCATTTTCGTCCAGGGCCATGAAGCTGAATCCGGCCGCGAGGATTCCCCACCCGCGCCTTTCCAACGCATTCCCGCTTGAAGCGTAGAGCAGACCAGCCACACCGCCGCAGGCCAGCAGGCCCAGAGATGAAAAGGAGTTGGGCAGATTCCCTTCCCCCGCAATGTCGAACATTGCCGGCAGGTACAGCAACCGGTTATGGCCCTGCAGTCCCAGAGCGAAAAGCCCCAGGTAGGTCAGCGCGAAAAACGCGATCACCGCACAATGCCACGCAAAAAGAACCGAAGGCCTGGGAAGTGATATTTTCATGAGCGTACCGTTCCTGTCCCCGTGTGATAAGGCCTTGACCGCCCATCAAAGCTGACAGCGATCTGACAGTAGTATCACCAGGCAAGTTACGTTCAACAAATATGGATGCCGGGAAGTCCGGAAACGGGACAGGGAAACAGCACAGAAAGATGCAGCAAAGACGCAAGGCCATGCCGCAGTGCCCGGTTCTATCCCGAGACGAATAGAATCACGAACTGCACGGGCAAAGCAGAAAGGATTACGGCGTCGGTGGCGAGACACTTGCCCGTTTAACACTGGCAGGAGCGATCCAGGCCTTGTCCGGCACAGACCATGACACGCCCATCGGATGGGCGGGACTACTCCTCACCCATCCGCAGCGCGGCAATGAACGCCTCCTGCGGGATGCTCACGTTGCCGTATTCGCGCATCCGCGCCTTGCCCTTCTTCTGCTTTTCGAGGAGCTTTTTCTTGCGGGTGATGTCGCCGCCATAGCACTTCGCGGTCACGTCCTTGCGCAGGGCGGCTATGGTTTCGCGGGCGATGACCTTGCCGCCGATCGCGGCCTGGATCGGGATCTTGAACAGGTGGCGCGGGATCAGGTCCTTGAGGCGCTCGCACATGCCGCGCCCGCGTTCCTCCGCCACCGAGCGGTGGACGATCATGGAGAGCGCGTCGACCGGCTCGTTGTTGACGAGGATGTTCATCTTCACGAGGTCGCCGGGGCGCAGGCCGATCTGTTCGTAGTCGAAGCTGGCGTAGCCGCGGCTGATCGATTTCAGGCGGTCGTAGAAGTCGAACACCACTTCGTTGAGCGGCAGTTCGTATGTCACTTGCGCGCGGCCGCCGACGTAGGTGAGGTCCTGCTGGATGCCGCGGCGGTCCTGGCAGAGTTTCAGGATCGCGCCGAGGTATTCATCGGGCGTGTAGATCACCGCCTTGATCCACGGCTCCTCGATCTCCTCGATCCGGTTGGGATCGGGGTAGTCGGCCGGGTTGTGCAGTTCGATGGTCGCCGCTTCCTCGCTCTTCGATTTGGAGAGCTGGATGCGGTAAACGACCGAGGGCGCGGTGGTGATGAGGTCGAGATCGTATTCGCGGCTGAGGCGTTCCTGAATGATTTCCAGGTGCAGCAGGCCGAGGAAGCCGCAGCGGAAGCCGAAGCCGAGCGCGGCGCTGGTTTCCATCTCGTAGGTGAAGCTGGCATCGTTGAGGCGCAGCTTGCCGATCGAATCGCGCAGCTTCTCGAAGTCCGCCGCGTCCACCGGGAACAGGCCGCAGAACACCACCGACTGCACTTCCTTGTAGCCGGGCAGCGCCTGCGTCGCGCCCTGCTTCACGGTGGTGATGGTGTCGCCGACCTTGGCCTGCTCCACTTCCTTGATCTGCGCGGTGATGAAGCCGATTTCGCCGGGGCCGAGTTCGGGCAGGTCGATGCGCTTGGGGGTGAAACAGCCGACCCGGTCGATCAGGTGCTCGGTGCCGCCCTGCATGAACTTCACCGAGAGGCCCTTCTTGATCGCGCCGTCCATGACGCGCACGAGGATGACGACGCCTAGGTAGGGGTCGTACCAGCTGTCGACCAGCAGCGCCTTTAATGGCGCGTTGCGGTCGCCCTTGGGCGCGGGGATGCGCTGGACGACGGATTCGAGCACTTCCTCAATGCCGATGCCCGACTTGGCGCTGGCAAGCACGGCGTCGCTGGCGTCGATGCCGATGATGTCCTCGATCTCGGCCTTGACCTTTTCCGGTTCGGCAGCGGGCAGGTCGATCTTGTTGATGACGGGGACGATCTCGTGGTCGTGCTCGATCGACTGGTAGACGTTGGCGAGCGTCTGCGCTTCCACGCCCTGCGCGGCATCGACGACGAGCAGCGCGCCCTCGCAGGCAGCGAGGCTGCGGCTGACCTCGTAGGCGAAGTCGACGTGGCCGGGCGTGTCCATGAGATTCAGCTCATAGGTCACGCCGTCCTTGGCGGTGTAGTTGAGGCGCACCGTCTGCGCCTTGATGGTGATCCCGCGTTCTTTCTCGATGTCCATGTTATCAAGGACTTGCGCGGACATCTCGCGCTCGGTGAGGCCGCCGGTGAACTGAATCAAGCGGTCGGCGAGCGTCGATTTGCCGTGGTCGATGTGGGCAATGATCGAAAAATTACGGATCTGGGCGAGGTCTGTCATGAAAGCGCCGTTAGCAGCGCTTTTCGCCTCTGTCAGCCAGCCCTTTTCATCGAGTCCGGTGCTGTCCCCGGTTGCTCCCTGCGTTCCCGCTTCGGACGGGGCGGCGTGAACAGCACGCTGCCATTGCCATCAAGCTCCATCGGCTGGGCGAACTGAACGCCCATGCGGTCCGCGTCGCCCCAGCGCGCAATGGCCATCATCAGGTAGCCTTCAGCCAGATGCACGCCGAACTCCGTACCGGGAGGCACGTTCCACAGCCCTTCGATCAACGCGCCTGTCTGCGAGATATTGCGGATGGTGCCGTTGTACACGTGCTGCCCATGCTGCAGCACGACCTTGCGCAGCATCCTCTGGCGTGGGGCCCGCGCCGAACGTGGGCCCTGTGCCTCTGCGGCAAGGCCCTGCGCCAGTCGCTGCGCTGCGGCTTCCGAAGTGAGCGCCCTCTCGTAGATATGGCCCTGCACGTGGCTGCAGCCCAGCAAACGCACGAGATCCAGCTCGTCGAGCGTCTCCACGCCTTCCGCCGTGGTCTCCATGCCAAGCGCTTCGGCGAGGCTGACGATCGAGGAAATGATCGCGCCATTGCGGCTCCCCTCGACAGTGGCACCGCGCACGAAGCTCTGGTCGATCTTGATCTTGTCGAAGGGCGCCTTCTTCAGATAGCCGAGCGACGAATAGCCGGTGCCAAAGTCGTCCAGCGCCAGCCGCACGCCAATCCCCTTGAGCGCAGCGAACATGGTTTCGGTCGATCTGTCATCACCCAGGAAAACGCTTTCGGTGATTTCGAGTTCGAGACGGGAAGGCACGATCCCGGCTGCTGCAATGGCACTGGTAACGATCGCCGGCAGCGACGGGTTGGCGAATTGCAGCGGCGAGACGTTCACGGCGACGCGCACGTTTTCAGGCCAGGTCGCAAGATCGCTGCAGGCGGTGCGCAGCGCCCACTCGCCGATCTGCGAGACAAGGCCGGTTTCCTCGGCAATCGGGACGAACTTGGCCGGCGACATGTAGCCGTGCCGGGGATGATTCCAGCGCAGCAGCGCCTCGAAACCGGTGATGTTCTCGGTAATGGTGCGCACTTGCGGCTGATAGTGCAGCTCGAGTGCGCCATTGGCGATGGCGTCGCGCAGATCCTCTTCAAGCTGCTGGCGTTCCTTGGCATCGGAATGCAGATCGTCGTCGTAGAAGTGATGGCGCCCGCGCCCCCCGCCCTTTGCCGCATAAAGGGCGAGGTCGGCATTGCGGATCAGTTCCTCCGCGCTGGTTCCGTCATCGGGACAGACAGATATCCCCAACGAGGCGCCGATGACGACACGCGCGCCATCGATCGAATAGGGGTGCGAAAGATTTTCAATGATCCGCCGCGCAAGATGGGCAAGCCCTTCGCGCTGGTGGTAACCGGGCAGGATCACCTGGAATTCATCGCCACCCAGACGGCCAACGCGCCCCATGTCGGCCACGGTGCTGGTCAACCGCTGCGCGACCTGCTTCAGCAAGGCGTCGCCAGCCGGATGGCCCATCGTGTCGTTGACTTGCTTGAAACGGTCCAGATCAAGCAGGAAGACTGCGCAAGCACGGCTGTCCACCCGGGGCGCCGTAAGGACCTTTTCCAGCCATTCAGCCATCTGGTAGCGGTTGGCAAGCTGGGTCAGCGAATCGAACCGTGCCAGCTGCGTCACATGCTGCTGGGATTTGCGAGTTTCCGTGAGATCCGTGCCGGACCCGCGAAACCCCATGAAGTTGTTGAACTGGTCCATGACCGGACGGCCGGAAATCGACCACCAGCGCTCCTCGTTCTCTCCCGTTGCAGCGCGGACCGACAATTCGCGAAAGGACGAACGGGTCGACAGATGGAACGGCAAGGTCCGTTCACTCTCCTGCGCCTGTGTCTCGAGTGCGAACAGGCCGGTAAAGGGCTTGCCTTCAAGGGCGCTCGGCTCCTTGCCCAGCAACTGGGCAATTCGCGGCGAAACATAGGTGACATGACCGCGGCGATCGGTTTCCCAGAACCACCCTTGCCCCGTCTCCTCGTATTCGTTGAGCAACTCCTCCGCGCGGCGCTGTTCACGCTCTCGCTGTGCACGCGAACTCGCTTCATCAAGCGCTTTCCGGGATTGGCGAATAACCAGATACAACCCGAAACAGCTCCCCATGCCGAACATCAGCATCGACGTCATCGAGCCGTCAAACACAGCCACACCGCTCCAGGCGGCCAAGGTCGCGGCGATGATCGACGTCAGCCGCCCTTCGAGCAGCGCGGCCGCGATCAGCATCACGATCACGAATGCGCCGATAGTCAGGTTCCATGCGAGCGGGCCCTGCTCAGCGGTCCACCGTGCGACAGCGTAACCGAACAGGGCCATTGGCGAGGCAACAGCCACCAACATCAGCGGATAACGCCGCCAGTTGCGGTGATCGAGCCGCCCTTCCAGCCACGCAAACATCGTCGCGGAGGCAGAAATCATGATGCCACCTGACATAGAGGCCGCAACCACGGGCATCGGGAGGGTCCGGGACAGCACGCTCAGCAACAGCGTCACGCCAAGCAGCGCAGGTCCCATGAGCCACCAGCGGCTGGGGACGAAGAAATGCAGGGGATCGCTGGCCTGGCCAGACAGCAGGCGCGCGACATTTGCGCCTTCCTGATCACCATGCAGCGCGACTTCGGGAACTGCAGGCACACGGTCGCCGCGCGCAAAAGCGCGGGCTGTTCGGGCACCGGATTGTGCCGTTTCCGTTGATAGTCGAAGCCCTCGTCTGGCCATCCCTCCGTAATGCCCGAAATGGCATTTCGAAACGGTTAAACAACAGGTCAGGAGCAGAGGACAATCAGCACCTTGGCAACATTAGCAGGAACCTCACCTCCGCTGCTATTTTACTTGCCCAGCCCCCTCAGCCATGCTTGCTTGCGGTGAAGAAAACTGCACACGGTGCATTCTGGCGGGAGACAGGCAAGTGCGGCATATTGCAATCGTCGGATCGGGACCTGCGGGATACTACACGGCTGAGGCTGCACTCAAGCAATGGGGCGATTCCGTAAGGGTCGACATCTTCGATACCCTGCCCGTGCCGTTCGGCCTGATCCGCACCGGCGTCGCACCCGATCACCAATCCATCAAGGGCGTTTCCCGGCGATACGAAACCACTGCGCTCACTGACAACGTGCGGTTCGTGGGGAACGTCATGATCGGACGGGACCTCTCGATTGACGAGTTGCAGGACCTTTACGATGCCGTCGTTCTCGCCACCGGCGCCCCGAACGACCGCAAGCTGGGGCTTCCGGGCGAGGATTTGCCCAATGTCTTCGGTTCGGCCTCATTCGTAGGCTGGTACAACGGCCATCCGCATTTCGCCGGCCTCGACCCCGCGCTGAGCCACGATACCGCCGTTGTCATCGGCAATGGCAATGTCGCGCTCGACGTGGCGCGCATCCTCGCCAAGTCGCAGGAGGAATTCGCAGGGTCGGACATCGTCTCACACGCGCTAAGCGCACTCGACACCTCGCAGGTGCGCCGCATCGTGATCCTCGGACGGCGCGGGCCGCACCAGATCGCCATGACGCCCAAGGAACTGGGCGAACTCGCACACCTGTCCCGCGCCTGCCCGCGCGTCGATACTGCCGACCTGCCCGCCGAAACGGAAGACGCAGCACTCGATCCCGGCCAGCGCAAGTCGGTCACCCACTTGCGTGCCTTTGCGGCAGCAGGCCCCTGCGCCGACCGGGATGTGGTGATCGAATTCGACTTCTTCGCTGCGCCCAAAGCGATCATCGGCTGCGAGCGCGTCGAGGCCGTGGAAGTCGAGCGCACCCGGCTCGAAGACGGGAAGGCCGTCGGCACGGGTGAAACCTACAGCATCCCTGCCGGGCTTGTGATCGCCTGCATCGGCTATCAGACCTCGAAAATTCCGGACGTGCCCTTCGACGAACGCGGCGGCCGCTTTGCCAACGACGAGGGCCGCATCCGCCCCGGGCTCTATTGTGTCGGCTGGGCCCGCCGTGGCCCCACGGGCACAATCGGCACCAACAGGCCCGACGGCTTCGCTATCGTCGAAAAGATCGCGGAAGACATCGGCGACGGCAGCGGCAAGGCGGGCCGGCCGGGCTTCGACGCATTGGCGGACGAGCGCGGCATCCAGATCATCAAGTTCACCGACTGGCAGAAGATCGACGAAGCCGAAATCGCCAACGCCCGTGACGGCGCCCCTCGCGAGAAGTTCGTCGCCGTCGAGCGCATGATAGAGGCGGCCGGCAGAACCTAGAGTCAGGACCTGGTCCGCCTGACGCTTCAGAAGATCCTCCGCAGCGACAGCTTGACGGTGCGGCCCATCGGATCAAGGTAGTCGGGCTGATAGGCATAGGGTGTGGCCCCCATGCCGTCGGTCACGCGCTGGCGCTGGTCGAACAGGTTCTCGACCGAGAAGCTCACGCGCGTGCCTCTGGCCCAACCCTTGCCCCGGAACCGGTTCTGCAGGTTCGCGAAGAGACGCAGATCCAACGTGAACAGCGACGAGAAATGCAAGTCGCCGCTGGACGCGGTATCGCCGGTCACGTCCGTGCCGCTCTTCCAGGTTCCGTCGAAACGCAGGCCGACGCCATTGTCGATCACGCCCAGCTTGGCCTGAATCTGGTGCTGCGGCGAAGTGCTGCCGGTCAGCGTGCCGCCATGAAGCAGGTCGATGGTTCCGCTATCGGCCGTCAATTGCACCTCATCGCGCAGGAGCCAGGTGTGGTAGAGTGACAGCAGCAACCGCGCCCCGTTGTCGCTGCCACCGAAAAAGCCGCGTCCACCGGGGCCACGCGGACCGCCAGGCCCTCCCGGTCCGCCAAAACCGCCCGGCGGGGGCCCCATGCCATCGGGTGGCGGGCCCATTCCGTCCGGCGGTGGACCGAAACCATCAGGCGGCGGGCCGAAGCCGCGATCGGGATGCTCTTCTTCGCGCGAGCCGGTGACAGTGATCTCCGATCCGAGTTGGCCGGGACCGCCCTCCGCGCCCTGCCCCTGCTGATCCGGCGCACTGGCGGGGCCGCCCTCATTAGGCTGCTGCCCCGGTTGCCACTGGCGAGCGCCCTCGCCACCCTGTCCGCCAGCTGCGTCTTCGCGCCGTGGCGGGCGCGGCGGACGCTTGGGCTTGCGCAGGACGGCCGAGAAGTTAAAGCCCCAGCGTACCTGCTCGGTATGCTGGCGATAGACATTGACCGAACGGGTATCGACGTCCGTCAGCTCCCCGGAGGCATCGCGCACGTACCGGTCCGGATAGGCGTCCTCGAGATCCGCGGTCACGCCGCCCAGGCTCATGATCGCATTCCGGTTGCGGCTGTCGGCGTATGTAGCGCTGAAATTGAGCTTGGGCTCGCTCAGCAGCGTCGCGTTCAGGCCCAGCTTGAAGACATGCCGGTCATCCGCCTTGAGATCGGGATTGCCCCCCGATGTGCGGGTGACCAGTACCGAGTTGCCTGAAACATAGTCATAGACCCGTACTTTGGTGGTGGTGAGCACGGGCGAGCCAAGCTGCGAAACCGTGGGCGCGCTGCGATCCTCGTTGACGGCGGCAATGATCGTGACGCCGGAGACCGGCGCCCAGTTGAGACCATAGCCGAACGTCGCCAGCGAGCCATAATCCGACACCTGTGTGATGCCGCCATTGAAGTTGGCGCTGAGCGTGCCGACCGAGCCCTGCACGCCCTTTTTGCTGCTGGTGAGCGGCACATCGAAACTGAGCTGCGCGCTGCCGTTCGTGCGCTCCGCATCGCTATCGCTGGCCGTGCCGTTCCGCATCGAACTGGACGTCTGCGAGGTGAAATCGCCGCCGAGTTTCACACTCACGCCCACATCGCCGGCCGGCATTGCGAACAGCTTGCCGTTCAGGAGCATACTGGCGCTCGCGGTATCGGTGTTCGATTTCGCGCGGTTGGTCAGAATGGACCCGAGCAGGTCCGACGGAAGCACGCCATAAGGATCGACCGCCGTGTCCCCCGCATCGAGCGCATCCTGTATCGCGGCAAGATCATAGCCGGTGCCGGTATGCGTATCGGTTTGCGAATGCTCGTAGCTGCCGATCACCGAAACCCGCCAACGCGTGGACAGCTCGACATTGACCGTGCCGCCTGCAGAGACTGAACCTGTCTCGGATTTCTGCACCAGCGCCCGGTCCGAGAGATAGCGCGTGATCTCCGTCTCCGTCCCGTCCCCGTAGGGATTGTCCGCCGGGATCGTCAGCGCGCCGGTCGCAAGACCATCGAGTGCACGGCTCGTGTCATAGCTGCCGCGCAGATTGAACGAGGCATTCGCCGTGCTGGAAAGTTCATGCGCCAGACTGGCGTTGAGTTCATAGGAGCGCGTCGAATCCTGCAAGGTGCGATAGGCCCGGTCATCTGCGAGCCCGGCGGCTTCGGTCACGCCGCTGTCCGCATCAGGTTCAATATCGCGGTCGCTTTCCAGAATCGCCGCCTGCGTCTTGACCCGCCCGAGCAGGTTGAGCCGGTCGTTGTCGTGAATGCGCGTGTAGGTAAAGGCGCCCTGCCCCTGGCCACCGCCGCCTTCGGCCGACATGCCCGCGTCCAGATTGATCACTTTCGACTGGAACCGGCGCTTGAGGATGATGTTCACCACCTTCTTCTGCGCGTCGTACCCGTATTTCAGCGCTACTTCCTCGGGCAGGATATCGACCCGCAGCACCGATTCCACCGGCAGGTCGCCCACTTCGTTGACGCCCGAAACGCGCTTGCCGTTGACCAGCACCACCGGCCCGCTGCTGGAATCACGGCCTTCGATACTGGTGGTCTGGTCGGCGATCTCGTCGAGCAGGTCACTGATCGAATCGACACCGTAGGATTCGATTTCGGCCCGGCCGAGCTGGTTCTCCGGCGGGATATCCCCGATCACCGCGCCGGGAACGGCTTGTCCGGTAACGACGATCTCGTCCTGATAGCCCGCGTCATTGCTGGATGCGGCCGCGCTTCTGGATGTGGACGTCTTCGCCGAGGACGCCTGTTGAGCCATTGCCCCGACGGGCAAGGCCAGAGACGTCGAGGCCAGAAACAGGCAGAGCGGGCGACGGCGCGAGCGTGCGGAGAGCGGGTTCCTCATAACCCGATCTGCTAATGTTTCGCGACAGCAATAAATATCCGCGAATGGTAAGAAATTGTATTGAGTGCGTCAGCGCTGCGACCGTGTCACGCCGCAGCGTCAGCAACATCACCCAAGTGACGAAAAAGGCCGGAAACATGTACGTTCCCGGCCCCTTTTCCATATTGCGATGGTGTGGCGGTTACACCCGCATCGGCATCAGCACGTAGAGCGCCGGGCTCTTCTCGTCCTGACGGATCAGCGTCGGTGCACCGGCATCGGCGAGATGGAGTTCCACTGAATCGCCGTCAATCTGGCCGAGAATGTCCTTGAGATAGTTGGCGTTGAAACCGATCTCGAAGCCATCCGAGGAATAATCGGCAGGCACTTCTTCCGCCGCCGTACCATTGTCCGGCGACGTCACCGAAAGCGTCACGCGATCCTGGTCGAGCGCCATCTTCACCGCACGGGTCTTTTCGGTGGCGATCGTCGCAACGCGGTCGACGCCTTCGAAGAAGCTGCGCGGATCGATCTTGAGCAGCTTGTCATTCCCGGTCGGGATCACGCGGGTGTAATCGGGGAACGTGCCGTCGATCAGCTTGCTGGTCAGCACCACACCGTGCTCGCCGCCCAACGTGAAGCGGATCTTGCTCGCCGACAGGTCCACCAGCACATTGGTGTCGAGCGCCTCTTCGAGCAGCTTGCGCAGTTCGGCCACGCATTTGCGCGGCACGATCACGTCGGGCATGCCATCGGCGCCGTCCGGACGCTTGATGGTGAAGCGCGCAAGGCGGTGGCCATCGGTGGCGGCGGCCTTCAGGTCATCTTCGGTGACGTGCAGGAAGATACCGTTGAGGTAGTAGCGCGTTTCCTCGGTCGAGATCGCAAAGCGGGTGCGGTCGATCATCTGCGCCAGCGTGGCGGCCGGAATCTCGAAGCTGGTGGGCAGTTCACCCTCTGCGATGACCGGGAAATCGTCGCGCGGCAGCGTCGGCAGCGTGAAGCGGCTGCGTCCGGCCTTCACGATCATGCGATTCTCCGCCGCATCAAGGCTCACCTGGCTGCCTTCGGGCAGCTTGCGCGCGATGTCGAACAGCAGGTGGGCCGATACAGTGATCGCCCCCGGCTGATCCACCGAGACCGCGCCCAGTGTTTCGATAACCTGCAGGTCGAGATCGGTCGCCATGATCTTCACGGCACCGCCAGCGGACGCCTCGATCAGGACGTTGGAAAGGATCGGAATGGTGTTGCGGCGCTCTACCACGGACTGCACGTGGGACAGACAGCGCAGGAGCGTGGAACGTTCGATCGTGGCCTTCATAACAGCCTCAGGTCCCCCTTGGTAGGCCTTGGGGACACAGATGTTCCCCGAATTCAGGACAGATATCTCTAACGCGACCATGGCTCGCGGCAAGCACGTTATACCTGCAAATCCGCGAATCTGGGGATAAATTCGGGGTTTATTGCGTTATTCCAACGGTGCCTGTGCCCTTGCGGGACAAAGACGCGGGACAAACAGGCCATTAATGCGGGAGGTGAAAGACTTGGTTCGCAATCTTCACATCGAACGGCAGGATGAACAGGGCAAGCCTGATGCCATCACACTGGAAGAATGGGCCGAAGCCGTCGATCACATCGAGGGGGTGCGCATGGCAAAAGGCGATGCGGAAGTGGCCAACCCCCTGACCAAGGAAATTGTCGTCCTGCCCAATCGCGGCGGCGACGCGGAAGTGTTCCGCGAAGACTGCCACCGGTGGCTGCGCGCACTGTTCTGGACGCCCGATGGCGCGGTGCGCTTTGCCGAGCCGGGAATGGCGGGGGATCCGATTGTTCCCCTGGCCTGCCAGCTGGCAGACGAACTGCACGCCCGCGTCTGTGACGACAGGGGCGAGGCGATCACCCCTGCCTGATGGCCTCAGACCATCACCATGCCGCCATTGACGTGGATCGTCTGGCCCGTGATGTAGCCCGCTTCCTTGCTGGCGAGGAACACAGTGGCGGCGGCGATGTCTTCGCCCTCGCCCATGCGGCCCGCCGGGATCCTGGCATTGAGGGCTTCCTTCTGCGCATCGGGCAGAACGTCTGTCATGGCGGTGCGGATGAAGCCGGGCGCGATGCAGTTCACCGTCACGTTGCGGGTCGCCAGTTCCTGCGCAAGGCTCTTCGACATCGCGGTGATGCCACCCTTGGCCGCACAATAGTTCGCCTGCCCCGGATTGCCGGTTGTGCCGACGATCGAGGTGATATTGATAATGCGGCCAAAGCGCGCCTTCATCATCAGCTTGGCCACGGCGCGCATCAGGCGGAACGTGGATTCGAGGTTCACGCGGATCACCGCGTCCCATTCCTCATCCCTCATGCGCATCGTGAGGTTGTCGCGCGTGATGCCGGCGTTGTTCACGAGGATGTCGATCTTGCCGAGCGATTCCAGCGCGGCCGGCACGAGCTTCTCCACCTGATCGGAGTCAGACAGATTGCAGGCAATGGCCACGTGATCGACTTCCTGCAGGTGCTGCGGCGTGTGCTCGTCAAGCTCGTCGCGAAAAGCGCGAAGCTTGTCCGCGTTCGAGCCGGACACCACCAGCCGCGCGCCCCGTGCCGCCAGCCCGCGCGCAATCGACGAACCGATCCCGCCCGAGGCGCCGGTTACCACAGCAGTCATTCCGTGAAGGTCGAACATCATCACATTCCCCAAAACATCAACAACTAGGTCTTAGACCGGATCAGAGCGACTTCGCCAGCGCCTCGATGTCTTCCATCGAAATGGCGGAGGCAACCTCCACTTCGCCCGCCGAACGCTTGATCATCGGACCGACGACCTTGCCGCCCAGTTCGACGAAGCTCTCCACGCCCGCAGCGTGCATCGCGATCGCACTTTCGCGCCAGCGCACGCGGCCCGTGACCTGCTCGACCAGCAGCCGCTGCACTTCGGCCGGATCGGTGACAACACTGGCGGTGACGTTGGCGAAGAGCGCGACGCGCAGAGTACCCGGACGCGTCTTGTCTAGCGCTTCGGCCATGGCATCAGCCGCGGGCTGCATCAGCGGGCAGTGGAACGGCGCGGAAACAGGCAGCAGGATACCGCGCTTGATGCCATGGTCCTTCACAAGCGCAATGGCGCGCTCGATAGCTTCCTTGTGGCCGGACAGCACGACCTGCGTCGGATCGTTGTCGTTGGCGACGGTGCAGACCTGCCCTTCGGCAGCGGCTTCGGCCAGAGCCGTAGCCTTCTCGATATCGGCACCGAGCAGCGCGGCCATGGCGCCCACGCCAACCGGCACAGCCGCCTGCATCGACTGGCCGCGCAACTTGAGCAGGCGCGCGGTGTCGGCGAGGCTGAAGGCCCCCGCAGCGCAAAGCGCAGTATATTCGCCGAGCGAGTGGCCGGCGACGAAGTCCGCCTTGTCAGCCAGCGCGATGCCGCCTTCCTTTTCAAGCACGCGCAGCACGGCGATGGCATTGGCCATGATCGCCGGCTGGGCATTTTCGGTAAGTGTCAGCTGGTCCTCGGGACCATCGGTCATCAGCTTGAAAAGATTCTGGCCGAGAGCCTCATCGACTTCCTCGAAAACCTCGCGCGCAACGGCGCTGGCGGCGGCGAGATCGGCGCCCATGCCAACCTTCTGGCTGCCCTGACCCGGAAATACAAAAGCACGCATCTTATGTCCTCCATCCTCGCGGCGCTGGCGACCCGAATGCCAAGAGAAAATCTATCCTGACGAGGAAAGCGGCAGCGCTTATTCCCCGCGCCGTAGAAGAGCAAGCCCCCGGCGCGTTCTCGTCAACCGAACGTTATCGTACGCAGCACGCCCTCCGACATGTCCCCGGCGCTCGCACGCACCAGTTCATAGAACCCCGTCAGCGCGGGCAGCGGCTCGTAGAGTTCGAGCATGTGGCCGTATTTTTCGACGGTATCGACAAATACATAGCGGAAGCCGTCGGTCATCGTAGCATCAAGCGCAATGGCATGGCCCTGCGTGCGCCATGCTTCTGCCGCCATGGCAACGTCGTCCACGAACAGGGCGACGTGGTGCAGTCCGGTTCGTCCTGATCCTTCCGGATAAAGGTCATGGAAGGCGGAAGGCCCGGGATTGTTCTGTTGGCAGAACTCGATCATCACCTCTCCCCACTGGCCATAGGCACTTGAATGATCGAGATGCCCCTCCGTGCCGCGATACAGCGCGCGCTTCAGGGGAATGTTGTCGGCCACGTAGTAGGGGCCCGAACCAAAGGCCTGCGCGTGGGCGCGCGCCGCTTCCCGGATATCGGGCACGAAATAGGCGATCTGGCGGATCGGAAGGTCCGGCATCCTCTCACTCCCTCTGTCTTTTGCAGGAGCGAGTGTTGCGCCCCTGCCTAGCCGAAGGGAACTATCCTATTGGCTGCATCATGACCGATGTCAGCTGCTCCAAAGAACGGGATTGCATGGCGCTCACACCAATAGCGGACGATGTCGTCCGCGCCGCTGCCGAATGGCCGGTCGTTCTCCGGAACGTCGCTCACGCGGCCGAGCCGCAATCCGGCAATGCCGCCAAGGTGCGCCGTCGCGTGGAAGAACAGCCGGTCGATCGCATAGAGATGCTCGGATACTTCCTCCACCATTACCACATGCCCCGCTAGTCCCGGCATCAGCCGCGTGCCGCACAGCATCGCCAGCGTCATGAGGTTGAACGCCACCACCGGATGCTTTTCCCCGGCCAGCGAAGGCTCAAGGCCCGAGCGATCGCCAGTCAGATAGGCCAGCGACCGCCGCACGGCCTGCTCTCCGCCTGCGCGCCGCACATCGTTGAGCAATGGGCCATGAACCGGCTTTCCGATCCGCTCCCGGTATAGCGCGCCCAGCAGATAGCCCGAATCCGAATAGCCGAGAAACGTCTTGCCCTGTGCTGTATGATCGAAGCGCTCCAATGCCGCCTCGGCAATCCGGCAGGCGCCATAGCCACCGCGCGCGAACCACACGGCATCGACGTCCGGGTCGTTGGCGCATTCGACCAGAGCTTCCAGCCGCACCGCGTCACTGCCGGCAAAGTGCCCTTCGGCGGCGAAACACTGATCGTGGATCACCAGATCAACCCCGGGGAACTCGGCAAGTGCCAGAGCCTTCACGCACTCGGCATCCTCACGGGTGATGGGCGCCGATGGCGCGCAGACGGCGATCCGGGTCATGTCCTTCCCCTACCCTCATTCGCGTTCCCCATGAAAGCGGGGTGGCTGCTTATCCACGACAGGCGGACGGGCGCCTACCCCCTTTCGCCGGATGGCAGTTGTCTTGGCGGCAAAGGCCGCATACCGAAGCGGTCATGACCGACGCGCCTGCCCTCACCACCCATCCCTGGTTCTTCTGCGGCATCGGTGGTTCGGGCATGTTGCCTCTCGCGCTGATCCTCAAAGGACAAGGTGCCGAAGTCGCCGGATCAGACCGCAGCCGCGATCAGGGCCGTACGCCCGAAAAGTTCACCTGGCTGGAAAGCCTCGGTTTCAAGCTGTTCCCGCAGGACGGCAGCGGCATGGTCTCGGCGGACCAGACGCTCGTCGCCTCGGCCGCAGTCGAGGATACCGTGCCGGAAGTCGTGCGCGCGAGTGAACTCGGCTGCGCGCGGATGAGCCGGGCCGAACTGCTCGCCACGCTATTCAACGCCGCCCCTTTCGGGATCGCCATCGGCGGCACCTCGGGCAAGTCCACGGTCACCGGCATGACCGGCTGGATCATGACGCAGGCCGGGCGTGACCCCACGATCATGAACGGCGCGGTGATGAAGAATTTCCGCACGCCGGACGCCCCCTTCGCCAGTGCACGCGTGGGGAAAGGTCAGGTCTTTGTCTCCGAAGTCGATGAAAGCGACGGGTCCATCGCCCTCTACCAGCCCAGCGTCGCCGTGCTTGGCAATGTCAGCCTGGATCACAAGAGCCTCGAAGAACTGCGCCAGCTCTTCGGAGACTTCCTTGCGCGTGCGGACAAGGCCGTCGTAAATCTGGACGACGCGGAATCCGCCGCGCTTGCCGCTCGTGCCCGGTCCCTGGTGACTTTTGGCATCACTTCGGCAGATGCCCAGATCGGGGCCACGGACATCGTGGAACAGGCCACCGCCCTCACGGCCACCGTACTGGACCGGCGCGACGGCAGCACCCATCCGCTCACTCTCCAGGTGCCGGGACGCCATAATCTCTACAATGCCTTGGCCGCGATCACGGCTGCCAATGCCGCAGGCGTGCCTGTGACCGAGGCCATAGCGGCGCTGGGCAGCTTCACAGGTCTCGCCCGCCGTTTCGACATCGTCGGCACCACCGCAAGCGGGATCACCGTGATCGACGACTTCGGCCACAACCCGGACAAGGTCTCGGCCACGCTGGCGACGCTCAAGGCCCACCCCGGCCGCGTCATCGCCTTCTTCCAGCCGCATGGCTACGGCCCGCTGCGCCAGATGGGCGCGGAACTGGCGCAGGTCCTCGCCAGCAAGCTGGGACCGGAGGACGTCACCATCCTGTGCGATCCCGCCTATTTCGGCGGCACCGTCGACCGCAGCGAGGGAAGCGAGCGCATCGTACGGCTGATCCGCGAGGCCGGAGGCCGTGCCGAATACATCCCCACGCGCGAAGAATGCGGCGACTGGATTGCAAATAATGCAAGAACTGGAGACCGTGTCGTCGTGATGGGTGCGCGAGACGACACCCTGAGCACTTTCGCGGAGGGGGTGCTTACACGACTGAAAGATGCCCTTTAGGGCGCGTTAACCGATCCGCGTCTTGTCCGCACCGGATCCGACGTCCAGTCGACTTGAAAACTGGCCCGAAAAGGCCTGATCGGTGCCGTGTTTAAATAACACAACCGATTGTTTTTGCGTACTTCACCCCGCCTTCCTGACAGCCGCACGCGGGAAAAGTACCTAACCGCATGCATACCCAAAATAGGGGATGAAATCTGTACCGGCGAGTGGCCTTCAATCATCAGGAACTCGCATGTCCAATCCCGCCCCCCGCAAAGACATAGCCGCCAAACTCCGTGCATTTTCTCTGAATTCTGACGATTTCGCACGCTTTGCCGGTATTGGACGATCGATCGAACGGCTGGGACCCAAGATACTCGACAAGTTCTATGCGAGCGTCGATTCCGACCCTGTGCGGCGAAAATTCTTCCCTTCAAGGAAAGTAATGGACAGCGCCCGCGCACGCCAGATGAAGCACTGGCGGGAGCTGTTTTCGGGAAAAGTGGATCAGGAATACGTGGAACGTGCCGAACGTATCGGTCAGATCCACGCACAAATCGGTCTGGAACCTGATTTCTACGTGGGCGGCTACGCAACTATTCTGGCCGATCTGATCGAAGCCGATTTGACCCAGTCGATCGGCGGCGTTCTGGGCCGGGCGAAAGCACGCAAGATCGGCACGCTCATCAAGATGGCGCTGCTCGACATGGAATTGGCGACCTCGTCGTACATCAAGGTACAGGAAAATTACCGCATAGCGGTTCTGGACAGTCTTTCGGCAGCGCTTGGCAAGGTCTCGCAGGGCGACCTCAGCGTAAAAATCGAAAATCTTCCTGAAGAGTTCAAACAGATAGAGATCGATTTCGCGACCATGTGCGATTCGATAGCCAGAGCCATGGGCAGCGTGCAGGACGCCTCCGATCAGATCCACACCGGCTCATCCGAAATCCGCGCTGCAAGCGATGATCTCTCGCGCCGCACAGAGAGCCAGGCGGCGACGCTTGGGGAATCGGCGGCCGCACTCAACCAGCTCACCTCGGGTGTCCAGGCTGCGGCTCAGGGCGCCAGCGAAGTCAATCGCTCCGTAGGCCAGGCCGAGGCCGAGGCCCGTGAAGGCGGCAAGGTGGTCGAAGACGCGGTGCAGGCAATGGACGGCATCCAGAAATCCTCTCAGGAGATCGGTGCTTTCGTCAACGTGATCGACTCCATCGCCTTCCAGACCAACCTTCTGGCGCTGAACGCCGGTGTCGAAGCGGCCCGTGCGGGTGACGCGGGCAAGGGCTTTGCCGTTGTCGCCACCGAAGTGCGCGCACTGGCCCAGCGCTCCGCCGAAGCGGCACAGAGCATCAAGAACCTGATCAGCGACTCCGAAAAGCAGGTGGAACGCGGCGTCAATCTCGTTGGCCGTACCGGCGACGTCTTCCGCCGCATTGTAGAAAAGGTCAGCAGCATAACCAGTCTGGCCTCGCAGATCTCCGAACAGGCCCATCAACAGGCCGGGCAACTTGGCCAGGTCAATTCGGCAGTGGGCGAGATGGACACCATGACGCAGCAAAACGCCGCCATGGTCGAGGAAGCCACGGCCGCAGCCCGCAATCTGGCCGTACAGGCGGAAGATCTGGCCGGTCTCGTGAAGATGTTCAAGCTTGGCGCCATCCAGACCCATGCAGCGGCTTCCGCCCGGAAACCGGCTCCCGCGCGCAGACAAGCCAAGGCACCGCTGCGAGCGGTAGCTGGCGGCGCGATCATCACCGCTGGCGCCCCCGAGGGCGACTGGTCGGAATTCTGATGGCCAGCGGCCAGCAGATGCCAGTGCTCAGTGCGGCTTGCCGCGCAGGGCACCGGCTGTGTGCGCCAGGACAGCGATGACGGCGCCCAGCACCAGCCCCACCAGCGCCGAAGCCGTCGCATAGCCCAGCCAGCCCAGCAACGGCCCTGCAGCCGCGGCCAACGCATGTTCGATTTCATGGGCCATGTGCGCGGGCTGCGGAAGCCCCAGTTCCTCAAGCCCGTGCAGGATGATCCCGCCGCCGACCCAGAGCATGGCCAGCGTTCCAACGCTGCCCAGAACCTGAAGCACCACCGGCATCGCCCGCAGCAACAGACGGCCGGTAGCCTGCGACACGGCACCGGACTTGCGCGCCAGATGCAGGCCGACATCGTCCATTTTCACGATCAGGGCCACGGCGCCATAGACGCCCACGGTAATCAGCACGCCCACCACCGCCAGCGCTACGGCCCGCGTCAACAGCGTGGCATCCTCCACTTGCGACAGTGCGATGGCCATGATTTCCGCGGACAGGATCAGGTCCGTGCGGATCGCACCGGATACGCGGGCGCTTTCGAAGGCCGTGGCATCCTCGATCGGATCTTCCAGCGTTTCACCGTGCTTTTCGCCGCCCAGCTTCTCCAGCACCTTTTCCGCCCCCTCGAACGAGAGGTAGCAGCCGCCCAGCATCAGGATCGGAATGATCGCCACCGGCAGCAATGCGCTTAGCAACAGCGCCAGCGGCAACAGGATGAACAGTTTGTTGCGCAGGCTGCCCTTGGTGATCTTCCAGATCATCGGCAGTTCGCGATCCGGGGTGAAGCCAGTGACATAGCCGGGTGTCACCGCGGCATCGTCGATCACCACCCCTGCCGCCTTGCTGCCGGCCTTGGCCACTCCGGCCCCGACATCGTCGAGCGAGGCCGATGCCGCACGGGCAATAACCGAGATGTCATCCAGAAGAGCAACCAGGCCGGAGGGCATAAAACGATGATTCCCCGTTCATGAAACTTATCAAAAAAGGGAATGTCGGCGATTTTTTTTGACAATCAAGCCAAACCGCAGGAAACCATAGAAATAACAGACATTTTCGGCGCCTTGCAGATGACCGGAATGCGACAAAATCACGCAAATCGCGCACAATCCCTTAAAAGCCCGCCGTCCCCCACCGTTCTCCTCAATGTCCGAAGGGTGCCCCGCAACGGCGCTCACAAGCGACTGAAAACTGGGGAATTAAGCATGTCTGTTATTAACACCAATATCAGCGCCATCCGCGCTTCGAACGCTTCAATAGTCGCCAGCAAGATGCTGGGCACTTCAATGGAACGCCTGTCCACCGGCAAGCGCATCAACAGCTCGAAAGATGATGCCGCCGGCCTCGCGATCGCTACCTCGATGACCTCGCTCATCAAGGGCATGAACCAGGGCATCCGCAACGCCAACGACGGTATCTCGCTGGCCCAGACCGCTGACGGCGCTCTGTCGGAAGTCACCAACATGCTGCAGCGTGTCCGCGAACTGGCCGTGCAGTCGTCCTCCGGCACCTACCAGGACACCGATCGCACCGCGATGCAGTCGGAAGTCTCGGCCCTGACCGAGCAGATCAGCGACGTTCTTTCGCAGACCACCTTCAACGGCAACACGCTGTTCTCGACCGCTGCAGGCACCGACGTCAGCTTCAACATCCAGACCGGCGCCAACTCGGGTGAAACCGTCACGCTCACCTCGACCGCGATCGACGGCACCAACATCAGCTCGGCGGCTCTGGACGTTTCGACCTCGACGGCTGCCTCGACCACGATCGACAATGTCGACGCCGCTCTCGACGAGGTCAACTCCACCCGCGCTTCGCTCGGTGCTGGCCAGAACCGCCTCGAATCGGCGATCACCAACCTCACCAGCAACGTGACGAACCTCTCGGACGCCCGTTCGCGGATCGAGGATGCCGACTACTCGCTGGAAACGACGGCGATGGCCAAGGCCCAAATTCTCTCGCAGGCTTCGACCGCGATGCTCTCGCAGGCCAACCAGAGCCAGCAGAACGTCCTGAGCCTGCTCAAGTAATCCCCAGCGAGACCCAACCAGGTCCCGAAAGCACCCGGCGGGCAGCAATGCCCGCCGGGTCAACTGGTGTCCGGGCCTTGCGACAAAGCGGCCCGTCAGAACTCGACGTCGAGTTCCTCCATTTCTTCCGGCTCGGCTTTGGCCGCTGCGATCCATTCCTTCATCGGCGCCCAGTCCGCGATGGTGTGGCAATAGGTTTCGCAAGGCGGGGAAAGCGCGACCGCATAGCTTATGAAGCGCGTCGTCACCGGCGCATACATCGCATCGGCCACTGTGGGCTTTTCGCCAAACAGGAACGGCCCGCCGTAAGTCTCGAGGCAATCGGACCAGATCGTCTCGATCCGTTCGATATCGGGCCGCGCGCCCGAGAAGACCGGGAATTTCTCGTGCTTCACTTTCAGGTTCATCGGCAGGGCCGAGCGCAAGTTGGTGAAGCCGGAGTGGATCTCCCCTGAAATCGACCGGCAATGCGCCCGCGCGATCGGATCCGCCGGCAGCATATGGGAATCGGGGAACAGTTCGTTGAGAAACTCCGCGATCGCCAGCGTATCCCACACACTGGCCCCCTTGTAGTTCAGCCGGGGAACCAGCACCGATGGCGAGAGCAGCAACAGTTCGGCCCGGTTGGCAGCATCATTGGGAACCTGCCGTTCGGCAACATCAAGACCAGCGAGTTTGCACAGCAGCCATCCGCGCAGCGACCATGCCGAATACGTCTTGCTGGAAATCGTGAGCGTTGCCCCGATCGCGGCCTTATCGGTCATCGGCTTTGCCTCCGGCATCTTGGTTTTGCTTGCATCAGCCTATGACGCAGTGCAGCATAAATCCAGAGATGATTGCAGGCCGGTTCGCGATTCCCCGCATTCCACCCGCATCAAAGGAATGTTGGACATGCTCTATCAGGCGTATCAGGCCTATTGCGACATGATGGCGCCAGCCCGTCTGGCGGCACGTGCCGCAACGGGCTTTCGGGACCGCTTCATGGATGGCGCAGAAACCATGCCCTTCGCCCGGCGTCTCTTCGCGTTGGCAGAAGTTGTCGACAAGTCCAGGATTACACACAAGCGCCCGCCTTACGCGATCACTGAAGTGCTCAGCGGCAACGCGATGGTCGAAGTCCACGAGGAAGTCGCCCTCGACCTGCCATTCGGAAACCTGCTGCATTTCGCCAAGCCGGAAGTCACCACGCCGCAGCCGAAAATCCTGGTGGTCGCGCCTCTCTCGGGCCATTTTGCCACCTTGCTGCGCAACACCGTCGATACGCTGTTGCGCGATCATGACGTCTATATCACCGACTGGAAGAACGCGCGCGACGTGCCCGTTTCGTCCGGACCTTTCGGCTTCGAGGATTACGTCGACTACATCATCCGTTTCCTGCAGGAAATCGGAGATCCGGAAGCCGGGCGCGGTGCACATCTACTGGCCGTCTGCCAGCCCTGCGTTCCGGCACTGGCAGCTGTTGCCGTGATGGCGCAGGACGATGATCCCTGCCAGCCGCGCACAATGACGCTGATGGGCGGCCCGATCGACACCCGTGAATCGCCCACCGTCGTCAATGAACTGGCCACCGGCAATTCCTACGAGTGGTTCGAGAACAACCTGATCCAGACCGTGCCCTGGCGCTACAAGGGAGCAGGCCGCAAGGTCTATCCGGGGTTCATTCAGCTCATGGCTTTCATGTCGATGAACACGGGCCGCCACACCAGCCAGTTCCGCAAGCTCTATCAGCATATCGCCGATGTCGAACAAGCCGAGGCCGACAAGATCATCGACTTTTACGACGAATATCTCGCCGTGCTGGACCTTACCGCCGAATTCTATCTCGAGACGATCGACAAGGTGTTCCAGCGCGCCTTGCTGGCAAAGGGCGAATTGCAGCACCGCGACCGCACGGTGGACTGCAGCGCCATCCGCAAGACCGCGCTGCTCACGGTCGAGGGTGAACGCGACGACATCTGCGCGGTGGGCCAGACGGCGGCGGCTCACCTGCTCTGCTCCAGCCTGCGCCCGCACCTGAAGCGCCATCACCTGCAGCCCGGCGTCGGGCACTACGGCGTATTCTCGGGCTCGAAATGGGAAAAGCAGGTCTATCCGCAGGTCCGCAATCTGGTGCTGGCGATGCACTGACGGAGGGCAACGCGCTCCCGTTTTCTTGACGCAAGTCGATGACAATCAGGGCGAAGGACGATACGGGGCGTGCGAATGCACCTGATTCGATCCTTCCTGCAGCGGCATTTTCACGTCGCTGCCGTGATCCTGGCGCTTGCGCTGGCGATGAAGGCGTTCGTGCCCGCCGGATACATGATCGGCTCGACGGCGGCCAAGTCCTTCACGGTGGAGATCTGTGACGGTCAGGGCGCCCCGGTGCTGTCCAAGCTGACGATACCCGGCAAGAGCAGCGGCGTTGCAGACGAGCACACCAAGGCTGCCAAGGACTGTCCCTTCACCGCACTGTCCATGCACGCGCTGGGAGGTGCGGACGACGCGCTCCTGATCGCTGCGCTGGCCTTCATCCTGGCCCTGGGCTTCGCGGCCGCCCCGCAACTGCGGCTGGCCCGCATCGGCTTCCTGACGCCGCCGCTCAGAGGGCCGCCGGCACTTTCCTGAAACCCGTCCGCTGGCCTGCAACCGCAAGGCCACGGGCGTGCTGACGCGCTTTGCCTGATCCGCGCTGCCCACGCGCGGATACGGGCCGCGCCGTACTCCCATGCGATTTCAGGAATAGACAATGTACACGCACACCTGCGCCCTGCGCGCTGCCCTTCTGGTCACCAGCACCCTTTTCACCGCCTGCCTTTTCACCAGTGGCGCCTACGCTCAGGACACTGGCACCGCGCTTCCGACCGTCGATGTCGAAACCTCCGGTGAAGTCACGGCAGGCAACCCGCTCGCCGCCACCTCCCTCTCGACCGACGAACTCAAGGCGAGCAACCCGGCCTCCACCGACACCGCCAAGGTTCTGACCTCCGTTCCGGGCGTCAGTGTCAATTCGGGCGGCGGGTTCTCCTCGATGCCCACGATCCGCGGGTTGTCGGAACAGCGCATCAAGATTCTGGTGGACGGCCAGCCGATCGACGCGGCCTGCCCCAACGACATGAACTCGCCGCTGTCCTATACGATGCCGCAGACGCTCTCTTCGGTCTCGGTGATCCCGGGCGTCGCACCGGTCAGCATGGGCGGCGACAACATCGGCGGCGTCATTGCGGTTTCCGGCCCCGAACCGCGCTTTTCCACCGACGGCAGCCTGCTGCTGACAGGCGATGCCTCGGCCTTCTACCGCTCGAACGGTGACGGCTTCGGCGGCGCCGTCACGCTGACGGCGGCCGGTACCAATCTCTCCGCCACCTACACCGGCTCCTACACCCAGTCGGACAACTACAAGGGCGGCAACAGTCTCGGCACGGTGCGCTCCACCGAATATGCCAAGACCGACCACGCCCTCGCGCTTGCCTGGCAGAACGCGGGTGGCCTGTGGGAGATCAAGGGCGGCTATCACTTCAGCCCCTACGAAGGCTTCGCGAACCAGTGGATGGACATGACCTCCAACACGAGCTGGTTCGTGCAGGGCCGCTACCGGGGGGTGTTCAACTGGGGCAATGTCGATCTCTCCGCCAGCTACCGCGACACCGACCACGAGATGAACTTCCTCGCCGACAAGCTTCCCGGCGACATGCCGATGAACACGCAGGTCCACACCTTCACCAGCGCCGCGAAGTTCGAACTGCCGCTGTCGAAACGTGACACCGTGAAGCTCGGCCTCGAATACCACCACCAGTGGCTGAATGACTACTGGCCACCGGTCGCAGGCTCGATGATGATGGGTCCGAACACCTTCGTGAACATCAATCAGGCCCACCGCAACCGAATCGGCGCCTATGCCGAATGGCAGGCGCAGTGGTCGGACACGCTCTCGAGTGTAGTGGGCGTACGCTACGACCGCGTGGAGATGAACACGGGCGATGTGCAGCCCTATGGTACCTCGATGATGCAGATGGCCGACGCCATGGCAGCCAATGCCTTCAACGCCATCGACCGCAACCGCAACGACAACAACTGGAACGGTTCCGCGATCGTCACCTGGGCGCCGGCGGATACCGTTTCGATCGAACTCGGCTATGCTCACAAGACCCGCTCGCCCAACATCTACGAGCGCTACACCTGGGGCCGCGGCTCGATGGCGAGCCGCATGATCGGCTGGTTCGGCGACGGAAACGGCTACGTCGGCAACGTCAATCTCAAGCCCGAACGCGCCGACACCGTAAGTGCCACGCTTTCGGTAGCCCCGGCCCCCGGCCTGTCTTTCAAGGTCTCGCCCTACTATACCCACGTCGACGACTACATCGACGCGGTCTATGTGCAGGACCTGCTCACCCCGATGGGCATGCCCACCGATTTCGTTCAACTGCAGTTCGCCAATCTCGATGCCGAGTTCTACGGCGTCGATGTCTCGGGCGAAGCGGTGCTGGCCGGCACGCGTGAGAACGGCACGCTGGTCCGGGCCTCGCTGGCCTGGGTTCATGGCGAGAACCTGACCGGGCAGCTGCCGCTCTACCACCAGATGCCGCTCAACGCGAAGCTGGGCGTGACGTACCACGCGGGCGCGCTGGAACTGGGCGGCGAATTGGAATGGGTGGACCGCAAGGACCGCGTCGATTCCCGCCGCAACGAGCCGGAAACGGCCTCCTACGCTCTCGTCAACCTGAGCGCGGCCTACACGCTCGCCGGATGGCGCCTGAGCGTTGAGGCGGAGAACCTGTTCGACAAGGGCTACTACCTGCCGCTCGGCGGGGTTTCGCTGGGCGACTACAAGGCGACCGGCGTTCTGCGCCCGGTGCCGGGCATGGGCCGCTCGATCAATCTCGGCCTGAGCACGAAGTTCTGACCCCATGCGCATGCCCCCTGCCTTCCCCAAAGACAGGGCCCCCGGCCGCTACACCCCCGGCTGGGGAACAGGCATGCGCCAGAGCGCCGCGCTGGCGGGCAGTTTGTTGCTGAACCTTCTGCTGCTCGCCGGCGTGGTCGCCGCCATGCGCGGACCGGACCTCCTTGCCCCCGGTGTCCGGTCCGCGCTGGTAACCATCGCCATTACGGCTCAACCGAAAGAGGCCTCGTCGCCACTGGCGCCTCCCGAACCGGCGACCGTTCGCCAGACCGCCGCCCCCACCCCGCCCGCCGCCGAAGAACACCCCGCGCCGGTCCTGTTGGTAGAGCCCGGCCCGGCCCCGGTTCTTGTCCCGGCGGCCAAGGCCCCGGCATCCGCCGCCGAACCGCAACCGGCCGCGACGGCACTGCCGCCCGCACTGCGCCCGGCCCCACTGTTACCGGCCGAAGATGCATCCGCCCGTATCGATGCCTACCGCCAGCAGCTGTGGCAGCGCATCCTTGCCGCCCGCCCGCGCGCGGCAAGCGGCACTGGCACAGTCACAATCCGCTTCCGCATAGACCGCAGCGGCGCACTGGTCTCGGCGCAAGTCATCGGGCCGAGCGGCCAGTTCCTGCTCGACCGCATGGCCCTGCAGGCCGTACGCCGCGCCGCGCCCTTCCCCGCCCCGCCCGCCGCGATGGGCGAGGCAGAGCTGACCTTCACCGTGCCGGTGGCCTTCCACCGCTAGGGACAAACTGTCCCGCCGAAAGTTCTCGTGCCAGCCCTGATCGCAGCCGTCATTTGCCGGGAGCGGACAACCGGCTGCGGGTGCATCGGCAAAGACTGATAATCAGGTGATGGCGGAAGATGGATCCACCATTACTATCCCTCCCGGCCTTCTTCCGGGTCATGTGATGGAGCGAGGACCGCAGGCTGAAACCTGGATCGTCGGCTGAAAGAAAGGGGCCGGAGATAGACTCCAACCCCTTTCCGCTGCTTCCTCGGTGGGAGGAACACTACATGCCAGAGCCCGGACCATAGGTAATCTCGACCCGGCGGTTCTGGAGTTCGCGAACGCCGTCAGCCGTCGGCACGCGCTGATTTTCCTCGCCAAAGCCCTGGGCGGAGATCGCCGAACCCGGGATGCCATGCGATGTCAGGTAGCCTTGGACCGCTTCGTTGCGGCGCTCGGAAAGACCCATGTTGTAAGTCTTGGCACCTGACGAGTCCGTGTAGCCTGCCAACATGATCGGTACATTGTCACAACTGCCGTACGCGGTGATCGCGCTGTCGAGAACCGTGGCGGCCTCCGGTGCGATGTCCGACTTATCCCAATCGAAGAACACGACGTAGGGCCCCTTGTTGCAAACCACTTCCGGCGCAGGAGGCGGCGGAGGCGGCGGAGGGGGCGGCGGCGGCGGGGGTGGAGGCGGTAGCGGCTCGGCCTTGGAACCAAAGTTGAACCCAAGCGTCGCCATCAACGAGTGCGAGGACCAGTCGGTCTTGTAAGACGCATCGTAGCTCTTGATCGTGTACTTCGGCATGTTGAAATACCGGTACTTCACGCCCAGATCGACGGTGTCGCTCAGAGGGAAGCGAAGGCCTGCCAGTATCTGCCAGGCAAAGTCCCATTTATCGCCATTGATCAGCGTGGCAGCGCCCGACGTGCCTTCCACCCTTATAAGATGGTCGACCCGGGCGATGCCCGCACCGCCACCGGCAAAAATCTGGATGCCATCGTCCTTGCCGAAATCGAGCAA
This sequence comes from Novosphingobium album (ex Hu et al. 2023), assembly GCF_022832385.1. Classification (GTDB taxonomy): domain Bacteria; phylum Pseudomonadota; class Alphaproteobacteria; order Sphingomonadales; family Sphingomonadaceae; genus Novosphingobium; species Novosphingobium album. Next base: position 367,961 of record NZ_JALHLE010000005.1, read on the forward strand.
CCCGTTGCCCATAAAGCTCAGCGCCGAGGCATGTCCTCCAAGGTTATCACTGCCGTAGATAGCGACCAGGGCATCAGACGCCCCCAGTTCCTTGTTGCCAAGATCCCGGAAACTTCCTTCCGCCTCAATGCGGAACCCTCCGAAGTCATAGCCCAAGACACCGCCGACGTCGTAGCCGGTGTCCGTCTTGACCCGCGCGCTTCCGATATCGTCCGCGTAGACATCATGGAATTTGAAATCATCGGAGACAACGACGCCGCCATCGATTTCGATATAGACGCTGTCATCTTTAGCCCAGGCGCTGGTTGCCAGGATAGAAGAAGACATGGCCATCAAGAGCGTGATTTTCTTCACGTTGTACCCCTGCCTGTTTGAAGTTCAGGCATGATTCCCATGAGCGGTCACCTGAATCAATCAATCGATTCCTTACTTTCCAAGATGAAAGTACCTAGACACCCCGGACAAAGGGCAAGGATTTTAGGAGGATTACCCGTAAGCCCAATCGAGACTGTCTCAAAACACAAGGAGACAGAAATACAAAATGGCACCAATTGTGATCAACCAAAGTGCATTCCAAAACCTGGAAATGCCCTTGCATCGCAAAAATGAGCATTCAGATGAAGGCTCTCATCGTCGATCCGGTTGAGGATGCTACGGTCGCTTCCCAGCCCTGAGGCTGCGGCAGCGGCCCAGTCACGCGAATATGCGCTCCATGCCCCAACGACGGAGCAGGCTATCGTGGCCGTTGGTCTGATCGGAACGCTTGATGATCTCGAGTGTCAAATCCCCGCGCTGGTGAGGGTTTTCCTGAGCTCGCCTGTGCAACCACTTGGGGCAGGCTAGGGGCGGAACCTGTTACTCGCACCATCGAGGCGTCCGAATGGCGAACATGTCGGACCAAACCGCCCGCTCGCCACACCCCGAAACCGTTTTCCTACACCCCCTCGCGCAGAGTATGCCTTCCGCATGCATCGAACACATTCCCTACCCCCGCTTCGCCGGTTCGACCATGGCCTTTGCTGCGATGGACTGATGTGCAGCGGCAAGGTGCCGGTCGGCACGCAAGGTGACGCATGCGCCGCAAGGTGACAGGTTTTCTCTCTGGACCGTGTCACCCGTGTCAACCTGTCACCTTGCGGGACGCGCCCATACGCCGCCCAAACCGCTTGCATTTCCTGCCTGATCCGCTAAGGGCCGCCTTCCCCTGTTCGGGGAAACCTGAAGAAAGCCGGAGGGGCCCCGCAATCCCGCGGACAAGCCAGCGATCGGTTAGATGAATGAAAGGAAGCTGCCGTGGCTCTTTATGAGCACGTGTTCCTGGCACGCCAGGACCTTAGCCAGTCGCAGGTTGATGCGCTGGCCGCCGCCGCCACCGAGATCGTCGAGAGCAACGAAGGCAAGGTCCTCAAGACCGAGACCTGGGGCCTCAAGAACCTCGCGTACAAGATCAAGCGCAACCGCAAGGCTCACTTCGTGATGCTGAACATCGAGTGCCCGGGCGACACCGTCGCCGAGCTCGAGCGTCAGACCCAGATCAACGAAGACGTCATCCGCTACATGACCATCAAGGTCGAGGAACACGAAGGTGGTCCGTCGGTGATGATGCGCAAGAACGACCGCGACAACCGTCGCCGCCGCGAACGCGAGGGGAACTGATCCATGGCACGTGCATTCTTCCGCCGCCGCAAGTCCTGCCCGTTCTCGGGCAAGAACGCGCCGAAGATCGATTACAAGGACGTTCGTCTGCTCCAGGGCTTCATGTCCGAGCGTGGCAAGATCGTCCCCAGCCGCATCACTGCGGTTTCCGCCAAGAAGCAGCGTGAGCTGGGCCAGGCCATCAAGCGCGCCCGGCACATCGGCCTGCTGCCCTTCATCGTCAAGTAAGGGAGGCTAGCCCCATGGACATCATCCTCCTCGAACGCGTCGAAAAGCTCGGTGCCATCGGCGACGTCGTTTCCGTCAAGGACGGCTACGCACGCAACTACCTGCTGCCGAACAAGAAGGCGCTGCGCGCCAACGACGCCAACAAGAAGGTCTTCGAAGCCAACCGCGCGAAGATCGAAGCCGACAACGCCGAAAAGCGCTCGTCTGCTCAGGCTCACTCGGGCAACGTCGAAGGCAAGCAGGTCGTCCTGATCCGCGCTTCGTCGAACTCGGGCCAGCTCTACGGTTCGGTTTCGGTGCGTGACATCGTCGAAGCTCTCAACGAACAGGGCGCCGAAGTCGCCAAGCAGATGATCGTGCTCGAACGCCCGATCAAGACGCTCGGCATCTTCGACGTGCGCGTCAACCTGCACCCCGAAGTCTCGGTCACCGTGCAGGTCAACGTCGCCCGCTCGCCGGACGAAGCCGAACTGCAGTCGCAGGGCGTGGACGTCATGGCCGCGATGTTCGAACAGGACACCTCGGGCTTCACCGAAGCCTACGATCCGAACGCCGAACCCGGCGAAATCGTGATCGAGGAAGAGGCTCCGGCCGAGGGCGAAGAGCAGGCCTGAGCCTGACCTTTCGCACCGCGCGATCATGAAAGGCCCTCGCACTTACCGGTGCGGGGGCTTTTCATGTATGGCTCCCCATCACCGCAGGAGACCCCAGTGCCCGTTGTGCTCACCGCTTCCGGCTTTGCCGCATCGCCGGAGCTTCGCGCCGGACTGACACAGCTCAACAACGACCATGCGGTCGAACTGTCCTGGGCCGATGAAGAGCGTCTCGGAACAATGATCGGCGAAGCCTTCCTGGCAGCGCATGAGGGCATGGAAGACGCCCTGCTGATCGCCTTCGACCAGAACGCGGACTACGACAGCCCGAACTTCCTGTGGTTCCGCGAACGCCATGCCCGCTTCGTCTATGTCGACCGCATCGTCACATCTGCAACAGCTCGCGGAAATGGCCTGGGTCGTGCGCTTTACGCCATGCTGTTCGAGGCTGCTCGCGCAGCCGGCTACGACCGCATTGTCTGCGAGGTCAATTCAGACCCGCCCAACCCCGCTTCAGATGCCTTCCACGCCGCACTGGGCTTCGTGAAGGTCGGAGAAGCCCTTCTCGCCAACGGCAAGACGGTGACGTACCTCTCCTGCCCGCTGGCCTGACAGCAGCGGCCGGCAACGTCACACGACCGCAGCACGCCGCTCCTATTGCACCGCAACACGATTTGCGCGATAGACGGTCATGCAAATGATGAAAGAAACGCTCGCGGAATTGGTCCGCGTATATGATGCCGCCGTTGCCTGCCTGAAGGCCGACATGATCGCCTTCATCGAGAACGGCACCCTCCCCCCACCCGAACGCCGCACAGAGCGGCGGTGGACTTATCCGGAACTGCGCGTGACTTATCGCGGGCAGGAAAAGGCCGCCCGCGCCTCACGCGCCTTTGGCCGCCTCGAAGCCGCTGGCTCCTATTGCACCACGGTCACCCGGCCGACGCTGTTCGCCGAGTATCTCGCCGAACAGCTCTCGCTGCTCGAAGCAGAGTACGAAGTGGAATTCGAAGTCAGCCGCTCCGCGCAGGAAATTCCGTTCCCCTATGTCCTCGACGGCGTCGCCATCGGCACAGTCAAGCCGCAGGACCTGGCACAGCACTTTCCCAGCACCGAGCTCGCCATGATCGGCGACGAGATCGCCGACGGCATTCACGTCTTCGAAGAGGACGATCCGTTGCCGCTGGCCCTCTTTGACGGGCTTCGCACCGACTTCAGCCTGGCCCGCCTAGCGCACTATACCGGCACCAGCCCCGAGCACTGCCAGCGCTTCGTCCTGTTCACGAACTATCACCGCTATGTCGATGAATTCGTGGACTGGGCCGGCAAGCAGGTCGGTTCCGATGGCTACGTGGCCTTGTCAGGCGCAGGTGGGCTCTATCTCGACGCGCCGGTCGACAATGCCCGCGCGCGGCTGTCCGATACTGCATGGCGCCGCCACCAGATGCCCGCCTATCACCTGATCAAGGAAGACCGCTCGGGTATCACCCTCGTCAATATCGGTGTCGGCCCCTCCAACGCCAAGACCATCACCGACCACCTCGCAGTGCTGCGCCCCGAGGCCTGGCTGATGATCGGCCACTGCGGGGGCCTGCGCGAAAGCCAGCGTATCGGCGACTACGTGCTCGCCCATGCCTATCTGCGCGATGACCATGTGCTCGACCCTGTCCTGCCGCCGGAAATTCCCCTGCCAGCCATCGCCGAGGTGCAGCAGGCCCTCGCAGAAGCGGCCGAGCGGGTCAGCGGCGGCGGCGTGAACCTCAAGAAACGGATGCGCACCGGCACGATCGTCACCACCGACGACCGCAACTGGGAACTGCGCTATACCGCCTCGGCCAGGCGCTTCAGCCTCAGCCGGGCGATCGGCATCGACATGGAGAGCGCCACCATCAGCGCGCAGGGCTACCGGTTCCGTGTGCCCTACGGTACCCTGCTCTGCGTCTCCGACAAACCTCTGCATGGCGAGCTCAAGCTGCCGGGGCAGGCCAATCGCTTCTATGAGGAGGCCATCGCCAGCCACCTCAAAATCGGCCTGATCACCTGCGACCTGCTGCGCGAACAAGGGGACCGATTGCACTCGCGCAAGCTGCGCGCATTCAACGAACCGCCGTTCCGGTAATCTCCGGCGCGGCCCGGCATTCTGAGAAGAAATCGCAGGACAAGGAGAATTGGTGAAATCCATTGTCCAGCGGTCCTGAAGTGTGCTTTCACGCATCCATGGGAAAAGGCAATGTTATTTCCGGGCATCCGGCGGGGAGCGCTCTTCCGGCAATTCTGATGGTCTTGGCACTGGTTTCCTGTGGCGCTGCAGACATTCCGGATGATCCGTCAAATTCGGCGACAGTCGTTCCCGAGGCGACTGCGGAACCGGTTATTGCTCCAGCCGGGGAATGGAGCACTGAAGAAGTCGACCGGTTGCTGCACTGGGTGAAAGCTGCACCGCAGGATGCCCTTCCATCGCCCAGTTCGCGCGACCTGGATACAGCCATAGCAAGTGGCGATCACAGTGCCATCGATGGCGCCGCGACCGCGCTGGCCCTCAAGCTTGGCCGTATGCATCTGCTCGGTGTAGCCAACACAGCGCAGCGTACAGGCTGGCATATCACCGATAGTGACAGCGCGATCGATCTTCAGGCCCGCCTCGAAAAGGCTATCGGCTCGGACGACATAGACGGCTTTATCGAAAACCTGCGCCCCTCCAGCCCGGATTATGCCGCACTGCGCGACGCCTATGCCGCCGAAACCGACAAGGACCGGCGCGCGACAATCGCCCGTAACATGGAACGCTGGCGCTGGATGCCGCAATCGCTGGGCCAATCCTATGTGCTCGTCAACACAGCCACGTTTGAGGCCCGCCTTTGGCGCAACGGCAAACAGGCGGGAACCTGGCGCGTGATCGTTGGCAAGCGCTCGACACCCAGCCCGGTCTTTTCGGCGAGGATCACCGGCGTAACCCTGAACCCCTGGTGGAACATCCCGGCCAGTATTGTCCGCGAAAAGCACGGCAACTTCCCCGCCCGACTCGGCTACGTGAGAACGGCCAATGGATTCGCCCAGAAGCCAGGCCCGAACAATGCGCTCGGACAGATGAAGCTGGTCATGCCCAATCCCTTCAGCGTGTACATGCACGACACGCCAAGCAAGAGCCTGTTCGCCCGGGATATCAGGGCCTTTAGCCACGGCTGCATTCGCGTGGGCGAGGCCCTGAATTTCGCCACCACGTTGCTGAACGGCGAAAAGACGCCCTCAGAAGTGGATGCGATCGTGGCGGGCGGCCAGACCACTACGATCAGCCTGCCGTCTTCGCTGCCAGTCTACATCACCTACTTCACCGCAGGTCTGCTGGGTGACGGAAGTTTCGTAATTCAACCGGACATCTATAGCCGCGACAAGAACCTTCCCGACCTTGCCCGGGCCTCGGAAACGGAGTGCTCAGCCTCCGGATAATCCGGCAAGCCAATGTGCATCGAGACACCGGTTCAGGCGTGCAGGAAATCTACGATCGCCCGGCCCATTTCCTTGAATGTGACCGATGACATGTGGTTGCCTGGAATCTCGGCATAGTGGCCATCGGGCAAGGCAGCGGCGAGATCGGGAGCCGAACCGTTGTCCTGATCATCCACGCCGCAAACGCACAGGGCTGGCATCGTCACCCCGCCGATCGCCTCAGGCGGCGTATCGTCTACCGAGCCGAGCAGGAGCCGTGCAGCCACACGGTCGACTTTCATCGTCTTCATGAAAGCTTGAGCCACGAACGCCTTATCCCCGCGCTCGATTGTACCGAAACGATCGATAGCATCCACAAAGTGCGCTGACCGGCGCGCCCAGCCCGCCAGCCCCGAGAGACCCATACCGCCGAGAATGAGTTTACGTGGAGACAGCCCCGCCAGAACGCCACGCACTGATGTCCGAGCCCCAAGCGAGAATCCGCCCAGATCGAAATCGGTGAGGCCAAGCTCCGACACAAGCAACGTCAGATCCTCGACCAGCACATCTTCCGGGTAGAGATCCGGATCATGCGGCGCCTCGCTTTCACCATGCGCGCGAAGGTCCGGCATGATCACTTCG
>NZ_JALHLE010000050.1 GCF_022832385.1 Novosphingobium album (ex Hu et al. 2023)
AGGACCGCGCGCAAGCTGATGGACGGGCTGGTCTTCGCCTGATTGTTCATCCCGCGCGGGGGACCGGCCAGTCCGCCCCCCGCGCCATCCAAAGAGACACACGCATGACCGACCGTATCCTGTGCTGGCACAGCAATCCGTCAAAACCGGCCTTCACGCCGCCGCCGGGCGCGATCGATGCGCATTGCCATGTCTTCGGCCCGATCGCCGAATTCCCGTTCAGCGCCAAGGCCAAGTACCTCCCCGAGGATGCCGGGCTGGACATGTTGTTCACCCTGCGCGATCACCTGGGCTTTGCCCGCAACGTGATCGTGCAGGCAAGCTGCCACGGCACCGACAACGCCGCGACGCTCGATGCGATCGCCAAGTCGAACGGAAAGGCGCGCGGCGTTGCCGTGGTCGATCCCGCGATCAGCGAGGCCGACCTTTCAGCCCTCCACGAAGGTGGCATTCGCGGCATTCGCTTCAACTTCCTGAAGCGCCTCGTCGATAATGCGCCCAAGGACAAGTTCCTCGAAGTCGCCAGCCGCCTGCCCAAGGGCTGGCATGTCGTCATCTATTTCGAGGCCGACATCCTCGAGGAACTGCGCCCCTTCATGGACGCGATCCCCGTGCCGCTCGTGATCGACCACATGGGCCGTCCCGACGTGCAGCAGGGACCGGACGGCGAGGACATGCAGGCCTTCCGCCGCCTGCTCGATTCCCGGGAGGACATCTGGTTCAAGGCAACCTGCCCCGAGCGTCTCGACGCCGTCAAGGAAGGCGGCATGGGCGATCCGTGGGACAATTTCGCCACGGCCGTCGCGCCGCTCGTGGCCGACTACCAGGACCGCGTGATCTGGGGCACCGACTGGCCGCACCCCAACATGCAGGACGAGATCGCGGACGATGGCCACATCGTCGATATGATCCCCCGCATCGCGCCGACAACGGAGTTGCAGCACAAACTCCTTATCACCAATCCGATGCGCCTCTATTGGCCTGAGGAACTGTAATCTTCAATGAACCCTGACACAAAAAGAAGGGGGAGCGCCATTGCGGCACTCCCCCTTCTTTTTGTGTACCCCCGGCCCGGGAGAGAAAGAAGAGATCAGACCGGAAGGCCCACGTAGTTTTCGGCAATCGAGCGCTGCGCCGCCTCGCTCGACGCGATGTAATCAAGCTCGGCCACCTGCATGCGGCGTTCGAACGGACCGTCCTCGGGGAAGCGGTGCATGAGCTTGGTCAGGGTCCAGCTAAAGCGCTCCGATTTCCAGACCCGCGCCAGTGCCTTTGCCGAATAGCCGACAATGGCATCCGCATCGTTGGCCTTGAAGAAGCCTACAAGCGCCTCGGCAGCATAGTGGACGTCACTGGCCGCCAGATTCAGTCCCTTGGCGCCTGTGGGCGGCACGATGTGCGCGGAATCCCCGCAGAGCAGCAGGCTGCCATGGCGCATCGGCTCGAACACGTAGGAACGCAGCGGCGCAATCGACTTTTCGAGCGACGCTCCCCGCCTGATATGCGCGGCCGCATCGGGCCCAAGGCGGATGGCCAGTTCGTCCCAGATGCGGTTGTCCGACCAATCCTCGATCTTCTCGGTCAGTGGCACGTCGATATAATAGCGGCTGCGTGTATGCGAACGCATCGAAGCGAGGGCGAAACCATGCTCGTGGTTTGCATAGATCAGTTCGTGGTTGCACGGCGGCACGTCCGCCAGAATGCCCAGCCAGCCGAAGGGATAGACGCGTTCGAAGCCCTGCCCCACCGATGCCGGAATGGCTTGCCGGGACGGCCCGTGGAACCCGTCGCATCCGACGATGATGCGCGCATCGATGCGCTGCTGCGCGCCACCGGCACTGTACGTGACGTAAGGCGCATCGCTCTCGATGTCGTGCAGCGCGACATCCGAGGCCTGATAGATCACCTCGAGGCCCCGTTCAGCCGTCGCATCCATCAGGTCGCGCGTCAGTTCGGTCTGGCCATAGACCATGACTTCCTTGCCGGTCAGCGCCTTGATGTCGATCCTGATCAGGCGCTCGCCGTCGGCAAGGTTGAAACCGTCGTGCGGCAGGCCTTCAGCCTTCATGCGCGCATCGAGTCCCAGCCGCTCCATCAGGCCGACCGTCACTTGCTCGAGCACGCCGGCACGAATGCGCGAGAGGACATAGTCGCCGGTCTGACGCTCCAGCAGGACGCATTCGATCCCTTCCGCACGCAGCATGTGCCCCAGAAGCAGGCCAGCGGGCCCGGCTCCGATAATGGCTACTTGTGTCCGCATATTGCCTTGCTCCTCGCACGGCGCGCTCTGCCAATGGCGCGTCCTGTTCCGGAAATGGCAATCTTCACTCTCGACAAGAAGAGACGGGATGCCCAATATTCAGGTACTTTTGGGACACTCGCATGGTACAGCATTCAATCCCGACGTTTCTCCTCTATGGCGAAGAAGCGGTCGAAACACCGGCAGAATTCGCACATATCGAGACGATCGCTGCACGAAGTTCGTTGCACGACTGGGAAATCGCACCGCATCGCCACCATCAAAGCGTGCAGATTCTCATAGTAACAAACGGACAAGTGACGTTCCGCTGTGACGACCGCACCGAACGCCTGCACGCGCCCTGCTTCATGGCCGTTCCTGTCGGCAGCGTGCACGGGTTTCAATTCCAGCCGGAAACGACCGGCTTTGTCCTTTCCGTCTCACCCGGCTTCCTTGCCCGCGCGACAGGGGCCGCAGACCCCCTGCTGCGCCTGCTCACGCACGGCGCAAGCGGCCCGATCGCAGCAAGTCACGAACCGCGTGCCACCTGGATCAGCAGGGAACTACTAGCCCTTCAGGCGGACTGGCGCGCGCCATCCCCGCTGTTCCTCTCGCTGCTCGAGGCACTGGTCCGTTCGCTTCAGGACGATAGCGTCCCGGCAACGGCGGATACGGAGGACGACACCCGGCTTTCCCGCTTCCGCCAGCTTGTGGAACTGCATTTGACCGCGCACCATCCTGTCGCATGGTATGCCGGGCAACTCGGCATCAGCAGCAAGACGCTGATCCGTACCTGCCGTCGGCAGCTGGATTGCACGCCAACCGAACTGATCCACAACCGGCTGCTGCTCGAAGCGCAGCGGATGCTGTGCTTTACCAATGCCAGCATCGTGCAAGTCGCTGAGGATATGGGCTTTTCAGACCCCTCCTATTTCTCGCGATTTTACCGGCGGCTGACCGGTCGCCGCCCGCTGACGGACAAATCCGCCCTGCCGCAACGGGGCTGATCCGCACTTCAGCCCAAGGCCAGGTTCAACACTTTGGGGCTGCGGAAATTGGAAGAGGACGTCCACGGCAGCACTGCATCCGCCCGCGTAAATTCCGGCACCTCGGCCAGCAATTCCTCGAAGACGGCATGAGTCACGACACGCGCCAGCATGGCCCCGAGGCAGGAGTGCACACCGCCCCCGAAGCCGAGGTGCCGCTTGGGGCGGCGCGTGATGTCGTAGACATCGGGATCCGCAAACATCCGCTCATCGCGATTGGCCGAGCCGTAGCAAAGGATGATCGCATCCCCCGCCCTCATCTTCTGGCCATGTAGTTCCACATCGGTCGTGAGCGTGCGCTTGAAGCGCTGGGCAGAGGTGTTGAAGCGCAGCGATTCCTCCATGGCGTCCGGGATCAGCGAAGGATCTGCGACCAGCGCACGCCGTGCATCTGGATAGTCCGCGAGGTTCAGCGCGAACATGCCGAGAAAGCCCGAAAGGCTTTCGATACCGGCCATGATCAGGGTCGTGACCGTCAGCTGCACCTCGCGGTCGAGCAACTTCTCGCCATCGATCTCCGCCGCGATGAAGTTCGACAGCAGGTCATCACCGGGACTTTTCTTGCGCTCGCGCACAAGGTTCTCGGCATAGTCCGCCATCCACTGGAATGCGGCTAGATGTTCCGGCGCCTTCTGGCGCGTCACCGGATCGGTCTGGACCATCAGCACGGCATTGCGCCGCACCTCGTCCGCGTTGTCGGTGGGCAGCGCGAAGAGGTGGAACAGCAGGTCCACGGTCACCTTCGATCCGAATTCCGCCACGAAATCGAAGCTGTCACGCCCCTTGATCGCATCGAGGTGGGTACGCGCCGAAGCCTTGGCCGGCGCGATCAGATAATCAAGCGCGCGCTTGGTCACGGCCGACTGGATCAGACCGCGCAGGCGGTCATGGCGTGGCGGATCGGAACTGCCCAGCGTCGCCCCGGCGCGGCCCGGAAACTCATCGACAAGGTTGCCCTTGGCCGAGCTGTAGACGCGCCAGTTGGTCAGCGCAGCAAGGATGTCGTCATAGCGCGAAAGCACCCATTTTCCGGCCTGTTCACTCCAGAAGCAAGGGTATTCGTCCCGCAGCACCTTGTAGGCGGGAAAAGGATCGGCATCGATCTGCGGTGAATAGGGATCAAATATGAAGGGCGGATTTTCCAGAGTCTCGTTCATGTCTCGCTCTTCCTCTCCTCAGGCCGGCTCGAGTAGCATCGTGGCTGCGGCCGTATTCGAAATCGGGATGTGTTAGTTGCGATGAGTTTCGGTCATGGCTTCGCCAAGCGCCCCGCGCGCGGCGATCCAATTGAGGATTTCGACACCCTGCGCACCGGCCAGCCGCACGACGTCGCGTGCCGTGTCTTTCACCAACGCCTCGGGATTGGCGGCAAGGTTGTCCATGCAGAAGCGGTCGTAATCGGGGTTGATGAACCCGGCGCGTTCGCCGTCAAGCTGGTGCGACAGGCCGCCGGTGCCGATAACGACGATGCGCTCATCCCCCCGCCAGCTTTGCAGCGCCCGGTGAACGCTGCGGCCCAGCGCAAGGCAGCGCTTGGGCGAAGGCAGCGGGAACTGCACGGTGTTGATCGCGATCGGCACGAGTTTGACCGGCCAGGCATCGGCATCGGGATAGGCCAGTTCGAACGGGATCGAGAGCGCGTGGTCGACCAGTATCGACTGACAAGTGGTGATGTCGAACTCGTCGCCGACAAGCTGCTCGATCACGTGCCAGCTGAGTTCGGGATGTCCCTCGAAGGACTTGAAGACCGGCAGGCCCCACCCCTCGTCGGCGTTGTGATAAGCCGCGGCCGCGCCGACAGCGAAAGTCGGCATCTTGTTGAGGAAGAAGTTGAGCCCGTGGTCGTTGTAGAAGCACACGGCCACGTCTGGCCGGGTCTCGGCCAGCCAGTCGCGCACTGGCGGCAGACCGTCAAAGAACGGCTTCCAATAGGGTTCCTGCTGACTTTGCCGAAAGATGGCGCCGCCAATTGCGGGTACATGGCTCGTGAAATAGCCCCTACGATCTGGGTCATGCTGTCAATTCTCCTGCTGTTTGGAGCACGCCTGGTCGAGCAGCATCTGTTTGAACGCCTCGACGCTCATGCCGGTCTGCTGCGCACCGATGTCCTGAACGTTGAGGCCGAAGATGCCAGCAAGCTTGGCGAGGTAGTAGATGTTGCCCCCCGCTGCGATCAGGCCGAGCACGTTGCGGCTTTCCACCGCCGCGCGCTGCTCTGCAGTGAGGGCGAAGCGATCACAGTAACCCGTCTCGTCATCGAGAAAGGCCTGGCGATTGCGCGCATCGTTGAAGGAAAAGCACATTGCGTTGAGCTGATACCCCTTGGCTGCGGCCCGCCCATCAAACAGGGACGTGCCGGGTATTGGGGATTCTGAGCTACAGGAATTGGGATTTCCCGACATATATTATCCTCTCCAGGCTGCCATTGGCTCGGTATGGCCATATTCGCGCAGAGTTTTTTGACTCAGATCAGCAACCTCTAAGGCACACATCTTTCCAATCGGAATTATCAAAAACTTATATCACTTCTTCGCCTTGCCCAACGTCATCGCGGAGTAGACCGTCGCACAGCATCAACATCCTTTTGCGCGAATGAAAGGGACACCATCCCTTCTATAAGAGTAAGTGGCTCTATTGGGGGGAGCCGCCCATCATCATCGCATGGCCCGCAAGGCGATCAGGCAGGCGTGCGGTCGGAGCAGCGCCTCGCGATCAGCTGACGCGCGCGGGTCCCGCCTTCGTCGATGCGATAGGCGCTGAGCTTCAGGCCCGGGTTGGCCGGGATCGCCTTCTGCTGGGCTTCAAGCACTTCCTTGTCCTGCAGGAAGACACCGCCCTGTTGTTGTTTGAAGCGGGACGTGAAGCCGGCATCGTCAATGTCGAAGTTGCGCGCCATGCCCCAGAAATAATGGTGCGACGTGCTGGACTCGGGCGTCATGAAATCGATCACCATGCCGCGCACACCCTAGTCGTGCTTTTCGAGCGTCGCCCCGGCACCTACCGGTGCCACGCCCACATCCATCATGACGGCGGAAGGCAGCACGAACTCGCAAACCTGCCAGCGATCCACCTTACCATCGCGCCTGAGCGCCCCGCTCCAAAACGGCGGTGCATCCACCCCCCGGCATCCAGCGCTGCACGTAGACCCGATCGCCCCGGACTTCGCATTCGATAGGCGCTTCAAGGATTTCGGGCTGCCCGATCGAGCCTGTGTGCACGTAAGGCTCGTGCGTAAGGTCCATCAGGTTGTCGATCATCAAGCGGTAATCGCAAGCGACGTGATAATAGCCACCGTCGAACACCCAGCCGGGCGCACTGCAGGGCCACAAGTCCGGGATCAACGCGGGGTCGGCCTTGTCGCGATCCCCGATCCACACCCAGATGTACCGATGCCGTTCCTCGACCGCGAAGGTCTCGGCACAGATCCGCCGGTTCACCGCCTCGGACTTGAGCGGCGTTTCCTGCGCCACGCCGTCAGGGCCAAGGAGCAGGCCGTGGTAGCGGCACCGGATCGAATCGCCCTCGCACAGGCCCATCGACAGCGGCAGGAGGCGGTGCGGGCAGGTATCGCGCATGGCCACAATACCACGGTCCAGCTTGCGATAGAACATCATCGGCACGCCGCAGATGGTACGGGCAAGCGGAGCGCTGTCGATCTCCCAGTCCCAACCCGCCACGTACCAGGCGTTTTCGACCCAAGTCGTCATACCACCTCTCCTGACTTTATCGACCCTCGAGCGCTTGTCAGCGCGACTTGTCGAGGTCGTAGGCGCCAAGGCCAGGCTTGAAGGTCTTGTCGTCGATGAACTGGCGTGTCGCTTCCTTGCGGCCTTCACCGTCGAAAAAGTTTGCCGCTTCCTGCGCCCGCACGAGATAATCCATCGAGTTGTCGAACGTCATCTCGCGCACGCGGCGGATCGCCCACTTCGTGCCGCGCAATGCCGTCGGGTTCTTGCCGAGCAGGACCTGCGCAATTTCGGTCACGCGGGCCTTGAGCCGATCAGCCGGCACGGCCTCGTTGATGAGGCCCCATTCCGCGGCCTTCTTGCCATCGACGTTCTCGCCCATCATGGCGTGGTACATCGCGTTGCGGAAACCGGTCAGTTCCACGATGATCTTGCTGGCACCGCCGCCCGGCAGAATGCCCCAGTTGATCTCCGAGAGACCGAACTGCGCCTCTTCGGCCGCTACGGCAAGGTCACATCCGAACAGCGGACCATAGGCGCCGCCGAAGCACCAGCCGTTGATCATGGCGACGGTAGGCTTTTCGTACCACCGCAGGCGTTCCCACCAGTCGTAGGCTTCGCGCTGCGCCTTGCGGACGTGGCCAAGGCCCTTTTCCTCGTTCTCGCGGAAATACTCCTTGAGGTCCATGCCGGCAGACCATGCCGTACCCTCGCCCGTCAGGACGAGAACGCCCACGTCATCGCGGAATTCTAGCTCGTTGAGCACTTCCATCATCCGGCGATTGAGCGTCGGGCTCATGCAATTGCGCTTGTCCGGCCGGTTGAACGACACCCACGCAATGCGGTTCTCTACGGTATAGGAAACGGTGCTGTTTTCATCACGCTCTTGCATGCTGCCTCTCACTATCTATTTGCTTTACTACATAACAAATTTATTGCTATCGTCAATAGCATTAATCAGAGCCCATAGCGGTTAGGGAAACCCAGGAATTGGACAATCTGCTCTCTCAGCTGCCCGGCTATGCGCTTCGCCGCGCGGCCAACACCGCGATGACGCGCTTCACCGCGATGCTTGCGCCGCTCGACGTCAAGATCACGGAGGCCGCGATCTTCATGCTCATTCGCGAGAGCGCGAACCTGACGTCCAGCAAGATCGGCAAGGAGCTCGAGATCCAGCGGGCCAACATGGTGCCGATGCTCCAACGCATGGAGGATGCGGGCTGGATTCAGCGCGAGGCAATCGACGGGAAGTCGCAGGCGATCGTGCTGACAGCGGAAGGGCGCACCAAGGCGGAAGAGGTGGCCCAAACGGTGGAGCAGTTCGAGGCCGAACTTCTCCACCGCGTCCCTGCCCAGCACCGCAAACACCTGCTTCCCGCACTCAACGCGATCTGGAACTAGCAGGCACCGAAACGCCTCCCCGCTCCCGCCCCCGGCTGGGCCGCGCAAAGTGCGGAGCCGGGTCACCGCGCGAAGGCCGGATCGAGGCTCACACCGTCAGCCCCAACACGCGCGCGGCGTTGTCTTTCATAATGATGGGCAGAACGTCGTCGCGAAAACCGGCTTCCTGCGCAGCGGCGATCCATTTGCCGGGATCGATCAACGGGAAGTCGCTGCCGAACAGCATCTTATGACGCAACTGGGTGTTGGCGTACTGGATGATCTGCTTCGGGAAGTATTTCGGGCTCCAGCCGGACAGGTCGATGAAGACATTGTCCTTGTGCAGCGCCATCGAAAGGCTTTCGTCCGTCCAGGGCCAGCTGGGATGGGCAAGGATGATCTTCATGTCGGGAAAATCCACCGCCACGTCGTCTACGAGGATCGGCTGGCCGTACTTCAGCCTCATGCCCCCACCACCCTTCATAGCCGTGCCCATGCCGGAATGGCCGGTGTGGAAGATGGCTGGCAGGCCGAACTCGGCGATCACTTCGTAGATCGGCCAGGCGACGCGGTCGCCCGGGTCGATGCCTTGCATGATGTTATGGAACTTGAAGCCGCGTACGCCGCAATTTTCGACAAGGTCGCGCGCCTCCCGCGCGCCCATGCGGCCCTTGTGCGGATCTATGGATGCGAAGGGGATGCAAATGTCGGCATTGCGGGCAGCGAACTTGGCAATTTCGTAGTTTGACACCCGCTTCGCGCCGACATGGCTTTCGCAATCGACCGTGAAAAGGCAGAAGGCGATACCCTTTTCCCGATAGATCTCTGCGATCTCAGGCATCCTGGGCCGTTCGCGAGGTGCCTTGAAATAGGCCGATGCGGCATCGAAGAAGCGCGCCATGACCGGGTCTTCCGGATCGTGACACGAAACTTCGGCATGGACGTGGACGTCGATGGCTTTGATCGCGTCGAGGTCAATCGCCATTGTCTGTATCCTGTTTTCACACCCCCGTGCGCGGCCCGCTGGACCGGCCAGGGGTGTATCGTCAAATCGGATAATGGCCGGGCTTGGTTTCGACTGTGATCCAGCGAGTCTGGGTAAAGCTGTCGATACCCTGGCGGCCGCCGAAACGCCCGTAGCCCGACGCGCCCATGCCGCCGAACGGCATCTGCGCCTCGTCGTGCACGGTCGGGCCGTTGACATGGCAGATGCCGGATTTGATCTGCCGCGCTACATCCAGCCCGCGCACGGTGTCGCGGGTGAACACAGCGGCAGACAGCCCGTATTCGGTATCGTTGGCCAGCTCGATTGCATGCGCCTCATCGCGCGCACGAATGACAGCTACGACGGGACCGAAGCTCTCGTCGCGATAGAGGTCCATCGCCTCGGTCACACCATCGACTACGGTTGCCGGCATGAGCACGCTTTCCGCCGCTCCCCCGCTCAGCACCTTCGCGCCCTTCGCCACCGCATCGCCCACCAGCGCATTGACGTGCTTCACGGTCTTGAGGTCGACCACGGCGCCCAGCGGCGTCTTGCCCTCGCGCGGGTCGCCGGTGGCCATCGAGTTCGCCTTTTCGGCGAACTTCGCCACGAAGACTTCGGCGATCGCATCCACCACGATGATGCGCTCGGTCGACATGCAGATTTGGCCCTGGTTCATGAAGGCCCCGAATGCCGCCGCCTTCACCGCCTCGTCCAGATCGGCGTCCTCAAGCACGACCAGCGGAGCCTTGCCGCCTAGCTCGAGCAGGCAGGGCTTGAGATGCTGCGCCGCGCGCATGGCGATTATGCGGCCTACGCCGGTGGAGCCGGTGAAGTTTATATGCTTGATTTCCGATGCATCGATCAGCGCGCCAACAACCTCTGCCGCGGCTTCCGGCGCATTGGTCACGACGTTGACGACGCCATCGGGGAAGCCCGCTTCGCTGAACGCCTCGATGATGAGCGCATGGGTGCGCGGGCACTGTTCGCTGGCCTTGAGGACCACCGCGTTCCCGCAAGCAAGCGGCACGGCGATGGCGCGCACGCCCAGGATGATCGGCGCGTTCCAGGGCGCAATACCGAGCACGACGCCGAAAGGTTCGCTGATAGCCATGGCAAGGCATCCCGGCTTGTCGGACGGGATGACTTCACCCGCGATCTGCGTAGTCAGCGAAGCGGCTTCGCGTACGATCCCTGCGGCAAGCGCAAGGTTGAACATGGCCCAACCCGCCGTGGCCCCGATTTCGCCCATCATCGCCTGGACGAAAGCGTCCTTGCGCGCCTCCAGCGCATCTGCCGCCTTGTTGAGAACGCTGCGGCGGGCATTTGGCCCCATCGCAGCCCATTCCGGCTGGGCCGCCGCGGCGCGCGCGGTTATCGCCGGAATCTGCGCGGCCGTCATAGCCTCGGCGCTCGATGCCACTTCGCCGGTCAGAGGGCTGATGCGTTGGAACTTCATGTACATGTCCTTCCCAGATTTTATGCTATTTGTAATAGCAATAATCATCAGCTGCGGCAAGCCTCGACGCACCCGGAAAAAGGGTGCACTGCCAAGGATCCCCTGGCAGTGCACTCAGGCTGGGTGAGATACTTGGACCGTGGCTGAAGCACTGGACAACCATCAGAACTTGATACCGATATTGGCGCGATAAAGAGCCACGCCCTCGTTCGGGAGGCAGCCGTTGGTGCCTGTGAGCGGGCCGTTATTGCTGATCGGCGAGCACGTCTTCACGCCGGTGAGATTGTCCACCGTCGCCGACACCGAGTAGCGCCCATCGGGACCGAACTCGTAGCCTGCGAAAAGATCCACGAAGAAGGTCGAATCCAGCTTCGCGAAGGCAGCGTCGGCAAAGTCGAACTGCTGCGTGCTGGTGTAACGCCCCGTCACCGACAAGGTGGCCTTCGAATCGTCGCCGAAGTAGATCGCTTTGGAAAGCGTACCGGTCGCGGTCCATTTGGGAGCACCGGCCACCGGAGCGCCGTTGGATACGAGCGAGTAGCCGCCATCATCCTTGATCTCGCTATGAACGTAGGACACGCCGCCGTTCACCGAGAAATCGGCAGGCAAGTTGGCCTGGAGTTCGATCTCTGCACCGTAGATCTCTGTTTTCGGAACGTTTACGAAGGCCGGGCCGGCTGCCGAGTTCACGAAAGCCTGCAGACCCTGCCAGTCATAGTAGAACACCGCGCCGTTGATCTGCAGGCGGCGGCCCAGAAGCGTCGATTTCAGGCCCACTTCATAGGCATCGAGTGTTTCCGGACCAACCGGATTGGCCGCCGTGCCAAGGTAGATGGCCTGGGCGCGGACGTCGAACGAACCTGACTTGAAGCCGCGCGAATAGCTTGCGTAGCCCATGACGTCGTCGGCCAGGTCATAAGAGAGGGTCACCTTGCCGCCGACCTTCGACAGCACCTGCTGGACATCGTCAGAGGGCCCGGCGCAGACTAGGACGCCGATGGCGCAGGTCGTCGTCACGCCGTCGAGCAGGCCGAGCACGGTATTCTTGGTCAGGATCGTATCGTAGCCGAACGGCACCCCGCCGACGAGACCGGTGGACGTACCTGCCATGCTGAATGGCGTGCGCACGCCCTGGCGCTTGTCGTGCGTGTAGCGCAGGCCCACTTCGAGGTGGAGACGGCCGGATAGGTCGGCGTTGACCTGGCCATAGGCCGAAAGGATATTGACCTTCTGATCCAGCAGAACAGAGGGCACGGCGATCACCGGGGCCGGCGTGCGGTTGTTCTGGATGATGGTCATCAGGTCGTCGTTCTCGTGGCTGTAGTAGCCACCCACGATCCACTTGATCGGCCCATCCCCGTTCGAAGCAAGCCGGGCTTCCTGCGAGAACACCTTGTACTTGGCATCCTGACCCACCGCGGACTGGAAGTACGGCATGCCCGCGAAGTCCTGCTGGTAAAGCACCTTGGTCACGTCGTAGCCGCTGATCAGCGTGAGCGAGACGGGGCCGAAATCATG
Organism: Novosphingobium album (ex Hu et al. 2023); assembly: GCF_022832385.1. Taxonomy (GTDB): domain Bacteria; phylum Pseudomonadota; class Alphaproteobacteria; order Sphingomonadales; family Sphingomonadaceae; genus Novosphingobium; species Novosphingobium album. The sequence continues at coordinate 12,314 of NZ_JALHLE010000050.1, forward strand.
CTGGATGTTCAGCAGGCCGCCCTCAAAGTCGATCTGGCCTGTCATGCGCTGCGCCGCATAGACGTCGCGCCACTTTGCGGTCGACGGATTGACGAGACCGACGCCCTTCGAGGTGGCGAGGCAATCGTTGGTGCCCTCGAACTGTGCCATGCCGCCAGTGGCAAGCAGCGGGCACGCGCTCACGCCGTCTGCGGCCAGCAGGCCAACGCCACGGTAGGCCACCGGAGTAGAGCGGAAATAACCGACGTGCCCGCTCAGCAAGACCTTGGTGGCGCTGTCCGGCTCCCAGGCCAGCGAGGCGCGGGCACCGTAGTTCTTGTAGCCGCCCAGCTTGTCGCCCGCGACGAGGTTATTGAACGCGCCATCGCGGCGCTCGTACTTGCCGGCAACACGTATCGCCACGGTTTCCGAAATCGGAAGACCCAGCGCCCCTTCGGCCGACAATTGGTCGAACCGACCATAACCAAGTTTGGCGTACCCGTTCACGCCCTTAGTAACGTCGGGCTTGCGCGAGATATAGTTGACGGCGCCGCCAGTGGTGTTGCGGCCGAAAAGGGTGTTCTGCGGACCGCGCAGCACCTCGACGCGCTCCATGTCATAGAGGCCAAGCTTGCTGGTGAAAGGCGTCACCATCGAGACTTCATCAAGATACTGGCCCACGGCGGGCTGCGCCGTAACGTGGAAGTTCTGCGTGCCCACGCCGCGGATCGACAGACCATTGTTGATGGTACCCTGCTGCTTGACACTCAATGCAGGGAACATCTTTACCAGGTCACCCGCGTCGCCGACGTTCTTGTCGGAAAGGGCATCGCCGGAAAGGGCGCTGATGGCGATCGGAACGTCCTGCGCGTTCTCTGCGCGCTTCTGCGCGGTGACGACGATTTCCTCGATTTCCTGAGCCTGCACCGTGGTTGCAACGCCGCCAAGCGTGGCGACCATCGCGCACGACAAATAGAACCGCGACTTCATGGATGTACCCTCCCTGCTATTCTTGACCGCCACGGATTCGTCGCCGTGGCTGGGAGCTTCTTATTTCGTTCTTTTGGTCGAAACTCTCCGCTGGAACGGCTCAATGTATTTGCAATAGCGGAACACCAGCGATCGGCGGAGGCGGCCATCGCTGGTCAATTCTTGTACCATTTTCGCAAAGTCTGATGGCTGCAACCGCCCAGACGCCGCCCGTCCCTGCCTATAACATGTACCAACCGACTGCAGACGGCCGGCCAGGAACTTCCCTCGGCGGCACTTTCCAAAACAGTCAATCGGGCGGGATGAGGAGCAGTATCACCATGCAGCGGAAGGCTACGTCTATCAGCCGCCATATTCGTTCGGACAGGAAACCGCAGCGCGCGGCAATTCTCCTCTGCGCTGCCCTTGCGCTGGCTATGCCCGCGTTGCTTTCGGCAAGCGCGGGAAGTTCGCCATCTGCTGACTGTGCCGCCAGATCGACCTTCACCATTGCCCGCGACAGCTACATCTGGGGCTATCCCGTCATAAAGGCAGCCGAGAAATCCCGCATCCTGATTACCGGACCAGCAACCCAGAAGCAGATCGAGGCGGGCCGTCCGCATGCCGCCCTCAACCACTTCTGGCACTCGCGCAAGCTGGTCGATGCAAGCGCCCCCTTTGCGGTCGGCATCAACAACGACACAATGTACAGCCTGGCCTGGCTGGACATGTCGCAAGGTCCTTTTGTCCTGCACGCGCCGGACTTCGCAAATCGCTATTACACCTTTGCCATGAGCCAGCCCGACACGTCCACCGACGCATCTTACGGATCGCGCACGCATGGCGCGCAGCTACCGCCAATATTCATTGCCGCGCCCGACTATCAGGGCCCGGTTCCTGCCGGCGCCATTCGCGTCGATGCCCCGTTCCCCTATTTCCACATTGCGGGCCGCATCCTTGTCGATGGGCAAAAGGACGTGGCCAACGTAAGGCGCCTGCAAGACCGCATAAGGCTGGCGGCCTGGCGCGACGGCCATGACGTTTCGGTAGACACTCTGCCCGAGCCGCCGGCTCAGGCGCTACTGCCGGGCGGAATATCCGAAGCAGATCCCCTGTCCTTCTACTATCGGCTCGCCCGGGTTGCCGCCCCTTGGCCGCGTGACGATGCTCCGCAGATACTGGACTGCATGAACCGGATCGGCATTGCTGGCGGAACATTCACGCCGGCAAGCCTGTCTCCGGAGACACGCGACCAGCTGATTGCAGGCTTGCGGGCCGGCCAGGCCGAAGTCGAGGACAAGGCTCGTGAGCTTGGCACCACGCACGGCGGCTGGACCATCAACTACCGTGGGCCGCGCTTCGGGCAGGACTATTTGCTGCGAGCTGGCGTCGCGGTGGACCAGATCTACGTCAATGTGCCTGAGGAAGCGCTCTATCCCAGCGGCAAGACCGACAGCAAGGGCCAGCCACTTGACGGCACCCATCGCTATCGCATTGATTTCGCACCCGGCAGCTTGCCCCCGGTGGACGCCTTCTGGTCGATCACTGCCTACACAAGCGAGGGAAAGCTGGTCGCCAATCCCATCGGCCGCTACTCCATTGGCGACCGCACGCGATCGCTCACCCGCTGGAGCGACGGCGGTTTTTCGATCATTCTGGCTGACCGGAAGCCGGAGGATCTTGCTGGAGGGGATAACTGGCTGCCCGTGCCGAGCGGGCCATTCTACCTGATGATGCGCCTCTACAACCCTCGCAAACCCATCCTGGACGGCACCTGGCACCCAGCCTCCATCGTTCGCATCGCCCCCTGACAAGATGTCCTTGAATCGGAAGGGTTAGTATGACTTTCAGCTCCCCAGCCCGCCGCGCTCTGACGCTGTCTCTCATTGGCGCCACTTCGTTGCTGGCAGCTTCGGCTGCCCAGGCCGAGCCGCTGCCAAGCTACGATCCCGCCAAGGCGGACCAGATCACGCAGCCCAATATCACCGACCTTGCGCCATTCGACCCTGAACTGCGCCGCATCTGGGCTCAGCACATCGGCTTCGATGCCTTCAACTATGCCGTGGCGCCGGCCCTGCTCTACCAGCAGATGTATGCGCTCGCGATTGACCCGGCCGATCCGCAGTACGTCGGCTTCGACAGGTTCAATCATGGCCGCGACCTTGCCCGGCCCGGCTATGCCGCCTTCAAGTCGCCCAACGCCGACACGCTTTATTCCAACGCCTGGCTCGACCTGACCCGAGGCCCGGTCGAGCTGGACGTGCCGCCAACCGGATCGCGCTACTACACGGTGAACTTCCAGGATTTCTACGGGAACGCCTCGAACATCAGCACCCGCACCCACGGCAACGACGGCGGCCGCTACTGGATCGCGACCACCACGTGGCAGGGCGACGTCCCCGCAGGCGTCACGCTGTTCCGCGTCACCACGCCCTATGTGTGGATCCTCATGCGCGTGCTTGTTTCCAGCGAGAAGGACGTGCCCAAGGCCACCGCGCTGCAGGACCGGTTTATCCTCAAGACGCTGACGCCGCCCACTACGCCGCTTGCGCCCGGCAACGTGCCCAAGCCCGATGTCGACACACCGATGGGCACGCTGACCATCCTTGACTGGGTAGAGCGCAACGTGGGCCACCCGATCGGCGAGGAAGCCTACCTGCACCAGTTCGAACGGATCGGCGTAGGCGGCCCGATCCCCCTTTCCGAGATCGAGAAGGACCCCCCAATCGTCGCCGGGCTGGATCAGGCCTTCAAGGAATCGAGGCTGGTCGCACGCGATGTTTCGCGCCACAGCACGCCCGATGTCGTCAACGGCTGGTACCTGCCGATCGCGCTGGCCCGCTATGGCTTCAACTTCGTCAAACGCGCCGGGCATCACATGATCGGCACCGGTCCGAACGTGGCGGAGGAGAATTTCGCTTCCGTCACCAACACCGATGCCGCCGGCGTACGGCTCGACGGCAACACGACGCGCTACACCATCCGCTTCGACCCGCCGCCGCCGGCCAATTACTTCTGGTCGGTCACGGCCTATAACCTTTCAAATCGCGAACTCATCCCTAACCCGACCGGCCGCTACCTCATCGGCGACAGGACCAAGGGCCTGCGCACCGCCAAGGACGGCAGCGTCACCATCCAGATCCAGGCGGACCCGCCCAAGGACAAGTCGAACTGGCTGCCCGTCGCCAAAGAGCCCTTTTACCTGATCATGCGTAACCAGGGCCCCAAGGACGAGGTGCTTGATGGCAAATGGCAGCCGCCGGGCGTCGAACCGGTGACCGCCGGCAAGCCCTGAAGCCTCATTTCCAACGGAGTAAGACAATGGCGTCCATCGATCGCCGACACTTCATCGCCGCCGGCACATCCAGCCTCGCCATGGCCGGATTCAGCCGTTCCGCCCACGCCGCAAAGGCCCATGCCCGCAGGGCTGGCAAAGCCCGCCCGAACATCGTGTTCATCATGGCGGACGATCTTGGCTATGCGGACCTGTCCTGCACCGGCTCGCACCACATCCAGACGCCGCACATCGACAGCCTTGCCGCCAACGGCCTGCTGATGACCAACGGCTATGCCAACAGCTGCGTGTGTTCGGCCACGCGCACCGGCCTGTTGACCGGGTGCTATCAAGACCGCTTCAAGATCGGACTGGAAGAGCCCATTGCGCCGAAATCGCCCAAGGGGCTTCACGTCCCTCCCGACCGGCGCACCATTGCATCGGTCCTCAAGGGACAGGGCTATCGCACGGCGCTCGTTGGCAAATGGCACCTAGGCGGCGTCCCGGAATATGGCCCGTTGCACTACGGCTACGACCACTTCTTCGGCATCGAGCAAGGCGGCGTCGACTACTTCCGGCACGAAAGCTTCTATGTCGACGGCAAGGCCATCGGCCCCGGTCTGTGGGACGGTGAAAAGGAAATCGAGCGCACCGGATACCTGACCGACATTTTGGGCGACGAGGCCGTGCGCTTCATCGATGCGGCAGCGGATGAACCGTTCTTCCTGTCGCTTCACTTCACGGCACCCCACTGGCCGTGGGAAGGCCGAGAAGACGCCGCCATCGCGCGCAAACTAAAGAACATCCAGGACTTCAACGGTGGATCGATCGAGGTCTATGCCCGCATGGTGCAGGCGATGGACGAAAACGTCGCCAAGGTTCTGGCCGTACTGGCCCGCCGTGGCCAGCTGGAAAACACTATCGTCGTGTACACCAGCGACAACGGCGGCGAACGCTTTTCCGATACCTGGCCGTTCCTCGGCGTGAAGGGAGAACTGCTGGAAGGCGGCATTCGGGTACCCCTTCTGGTGCAATGGCCCAACGGCATTGCTGCGGGTCAGATATCCGAGCAGGTCATGATCTCGATGGATTTCCTGCCCACGTTCCTTGCCATTGCCGGTGGTCAGGCAAAAGCGGGTGAATTCGATGGCATCGACCTGTCACAGCACTGGACCCGTAATGCGGCGCCTGTAGAGCGAACCCTGTTCTGGCGCTACAACGCGCATGGCCAGGCGGCAGTGCGGGAAGGCGACTGGAAGTATCTGCGCATCGGCGAAAAGGAACACCTCTTCAACCTGAAGCAGGACGCGCGTGAGCGGGCCGAGCGCCGCGGCGACTATCCCGAGCGCTTCGCGGCGATGCGCGCCCAGTGGGAAGAATGGAACGCAAAGATGCTGCCCTTCACGCCCGAAAACTACTCCCACGACACCTCGGAATTTGCGGCTGACCGCTTCTGAGGTGTCAATAGAAGGAAGGGATGCGCCCGCACCGGGTGCATCCCTTCCGAACCATCCCCATCACGACTGCCTCGCAATCGCTGTCAGAGCGCCGCGTAACGCGCCGCCAGCGCCGCACCTGCCTCCACCTGGGTCCGGAACCATACGGCTTTTGCAGGTGCGGATTGCAGCCAGTGCCGCGCCGCGACGGCCAGAGCCTGGCTGGCAGGTTGCCCTGCGCTGTCTTCTTCAACGTAGCCCGCGCCGATCCAGGCGAAGGTGGCCACGCCAGCAAGGTGCAGAAACGCCGTGGCGCCGGCCTCGGCCTTGTCCGGGTTCTTGCGCAGCCAGTTCGCTGCCTTTTCAAGCGTGTCGAGGCATGCATTGAGAGCAGGATCGGAGAGCGCCCGGGCTGCTTTCATGAACGCATCAAACGAGGCTGAATTATCGATCAGGCGGCGCAGCACCAGGTCCGACGCCTGCATGCCCGTGGTGCCCTCGAAGATCATCAGCACGCGTGCATCACGCAAGGCCTGCTCGACCGGCCAATCCTGCGTATACCCGGCCCCGCCCAGCACCTGGATCGCTGCGCTGGCACTATCGAAGGCCACCTCGCCGCCCAGAGTCTTGACCAGCGGCAACAACCACGCAGAGAGCAACCCGGCGCCCTCATCTCCGGTAGCGGCAAGGTCGTTGAGGTTCGCGACGGCATAGAGCAGCCCGCGCAGCAGGTGCACCGGCGCATGGATGTCGAGCAACTGGAGGCGAACATCGGCGTGACGTTCGATCGGCAGAGGCTCTGGCCGGCCGCCCTGCAGCCGCTCGCTGGCGTATTGCCGGGCCACATCGAGGCTGGCCGACGCAATGCCCAGCCCCATCGCCCCCACCGCAAGGCGCATGTTGGCAATCATCACGAAAAGCTGCGCCAGCCCGCGCCCGGAGGTTCCCAGCAGGATGCCCTGCGCTTCCTCGAAGCCCAGCGCACAGGTCGGCGAGCCATGCAGGCCCAGCTTCTCCTCGATCCGGTGTACGTAGACCTGATTGGCCGTGCCGTCGGCCAGAACGCTCGGCACGAGGAACAGGCTGGGCCGCATCCGCCCGTCCTCTTCCCGCGTGCGGGCAAGCACGATATGGCCGATACGTTCGGCAAGATCGTGATCGCCGAACGAAATCCAGACCTTCTCGCCGGTGATACGCCATTTGCCGGTGGCATCTTGATCTGCCGAGGTCCGGATGCGCGACAAGTCGGAGCCTGCGCCCGCTTCGGAAACGCAGATCGTGGCGCCCCATTCGCCGCTCGACAGCCGTTCCAGCCATTCCTCGCGCGTCGCGTCGTCGCAATGCGCAGCGATGACGCGCGAGGCGGAGCGCTGCGGCACAGGCAACATACCGAACGCGGGACAGGCCCGGTCGAAGATTTCCTGTGCCGCAAATGCCAGTGCAGCAGGAAGCTCCTGCCCGCCGACGGGCTCGGGAGCCTCCAGCGTCGGCCAGCCGCCGGCGACATAGTCGCCCCACGCCTCCTTGTGCCCATCGACCGTCTTGACCCGGCCATCGGCCAGCGTGCAGCCCATGCGGTCCATGGTCAGGTTCAGCGGCTCGAGCACTTCGCGCGCCAGCCGGTCCGCCCCGTCGAGGATGGCCTGGCACGTCTCCTCATCCGCCGCGGCCCAGCCGTCGCGGGCTTGGCGCACGTCATCGAAGCGGTAGGACCGCAAGAGTTGCTCCAGCCGAACCCCGATATCGCAGAGCGGCAGTGTCGCGCGGGCCTCGATCATCACAGGCTCCTGGTCAGATCCGGCACGGCATTGAAGAGGTCGGCGACGAGGCCGATGTCGGCGACCTGGAAGATCGGGGCGTCCTCGTCCTTGTTGATGGCGATGATGGTCTTGGAGTCCTTCATGCCGGCCAGGTGCTGGATCGCGCCCGAGATGCCGATGGCTATGTAGACTTCCGGCGCCACGATCTTGCCGGTCTGGCCGACCTGGAAATCGTTGGGCACGTAGCCCGCGTCGACGGCGGCGCGCGAGGCGCCCACGGCGGCGCCGAGCTTGTCGGCGAGCGGCATGATGTATTCTTCGAAGGTCGGGCCGTCCTTGAGGGCGCGGCCACCCGAGACGATGATCTTCGCGCTGGTCAGTTCCGGACGCTCGGACTTGGCGACTTCGGCGCTCACGAAGCTGGAAAGACCGGCATCCCCTGCACCCGCTACGTCTTCGATCGCGGCCGAACCGCCGGTGGCAGCGGCCTTGTCGAAGGCGGTGCCGCGCACGGTGATCACCAGCTTGGCGTCGGTGCTTTCTACCGTGGCAATGGCGTTGCCCGCATAGATCGGCCGGGTGAAGGTCTTCTCGCCCTCGACCGAGATAATCTCCGAGAGCTGCATCACGTCGAGCAGCGCGGCGACGCGCGGGGCGATGTTCTTGCCGGTGGTGGTGGCCGGGAACAGCACCGCATCGTGGTGGCCCATCAGGTCCGCGATCAGCGGCGCCACGTTCTCGGCCAGGCCGTGCTCATACGCGGCATTGTCGGCCAGATGCACCTTGGCGACACCGGCGATCTGCGCTGCGGCCTCGGCCACGGCGCGGCAGCCCGCACCGGCGACCAGCAGGTGAACTTCACCCAGCTTGGCGGCGGCAGTGACGGTGGCAAGCGTCGCGTCCTTGAGCGACGCGTTGTCGTGTTCGACCCAAACGAGAGTCTTCATATTCTCTTCCTTTCAAACCTCACTCGTTCGGTTCGAGCGAAGTCGAGAACCGTTCGTACCAGCGTGTCTCGACTGCGCTCGACACGAACGGAGGTAGGTTAAAGACGATAGGATCAGGCGACGCCCATTTCCTTGAGCTTGGCGACAAGCGTGTCGACGTCGGGCACCTTGATGCCCGCGCTGCGCACCGGC
>NZ_JALHLE010000051.1 GCF_022832385.1 Novosphingobium album (ex Hu et al. 2023)
CTGAGTCAAACCGGATAGCCTCCGGAAAACCCGGGGCGCTTCAGTCATCCGCAAACGTGCTCCGCACCCTGGGCGGGGCGCGTTGTGTTCGAGACCGGGCCGCTGTGTCAACGGCGGTCGGATTCCAGGCCAGCATGGCGGAGTAAAAGCAGGCCATTGAGGATGAGCGCGGACGATATGCAAAGGGCCCCGATCGGGGCCCTTTGCATATTTGCCGTTTGACGGCGGGTCAGTCGGCGCTGCCGCCGGGGTTGGCCTGATTTTGCTCCGCCCTGGCAGCGCGGCGGCGGTATGCGGACTGCTTGAGCCGGTAGCTGTCGCCGTTCATGGTGAGGATGCTGACGTGGTGGGTGAGCCGGTCGAGCAGCGCTCCGGTGAGCCGCTCGGATCCGAGAACCTGTGTCCAGTCCTCGAACGGCAGGTTGGAGGTCACAATCGTCGATCCCCGCTCGTAGCGCTGCGAGAAGGTTTCGAACAACAGCTCTGCCCCCGTGGGCGAGAGCGGAACGTAGCCGAGTTCGTCAACGATCAGCAACTTCACGGCGGCAAGGTCGCGCTGCAACTTGAGCAGCCGCTTTTCGTCGCGGGCTGCCGCATCCTCGATCGCCTGGATATATTCGGCGAGTACGATTTGATGGGCAGGATGGGTGAAGCTCTGTGCCGCCAACCATCGAAAATGGGCCCGTGTCCAAGGCGAGCGTCCCGGATAAATCCGGCCATGGCGCAACAGGAATGACTGGAGCTGCTGACGTGATTTCTTCAACGCGTCGTGGGCGCACTCACGGGCGCGGACAAGGTCTCGCACAGCTTCATGGGCTTCGTCCGGAACCCACACAGCAGTCAGCTCGCCGACGCGATGCAGCCGTGCCAGGCTGACTGCATCGCGTCGATTGGTCTTTACCCGATCGCCCGGACGCTTGGGAATAAGGGATGGCGCAACGACCTGGCACTCATGCCCCAGCGCTATGATCTGGCGGTAAAGGTCGTACCCGGTCGGGCCAGCCTCATAGCAGAAGTGAAGACTGGCCCCGCGCTTTGCCAACTTGGCCACCATCGACGAGACCGAGGTCGGTTCGGCTGAGATATCGCCAAAGAAACGGACTTCGCCGTTCCGCTCATTTTCCGCGACCGCAACCGAAATCTTCGCTTTCGATGTATCAAGTCCGATGAAGAGTTCGCTATACTCGTGCATGGTTCGCCCTCGCCTAAGCATGGGGATAGACGCCGGCCCGTCCGGCGTAACCCCCGTTTCCAGCTTACTCCGAGGGCGGGCCAACTTCACCGCACGAACATACGGTCTAGGGGCTACTCACACATCACTCCGGCTTCCTCCCCACCCCGCCTCGCGACGACGCAGTTGCCCTTGGCTAGCGCTTCCGTTCAGCCGGCCCGCAAAGGACTTGCACCTCCAACATCAACGCCATGCCCGGCACACCATGAAGTGCCCGGATTGCAGGTGCATCCGGGCCATTGGGGTTCAGCCAGTCGGCCAGTATGAGCTTATTCGCCCGCCGGCTCAAACAGATCCTTGTAGAAACCGTATGCCTTGAGCGTGATGGTAACCGGCGTCTCGCCGCCATTTCTCCAATACCATCCGTGCGTACCGTCGAACGGAGCGGTGAAGGAGCCCTTCCCATCTGTCATGTTCTTCTGCTTCCAGTAGGTTGTGAATTCGCCATTGGTCGCGCCTAGTGGCTCGCCATGCATGTCCTGGCGAATGGGGCCTGTCGACTTCCACTCGAAGATCAGGTGATCGCCCTTGTTCATATGCGCCTTGATCTCGACGCCGGTATGGGGGGCGAGCGTCAGCGTCTTTTCGTCGCTGCGCATAGCTGCGCGTGCCTCGATGTTGAGCTTGGTTTGATCGGGCACGACAATATCCGAAGACGCTGGCGTGGCGGCGACTTCGGGGCTGTCGCGGTCGTCCTCTTCGGGATTGGCGGCCATGTTGGTCAGGCCAAGGCTTTTGCCCACACCAGTCGGATCGATGCCCCACTCCGCAGGAAGTACAAAGAGCGTCAGGATGGCCGTAGCTGCAACGCCTGCCCAAATGGTCGCCTTGGTCAGCGAGGCTGGCGATGCCGCATATGTGCCATCAAATGTGACGGCGGATTGAGAGACTGCGTTCGTCATACGGTCTGCTCCGTGAAGAAGCCGGCGATCTGGTAGCCGGTGAGGATAAAGCCCGCACTCATGAGAATGGCATTGGCGGCCACCGCGCTGCGGGCGAAGCTGTTGCTGCGGCGCCAGAAGGTCATGGCGATGAGGATGATGCTCAGGGCGATCACCTGGCCCATTTCCACACCGACGTTGAAGCTCACCAGGTTGGCGAACAGCCCGTCGCGCGATGCGATGAGATCCTGCAACTTGGTTGCGAGGCCAAATCCGTGGAAGAAGCCGAATATAAGCACCGCGGCCTTCTGATTGGGCTGGAAACCCAACAGGGTGGGGAAGGCTCCGAGATTGTCCAGCGCCTTGTAGACGACGGAAAGTCCGATAATGGCATCAATGATGAACGGATTGGCGTGGATGTTGAACATAACGCCGGCAATGAGCGTCGTGCTGTGCCCGAGCGCGAAAAGCGTGACGTAAGACCAGATGTCCTTCAACCGGTAGAGAAAGAAGATCACCCCGAAGAGAAACAGCAGGTGATCGTATCCCGTCACCATGTGCTTGGCGCCGAGATAGGTGTAGGGGATGATATTGGCACCAGGGTGAGCCTGGATGTACGCCTTGTCACTCTCGGCAACGCCGTGCGCCATCGCGTCGCCAGCCAAAAGCGTGAGTGAGGCAAACAATGCCGTGAGAGCCCCGCCGGCCACTCGCCAGGAGCGTGGATGAACCATGTCGTTCGCCTTTTCAGGGATGATGATGCGGTGCGCGCGTGCAACAAAGCTCGCGGACGGCGTCACCTCACTTAATGTTGAAGGTCGCGCCGTAGCGAGCGCCGGTCGCCTTATCGACAACCTGCACGCTGACATTGCTGCCAGGGGCAATCTTTACGCCGGGAGCGAAGAACTGGTTGCCCTTACCGGCGGTCATGGGAATGTCAGTGCGCTTGCCTTGAGCCGAAACGCTGAGCTTGGCGGTCATGCCAGAGGCTGCGACAGGCTCGTCTTCATCGATGACGTAGAGCGAGACGCCATTGGGCGTGCGCACGAGTTCGAACAGCGTTTCGCCATTCATTTGAACGACGCCGCCATGCTGAGGCTTGGTGAGGCCGTGAGCATGCGCGGTCGACGCCAGACCACCAACAACTGCCAGGCTGAGCAAAAGGGCATAAGGCTTTGTCATGGAATTTTCTCCTGGTGAGGGGGCGAATAGATTATTCGGGCTTGTGAGCCAGGGCGAAAGACAGCGTCGCGGTGGACTCGATCTGGGTGTAGAGCTTGGGATTATCCGAGGGGCCAACATAGACGGCGCGGACGACGTTGAGCCCCTGGTTGCGTACCGGCATGGTAATTGTACCGTCGGGCCCCGTCATTTTTTCTTCGGCATCGGGATCAGTGATCATGTCGTTGATCATGCGGGCACCCTGCACCGGCTTGCCGTTATAGATCACCTTGTAGGTCAACGGCATTCCCAGGGTCTCCGGGATAGGTCCGACAGGGATGATCTGGAGAACCTGATCGGGCAGAGCCGGGATCGGATTGACCAGTGGTCCCTCGATGCCAACGGCATACTTGACGTTCTTGGTCGAGACAGTGGCCTCGGGCATTTCTGCCAGCGTTTTCTTTTCAAACTCGCCATCGCCAACGCGCGACCAGACACCATAGGGCAGTACCGCAGCGGCGACCGTACATAGCGCATCGGTATCCACGACCACTGCCGGTCCGAAAGCGCGGGCTTGCGCCGCGATCGGCTGGTAGTCGGCGTCATACGCCTTGATGTCTTCCATCAGCGGGAGGCGTTTTACTGTCTCGAGGTCATCCGCACCGATACCGTAGACAATGACGAGTTGCTTGGCGCGCTGTTCGAACCAGATGCCGTGGGCATTTGCCGGGACGCTGACAAACATCAGGCCTACCGGCAGGGCAGCGGCGAGAGAGGCAAGTTTGAGACTCATGAAACTTCTCCGTCTGGTTATCGTTTTTCAGTCGAACTCCAGAGCTCGAGACTATGAACCCGAAACGGCATTTTGTTTGGCAAAGTGGGAAAGCGCAGCACATTGAGGCAAAAATGACAGTCAGACGAGATTTTCGAGGCACCATGAACAATTGCTGATCATCAGGAAGCATTGGCACTATCCACCTCGCCAGACGTCGGTTTCCCGCCGATGAAGCTCAATGTGGGGGGCAACGGCGGTGGAATTCCAGGCCAGCATGGCGGAGAAAGAGCAGCTCCTTTCGAAATCCTCCAGAGACCGCACGAAAGGAGGGCGTTCGCCCGGGCCGCCGCCCATTCCATGGCACTGCCGGGCTAGGAACAAGAGTGCCGCAATCGGTGCGTACGACACCAGCGAGTTTTTCTTCCACATACGAACGCAGAGCGGGGTTCTTGGAAAGTTTCGCTGCCTTGGGCCGAAGAGCAGACCGTTCGGCATGCCACTGCGCGACGGTAGCACGATAGCTCGAACGACCACCTCGAGTAGCTGCATTGCGGCGAACCTCACGCGAGATTGTCGAAGCTGAACGACCAATCCGGCGACCAATCTCACGCAAGCTGTAATTCTGCACCAAAGGCAGCGCGATCTCCTCCCGCTCCGCCAGCGAGAGACACCTTCCCGATAGCGGCTTACCGCATCGGAAAGAAAGGTTCTTGCAGCAACGGCCGTTGGTGCAATGGCAGCGTCGGTCTGGTGGGTGATTGCAAATGTCGCGGCAATGGCCGGGACGCCGGTCGTTCAACTTGACACTGCGACACTCTTCGCCGTTCTCGCAGCCACTCCGCTCGGAATCTTACTGACGGTGCGGTTCGGTGCACTGATCTGCTTTGTCGCCCTGCTGGCTGCCCGAGCACCTCTGCTGATGCTCGTACCCGCTGCCATGGTCGCTCTGGCCAGCGCCGCCTGGGCCGGTCATGCCGGTGCAGGAGAAGGCAACGCCGGCGTAATCCTGCAAGCCAGCGACACGCTGCACCTCGTCGCGGCATCTCTTTGGCTGGGAGCCTTGTTGTCGTTTCTCGCCGATCTGACTGGAAACCCCATTCTTCGGCAATACTGCAGAGCCTTGCCAAGTTCGCACAAATTGGAACAGCCGTTGTCCTGACGCTGTCCGTGACAGGGGCGCTGAACGTCTGGCTCATTTCGGGTGGCCGGATGCCCGGTGGTGACTGGCTGCTCCTGATCGGCCTGAAGGTCATGCTCTTCCTTGCGATGCTTGGATTTGCCACACACAATCGCTGGAGGCTCGTTCCGGCACTGGAAAACGCGCGGCCCGGCACAAGAGAGCGCCTGCTCTGTTCCCTGCTTCTGGAAACGGCCTGCGCAGTGGCTATCCTCGTCGCAGTGGCCTTTGCCGGGTTGCTGGATCCCCATGCAGGATAAGAACAGGGCACAGAATTGCCGATGGATCGGCACCCCTGCGCCCCGGGCATAAGCTTCGTATGCCCGGGCTTCGCTCTGCCCGGGCATACAGGGAAACCGGCCTTATGGCTTCGCCTTGGCCGCGATCACGATGATCTCGACCTTGTAGTCCGGCGTCGCCAGCCTGGCCTCGCCGGTGGCACGCGCAGGAGCGGGATGGTCTGCGACCCAAGCGTCCCACACGGCATTCATCTCGGCAAAGTCGTTCATGTCGGCCAGCCAGATGGTGGCCATCAGCAAGTGGTCCTTGTCGCTGCCGGTCTGGGCCAGCAGTTCCTCGATCTCGGCAAGCGCAGCCCTGGTCTGGGCAGTCGCACTCTCGCCCGGAGCCCCGATCTGGCCGGCGAGGTAGATGGTGTCGCCATGGATGACGGCCTCGCTCATGCGCGGCCCCTGGTCGATGCGGGTAATGGTCATGTCTGCTCCTTCAGGATGGGTCTGCATGTAAATGGTGCCACGGCATTGCGGTATCAGTACCGGCTGATCGCCAGGTCGGCGGTCTCGATGGCCGGTTTCGTTCCGCCGATGATGTCGGCCATGACGTGCGCGGAGCCGCATGCCATCGTCCAGCCCAGCGTCCCGTGGCCGGTATTGAGGAAGAGATTGGGCACTTTCGTCGCGCCGATCACCGGGGTACTGTCGGGCGTCATCGGTCTCAGGCCGCACCAGTAGCTCGCCTTTTCCATGGCCCCGGCGCCGGGGAACAACGTGCCCGCGGAATGTTCCAGCGTCGCCCGTCGAGCCAGCGGAAGGTCGAGATTGAAACCGCTTATCTCAGCCATCCCACCCACGCGGATACGGTCCCCGAGACGCGTGATCGCCACCTTGTAGCTCTCGTCCAGCAGCGTCGAGACCGGCGCGCGGCTCTCGTCGACGATAGGCACCGTAAGCGAATAGCCCTTCACAGGATAGACCGGGAGGCGGATGCCCAGCGGCGCCACGAGTTGCGGGGAGAAGCTGCCCATTGCTACAAGGAAAGTATCAGCGGTAACGGGTCCTCGATCGGTCTCAACCCGCACGATCCTGCCATTCTCCGCGACCAGACGGGAGATGGCTGTGCCGTTGAGGAACGTCACTCCCTTCTCCGCCGCCATAGCCGCGAGGGCATTGGTGAACTTGAAGCAGTCTCCGGTCTCGTCGTTCGGCAGGCGCAGGCCGCCCGCAATCGGAGCCTCGCCGGCAGCAAGACCCGGCTCCACTGCGATGCAGCCGGCCCTGTCGAGGACCTCGAAGGGCACCCCGTCAGCCTTCAGCACGGCCACGTCCTTGCCGATGCCATCGAGCTGCTTCTGTTCACGAAATAGTTGCAGGGTCCCCTGCATGCGCTCGTCATAGGAAATCGCGGTTTCCTTGCGCAGCTCGATCAGGCAGTCCCGGCTGAACTCGGCAAGGCGCACCATGCGGCTCTTGTTGATCGCGTAATCGCGCGCATTGCAGTTGCCGAGCATCGCGGTCAGCCAGCGCAGCATCGCCATGTCCGCATGCGGGCGAAGGATCAGCGGCGCATGCTTCATCATCAGCCAGCGCACGGCCTTCATCGGGATCCCCGGCGCCGCCCAGGGCGATGCGTAGCCCGGCGAAATCTCGCCCGCATTGGCAAAACTGGTTTCGAGCGCCGTGCCGTTCTGGCGGTCGATCACCACCACTTCGTGCCCTGCCCGCGCCAGATACCAGGCCGAGGTAACGCCGATGACGCCGCTGCCAAGAATGGCGATCTTCATGCCGCTTCGCTCCGTTGCGCCGCGACGGGAAGATAGACCCGTTCATAACGGCGGCTCAGTTGGGTGAGGATTTCGTAGGAAATGGTGCCCGCATCGGCCGCCACCTTGTCGATGCCCTGATGGGGACCGAGCAATTCGACGAGCGCGCCGGGGTAAAGATGTTCATCGGGAATGTCGGTCACATCGAGCGTGATGCTGTCCATCGACACGCGGCCAGCGACCGGTACGCGCATGCCCGCGATATAAGCCGCCCCCTTGTTGCCGAGACAGCGCGGCCATCCGTCCGCATAGCCGACCGGGATCGTGGCAATGCGCGTCTCGCGTGCGGTTTGGAAAGTCAGCCCATAGCCTACGCCTGCTCCTGCCGGAATGGTGCGCAGCTGGGCGATGCGCGCCTCCAGCGAGACGACTGCCTGCATCGGATTGGGCCCAGTGCCGGGCGCGCCGCCGTAAAGCGCGATGCCGGCGCGTACGAGATCGAAGCGACTGCGGGCCTGGAACGCGCCGCCACTGTTGTCGAGCGCCAGGGCCATGCCGGGAAACCGCGCGGCAATCCGGCGAAATGCCGCTTCCTGCGCCGCATTGGCCGGATCGGCAGGTTCGTCCCCGCAGGCAAGGTGGCTGATCAGGAAACGCAGGTCGAGGCGGCCGAGCATGGCGGGCTCTGCCAGCAGGCTAGCAAGCTCATCGGAAGGCAGCCCCATGCGCGACATGCCTGTATCGACCTGCAGCACTGCCGGCAGCTGCCGATCGAGCACCGCAGCCTGCGCCGTCCAGCGCTTTATCTGGTCCAGCGAATTGAGTACCGGAATCGCGCCCAGCGCCGCGCAGGCCGCCTCGCCGCCGGGCAGTAGTCCATTGAGAATGTAGACCGGCACGTTGTCCACGTGCGCAATGAGCGCTTCGGCCTCACTCTGCAACGCAACGAAGAGGTGTCGGCAGCCTTCTCTGATCAGGGTGCGGGCGACCTGCACCGCGCCAAGACCATAACCGTCCGCCTTGACCACGCCGCCCACAATCGACGGCGAAACGCGCCCCTGGATCAGCCGGTAGTTTGCGGCAAGCGCAGCGAGGTCGATCGTCAGGCGTGCACCGGCGGTCATAACAAAGCCCCCTTTGCCCGGCACTTCGCAGGGCAGGGCCATCATATCGCACCTCGTGTCAAATAGGCTGCGCATCTTTGCAATATCATGCTATTCCAGTTGGATTATCACATGATCCAACGAGATATTTGCAACGTTATGCCATCTCCGATCGATGATCTCGACCGCGTCATCCTGCGCATTCTGCATATCGATGGCCGCAAGCCTAATGCCGATATCGCGCAGGAAGTGGGCCTCTCCCCGTCCGCATGCCTGAGGCGCATCCGGATGATGGAGGAACGCGGCATCATTCGCGGTTATACCGCCCTCACCGCGCTCGATGACGAGGACCGCGGCGTTGACGTCGTGGTACAGGTCACGCTGGACCGGCAGACAGAAGATTATCTCTCCCGCTTCGAAAGCGCGGTACGCCAGTGCCCCGAAGTGCGCGAGTGCTTCCTCATGACTGGCAGCGTCGATTACTGGCTCCGCCTGCGCACTGAAAGCGTTGCGGCCTATGAAGCCATCCACGGGGAAGTGCTCTCGCGCCTGCCCGGCGTGACGCGCATCAACTCGAGTTTCGCGATGCGCAACGCCCTTCGCCCTGCCCGGTCAAAGCGGTCCACGCGATAGGAATTCCGCCACCGTGATCAAGAGGCCGGCTTGCACCGCCTCTGTTGCCCGTTCAGCAATTCCCTCGTTGAGGGGAATGCTGAACGGGCAACAAGATCAAAACCAGGCGCGCAAACCTGCAACAGCAGCAACTTGCGACCGCTTCTCGCCTACCAGCCTTGCGCGATCGGCCGTACCGCCGAAACTGCCTTCCCAATGCACGCCGATGTACGGGCCGAAGCCGGGCTTCACTTCGTAGCGCAACCTGGCCCCGAATTCGGCGCGTTCAAGTCCGGCGCCTATGCCCAGTTCCGGAACGTCCTGAAGCGCAAGGTTGAGTTCCGCCTCGGGCTCGAGGATGAGTGCCTGCGTGATCCTCTGGTCATAGCTGGCGCCGATGCGGGGGTGGACATCCCCCTTGTTCGAGACGAGCAACTGAGCTTCCACTTCGAACCAGTATGGCGCCAGTCCCTGCAGTCCAATCACGCCGTAGGTCCGCTGCGGGTCCGGTCGCCAATCATGCCGAACGCCCGTTTCAAGGTTGAACCATGGATTGACCGCATGACGCCAGAGCAGCGAAGACTCGATTCGCTCCGCCGCCTCGCCGAAGACACCCGCGCCTTCGCTGGTCACGGCCACCTTGTCATAGTCGTCGCCATACCAGCCCTGCGCCTTCCAGCCGTAGCCGTCCTTACCGTCGACCGCGCGATATTCGAATTCATCCACCAGCAAAGCCGAGACAATCATGCTGCCCGTTGCCATGTGTTCCTCGCGTGCCGCCGCCATGCGCGCAGGATCATTGTAGAGATCGCCGGGATGGTCGGTCGGGACCGGCGGCGCGAGCGCCTCCCCCGGCTGGTCGTCGGCCGCGGCAGAACTGCTCGTTTCCGCCGTAGCCGACATGTCATGTCCCGAATGATCCATACCGCCCATGGCACCCATGTCGTGCCCCTCCTGGCCGAGCGCCGGTATACTTGCCGATGCAAGGAGAAACGCCGCGGCGAGGCGGACAGAGCAGAGCATCATGCCTCTTCTCCTTCGCGGCGAACCGTGACCACGCGCATCATCCCCGTGTGCATGTGCAGCAGCATGTGGCAATGGAAGGCCCAGTCTCCTTCCGCACTGGCAGTGGGGTCGAACGAGACTCTGCCGCCGGGAAGGACATTCACGGGAGGTGTCAGTCCGACGAAAACTGCTCTCCACCGGACGCAAGGGCCCTGGAAAGCGACCCGCCTCAGGCCATGAGGGACTGCCACTCGGCGAGTGCCGCCGAGCGTCGTTCCTTGTAGACTTCCCTGCTGACGAGGTGGCGTTCCTGAGAAAAATGGTTGTGGACCGAGGCGTGAACCGAAGCGAATTTCTGCAGCGACTTCATACGCCGGAAGCGCTGCATAGCCCGTTCTCGTCGTCGGAACGGCAAGTGTGAATTCTCGGCCCGGTTGTTCAGGTACCGGCCAACCTCCCGGCGCGCATCGCTGCAGCAATTCCAGACGCCTCGAGTGCAACCATTTCGCCGCCGCGCAGCGCTAGTGGAATGACCCCGGCGTCACTAACGGCGAGGCCTCCGGAAACGGGCTCTCGCGTGGTCACTTCGCCTACTGGCACCATGACCGGCCCAGTTACACCGGGGTATTTTCCTGCCGGACGAAGGACAGGTAGGGTCTGTCCGATGCCGGCGAGCCCGGTTGTATCGGCCATGACCATTGCGCCACTCTTACCTGCCAGTGGCACGAAGCGTGGCTGCGGGCGGAATGACGCCACCGCCTTTCCGATAGGTAAGTGCTTGGCGTGATCCCTGCTCTGCTATTTTGGGGAGCTGGAAGGATACTGCTGCGCTTCAACCAGTTTTTAGCAAGCGTGCACGCCGAACTTGAGCATCCTGTTCGGTTTCGAGCGTGCCTTAAATTCGTGCCTGTCTAGGCAACACGGTGGCGGCCGTGACGCCAGTGCTAAAATCGTCTCCGCAGCGGTCAGATCGAGCAGCCGGAACGATTACTCGCGTGGCCGGATCGAGCTTGATTTCCGGCTCATGAGGTTCGTGCGCTTGCGGCATACTGAGATCGACGTGCAGGTTAGCCGCCCAGAATCGCTTCACGACCGCAAGGCTGACGGCAAGCGACGAAGGCCTGATTGCATTGGCCTCGATCGGATTCGTGAACAGCATCACGATCAGCCGGTCGCGCGCTTCCTCGGACTGGAAGTCGAAGGTGACACCAAGCCGCCGCCCGCCTCGCATCACCGTCCCCCAGATCATCCCCACGTCAGGTATTACGACCTGCACGCGATCCCCCTTCGTGAACGCGCAGTCCTCCTCGAGTTGCAGTCCCAGACCGTTGGCAGAAATGTCGCCGCGGTCCGACCGCACAGGGGCATGGTCTGCGTTCAGCACGGTAATTCCGCAGCCCGCACGGATATCGAACCGCTCCTCGGCACGCAGCCGCGGCTTTTCCAGGCACAACATGCAGACCATGAGCAGCATGAGCATGTTGAGCACGACCCAGAATGCCACAACTGGCAGGAGCACCATCTGCGATACAATCCGATGTTCCGGGCTCATGTTGATGACAAGGCCTATGAAGTTGAGCGCTATGAGCGTCAGAGCCGCAATCAATATGCCTAGTTCCCAGTTTCCGCCGCCTTTCGCGTCCGAACCCTTGGGCGTCACCTTGAAGATGAGGCCTTTCGGCCGGATGAGCGCCTGGATCGCGACGGGAAGGATGCGAAAGCTCTGGAACATACCCAAAATCTGCGCGGCCAAGGGATAATAGCGGCCCGGAGCCAGGGCTGAGACCCCGCCGAGGAGAGCCCAAACCATGGGCAGGATGTAGCAGAATATGCCGGCCGGATCGACGTTGACCATCGGCAACAGATTGAACAGCAGGAAGATGATCGGCGTCAGCAGCGTGAACATCGTTTGCAGGCCTTGCGTCAGCCATGCTGACGGCAGGAACAGAAAGCGATAGCGCAACTTCAGGTCAGGACCCAGCGGGCCGTGCCGCAGATAGAGGATCTGCATGGCTCCTTGTGCCCATCGCTGGCGCTGCACGAAGAATGCGGCATTGCTTTCGGGTGCCAGGCCATAGGCCAGGGGCTCATTGAGGTAGCGCGTGATATAGCCTTGCCTCAGGCTGGCCAGTGTCAGCAGCATGTCTTCGGTGATCGAACCCTCGGGAAGGCCGCCGCCGATGCCTTCAAACACCGAACGTCGCGTGACCGAGTTGGAGCCGCAGCAAAAGGCAGCGTCCCAGCCATCCCGGCCGGGCATGATCGCCTCGAAGAAGAAACGCTGGTCGTCCGGCATGGCCTGTTGCAGCCCGAGATTGGTCTGCATCGGGTCATGGTTGTAGAAGCTGTGCGGTATCTGAACGATACCGATCCGGTCATCGCGGAAGAAGCCCATGGTGCGCAGCAGGAAATCCCGGCGCGGGATGAAATCGGCATCGAAAACTGCAACGAACGGCGCACCGGTCTGCATCAGAGCATGGTTGATGTTCCCGGCCTTTGCGCCCTTGTTGTTGGGCCTGTTGATGTAGCCAGCGCCCTTTGCGATGCACAGGTCGTGCAGCCATTGGCGCCGCCCGTCATCCAGCACCCACACCTTCTTGTTCGGCCAGTCGATCGCAAGGCAACCAAGGATCGTTTTCTCGAGCACCTCGCGCGGTTCATTGTAGGTGGCGATGAAGACATCCACTTCAGGCAGGCTTTCCGCATCGCGCATCCATTGACCGCGCAGGAATTGCTCACCCTCGTCCGCTTCCGCCGACCGGTTCGTCTGGCGGCTCAGGATGGCGATCAGGATCACCGCATCGAACAGCGACACAAGTTCCACAGTCAGGCAGACAAGCGGCCACCACGTCGCTGACAGGCCTTCTTCCCACGGGATGGTCTCGAATATGCGCCAGCGCAGGTAAAAGACTATTGAGGCCGCAACAGTCGCCCCCAGGCCCAGCCTGGACGGCCAGATCTTGGTGAAGATCAGCATTGCCCCCAGCAGCAGCGCCATCGGCGCATAGGGGGCGGTATAAGCAAGGCCCGGCATGACTGTTCGTCAGCTTGTGCGGCTGAAACGGACTTCCGCGAGACGGCCCACGTCGCATTTTCGGCTCGGATCGAGCTTGTCAGTAGCGGGGGCGGGAAGCGCCACCTCGACCATGATCTCCCTGTCGCCGGGCATGGAATATGTGTTGGCGGCCAGCAAGGTTTCTTCGCGGCGGCCTGCCGCGCCTGTGATGTTGATGACTCGGCCCTTCATCCAGTCGTCGGAGCCTATCAGCCTAACATCCGCGGAAGAACCTGGGCCGATGACCTCCGCCTTATTCTCGGGCAGTGCCACCTGTACGAAACGGCGGCGGCAATCGACGAGGTCGATGACCGGCTCGCCGGCGCGGATCGAGGTGCCTGGGCTGGATCCGAGGGACCAGACAAGTGTCCCGGCCGGAGCCCGGTAACTCGCGCGTGCCTGCGCGTCCTGCAGGCGCTGCTTGGCCTGACGGTATTGCGCTGTCGCATCGTTCAACGCCTTTTCGACCATCTGGCGCTGGAGCATGACGCGATCGGCTTGCTGCACAGCATAGGGAGCATCGTTGTAGCCGTTGGCGATAAAGATACCTCCTTGGGCGGCCTGGGCCGTGATCCCCAGGGACCGGGTTTGCGCCTCCGCGCTGGCACATTCTCCAGCCTTCATGGCCACTGCGGCCTCGGCCTTCTCGAGACCGGCGTTGGAGACGAAGCCCTGTGCGGCAAGCCGCCGGGTCCGCTCCAGCGTTGCGATCTGCTGGGCGCGGTCCGCCTTGCAAGCGCTGAGCGCACCGCGTGCTGCATCGAGATCGTCGCCAAGGCGCGTGCTCATGGCATTGGAAAAGCGGGTCGTGCGGCTTGCCAGATGCGCGGATTGACCATCCAGTTCGGCAAGCTGACGCTGCGCCAGGGCAATCTGGCTCTGAGCGATTTCGGCCTGGGCATTCAGTTCGGCAACATCACCAGTGTCTTCGGAAAGGTCGAGCAGCTTGATGGTTTGCGGACGTGCGAAATACTGGCCTGCATCCGGCAGTGCTGCGACCGTTCCGTCAGTCGCTGCCGTCAGATGGATCAGCGGCGCGTTGATAGCGGCCTGGGTGGAAATGTCGTTGAGGACATAGGGCGCAAAGCCCAGGGTTCCCGCCGCAACGAGAAAGATCGCCAAGCCAACTCTCGCGCTCCGAGAGCGGGCAATATCCTGAAGCCGTGCCAATGAATTAATTCCATCATCGTGACATCGACGCTTCTATGCGAAAACGTTCTAGTTTTTGGTTAACACCGCTTTCACTCCGTTGGCCAAATGCAGCTCAACCTGCCGCGATCACCGAAATGAATGCCCTCGCCAAACTGACACTTCTAACTGAAACGAACCCCGCCAGGCACCTCTGACACGAAAAATGCGGTTCCCCAGCGCTTAGCACCTCGAAAGGCCCTAGGTAGGACCCGCGAATTGCCGGGCCAATGCCCTGCTGTAGCCGCCCAGAGAGGCGCACAGTAGTGATATGCACTCGGGGCGCCCCGCAGGCATCGGTAAGACCGTCCGTTTCTATCAGTTCGAAAGGCAGCTCGCGCCGCAAGCTGCCGATCACTGGGGCGGCGCTGAACGACTGACTCTGGTCGCGACCTGCCGGTTAGCGGACGGACCGCACCTGGGCGCCGGATTTTGACAGCTGAACGACGGCAAAGGGTCGGGCGCGGCAACGTTTTGTCATGCGAGGAAAGCGGCATGCGCCGAACGCAATCAATTTATCATTTTCCGCACTTGCACAAATTTGCTGCAACGCACAAACAGGCCACGCCTTTCAGGCATCCTCTCCCAAAACTTCCAAGCCCGGTCGGAAACGGCCGGGCCTTCTTTTGCTGAATGGACGTGAGGTTTCGGGCTCGCTCCAACAACTACCCTTGTCTGGAAAGCCGGCGACGACACCCGTGTTCCCAGCGGCGCACATTTGAGGAAGTTCATCCCTTCCCGAACTTCCAAACCGGAATGCCAAGCTTTTTGGCTTTGTCGGCAAGATTGTCCTGAATACCGGTACCAGGAAAAGCCAGAACACCAATTGGCAGAACCTCGAGCATCTGATCGTTTCGCCGGAATGGTGCAGCCCGGCCGTGTCTGGCCCAGTCGGGTGCGAACCCAATCTGGGGAACGCCGCGGTGATCGGCCCAGCGCGAAGCGATCTTTTCTGCGCCCTTCGGTGACTTGCCGTGCATCAGGACCATGTCGGGATGCTTGGCATGGACCTGGTCAAGCTTCGCCCAGATCAAATGGTGATCATTGAATTCAAGGCCGCCGGTGAAAGCTATCTTTGA
Source organism: Novosphingobium album (ex Hu et al. 2023) (assembly GCF_022832385.1). Lineage (GTDB taxonomy): Bacteria > Pseudomonadota > Alphaproteobacteria > Sphingomonadales > Sphingomonadaceae > Novosphingobium > Novosphingobium album. The sequence continues at coordinate 15,267 of NZ_JALHLE010000051.1, forward strand.
ACCTTCAGGCAGCAAGACCTGTTGCTGCGCACGTTTGCGGGCAGCGATGAAATCCCGGCTGTCGATCATCGCCGAGGTGAGGTTGCGGTGATTGACCCTGGAGCCGCTGTGCGGGAGCCATACTTTGCCCAGGCGGCGCTCGTAGTGCTCGCCAGCCTGGTCGCGCATGAGTTCGAAGGCGTCCTGCCTTTCCAGCAGCGTTCGGCCTGCTGCGATCAGCCGTTCCAGTTCGACGGATCGGACTTCGCTACCGTCCTACTCACGCTGTGAGCGGCACTGGGCCTGTTCGTTGTCGTCGAGTTCACGGCTTACCCGCTCGGCTGCGCGATGGAGGATATTGACGGTGGACCAGAGGAGATCGCCGAGATCCGGTTCCAACCGTGTGTCGCCCAGTGTTACGATCAAGGCATCGAAGATGTCGGCGATAGCGCCTGCGAGCAAGTTGCCTTCGGGCAGCGGCCGCGGGTCCGGTTCGTCTTCGAAGGGACGATAGCCGTGTAATTGCAGTTCGGTCAGCACGTGGTCCGTCGGGCAAGTTGTACCGTCAGCTTCATAATCGTTCGACTGCCTCATGGGATGCTCCATCGCATTTGGCCGCACTTCTTGCGGCCTTCGTGGCGATGAAAGCCATCGGGCCGACCGGACTGGCACCCGGAGCGAAAGCGACGGGCCGAAGCGCTCAGCGAAGGACCGAAGGCGGCGACTATTTTGTTTCGCGATGGCAAAGCGCTCCAATGAGGAGCGCGCCGGAAAATAGTCGCCGCCCAGGTTGACCGGCCGGGCGACCTGATGGCCTATCGCCCTCTCGAAGGCGGGAGTGCGGCACCCATCCGAAGCGGAGCATTGGTCGAGGCGGTTTTCGTTGAAGGGGCTACATGCGACTCTTGCCGTCAGGGCAGCGGTGCCAGGAAATATGAAACGTCTTGTGAGGTCATCTGAACTCGTAAACGCTCCCGGATCATGCCGATGCCAAGACACCTCAAGTCGTCGTTAAAATCGTCCAGTACAGGTGACAACGCTATGACCTCGACACCGGTCTGCTCGCCCCTTTCCCGGAGCGTTGCGAACGCTCCGTCACCTGCCGGATCGGCGTCACGGGCGACATTGTCCGTCGTCAGAACATTTGGCGCAGGTCGCAGCTTAGATTAGC
>NZ_JALHLE010000052.1 GCF_022832385.1 Novosphingobium album (ex Hu et al. 2023)
GCTAATCTAAGCTGCGACCTGCGCCAAATGTTCTGACGACGGACAGATGGTTTCGAGTGCGGCCACCATCATGTCGCGCTGTTTTGCGGGATTGATGCCGAGCATTGCGGCGTCCGACGGTAATTGCCCCGGCCCGGCGCCGAACATGATCCGTCCCCGCGTCTGGTGATCGAGCTGAACAATGCGGTCGGCCAGGATCAGCGGGTGGTGGTAGGTCAGCGAACTGACCCCGGTTCCGAGGCGGATATGCCGTGTGCGTTCGGCCGCCATAGCGATGAACAGTTCCGGCGACGCAATGGATTCGAAGCCTGCGGAGTGGTGTTCGCCGATCCACGCTTCATTATAGTCGAGCTTATCCAGCAATTCGACAAGCTGCATGTCCCTCTCGAGGATCAGCGTCGGGTTCTCTGCAAGGTTGTGATACGGCGCGATGAAAGCCCCGAAGCGCATACAAAGAGGTCTATACGTCAACGGTTGGCTCCGAGATTGCTATGCAAGGTCGTAAGTTGTTGGTTCGGAACATCGCCGGTCGGTTAATGTATGCCAGCGTGGACTTTACCAGAGCCTTGCTGCGCAATTTATGTCGATCCCAATCACGCAGCGCAAAGCATGCAGCGGTGCAAACTGCGCCAAAAAGGTAGCAATTGCATGCCGGAATGGAGGACGATCGCGGCCTGTCATGTGACCTTTCCGTCCGCTTCTTGACAATTTGGACTTGGGGTCGGGAACGGCATGCTGTCGCCGGCCGAATTCGAACGGCCGACGATTTTGAAAATGTAAGGCGTCTGGAAGACCACGGCCTATCCACCAGGAGTGCTTCAATAAGTCAGGTGAGCAGGGTTTGTACCGCCAGCCGGAATGCTGCAATTATTCTGTCGGGATTGGCGTTGGGATCTGCTGTGATCCGGCTGGTCATGCCGTGCGCCAGCATGATGATTGCTTCCAACCGTTCTTCAATCTGTTCCTCGGGACGCAGTTTGGCGAGCGGCACCACGCTGTGCCGCATGATGTCGCGGAAGTGGCGGTCGATGCCCATGACGACGGCTGCGACCTTCGGATTTCTTCCGGCTTCGGCCATGATTTCCAGCGTCAGCGGTGCGCGGACAGGATCGATCCACCAGGCGAACTGGGAAATCCAGGCCTCGACGAAAGAGGCGGAGGCCGCATGCATGCCTTGATCGGCGGCCGTCAACAATTTCTCGAACTCTGAAAAACGCCGTTCGCAAAGCGCGATGATGATCGCCTCCTTGCTCTCGAAATATTGGTAGATGTGCCCCACGCTCATCTTCGCCCCTGCGGCGATGCGTGACATGCTCGCCGCATGGAAGCCCTCGGCCCTGAAGCATTGCTCGGCAGCGTTGAGAACCTGCTCCTTGCGCAATTTTGCTCTTTCCTGGCGCCTCGCCAGAGCCTTGGCAGTGTGAACCATTGTCCTTTGACATTCGATAGGCGGCTGGCGCGGTTGCCATCCCCGGTTTGAAGCGGAGCATAGCGCCCGTGGACCGAATGCATACCTTGAAATAAAAAGAATGATCGTTCATTCTTTATAGGGTGCAATGGCCGTCGAAGGCGGGTTGCCAGTGCAGCCGATTCATCCGGCATCAGCAAGGGAGAGGGCGATGAAGGTTCAGGAATGCGCCGCAGGCAATATCACCGCGAAGGACATGGACGACGAAGTGCTGTCGACCTATCCGGTCGAGGCGTTCCTTTCGAAGGACTACCTCGAGGCGGAGAAGAAGCTGCTCTGGCCCAAGGTCTGGCAGATGGTCGAGCGAGTGGAGGACCTGCCCAATCCCGGCGATTGGATGACCTACAACGTCGCCGATGAATCGGTGATCGTGCTGCGCAAGGACGACGGCTTGTTCAAGGCGTTCCACAACGTCTGCCCCCACCGCGGCCGCCAGCTCGTGTCGGTGCCCGATTACCTTCCGGGCCCA
>NZ_JALHLE010000053.1 GCF_022832385.1 Novosphingobium album (ex Hu et al. 2023)
TGTTCAAGGCGTTCCACAACGTCTGCCCCCACCGCGGCCGCCAGCTCGTGTCGGTGCCCGATTACCTTCCGGGCCCAAATAGTTCTGAGCGGGTCCATTCGGTGCGCGGCAACAACCGCAAGAACTTCATCTGCGGCTTCCATGGCTGGACGTTCGATACGGATGGCAACAACACCTACATCCTCGATCCGCAGGACTGGGATAACAAGCTGACGCCGGAGATGACCTGTCTGTCCGAAGTACAGGTCGATACTTGGGGTGGTTACATCTACATCAACATGGACCCGGACTGCGTTCCGCTGAAGGAGTGGATGGGCCGCGCGGGCGAGATCCTCGAGCACTTCGAGCTCGACAAGATGCGCTACAAGTGGCGCCAGTGGGCGATCTACAACTGCAACTGGAAGACCGCGATCGAGGCCTTCCTTGAGACGTATCATGTTGCTGCCACACACACCCAACTGCTGGACTACGGCGAGTACTATACGTTCTCGAAGCAGCACGGGCTGCATTCGGTCTCCAGCTACGACACGAGGGACGAACGGTTCCAGATGAGTGAGAGCGCGGGCACGACCCGCGCCGGCAAGGGAGACGACGCGCGAGTCTCCACATACGAGCTGATCCGCGAAAACTACGAGACCATCAACCATGCCGCGTCCACCGAAACGCTGGTGAATGCTGCTCGCCGCCTCGTCGAGGAACTGCCCGAAACGGCAACGCCGCAGGAATGCATTGCTCACTGGCTCAAGTCGGCCAGGGCCGACGATGCCGCGCGCGGGGTTATCTGGCCGGAGGTCCCTTCCGATATCAAGCAGGAATCCGGTCTGGCATGGGGGCTGTTTCCCAACCAGAATATCCTGAAGGGCGAAACTTTCGCGCTGTGTTACCGCGTGCGCCCTTTTGGCAGCGATCCGGACAAGTGCGTGTTCGAAGCCTATGCCCTTGAGCGCTATCCTGAAGGCGAAGAGCCGGAAACCGAATGGGTCTATGCAGATCCTTCCGGTGAGAACTGGGGGCCGGTGCTCGCGCAGGACTTCGCGAACATGCAGTTCGTGCAGAAGGGGATGAAATCGTCCGGCTTTCGCCGCACGCTACCCAATCCGCATCAGGAACAGAAAGTCATTAATCTTCATCGCAACCTGGCCAATTTCATGGAAGGGCGGGGCGCGGTCGAGCCGATTGGACCGGTGGCGTCGACAGCGGGGGCTCTTACTACATCGCAACGCGACACACTTTCAACGTGGCGTTAGATTTGTTCGTGGCAGGCCGCGCCGTGGTTGCACACATAGCAGTTCTGTCCGGGAAGGGGACTTACAGGAGACCTTCCCGGATAGCGGCGTTTGCAACCTTCTCGAAGTAGGCTACGTGGTCCGAAGCGTTCGCAAAGCCCAGTCCCATCGAATTTACCGTCGCATGTGTGCCGCCGGCGTCGCGCCAGCGTAGCGCTGTACTGATTGCGTCGTCCGCCGATTTTGCGCGCAGCATGTGGCACTGCTTGCCGAATGACGAGGCATCCCGGCCGGCATCTGCAAGATAACCGTCGAGCGAGGCGAGCTGTGCAAAGGCGTCTGCGGCGCCGTCGGCGAAGATGAATCCGTCCGCGATTCCAGCGGCGCGGCGCAACGCCACGTCTGCAAACCCACCCATCCAGATCGGTATCTGCCGTGAGGGCCGGGGGACCAGTGCTGCACGGTCGATTGTATCGAACTCACCCTCGAAGGTGACAAGATTGCCGGTCCACAGCTCGCGCAGCAGGGCAACCTGTTCGCCCACGCGCCGGCCGCGCTTTGAAAAGTCCTGACCGAGTGCATCATATTCGACGTAGTTCCAGCCGATGCCGGCGCCCAGCCGCAACCGTCCTCCCGAAAGCAGGTCGACGTCCGCTGCCTGCCGCGCCACGAGCGCTGTCTGGCGCTGGGGCAGGATGAGGACGCCCGTCACGAACTCGATCCGGTTCGTCAAGGCTGCCAGGTAGCCGAACATGACGAAAGGATCGTGGAAGGGATCCTTCTCGGTGTAGGGGCCGCCCAGCTTCGGCTCCCGGTCGTGCGTTGCGCCCAGGACATGGTCGTAGGCGACCAGGTGGTTGAAGCCCAGCCGCTCTCCGGCCAGGCCGATCTCGCGGACAGCGGCCGGGTCACCGCCAAGGCCGTTTTGCGGGTAAATGATGCCGAGCTTCATGTCCGTCCTCCCATTCAAACTGCGTCGAAGGACGCCAGAGCGTCGCAACGTGTTGTTCCAGAATTTGCGCCTGAAAGTTCTGATAAATTAGCTCTATGATATAACTGTGTGCTTTCGAAGTCAGATCAAGATTTTGAATAATAACAAAAAATTCTTCAACCGCGGCGTGGTTCTTGCCCTTGCATCAGAGTTGTGCTATTTTGAATGTATGGACATGGGTTCGCCGCGCACTTAGATACACGGCCGTGTTGGCCCCTCGTGGCCCTTCCGGAAGTGCGATTATGTCCTGTGACCGTCCCAATCTTGAAATCCCGGCGGACGGGAAATGACAGCGCTGCAGCCGGGAGACTCTGGGGGGCAGCCGCTTTATCTCGGTATTGCCAGCGCCCTCAAGGATGCGATCTTCTCCGGACGCTATCCTGTGGGCTCTTATTTGCCCACTGAGGACCAGCTTGCCAAGGATCACGGGGTCAGCCGCAACACCATCCGGGAATCGTTGCGGAAATTGCGCGAAGAAAAGCTGATTATCTCGCGCCGCGGGTCGGGGACGCGGGTGCTGCCGCCGCAGTCGTCCGATTCCAACTTTCTCCACGCGGTGTCGATCAACGACTTCCAGAGCTATGCGCTGAGCTGGGACTTCCAGATCAAGATCGTTGAATTGCGCAAGATGCCGAAGGCATTCGCCTCCTGGGTGGGGACCTCGCCGAACGAGGAATGGCTCGCCATTCACGGCGTTTCGCGCACACATGGCGCCAGGCACCCCGAGTGCTGGATCGAGCTTTACGTCCATCGGGACTACGCCTCGATCAGCCGGCTTGTCACCAGTCATCCGGGCCCCGTCTTCAAGCTGATTGAGGACATGTTCGGCCAGATGATTGTGGAAATGACTCAGGAGATTTCCGCCGAGCTTGTCACGAAACCGCTCGCTAAAGTGCTCGAGGTCGAACCCGGCACACCTGCTGTTGTCGTGCGCCGTGCCTTCAAGACGGCCGAAGGCAAGGTCATCGAAGCAGCGCACGAGATCTACCCGGCGTCGCGCTTCCGCTATCAGGTCAATCTGCACCGAGCCGGGAGCAAGCACCTCTAAAGCCGGTTTCGACATGCCGGGTACCAGCCTTATGCAAGAGCTTTGGTGATCGCGCCGGGGTCGAACAGAAACGGCCGCAGCTCTATGGCCTTGCCATCCTGAAAGCGCCAGAGTTCCATCACCGGCACCGAAAACGGCTTGCGGCTCTTCCGCCCGACGCCGTCGAGGTGAAGGTGGACGACGACTTCGTTTCCACCCGCCAGATAATTGCGGATCTCGCATTGGAATTCGTCGAAGCCGGCCATGACACCTGCCAGTGCCTCCTTGACCGTTTCCCGCCCGCGATAGACGCCGCCGTATGGAAGTTCTTCCGTTTCATGAAGTTCGCAGTTCTCGGCGAACACATTGGCATAGGCGCCGTCGCGGTCGTTGTCGTCGAGGTATTGGTAGAACCGTTTGACGAGCGCGATATTCGTTTCTTCTTCGCTGGCCATTGTTACTCCTTGATCACGATGGTTCGCACAGTGACGCGGCGTTGTCCGAAGGTGCGATGGAAACGGGAAGCGCGCCCATGCGCGGCATACCGGTGTGCTCTTCGAAATCGTCGCTCCACGCGGTGAGGTGATTGACGTTGGTTCCGTGTGTCCGGGGATCGTCATCCGGACGGGAGGTTCCGAACCCGTGCATGAGTGCCACAACCTTGCGCCTCAGTCCTGCGTCCTCCTCGACGATTGCCCGAACGGTGCCGTGCCGTGATGTGATGCGCACTTCGTCACCTGCTACAATGCCAAGGTCGGCGATGTCGGACGGGTGCAAGAAGGCAGGATTGTATGGCCAGCGGAGGGTGCCTCTTGCCTTGAGGAAGGTGTTGGTGGCATTTTGCATGCGGCCGGGAATAAGCTGGAATGTGAACCGGGCATCTATGCCGCGCCACGCCGCCGGATCTTCCCGGGCAACACGCGCGAGTTCGCGCAGCATGTCGCGGTCCGCCAGTTGCAGCCTGTGGGGGCAGCCCGGTTCAGGCGGTTGCACGGTAGAGCGCATTTCCTCGAAAACATGCCCGTTCGGATGCCGGCGCACTTCGTCCAGCGGTACCGCCGAGCCGGCGCACATCAACTCGTAGATAGCCATGGTCGAGGGCTCGCGATCCATGTCGAGTGCAGGCTTCGCGTCCGAGGCCGCGCGCCAGTTGGTGAGTTTGAGCGGAAGTCCCATGTGACGCGCGACGCGGTAATAGGTCTGCCAGGACTCCATGAGGTCGGCGTCTTGTGGAGGGGCGACCAGTGCGGGGCCGCAAAATGCATAGGGATCAGCGGTCCCGTATCCGGCATGGCCGGAATTGGCGATGATTTCGTTGAGCACGGTGATGGCGGGGAGTTCGAACTGCATTTTTGTCGCGATGACGAAATCGGCAAGCTGCGCCGTCGGCGACAGCACGACGTCATGGATAACGAGCAGGTCGAGGGCCTTGAGTGCCTCCTCGGTGCGGTTGTGCTGGGGCCAGCTCTGCAACGCACCTCCATGAAGAAAGAGCGCCCGGACTTGCCCTTCGCCGGGCATGAGGATTTCGCCAGGCAAGGCGGCGAGCGGCATTCCCGCCGGGGTGGGCTCGAACCCGCCGATACGTGTCTTTTCTCCGAATCCCCAGGCAGGATAGGGGGGGATGGGCTGCGCGCGAAATGTTCGTGGCGGCAGCAGCACGCTGGGGTGCATGGCATCATCGCCCTCCGCCGCCCAGAAGCCGCGCAAGGTATTGACGCATAGCGCAAGGTAGCTGCTGAGAATGCCGCGCGTCGCCATGCTTGGGCCCGTGCCCAGTGCGACATCACCGGTTCGCGCTTCGATCAGCACCTGGGCCATCCTTTGCAGGTCGTTCGCGCTGATGCCGGCCCGGTTCGCCACATAGTCAGGCGTAAATGGCGCCACAGCTTTGGTCAGCGCCGTAAAGCCGGTCGCGTTGCGTTCGATGAAATTCCGGTCTGTGCCGCCTTCGCGGATGATGAGATGGATCAGGCCTGCAAGGATCGTGGGATCTTCGCCGGGTATCGGCTGGAGATGGATGTCCGCCAGTCGCGCGGTTTCCGTGCGGCGGGGATCAATGACCACGAGTTTCCCGCCTGCGCGACGCATCTGCTTGATCTGGGCGCCGGGATTTTGAGGGAGGTATTGCTTGGAGTTGATCGGGTTGCCGCCAACGATCACGAAGACATCGCGGTTTTCCGGCCGTACGCGCCCACCCGCCCACCGTCCGTGCAAGGCATAACCGATCGTCATGCCCGGCTGATCGATCGTCGAGGCCGAAAAAAGCATGGGCGACCCGATGGCTTCGAGAAACGAGATCATCAGTGCCGAAGCGGCGGGCTGCTCGATGACGCCTCCTGACAGATAGGCAGCAACAGCACGCGGGCCGTGACGGCCAATGATCACGCCCAGCCGTTCGGCGAGTTCGCCTATGAGATCATCGTTCGAAATGGGGATGAATGAGCCATCCCGCTGCTTCTTCAGTGATTGCATCAGCCTGTCAGGGTGGCGGTGCAAATCGGCCAGCGCGCGACCTTTGGGACAAGTGTAGCCACCGAAGAGCGGCGCATTGCGGTTGCCTGCGACGTTCGTCGCAAATCCCTGTCCGATCGTTACTTCGATGGGGCAGAAGGCGTTGCAGGACCGGCAGATCGTCGTGACCATGGCGTCTACCGGCAACGGTCCATCCAGTCGCCGCAATTGGTCATGGAAACCGCCTTTTTCCGTCTCCGCAGCGTGAAGATCAGGTGGGCTCGCGCCATGCCGGTTGCCTCTCTCCGAAACGTTCCATCTGGAACACATGTTTGATGCGGATGGTCGCAAGCAAATTTCATAAAGTCCATACTAATATGGAGGGAGGCGAGCTTTCACCGATGGTTTGGTGTGAGGGGGGCGGGCATTTCTTTGGCTCTGATCAGGGAGGTGATGCATGAATTATTAGAAAAAACAGCAATATATGTAGATTTAATGATTGCAGGTGGACGCATGACAAAGGTCGAGGTTCGTGAAATCTGGAGCGTCTCTGGTTGCGGGATGATTGTGGCGGGGGTCCGGATTGACTTGCGAAACGTCTGCCCTATAAGTCCATACAACTAGACTATTGTGTGGAAAATGGCAACCGCGGCGAGCGGTATGGGCAAGAATGCTGAGCATCAGCGGCAACTGGGGAGGAGTATGCGGCGAGCGCGGGTCCTTGTGACTGGTTTATACGTCTGGATCTCCGGGGGGCGGCGCCTTGTATCCAGCTATATGAAATCTGCGCTCGGATTTTTGTATTCCCTGCCTAAATTTCAAATTTTGGAAAAATAAATACGGCAAAAATACATAATTTTAAAAAACAATATTTATGTAATATTCTAAATATTATTAATATAATAAGCAAATAATTTGGGATGGAGGAAGAGGCATGAAGAAGGCGGTTTTCTCACTGTTTTGCAGTACGGCGATTGCTGCCTGCGCGGCACCTGCGTTTGCGCAAGCGCCGGATAAGGCAAAATCGGCCGAACAGGCTGCAGGCAGTAATTATGGTGAGATCATCGTGACCGCGCGCAAGCGCGACGAGACACTGCAAAGCGTGCCGGTGGCCGTGACGGCGATCGGTGGCGATGCGCTGAGAACCCACCTTGCGAGCGATCTGACAAAGGTCGCCGAAATGGCGCCGCAAGTCGCGATCGGTGAGGGGGGCTCGGGCACAGGTGCAGTGATTTCCATCCGTGGCATCAGTTCCTCCTCAAGTGACGCAGGCTTCGACCAGAGCGTGCTCGTCGAAGTCGATGGTGTTCCCTTCAGCCGTGGTTCGATCGTCGGCACCCGGTTGTTCGATACCCAGAGCGTGCAGGTTCTGGCGGGGCCGCAAGCCCTCTACTTCGGCAAGAATTCGCCGGCCGGGGTTATCTCGATCCGATCGGCTGATCCGACCCCGAGCTTCGAAGGCTATCTGACCGCCGGTTACGAATTCACGGCCGATCAGGCTTACGCGGAAGGGGCCATTTCCGGCCCGTTGAGCGACACTCTTTCCGCGCGCCTCGCCTTTCGTGGCAGTACGCAGAAGGGGTGGACCAGGAATGTCGCGCCGGTCATTCCGGACGTCTTTGCACCGGCTGCGCTCCAGCCTCTGAACACGACCGGCGCTTTGCCCAAGCGGATGCCCGCGTCTGACGAAATCGCAGGCCGCATTACCCTGTTGTGGGAGCCGTCGGATGACTTCAAGGCGAACCTGAAGTTTACCGTAAACTCGATCAACGTGAATACGGGGAACGGGAATACCGAACCTTACTGCATTGGTGCGACCAAAGCTGCGAATGCGCCGGTGCTTCTGGGTTTCCTGCCGCTTCCCGGCTCGGATTGCTATGCGGACCGGAAGACTTCGCACGCCGGTGTGCCCGCAGTCTACGCAAAGAACATTCCTTATGCGAACGGCGGCAAGCCTTACAGCGACAGGATGTTCTACTTCGGCGTTCTCGACATGACGAAGACGTTCGACGATCTCTCGCTGACATCGACGACCGGCTACTACAACGAAGACCTGAAGCTGATGAACGTCACGGACTGGTCGCCCTACGCGACCATCTGGGCGGCGGCGCGCTACCGGTATGAGCTACTGTCCCAGGAACTGCGTCTCACTTCCGACTTCGATGGCCCGCTCAACTTCATGATCGGCGGCTACTTCGAGCATTCGAAGCGTCCGTTCGAGAATGCGCCCGATATCTTCCACGTCTACAACGCCGCGGCGGACAATTATGCGAGCGTGGTGATGCGTTCTGTCAGCAAGGAGGATTACATTTCCGCTTTCGCAGAACTGACCTGGAAGATTCTTCCGGACCTCGAACTGTCAGGCGGTGCGCGCTGGAGCCACGACAAGAAAAAGATGGATCAGGTGAATACCGCCGTCGGCCCGAACTTCTCGTACCTGCGGGCAGTGGGCAATCATTTCCTGGCCGGCTACAGCGACAATCATGTTTCTCCGGAAGCCACGCTGACCTGGCATCCGAGCCCTGACAACACGCTCTATGTTGCCTACAAGACCGGTTACAAGTCGGGTGGCATTTCCAACCCGTTCCTGCTCGCCGCCACCACGACGCCAGAGAGTATCACGTTCCAGCCGGAGGTCTCTAAGGGCTTCGAGGCCGGGTACAAGGCGACGCTTGATGGCGGGCGCCTGCGCTTTGATATCATCGCCTACACCTACAAGTATGGGGACCTGCAGGTGGTCTCCGCCGACAACAGCACGCCGGTTATCACCTTCAACGTCCGGAATGCGGCGTCATCGCGGGTCAAGGGCGTCCAGGCATCGTTCAACTGGGAAGCGGCGAAGGGGCTGCAACTGCATGGTAATCTTGGCCTGAACAGCGCCAAGTATACCAGCTTTCCGAACGCGCAGTGCTTTGCCTTCCAGACGGCGGCTCAGGGCTGCGTCGACGTCGATCCCGATCCGGCCAAGGTTTTCAATGCGCAGGATCTGTCCGGCAAGCGCATGATCCGCGCCCCGAAACTGACGTACTCGTTCGGCGGTGACTATACGGCCTACGATGTGCTTCCCGGCTGGAACGCCACGCTGTCAGCTTCGGGTTCCTATTCGTCGAGCTATCAGACGACGACGGACAATGCGCCGGGCGGTGTCCAGAAAGCCTATTGGCTTCTGGATGCGTCGCTCAAGGTGGGGCCGTCGGATGGCAGCTATGAACTGGCGCTCATCGGCCGCAACCTGACCAACAGCTACTACAAGCTTCAGGCATATGCGTGGACGGCCTCGGGCAATCCGGACCAGTACGTGGCATTTTGGAACCGTCCGCGCGAAGTGGTGCTGCAGGGAACGGTGCGGTTCTGAAGGACACGAGGCGGCTGGCGGTGACACCACCGCTGGCTGCTTCCGTTTGTTCAAACGCGCAGTCACCGTTTGAGAGGATCGGCAGGTGATCGAATTTCTCGCAGCGGAAGCCGGCATTCGCCAATTGCATGCCCGCTACACCGATGCAGTCTGGCGGAAGGATGTTGCGGCTTTCGGTGATTGCTTTGCCCTGGATGCGGAATGGCGCCTGTCCGGCGTGGTCATCAGTGGAAGGGGCAATATCTCGGCATTCATGGCGGCGGCCTTCGAGAAATATCGGCGGATCTTGCTGACGTTTCGGAACCCCGTCGTGTCCTTGACCGGCTCAGGCCAGGCAACGGCCCGAACCTATGTGTCGGAGCAGAGTGTTCTTGCCGATGGCACTGCCTATGGCCCCATCGGGACCTATTACGAACGGCTGGTGGAGGAGGCCGGGATATGGCGCTTCGCCTGGCGGCTTTTCCTGACCGAATACATCGGTCCGCCGGATCTCTCCGGAACTTTCTTCGACAATCCCGACTTCGGGCCGCCTCCGGCAATGCCGCCGCTCGACGAGCCTAGCTACGATCGCAGCGGGATCCTGACCAACAGAGGCGGGGCAGGAAACAAGGTCTCGGCATGAAGAGGAAGGTTGGGGACTATCTGTCCGAGTGCGGCGATCGCGAAGCCATCCGCGACTGCATCTACCGGTATTGCCGGGGGATCGATCGGATCGATGCAGACCTGATCCTTTCCGCATACTGGCCCGATGCAAGCGATGAACATGGCAATTTTACTGCCGGGTCTGCCCGGGAGTTCGTGGAGCATGCCGTGCCGATCCTCCACTCCATAGATCTGACGGCGCATTTTATCGGCAACATCCTGATCGACATCAATGGCGATAAGGCCTTCGTCGAAAGCTATATTCAGGCCTTCCACCGAATGCGCCGTGACGACGGGACGCGGTACGATCACATGTCGGGCAGCCGCTTCATCGACCGGATGGAAAAGCGCGAGGACGAATGGCGCATCGCGCGCCGGGTGGTGGTGCGTGACTGGTTCCGGGAATTTCCCGACAGCGCGGAGTGGGACACCGGACAGCTTGGGCAGGCCCTCGGATATGGCCGGGACCGGCCGCTAGACCTCGGCCTTCGCAAGCCCGGTGACCGCAGCTATGCCCTGTTGCGGCGTTGATCCGCCGGATCAGAGCATCAGTTGCCCGCCATCGGCGTTGAGCGTCTGGCCGGTGACATAGCGGCTGTCGTCGCAGGCCAGGAAGAGAGCTACAGCGCCAATCTCGGTTTCGGCATCCCCGAAGTGCCCCAGCGCAACGTCCCGGCACAGCTTTTCGAATTCATCGGGACGATCCTTGAAATAGGCCTTGCCGCTGTCTCCCAGTGACGCCGGGGTGAGCGTGTTTACCCGGATCGCGTGCTTGCCCCATTCGCGCGCCGCGCTGCGGGTGAGGGCGCGGATCGCCTCTTTCGCGGCAGCGTAGGAGCCGATGCCGGGGATGGGCTGCATGCCCATCTTCGATCCGAAGTTGATGATCGATCCGCCGCCGCGTGCCTTCAGGTGCGGGAAGGCTTCCTGCATGTGGAGCAGGGTGGCGACAGGGCCCGAACCCAGCGCGAGGTCCATGTCGGCCTCGGTAATTTCCTCGAACGGGACGCCGGAACGGCGCGCCTGTGCGTTGTTCACGAGAATGTCGAGGCCGCCGAAGCGTTCGATCGCCAGGGCAACGGCGGCTTTCGCATTCTCGCGCTTCGCGGCATCGCCCGGGCAGGCCGCGACCGATCCGCCGCGAGCCTCGATCACCTCCACGGCGGATGCCAGCCGTTCTGCGTCGCGTCCGGTGATGACCACGGCGGCGCCTTGCGCGCAGAAGGCTTGCGCGATGCCGAGACCCACGCCCTGACCGGCTCCGGTTATCAGCGCGACCTTGCCGTGCAGGCGCTGCCCGTTCACGATGCCGGAACGTCGGCGATGTCCACGCCGGGTTCGGTCCAGTAAGCGTGGCCGAGCTTGATGGCGGCGGAAGGTGCCGGGTCTTCCATATCCCGGCCGAAGCCCAGAGCCCCCTCGAACAGGCCGCCGACGCTCAGCGGATAGACCGTCGCGGTGCGGCATTGCCGCGCGGGACCGCCGCCGGGCTGCATGATCCAGAGTTCTTCGGAAAAGACGTACCAGTCGGTCACCATGCGGTTGATCACCGACACCTTCTGCGGCTGCATCGTAGAGTGCCACCTGGCAATGTAGTCGAGTGCGCTGGTGGCACTGCGCAGGTCGGTCACCGCACCACCCTTCACGTCCTGCATGTAGTCGCGTTGCGCCCACACACATTGCGTCTCGAGCAGCGCGCGGATGGCCGCAATATCTCCAACTGCAAGGGCAGCCAGCAGACTGTCGTGCTTCTTGAGGTTGGTCAACTCGCGCTCGGGCAGCGGCACCTCACCGGGCGCGGCTTCGGCGGGCGGAGTGACATATGCCCGTTGCCATGCATATTCGCCTGTGATGCCGTTGGGATCGTCTGTCACGAACATTGTCACCGTCTGGGCGGTGACTGGCTTCGCGGCCTCGATCCAGTAGCGGGTCGGCACATTCTCGATGAACACATACCAGTCGCTGGCAAGCTGCTTGATAACCCGGCTGGCCTTTGGGTCTGCGCGCTCCACCGATCCCTTGTACATCGCGTCGATCGTGTCGAAGCCCGAAAGGATCGCCATATTGCCCGGCTCGAGCGGCATGACGAAATGCGGATGCTCGCCCACGGTGTCCATGACGCCAACCATCTTCGTGCCGTACTCGCTGCGCATGTGACGCTCGGACTTTATGAGGCTGGCGAGAACGGGTTCTATCGAGCGGCTGGCAGTCATGGTATCTCTCCCTTTGTTGCGGTCTGCGGCCTTTTTCCTCAGTATCCGCTGCTGTTTTCGGTCGATCCGCC
>NZ_JALHLE010000054.1 GCF_022832385.1 Novosphingobium album (ex Hu et al. 2023)
CACAGTGCCCGCGCGACACCGCGGCCCTGCGCCTCGGGATCGACGAACAGCAGGAGCAAGTGGCCCTGCGGCCGCATCGCGACCACGCCGAGAAGGTCGCCACCGATCCTGCTCTCGGCGAGGTGATAGACGACGCCGTCGCGCCTGCGCGCGTCGTGTGCCTCCTGCGTGAGGGCCGCTTCGAGCAGGCGGCGTCCTTCGGGGGCGAAGGCCGGCGCCACCTCGCTGCGCGCGACCTCGGCGACGAGGCGCGTCAGCCGGGCAAGGTCGGCATCCTCGGCGAGCCTGACGATCATGGCCGTCCTGTACCACCAAGGGGGCCGTCGTGCGAGCGCGTGAAGAGTCAAAAGCGCAAAGCACCACGCGCTGCGAGACGAGTCTGATGTCCGGCGCCGACGACGCGTTCTTGCGGTCCTGCCGGACGACTGCGTGGAGGCATCGCGCTACCTTCTCTTGGACATCGGTTCGCTTACACCGAAAGGGTCTACGTCTGCGGATGAATGAAGGGCGGTTAACAAGCCGCGCGAGCCGCCGTTGGGATGACCGCTCTCAAGGTGTGTCCGGCTATGCGGTTTTCCGATTTAAATGCTGAAATGCCGCTACTCGTCTGAACGGTCGACCGCTCGCGACGCTTGTTCAGTCAGTCTCAGTTGCGGCATTGTCGGGGGGCATGGCTTCGCGTTTTAAGGAAGACCGCAACGAGCGCAAAGTTGCTGCTGGTGCAATGGCCGCTATGTCGGCGTCAGCTACCAGTACTAACTCTGTCCAACTCCCGTCAATTTGTCGAAAACCAGACAATTTGCTCCGCGCCCGGAACCGCCTGATGCGGCGAGCTTGTGTGTTTTCCTGCTGAAGCAAGAAGTGTGCCCTGTTTGTCGTACGGCCGGGCAGATCGCGTTTTCGCGTTGAGTGGCGTCTGAATGTCCAGAGTTTCAATCCATACGCGTTCTGCTTCCGGTCGGGCGGCATGGTTCTTGCGATGGCGCTGACGGTAATAAGCAAGGACCCATGCAAGCAACAGCGGTCCGCATCGTGAGAGTGAAAAATGATCAAGGAATTTGAATACAAGGGTGAGGTTTTCCGCGTCAATGCGCATGGCATCGCGGGTCATGAAGAGGTGTTCATCATGCACATCGAAGACGACGGCTCTGAAGGGGGTGAACAGTCGATCGACCGCATGACCGAAGAGAACGACACGAGCGCACCGCTCGAAGACATCATCGTAATACTTTGCGACCGGCTTATTGCCGAAAACGATATGGAAGTGGCCGATCCCGACGCCGGTTTCAGCTGGCGCGAGGGCAAGGTCATGTTTGCCGTTCACGACGGTATTCAGGCGCACTAAACCTTGTCTGGGCGTTCAGCGGTGCGGGACAATGGAACGTGCCGTGCCGCTGGCTCAGCAACTGACTGATTGAACGTATGGCGGCTCTCAGGGCACCGATTTGGACCGCTGCATGGCAGTTCCGTCGGCGTCATCAGTCGATCAGGCAGCCTGCAATAAAACGAAATAGCCGGTGCCTTTTCTCTCAACATCCAATCAAATGCTTCGGTAAATTGCCTCATGTACCGATGAAGTCTGGCGAACTAGGCTGTTGCCAGAACCTTTCGCGCCAGCACTACTTCATTGGCCTGTTTTCCTGTGAGTTCCGCGAGGTGATCGAAGCGGGCCGAGAACTGGGCGAGGCCCTGGCTCAGCGAGCGCAGTTCAGCGTCCAGGCCTTGCAGGCTCGCTTCAGGCAAGAGACCTTCCACCCGTTCCCACCTTTCCCAATCCGGACTTGGTGACAGCCCCGCAATCTGGCCGCGCCGGCTGGACAGCACCGCGACTGCTTTCGACCCGGTGCCGGGCGGCGTATCCACGACGATCTGCACGATTGGCTCAAGTAGATAGGGCGTTCCGGCGGCCAGAGCCTCGCTCATTGCCATGCGTCCTGCGATGCGGAAGGCCAGTTCGGAGGAATCGACCGAATGATAGGAGCCGTCCGTCAGAATGACTTCGACATCGACCACGGGGAAACCCAGGGGACCTGCAGCCATCGCATCGTGCACCCCCATCTCCACGGCCGGTATCCACTGCTTCGGCACAGCACCGCCAGTGATGCTCGCGGCAAAATGAAATCCCTCTCCGTGCGGGCGCGGCGCGATTTCCAGCACAACATCCCCAAACTGGCCGTGCCCTCCCGATTGCTTTTTATGTCTGCCTCGGCGGGAAGCGGGCTTTCGGATCGATTCCTTGTAGGAGATCCCTGCCGGGCGCGAATCCACTGTTATGCCGTAGCGGCGTTGAAGTCTCGCTAGGACCACAGAGAGGTGATCGTCATTGACGCACTTTAGCACCATCTCGTGCAAGGCCTCGTTCTGATACCAATCCAGCGACGGATCTTCTTCGCACAGCTTGTGAAGCGCTGCAGAGAGCTTGACGTCGTTCTTCCGGTCGCAAGCTTCGATCGCAAGCGATGCATTGCGCGCGGGATAACCAGGTGCCGGAGCGTCGGTGGAAGCACCTCCCTTGCGCGCCACCAGCATTCCCGTGCAGGCGCCATCCAGTTTGGATATGGCAATCACCTCACCAGGGGCCGCACTAGCCTGTTTTGTGACCTTTTCTCCCTGCAGGGTGAACAAGGCGCCGCAGCGTACGGTTGCACCTCCTGTCACCAATTCGTCGCCTTCATGGAGAGCTTCGCCGTAGACCCGCGCATAAGCGAGGCGGCCTACCGTTTCCCGGTGCGCGATCTTGAATATATGAATGCCATTTGTCGTGCCCAGTCGCGCTGCCGCTGCTTCAGGGGCAGGCGTCTCATGGCGCAGGAACTTGAGGAGTCGACGAATGCCGCCTCCGGTAAGGGCCGAAGCCAGCATTATCGGCACCACTTTGTTATGAAAGGTGCACTCTGCAAGATCGGTCAGCACCACCTGCGGTTCAGGCTCTTCGTCCATCAGGAGAATTTCAAGCAACGCGTCGTCAAAATCGGCCAGCGTCTCGAGCAGCGTGCCACGATCGGCTCGCTCCAGAACCGCCACGTCCGACGGGATTTCGATCTTCTGCGATGCGCTCCCCGACCGGTACCGGTAGGCTCGCTCAAGCGCGAGGTCGACGTAGCCTGCGACATTCTCTCCCTCGCGTATGGGAATCTGGCGCAGTGCCAATGGTTCACGGCTTAGTGGCTGCAACGCTCGGATCAGGTCATGGACGGAGCCGGCACGGGCCGTCTCGATCCGATTGACGACGATTGCATGGGGAATGCCCAGGATGTCCAGCGTTCGTAGCAACGGCTCCGCCAACAGAGCGCGCTCGGGTATCGGATCAACCACTACCAGCGCGAGATCGGCAGATTGCAGGGCGGCAAGGCCGTCGGCCACGAAACCTGCACTGCCGGGAATGTCGAGAAGGCTGTAACTTTCATTCATCCAGGAAAAGCTGGAAAGATTGACTTCAGTGGAACCGCCGCGCGCCCGCGCTTCGGCATTGGCATCGCCGACCGACGACCCGGCATCGACCGATCCCGCCCGGGATATCGCGCCGCTCGCGTAGAGGATAGCTTCGGCCAAGCTTGTCTTGCCCGTACCCGTTGGCCCAACAAGAGCGACGGTACGGGCGGCATGCGCAAATTCGCCAGAATGACCGCCAGAGACATATGTGTCCATCAGATCGCCTCCTCTCAAGCGAAGGCGCGCCGGACGTAGCGGGCATGAGAAAGCCACCAGTTGCGGATAACCCATGTCTTGCGTCTGCGCGCAAGTTCCTCTGCCTCGAATTTGGGACGTTCGCGCGTGAGGCGCAAGCCAATTCTGGGTTCGTGTTCTGTGCGTTGCGCCATTCACGAATGACTGGCCGGATTCTGAGATCCGTCGATTTGGGTGTATGCTCTGCCATCATTGCGATGGAGGACAAGATGCAAGATCACGTCTTCAAACTCACCGAGATTGTTGGCACGTCGAGCCAGAGCATCGACGCGGCAATTACCGCTGCACTTGGGCGAGCCCGAAGTTCAATCCGTAATGTTCGCTGGTTCGAGGTGACAGGAACGCGGGGCTCGATCGACGAAGCCGGCGCAATCCAGTACCAGGTGTCGCTCAAAGTAGGATTTACGCTCGAAGATTGAGGCTCATGCCCGAAGCCCGATCGTTTCCTGTCGGAAATGCCAGGCCGGGATTTTCATGCGCAAATGACTGCAGTTGCCCGCGGCGCACATCGGTCCGTGCAAGCACGGCCACGAGGTCCGCTTTGCGGGCGCTTGGCCGGCGTCCGTGTGAGACGGCCTCTTCCGGATGCTGTATCGCTTGTCGTGGAATGGATGGCACAGGCCCTGGTGCTTCGGTGAGACATTCTACCAACAATGTGGTATAAGGTCGGGAAGTCAGAAGGTTGACGTTGAGAGGGTGGGCTCCGCGAGCCCGCCAAGGCGCCCTGACAATGAAGGAAAAGGAACTTCGCCTCGCGCTCGTCTATTATGGCGGCGTCTCACTCGCCATCTATCAGCATGGCGTGAATATCGAGATCCTGAACCTGATCCGCGCCTCGAAGGCCTATCACGTCCCGCGCAGCATCGCGCAAAAACAAATGCCGGAGCATGTTTTTACTCGCGCAAGTTCTTCCTGCGTACCCGGCGAAGAGATTTCCACCGAGACGGTGTATTTCGACCTTCTAAAGGCAGTGGGCAGGCAACTCGACCTGAGGGTCATGGCGGATGTCATCTCCGGATCGTCTGCCGGAGGAATCAATGCGATAGTGCTTGCCCGCGCGATCGTTCATGATCTGAGCATCGCGCCGCTCACCGGCATGTGGTTCAACGAGGCCGATATCCTCAAGCTGATCTCCCCGGAAGCGCGAGCCGGCAAGTGGAGCAAATGGTACGTCGCCCCATTCGTGCGGTTGGTCTTTGCGCGGCTTGTCCGTGAAGGGATCCTGCCGCGCGATGCCGGTCAGGACGTCCGCCGGCGGCTTTCCACATTTGTACGATCGCGCTGGTTCAAACCTCCATTGGACGGACCCCATTTTTCCGAACTGCTGCTTGACGGCCTCCTGAAGATGGAGGGCAGAGAGCCTTCTGAAGCCACGCTATTGCCGCCGGAAACACGGCTGGACCTCAGGATCACTGTCACGGACTATCACGGCGCAGACAAGGCAATCTTCATGCATGATCCCGCTCTGATCTGGGAGCGGGAACATCGCCAGATGCTGAAGTTTGCCGCAGAGCGGACGTCACAGGGATTGACGCGATCGGATTTCGACAGGGCCAGCATCCCGTCTCTGGCTTTTGCCGCCCGCGCTTCTGCCAGTTATCCGGGAGCCTTCCCGCCAGCGCGGGTTAGAGAAATGGATGCATTAGTCCGGCAGCGGGGTCTGGGATGGCCGGGCAAGGAACATTTCCTGCTCACCAATTTTTCCCACTACCGGCAGATTGGACTGGATCCGGAGGACGTCGTGCTGCTGGATGGCAGCATCCTCAACAACAAACCGCTTCAAGCGGCGATCGACGCATTGCGGCAGCACACGGCCTATCGGGAAGTGGATCGCCGGCTTGTGTATATCGATCCCCATCCCGAACGGCCAACCATTGATCCCGGTGTGAGGATGCCGGGTTTCTTTGCCACCTTGCGCAGCGCGCTTAGCGATTTGCCACGGCACGTTCCAATCTACGAGGAACTGGAAGAGACCAGCAGGTTCAACCGTCAGGTCAAAGGGCTGAAAGCAATTGCCCGCACGTCGCGTCGTCACGTCGAAGACCTGATCGAACAGGCTACCGGCGGAGCATTGGGTGAGCACCAAACCGTCGAGCAGATACGGCACTGGCGGCTGACTTCGACCAACCTGCTCGCCTCATCGGCGCTGATCTACAACGCCTGGATGCGGTCACTCGTACTGGAATCGATAGATGTCATCGCTGATCTGGTCACCCGGATATGCGGGCAGGAGCCTCTGTCCCAGCGCGCGCGCTGGATCAGGCGGGTCGTCGAGAGCTGGGCTGAAGCGAAAGGGATGTTCCCGGAAGATTACCACATTCCGGATACGGTCAGCGAAAATTCGGAATTACCTTCCTTCGGCCAATTTATCGTGAACTTTGGGGTTCGTTACAAGGCGCGCAGGATTTCCCACATCATCCAGGAGCTCAATAGCATCTACCAGATCGAAGACGGCGACTTCGATCACGCGGTGGAATTCGAAAAGGTGGATGAACTGAAACGACAGGTCAGCGGTTGTCTGCGAGGCCTTTATGCATTCGAGGAACCCATGTTCCTGCTCAAGTTTCCCTCGCAGGACATACGGCGTCTGTTTTGCATGGATCAGGATGCGCCTCTGCCCGTTGCCGTCCACTATGCCCGTTCAAGGCTTGCGGAACTGACTGCACTTGTCGATCAAATTGGCCAGATTTGCGGCTTGGTCGGGACTAACGACGAACTCGATCAGATCCTGTCGTCACCACTAATGGCCGACCTTGACCCGCGATTTCGCCGGATCGTTCTGTCAGGCTATTTGGGGTGGCCTTATTCCGATGTCGTGATCCTGCCGGCAATGAATGCATTGGGATTGGCGAGTGGCGCCTTCGAGGAAATTCTGGTCGACCGGATCAGTCCGCAAGACGCGACTTCCATCTGCATCGAAGCCGGTTGCGGACCGTTGCGAGGTGAGACGGCCATCGGCTTCGGAGGTTTCCTGACACGTTCCGCGCGCGAAAACGATTACCTGTGGGGCCGCATTCATGCCATCGAACGCCTCATCGACATCATTGCCAGCACAATCGACCCTTTGACGGCGGAAACCACGCCTGATTTTGCGTCGTTCAAGACGCGCGCATTTGAGGCCATGCTGCACGTTGAAGAAAAGCGATTGGCACACATTCCCGAAGTGGTGGCGGCAGTTCGGGCCGAGATTGAAAAGCTCTAGCCGGAGTGCTCCAGCCATGTTCGTCGCAGTCTACTGGTGGAAGATCAAACCCGGGAAGGAAGCCCAGTTTCGCAAGGCGTGGCGCCGGGGCACCCTCCTGATCCGGGAAATCTACGGCAGTTTCGGATCGCGACTGCACCGCGATGCTGACGGGCGTTTCGTCGGTTATGCCGAATGGCCCGATGAAGAGACCTGGCGGGCCGCGTTCAAGCGAATGATGGTCTATGACGAACCGGAAACGCGCGCTGCCTTCCAAGATGCGATCCTTGAAGTTCCAGCTGATGCCGAGCCAATTTTCACAATGACCGTCACGGACGATTTGCTGACGCGTTCGATGGACGAGAACATGGGCGGGCAGGACCAGGATTGACCGTGCCGAGTGCAAGAATCGTGGCCCAATCAGCGACGCCGTGATAAGATGGCGGGCATTCGATCGGGGGCATCGCATTTCGGTCGAGGACGGCATGAAGGCCTTGGAAGACATCCTTTCCGGCTATCGGAAAACGGTTTCGCTGTTACGGGAAGTTCCGTTCCTTACGGATATTCCATGCCTCATCGCAGCCCGATTGATCCTGCCCGGCCTGCTTTGCCATCTCGTGTCGGAAAGCGGCCGGTCGAGAGAGAATTACCACTGCTACGGCGGCTATTGTGAAGCCGATCGAAAGTTTGCCAGCATGCCGTGGGTTGCTTGCCGTGTTCGCAATCCAACCGCAAAGCGGCAAGAAGGATATGTGGTGGGCCTCATGTTTCGCGAAGACATGGCGGGTTGCTGGCTGTCTCTCAATCGAGGCCACGAAATCTACAAGCAGAGGCGTCTCGGGATACAGGAAGATCACGATCCGGGGGACGCCGGAACCGCAGACCTCACAAGCATCATCTCAGTTCCCGCGCCATGGATTGCCGGACCGATCGATCTTGCCGCTACAACTGATTTGACCCGTTGCCATGAAGCCGGTGCCGCTATCAGCCGCTACTACGATGCGTCTCAACTGCCTTCCGAAGGCGAATTTCAGCAAGCGTTCCTGCAGCTGCTGGATTGGTACGACAT
This sequence comes from Novosphingobium album (ex Hu et al. 2023), assembly GCF_022832385.1. Lineage (GTDB taxonomy): Bacteria > Pseudomonadota > Alphaproteobacteria > Sphingomonadales > Sphingomonadaceae > Novosphingobium > Novosphingobium album. Next base: position 7,938 of record NZ_JALHLE010000054.1, read on the forward strand.
GCTTGGCAATGGCCAGTGAGGCTGATCGCGGTGCGGCTCATCCGGCCGATCCGGTGCATTTCCCCGGCCTTATTGCTTGGAAGGCGAAGGGTATCCATGTGCCGGGCCAGAGCCGAGTTCCTTTAGGGCCTCCAGCACATCTGACAACGTGACCGGGAGATCTCCGGACATGTTTTCCTCCTGGGCGACTTCTTCCTCACGTACGTCGTATTCCCAGCGATGCAGGATTTTGATCTTCTCGGCGCCGGAAATGCCTGGTGCCGATACGACATCGGCAGGGCGTTCGAACACGACCGAGGGATCAAGTAGTGCTGCCTTGACCTGTTCGGCGTCGAGGTTTCGCACGATCATTTTTTCCTCCATCCTGTTCTTCTGGATTCCGTAGCCTGTCATTTCCCTTCCGGCGGCAGTTCCTGGTTGATTGATCCTGCCCGGCGTAACATTTTCTCTACCTCCCCGGCATGGAGCTCCTCGGCGAATATCATTTGCCGGGCATATTCCTCGAGCATGACTGAATGACCTGTCACGGCGGCCAGCAGGGCACGATAGAGCATCATTGCCTTGCCTTCCGTTTCCAGAGCCTCGTGGAGGATGTCGTCGATGCGAAGCTGGTGGCGGTCGAGGAGGGGGCCGATGTCCAATGAAGGATAGGCACCCAGATGGGTGATCATTTCACCGGCCTGTTGCGCATGCAGCAAGGACTCGTTGGCCTGTTCCCGCAACCACGAGACTATCGGGATACGTCCATGCCCGAAGATGAGAAACGAATAGTGCGTGTAGCGCACCACCCCGGCCAGTTCCTGTTCAAGGATGCTGTTGAGGATCGATACGACCCGTTCTTTGTTGAATTCAGCCATGGCGGCCTCCCAAATGGCAGACGGCCGGAGGCATTGGTCGACGGCACGCCGCCTATAAAGGGCAGGATACTCCTCTTTTCGCGGCCTTGAAAGGACGGAACTGTCCATCGTCACGGGGAAACGCGCCGAAAATTGCCTGTGAGCGCGGCCGGCACGTTCGATGCAAATGCATTTGCACCGGCTTCAATCACCAAACTCCTGAACACCCCTCAGGAGTGATGCGCAGCCATGTCGGCGCCGAAGTGCATCCGGCTCTGTGACCGGCCATTGGCAATCGCCTGAAAAGACTGCGGGGTTCTGACAGCTCACCAAGTCAGCTTCATGTCACAATGGGACGGCCTGCCTGCCCCGTCTTATCCGGTATTCGGATCTGCCGGTGTCTTTCTTGCGATTTCGGCCGATCATCGTCAGCGGAAAGAATCTGAAGTTATGACGGGTTTCGGCGTACCGCTTATGGCCTCGAACGACGGCTTTGCCGCCGGGAACAGCTACCAGCTTCCGGTCAGTGCCGACGAAAGTTCCCGACCCAACTCAGGATATTTCAACGGCGGGGCGTGGATGGCGGCTCCTGCTGCGATCATCGCGTTGCCAGGCGTCGTTGGCACATTTGATGATGAATGTCCTGTACAGGACAGAAGCTCTGGCCGTGTCCTGCGCGCGCGACGCGTGCAAATACAATACCAGCAGCGCAGGGTTACTGAACAGTCCCCCAACTCCTGTACGCCTTGGACTGAACTAACACCTCGAAATGTGGCACGCATGCTCCCCGTGTCCCGGCCGCGGTGAGCGGTGATTGCACCGAGGTTCATCGACGAGTGCCCTCTGGGCGATATGCGCAACAGAGCACTCGTCCTAGTACCAGTGAAAACGCGCCGGAAGTATAACAGATGCGGTGCTCAGGCTCTGGGAGAGTGCCGAACGATGCATAGCCAGACTTCCTTGCGGGACGAATCGCTTCTTGCTGTCAGGACCGCCTTGTCATTCACTCTGCTCCTGCTTTCGAAGCAGATAACTGCTGCGCTGGTATACACAGTTCCAATTCCTATTCTGGCCGGGAAGACCGAAGCATTCGGTTCCGAGCCGGGGAGTGCGTTCAAGGTGAAGATGGTCTCCGGGATCCTCGGGCCGGCGATGGCCGTGGGGGCGCCTCTGGCGGGATGGCTGTCGAGCCGCTACGATCGCAGAGGCCTGCTTGGAATCTTCGCACTGCTGGCGGCTGTGAGCGGCGTAGCGCCCGTATTTCTCGACAGTCTTGACGGGATCATTGCGACGCGGTTCCTGCTTGGCCTCGCGGCAGCAGCGCTCATGACCATCGGCTATACCATGCCGGGCGACTATCTGCCCGAAGCCCGCCGGGCCGGGATATTCGGCCTGCTGAGCGCGACGAGCATGGTCGCCTCCGTCGTCTCGCTGCCGCTCTCCGGCTGGCTGGGCGACAGCGGATGGCGCCTGTCCTTCCTGATCTACATGGTGCCGCTGTTTGTCGCGATATTGGCCCTGCCGCAGCGGCTTCCACCCCCTTTGGCAGTGGCGGGAGAGGGAAGAAAACTCGCGCGTGGGTGGTATCGGGGGATTCCCTGGGGCATGGTTGCCCTCGCCTTCGCGATCGGGATCGTTCTTTCAATTCCCGGTGTTTACCTCTCCTTCCATCTTGCGGGTATCGGAGCGAGCCAGGCATCAACCATTGGTCTGGTCATGACATTTGCGACGGTCGTCTCCGCGATCTCTTCCATTGCCTATGGCACGACGGTTTCCGCTTTGGGACAGCGCGTGGTTTTTGTAGCTACGTTTGCAGCGATGGCGGCGGGGCTATTCGGCCTGTCCGTGGCCGGTAATCTCGTCGTGGCGATTGCCACACTCATGCTTGCCGGCGTTGGGATGGGCTGGCTTGGTCCCAATCTGATGGGACGGTTAAGCGAAAGGGTGCCGGATGCCGGTCGCGGGCGCATTGTCGGCATCGTCCAGTGCGCAATGACAATTGCGCCGATGTTTGGCATTGCGTTGCTCGAACCGCTTCTGCCTGCGATCGGCACTTCCGGCGCCCTGGCAGCTGTCGCAATCCTCTCGGCCGTCTGTGCATGTCTTTTCTGTCTTTCGCCAAAGGAAGCCGTCGCGAAGTGAATGCTGCAATGTCGCAGGGCGCGTGTCGAACGAGGCGCCCCGCAAGAGCAATGCCCTCGTGGGCATCCGGCATTCGCGTCAGCGCTCACCGTGCGTTTTGGCTTTATCGGCGGCGCGAAATCAGGATGCGGCTGGCTCGAATTCGATCGGCAGGCCCTTGATGCCCCAGTTGCCGGGGAAGGGACGCCACCCCGGTGGGGCGCTCTCGCGCGGTTGCAGCAAATGCTGCGCAATAAGGTGGAGGGCCTCCTGCAGCTGCGCGCGGGCGATGTACTGGCCAAGGCACATGTGCTTGCCCAGCCCGAACCCGACGTGCCGCTGATCCGCCCTGATCGTGCGTTCGGGATCGAAATCGCAGGAATGCTCGATCTGGGCGGAAATCCTGCCCGCGACATTGAGCGCGAAGAATATCATGGTGCCCTTGGGGATCAGCACGTCGCGATAGACCATGTCCTCCTTGGTCGCCCGGAACGTGAAGGCAGGCGTGAACATCCGCAGCGTTTCCTCGACGACCTTGCGGCAATAATCCATGTCGGTAGCACAGCGCTCGTACGATTGCGGGTGGCGGATCAGCACGTGCATCATGTAGGTGAGCACGTTCTTCGACGTGTCGTAACCCGCGACGAACAGAAAGATGAGAAGTTCGGCGAGTTGGCGGTCGGTTATGCTGTGTTCTGATCCGGCCTCGAGCAGGAGGTCGAGCAGGTCGGGTTCTATCTTGTCTTGCGAGCGCGGCTCGGCGCGCCGCTCTGCAATCAGCCTGAAGGAGAAGGCGTCCAGTTCAGCCATCGCCCGGTCAAGATCAGGGAGCAGCCTGCTGTCGAGGCTGAATGCGAGGCCCAGCACTTCCATCGCCGAGCGCAATCCTGGAGTGGCATCCAGTGGCGCACCGATCATCCGGGCCATGACCGAGACCGGGTAATAGGAGGCGAACTCCTCGAAATCGAATTGGCCCTTGCTGGTCCATTCGTCGAGCCGCCGTTGCATCTGTTCGCGCTCGGGAAGGGCGATCATCTGCTCCTGGGCGAAGCGGCCCCAGGCCGTGTCCTGCGCGCCCATGATTTCGACCACACCGTCGAACGATGTCCTGAACTGATCGTCGAGAACCAGTAAATCGCGAATCGCCTTGAGGTCGAACACGACATAGCCGCCGTCCACCTTTGCCAACCACGGATGGACGGCACGGGCCGCCTCGAAGCGTGAGTAGGGATCGGCTGAAAATTCCGCGGAATCCCATGCAAGATGCTGAAGGTCGAGGCTGTCGATCCGTGTTGGCGCAGTATGCCTCGAAGGGTGCTGCGGATTGGCCTGTTTCGGCATTTTCAATCTCCCTCCCCGATTGTCCTTGCGGTGGTGAACGATTGTTCACTATCCTGCCGGTTCCCGTTCTGTCAATCGCATGCTAACCGCCGGGAATGGCCACAACTCCCACTTCGCGCACCTCTGCAGAGACGAAAGCGCGCATCGTGCTCGTCGCGCAGGACGTGTTTTCAACAAAGGGCTATTCCCACGCCGGACTGCGTGAAATCGCGGCCAAAGCCGAAGTCGCAGCCTCGCTGGTGATCAAGTACTTCGGGACAAAGGCGAAGCTTTTCGAGGAGGCCCTTGTCGCCGCGATCCAGCCGGCGCAGCACTTTCAGCAGGACAGGACGAAGTTGGGCGAAGCTATCGTTGCAGCCGTTCTGGACCCGCAATCGCGCATGCAGTCACCGGCCATGATCGCACTGGCCCTGGGAGACGCAGAATCGCGGGAGATCGTGGAACGTATCGTCAGGGAACAGATTGTGGACCCGATGGCGTCGTGGCTCGGCAGTGAGGATGCAAGGGTGCGGGCCATCAATATTCTGGCGATGACCATGGGGTTTTCGATCTTCCACAGAAACATGGACCAGTCTCTGTCCGAGAGCGAGCGGTGGAACTCGGGCCAGTGCTTTGCGCGTTCACTCCAGGACCTAGTGGACCGGGCCTGAACTGGCAGCCATGATGGCCCGCCGCTGAAGGGTATCGCGACCGGCGGTTTGCAAGCACGGTGGTTCAATGTATCCAGTAGGTGAACATGTGTTCACAGATTCGTCATGAATGCTCGGAAAGAGCATCGCAAACGGGAGAATAATCAGGATGTTCGACGACTATTCCCAGATCGTTAATCTCGTAAATCTGTATGCCGTGGCGACGGACTCTCATCGCTACGAACTGTTTGAGCGGATTTTCACCCACGACGTGCATCTCGACGTTGGCGGAGGTGTCTCGATCGATGGTCTTGACGTGCTGATGTCCGGTTACCGCGATATCCATGCGGTGTTCTCTGCGACACAGCATATGACGTCCGGCCACACTGTCAGGATCGACTGCGATTGTTCCCCGTCAGCGCCAATGGCACAGATTTGAGGTTGTGATTTA
>NZ_JALHLE010000055.1 GCF_022832385.1 Novosphingobium album (ex Hu et al. 2023)
GCGGAGCCGCCATGCGATTTCTGCTCAGCTTTGCCTTGCAGGCCGTCGAACATCAACGGCACGGTGTCGGCACTGCGATTCCTTTTCAACGTCACGCTCAAGCGGCGCGATCTGGTGCGGGCCTTGGTCGTCACCCGCATCGTGCCCCGGCTGCCGGAAGTGCTGAGTGTCGAGGAGGCCGCACGGTTGCTCCAGTCGGCACCGGGCATGCAGTACAAGGCGGCGCTGGGCGTGGCCTATGGCGCGGGCCTAGCCGTTCTCTTCCACGCCAATAGCGTTCGGTCCCATTGCAAGCGGTAGAAAGCGCAAGTCCGCCACGTCGCCTGGCGACCAGTGCCTAATCGAGGAACGCTCGCATGATGCGTGAACGGCTCGGATGCTTGAGCTTGCGGAGTGCCTTCGCTTCGATCTGGCGAATACGTTCGCGTGTCACCGAGAACTGCTGTCCGACCTCTTCCAGCGTGTGGTCTGATGGCATGCCGATGCCGAAACGCATGCGTAGCACACGCTCCTCACGAGGCGTCAGCGATGCCAGCGTGCGAGTGACCATTTCCTTCAAGTTGGCCTGGATTGCCGCGTCCACCGGCATGACGGCGTTCTCGTCCTGGATGAAGTTGCCAAGGCTGCTATCTTCCTCGTCGCCGATCGGCGTTTCGAGCGAGATCGGCTCCTTGGCAATCTTCAGAACGCGCTTCACTTTCTCGACCGGCATCGACAGTTTCTCGGCCATTTCCTCCGGCGTGGGCTCGCGGCCCTGGTCGTGGAGGAACTGCCGGCTGGTGCGCACCAGCTTGTTGATCGTCTCGATCATGTGGACCGGGATGCGGATGGTGCGAGCCTGATCCGCGATCGAACGCGTGATCGCCTGCCTGATCCACCAGGTCGCGTAGGTCGAGAACTTGAAGCCGCGGCGGTACTGGAACTTGTCGACCGCCTTCATCAGGCCGATGTTGCCTTCCTGGATGAGGTCCAGGAACTGCATGCCGCGGTTGGTGTACTTCTTGGCGATCGAGATCACCAGGCGCAGGTTCGCCTCGACCATCTCCTTCTTGGCGATGCGCGCTTCACGCTCCGCCTTCTGGACCATGTTGACGATGCGGCGGAACTCGGGGATCGCCATGCCGGTGGCGGTGGCGATGTCAGAGATTTCCAGCCGGATGCGCTCGGCAGGTTCAGCCTCGTTTTCTGCGAAGGCAGCCCATTTTTTGTCCGTCTTGGCGGCTTCGGAGACCCAGGTGTCGTCGAGTTCCCGGCCCGTGTAGGCTTCCAGGAAATCGGCGCGCTTGACCTTGTGGCGCTCGGCCAGACGCAGCATTTGCCCGCCCAGCGCCGTCAGGCGGCGGTTGAAGCCGTAGAGGTTGTCGACCAGATACTCGATCTTGGCCGCGTGGAACTGCACCGATTCCACCTGCGCCGTGAGATCCTCGCGCAGTTGCAGGTACTGGTCTTCCTTCGCGCCGGGGAAGTCGACCCCCAACGCCAGAGCGTCCAGCCGCTCTCTCTGCAGGCGTTCGAAGGTGCGGAACAGTTCGGTGATGAGCGCGAACTTCTCCAGCGCTTCCGGCGTTAGCGCGGCTTCCATCTGGCCGAGGGAGAGGGTGTTGTCCTCTTCATCGTCTTCGACCCTGCGTTTGGCGACCGGGTTGCCGTCTTCGTCGACTTCCTCCAGGTTGTCCCCGACGGAGTCGTCATCGTCCTTGAAGGAAGGACCAGCGGTGGCAGCGGAAATCTCGCCATCGGCTGCACCGTCCTCGCTCAGGTTTTCAGGCTGCGGCTCCTTGGAGAGCATCGCGTCGAGATCGAGAATCTCGCGAAGCAGCATGTCGCCATTGTTGAGCGCTTCGGACCACCCGATGATTGCATGGAAGGTCATGGGGCTTTCGCAGAGCCCCATGATCATCATGTCGCGGCCGGCTTCGATGCGCTTGGCGATGGCCGCTTCACCCTCGCGGCTGAGCATCTCGGCGGCGCCCATTTCCTGCAGATACATGCGTACCGGGTCGTCGGAACGACCGAGCGTGTCCGCGTTGCGGGTCTCGCCAGGACGGCGGCGGGAGTTGCCTTCATCAACCGAACCGGACTCGTCATCGCGATCATCGACGGCCTCAGCCCCGTCTTCCTGCTCGCCTTCCTCATCGTCATCATCGTCCTCGATGATCTTGACGCCCATTTCCGAGATCGCGGCCATGATGTCCTCGATCTGATCGGTGATCATCTGGTCCTGCGGCAGGGCGGCATTCAACTCCTTGACCGTGATGACGCCCTTGCGTTTGGCGCGCGCGATGAAACGCTGGACTGACCCATTGTCAAAGTCGAGAAGGGGTGAGTCGTTGTCGCCGCTGCGATCGTCGTTAGTCATGCAATCGGTTGTCGCCTTATTGGCCTTTTCATGACGATCGTTCGGTCAGGACAAGGCCAGGTTTAAGATCAGTCGCCTGACAGGGCCGCTGAAGAGCAACCTTTCAGGCAAGAATTGAATCAACCCAAGTTCCGGGGGGCAAGTTCCGGGGTTCAAGTAATGTGGCCGGACCTCCGTTCCACGAGACGGCTCGCCCGCTCGCAGCCGTATGCGCTCCGCATACGGCTGAAGGATGCGGATCGTTGCCCCCGCTGCCAGCCTGTCGGCTGCGGCTTGGATCAGGGCCTTCAACATAAGGCGCACGCTTTCCGTTGCTGATCGCGATGCGATCCAGGAAAGCCGAAGATGATGCCATGGCCACCTGCGGCAGCCATGGCTAAGTCCGTCAGCGCTGGACCAGATTGATCGCAGACGCCTTGCCGCGACGGTCGATCTCGATCTCGAATTCGAGTTGATCGCCTTCGGAGAGACCATGCAGGCCAGAGCGTTCGACGGCGCTGATATGCACGAACGCGTCGGGCTGGCCATCATCGCGTACAATGAAGCCGAAGCCCTTGGCGCCGTTAAAGAACTTGACCGTGCCGGTGGCCTTCTCGCCGGTCGGCTGATGTGGCGCCGGGGCCTGTTCGCGACGTTGGGCAACGACGACGTCACCGACGATGGACAACTCCGACGCTGAAACCTTACCGTTGCGCTCGACCAGCTGGAATTCCAGCTGCTGGCCTTCAGCCAGCGTTTCGAGACCGGCGGATTGCACGGCACTGATGTGCACGAAGGCATCCTCGCCGCCACTCTCAAGTTCGATGAAGCCGAAGCCCTTGTCCGGGTTGAAGAACTTCACGGTGCCACGGCCCTGACCGACAACCTGGCCCGGGCCGCCACGCGAACCGCCGCCGCGCGATCCACCGAAGCCGCCACGCTGGCCGCCGCCAAAGCGATCGTTGCCGCCGCCCCAGCGATCATCACCACCGCCAAACCGGTCGCGGCCATTGCCGCGATTTCCCCTGTCGAATGCCATCTTTTAAACACCTTAAATCTACGCTCGAAGAAATTCATCCTCGCGAGTGAACGTAGCACGCAAGGCTGCAGAATCCGTTTCAGGATACAGGGATACGAGCCGATAGCAGCACTGTGCCTACTTGGCGACCAGAGTTCTGCGGACGGATCGAAGTATCACATGCAGGCGGCACTAACATGGTGATGGATGGCAGCTGCAGTCGACCTATCCTTGCCGCTCGTGATGACTTTTCGTCTTCTTGATAGCGGACATGTTGTCCGGTGTGCATCTCCATCACCGAATGCCGGGGAGGTTGGACATTTGGCAGCGTCTCAGTTGGATGCGCAAATCGACTAAAGCTACCGTACATTGCATGCAGGGAGCAGGTCAGTTCACACTCGGGCGGCGCGAAATGGGGGCATCCTCGCAACCTGGTCAGGAAGCCCCGAACGGCAAGTACTGCCGCCACTCGATCTCGTTTGTACAATAACTTTGTGGGAAGGGTGACGCGGCCGCAACATTCTCCGCCGCTGCGACTGCCGCTCCGTTGCGGATCCAAAAAGACCGCGGTCAGTCCACCATCGCGGCAACAAGCCGTCGCAGATGTTCGCGGCTGAGCATGCCAGGCAGCGGAAGGACCGCCGTTAACTGGGTGCTTGCGTGACGTTGCTTGATGGTCTTGGAAGGCCTTGCCGGCCCCGTGAAATTGGTATGCATGATATCCTGTCTTCGCGGCGCAGCGGCCGCATTTCCTATCTTTTGAAGCCGCCGCGCCGGCGTGGCGGCCCGCCCGATTGGCCAGGAGTGCGTTCGCGAAAGACGATCCGTCCCTTGGACAGGTCGTATGGCGTCATTTCGACATGGACCCGGTCGCCTACAACCGAGCGAATGCGAAACTTGCGCATCTTGCCCGCCGTATAAGCGATAATCTTGTGGTCGTTGTCGAGCAGAACGCTGAAGCGGCCATCGGGGAGAATTTCCTCGATGTTCCCTTCCATGGTTAGCAGTTCTTCCTTGGCCAATCATTCCATCCTGAAATGCGAAAAGCAGGCCGTTGTGCAGGCACAACAGCGGCATGAGAGCTGGGCAGATGTCGGGAAGCGTCAGGCGATACGGCCATGGCTTGTCGTTACAAATAACGCAGCAATTTCACATATAGGTGATAAATTGAAAATTGCAAATATATTTGCATGGCGTGTTTATTGAAGCAGGGAAGCCAAAAAAATGGCTTTTAACGGAAAATGATGTATAAGGATTTTATTGCCGGATATTTTCCGCAAATCGGCGACTGAGAGACCCACCGTGCTCCCGCAAAATGGAGGTGCGACATGGATCTCAATCAACTACTTTTTCATCATCAGCTGGCATTGATCCAGCTCGACACACCTGATGTGCAAACGGGCAAACGCCAGCGTCAATTCGATCTGGTACGCCACTACGAGAAACGTATCACTCGGTTGCGTGAAGAAATGGGCGTATCAAGGTATCCCGGCTGGATATGAGCGAGCGGCGACCAGGCACGAGTGTTACGCCGCCTTTCCGGCACGCCTTGCCTGGCTCGCACGGCAGGCAATGGAGTGGGTGGCCAAGGGATTCTCTGGTCTATCGCAGGCGTGAGGAAGTCTGGCGCCTGGCCCACAACATTCTCGGGGGCCGCAAAGCTGCCAGGAACTTTCTGAGCCAGCCCGATTTGGACGGCGATCACACATTGCTGGATATAGCCCAGGCCTCGCAGCTCGGACAGCTTCAGGTGAGCCACTTGCTGCGCAAGTTTGCTGCCAGGGGCGAGGGTTTGTGGTAATGAAGGTCGCATCGGCTTGGCCTTGGAACGCTCGCCCTGAAAAAAGTCATGCGACGCCATTTCGACGCCAAATTCCGACTGCTCGGCGGGCAGAGCTCTGTTTATTTGCAGAGCCACCCCTCGGCGGGGTTTTGCACGACCTCATGCAAAGGGCATAAGAACTCTCAGGGCCCAATAACACCGCATCAAGATGGAACTATTCCCAGGCCTGGGTGGCTTCATCGGCACTGGGTCGCGGGAAGAAGCATGCGATGACGTCCGGGGTGACGCGTATGGGCTGCCTGGATACCGTATCAATGCAGCACCAACGGGATTTCACCTCCGCAATGACCTCGCCGCACCGCTGGATTGTGGTATCGTAAAAGGCACTTTCCCTGCGGACTTTTTCGAGGGTGACGCTTGCGACCAGGTGATCGAGCCGGAATGCCGGCCGCCGATAGGTAATTTCGTGCTTCAGCGCTATCCACTGACATGCTGCAACCGCAGCCGGTGAGGCGACGCGTTCCCAATGCTCGATTACCGCTGCCTGCACCCACTTGAGATACACTGCATTATTGACATGGCCCATAAAGTCTATGTCGGCATCGGCAATTATCACGGGACAATCGTGACTCGATTTTGAAATCATCCTCATGTGTAACACATAAACGTAAGGAACCTGCCTTCATTCGACCGTGTCTCATTGACAGGGAAAAAGAGTCACTATCAATTTTATCCTATGAGCCCTATATATGGCGCGCCGACGTCGCTCGCGACGGATATTGGGCCGCTCAAAGGCTCCCCCTCTGTCCCTTTCTTGCATCACGAAGCCGGGATGTGCCGCTGTTGGCGCATGCCCGTCACACATGGGACAAAGGATACCCGTATGATCACCGGAACCGTCAAATTCTTCAATTCAGACAAGGGCTATGGTTTCATCGCACCCGAGGGCGGCGGCGATGACGCTTTCGTCCACATCAGCGCCGTCGAGCGCGCCGGCATGCGCACACTCGACAAGGACCAGCGGGTTTCCTACGAGCTTGAAACCAATGCTCGCGGCAAGACGTCCGCAGTAAACCTGCAGTCGGCCTGATTAAGGACCGGCCGGAGCGGACGGATGTGCCGCTTCGGCCGGTACTCGGCATTTTGGATAGGCAACAATGGCATTTACCCGCGATTTCTGTGAAGCGCGCGCGAACGATGCTGCCTTGGCAGCTTTCAATGCAACGCTCGATAATGTTCGTGATCGCGAATTGCGGTCGGAAGCGGCGTGGCGTGTAATGGCCGACCAGTTGCTGCAAGTCGAAAAGAACCGGAAGGAGCGCTCCGCTGAGCGCGATTAGTGGATAGAACGGCTTTCTGGTCGGCTCTTGCGATTACCATGATCGCTGGCGGGCCATTGCCGTTCATCCTGGGCGCCCACGGAGCGACACTGGGCGGATTTGCCCAATATGTGCTGTTTGCGAGCGTCCTGCTGGGCATTGGCGACTATGCCACGGGCATTCTGGGCGCAAATGCGGGTGTATTGATGGTCGTGCTTCATGGCACGGCACGTCTTCTGACGGTGGCCCTTCCTGCAGTCGTTTCTTTCGCGGCAGCCTCCGTGTTTCAGTGAGAATTTTCCATCCGAACGCGAAACATGAGCACTGCCCTGCCAGCAGATAAGGAACTGGAGCGTCAGTTCGGGAGTGTCCGGGACGTCACTTCCTCGGCCCTCACGAAGAAAGACTTCAGCACGGCATCGCCGAAGCTCGTGGTAAGGGCGACATCGGTCGCATCCCGGCCCCGGGCCATAAGAATACGTCCGATCCGCGGCACGGCATGGCGGGCGTCATAGGTGTACCAGGCGCCACCGATGAACACGTCGAACCAGGCACTGAAATCCATCGGCGCCTCGTCGAACGGAACCCGGATATCTCCGAGATACCCCGTGCAGTAGCGCGCCGGAATGTTGAGGCAGCGGCACAGGGTGACCGCCAAATGCGCAAAGTCCCGGCACACACCTTCCCGCTCCTGATAGCCCTGCCATGCCGTCTTGTTGGACCGGGCGTGCTCATAGCCGAAACGCAGGTGCCCATTCACGAAGGCAACGACCGCCTCTACCTTGTCGCGTGCGGACGCGAGATGGCCGAAATTGCTCCAGGCCGCGTCCATCAGCAGGTCGGTCTCGCAATAACGGCTGCCGAGCAGATAGATCAGTACATCGTCAGGATACGTTTCGACGCGCGCTTGCGGACAATCGGGTGCACGCACATCGGGTTCGCCGTTGTCCTCGATGATGAAGTCGCATGACACGGAGACGGCGCCTGCGGGCGCCGTGAAGCGGGAGCAGATATTCCCGTACCCGTCGATATAGTCGTAGATCGGTACTTCGGGTGAAGCCTGGATGCGCTGCGGCGTCACCAGATCCTTGTTCCTCGAGGGGTGGACGCTCAGAAGCGCGAGCATCGCAGTCGGAACTTGGGCCTCGAAATGGATCTCGTAACCGGCGCGAAGCAGCATAGCATTGTCCTTGCGTTCACCCGCTTTGGGTGTTGGTTGCACTGTGTTAACCGGAAGTGGCACCATCGAGGCGAATGCGAGCCTCAACAGTCATGCTGCGGTTGCCGGCGACACCGTTGGCGGGATCGTAGACATAGCCTGAGATGAAGCGGCTGGCGAAACAGGCGGGCCGGTTCCAGCATAATCTTCAATCAGGCGCTGACAAGCCGCTGGCCATAGCTCTCGCGAGGGCCCATCATGATGCGATGCTCGCCAAATGCGACGGGTTGCCGATAGGAGTACTCGGTAAGATGACGGATGGTCAGAAGCGGCATGTCTGCGGCCTGTTTTGACACCGTCTGCAAACCCGCCGCCCTTGCTGGGGCCGGATGACCCGGAACCCATTATATGCCTGAACCCGCGGGGCCGCTCGCCCTTCATTCTGACCGGGGACCATGCCGGATGCGCCATCCCCGCCCGGCTGGGAACTCTCGGGCTCGAAGAGGAAGACTTGTCTCGCCATATCGCGCTCGATACCGGCGTAGCCGAACTGGGCGCCGCAATGTCCGAAAGGCTCGACGCGGTTTTCCTCGCGCAGGCCTATTCGCGTTTGGTCATTGACTGCAATCGCGCACCTTCGTCGGCCGAGGCCATCCTTGCCATCGCAGATGCCACTCCGGTACCCGGCAATGCGGGCCTCACAGGGCTCGCGCGAGAGCTTCGCGTCAACGAGATTCACGCGCCCTATCACGCCCGTCTGGCAGAGGAAATCCAGGCGCGCTGGCATCCGGGAACGCCGGTAGTCCTCATCGCCTTGCACAGTTTCACGCCCGTTCTCGGGGAAGTCGTGCGGCCCTGGGATGTCGGTATCCTTCATGCGGGAGGAAACGAAAGCTTCTCCCGGCGGCTGCTCGACGCGTTTGCGCGTGAACCGGGGTTGCGGGTGGGAGATAACCAGCCTTACCACATGGACGAGACGGACTACAGCATTCCCCGTCACGCCTTCGGCAGCACACTCGATTATGCCGAAATCGAAGTTCGTCAGGATCACATCGCCGATGGGGCAGGCCAGCGCCATTGGTCCGAGTTGCTGTGCATGGCTCTGGAGGAAGCGCATTCCCGCTAGGCTCTTGTGTTATCGTCCCGGCCTCTCCATATCGCAGCCATCAGGACTTTCGTAACCGAGCAGGTCTTGACTGAGAGATGATATGTGCTCCCGCTTTTTTTCGTGGAGCCCCGTCATGCCTCCTGCAAGTCCCTCAGCCGATGCTTCCCTATTGCCGCCGCACCGGCCAACTTCCGGCGACGCTCTGTGAGCCGGGCGATGAACCTCGCTTTGACCGAAGAGGACGTGATTGCCGCCTGCGCGAAAAGCGCCGTGTCGGTCAGTTGCACGGAAACGCTCCTCTCGGGAGGCACCCACCTCGTCTGCACGACCGGGGAAGGCGCCGAAGAGATGCGATCGAAGCTGAAAAAGCACATCATTGAAGGCGACGTCCGGCGCCAGGCCTTCTACCGGCCCAAGAACCGCTGGTGAGGGAATTCCTTCCAGGCTGCAATCGAAACGAATTGCTTCCATCTTCCACGCTGCCCGGATCAGGAGACCTCAATGTCCTCCCAAGATGAAACCGCGAACGACAACCCCGACGCCAAGCCCGTTCACTCCCACTGGCAACGGAAATCCAAATTTAAACTGCCTGCCGATGCGGCAGCCCGGCAAGGAAGCATCACAAGGCTGGCCTTCGAGCGGCTTGGCAGCAGGGATGCCGCGATTTCCTATCTCAACAGCCACTGCGCGAAGCTAGGCGGGCGACCCCTGGACATCGCGACGGCCACGAAAGAAGGCTGGCAGGCGATCGAGTTCGACATCACGGCTTTGTCATAGACAAACGGGCGCCGTGGGGTGCCGTGCGGGTGCGGCCAGGGCTGCCTCTGATTCTACCACGTCAGTACAGCGGCAATCCTGTCGCGAAACAGCGGGGACGCGCTCATGAAACCCGACCTCCTGACCCTCCAGGCGCTTATTTTCGGCGGAATTGTGCTGACGCTTCAAATCGGTTTGAGGGCATTGGCACCGGCGGGTCTGTCGATCCCCGCGAAAAAGGCCGCACGGACCGTGCTTGCCGGCATCAGGCGAAAGTGGACGGCGACACGCCGAAAGTGACCGGTATCAGGCCAGCATTTACGCTGCGGCCGGCCGCGAATCCGGATTTGCCCCGCATAAGGAAAGTGTTCGCTTGAGCAGATCCATGAGCCGCAGCCGCGACATGTGCGAATGGGACGACTTCAGTGTTTCCACGTCGAGGATGCGGGGCCTGCTGGCGGAAGGGGAGCCGGACAGCCTTCCCCCCTTTCGCTGTCTGTCTATTCCCGGCATTACCGCGCATGAGCACCGCCTGTGTTCCGAACTCTGGGTGCGGGACCGTATAGCGGCAAGCCTGCCCCAGCGCCGCGAACTTGCCTTCCGGTTCTCCTTGCCCGAGCGGGCCAGGATACGCATCGGCTATCTCTCCAACGACTTCCACGATCACGCCACCTCCCATCTGCTGATCGAAACTCTGGAAGCGCACGACCGGAGCCGTTTCGAGCTGCACGCCTTCTCCTTCGGCGAGGACAGCGGCGGCGGGATGCGCCAGCGCGTCTGCAAGACCTTCGATGCCTTTCACGACATCACCGAGCACACCGACATCGAGGCTGCCCGTGCCATTCACAGGACCGGGATCGACATCCTTGTCGACCTCAAGGGTTATACCCGCGGCTGCCGGACCGGCATCATGATGCTGCATCCCGCACCCGTTCAGGTGAACTATCTGGGCTATCCCGGCACGATGGGCGCGGACATCTGCGATTATATCATCACCGATCCGTTCACAACGCCGTTGGCCTCCGCTTCCGCATACTCGGAAAGCTTTGCCTATATGCCGCATTCCTATCAGCCGCACGGCAGGAACAGCGCCATCGGCCGCAGACCGCCGCGTGCCGAACTGGGTCTGCCGGATACCGGCCTGGTGTTCTGCTGCTTCAATCAGACTTTCAAACTGACCCCGGCGCACTTTGACATATGGTGCCGCCTGCTGGAAGCCACGCCCGGCAGCGTACTTTGGCTTCGCGCCGACGAGCGGGCAGAAGGAAACCTCAGGGGTGAAGCCCTGCGGCGCGGGATACTTCCCGACCGTCTCGTGTTTGCTCCGTACATGCCGCAAGCCGAGCACCTGGGCCGGCTGCAGAATGCGGATATCGTGCTCGATACCGCGCCCTATGGGGCCCACACGACAGCGAGCGATGCCCTCTGGGCTGGTGTTCCGGTAATCACCCATGCCGGAAGCACGTTCCCGTCCCGCGTTGCTGGCAGCCTTCTGCATGCCGTTGGCCTGCCGGAACTCATTGCCCGCGACGAGCAGGACTATTTTTCGCTCGCCTTGACGCTGGCCACGCAGCCGGGACGGCTGGCGGCCTGCAAGGCAAAGCTGAGCAGAAATCGCATGGCGGCTCCGC
>NZ_JALHLE010000056.1 GCF_022832385.1 Novosphingobium album (ex Hu et al. 2023)
TTTTACACTAACAAATCACACGGACCACTCAGCGGGGGCCGATCAGGTCTGAGTGCAACGACGAGGATCGTTGCGTAAACTCACGTCCCGTCAAGCAACCTCATATCTTCAGGGGCCAGTTCAAGGTCCGCCGCACGCAGGATGTCCGCGAGCTGGCCAACGTTCGTGGCACTGGCGATTGGCGCCGTGACCGAAGGACGCGCCATGTTCCAGGCGAGCGCGACCTGTGCGGGCGTGGCGCCATGCCGCTCCGCCACGACATCCAGCCGCGCCAGCAGGGCCAGTCCTTCCGGATTCATGAACCCGGACACGACCCGTGAACGCGCTCTTCCGGCAATGTCGGCCTCGCTACGGTACTTGCCGGTCAGGAACCCTGCTGCGAGCGCATAGTATGTTACAACGCCCAGACCCTCAGCCACGCACAGCGCCTCCAGCTCGCCTTCATATTCGCCGCGCTCGGCCAGATTGTAACGAGGCTCCACCACGCCGAGCCGTGCCCGGCCCGCACCTGCTGCAGCCAGAGCTTCGCGCACCTGTGCAGTACTGAAGTTGGAGCAGCCGCACGCCCGGATAAGGCCGCGACCTGCAAGCGATTGAAAGGCTTCAAGCGTCTCTGCGATGGGCGTGGCAGGGTCGGGAGCATGGGCAAGATACACGTCGATGTAATCGGTCCGCAGGCGCCGCAGCGAGGCTTCGCAGGCCTGCGGGAGATAAAACTGTCCTAGTCCCTCCTGCCCCTCTCCCATCGGCAGACCGCCCTTGGTTATGATGATCACGCGATCGCGGTTCCCTCGCTGCTGCAGCCATTCACCGATGATCGTTTCGGATTCACCGCCGACAAGGCCGGGGGCATAGCGGTTGTAGACGTCTGCGGTGTCGATTGCGTTGAAGCCAGCATCGACGAATGCGTCGAGGATTGCGAAACTGGTCTCGCGGTCCGCCGTCCAGCCGAAAACGTTCCCGCCTAGGACAAGCGGCGCGATCTCGATCCCGGTCCCGCCGAGCTTGCGCAGTTGCATCGTGTTTATCTCCCAGAACTTCCTTTTGCAGGCCTGTTGACCTGCATCCCGCCTTCCAACAGACTGCCATGGGGAGAGGAGGCGTCAACACCATGGACGGATTTCCGCACGTCACCAGGGATCAGCTCGATCCGCAACAGCTCGAATACTGGAACGAACTGACGACCGGGCCGAGAGGGTTCTACACCGGCGGCCCCGATACGCAGCGTCTGCCAGACTTGTACAATGCGTGGATGCAATTTCCCGAGTTCGGAATGATCATGCTCCAGCTCGGTGATGCGGTCCGGGCGCGAAAGGATCTGCCCGGCCGTCTGCGCGAAATCATCGTGCTCGTTACCTCGGCCCGGCTGGGCGCCATGGTCGAATTCGACTTCCATGTGCCCTTCGCGCTCAACGAGGGGCTGACGCAGAACCTGATCGATGCTCTGCGCGAGGGCCACGAACCTCCGTTCGCGGACGACGCCGAACGGGCCACCTGGGAAGCAAACCTGCAGCTTCTCGACACCGCGACGCTGACCGCCGAAGTGCGCAACCGACTGATCGCCGCCATAGGCTATCCCGGCCTCGTCGAACTGTTCGCGACCGTGATGCTCTATGTCGTCACGGCGTGGACAACCAATGTCGCGCGGGTGAAGCTCGCCGAGGACTTTTCGGCCGATCCCGAAAAGCTCAAGGCGTTTTTCTCGGGCAAGCCGATCCACTCGAACTGACCGGTCAGGCACAAGTGCCTGACCCTAGATCGTCTCGAGATGCTGGACCTCCATTGGCGCCGCCAGCAGGGCGCGCACGAATGGGCCCTTCTCCAGCGAATGCGGGGCAACGTGATGCGCTTCGATCGCATTTTGATCCTCGAACAACTCGAACATCAGGACGTCTCGCGGATTGGCGGGATCGCGCAACAGGATCGCGACCATATTGCCCGGCTCTCCGCGCACGTCATCAAGCACGTCGCTGGCCCGCTCCAGCAGTTCCTGTTCCGCTCCCGGCTTGGGAACAAGCCGCACCAGTCCTCCAATAGGCATCATCTCTCTCCCGTGTTGTGGCGTAAATTGGTCCTCAGCGCGCCGCGAAGGCTTCCAGGCGCTTGCGCGTGTGCGGCTGCGTCATTGTCAGGTAGGCGTCTGTCATGGGGGACAGCGGACGTGTCTCGTTCAGCACGGTCTTGAGATGCCGGATCGCCTCGGGCGAGCTAGCCAGAAATTCCCGCACAATGCGTTCAAGTGTCCCATCAAGATCATCCGAAGGCACCACCTTGGTCAGGAGCCCAGCTTCATAAGCCTCCTGTGCCGAAAACAGGCTGCCGCTGTACATCCAGTACCGCAAACGCGGCGGCGGGACGGCTTCACGCAACAGCCGGGGAAGGTGGCCATCGACGATCCCCACTTTCGCCTCAGGGATCGCAAATCGGGAACGGCCGGTGGCGACAAGGCAATCGCACATCAGCGCCATGGTAAGTCCACCGCCGATGCACAGCCCGTCGATGCTGGCGATCGACGGCTTGCGGAGCGAACGCACCGCTTCGAAGGGAAGGTATTCCTCATAGTCCATCAACCGCGAAGGATCGGTCTCGATGGCATCGAGCATTTCCTTCAGGTCCCCGCCCACGCAGAACGCCCCTTCCGAGCCGCGCAGGACGACGCATGCGACGCCGTCATCCGCATCGGCCGCGAGCACCGCATCGCGAATTGCCGCATACATCGCCTTGGTAAGTGCGTTTTTCGCTTCGGGACGCCGGATAGTGATGGTGGCGACGCGATCCGCGGTTTCCATGGTGATCGTCTGACCGGTCATTCGAGCAATCCTTCCTGTTTGCATGCAGCCGGCAGGGCGCAGTAGCTGGCGCGTGGAACCGCACGCAGTTCCTCCTTGCGGACCTTTGCCGTGGGGGTGCGCGGCAGGTCGGGGACCAGCCGCATGAGTGTCGGCACCGCGTAGGCGGGGAGGCGTTGCCGCGCGAATGCCACGATGTCGGCGAGGCTGGCATTTGCATCGCTGGGGATAAGGCTGGCGGCGACTTCTTCCTCCCGATCGTCGCAAGCCACACCGCACACGGCCGCCTCGGCAACCGCCGGATGCTGTTCGAGCACGCTCTCCACCTCCCACGCCGAGATGTTCTCGCCCCGCCTCCGGATCGAATCCTTGGCCCGTTCCTCGAAGTAGAGATCACCCGCAGCGTTCAGAAAACCGCGGTCACCCGAATGGAACCAGCCGCCGCGCAAGGCATGGGCAGTGGCTGCGTCATTGTTGTGGTATCCCGCCATCAGGGCATCGGCACGGCGCGGCCGCAGCACGATTTCACCCATCTCGCCCGCCGGTCGCAACTCGTCGTCCTCATCGACGACCGCGACATCGAAAAGCGCGCTCGCCCTGCCCGCCGATCCGCGTGGGGAGCGGTTTTCCGGCAGGTTAAGCGTCGCCATCGGCGCCTCACTGAGGCCATAAGTCTCGTAGAGGGCAATCCCTAGCCGGTCCTCGAATTCCGCCCAGACTCCAGGCGAGGCTCCTGCCCCGAAGGCCTTCTTCACGCTGTGCATGCCGGTGTGCCGTTCAGGCCCGGTCACATTGAGGATCATCCGCAGGACCGAACCCAGATAATTGAAGGCTGTTATCCGGTCCCGGTCACAGGTCTGCCAGAACGTGCTGGTGCTGAGCTTGCGTTCGATCCGGATACTCGCACCCGAGCAAAGGGCCGGGATGACCCCGGTATAGCGCGCGTTCTGGTGAAACAGCGGGAAGAAGTTGAGCAGCCGGTCATGCTCGCCGTAGCCCATGACTTCGGCGTTGTAGCGCGACAGGACGAGCATCGAGCGCTGTGTGTGGACCACGCCTTTCGAGGGCCCGGTTGTTCCCGAAGTGTAGAGGATTATCCGCTCCGGCGCGCTCTCCACGCCAACGAACTGCTCGGGTGTTGCCGAGACGTCGAGCGAACGGATTGTGACCGGAAAGCTGCCGGAACCGGCATCGTGCCCGTTTACCAGCACGCGCTTCAGATCCGGCAACTGCGCCGCAACGTCCAGAATGCCGGGAAGATAGCACGCGTCGCACACGGCCGCGGTCACTTGCGCGTCCGCCAGCATATAGTGGAGCAATGTCCCCCGATACTGCGGATTGACCGGCACCTCGGTGCAACCGATGATGCTGCTGGCCAGCCACACGAGAACGCATTCGAGCGAATTGTCCATGACCACGGCAAGATGGTCGTCCGGCCCAATTCCCTCGGACGTGAGCTTCACCGCCAGCCCCTCGGCGCGAACAAGCACATCTTCGTAGGAAAGCTGCTCCTCCCCGAACAGCAGCGCGATGCGGCCGCCATGCGTCGCGGCAGACGATCGCAGGAGGTCGTGGAAAATGGTCATGCCCAGAACCCCGCCTTCCCGAAGGGCGCGGGGCAAACTTCATGCCGCCATCGATGATACAATGAAGGAGCTGGCTCGCACACGACTGTCAGGCCCGCCGTATTTGAATCAATTCGACCGCAAAACCATCCGGATCCTTCGCGAAAGCGACCATCGGACCGCCCGGCATCAGCACCTTGGGCTGATCGGTCACTTCGTATCCGGCATCCGCGATCGCGCTCACCGTTGAAGCCAGATCCGGCACACCGATCGCGATATGCCCGAAGGCGTCGCCATGCGTGTATGTATCCACATCCCACTTCTGCGTGAGTTCCAGCAGCGCAGAATTCCGGTAGTTTCCATATCCCAGGAAAACGCCCGTCGCCCGCCGCGATTCCACATCGAACCGGTCGAGCACGTGCATGCCCAAGGTGTCGCAGTAGAACCGCAGAGATTCCTTGAAATCGGCGACACGGATCATCGCGTGCAGCAGGCGCGGACGCATCTCGTCCTCGCCCCAGACCCACAGATCGGGGTTCAACCGGGAGGTCTCGGTGCGCTCAGGCATCGCTCGCCATCTCCTCTGGCAGGGCCGAGGGATGGAGCGGCGCTTCCATTTCGTGGACGGCCGGCAGCACCTCGCGGGCAAAGAGCTCCACGCTTCTGGCCGCTTCGCTGTAAGGCATGGTTCCGAACTGCGGCATGAGCGTGATCTCCGAGAAGGAGCAGGCCTTCTGGTTTTCGATAATGCGCTCGATGATGATGTCGGGCGTCCCGATCATCAGGTTCGACTGGTCATAGCCTTTGGGTGCAGGCTTGCCTTCGGCGGCGGCCCTCGCATCCGGAGCCGTCGCCCCGCTGGCCCGCGCCGCATAGCTTTCGTACCCCTTCACGCCCGCAAAGTTCGAAGGATCGTTCAGTCCGTAGGCCAGCGCCACGTCGCGGTTCGCCGCAGCCAGGTATTCGTCGGCCTTCTCGGCCTCGTACCGGTCGGCCACGCAATAGGTGAAGAGGATGTTCTTGGGCTGGCAAGGCGGCAATCCGACCTCGCGGCGCATGGTATTGACCTTGCGCACATCGTCAGCCGCGTCACTGAGCGGCTTGTTGCCGACGAACAGCGGCTTGACGCCGCGCCGCGAGATCATTTCCAGCGACGGGCCGGTGGCGGAGGCGCCGTAGAGGCGCGAGAACAGGTCCCTGCTCTTGGGCGCGGGCCGGATTTCCGTCTCGGGGATCCGGAATACTTCCCCCTCATAGGAGAAGCGCCCCTTGGTGAAGGCGAGTTCGAGGATGTCGATCGTTTCCTCGAAGCGCTTCATGCTGGTCTCGCGCGGGATGCCCAGCGCATCGAACTCGCTCTTGGCCACGCCCCGGCCCAGCCCGATGGTCTGGTAACGGCCGTTCGAAATGATATCGAGATAGGCGATCTGGTGGATCAGCCGCATCGGATTCCACCAGGGCACGACCACGATCTGCGTACCGAAGCTGACGCGCTGCGTACGTCCGGCAAAATACGCCAGCAGCTGCAACGGATTGGGAGTCATCCCGTAAGGCGTGCCGAAGTGCTCCGGCACCCAGATACCGTCAAATCCAAGCGGTTCGGCCAGATCACCCAGTGCCAGTGCCTGCTCCACGATCCGCCAGTCATCCATTTGCGGCGGATTTTCGTGATCACCTTCGATAATCCGCTCCCAATCGGCCGAATTCTGCGAAGCGATGCCGAGATTGACTTTCATGAACTCTCCCTTCGAGTCTTGCCCTGTTCCTTCTGCCCCCGGCCCCTCACAAGGACCGCTTCGGAGGCGTTGCGACGGCGCTTCGAAGTCCTTCGAAAACCCGCCTTGACAGGATGCTCAATATACGTATATGCGACCATTATTCGTATTTGCGTTCATTTATAAATCGTCCGGACTGTGCTGGCAAGAACGCAAAATCAGGGCGGGGAAATGCCGCGAAGAGCGAATGCGCGACGGCGCACGATGCAACGGCCTGCATGGGGGTTTTGGGGGCAAACAATGGAAGGGAAGTCCAGCAGCGGAAAGGCGCCTCTCTCGGTGGCGCGGGTACTGCAGATCATAAAAGTATTGAGCCTGTCGGACGCCCCTCTCAGCCTCGCCGAGCTGAGCCGCCGGCTGGGAACCCCGAAGACAAGCCTGATAGGCCTGCTGCGCGGCCTGGTGGATATGGACTACGTGGTGTTTTCGGATGGCACGTACCGGCTGGGCGGCAGTTCCTTCGACCTCGCCGGGACAGTGCTGGCGGCCCGGCAGCGCAGCCATATGGACGACTACATCCGTGCGGGCATGAAGTCTCTCAACGAACTCACCGGAGAAACCGTGCTCTACGGCGTCCTGACCGGAGAACGCCCGCAAATGATGACTTATATCGGCATGGTCGAAAGCCGGGGTGCGATCCGCATCTCGGTCGGCATCGGTGACCGCAGCCCGCTCTATTGCACCGCGGGCGGCCGCATTCTGCTTGCAGGAATGACGGACGACGAAGTGAAGGCCCAGCTTGCCGAAGCTCCGCTCAAACACATCACTGCGCAAACCGAAACCGGCAAAAGCCGCTTGCTTGAATACGTCCGGACGGCACGCGAAGAACAATTTTCATCGGTCGCGGACGAGATGGTGCAAGGGATCACCGGCATTGCGGCACCGGTGATGGACAATTCCTCGCGCGTGCTTGGGGCATTGATCGTCGCCGGGCCGACCGGCCGCATGAACGACGATGCAGCGATGCTGAAAAGCGCAACCATCGCATCGGCACGCCGCATTTCCGCCTCCCTTGGGCACCGCGAAGCAGTGGCCATCACACCCTGACGCTCCCCAACGTACCGCGCGCCGTTTCCATTAGGAGAGGAAAGTGACCAAAACAGACGCCTGGCGCTTCGAACCGGCAGAACTTGATGCCGTGCTCTCCGGCAAGGGCCTCAACGCGATGCTGGGCCATTGCTATCATGCGCATGGCGATCGCTGGATAGAACTCGCCATGCCCTGGCAAGAGCGGCTGACAGGCGACCCTCAGGAACGATCCCTGGCGCGTGGCCCGGTCATGGCGCTGCTCGACAACACGGCCGGGGTTTCGATCTGGCTGCGGCGCGGTGGCTATCTGCCGCAGGTTACCCTGGACTTGCGTACAGACTACTTGCGCCCGCTCGAACGCGGCGCCGGCCTGATATGCCGGTGCGAATGCGTGAGCCTGTCATCGTCGATCGGCTATGCACGCGGTATCGCCTACGAGCGCAGTCCGGACGATCCCGCCTGCCTTGTCTCCTCGGCCTACGCGTTGCTTTGAGGAGCACAATCAAATGAGCACGCATCCAATCGACCTGCCCGTGTTTGCCAGTACGATCGGCATTGCCGTCGACCGCTGGGAAGACGGGCGTCCCGTGCTTGCGGTCGATTACGCAGAAAACCTTTGCGGCAACCCGGGAATGTATCACGGCGGTGTTGTTGCAACGCTGCTCGAACTTGCAGCAATGGCCGCGCTTGACGCGGACTTGCGCCTCAGACGCAGCCCGGCACAGCTTGAGCCAGTGAACACCACCGTAGAGTACCTGCGCCCCGCATTGGAACAACGGACGTTCGCGACCGCCCGGATCGTGCGCGCAGGCCGCCGGCTCGCCAATGTTGCCGCGATGCTGTGGCAGGAGAGCGAGGACAAGCCGATCGCCACGGCCACGGTCAACATAGAGATTTCACAAGGCAGCGGCGCGTAACCGCCACCGGAGAGAGGCAAGACCCATGACGACCCAGACCATGTA
>NZ_JALHLE010000057.1 GCF_022832385.1 Novosphingobium album (ex Hu et al. 2023)
CCTGAGTCAAACCGGATAGCCTCCGGAAAACCCGGGGCGCTTCAAACTGCTTTATCGCGGCTTCGATGGCCTTGATGTCAGCTTCAAAGGACAAATATCGCCCCAATTTTCTGCCGCCTTGGAGAGAGCGAAGGAAGAAGCCCAGAAAGCCCGCCAGCGTACCTTTCTGGAATGGAACGGCATTGGCATGGCCGTGTTTGAGAGCGGATCGAAGGGAGGTTACGCGTTCAAAGTCACCACCGGTGAATTTGGCGCGACGTGGTTTTTCAAGAAGCCCAACCCAAAAGATCCTTGGGGCATCAGGGTATCGTCCAACTCGTTCTTTCTCGCGATTAACGGGTTTGAGGGAGCGAGGAGCAAAATCTACGAAACTATGGCTGCGCTGGAGATCACGCTTCTCCCCACTGCGGAAAGCATCAGCAGAGTGGATTACGCCATCGACTTCTTGGCGCCTGATTTCACCCTCACGCCTGAACATTTTGTGATGCATTCGAACGCGCGTCGCGCCGATCACATTGAAAAGATAGACATGGCGGTGAATGGTCGATCGGGGCGCGCCACATCCGTGACCATTGGAACGATGCCAGGACGGCAAGTCATCGTTTACGACAAGCGTGCGGAAATCATCGCCAAAAAAAAGGTTGGCTGGTGGGAGATTTGGGACGCGCCAAGATTGGAAGGAGGCTTACCAGCTCTTGAACGTGATGCGCCCGAAAAATGTTCAATCTGGCGAGTTGAGCTTCGAGCTGGAAAGAAGCATCTCAAAGAGCGGTCTGGCGTCACGACATGGACGGATCTCGATGATCGATTCGGCGATGTGGTGGCCGCCACGCTTGATGCGATCCGATATGCATCACCAAACGCCGATAGCAATCGGTCTCGCTGGCCAGACAGCGCGCTTTGGACAGAAGTTAAGCACCAGACACAAGATGACCTGTTCGAAATGCACAGCACTGCCGACCCCGATCTTGTTCGGTATGTTCAAAAGGAAGCACATGATCGGCTGTTGGCGGGACAAATGGCAGGCCTGCTGACAAGCCGCGCCGCCCTTCATGGAATTGATGACGCGCACCTGGCGGAATTTGCTGCTCTCATAGGCGAACAAATGGCTCAACAGATTGAGGACGACCCAGAACGATTCTTTCAGAAGCTTCACAAAGCCGCCGACCGCTTTCGGCTAGGATGACAGAGTGCATTAACAGCGCAGCGGTTGTCGCGTCCGAGTTTCTAAGGCAAGAAGCCAAGATATTGATTCTGTTGCGAGCTATGTAGAATGTGGCGTTTACTTTTAGCGTTGCTATTTTTTCTACCTTCCGGGGCAAGTGCTCAGATGATTTTAGGCACGGCCAAGGTTATTGACGGTGACACGATAGACCTCGGCGGACAACGCGTTCGCTTGCACGGTATCGATGCGGTTGAAGCCCAGCAAAGCTGCAGCCGAAACGGTGAACTCTGGAATTGCGGCCAAGATGCTACGGCTCTCCTCTCCAGCTTGGCCAACGGCAGGCCGGTCACGTGCAGGCAACGCGATATTGACCGTTACGACCGCATTGTTGCGACTTGTGAGGTTGGAAGACAGGATCTCGGTAAGGCGATGATTGATGCCGGTTTCGCCGTTGCTCTGCCGCAGTTCAGTCAGGCATATTTAGAAAATGAAGCCCTCGCGAAGCAGCGGCGAACCGGCATCTGGGGCTCGGAATTTGATCCGCCAGCCACCTATCGCGCCGCGCATCCCACGCAATATCGACCGCCAGTGCAACCTAAAACAACCCCGCAGACCTTTCGGCAACGGCCGGTGGTTGAACGCAACCAATCGAGTGGTGCCTATTATCGGAATTGTGCCGCCGCATGGGCAGCTGGCGTTGCGCCCATTTATCGCGGTCAACCTGGCTACCGCCCTGAAATGGATGGTGACGGGGATGGCATCGCCTGCGAACCTATTCGTGGTCGTCGATGACGTTTGGCCCATGGCTACGCAAGACGATCTGTTCGAGATGCACAGCACTGCCCACCCCGATCTTGTTCGGTATGTTCAAAAGGAAGCACATGATCGGCTGTTGGCGGGACAAATGGAAGGACTGCTGACAAGCCGCGCCGCCCTTCATGGAATTGATTACGCACACCTTGCGGAATTTGCTGCCCTCTTAGGCGAACAAATGGCTCAACAGATTGAGGACGAGCCAGAGCGATTTTCTCAGAAACTTCACAAAGCCGCTGATCGCGTTCGCATTATGCGCTAGAAAATTTGGTCTTCGTGAGACACTATATTCAGCCAGCTCGAATCTTAATCAGGGATGCCGCGGGAATATGGGAGAAATAAAAGCATTTCGCGGCGAAAAGCGGCTGAAATCATTGGATGAATGCCAAGGCCCGACCCTGCACTTTCTTCCTCGTTCCAAGGTTCAATTCAGCACAATGCAAATGGTCGTAGGTGGGCTAGTCATTGGCATCGCACTTGGACTCATCATAATCTAAAGGCGTATACGAACTCGCCCACCCGTTGTTGGCGTTCCCAAAGAGCCATCACTCGCAGCGTTGACCGCTTCGCGCCCACTCACGCCGTTCGACCGCAATATTACGATGCTTGAAAGCGGACCGCCCGATTATGACTGGGCCTGGGACTTTTCTGCCTTTCCTATGCCGTAGGATGAAGGTCGGCTCCTGCCAGAAGCCGACATTTGACCTCGGGCCACGCAGGGCGGTATGACTGCGACTAGCATGAATACGGGTCTGCAAGCTCAATCACCCGGCTCTGCTACTCCCACGAGATCACGCCGTCCGCCAAACGCCAGCTCGCTGGCCGGATCACTTTCTCATGGGCGATTCGGACTGACCTGATCTCCGCTTCGATCTCGCGCCGCCAATGCGCGAGGAAGTCGAACAGTACCGGAAAATCCGGTGCTGCGTCGTATTCCTGCCAGGCATAGACCTGCAAGAGCGAGGGGTGATCCGGCATGAAATAGCAGATTTCTGCCGTGGTAAGCCCATATCCGTCCAGCTGAACCAGAAAAGCGCGATCGGTCATTGCAGCGTGGGCTGGCTGTCCGGGCCGTCGAGCGAGCGCAGCGCCGCGAATACGTCGTCAACGCAAACCGGACCTTTGAGTTCGGGGGGCTGTCGCATCGCAGGTTGGTTTTCGACGGCATGCCGATCAGATGCCCAGGAAGCCAGGATGGCTCGCTTCACTTCGGGCTCAAGCGCGGGATGATGCGCTACATCGAAGGGATGCAGGTAGCGTGCGAATGGTTGCGACATGGGAACATCCTCCTTTCTGCCTTGCCGCTTATCACTCACCGCGGATTGCTCCGCTCGGGATATTTTGTGAGTCGATTTCAGACCGTCAAGACCCTGATAAGGCCTCCGGAAAGCGCCCATTGGCAGTCGCAATCGGCGAGTGCCAAAAAATTTGATTTGGACCTCTTGAAGCCGTTTCCAGCAAAACTAGATCGCGAAATGCCTCCTGCCGATCATCCGGGGGAGGCGCTGTAAGTCATTTCGCTTTGTAATGGAGGTTATGCATGCATTTCCGACCTTTGCACGATCGCGTGCTGGTTCGCCGTATCGAGGCCGAAGAAAAGACGGCCGGCGGCATTATCATCCCTGACACCGCCAAGGAAAAGCCGATGGAAGGCGAAGTCGTCGCCGTTGGCCCGGGGGCGCGTGACGATGCCGGGAAGCTGGTGGAACTCGCCGTCAAGGCGGGCGACCGCATCCTGTTCGGCAAGTGGTCTGGCACCGAAGTGCGGATCGACGGCGAGGACCTGCTCATCATGAAGGAGAGCGACATCCTCGGCATCATCGAAACTGCCGCCGAGCTCAAAAAGGCGGCGTAAGCAACCAACCCGATCTTCGGTTCAATCGAAAGAAGAGAAAGGAGCAGGCCAGATGGCTGCGAAAGAAGTAAAGTTTGCGTCGGATGCGCGTGATCGCATGCTCCGCGGCGTGGATACGCTTGCAAATGCGGTTAAGGTAACTCTCGGCCCCAAGGGCCGCAACGTGGTGATCGAGAAGAGCTTCGGTGCCCCTCGTATCACCAAGGATGGCGTCACTGTCGCCAAGGAAATCGAACTCAAGGACAAGTTCGAAAACATGGGCGCACAGATGCTGCGCGAAGTCGCCAGCAAGCAGAACGACAAGGCGGGTGACGGCACGACCACCGCCACCGTTCTGGCCCAAGCCATAGTGCGCGAAGGTGCCAAGGCGGTTGCTGCCGGCATGAACCCGATGGACCTGAAGCGCGGTATCGACCTCGCCGTCGGCACCGTGGTCAAGGACCTCGAAAGCCATGCCAAGAAGGTGTCCGCCAACAGTGAAATCGCACAGGTCGCGACCATTTCCGCCAATGGCGACGAAACCGTCGGTCGCATCCTTGCCGAAGCCATGGACAAAGTCGGCAACGAAGGCGTGATCACGGTCGAGGAAGCCAAGAGCCTCGAAACCGAGCTCGAAACGGTCGAGGGCATGCAGTTCGATCGCGGCTATCTCTCGCCCTACTTCGTGACCAACGCCGAAAAGCTGAAGGTGGAACTCGAGGATCCCTACATCCTCATCCATGAGAAGAAGCTGTCGAACCTGCAGGCGCTGATCCCGCTGCTCGAACAGGTCGTGCAGTCGGGCAAGCCGTTGCTGATCATCGCGGAGGATGTCGAAGGCGAAGCCCTGGCTACCCTGGTGGTCAACAAGCTGCGCGGCGGCCTCAAGGTCGCGGCGGTCAAGGCACCCGGCTTCGGCGATCGCCGCAAGGCCATGCTGGAGGATATTGCCATCCTCACCGCCGGCAATGTGGTCAGCGAGGAACTCGGCACCAAGCTGGAAAATGTCACGATCGGCATGCTCGGCCGGGCCAAGAAGGTCATCATCGACAAGGACAACACCACCATCGTCGATGGTGCCGGTAACAAGGCCGACATCGACGCCCGTGTCAGCCAGATCCGTGCCCAGATCGAGACCACGACCAGCGACTACGACCGTGAAAAGCTTCAAGAACGCGTGGCCAAGCTGGCTGGCGGCGTCGCCGTCATCCGCGTCGGCGGTGCGACCGAAGTCGAGGTCAAGGAGCGTAAGGACCGCGTCGACGACGCGCTGCATGCAACGCGCGCTGCCGTTGAAGAAGGCATTCTGCCGGGCGGCGGTATCGCTCTGCTCCGGGCGCTTAAGTCGCTCGAAGGGCTCAAGGCCGCCAATGACGACCAGCAGTCGGGTATCGACATCGTGCGCCGCGCGCTGCGAGCACCGGCTCGCCAGATCGCCGAGAACGCAGGCGAGGACGGTGCCTATATCGTCGGCAAGCTGCTCGAAGGCGACGATTACAACCACGGCTTCAACGCCGCGACCGGCGAATACGAAGACCTTGTGAAGTCAGGCGTCATCGATCCGGCAAAGGTCGTACGCACGGCGTTGCAGGATGCGGCTTCGGTTGCCTCGCTGCTGATCACCACCGAGGCTCTGGTGGCTGAGCTGCCGAAGGAAGACACGCCAGCACCGATGCCGGCGATGGACTTTTAATCGCGAGAGGAGAGCGGGGTATCGCACCGCGCTCTCCAATCCGCGAACACCAGGCAGTTAGCAATGCCAGTTCGGCACCTGCTCACGCGGCCTGACACTGGGCAGGTTCTGAACGGGGCTTAACGGATCAATCGGTCGAATGAGAGAGGAGGAGTCTATGGCCGACAGGTATCTGGAGTATCTTTCACGCGAACATGCACGGCTGGAGGATGAAATCCGGCTGGAAAGCAAACGACCCCGGCCTGACGAAGTTCTGATTGCCCGGCTGAAGAAGCTCAAACTGGCGGTCAAGGACCAGATGCAAAACTGGGCTTCCAGTCACGCGAGCAGCGATCGGCTGACCGCGTAAACGGACTTGATCCTATCAAATTGTCTCCTGGAAGAAGGCCAGGCGCACCTCCATCGGTGCGCCTGGTCTTCTCTTGCAAGGCACTGAAAACAAACCCATAAAAATTCTTAATAGGTCTTGAAACCAATTGCGCGTTTCATAATTTTATCAATGCCGGATGCCATAACGGGTCCGGTTGGACAGAGGGCGTCGGCTCTTGGTTCCCGGCGCCTCTCACGCCCAGATTGCTCAACAAGGAGGATTTGGAAATGAGAACTGCATTTGATTTGACCCCCTATCGCCGCTCGACGGTCGGTTTCGATCGGCTCTTCGATGCGCTCGAGAACAGCTTCCGCGCCGAGACGCAGGATGGCTACCCACCCTTCGACATCGTTCGCACCGGCGAGGACAGCTACCGGATCACTCTGGCGGTTGCCGGCTTCCGTCCGGACGAAATCGACATCACTGCACAGCAGAACCAGCTCGTCATCTCCGGTCAGAAGACCGAGAAGGACGAAGACGGTGTTGAATTCGTTCACCGCGGTATCGCTGCCCGCGCGTTCGAGCGGCGGTTCCAGCTGGCCGACTATGTCGAAGTGCGCGATGCGGATTATGAGCACGGCATGTTGACGATCTCGCTCCAGCGGATCGTCCCTGAATCGCTCAAGCCGCGCAAGATCGCCATCGGAAGCCGCGAGCATGTCAACGACGACACACCGCAGCTGACTGAAGACAAGGCGGCCTAAGCCCCAATCATCGGGCAAATCCTCGGCGGGGTGGGTGCAATCGCACCTGCCCCGCTTGACGAAGCTTTGCCCAAACCAGTCCGTAAATAGGAGGAATGTCGAGATGGCTATCGTCTTTGGCTCAGCAATGAATAAGCGGCAGCTTCCGGCGGCTTCATTTGAGCGAGTGTATGGCCGAGATGTTCGCGGCTTCTGTCCGGGTGCTGAGAGCCACACCAACGGCAGGTTTTGGCGTGAACGGTCCTTCATGATGGTTGATGGGAACGACCGGGTCTGGTCGCAAACTGCCGCGCTGTGAACGTCAGCTATCCCTCCATTCCACATTCGAAGCGGTCATTCGCCTACCGGCCCGTTACGGTCATTCTCGCGATTCAAAGCCTAGACCGCGATGAAATGACCTTAGTCGGAGGCAAGCTCAGCCCAATTTGTCGTGACCAAATTGCGGACCTCATGCGGACACGGCGTCTCGCCTTGCGGAGCGCGCATCATCTAAGCTGTTGGAAAGATTGGTTGCGGGGGCAGGATTTGAACCTGCGACCTTCAGGTTATGAGCCTGACGAGCTACCGGGCTGCTCCACC
>NZ_JALHLE010000058.1 GCF_022832385.1 Novosphingobium album (ex Hu et al. 2023)
GGGCACTGTGGAGCGCCGCGCGCGAGGCCTGCCGTGCGGCCGGCCACCGCGGACCATTCACGGTCAGCGCCGCGCCGGACGCTGTCGGCTGGTACGAGACTATCGGTTTTCGCGCCCAAGGTCCGGCAACGGACGAGGGAGGCATGATCCGCATACCGATGCAGATCGATTAGCTATCCCATCGCTCCGACGAGGTGTGCGACGATCGAGCTCACCCGCACGCCTTCGTTCATCACCGACCCGTCGCCGGTCGGTACCGAAGCGTGATGGAGCGCAATCATCTGCCATTCGTCGTTGAACACTGCGGCGCCTGAGGAGCCGGGCTCAGTGTCGGCGAGATAGTGCAGCCAGTCGTCGAAGATATCGACCATAGCGTTCTCGCGGATGCTCAGCACCTGCGGTCGCCCACCGGCGTGGTGGACGATGTTGACCCGCTCGCCGACCAGAGCCTTGCCACTTTCCCAGAACAGGTCGAGCGCGCCGAAATTGGCGGTCGAGCGTCCATCTATCTCGCTCTGAACACCGCACAGGGTGAAGTCCAAGTCCTCACTCGTGTAGAAGAACAAGTCTGGGTCGAGCGGAAACGACTGCCCTTCGAATGCCGCCTGGCCTGGCACCGGCTCGTAATAGCCGAGTTCGATCGCCGATCCGTCAGCGGTATCGGTATCGGGCAGAACGTGGTTGTTGGTAATCATGACGCGACTACCGATCAACGATCCCGTGCCGTAGAGCGCTCCGCCGTGCACAATCACCCGCCCCACGGCGCGCGCAGCCGCGTCGCCCGAGGCGAGAAAGCGGCGCGGAAGCGAATCGTCCTTGCCGATCACCGCTTCAAACAGCTTGCGGCTAGCCTCGGGTGTCTTGCCGATCTGCGTGCCGAGCGATTCCATGTGAAGCAGCTTTGCGCGCGCCTGCTGGCGATCGATGGGCTCGATGAGCGTCGGGTCGACGTCCGCGCCCCCCATGAATTCCGCCAGGGCCGCGCCGCGCGCGCGCCGGGCGGGGCCACGTTCGACCATGCGCACCGCGGCACACAGCCGCGCGTTGTTAACGTCCATTCGGATGTCCCCTATGTCGTGTCGTGCGAATTTCTCGCGGCAAGGGCGGTTCGGCCAGACTGACCGAAACCGACCCGCTTTCAGTTCGGGTCGCGTGCCAGGTGCCACGCGGCACTGTCAGCCAGTCGCCAGGCCGCAACTTGTGGACCGCCAACTCTTTGGGGACTGACAACCTCTGCCCGTCGAAGTCGACCGAGGTTGCCCCTTCGGGCGCAACGCAATTGCGATGCGGGTCGACCACCGTCGGCCGATCGGCCAAATGCCAGGTCTTCTCGCCGAACAACTGGACGATCCATACCGTCCGCTGGTCGAAATGGAGCGGGGTCCCGCATCCCGGTGGTGATACATAGGCATTGACGCGGCCGATCGTTGTGATGGCCGGATCATTCGGACGCAGCAGGTCCGTCAGGGCGGGCGCGTAACGCTCGAGGTCCATATAGCAGCAGGTCATGGGCAGAGTCGCACCGTTTGCCCCGGCGGGTAAGAAGACCTCGCGATGGTCGCCTTCTTCGCTCCGCCATATGGCCTTGCACGCGGACGCGCGCATCGCCGCGACCAGCATCTCGACGTAAGGTGGTTCCGCAGCCTCGCGATCGCAAACCACGTCGAGGGCACCGTCGATGTGTTGGACGGTCACGTGCCCTCGACAGGCAGTGCGGTCTCGTAACGCGGCCTGGCATGGTCGGAGATTTCCGGTTCCAGCGCACCCGCACCGACTACCGAGAAGACCGGCTGGCGCAAGGGATCGAGACTCAGCTGGCGTTCGAAAGTTTCGTCGCGGAGCGCCGCCGTCGTGAAACCGCCCAGCCCGAGCCAGGTCGCGGTCAACAGAGCCGATTGACTGCTCAGGCCGATCTCGGCCATCACGGCGCGCGCCACGCGTGAATAGTCGTACTTCCAGGCGGTGCGCGGCAGGAAGGCCGCGAGCAGGAACACGACGCCGGCTTCCTCGACCCATTTTTGATCGCCGCAGGCCGCGGCGATCCATTCGGACGGGTCCCCGGTGGAAATCTTCTCGAGACCGTGGCGCCGCACCGAATAGTGATAGCAGCCCTTGGCCACGCCCTCGACGTTGAGCACGACCGGGTAGACCTCGACCGGATGCAGCGAACCGCCAC
This sequence comes from Novosphingobium album (ex Hu et al. 2023), assembly GCF_022832385.1. Lineage (GTDB taxonomy): Bacteria > Pseudomonadota > Alphaproteobacteria > Sphingomonadales > Sphingomonadaceae > Novosphingobium > Novosphingobium album. The sequence continues at coordinate 2,177 of NZ_JALHLE010000058.1, forward strand.
TTGGCGAGGTCTTGCGCACGAACACATCGCCGAGCGGATTGGGGACGGTGCGCAGCTGTCCCCACCCGTAATAGAGCAAAGTCGAAAGATGAGCTTCACTCAGCGCCTCGTCCGCATAGCGCCGGGCAGTGCGCCGTGTTTCCAGAACCTTTGGGAAGGATGCGCCCTTGCGGCTGCTCGTGATTGGCGGCGGTAGCGCGATGAAGGGAGCGTCGACCACTTCAAGATAGGCCGAGGCCTGCCGCGCGAGCGAAGCCTTCACGGCAAGCGCAGCATTGTACTCCTCCGGCACGGCGAAGCGCGTCCGGTCGGTGGTTCTGGTTTCCAGCAGGAAGCGCATCGCCGCTTCCCAGCCAGCTCCGGGGGAAGGAATCCGCTCGCCGGTCAGGTCGTCGCGGCGCGACGATAGCGCACCGATCGACAGGAGGTCACGAAACACTGCAATGCTGCGATCGATCGCCGCGGCAGCGCTGCCCTGCTCCTCGCCCGCGTCATCGAGTGCCTGTTGGATGAGCGCGGTGGGGTCGATCCAGTCGGTGAACCGCTCGAGGACCGCCAGGTCCTCCCGGGCGAAGGCCTTGCGCGCGCCAGTGGCGCCGTTCGTCAGCACGATGTTGCCATCCGCCACCGAAAGCTCGATCCCGTCAGTCAGACGCAGGTCGGCGTAGCGCTCGTCCGCCAGCACGGCGTCGGGTTCATCTGCCTCAGCCATGGGCGGCTTCCTTTTCGTCAGCGGGAAAGGCTTCGCGCATCTCTGCATGGAGCTCGTCCATTTCGACCGCGAGCATCCCGACAATCATGCGTGCCTGTGGCGTGAGTCCTCGGTCGGCGGCGAGTTCATGCGCAGCCTGGTGGTTGCTTGCCATGATCAGCATGGCCCGCAACTGGAAGTCACGCGCATAGCGATCACCCATTTTGCCACGCCGCCAGAAGTACTTCGTCAGCAGGACATAGATGAAATAGGCGTGGAAATAGCCGAACAGATCGCGCCGCGATCCCGACCACGGCAACGTGTAGCCTGCGGTGACCGGGGTTCCCCGTTCGACCAACGGGGTCATCTCGCCCAGCCGATACAGCACCTGGTGTCCGGCTTCATGGACCAGCGATTCCTCGATATCGAGCACCGATTCATCGAGATTGCCGAGCAGGATGATGCCCGCGTAGCGAGCCGCCGAACAACTGCGAAAAGTCCCGTCCGGCAGGTAGCCGATGACCCGGACATACTCGTCGATTTGCTCGGCCATCGCGGGCCAACCCGCTCGGACGCGGTCAAGGGCGAAGCCGACGACATCGGCCTGCAGGCGCATCGGATGCCCCGGGGCCGCGGTATCCTCCGCTGGTGCAGTCTTCCCCGTGAAGTCGTAGCTCGGCGGGGCGGCCGCATGGACGTAGGGGTGCAGAGACCAGCGCTCCACCGCGATCAACGTTCCGGGGACATAGGATTCGGCCTTGCCCGTCACCCGGCGCTCGACGTCGGCCAGGACCGAGGGAAGCTGCGCCAGGTGCATATCCGCCTCGTCGGACCGGCCGCTCGCAGTGGCGCGCAGCAGGAAGCGCAGCCAGATGGCAAAGACCGGGTCGTCGAACACGACCTCGGCCGTCGCGCCGGCCATCGGCGCCCTATTTCCAAGGTCGCCCAGCAGCCCGGTCGGCAGGCTGCCGAGTCCCCGGCCCTGGAGGAAGGCATCGCCATCCCGCAGCGCCGCGATAGCCAGTTCACTGCGCCGGGCCAGGAATGCCTCGCGCATCGCGGACATGGTCGCCGCGTCACCGTCCGGCTGGAAAGTAGACCGCCAGACAGGCAGTTCCACAACATTGGTCGCTCTATCGCTCATCGGCCTTTCGCCTCACCGGATGCGCGACTGGAGACCGGCAAGACGACCGCCGCCTTGCTGCTGCTGGTCGAGCAGAGCGACGAGGTCTTGCAGCAACTTGCCGCCGCCCTGTTGCTGCTGCTGATCGAGCAGCGCGACGAGATCTTGAAGGCTCCTGCCTCCGCCTTGCTGCTGTTGCTGATCAAGCAACGCCACGAGGTCCTGCAGGAAGGCGCGGCCGCGCTGCTGCTGATCGAACGGCATCATGTTGGCCAGCCTGGCTGCGGATACGCCTTTCTGCTGCGGGTCGAGCAGCGTCGCCAGCCCTTCGAGCCCTCCGGCGGCGCCGCGGGCGCGATTGAGCACGTTGGCGAGACCTTTGCCTCCACCTTGCTGCTGTTGCTGATCGAGCAGGGCAACAAGATCCAAAAGGTTTTTGCCACCGCCCTGTTGCTGCTGGTCGAGCACCGCCACGAGATCCTGGAGGAAAGCACGGCCCTTCTGCTGTTGCTGCTGATCTAGCACTGCAACAAGGTCCTGCAGGAAGGCGCGCCCCTTTTGCTGCTGCTGGTCAAGCAGCGTCGCCAGCCCTTCGAGCCCTCCGACGCCGCCACGGGCACGAGTGAGCACGTTGGCGAGGCCCTTGCCGCCCCCATGTTGCTGTTGCTGGACGAGCAGCGCGACAAGGTCCTGCAGCGCGTTGCCGCCGCCCTGTTGCTGCTGCTGGTCAAGCAGCGTCGCCAGCCCTTCGAGCCCTCCGACGCCGCCACGGGCACGATTGAGCACGTTGGCGAGGCCCTTGCCGCCACCTTGTTGCTGTTGCTGGTCGAGCAGCGCGACAAGGTCCTGCAGCGCCTTTCCGCCACCCTGTTGCTGCTGCTGGTCGAGCAGCGCGACAAGGTCCTGCAGCGCCTTGCCACCGCCCTGCTGCTGCTGCTGGTCGAGCAGCGCGACAAGGTCCTTTAGCGCCTTGCCGCCGCCCTGCTGCTGCTGCTGCTGGTCGAGCAGCGCGACAAGGTCCTTTAGCGCCTTGCCGCCGCCCTGCTGCTGCTGCTGGTCGAGCAGCGCGACGAGATCCTGCAGCGCTTTGCCGCCGCCCTGTTGCTGCTGCTGGTCGAGCAGCGCGACAAGGTCCTGCAGCGCTTTGCCGCCGCCCTGTTGCTGCTGCTGGTCGAGCAGCGCGACAAGGTCCTTTAGCGCCTTGCCACCGCCCTGTTGCTGCTGCTGGTCAAGCAGCGCGACGAGATCCTGAAGGTTTTTGCCGCCGCCCTGCTGTTGCTGCTGGTCGAGCAATGCCACGAGGTCTTGCAGGAAGGCCCGGCCCTTCTGCTGCTGTTGCTGATCGAGCAGAGCGACGATGTCCTGCAGGGCGCGCGAACCACGCTGCCTGGATTGGCCAAGCAGGGTGACGAGATCTTCGAGCATGGTTGAATATCCTTCCTGTCGATCGAACAAATTCACGAACGATTGATAAGAACGTGAGGACAATTCATCGTGGTTTTGATCTATTCCGAACATTAATTCCAAACTACTAGCGACATCCTTGATCGGTTGCTTTCCCACGTCTTTGATGATTGAGATGTTTTCGGAAGAAAGTCGCTGGTTAGTCGTTTCAGCAAAGGCCTCAGCGTCTTGCGAAAGCGACTTTGCCTTCTCGCTGTCAGTCAGAGCGAGCCCGATGACCGTAGCTATGGGTGAGACGGCGGCAGCCATTCGGCGCATCTCTCCTCAATACTTCGACTGCAATCACAGGAATTTTCATTGCAAATCACGCAAAATCGCAATTCTCTGCAAATGGTTTAAGCCACAATCCAAATTTTGCTTTTGAATCATATTGGACACGATTCTTAAATCGCTACTTTCTCAATCGATTCTCAATCACATTTCGATAAAATGTTTTTTTCGCACGATAAATCGCTTGCTTATTTATTATTAGAAAAGTAATATTAATACTCGTTTATCATGGTACCTGTAGAAAAGGCCGGACAACTTGCGCGAAATGTCCAGTCGAGCGCAGATCGCGCGAGCAAGTGAGGGAGGAGCGCACCAAGCTACCGAAAGTGAACCAGCACGAAGGGTCGGGAGGGCTTGCTTGCTGTCAAACTGGGGAACGAGGTTCGCGGCGCCCAAAAGCCGGCTATCGGCAAACTGATCTGCCCCCTTCTGAGTGGCCCAAAATCTGTTTTAGATTTT
>NZ_JALHLE010000059.1:2500-5781 GCF_022832385.1 Novosphingobium album (ex Hu et al. 2023)
TGTGGATTCTCAAGCGTGAGGTAAGAGCATTTGGTGGATGCCTTGGCATGTACAGGCGATGAAGGACGTGGCACGCTGCGATAAGCGTCGGGGAGTTGTGAGCAAACTTTGATCCGGCGATTTCCGAATGGGGAAACCCACCTTCACCATTTCTCTCGTTGTTCGAGAAATCGGATAATGAGTGAGGTGGATAAGGTATCCCAAGCTGAATAAAATAGGCTTGGTGAAGCGAACCTGGTGAACTGAAACATCTAAGTAACCAGAGGAAAAGACATCAACCGAGATTCCGTTAGTAGTGGCGAGCGAACGCGGACCAGGCCAGTGCCTTTGTCTAAACTAGCAGAACACTTTGGAAAGAGTGGCCATAGCGGGTGACAGCCCCGTATGCGAAAATGAGGACAAAGGACTCGAGTAGGGCGGGACACGTGAAATCCTGTCTGAACATGGGGGGACCACCCTCCAAGCCTAAATACTCGTACATGACCGATAGCGAACACAGTACCGTGAGGGAAAGGTGAAAAGCACCCCGATGAGGGGAGTGAAACAGTACCTGAAACCGAATGCTTACAAGCAGTTGGAGCTCCATAGGGAGTGACAGCGTACCTCTTGCATAATGGGTCAGTGACTTAATTTATCGAGCAAGCTTAAGCCGTTAGGTGTAGGCGCAGCGAAAGCGAGTCTGAATAGGGCGACTGAGTTCGATGAATTAGACCCGAAACCCGGCGATCTAGGCATGACCAGGTTGAAGGTGCGGTAACACGCACTGGAGGACCGAACCGTTGAATGTTGAAAAATTCTCGGATGAGTTGTGTTTAGGGGTGAAAGGCCAATCAAGCCGGGAAATAGCTGGTTCTCCGCGAAATCTATTGAGGTAGAGCGTCGGATGTATGCCGTTGGGGGTAGAGCACTGGATGGATGCGGGGGTCGCGAGATCTACCAATTCTAACCAAACTCCGAATACCAACGAGTCTTATCCGGCAGACAGACGGCGGGTGCTAAGGTCCGTCGTCAAAAGGGAAACAGCCCTAACCTACAGCTAAGGTCCCCAAGTCATCACTAAGTGGGAAAGCATGTGGGAATCCCAAAACAACCAGGAGGTTGGCTTAGAAGCAGCCATCCTTTAAAGAAAGCGTAACAGCTCACTGGTCTAAATAAGGGTTCCTGCGGCGAAAATGTAACGGGGCTAAAGTGATGCACCGAAGCTTAGGGTTCAGTCTTTGACTGAGCGGTAGCGGAGCGTTCCGTAAGCGAGTGAAGCGGAAGGGTAACCGACCGTGGACGTATCGGAAGTGCGAATGCTGACATGAGTAGCGATAAAGAGGGTGAGATGCCCTCTCGCCGAAAGACCAAGGGTTCCTGCTTAAAGCTAATCTGAGCAGGGTGAGCCGGCCCCTAAGACGAGCCCGAAGGGGGTAGTCGATGGGAACCACGTTAATATTCGTGGGCCTGGTGGTGTGTGACGGATCTCGTGTATTGTACAACCTTATCGGATTGGTTGTGCTTTGAAGAGGTTCCAGGAAATAGCCCCACCGTATAGACCGTACCCGAAACCGACACAGGTGGTCAGGTAGAGTATACCAAGGCGCTTGAGAGAAGTATCCTGAAGGAACTCGGCAAATTGCCTCCGTACCTTCGGAAGAAGGAGGCCCCATGTTTGCGCAAGCAGATGTGGGGGGCACAGGCCAGGGGGTAGCGACTGTTTAGCAAAAACACAGGACTCTGCTAAGTCGGCTTCAAGACGACGTATAGGGTCTGACGCCTGCCCGGTGCCGGAAGGTTAAGAGGAGGAGTGCAAGCTCCGAATTGAAGCCCCGGTAAACGGCGGCCGTAACTATAACGGTCCTAAGGTAGCGAAATTCCTTGTCGGGTAAGTTCCGACCTGCACGAATGGCGTAACGACTTCCCCACTGTCTCCAGGATATGCTCAGCGAAATTGAATTCTCCGTGAAGATGCGGAGTACCCGCGGTTAGACGGAAAGACCCCGTGCACCTTTACTGCAGCTTCAGAGTGGCATTGGAAAATTATTGTGTAGCATAGGTGGGAGGCTTTGAAGCGACGGCGCCAGCTGTCGTGGAGCCATAGGTGAAATACCACCCTGTGATTTTTTAATGTCTAACCTCGTACCGTTATCCGGTACAGGGACCCTCTGTGGCGGGTAGTTTGACTGGGGCGGTCGCCTCCTAAAGAGTAACGGAGGCGCGCGATGGTAGGCTCAGGCCGGTTGGAAACCGGCTGCAAGAGTGCAATGGCATAAGCCTGCCTGACTGCGAGACTGACGAGTCGAGCAGAGACGAAAGTCGGTCATAGTGATCCGGTGGTCCCTCGTGGAAGGGCCATCGCTCAACGGATAAAAGGTACGCCGGGGATAACAGGCTGATGATTCCCAAGAGCTCATATCGACGGAATCGTTTGGCACCTCGATGTCGGCTCATCACATCCTGGGGCTGGAGCAGGTCCCAAGGGTTTGGCTGTTCGCCAATTAAAGTGGTACGTGAGCTGGGTTCAGAACGTCGCGAGACAGTTTGGTCCCTATCTGCCGTGGGCGTCGATACTTGAGAGGAGTTGTCCCTAGTACGAGAGGACCGGGATGAACATACCTCTGGTGTACCTGTCGTGGCGCCAGCCGCGCAGCAGGGTAGCTATGTATGGAAGGGATAACCGCTGAAAGCATCTAAGCGGGAAGCCTCCCTCGAGATTAGGTATCATCGAGTCGTGATAGACCATCACGTTGATAGGCCGGGTGTGGAAGTGCGGTAACGCATGGAGCTAACCGGTCCTAATAACTCTGTTCATGCTTGAGAATTCCACCATCAATGACAGCCCTGCCAAGGGATGTCCGGTGGACGATAAAGCCAGCCAGACATAAAGACTTGCACGGATATCGATTACAAAAACGCGCCAGCTCCATTGCTTGGTGACCATAGCGTCAGTGCCCCACCCGATCCCATCTCGAACTCGGCCGTGAAACCTGACAGCGCCGATGGTACTAACGCTCAAGCGTTGGAAGAGTAGGACGTCGCCAGGCATTGAAGCCGGCGCGCTTTTGAAAAAAACCCATTCATGATGACATGGCCACACTGGCCGAAAGGGCCCCAAAAGGGCCCTTTTTGCGTCAACACACGACGCACACATACTAACTCGGGGTGGAGCAGCCCGCCGTACAGGCCGACATCGTCGGAATGGACATCAAAAAACGCTTCCGGGCTGATAAATCCAGCCCCACATGGTGACGCGGGGTGGAGCAGCCCGGTAGCTCGTCAGGCTCATAACCTGAAGGTCG
>NZ_JALHLE010000006.1 GCF_022832385.1 Novosphingobium album (ex Hu et al. 2023)
GCACATCTTCCGGGTAGAGATCCGGATCATGCGGCGCCTCGCTTTCACCATGCGCGCGAAGGTCCGGCATGATCACTTCGAAACCGGCATCGGCGAGGATCTGCGCATTGCCATACTTGATCCAGTTGACCTGCGCGCTGGAAAACAGGCCGTGCAGCAAAAGCAGCGGACGCCCTGCGCCCAAGGTATGCACGGCCAGCCGCGATCCGCCGAAACCTTCGATGTAGTCCTTGCGCACTTCGTTCACTCGGGAACCTCCAGACCTGCCGCTTTCCAACGCGAGGCGACACTGTCGGTCGTCGCGCTGTAATGGCGTGGGAGGTCCTTGGTATCCAGCCAGCTTTCATGCAAGCTTTCACAGCCTGCATGGGCCACGGGACGGAAAAAACCGGGCTCGTCGAAGCTGCCCAGCGTCAGATCCATCTGCCCGGAGCTCTCGATGAAATCGAAACCCAGCGGTGATCCGCATTGCGAACAGAACGGACGCCGGGCAATCGGGGAACTTGCATACCAGTCCGGCTCACGCTCCCATGTCACCGAATCCGACGGCAGTTGCACGAAGGCCGCAGCAAAACCGCCAGTGGCCTTCTGGCACATCCGGCAATGGCACAAATAGGCCTCGTCGTTCTCAACCTGCGCGGTGTACCGAATGCGGCCGCACTGACAGCCGCCAGTCATGGTTCTGCTCATGCCCGGCAGGCTAGACCATGGACCGGGATCGCGAAAGGCTCAGCCGTTGGCCTTGTCATCCCACTGGTCGAAGGCCTCAAGCGCCTGCGCCGCATACATCGCCGAAGGGCCCGCACCCATGTAGACCGCGATCCCCATCGCTTCCGCCACTTCATCGCGCGTCGCGCCCTGACGTTGCGCCGCTGAGGCATGGTAAGTCACGCAAGGATCGCAGCGCACTGCGACCGATATGGCCAGCGCGATCAGTTCCTTGGTCTTGGTGTCGAGCGCACCGGGTTCCAGCGCTGCCTTGCCCATCTCCGAGAACGCCTGCATCGGCCCCGGCGCACTGCGCTTCAATTCGCCAACGGCCGGGTTGAGCGTCTTGGCCATCTCAGGCCAGTCCTTGAAATTGCTCTTGGACATCAGTTCACTTCCTTTCAAATTCCGGCTTCCTGCAAATGATGCCTCGCCGCCTTGCTGCAGGTCAAATCCCTTCAAGCAAAACAAAAAGGCTTCCGAAGCCACTGCCTCGGAAGCCTTTTTTGAATTCTGCGGCGATGCAGAGACTGCGTCAGCCCTTCTTGAGGTGGCGGCGGCCCAGCAGCTCTGCGATCTGCACGGCATTGAGCGCCGCGCCCTTGCGCAGGTTGTCTGAAACGCACCACAGCGCCAGACCGTTCTCGACCGTCGGATCCTCGCGAACGCGGCTGACATAGGTCGCGCCGTCGCCCACGCATTCGATCGGGGTCACGTAGCCACCGTCCTCGCGCTTGTCGACGAGCATGACGCCCGGCGCCTCGCGCAGGATGTTCTGCGCTTCCTCGGCCGAGACTTCCTTCTCGAACTCGATGTTGAGCGCTTCGGAGTGGCCGACGAAGACCGGCACGCGCACGCACGTAGCCTGCAGCTTGATCTTGGGATCGAGGATCTTCTTGGTCTCGACCACCATCTTCCACTCTTCCTTGGTGGAACCATCATCCAGGAAGACGTCGATGTGCGGGATCACGTTGAAGGCGATCTGCTTGGTGAACTTCTTCGGCTCGACCGGATCGCCGACGAAGATCGCGCGGCTCTGCTCGAACAGTTCGTCCATGCCCGCCTTGCCCGCGCCAGAAACCGACTGGTAGGTCGATACGACGACGCGCTTGATTCCGTAGGCATCGTGCAGCGGCTTCAGCGCCACGACCATCTGCGCGGTCGAGCAGTTGGGGTTGGCGATGATGTTGCGCACCTTGTAACCGTCGATCGCATCGGGGTTCACTTCCGGCACGATCAGCGGAATGTCCGGGTCCATGCGGTAGAGCGACGAGTTGTCGATCACCACGCAACCCTGCGAGGCGGCCTTGGGCGCATAGATCGCCGTCGGACCCGATCCGGCGGCGAACAGGGCAATGTCCCAGCCGGTGAAATCGAAGTGCTCGATGTTCTTGACCTTGAGCATTTTGCCGCTTTCGCCGTACTCAATTTCAATGCCCGTCGAGCGCGGCGAAGCCACCGCTGCGATTTCGTCGCAGGGGAATTCGCGCTCGGCGAGGATGTTGAGCATTTCGCGGCCGACATTTCCGGTCGCGCCGACGACGGCAACCCGGTAACCCATTTCAAGATCCTTCATGCAAAAGTGCCGCGCACGACACGCGCGCGAACGCGGCCCGTTACAGGGCCAAGCGCCGCCTGACAAGCAGGCAAGCGCCTGCACTTTCTTTCAGGCACTAAAGTCGGCAGCAAAATGTCCCGCTGGACGCGTCTCGCGACACGAAACGCGTCCAGCTCAGGATCAGGTCAATGTGCGGTCGCGCCGCTCGCCGGTGCGTGCTGCGGCGGTGCCGCAGCCAGTTCGTCCGCCTCGGTCCATTCGATGGCTGTCAACGTTTCCGTCAAAGCCTTTGCCAGCACCTCATCGACGTGGCTGACAGGAATAATCTCGAGCCCCTGCTTCACGTTATCGGGAATTTCAGCGAGGTCCTTGCGGTTTTCCTCCGGAATGAGAACCGTGGTGATCCCGCCGCGCAGGGCCGCCAATAGCTTTTCCTTCAGTCCGCCAATCGGCAGCACCCGGCCTCGCAGCGTAACCTCGCCCGTCATGGCGACATCCTTGCGCACAGGCACACCGGTCAGCGTCGAGACGATCGAGGTGACCATGCCGATGCCGGCCGAAGGACCATCCTTGGGCACCGCGCCTTCGGGCAGGTGGATGTGGATGTCCTTCTTGTTGAACACGCTCGGCTTGATGCCATAGGCGGGCGAGCGGGCCCGCACGAAACTCCAGGCGGTCTGGATCGATTCGTTCATCACGTCGCCCAGCTTGCCGGTTGCCTTGATCGCGCCCTTGCCGGGGACAGTGACACTCTCGATCGTCAGCAATTCGCCGCCCACTTCGGTCCAGGCGAGACCAGTGACGGCCCCCACCTGATGCTCTTCCTCGCCCACACCGTGACGGAACTTCCGCACACCGGCGAAATCCGCGAGGTTCTCCGGCGTGATGACGACTTCGGTCGCCTTGCCCTCGAGGATCTGGCGCAGCGACTTACGTGCCAGCCGTGCGATCTCGCGCTCCAGCGTACGCACGCCCGCCTCGCGGGTGTAGTAGCGGATCAGGTCGCGCAGCCCCTCTTCCGTGAGGGTGAACTCACCCTTCTTGAGGCCGTGCGCATCGATCTGCTTGGCGATCAGGTGACGCTGCGCAATCTCGACCTTCTCGTCCTCGGTATAGCCTTCGAGCCGGATGATCTCCATGCGATCAAGCAGCGGCTGCGGCAGGTTGAGGCTGTTCGCGGTGCACACGAACATCACGTCCGACAGGTCGATATCGAGTTCCAGATAGTGGTCCTGGAACTTGGCATTCTGTTCCGGATCGAGCACTTCGAGCAGTGCCGATGCCGGATCGCCGCGGAAATCCTGACCGAGCTTGTCGATCTCGTCGAGCAGGAACAGCGGGTTCGACTTGCCAGCCTTCTTGAGGTTGGTGACGATCTTGCCCGGCAGCGAGCCGATATAGGTGCGTCGGTGACCGCGGATCTCGGCCTCGTCGCGCACGCCGCCCAGCGACTGGCGGATGAACTCGCGCCCGGTCGCCTTGGCGATTGACTTGCCCAGCGAGGTCTTGCCCACGCCCGGCGGACCGACGAGGCACAGGATCGGCCCTTTCAGCTTGTTGGTGCGTGCCTGCACGGCCAGATACTCGATGATACGGTCCTTGACCTTGTCGAGCGCGTAGTGATCGGCATCGAGAATGTCCTGCGCCGCCGAAATGTCGCGCTTGAGCTTGCTCTTCTTGCCCCAGGGCAGGCCGAGCAGTACGTCGAGGTAATTGCGGATGACCGTAGCCTCGGCGCTCATCGGCTGCATCGACTTGAGCTTCTTCAGCTCAGCCGTCGCCTTCTCGCGCGCTTCCTTCGAGAGCTTGGTCTTCTCGATCTTGTCCTGCAGCTCCTGGATCTCGTTGGCTTCCTCGCCATCGCCGCCGCCGAGCTCGGACTGGATCGCCTTGAGCTGTTCGTTGAGGTAGTACTCGCGCTGGGTCTTCTCCATCTGCCGCTTCACGCGGCCACGGATCTTGCGCTCGACCTGCAGGACGCCGAGTTCGCCTTCCATGAAGGAATAGACCATTTCCAGCCGTTTGAGCGGATCGGCTTCGGACAGTACCGCCTGCTTGTCGGACACCTTGGCCGAAAGCTGCGCGGCGACCGTATCGGCCAGCTTGGCCGCATCCTCGATGTCACCCAGCTGATCGCCAGCGTCCTGGCTCAGCTTCTTGTTGAGCTTGGCGTATTCGTTGAACTGTTCGACCACCGAGCGCATCATGGCCGAAACTTCGGTGCCTTCCGCCTCGACCGGTTCGAGCGCCTCGACTTCGGCCACCAGCATCTCGCCATCATCGGTCTGCTCGGCCCGCAGTGATTCAAGGCGGGCGCGGTCCTGCCCTTCGACGAGCACGCGCACCGTGCCGTCCGGTAGTTTGAGCAGTTGCAACACGCTGGCGATCACGCCCGTATCATAGAGGTCGTCGCGATCCGGATCGTCACAGCCGGGATCGAGCTGGGCGAGCAGGAAAATGTCCTTGTCGCCCGCCATGGCCGCCTCAAGCGCGGCCACCGACTTTTCGCGGCCGACGAACAGGGGCACGACCATGCCGGGGAAAACGACGATGTCGCGAAGCGGGAGAAGCGGTAACAGGTTCACAGGCATTTCCATATTCAAAGGCGCGCCCGAACTCGTCGAGACGGATCGCGGATTGTTCGAAATATGGTGACACCGCCAGCCCAACGCAATGGTGCAACCCGGACCAATTGTGGATGCCTTTCCCCGCAGGCATTGTCACATCCTGGAAATATGACACTTTTGTGAACATTAATATTGATTTTCAGTACGTTACGATCACATATTATCAACGTTTTACGGCCTATGGCGTCCTCATGCCAGCACACGAGCGCAGGCACGGGGAGCACTGGTTTATGTTCGGTACCTTAGGTCATGGCGCCAGCCGGCTTTCCGGTTTGGTTTTCGGGTCGTTGGAGCGGCGCCTGATTCTGGCGATCTCGCTGATCATCGCCTGCACTTTCGGCCTGCAGGCGGTCTCGCAGAACCGCGCTCTCGCGCTGCGCCGCGAAAGCGGCGAATTGCAGGCGACGATCAGCTTGGCCGAGCACAGTGCCCAACTGATGAAGCAAGTCATACGTTTCCGCCTTGAGGCCAACGACCTGGATGACACTGCTTTAGATATCCCGGCGCAGCAGGTCGATGGCCTGACGGATGCTGCCATGAGCATTGGCGAAACAGTCAATGCCATGCGCATGGACGCACCCGGAACCTTCGATTGGACCGCGCGGCGCAATACATTCGGCAATCTCGATCAGGTCGTCTCGGCCGTGATCGCAGGCGGTGAGGCCAAACGCGAAGCACTTGATGAAGTTGACCGCATGCTCGCATCGGCTGCTCATCTGCAGGAACAGGCAGAGCATCGCCGCGACAAGGCCTATGCCAGCCTGGAACAATCGACCCGGCAATGGTTCGGCCGCGTAACGACGATAGGCATCGCCACACTGGTGCTTGCGGCCATCATCCTGTGGGACCTGTGCAGCAACATTCTGCCGGCCTTGCGCCGGATGCATGGCGCGCTGCGCCGCCTGGCGGGCGGCGATCTCGATCTTGCCGTCGAGCGCTTTACTCTGCACGAACTGCGCCCGCTTGCGGATGCCTTGGACACATTCCGCCGCAACGCCCTGGCCGTTCGTGATCTGGCATTCACCGATCCGGCCACCGGCCTGCCCAACCGCCGCGCGTTCGTCGATGCCGCCACCCGCCGAATGCGCGACACACCCGCACCGGCCGGCGAATTCGTGGCCGTCTTCGACATCGACCGGTTCAAGTACGTAAACGACGACTATGGCCATGCCGTGGGCGACACGCTTGTCCAACTCGTGGGCCAGCGCGCACGCGCCCTGCTGGGACCCGACGCTCTCGTGGCCCGCATCGGCGGCGACGAATTTGCCATCTATGTGCGTTGCGCGGATGGCGAAACCCCGGCGGTATTGTGCAGCAGGCTGGGCGCAGAAGTCCGGAAGCCCTTCGATTTCGATGGTTTTTCGATCGCGGTCACCATTTCGCTTGGCTACGTCCAGCGCCGCGAAACGCATCACGAAGACATCACGACACTGATTTCCCAGGCGGACCTTGCCCTCTATGCCTCCAAACGAGGGGGGCGAAACCGGGCAACAGGCTTCACCAATGATCTGGAGGAGGCGCGCAATCTGGACAGGATGCTGGAACGCGATCTTGTCCGCGCGCTCTCCAGCGGCGAATTGCGCATGGTCTATCAGCCAATCTACGCTGTAGGTGATCACGCAGACGAAGTAGAGGCCCTTGTCCGTTGGCGGCATCCGGAGCTTGGCGAGGTCTCACCCGCGAAATTCATCCCCGCCGCCGAACGGTCCGGACGGATGCCACAGTTGGGGGCATGGATCATCGAGCGGGCGCTGTCCGACCTCACACAGTGGCCGGAACTGGCGATGAGCCTCAACCTTTCGCCACTCCAGCTGCAGCAGGATGGTTTCGTTGCCTTCCTGCTCGAACGGTGCCGGATGCACGAGATCATGCCGCACCGCATCATTCTGGAAGTGACCGAAACAGTCTCGATCGAACGCAACACGCGTGCGCTGCTCACGCTGGAACTGCTGCGCAACGCTGGTTTCCGCATCGCGCTGGACGATTTCGGAACGGGCTATTCGTCGCTGTGCATGATGAAGACCTTCCGCTTCGATCGCCTCAAGCTCGACCGCTCGCTGGTCAAGGACATCGAAGCCGACGCGACCTCACGCGCCGTGTTCGATGCCGCCGTTCAGATGGCGCGGCAAATCGGCGCGGAAGTGGTCGCCGAGGGAGTCTCGGAAGGGCTGCTCGTCAAATCGGCAAGCGAAGCAGGATGCACGCACCTGCAGGGCTTCCACCTCAGCATGCCGGTGGAAGCCGAGGCGATCGAGGCTCTTTACGCGCATCACGCGAGCGCTCCTCCCGTCGCGGACGACGGGATGGAAACGGTCGCTGCGTAAGCTCAGAACGGCATCTTGAAACCCGGCGGCAGTCCCATGCCCTGCTGGGCCTTGGCCATTTCCTCGTTGGCGACGGAGTCCGCCTTGACGCGCGCATCGTTGTAGGCGGCAGCCACGAGATCCTCGAGGATCGCCTTTTCCGACGGCTGCATCAGGCTGTCGTCGATGGCGACGCCGATCACGCGCCCCTTGGCCGAGCAGCGGATCTTGACGAGACCGCCGCCCGAAAGCCCCTCGACCTCAAGCTGGTCGAGCTTGGCCTGAGTTTCGGTCATCTGCTTCTGGATGGTCTCGGCAGCCTGCTGGGCTGCCTGGATCATCTCTTCCATCGACTTCATTTCAACGTCTCCAATTGCGTGACCCGCCGCCGACAGCGGTCGGGCGGTCATCTTCGATCAGTTCCGCGCCGGGGAATGCAGCCAGGGTGGCTTCCACCAGCGGCGAGCTTCGCACCGCCTGCGTGTCGGCATTCTTCATGGCTTCGGCCTGCTCGACCAGCGTCGGAGCGCCCTCCGCGTTCACACGCTCGACCTGCCAGCGCTCGCCCGTGGCATCCTGCAGGGCATTCCTGAGCTGTCCCGAAATATCCTCCCGGAAACCCGGCGGCTGCGTATAGCGCAGCTGGCCCGGCGCAAGCTCCACGACGCGCACCTGCATGCGCATCACATTCGCTGCGACCGGCTGGCCATAGTGCTCCACGTCATCGACCAGCGCCTCCCAGCGCGGTGCGACGGCAGCTGTGGCGGCAGGCCCGCCCGAGGCAGGAACGCCGCCTTCCGCCGCAGGTGCGGCAGCAGGAGCCCGCGCAGCCAGCTCTTCCAGCTTTTTCACCAGCGATCCGGGATCGGGCATGTCGGACGCGTGCATGATCCGCAGCAGCGCCATCTGCGCAGCCACCAGCGGATCCGGCGCGGAGCGGACCTCGTCGTGCCCCTTCAGCAGCAATTGCCACAGACGGTGAAGCTGCCCAGCCCGCAAGCCCTTGGCCCAGGCCTCGATCGCTTCGCGCTCCTCAGCCGAGGGCGCGTCTGCCGCGCCGCTGACTTGCGCCACGGCAATACGGTGAGCGAGTTCCATCAGCCCGCGCATCATCGCGATCGGCTCGACACCCAGCGCAAACTGGTGTGCCACCAGCTCAAGCAGGTCCGCCCCCTTGCCACCGAGAATCGCTGTGAGCAGCTTGCGCTGCACCGACTTGTCGGACAGGCCGAGCATGTCGCGCACCTTGTCCGCGCTAACCTTGCCCTCTCCATCGAGATCGGCATGGGCGATCGCCTGATCGAGGATCGAAAGGCCATCGCGCACCGATCCTTCGGCAGCGGCAGCGACCATCGAGAGCGCCTCTTCCTCGGCCTCGACCCCTTCCTTGCCGCAGACCATCGCAAAGTGTTCCGCAAGCATCGGCGTCGGGATCCGGCGCAAGTCGAAGCGCTGGCAGCGCGAGAGCACAGTCACCGGCAGCTTGTCGACTTCGGTCGTCGCGAAGAGGAACTTCACGTGCGCGGGCGGTTCCTCAAGTGTCTTCAGCAAGGCGTTGAAAGCATTGCGCGACAGCATGTGGACTTCGTCGATGATGTAGATCTTGTAGCGCGCCGACACGGCCGCATAGCGCACCGCCTCGATAATCTCGCGGACGTCGTCGACGCCGGTGTGACTGGCGGCGTCCATCTCGATCACGTCAATATGGCGACCTTCGGCAATGGCGACGCAGGGCTCGCACTTTCCGCAGGGGTCGATCGTCGGACCGCCCTGCCCGTCCGGGCCGATGCAGTTTAGCGCCTTGGCAATCAAGCGCGCGGTCGAGGTCTTGCCGACACCGCGCACGCCGGTCATCAGGAAGGCATGGGCCAGCCGGTCGCGCTTGATCGCATTGGCCAGCGTCTGGACCATGGCTTCCTGCCCGATCAACTCGCCAAAGGTTTGCGGCCGGTACTTCCGGGCCAGCACGCGATAAGGTTGCGCCGGCGCGCTGGCGGGCCGCGGCGCGGAAGCCACGGCAGGCGGTGGCGC
>NZ_JALHLE010000060.1 GCF_022832385.1 Novosphingobium album (ex Hu et al. 2023)
CCCCGCCGCCCCCGCCGCCTCCGCCGGCAGTGGTCTGCAACAAGGGCCCGTACATCGTGTTCTTCGACTGGGATAAGTCGGATATCACGCCGGAGGCCGCGACCATCCTCGACAGCGCGATCAGCGCTTACGGCAACTGCGACAGCGTGCCGATCATGCTGGCCGGCTACACCGACCGCTCGGGTACCGTGCAGTACAACATGGGCCTCTCGGAGCGTCGTAACGCTTCGGTCCGTGCGTACCTGACCAGCCACGGCATTGCCGACGGTGCGATCTCGAGCGAAGGGTTTGGTGAAAGCAACCCGCGCGTTCCCACCGCTGACGGTGTGCGCGAGCTGCAGAACCGCCGCGTCGAGATCACTTACGGTCCGGGCTCGGGCATGTAAGCGAACCGGCAACGGTACAAGATTGAGGGGTCCGGAGAAATCCGGGCCCCTTTTTCTATGGACATGAAGAATACGCACAGAAAAAGCGGCGATGGCCCAACGCGCCATCGCCGCTTTTGCTTTTTTCGCGATACCGCAGAGTTGGCCCGTCAGGCAGCGTAAGGCGTGGGATCGATCAGCCCGGCCTCGGCAAAGCCGGCCTTGCGCAGGCGGCAGCTGTCACACAGCCCGCAGGCGCGTCCGTCAGGCTGGGGATCATAGCACGACCAGCTCATGCCTGCATCCAGCCCCAGCCGGTGGGCCTCGCGCGCGATATCCGCCTTGCCCAGATATTGCAGCGGGGCGTGAATCTTCATGTGCTGCCCTTCCGCACCCGCCTTTGTCGCCAGTTCGGCGATATTCTCGAAAGCCGCTATGAATTCCGGGCGGCAATCGGGATAGCCCGAATAGTCGAGCGCATTGACGCCGATAAAGATGTCGCGGGCTCCGATCGCCTCGGCCCAGGCCAGAGTCAGCGACAGGAACACCAGATTGCGTGCCGGCACATAAGTCACCGGGATATCCGGCCCGACCCCATCTTTGGGAACTGCAATGTCATCGGTCAGCGCCGAGCCGCCGAACTGCCTCAGATCGAGCGGCAGCACCACATGGCGCTGCGCGTCCAGATACCGCGCGATGGTGCCCGCCGCTTCGATCTCACAGCTGTGACGCTGGTTATAATCGATGGTGAGGGCATTGATGGCGAAGCCGGCCTCACGCGCGAGGCCGGCCGACACCATCGAATCGAGACCGCCGGACAAGAGCACGACCGCTGGCCGGATTTCGGGGGATGAAGATGTCTGCATAGCCGACGGCTACGCTGCCAGGAGCCCGCTGACAACTGGCTCTTCGCGGTTCACTTGCCGCAAGTTCCGACCTTGCGTCCTTCCGCCGAGAACGAGAACGGAAGGCCGTTCACAATGCCCTGGCTGTCGATCTGGACAAGACCGTTGCTTTCGCGCCGGATACGGGTCCTGCCATAGCCCCGGCCCCTGCAGGTATACTGCACCGTGACTTCGTCGGCTTTGTCGTCGACGACAACGCTGGAGCAAGGAGCACCCGGATGCCTGAGCTGGATCAGCTTGCGGCCGTTGTCGAGGCACAGGTGCTGCACCACGCCACCGTCGCCGCGCTCCCGCAGTTCCCAGGCACCGCCTTCGAGCTGGTCGAGCATGCGAAGTTCCGGCCCCTGCCCAAAGGCCGGAACCGCAACCGGCACCAAGGCCGCAACGAGCAGGGGCGCACGCCAGTGCTGCAACTTCGTTCTCCGGGACACGATAACCGCCATTACCATGAATTTTTAAAAGCTCGCCGCAATTCAAGCACCGAACACATGAAGCGATGCTTAAGCCGGAATTCGAAGGATCTTCGAACAGAAGGCACAGTCGACCGGAATCATGCCATCGTCATCACGCATTTCAACCCGCTGATCTTCAGGAAAGCGCGACAGGATCGACTGATAGTGTTCGACGGTGCAACGGCATCCCCGCTGCAGTGGCTTGAGCGGCTCGACCCGGACTTCCTTTTCCTCGTGGAACAGCCGCCAGACCAGCTCTTCCATGGTGAGCGTGGGATCGACCAGCTCGCCGTGCGTGACGCTGCCCGCCAAAATCGAAACATGTTCCCAGTCGGGATGATCGTCTCCGGCGTGCAAACGTTCTTTGCCTTCCTCGCTATCCGGCAAGTGCTGCAGAAGCAGGCCACCGGCCATGCAACGCGGACCGCTGGAGCGCACCGAGATCCGGATGAGCGAGGGAATCTGTTCGGACTGCGCGAAGTAGTTCTCGCAAGCCTGTGCCAGTGAGGCGCCTTCAAGCGGCACCACGCCCTGATACCGTTCGTCGGTAGCCGCGAGATCGAAGGTGATGGCGAGGTACCCCTTGCCGAACAATGCTTCCAGTCCGGGGTTTTCGCCGAGCGCAGCGACCGCAACATCGTCGTGGCGCACATAGCCGCGCACTTCACCGTCGCGGTAATCGCACACGAGCAGGTCGACCGGTCCGCCTTCCGACTGGGCCTGAATCGTCAGCTGAGACCCTTCCTCCTTGAGCAGCGCTCCCATCAACGCCGTCAGCGCCAGCGCTTCGGCCAGAAGGTGCTTGATCAGCGGTGGATAATCATGCGCCGACAGCACGGTCTCCAGCACCGGGCCAAGCCGGACCACCCGCCCCCGCGCATGACGCGCAGGAACGGAAAAGGCCAGAACCCGGTCGAAACCGGTCTCGTTGTCGCGCAGGAGATAGTCTTCGGTCACAACTTGCCCAGAGACCAGAGCAGCACCGACTTCTGCGCGTGGATGCGGTTCTCGGCCTCGTCCCAGACCACCGATTGCGGGCCATCGATCACGCCGTCGGTCACTTCCTCGTTGCGGTGCGCCGGCAGGCAATGGAGGAACTTCGCATCGGGCGCCGCGGTCGCCATCAGAGCGGCATTGACCTGATACGGCTGCATCGCGGCCACATGCTGCTCACCGCCCGCCTGCCCCATGGAGACCCAGGTATCGGTCACAACGACCTGCGCCCCGGCCACGGCTTCCTGCGGGTTCTGCGTCAGGATCACCTCGCCGCCCGCCGCGCGGGCGCGGGCAATGAAGCCCGGGTCCGGCTCGTAGCCAGCAGGTCCGCCGATACGGATGGTAAACTTCATCAGCCCCGCTGCTTCGATCAGCGAGTTCGCAACGTTATTGCCATCGCCCAGCCAGGCCATCTGCAAGCCCGGCAGAGCATGGCCATGCTCGACAACAGTCAGCAGGTCCGCGACGATCTGGCACGGATGCGACAGGTCGGTAAGGCCGTTGATGACAGGAACGTCGGCGTAATGCGCCAGTTCCTCGATCTTCGCATGGTCGTCGGTGCGGATCATGATCGCATCGACCATGCGGCTCAGCACGCGAGCGGTATCGGCCACGGTCTCGCCACGACCGAGCTGCGTGCTGCCCGCCTCCATGATCAGCGCCGAACCCCCGAGCTGACGCATGGCCATGTCGAACGATACGCGCGTACGGGTGGAGTTCTTCTCGAAGATCATGGCGAGCACATGGCCCGCCAGCGGCGCGTCGGCATCGGGCTGGCCCTTGGGCCAGGCCTTGCGCGCAGCCTTGCGGTCCATCGCATCGTTGATCATCGCGGCGAGCACATCGCCGCCGGCATCGGACAGGCTCAGGAAGTCATGTGCCATCAGCCGGCCCCTTCTAACTCATAGCTGGCAGCGGCGGCCGACAGCTTTTCCATGAATTCGTCGATATGGCTGTCGTCGATGACGAGCGGTGGCAGCACGCGCACCACGTTGTCGCCGGCCGATACGGTCAGCACATTGTGGTTGTCGCGCATGTGCGCGACGAAAGCCCGCGGTTCCGCCTTGAGCTTGATACCGATGAACAGCCCGCGTCCGCGCACGTCCTCGAACAGATCGGGATAGTTGCCGATAAACTGTTCGATGCGGGATTTCAGCCGCTCGCCCTTGGCGCGGACTTCGGCGAGGAACGATTCGTCCGGAATGACATCAAGAATGGCCCCGACCGCGGCCATCGCGAAGGGATTGCCGCCATAGGTCGATCCGTGCGTACCCGCGACCATGCCGCGTGCGGCCTTTTCGGTCGCAAGGCAGGCGCCGACCGGAAAACCGCCACCGATCCCCTTGGCGGTCGCCATGATGTCCGGCTCGATGCCGTAGTGCTCATAAGCGTAGAACGTGCCCGCGCGGCCGACCCCGCTCTGCACTTCGTCGAGGATCAGCAGCAGGTCGTGCTCGTCACACAGCTGGCGCAGGCCCTTGAGGAATTCGTCCGTGGCGATGCGGATCCCCCCCTCGCCCTGGATCGGCTCGACAAGGAAACCCGCGGTATTCGGGCCGATCGCGGCTCTGGCCGCTTCGAGGTCGTTGAACTCCACGTACTTGAAGCCGGGAAGCATCGGGTAGAAACCCTTGTGCATCTTCTCCTGGCTCGACGCGCTGATCGTGGCGAGCGTACGACCGTGGAATGCGTTGTTGAACGTGATCAGCTCGAACTTGCCGTCGTTGCCCGCCGACTGGTGATAGGCGCGTGCGGTCTTGATCGCGCACTCCACCGCCTCGGCGCCTGAATTGGTGAAGAACACCGTGTCCGCAAAGGTGAGATCGACCAGCCGCTGCGCAATCTTTTCGCCCTGCGGGCTGCCATAGAGGTTCGAGACGTGCATCAGCGTCTCGGCTTGCTTCTGCAGCGCACCAATGAGGCCGGCGTGTGAATGGCCGAGCGCATTGACGGCAATGCCACTGGCGAAATCGAGGAATCGGCGGCCATCCTCGCTGATGAGATGGCAGTGTTCGCCGCGCACGGGCCGTACACCGCACCGGGGATAAACAGGCATCAGCGGAGTGATCGACATGTCGGTATTCCTCGAAGACAAATCTGAGTTGTGAAGATCGGAAACGACAAATGGCGGCCCTTTGCAGGCCGCCATTTGCGCGCATCTAGACTTTTGCAGCCCCCCGGTCAAACCGCCGGGGGTCTAGCTGGCCGGATCAACCCTGATGCGGCGTAAGGTTGACCGCCGAGTACTTGCCTCGTCGATCGACCTCTATATCGAATTCCACCCGGTCACCTTCGTTGAGGCCCGACATGCCCGACCGTTCAACGGCACTGATGTGCACGAACGCGTCCGGCTGGCCATCATCACGCGTGATGAAGCCGAAACCCTTCATCGAGTTGAAGAACTTGACCGTGCCGGTCGCCTTCTCACCGGTAAGCTGGCGCTGCGGGGCAGCCGGTTCGCGCTTGGCGACCGGGATCACGTCACCGACGACTACGAGGTCGCTGGCGGAAATCTTGCCACCGCGGTCGACGAGCTGGAATTCCAGCTGCTGACCTTCGGCCAGGCCTTCGAGGCCCGCACGTTCGACCGCGCTGATGTGCACGAACACATCGTCGCCGCCCTCATCGCGCTGAATGAAGCCGAAGCCCTTGGCTCCGTTGAAGAACTTGACGACGCCCTTGCCCTGGCCAACGACCTGAGCCGGCATGCCGCCGCCACGCGGGCCGCCACCGCCGCCACCGAAGCCGCGACCACCGCCGCCGAAGCC
>NZ_JALHLE010000061.1 GCF_022832385.1 Novosphingobium album (ex Hu et al. 2023)
GCGGTCGGTCGTCCGAGGGCATCAGCCAGGTTCACGCCCCAAAAAGACGCCCGGCAGATAGGCATCATCTGGGTCCATTCAGCCGTTTTGGGCTTCGATCATCATCGGGAGTGCGCGGATGCGCTGGCCCGTGGCGGCATGGATGGCATTGGCGAGCGCGGGGATGACGGGTGGCAGGGCCGGTTCGCCGAGACCGGTGGGCGGGAATGGCGAGGTCACGAACTTCACCGCGACGTCCTGCGGCGCCACGTCGATGCGCAGGAGCGGGAAGCTGTCGAAGTTCTCCTGCACGATGGCGCCGTCCACCTGATCCACCTTCTGCCCGATCGTCGCCTGGGCCAGGCCTTCGATCGCCGCGCCCTGCACCTGGTGCAGGGCGTTGACGGGGTTGATCACGTGGCTGCCGATGTCACCCGCCACCCAGATCTTGTCGACCTTGATGGTTCCGTCCGCGGAAACCGTGGCGTCGACCACTTCGGCGAAATAGCCGGCGTGGCTGAAGTAGAACCCGAAGCCCCTACCCTTGCCGCTGCCCTTGGTGCCGGACGGGCGCTTACCGTCCCAGCTGGCGAACGCGCAGACTTCCTCGATCACCTTGCGCGCGCGGCCGGTGTTGAACTGGTTGGCCCGGCCCACCTGGGGCAGCATCCGGTCCTTGCCGAGAATGCGTAGCACGAAAGTCGGCAAGTCCATCCCGGCGGCTTCGGCAAGCTCGTCGAGGAAGGACTGGAAGACGAAGCCCATGGCATTGGACGTCGGTGCTCGCAGCCAGCCGGTCGGCAGGTTGGTCGGCAGATAGGTCGCGCCGAAGTGGACATCGGGGAC
>NZ_JALHLE010000062.1 GCF_022832385.1 Novosphingobium album (ex Hu et al. 2023)
AAGTCCATCCCGGCGGCTTCGGCAAGCTCGTCGAGGAAGGACTGGAAGACGAAGCCCATGGCATTGGACGTCGGTGCTCGCAGCCAGCCGGTCGGCAGGTTGGTCGGCAGATAGGTCGCGCCGAAGTGGACATCGGGGACGATCTGCGCCGGAAACTCGGTCTCCTCCATCTCGGCCGCACGCACAGGCTGGCCATCGGCGCCGAAGGTCACGAAGTGATCCCTGAGCGCGACGAGATTGCCATCCTTGTCGAGCCCGGCGGTCAGTTCGTGCCACCCGCCGGGACGGTAGTAGTCGTGCCGCATGTCGTCGGCGCGGGTGTAGAGCAGCTTGACCGGCCGGCCCGGCACCGCGCGCGCGATCTGCGCCACCTGAACCATGTAGTCGTTCATCAGCCGCCGGCCGAAGCCGCCGCCGATCCGGGTCATGTGGATGGTGATCGCATCGGGCGCGAGGTCCAGCAGTTCGGCAACCTGCCGGCGCCCGTTGCCCGGTGACTGCGAAGGCGCCCAGAGCGTGAGTGCCCCGTCCTCGAACAGGCCGGTGCAGTTCTGCGGCTCGAGCGTGCCATGCGCGAGGAACGGATAGCTGTAGCGCGCAGTGACGGTCCGCGCGGCGCCGGACAGGGCTGCCCCGGCATCGCCCTTCTTCAGGATGTCGCTTTGGGATTCGCCCTTCAGCGCCGCGTCCGCCTGCCTGGCATAGGCTTCGGTCGAGAACCTCTCGAGCGTTCCGGTGTCCCATTCGACCTTGAGCTTGCCCCGCGCCTGCTGCGCGGTCCACCAGCTGTCCGCGACGGTCGCCAGGGCATCGAACTGGCCTTTGGGCACAAGGCCGGTGTTGACCGGCACCACCGCGATCACGCCCTTGACCGCCTTCACCGCCGCATCGTCGAACGAGGCCACCGTGCCCTGGAACACCGGGCAAGCCTCGATAGCGGCATGGACCATGCCGGGAAGCTCGGTATCGATGCCGAACAGTGGCTTGCCCCGGACAATCGCAGGCGTATCGACGCCGCGCCGCGAGGTGCCGATGATCCTGAACGCATCGTCCGGCTTGAGCGCCACGGTGTCCAGCGCGGGAGGCGTGATCTGCGCGGCCGCGGATGCCAGCGAAGCATAAGTCGCTGCCCTGCCCGACGCCGCGTGGCGGACCATGCCGCTGCCGGTCGTCAGCGATGCAGGCGCGACGCCCCACTCGGCCGCGGCCGCTGCAACCAGCATGTGCCGGGCCGCCGCGCCGGCCTGCCGCAAGGGCAGCCAGTTCACCGGCGTGGAGCGGCTGCCGCCCGCGCTTTGCCGGCCGTATTTTGCATCATCGGCCAGGGTCTGCTCGATGCGGACCTGTTCCCAGTCGACATCGAGTTCCTCCGCGAGGAGCATCGGCAGCATGGTCTTCACGCCCTGCCCGATCTCCGGGTTCTTGGCGCCGATGACCACGCTGTTGTCCGGGTTGATGCGGATGAAGGCATTGAGCACACGGGCGCCGTCCCCCGCCTCGGCTCCGGCCTCGCCGGGAAGCACCAGCCGCGCGCCGAAGCTCAGCACCGCGCCGCCCAGCAGCGCCACCGACAGGAACGACCGGCGGTTCAGATCGAATGGCGCGTTCATGCCGCTGCTGCCCTGGCCCTGGCGGCCTGCCTGATCGCCGCGCGGATGCGCAGGTAAGTGGAACACCGGCAGATGTTGCCGCTCATCACCGCGTCGATGTCCTCGTCCGCCGGATCGGGGATCTGCTCGAGCAGCCATGTCGCCGACATGATCTGGCCTGCCTGGCAATAGCCGCACTGCGGCACGTCGAGGTCTTCCCACGCGGCCACGACATGCTTGCCCGCGGGCTGCGAGGTTACATCCTCGATCGTGGTGATCTGCGCTTCCCCCACAGATCCCACCGGCGTCTGGCAGGACCGGACAGCCTGACCGTCCAGCAGCACGGTGCACGCCCCGCACAGCCCCGCACCGCACCCGAACTTCGTGCCCGGCAGGTGCAGATCCTCGCGCAGCACCCACAGCAGCGGCTTCTCCGCATCCGCCACAACGCTGCGCTTCTCGCCGTTCACCGTCAGATCAATAGACATGGGGGGCTCCAATCGCCTCTAGTCCGCCAACTTATCGTTCAGAACATCTGCAGGCCACC
>NZ_JALHLE010000063.1 GCF_022832385.1 Novosphingobium album (ex Hu et al. 2023)
GGTGGCCTGCAGATGTTCTGAACGATAAGTTGGCGGACTAGAGGCGATTGGAGCCCCCCATGTCTATTGATCTGACGGTGAACGGCGAGAAGCGCAGCGTTGTGGCGGATGCGGAGAAGCCGCTGCTGTGGGTGCTGCGCGAGGATCTGCACCTGCCGGGCACGAAGTTCGGGTGCGGTGCGGGGCTGTGCGGGGCGTGCACCGTGCTGCTGGACGGTCAGGCTGTCCGGTCCTGCCAGACGCCGGTGGGATCTGTGGGGGAAGCGCAGATCACCACGATCGAGGATGTAACCTCGCAGCCCGCGGGCAAGCATGTCGTGGCCGCGTGGGAAGACCTCGACGTGCCGCAGTGCGGCTATTGCCAGGCAGGCCAGATCATGTCGGCGACATGGCTGCTCGAGCAGATCCCCGATCCGGCGGACGAGGACATCGACGCGGTGATGAGCGGCAACATCTGCCGGTGTTCCACTTACCTGCGCATCCGCGCGGCGATCAGGCAGGCCGCCAGGGCCAGGGCAGCAGCGGCATGAACGCGCCATTCGATCTGAACCGCCGGTCGTTCCTGTCGGTGGCGCTGCTGGGCGGCGCGGTGCTGAGCTTCGGCGCGCGGCTGGTGCTTCCCGGCGAGGCCGGAGCCGAGGCGGGGGACGGCGCCCGTGTGCTCAATGCCTTCATCCGCATCAACCCGGACAACAGCGTGGTCATCGGCGCCAAGAACCCGGAGATCGGGCAGGGCGTGAAGACCATGCTGCCGATGCTCCTCGCGGAGGAACTCGATGTCGACTGGGAACAGGTCCGCATCGAGCAGACCCTGGCCGATGATGCAAAATACGGCCGGCAAAGCGCGGGCGGCAGCCGCTCCACGCCGGTGAACTGGCTGCCCTTGCGGCAGGCCGGCGCGGCGGCCCGGCACATGCTGGTTGCAGCGGCCGCGGCCGAGTGGGGCGTCGCGCCTGCATCGCTGACGACCGGCAGCGGCATGGTCCGCCACGCGGCGTCGGGCAGGGCAGCGACTTATGCTTCGCTGGCATCCGCGGCCGCGCAGATCACGCCTCCCGCGCTGGACACCGTGGCGCTCAAGCCGGACGATGCGTTCAGGATCATCGGCACCTCGCGGCGCGGCGTCGATACGCCTGCGATTGTCCGGGGCAAGCCACTGTTCGGCATCGATACCGAGCTTCCCGGCATGGTCCATGCCGCTATCGAGGCTTGCCCGGTGTTCCAGGGCACGGTGGCCTCGTTCGACGATGCGGCGGTGAAGGCGGTCAAGGGCGTGATCGCGGTGGTGCCGGTCAACACCGGCCTTGTGCCCAAAGGCCAGTTCGATGCCCTGGCGACCGTCGCGGACAGCTGGTGGACCGCGCAGCAGGCGCGGGGCAAGCTCAAGGTCGAATGGGACACCGGAACGCTCGAGAGGTTCTCGACCGAAGCCTATGCCAGGCAGGCGGACGCGGCGCTGAAGGGCGAATCCCAAAGCGACATCCTGAAGAAGGGCGATGCCGGGGCAGCCCTGTCCGGCGCCGCGCGGACCGTCACTGCGCGCTACAGCTATCCGTTCCTCGCGCATGGCACGCTCGAGCCGCAGAACTGCACCGGCCTGTTCGAGGACGGGGCACTCACGCTCTGGGCGCCTTCGCAGTCACCGGGCAACGGGCGCCGGCAGGTTGCCGAACTGCTGGACCTCGCGCCCGATGCGATCACCATCCACATGACCCGGATCGGCGGCGGCTTCGGCCGGCGGCTGATGAACGACTACATGGTTCAGGTGGCGCAGATCGCGCGCGCGGTGCCGGGCCGGCCGGTCAAGCTGCTCTACACCCGCGCCGACGACATGCGGCACGACTACTACCGTCCCGGCGGGTGGCACGAACTGACCGCCGGGCTCGACAAGGATGGCAATCTCGTCGCGCTCAGGGATCACTTCGTGACCTTCGGCGCCGATGGCCAGCCTGTGCGTGCGGCCGAGATGGAGGAGACCGAGTTTCCGGCGCAGATCGTCCCCGATGTCCACTTCGGCGCGACCTATCTGCCGACCAACCTGCCGACCGGCTGGCTGCGAGCACCGACGTCCAATGCCATGGGCTTCGTCTTCCAGTCCTTCCTCGACGAGCTTGCCGAAGCCGCCGGGATGGACTTGCCGACTTTCGTGCTACGCATTCTCGGCAAGGACCGGATGCTGCC
>NZ_JALHLE010000064.1 GCF_022832385.1 Novosphingobium album (ex Hu et al. 2023)
AAATCACAACCTCAAATCTGTGCCATTGGCGCTGACGGGGAACAGTACCGCCGAACGAGCAGTTGTGGGTCGGCAGGCGATAGATAAGCTGCGATGCCGGCGCGCCATCATCCTGCTTCACGAAGGATGCGCGACCACGAAAACTGAGCCCCGGAGCCGGGGTGAACAGGACCGTACCTGCCACCGACTTGGTCTCCTGCTGCCCCAGTTTGCCCCCGGTCACCGAGTTGTCGTACATGCCGGCGGTCCAGGCGTACTTGCCGGAAGCACGAACCGCGAGCAGCCCGGGAACGATGCCGCCCTGAATGCTGGCACGTGCTTCATACTCGTCATAGGTCGCCGCGCGCAGGAAGAAGTCGGCGCCGAAATCATCGGACGGGGTCTTCGTTACAAAGTTCATGGCGCCGCCGAACGTCGCACGACCAAAGAAGGCCGACTGCGGTCCCTTGACGACTTCGATGCGCTCGACATCCTGGAAATCCATCGCCGCCGGCACACTGATGTAGTAAATGCCGTCGATGAAGATCGAACTGTTTTCACGGGTCGGATCACCGACCGAGTTGTTCTTCATGCCGCGGAAGGTGATTGTACCGAACGAACGGTCGACGCCCTGCTGAAAAATGAAGCCCGGCGATGCCCGGCCCAGGTCTTCCATGTCGCTGATATCGCGCTGGGCGAGCGCTTCTTCCGTGAAAGCGTTGATCGAGAGCGGAATGTCCTGAAGGCGCTCGCCGACCTTACGCGCGGTAACAATGATATCACCGCCGACGACCCCATCGCCCTCCGCGGCAAAGGCCGCGCCTGGCGCCATCACTGCACCCAGCAGCGCGAACACCGAAGCGCCTGCAATCAATGACACTCTTTTCATGCCGAATTCCCCCTGAGAATAGAAAATATCCACTGTTGACACTTTGCCGGCGCATGCGTCCTTCACGGACCAGTCCGGTCACTGGCAGCGTGACGTGCGAAATCGCATGCACCAACACGATCACCCACGGCCCGTCGCGGACACCCCTCAATCCAATTGGCAACCGGAGGGCTGCCAGAATTTACCTTGCCGGCCACATGACAAGAACGCTTCGCAAAAAAGATATATGACGCAGTAATAAAGCGTAATATATCTTTGATATACTTCCATCACAGAACTATATGGCGAATTTTTATTTTATAATTAATGCCAAATAATTCTATCGCCGCTCGACCGGATGCGTAAGGAGATAAGGTAACCAATCCGCCACAGGTCTGTAGCGCAATGTTCTCCCCCCTCCTTGAGTTTTACTCATGGTCAGCGCGCATTCTATCCACTGCTCGGATATTGTTTCTCGACAAACGCGCTGCTCTGCCCGCTTCAGAGTGCCCCAAGATCAGCCTGGGATCTGGCCGAAAATCGGAAAGGGAATGGTGAGGAAGGGCTTTTTTGCGCAAATGGTTGAGGGATTCTGGTAGTGAACCCAGCCTGTTAGTGGGCGCTGGTGAGAAAACCTGCCTTCGCACGCAATCGCATGACGAACTGGAAATGCTGGAATGACTATCACCAGCGGAGCCGCTTCGAAACCAAGACGCATTGCTTCAAGTTTCTCGGCGAACGCGTCATGGCGCGGGACTTCGATCTCCAGATCGCCGAACTGCAAATACGGGCCTCTATCCTCAACCGCTTCACCGTACTCGGAAGGCCTGAGACTCAGCGTGTCGCGTAACTGCCATTAGCCCAAGCCCGATGCTGACCTCAGGCCTATTTGCGCAACAAAGTCGTTTTCGAACATACGCTCCATGCGGTCGCGCTACTTGTAGAAAGCGCGGTCGTGCTCGATTTTCACGCGCCGGTTCGACCGTCCGGGAATGCCGGCCTTGATGTCCCGCCCGGCCAGATCGGTGCGGATGGCATCCGCATCATAACCTTTGTCCGCCAGCAGGGCGTCGGGGAGTCGATCGGGTTGATCAATCAGCAAGTCATAAGCCTTGCAATCCTCCGCCTCGCCGACAGTCAGGCGAAAGGCGGTCGGTCGTCCGAGGGCATCAGCCAGGTTCACGCCCCAAAAA
>NZ_JALHLE010000065.1 GCF_022832385.1 Novosphingobium album (ex Hu et al. 2023)
CTGCGGGAGAAGAGATGCGTGCCCGGCTGGAAGTAGCAGGCAAGCGCGCCCAATGGGAACAGATCAGCGCGGCGGCAGCTGAACGATACGAATATGGCGCAAGATTTGGCGCCCCCGAAGCGCTGGAGCGGGCCGTTACACTCTACCGCGACCGCGCCCTGCCGATGTACCCGGAACTCAGCCAAGAGTGGGCCGTGACCCAGAACAACCTTGGCCTCGTGCTCCAGATGCAAGGGGAGCGCACCGACGGTGAGGCGGGGCTCGCCTTGCTGGCCCGATCGGTGGAAGCCTATGAGGCCGCGCTGCGGGTCTATACCGAAGCGAACAGCCCGTTCCAGTGGGGCAGTACCCAGAACGATCTCGGTAATGCGCTCACGTTCCAGGCAGCACGCACCGGCGGCGAGGCGGGGCTCGCCTTGCTGGCGCGCGCGGTAGCGGCCCATGAAGCCGCGCTGCGGGTCCGAACCGAAGCGACCAGCCCGGTGGATTGGGCCATGACCCAGAACAACCTCGGCAATGTGCTCCAGACGCAAGGGAAGCGCACCGGCGGCGAGGCGGGGCTCGCCCTGCTGGCGCGCGCGGTGGAAGCTTATGAAGCCGCGCTGCGGGTCTATACCGAAGCGAACAGCCCAGTTCAGTGGGCCAAAGCCAAGCAAAACCTCGGCAACGCGCTCCTGCAGCAGGGCAACAGCATCTGTTGCGATGCGGGGATGCCCTTTCTGGTCCGCGCGGCAGAAGCTCATGAAGCCGCGCTGCGGGTCCACAGCGCAACGACAAGTCCCGTCGATTGGGCTGCTGAACAATTTAACCTCGGCAACGCGCTTCAGGCGCTGGGAGCACGCACCAACGGCGAGGCGGGGCTGGCCTTGCTGGCCCGATCGGCGGAAGCTTTTGAAGCTGCGCTACGGGTGTTCAGCGGATCGGGTGCGACTTACTATGCAGAGCAGGTGAAGAAAAGTCTTCGGGCAACAACATTCTTGACCCAGTGGCACGCGCCGTGACCATGCTCATCTTCGCGAATATGCTTCTGCTAACGAGGTATGAATGGCTTTAAAATCCAGCAGGCGATCCGTGCCGAAATCGCGCGTCGAAGCATCCGAAAAGCAGCGCCCGATCAGCCCGAAGCTGTTCTCGATCATCGCCGCCCTGACCCTCGTCTATCTCGGCGTCATCTTCTGGATCTCAATCGGTGATACGCCGCTGGAGACCTTCGGCATTGAGGGTCCGGCAGGCGTGGCCGTCGGCAACCTGCCTCGCCTGTTCCTGATTGGCCTTGCCGTGCTGTTTCTGGTCACGGCGCTTGCAACCAGTGAGATCATTCCGCCGAAGGGGGCCTGGACCTGGAACCATCTGCGGCGTCCGAAAGTGCTGGCGCAGATTGCCTTTCAGATGCTCAGCGCTGCGGGATTTGTTGCGGGCATAGCCACCATTTTCGACAAGTCTTCCGATCAGATAATCGCGATTACTACAGATAATGGTAAAAAGGTCGAAGACCTCAAAGACTGGCTAAAAGCGAAATTTCCTGACGATCCACCAATCCTTGAGGACATCGGGGGGCAATGGGGCGATCTGGAACCGGCCTGCGAAGTTGTCTGGAAAATCGGGATCATCCGGCGGGGTGACGATGCCTCGTTGGTGGCAGAAACGGTGAAGACGCCAGCGGGCGTAGAGCCCTATCGGTTCCTTGGCAGCATCATCAAGGCCGAAGGAGGCACCTTGTACGTGGAAGGGGTCGAGCCAGTTGATGCAGTAGGTTCAAACGCCCATTTCACCTTCAATGCCGCGACACAGCGCCTTTCCTGGGATGACAGGGCCCGCGGATCGGGCGGCGTGGAGATATTCCAACGATGCGGATGAAGCCGCTCATAGCCGTTATTGCATTTGTAGGCATAGTGACGGCTCCAATGCCTGCACTTGCGGCGACGCGTCCGGACGATCTGTCTGGCGCGAGTCGTGCGCAGTATGACCGGTTGCAGCAGGACCGC
>NZ_JALHLE010000066.1 GCF_022832385.1 Novosphingobium album (ex Hu et al. 2023)
CGGAGAGGAGAAAGAGGAATGAGCGAGGCGATATATCCGGTCCCTGGTGCGTGGTCTGAAGGCGCGCTGATCGACAACGATCGCTACCTGGAGATGTACGCGCGCTCGGTGTCTGACCCGGAGGGGTTCTGGCGCGAGGAAGCGCAGCGGATCGACTGGATCAAGCCGTTCAGCGTGGTCAAGCAGACGAGCTTCAACGAGGCCGACTTCGGCATTTCGTGGTTCACTGACGGGACTCTGAACCTCTCGGCCAACTGCCTCGACCGGCATCTGGCCGAGCGCGGCGATGCGATTGCGATCCTGTGGGAACCGGATGATCCGAAGAACCCGGAACGCCGCATCACCTACCGCGAACTGCACGAGCAGGTCTGCCGCTTTGCCAACCTGCTGAAGAGCCGCGGCGTCCGGAAAGGCGAGCGGGTCACGATCTACCTGCCGATGGTGCCCGAGGCGGCCGTCGCCATGCTCGCCTGCGCGCGGATCGGCGCGATCCACTCGATCGTCTTTGCCGGATTCTCCCCCGATGCGCTGGCAGGCCGCATCACCGACTGCGACAGCCGCGTGGTGCTCACCGCCGACGAAGGGCTGCGCGGGGGCAAGAAGGTTCCGCTGAAAGCCAATGTCGATGAGGCGCTGGCGCAGTGCGATGGCGTCGATACCGTGATCGTGCTCGAGCACACCGGCGCGGGCGTGCCGATGCATGATGGCCGCGACGTGGACTGGGCCAGTGCGGTCGCGCAGCAGAGCGCCGAATGCGCGCCCGAGGAGATGAATGCGGAAGACCCGCTGTTCATCCTCTACACCTCGGGTTCGACCGGCAAGCCCAAGGGCGTGCTCCACACTACCGGGGGCTACTCGGTCTGGGCCTCGATGACGCACGAATACGTCTTCGATTACCGCCCGGGCCAGATCTACTGGTGCGCCGCCGACATCGGCTGGGTCACCGGCCACAGCTACGTGGTCTACGGCCCGCTGATGAACGGGGCGACCACGGTGATGTTCGAGGGCGTGCCTAACTTCCCCGATCCCAGCCGGTTCTGGCAGGTGGTCGACAAGTTCGATGTCGAGATCTTCTACGGCGCCCCCACCGCGCTGCGCGCGCTGATGCGCGAAGGCGACGACTGGGTGAAGAAGACCTCCCGCAAGAGCCTGCGCCTGCTCGGTTCGGTGGGCGAGCCGATCAACCCGGAAGCCTGGGAATGGTATCACAAGGTGGTGGGCGAGGGGCGCTGCCCGATCGTCGACACCTGGTGGCAGACCGAGACCGGCGGCGTGATGATCACGCCGCTGCCCGGCGCCACCGCGCTCAAGCCCGGCTCGGCCACGCGCCCGATGTTCGGCGTGCAGCCCATGCTGCTCGACAACGATGGTGCCGAGATCACGGGCCCCGGCGACGGCTGCCTGGTCATCACGGACAGCTGGCCCGGCCAGATGCGCACCGTGTGGGGCGATCATGAGCGCTTCTTCCAGACCTATTTCAGCACTTTCAAGGGCACCTACTTCACCGGCGACGGCTGCCGCCGCGACGAGGACGGCTACTACTGGATCACCGGGCGCATCGACGACGTGATCAACGTCTCGGGCCACCGCATGGGCACGGCCGAGATCGAGAGTGCGCTGGTCGCGCACCACAAGGTTGCGGAAGCCGCCGTTGTGGGGATGCCGCACGAGATCAAGGGGCAGGGCATCTACGCCTTCGTCACCTGCAATGCCGAAGTCGAACCCGACGAGGCGCTGCGCAAGGAACTGGTCCAGTGGGTCCGCCACGAGATCGGCCCGATCGCCACCCCCGACGTGATCCAGTTCGCGCCCGGCCTGCCCAAGACCCGCTCGGGCAAGATCATGCGCCGCATCCTCCGCAAGATCGGCGAGAACGACTTCTCCAACCTCGGCGACACCTCAACCCTTGCAGATCC
>NZ_JALHLE010000067.1 GCF_022832385.1 Novosphingobium album (ex Hu et al. 2023)
CCGCCACCGGAGAGAGGCAAGACCCATGACGACCCAGACCATGTATGAACGCATTCTCGACCTGATCCAGGCCGAAGGCGTCGACACCCTGTTCGGCATTCCTGACCCCAGTTTCTTCGGCATGTTCATCGAGGCGGAACGACGCGGCATGCAGATCATCTCGCCGCACCACGAACAGGCTGCGGCGCTGACGGCCGACGGGCTCTACCGGATGACCGGAAAGCCGGTGGTGCTGTGCATGAACAAGGGCCCGGGCGTGGCCAACATCATGGCGGGCGTGAACTTCCTGATGAAGGAAAACGTGCCGGCAGTCTGCATCATGGCCAATCGCCAGCGCTTCTACGAGCAGAAGGTCCGGCGCGGCATGATGCAGTACATGAGCCAGCCGCCGCTGTTCGAGAACACGGTGAAGTACACCGGCACCATCGAATATCCGCAGCAGACCGACGAGATCTTCCACGAGGCCTTTCGCAAGGCGCTGAGCGGCACGCCCGGACCGACCTTCGTCGAGCTGCCGCTGGGTGTGATGCAGGCCAAGTTCGACGGCTCCCCGGTGCTGAAGCCGCACCAGTACCGGCTCGTGCAACAGCGTGCCGACGCACAGTCGATCGCCCAAGCCCGCGCGCTGCTGGAACAAGCCAAGGCTCCCGTGCTGCTACTCGGTCAGGGCTGCTTCGTCACCCGCTCGCACGCCATGCTGACCGAACTGGCCGGGAAGCTGAACTGCCCGATCCTCCAGACCAACGCCGTCGAGGCGGTGCTGCCCGGCATGGAGGACCGCACGTTCCCGTACAGTTCGGCTGCCGGGGCTGAGATTGCAGGCTCGTCGGACGTCGTTCTCGCCATCGGCACCGAACTGGGCGAGGCACTCAACTACGGGCGCGGGCATTCGTGGAAGCCCGGCAACGAGACGCGCAAGTGGATCTATGTCGAGCGCGATGCGGATGCGATGGGCGTGAACCGCCCGATCGACGTGCCGCTGGTGGGCGACCTGCGCGACATCGTGCCGCAGCTGAACGAGGCGCTGACCGGCCTGAACCGTTCGCTGCCCGCCGAGTTGTCGCAGTGGACCGCCGCGCGCGACGCGCACAAGAAGTCGATCGAAGACTACGTGCCCAGGACCTCGATGCCGATCCATCCCGGCCTCGTTGCGATCGAGGCGACCAAGGCGGTGCCGGAGGATTCGATCCTCCTGCGCGACGGCGGCGGCGCCAGCATGTGGGCGTCGGCGCTCGTCCAGTTCACCCCGCGCGATTCGATGTGGAGCTCGAACTGGGGCGCGATCGGCAATGGTCTTCCCATGGCGATGGGCGCGCAGATGGCGGTGGGCGACAAGCGTCGCGCGGTGCTGCTGACGGGCGATTCCGCCTTCCTGTTCCACATCTCGGAACTGGAAACGGCGGTGCGCAAGAACCTGCCGATCATCTGCATCGTCTCGGTCGACCACGCCTGGGGCCTCGAGGCGGCATCCTACAAGGCCAACTTCGGCGAGAACACATCCACCCCCGAAGCCCGCTGGGGCGCCTCGGTGCGTCTCGACAAGACGGCCGAAAGCTTCGGTGCGCATGGTGAATACGTCGAGCGCGCGGAAGACATCGGCCCGGCCGTCAAGCGCGCGCTGGCATCGGGCAAGCCCGCCGTCATCCACGTCGAGGTCGACCAGATGGCCAGCTCCAGCTTCGAGGGCATTCCCGGCTTCAAGGAATTCCGCGCCTGGTTCGGCGAGGAAGGCGACTTCCTGGGCGTTCCCGGTGAGGCCCCGGCAGCACCCAAGCCCGGCGGCGGCGGATCGACCGAAAACAGCAGCGGATACTGAGGAAAAAGGCCG
>NZ_JALHLE010000068.1 GCF_022832385.1 Novosphingobium album (ex Hu et al. 2023)
TACATGGTCTGGGTCGTCATGGGTCTTGCCTCTCTCCGGTGGCGGCCGGCTTGTCTCTGGATCCGTGCCACATGGTTGTGCATCCACGGAATTGAACACGCGCTATGCGCGCTCGCGAACGTCGGTTGTCCCGGTGTCGGGCTATGATAATCAACGGTGATGTATACTCAAATAACCTCTGTCCGCCCTCAAAGCCGGCGTCAAGCGTGGCTTTTGCTGCATGGTCCTGGGCTGCCGCAACAACGCCGCTGTGATACATGAGGGGGCGCGCCCGTTTTCTCTGCGGCAGGCTTGAGAGGGTGTCAGGCTATGGTTTCGAGTATGGCTCGCCAGGTGTTGGGCAGCGGGATCGGTCTCCGGCTGTCGCGATCGACATAGACGTGCGTGAACCGGCCTTCGGCGGCGGGCTCCTCCCGCCCTTCCACGAAGATGCCCAGAACATAAGTCACGCTGCTGGTTCCGATGCGGGCGACCTTTAACCCGACCTCGATTTTCTGCGGGAATTCGACCGGCGCGGCGTAGCGGCAGCCCGTTTCAACGACGAGGCCGATCGGATTGCCATTCTCGATATCTAGGAGACCGACGTCGATCAGCCATGCGTTTACGGCGGTGTCGAACCAGGAATAGTAAACCACATTGTTGACATGTCCGTAGACGTCGTTGTCGTGCCATCGCGTGCTGATCGGCGTGAAGTGCCAGTAGGCTCCGCGGGGTAGCAGGGGAGCACGGCTCACAGGTCAGCCTTGTGCAGGCAGTGCCCAGCGGCCAGATGGATGACAGGTGGGTTGGTCTTCACGAGTTGCTCCAGCAGGTTGGTATCTGCGGTCAGGTAGCAGGTGTGGCCGGGACTGGCCCGCAATTCAGGTTTGTAATGGTGCTCATGTGAGGCGCCCATGTATGAAATCCGGCGCAATGGGCGGCAAGAGATTATGGAACGGCCATGCAGAAGGAAGTGGAAACGATGGCCGGTCGGATACGTGTTTCCGCTCCTTCGCGCCTGTTAACGAACACCCGCGAGTAGGTAGATAGTGCCACAAGAGGAACTGCTAACTGAAAGTATGAAGTATAGTAAAGTCAATACCTTGATGCTGAAATTTAGTGACCCCATTTATGGCCCCATCTGGCAATTTCAGCGATGGTTCGAGTGTCGGACGATCTCTGTCAGACCCGGGAACTCTCTTAATCAGATCATTGATTCGGTCTCAAGGATGTCTTCGGGGCTGTTCTGAATGTGGAAGTGCATTGGTTTTTGGGAATCACATTGGACGAGGCTTCTGGGGCTTCCCGCTGCCGCCGCTTGTTGCGCCTTCAATGCCAACCGGACCGCACTGTCGCGGACGACGGCGGGCAGGTCTCCGGCATCGTTCTTTTCTTCCATTCCCGGCACCGTAAAACCAACGTTCACGATCCTCACAAGGTGCTGCAGGCCCCGCTGGAGGCCGGATCTTCTCTCGACTTTCTCCGTCAGTTGTTGTGGCGCGGCAATCTTGACTCCCTCCATCGCCAGGCATAAACCGGAATAACGTTCCGGTTTTTCGCTATCAGTGTTTGGGCACTCGCGTGACACCAGCGTGATCATGGCTCTGGTCAGCGGATTGATCGGCCCCCGCTGAGTGGTCCGTGTGATTTGTTAGTGTAAAA
>NZ_JALHLE010000069.1 GCF_022832385.1 Novosphingobium album (ex Hu et al. 2023)
AAGTTCCTGCAGATCCAGGAAAACGGCCTGCCAACGCTGGAATTCGGCGATATCGCCTTTGCCACCGCAGACCAGTTCCTGCGCGCCGACCTCAACCTTGCCGGGGTCCAGGCGATCCGCGGTGGCTCGGCCTCGACCTTCGCCTCGAACTCGTCGGGCGGCATCGTCAACCTCATCGACAAGACCGGCGATGTCGAAGGCGGATCGATCCAGGTCAGTACCGGCCTCGACTACCATACCAAGCGCGTCGATTTTGAATATGGCGGGCCAGTCAGCGATACGCTGCGCTTCCACGTCGGCGGTTTCTACCGCAAGGGCGAGGGGCCGCGTGCTACCGGTTTCGACGGGTTCAAGGGCGGGCAGCTCAAGTTCAACATGACCAAGGATTTCGCGGGCGGGTATTTCCGGGTCTATGCGAAGTTCCTCGACGACCAGACGGTTCCCACGCCGTTCTCGCCGGTCCTCGTCTCGGGGACTAACAGCAACCCCCACTATTCTAACGTGCCGGGCCTCGACGTCACCAGGGACTCGCTGTTCTCGCGCTACATTCCGGCCAACATCACCCTGGACAGCGAAAACCGGCCGGTCAGCGATCCCTTCAGCGATGCCACCCATTCCAAGGTCAAATCGGTTGGCTTCGAGACGAAATTCGACGTCGAAGGCTGGACGATCAACGACAAGTTCCGTTTTGCGGACATCTCCGGCCACGTGAATCAGCCCTATTCCTATTCCAATGCGGACTCGCGCCTGCCGTTTCAGTCGATCAATTCGGCTTCGGCCATCATGGCGATGTTCGGAGCGACCAGCCTGCAATATGCGACCGGTCCCAATGCCGGGCAGACGATTGCAGATCCGGCAGCGCTCAACGGGAATGGCCTTCTGGCGTTGCTCACGCCTCAGGATACGGCGATCAACAGTCTGAACAACATGACCAACGATTTGCGTGCGAGCAAGGTCTGGGATCTCGGTTCGGGCAAACTGACCTTCACCGCAGGCTATTACAAGTCGAGCCAGGACATCGATACCGCATGGACCTCAAGCACCATGGTCACCGATGTTCTCGGTGGCGGCGAGGCCCATCTGATTGATGTGTTCGCAGGGCCTTATCAGCTCACCGAAAATGGTTTCCTGGCCTACAACCCGATGCTGATCGGGGGATACCGCCGCGACCGCTACGACCTCACTTACGACGTCGATGCGCCGTACGGGTCTCTCAACTACGCATTCGGAAAGGTCGCACTCGGCGCATCCGTCCGCTACGATATGGGCAAGGCCCGTGGCACGATCTACGGCACCAGCCTGCCGGGCACGGCGAAATCGACCACCTACGACATGAACGGTGACGGCACCATTTCGTCGCCGGAGACGAGAGTGGGCTTCATCGACTATACCAAGCCCTCACCCGTGCACTACAACTACCACTACCTGTCCTACTCGATCAGCGCGAACTACCGCATGTCGGAAGACTTCTCGCTGTTCGGCCGCTACTCGAAGGGGGCGCGCGCCAACGCCGACCGCATCCTGTTCGCCAACTACGTCAGCCCGGTTAGCGGC
>NZ_JALHLE010000007.1 GCF_022832385.1 Novosphingobium album (ex Hu et al. 2023)
TTGTAGTCGATCACCCGCTTCACGGGCACGAGGATTTTCATTGCGCGATACTCCCTAAGAAAGATGCAGGCCCGAGGTGGTGCGCAGGCACCTCAGGCAAAAGGCAAGGTGCCGATATCGACGATGCTGCCGCCGCCATCGGCCACCAGCGAGGTGCCGGTGATGAACGAGGAATCGTCCGAGGCCAGGAAGGCAATGGCCCGCGCGATCTCTTCCGGCTCGGCCATCCGGCGCAGCGGATAATTGGCGACGACGTCAGCCACCAGCTGCTCGGCCGTCGTGCCCTCGGCCGCGGCGATGTCGTGCTTGGCGCGATCGGTCATCTCAGTGGCGACCCAGCCCGGGCAGATCACGTTACTGCGAATGCGCTCGCGGCCGTAGTCGTAGGCAAGCGAGCGGTTGAGGCCGTGCATGCCCGCCTTGGAAGCGAGGTAGGACACGTAGGACGGCGCTCCCAGGTTAGCGGCCACCGATGCGACGAGCACAATGGCCCCGCCGCCGCGCCTGCGCATTGCGGGGATTGAAGCCCGCGCCGCCAGCATGGAGCCTTCCAGATTGGTCTCGATAACCTTGCGCCAGTCGTCCAGCCCGACCGTCTCGACCGAGCCGAAGTGCTCGATACCGGCGTTGGCGACCAGGATGTCCAGGCCGCCATAGGTATCCTCGGCCAGCTTCGCGGCCCGCTCCAGATCCTCCGGCGATGTCGTGTCCCCGGCAACTGCCAGAGCGCCGCAGGCCGCGGAAACCGCCTCGAGCGGCTCCAGCCGCCGGCCGATGAGGACGACATTGCCGCCCTCGCTCACGATCGCCTCAGCCGTTGCGCGGCCGATGCCGGTCCCGCCGCCGGTGATGAGCGCTGTCTTTCCTGCAAAACGTGCCATGTCAGCCGATGACCTCGTGTGCTTGGGTGAACAGGATCACAGAGTTGGGAATATCGATGAATTCGGCTTCGTCCTGCGCCAGAATGCCTTGCGCTTCAGCAGCTTCGGGATCGGTGTTGCCGCGCGCCAGATCCTCGGGCGTGGCAAAGCTGATCGCGGCAACGCCATCGAACGGCTCGCTGGTACCGCGCATGCCCTTCATGGCCGCAGCGATCTCGGGAAGAATGGCGTGGTTCTGGACGTAACGCACAATGCCCAGCTTGTCCGCGATAGAACGAACCAGTTCGGCATGCGGGCCGCGCCAGTAGGCGGAGAAATCCTCGAAGGACATTCCGGGCTTGCGGCGCAGGCAATAGTGGATCGTGACCATCGCAATTCCTCTCTCTTGAACACCATTGAAGCGCCCACCCAAGGGCGCCCGATGTGCCGGGCATCACGGGGCGATGCACGACACCCAATCATCGAGACACGTGCGTTCCACGCTGCGCGTCTGGAAACCGTTTGCCATCGCCTTCTGGACCCGGGTTTTCGCCTCGGGCTGACCGAAGGCTGTGAGAAACCCGAAAAATTCCGCCGCCGAGCCGGCATCCGCCGGTGCCAGCGATGCATCGATGGCCCGCTTGGCCTGAACGATCGCCACTTTCGGAAACGAAGCGACGCGCCC
The DNA here is from genome assembly GCF_022832385.1 of Novosphingobium album (ex Hu et al. 2023). Taxonomy (GTDB): domain Bacteria; phylum Pseudomonadota; class Alphaproteobacteria; order Sphingomonadales; family Sphingomonadaceae; genus Novosphingobium; species Novosphingobium album. Next base: position 1,546 of record NZ_JALHLE010000007.1, read on the forward strand.
GGCCAGATCCTCGACGAAGGCATCGAGATCGGCATCGGGCATCGACCGGGTCAGCCAGCCGATGCGCTCGGCCTCGTCGGCGTTGTAGTCACGCCCGCTCATGATGGCCTCAATCGCGTGCGAGCGGCCAACAAGGCGCGGCAGGCGCTGCGTCGCCCCGCAACCCGGCGGGAAGCCGAGCGGTAGTTCCGGTTGCCCCAGCACCGCCGTCTCGCGGGCGCCGTAGCGTAAATCCAGCGCGAGCAGGAACTCGCTCCCGCCTCCGCGCGCGATGCCGCGCAGCTTGCCGATCGTGAGCTGGGGCAGACGCTGGAATCGCGCAAAGACCTGCTGATGCGGCGAAGGGCCCGTGACATCCTGCGGCGCAGGCATCGGCATGCGAGACAGCATGCCAAGGTCGGCGTGGGCGATGAAGAAGTGGTCGTCCGCGCTTTCGAAGACGGCGACTTTCACCTCTTCTGCCGCCTCGAGCCATTCGACCAGCCTTTCCAGATCGGCGAACATCGCCTCGTCCAGAAGGTTCATGGGGGGATGCGCGAAGCTGACCCCGGCTATCGCGCCATCCACGCCTAGGGTCAAAGAGCTGAAGCCGGTCATTGCGCTCAGCTTGCAATCAGGCCGCCGTCGACAAGGTGCGCCGATCCAGTGACGGAGCGCGCGCCATCGCCCAGCAGGAAGATCGTCATCGCCGCGACATCTTCGACGCTGGCACAATGGCCGATCGGATGGCGCGCATCGAGCGCTGCCCAGGTCTCTTCATCCTGGATTTCGGCAAGGGTCAGCGGCGTGCGCACGTAAGTGGGGCACACTGCGTTGCAGCGCACGCCAGCCGCACCGTATTCGAGCGCGATGTTCTTGGTCAAGCCGATCACGGCATGCTTGGTGGCCACATAGCCAGCGGTCCCGGCCTGCCCGACGAAGCCACAGATTGAGGCCATGTTGACGATGGCTCCGCCGCCGTTGGCGACAAGATGCGGGATCTCCGCGCGAAGGCTGTAGAACGTTCCGTTGAGATTGACCGAGATGATCCGGTCCCACCAGTCCAGCGGGTAGTCCACGGTCGGGACGAACGGGCCGCCCAATCCGGCGTTGTTGACCGCCCCGTCCAGCCTGCCGCCCCAGTCGACGATCTGCTGCATGATCTCGACCATGGCAGCGGGATCGGTAACGTCGGCGTGAAATGCCCGCGCAGACTTCAGACCCTCGGCCAGCGCCGCGGCATCACTCTGGGGCCTGTCGACGATGGCGACAAGTGCACCCATCTCATCCAGTTGCCGCGCAATGCCCAGCCCGATGCCCGATGCACCACCGGTAACGGCTATCACCTTTCCCGCTAAACTCATGGTTCTGGTATCCTCAGTTGCTCAAGGTCATTCCACCATCGACGATTAGCTGTGTTCCGGTCACGTAGCGGCTCTCGTCACTCAACAGATAAAGCGCCCCGTTGGCGATATCCTCGGCCTCCTGCGGGCATCCCAGGGGAATCTGGCCGTCGAACACTTCACCGGCCTTTTCCGTGCCCATGTTCGTATCCCGGCCCACGCGCTCGATGATGCCATTCATCATGTCGGTGCGGACTTGCCCCGGATGGAGGGAGTTGCAGCGGATGCCATAGCCACGCATCGCGCAGTGGTGCGCAACCGACCGCGACAGGTGGGCCACGGTGGCCTTGCTGGCCCCGTACGATACAACAAAGGCGGCAGGAATGAGTGCGGCGATTGACGAGAGGTTTACAATAGATCCCGGTCCGCTGCGCGCCATCAAGGGAATGGCGTGCTTGCAACCCAGCACAGTGCCCACGACGTTGATCGAGAAGATACGGTTGAAGTCCTCGATCTCGATCGTCTCGATGTCCTCGCCGCCCTTGCTGGTGGCGATGCCGGCGTTGTTCACCAGCCCGTCGAGCCCGCCAAAACCCGTTTCGATTTCGGCGATGACCGAGATCCAGTTCGCTTCGCTGGAAACATCGAGATCGAAATAGTAGCCGCCGATTTCGCTCGCCAGAGCTTCGCCTTCTTCGCGCGCGATGTCGGCGATGAAGACCACCGCATCATCCGCCGCTAGTCGCCTGGCTATGGCAGCGCCAAGACCGCGGGCGCCGCCTGTAACGAGAATGCGCTTTGCCGCAACCCGCTCGCTCATGCGATGAGCTCGCTCATCTGACCGTAGACGCCGCCGTCCTCGAGTGCGGCGCGCATCGGCTTGACGCCGGTGACCTCGAGAGGAGACACGAAACCGACCGCACGCTGGCGATCCTTGATAAGGCAATCGATCACGGTGGCGCCCATAAGGCCTGTCATGACATAGCCGGTTACGCCCCAAGTTGCGGTCGAACGTGCGACAAGCGTACCACGGCCATGGCAGGTGAATAGGACGCGGTGCTGCGAATAGTCCTCGCGCGGCTGGTCGCCCTGCGGTGCAATCTGGTTGGCCCACTCGTTGGTGGCTGCTTCCTGCGCCTCTTCGCCGAGACCAGCGTACTTCTCGGCGAACTCCTGCATCTTGGGAACCAGCATCTCCATAAGGGCCTGGTTCTGGAAGGTGACCATGGTGGAGCAGTTGATGACACGCTCATCGCGTTCATAATACAGCGATTCACCACCGCCGCTCCACGGCAGAGCAGTCAGGATGCGGTGGTGACCCGGCACGGCGACCTGGAAATGCGTGGCTGCGGGCCAGGCTTCCAGCTTGTTGTTCACCAGGCGATACTGCGGCTGGCAGCACATGCGCATGAAGCTGAGGGTGGAAGCGGCCGAAGGCACGCCATGAAGAGTGTAGAGGATGTCCACACTGTCGATGCCGGGCTTTTCGAGCACGCTTTCGGCAGCCAGGAGGCCGGATATCCACATCGAGGAAACCGCAGGCGAAAGCGCGAGGCCCTTGTCGGCGAAGGCCTTGCCGTACTTTTCGCGAATGAGCAGCTTCCAGTCCTGCTCACCGGTGGCATCGAGATAATGACAATCGGCATTGAGCGCGGCGCGCACGACCGGTTCACCGTACTGCATGTAGGGACCGACGAGGTTATGGACGACCTTCTTGCCCTTGAACAACTCGGTCAGAGCTTCCTCGGTGTGTTCTACCTGCGCGATCTCATAGCGCGCACCCTTGAGCTCCGACTGCGCGGCCAGGCGCGCAGTCAAGCGTTCCTTGTTGCGCCCGGCGGCAATGAAGGGGATGCCGAGTTCGGCCAGCTTCCACATGACATGTTCGCCGGTATAGCCGCTTGCGCCGTACAGGACGACTTCGATCTCGCTCATGCAAACTCTCCTTCAATCGTATAAATTCGGCTGTTCCGGGCCTTGAATTGATCGAGCAGGAAGCGTTCCTGCGGTTTTTCCGATGCCGTCTTGGGAATCTGGTCCACAAACTGGATGTAGGTGGGCACCATGTTGGCCTCGAGGCGGTCCTTGGCCCACGCGAACAGGTCGGGCGCACAGTCCTCGTCCAGCGGCACGATGGCGGCAACAACGTCCTTCTCGCCCGGCGCACCATTGCTTGCCGGCACGCCGTAAACGAAGATGTCATCGACGCCGGGATGTTCCGCGAGGGCGCGTTCCACGAACGCGCGGCTCACGAAATCGCCGTTGCGCCGCAGGCCACCGCCCTTGCGGTATTCATAGAAGATCCAGCCCTCTTCATCCATGTGCACGATGTCGCCGGAGAGCAGCCAGCCGTTCTGTACCTTCTTGGTCGAAGCCTCGGGGTTGTTGACGTACGTGACAGGAGGGAAGTCCCCGCTTTCGAGACGAAAGCGCAGTTCACCCGAAGTGCCGCGAGGCACTTCGTTGCCATCCTCGTCGGTGACGACCGCAACCAACCCCGGCGCGGCCCGACCGCAGCTGCCGATCGGCCCTTCGCCCGGGCGCTTGAAGGACATGCCACCTTCCATCGCGCCATAGAATTCGAAGACTTCAAGACCGTAGCGCCGCTCGAACTCGGTCCACAGATTGGCAGGCATCCCCGCCGATACCACGAGGCGCACGGGATTGTCGGCGTCGTCATCGCGCACCGGTTCGGCGAAGATCGCAGTGACCATGCCGCCCAGGAGCGAGAAAGTGGTGCAGCCCTGCTGGCGAATGATGTCCCACAGTCGCGACTTGGTGAACTTGCGGCTGATGACGGCGCGAAGGCCCATTTTCAGCGAAGGTGCCAGCGTGACGAACTGGCCGTTGCCATGTGTCAACGAAAGACCGGTATAGGGTCTGTCTCCGGCACGATAGCCGAACACGGCTTCGCCATGGCCCGATACCATGCCGAACCGGCCATGGGGGATAACGATACCCTTGGGATCGCCGGTGGTGCCCGAGGTGTACATGAGCTGCATCGGCATAGTCTCGTCGGTCACGGCAACCTCGAACTCGGGCTGCGGGCACGCGGCGGCCAGCCAGTTGTTCAGCCCGAAACTGGCGATAGCGGCAGGCAGGCCCTGCGCCGCTGCGCCCAGCGAGGCGATCCATGCGATGCCGGGGCTGTCAACTAGCGCCTCAAGCACGCCCGCCCGCGAGTAGGGCGCACAAACCACGCCCTTGCTGCCACTGTCACGCAGCATGTAGGCCAGCTTCGCGCCGCGCGTCCTGGGATCGATAGGGACGAAAACCGTGCCGAGAATGGCCGATGCGATCATCATCTCCACGAACTCGGGATGGTTCTCCAGCAGGATCGCAAAGCGGTCGCCCTGCTTCATGCCCGCCGCCTGCAGGCCGGCCGCGATCTTCTGACTGTTTTCCCAGAGCTGGCGATAGGTGCGGCTTTCGAACTGGCCCTGGAATTCGAAGGTCAGCACATCGCGATCGGGCCATTCGGCCATGCGATCCGCGATCAGGTTCGCGATGATTAGTAGGTTGCTTCCCGCCATGATGGCTACCTCTTCAATATGGTGACGCAGAGTGCGGCGACATCGCCGCGGATGTAGCCCCCGCCATTTTCCGCCAGGCCGACTTTCGACCCTTCGACCTGCCGCGATCCCGAGCGCCCCGTGAGCTGCTCGTAGATCTCCACTATCTGGGCAATCCCGGTTGCCCCGATCGGGTGTCCCTTGCGCAGAAGCCCACCCGAAGGATTGACTACGGTGCGGCCCGCCCCGCCCAGTTCGGTCAGGCCGGATTCGATCACCCGACCGCCTTCGCCCTTGGCGCAAAGGCCCAGATATTCGGTATGCAGGATTTCCGATGATGCAGAGGCATCATGCAGTTCGACGACATCGAGATCGTCCGGTCCGAGCCCGGCTTCCTCATAGGCCTGCGCGATGGCCTTTTCGAAGACCAGCGATTCCTGCCCTTCGGGATAGTCCCAGCTCGCCATAAGCACGCTGGAGGTAATCGTCACCGGCTGGACTATCCCCAGTTCGCGCGCTTTTTTCCCGCTGATCAAGATAACAGCGGCCGCTCCGTCCCCGATCGGTGAACACATCGGCAATGTCAGCGGCCACACGATCTCGCGCGCAGCGAGCACTTCTTCCACCGTCGTGACGGCCCGGAACTGTGCGCGCGGATTGAGCGCGCCATGGCGCGAGTTCTTGGCGGGCACGGCGGCGAGTTGTTCGCGCGTCGTGCCGTACTTCTGCATGTGCGCGATCGCTTCGGTGGCATAAATGTCCATGAACAGCGATCGCGCAGCAGCTGTCGATGGATCGGGCTTCATACCCACTTGCGCCATCTTGCGGTCGATCAGGCTGGTGAGGCCAGGCATGTCCAGCACGTCCACTGCGCCCGAGAACACAGAGAAAGTTCGTGCCTTGTCCTCATGGACCAGCTTTTCATAGCCGACCGCCAGGACCACGTCGTGCAGCCCCGCCGAGACCATGGCCGCAGCCTGGTTCAGCGCAGTGGACGCGGTGGCGCAGGCGTTCTCGACATTGATGACGGGGATGCCGCCGAGGCCCAGTTCACGCAAGACTACCTCGCCGGGAACACACACCTGGCCGGTAATGGTGCCCGCTGCGGCATTACCCATGTAGGCTGCCTCAATGTCCTCCAGATTGAGAGGACTGTCGGCAAGGGCAGCACGGATCGCCTCTCCGGCAAGGTCCTTCAAGGTCCGGTCTGGGAACTTGCCGAAGGCAGTCATGCCTGCCCCGGCGACAATAGCTTGCGTGCGCATTTACTGGCTCCTTAGAGGAGATCGGGATCCATCATCTGATAGCCGCCCTTGATCGACAGGATCTCGTTGCAGCCGTCCTCGATCATCGAGGCGCGCGCGTCGCGCAGGATTTTTTCGATCGGGTATTCGCGCGTGTTGCCGTTGCCGCCCAGCATCTGCAGCGCATCCGATGCGACTTCGAAGGACGTCTGCGTTGCCGTGATCTTGGTGGCCATGGCAGCCTGCAGCGCCGGGAGGGGCGAGGTGAAGTTGAAGGCGGCGACGCGTCGGACCAGTGCGCGCGAGGCCTCGACCTTGCGGTACATGTGGAAGAGGCGCTGCGCCACGGACTGGTGCCGGTAGATCGGCACACCGCCCTGCTTGCGCTCGTGTGCATACTGCCATGCGATCTCGAAGGCAGCGCGGGCGGCACCGGTCCAGATTGCGCCCATCTGACCATTCGCTTCGCAATGGATCGCGTAGACGGCGCGCTGGAATTCCTCGGGTCCTGCCAAGATGTTCTCGAGCGGCAACGTGACATTGTCGAAGAAGATTTCCCCCTGGGGAAGGGGACGCTGGCCAAGCTTGTCGATGGACTTGCCCCGCGAGATGCCCGGGGCATTCATCGGCACGAGCATGACCACGCCCTTTTCAGGATCGGCCCCCACGCCGGTATCCGCCGCAGCATAAAGCACGCAGACCTCGGCGATCGGCCCATTGGAGACCCAGGCCGACTTCTGGCCGTTGATCACCACCTTATCGCCCTCGATCTTGGCAACGCAGTTCGGGCGGCCATACTTGCCCTGCGCGTGGAAAATCTGTTTCGAGGGGTCGAGCGCATCCGATCCATGGTCCGGCTCGGTGATCGCCCAGCAGCCGATCATGTCGACCGGATAACGTTCGAGCAGGTGCGCCTTGCCGAACATCAGGGCAATCAGTGGCGGTAACTGGCATGCGCCGATGGTCACTGACAGGCCGCCATCACCCCAGCCGAACTCTTCCATGATGATCGGCAGGACCTTGCCCAATTCCTCGGGGGAAAGCTCGGACAGGGTCACCGGGTTGATGTCGAGGGCCAAGTACTTGGGGCGAAACTCGGTGAAGTAGATGGAATTGGGATCGATGATTTCTTCGGGAGTCAGCCTGTCCAGTTTCTGGCCGACCGGGCGCATGACATCACGCGCGAAGGCGTGTGCCATGTCTTGGAAGGCCTGCTCGGTTTCAGTCAGCGCGGGTTCGGCGCCGCTCAACCCAAGTTTGACCTTGGGCTGAGCGGGCCAGGAGAGCGGCCCGACGGCGTCGTGGGCGGCAATTTCGACTTGCGAATTCATGGCTGTCGATCCTTGCTATTAGAAGTTGACGCGACCCGTGAGGTACCATTCGCGCGGACGGCTCCAGGTGCCGTAGGCGGCACCGCCTGCAACCGAGACCTGGCCCGAGGTGATGTAGCGTTCCTTGAGCAGGTTGGTGCCGCCCAGCGAGAGCGACCAGCGGCCGTCAGGTTCGTGGTAGGTTATCGAACCGTTGAGGATGTCCGTTGCCGGACGTGCCACTAGCGCCGAGTTCTCGGTGTTGTTGAACAGCGAGGAGGTGTGGGTGTAGTCCACGCCGATCACGAAATCGCCGCCGGATGCGAGGTCGATCGTATACTGCGGGCTAAAACTGAACTTCCAGGACGGTGTCTTGGACAACTTGGAGTCTGTGGTGACACCGGTCACGCCGAAGAGCACGTCGGTATAGCGGGCATGGGTGTAGCCAACCGCTGCTTGCAGGGTAAGTGCGGGCACCGGGCGAGCCTGCAGTTCGGCCTCGAATCCGTAGATCTCGGCGTCACCCGCATTGGCCAACGTCGGCGATGTTCCAACCTGGAAGTTGAGCTGGATGCCCTTGTAGTCGGTGTAGAAACCCGCGACGTTCAGGATGACCTTGCGATCTGCCAGCTCGGACTTGATGCCAAGTTCCCAGCTCGTCGCCTTTTCGGGCCCGAAACTGGGAGCCGTCGCACCAGCGACTGCAGGTGTCGTGAGACGCGTGGTCCAGCCACCGGACTTGTAGCCCTTGGAGTACGATGCGTAGACCATCAGATCAGACGTGGGACGGTATTCCAGGCCGATCTTGGGCGAGAAGTTGGTGAACTTCTGGTGGTTGTTGCCCAGCGGGTAGATACGCAGAATGTCGGAAGCGTCCGGATAGCAGAAATTCGCAACGGCACACAGCAACTGCCTGTTTGCCTCGGACGGCTGATCGTTCAGGACGAGCTTGTAGAACGTGCCGTTTACGTCACGCTGGAAGCCCTCGAAGTGCTTCTGCTCGATGGTGTAACGTGCGCCGAAAGTGACCGAGAGCTGGTCGGTCAGTTCGTAGTTGAGATTAGCGTAAGCGGCGTAGGACTTTGTCTTCAGCAGGTTCTGCCCGTCGATCTGCAGCAGCCCGCCGGGGAAGGTCACAAAGTCGTGGAGGTTGCCCTTCTCAACGAAGTAGTAAAGTCCGCCGACATATTTCAGGCGCCCGCCCGCTGCTTCGCCGGTCAGCTGAAGCTCTTGGCTGAACTGCTCTTGCTTCATCTGGAACGATGTTTCGAGCAGGGCCAATGGCGATCCGTCCTCGTCCTGCGCGCTACTCCAGTCGAGCTTTCGATAAGCCGTGATCGACTTGAGTTCGGCAGCCCCGAGATCGAGGCTGGCGGTTAGCGCAAGGCCCCAGTTCTTCAGGCGCGAGAAGTTGTTGCCCGTGGCGTAAGTCTTGTCCTTGTCGCCGGTGAGGAACTGATCACCCCAAGTGAGGTGATCATTACCCGAAACTTCGTCCACGTTGACGCCGGCCAACGGCGTGCCAACCGAGGCGCGGGTTCCGCAAAGGGCATCAAGCCCGATTGCGGCCATGGTCGTTGCCGGCGTACCGATACAAAGGTTATACAGCCCTCCGAAAACCTGAGCCGAATCAGATGGATCTCCGTACGTCGCAAGCAGCGAACTGGCGACGCCATTGTTGCTCTGGTGCAGATAGTCGCCAGCCAGAACGACCTTGAGCGTATCCGTCGGGGTCCATTTCAGCTTTGCGCGGACCGTCCACTCGTCATCGCCGCCAAGGGTGCTAGGATGACCCGAACCGAAGCTAGGGAAGGAATCCTCCTCGTCGACGTATGCGCCGTCGGCCGGAAACGGAATGACCTTCTGATAGCCGTCGCGGTTCTTCACCGAGAAGCTGACGCTCGACAGCAGGTTATCGGAAATCGGCACGTTGAGCGCGCCTTTCACGTCGATCCGGTTGAAGCTGCCGGTCGTGGCCTGGAGCTTGCCCCCGAAGACAGGCTCGGGATCGCGCGTGACGATCGAGATGGCGCCACCGATGGTGTTGCGGCCGAACAGTGTGCCCTGAGGGCCCTTCAGGATCTCGATGCGCTCGATATCCAGAAGGTCCTGGTTCGCACCGACCGAGCGGGCGAGATAGACACCGTCGAGATAGATACCGACGCCTGGATCGAGGTTGAAGGCGAAGTCGTTCTGCCCGATGCCTCGGATATAGGCCGCCAGGACAGAAGAAGAGCCGGAGAACGGCGTGCCGGCATCGAGAGTGACGTTGGGAGCCAGGTTGCCGACCGAAACGACTTCGGTAATGCCCTTTTGCGCCAGTGCGTCAGCAGAAAAGGCCGTGATCGCGATCGGCACGTCCTGCACGTTTTCGGCGCGCTTGGTGGCCGTTACGACGATCTCGGTCAGGCCGTTGTTATCGGCCTGAGGGGCCTGAGCAGCGCCGGCTTGAGACTGCGCAAACGCCGGCGCGGAAACAAGCGCAAGGCCGCTTACACCGGCCAGAAACGCAATACGAGCCACATCGAAAAAATAGCTTCCCATTCACCCCTCCCATAAATCGCAGATAATTCCCCCGCGCCTGCCACTTTTGCAGGTCGCCGAAGCTCCGCTATTCAATGCAGCGTTGATGCACGACGGCAGGGATGACTGTCTGCGCTGGCGCAGTCCAAACTATTTGCAAAAACGGAACAAAGGCCCGCTCCTGCCTGTGAGCTTGCTGGAAACGGAACTACCCGAGCGCGATCAATTTTTTTATAAATCATATATATATCAATGCTTTATCTTACACCTGCAAAGGCAATCTCCCATCACTGCAATCAAAACGGAACACAAATTTTGCATTTTCACCAGATTGCTATAAAATAGAACAATAATTCGGAGAGGATAAAACAATGTCGGATTCGCAGAACGCGGCAGCTATGCGAGCGTCGCAGAAAGTCGTCGGAACTCCTTCGGAATGGTCACGCAAACTCTCGGAAATCTTCGTGGAACTGGAGTTCGAGCAGCTTGAACAAGACAAGCCGGTAAGCAGCGTCATGCGCAGCTATCCGTTCGGTGACACCACATTTATTCGCGCCACGACCAAAGGCGGCCGGCACGTGGTCAAGCGCACATGGGACCTGATAGAAAAGTCTCAGTCCAACAACTTCTTCATAGGCTACATGCTGTCTGGGTCAGCCATCCTGACCCAGAACATGCACAAGGCAACGCTTAGCCGCGCCGACCTTGCCATTCTGGATTGCACGCAGGAATACCGCATCGAAGTGCCCTGCAGCTTCGATGCATTGTGGATCAGTGTTCCGCGATATCGGATCGAGGGGCGTTTGGCTTCGCTGAGCGATATTACGGCTCATCGCGTGATCGGGTCTTCAGGCTTGGGCCGGCTTGCTTCGGAACTGGTCAATGCCGCCTTTCGCGAATGCAGCAAGATCAGCGCTGCAGAAGCCAATAGGGTCACCAATTCCCTGCTCGATATTCTGGGAATCAGCCTTGCTCAGCAACTTGCGGCCAACCAGAAATCGACAAGCTACTGCTCCAGCCTGCTGCGCCGCATTCAAGACTATGTGGAGAACAACTTGGATGACGATAGTCTGACCCCAGCGAAAATCGCGGCTGCCCATGGAGTGAGCGCCCGATACGTGAACAAGCTCTTCGAAAAGGAAGGCATTTCGACCGCCAAATGGCTCAAGATGCGACGCCTGGAGCGCTGCAGGGCCGACCTTGAATGCACCAGAAAGAGTGATCTTTCCATAAGTCAGATCGCGTTCGATCACGGCTTCGGCAACATCAGCAGCTTCAATCGTGCCTTCAAGGATCGTTACAACGTCTCGCCCCGGGCCTTCCGCAGTCCACCTGCCAATCCCATACAGATGAGCACGTAGGCACGGAAACGCGCAAAACTGTCCGTCGTCAGAACATTTGGCGCAGATCGCGGCGTAAATTAGCGGAGAACGGACCTCGTCTGGGGTTTGATGTTAGGCGGCGAGCTTGCGGTGCTGCAAGCGCCGATGTTCGATGGTCTGTCGCTTGATGGTTTCGCGGCGCTTGATGATGGCTGGAGCCCTGCCGAAGTACGCGTCGGCGGGCGTCACGTTGGCCAAGCTCTCGTGGTATCGCTGGTGATTGTAATGTTCGACGAAGGCCTCGATCTGGGCTTCGAGATCGCCGGGCAGGAAGTAGTTCTCCAGCAGGATGCGGTTCTTCAGGGTCTGGTGCCAGCGCTCGATCTTGCCCTGGGTCTGCGGATGGCATGGGGCGCCGCGCACGTGGCTCATCTTGTTGGCCTCGATGTATTCGGCCAGTTCACCTGCGATGTAGCTCGGCCCGTTGTCGCTGAGCAGCCGCGGCTTGTGCAGCACCGTGGCGCTGTCGCAGCCGGAAGCCGCCAGGGCGAGGTCCAGCGTGTCGGTCACGTCCTCGGCACGCATGTTGGTGCACAGCTTCCAGGCGATGATGTAGCGCGAGAAGTCGTCGAGCACGGTCGACAGGTACATCCAGCCCCAGCCGATGATCTTGAAGTAGGTGAAGTCGGTTTGCCACATCTCGTTCGGGCGGGTGGTCTTGGTATGGAAGGCGTCGGCGGCCTTGATCACGACGAAGGCCGGGCTGGTGATCAGGTCGTGGGCCTTGAGCAGACGGTAAACCGTTGATTCCGACACGAAGTAGCGCTTCTCATCGGTGAACCGCACCGCCAGTTCGCGGGGGGATAGCTCGGTCGTTTCCAGCGCCATCTCGACGATCTGGTCCTGGACGTCGTCACTGATGCGGTTCCACACGCGGCTCGGTGCCGATGGCCGATCCTCCAAGGCCTCCGGCCCGCCTTCAAGGTAGCGATCATACCAGCGGTAGAACGTCCGGCGGGCAATGCCGAGCTGGTCCAGCGTGCGCTTGGCGGGCAGGTGCGACTGCTCGACGATCCTGATGATCTCGAGCTTCTCGGATGCGGGATACCTCATTCGTCGTCGCCCCCATCCGCGATCATGCTTTTTTTCAGCAGACGGTTTTCCAGCGTCAGGTCGGCCACGCATTCCTTGAGGGCGCGGGCTTCGCGGCGCAGATCCTGCACCTCGCCGGTGGTCGCGGCACGGGCGGTATCGCCGGCCAGGCGCCGCTTGCCTGCTTCCATGAACTCCTTCGACCAGGTGTAGTACAGGCTCTGGGCGATGCCTTTCTTCCGGCACAGCTCGGCGATGCTGTCTTCGCCGCGCAGGCCTTCGAGAACGATGCGGATCTTGTCCTCGGCCGAGAAGTGCCGCCGGGTCTGTCGCCGGATGTCCTTCACCACCTGCTCCGCAGGCGCCTTCGGCGATTTTGCATAGGAGGATTTGGGCTTCATCTTCGTTCCTTCGTCACTACGACGAAGCCCAAATCCTCCTTAAATCACAACCTCAAATCTGTGCCATTGGTGCTGACGGGGAACACCCAATCGCGAAAGCTCGACCGAAAACCATGGACCGTCGCTGGAACATCCATACCGCGCACAAGCTCCAGCAGCGCCATGTCGGAAAGGGTTGAGCCGCTGATGGCCCCCGGAAAGACCAGATCGCAGTCAGCAATGCGTAGCGCCCGTGCCCTGCGGAACACATCGGTCGCTTGATGAGAAAGCGGAACGGCGTGCTCGACTTCCATCTTCATCCGATCCTCTGGAATTGTCCAAAGTGTCAGATCGTCATCGAATTCATCCCAACGGGCGCCCCGGATCTCCCCTGAACGGACCGCCGTCAGAATGAGTGCTTCCAGCGCCAGGGTACTTGCGCATGCCGGCTTGGACTGGAGCTGCTTCACGAAGCCATTGACCTGCGCATGCGGCAGCGCCGCAAAATGTCCTTTCTTCTTTGGCTGGCGCGGGAGGCCTTTCGAGATCGAGCGCATGGGCGCCTCGCTTTGCCGAAAGCCGTTGGAATAGGACCAATCGAGCACGGTCCCGATGCGCTGCCTGACGCGGCGCGCCGTCTCGGGGATTTCCAGCCAAATTTCGGCAAGAACATCGCGGATCATGGGGCCGTCGATCTTGTCTACCTTCAGCTTGCCAAGCTTCGGATAGGCATAGAGCTCGAGGGTCTTGATCCACTGTTTGGTGTGCTTGCCGTTCTTCCAGCCTTTCACCATCTCGGCATGAGCCTTTTTGGCGGCCTGTTCGAACGTCGGGATCACCCTTGTGACCCTGCGGCGCTCTTCGAGCGGGTCGATCCCCGCCGCGGCGAGCTTCTTGGCCGCAGCTGCTTCCAGGCGAGCAGCGCGGACGGGCACATGGCGAACCTCACCAAGTCCGATGTCCCTGCGCGTGCCGTTCACCTGGATGCGAAGCACCCAGCTTTTGCCACCGGAAGGCGAAATCCTGAGATAAAGGCCATCACCGTCGACGTAGCGTCCGGGCTCTGTGAGTTCCGCAATGATGGCGGCGTTCAGTTTTCCCATGCCGCGATGGTACCATCAGACGAGGCATTTTTGAAGGCCACCCGAGACCCACAGTACCACACTCAGGCCCACATTCGTTTTCGGACACAGGCGAACGGCCACGAATGACCGCGAACAAAAAGCACGAATTATCCGATAGTTATTGTGATTTTCCGGATGATCGCGAACCGTAGCGAACGGGCAAATGGCGGAGAGGGTGGGATTCGAACCCACGGTACGGTTGCCCGTACACCGCATTTCGAGTGCGGCGCATTCGACCTCTCTGCCACCTCTCCGACTGAGATCGCTATGCGGAGGAAGCCTCCGCCGGGTCGAGCGAAGCGCGCCGGTAGCCCAGTTGATCGCGCTTGCCAAGCCCCTCTTTTCGGAAAAAGCGGGGATCGATCAGCAGCCTTGCTTGTTTCATCCAGCCGCCAAACCTATATTGCCCCACATGAACAGGGCGACCTTTTTCTCCCAGCAGGCCGGACGGGTCATCGATGCCCCCCGGTTGACGCGTGCACGGTTCGCAATCGGTGACGTGGTCCGCCACAAGCATCACGACTTCCGCGGTGTCATTTTCGACATCGACCCGGTTTTCGCCAACAGCGAGGAATGGTATCAGTCGATCCCGGTCGATGTGCGTCCGCTGCGCGAGCAGCCCTATTACCATCTTCTCGCCGAAAACGAGGAATCGAGCTACGTCGCCTACGTCAGCCAGCAAAACCTGATGGCCGACAGCGAAGGCGGCCCGGTCGATCACCCTTCGCTGTCACAAATTTTCGACGAGTACCAAAACGGCCGCTATCAGTTGCGGCGCGGCCTCGCCCACTGACTTTTCCCGTTTAGCGGCCCCTAAGTCGCCGTCGCAGATTCCCGGGGCACTGAAGGATCATTCTGCGTCAAAGCACAGCTGCCACTCGATCATGGTTGCGGTATCCGCGGTCATGGCTGCCAGTGCGTTCAGCTCTTGAGTTTCCAGCCCGAACGCAGGATCAGATAGATGATCGAGGCGAAGACGATGTTCACCACGCCCAGCCCCAGCGCACCGTGCAGCACCGCCATGTTGGTATCGCCGATGTCGCTGGCGCCGAGGAAGCCGAAGCGGAAGCCCGAGATCACGTAGAAGAACGGATTGCCCCGGCTGATCGCCTGGAATGCGGGCGCCAGATTGTCGATCACATAGAACGTGCCCGAAAGCAGCGAGAGCGGCGCGATCACGAAATTGGTGATCGCGGCATTGTGATCGAACTTCTCTGCCCAGATCGAGGACAGAAAGCCGAGCAGCGCGAGGAAGATCGAACCCATCAGGCCGAACCACACAGCAGCCCAGGGATGCGCGATTGACAGGTCCACACCCGGCCACAGCAGCATGGCGCCGGACAGCACCAGCCCCACAAGCACTGCCCTTGTCACAGCAGCAGCGACCATCGCCAGCATCAGTTCGCCTTCGCTGAGCGGCGGCATCAGGAAATCGATGATGGTTCCCTGGATCTTGCCGGACAGGAAGGAGAAGCTGGCATTGGCAAACGCATTCTGCATCATGCCCATGACGATCAGGCCCGGCGCCACGAACGTGGCGAAGTTGACACCGAGCACTTCCTTCCCCCCGCGCCCCAGCGCGACGGTGAAGATCACAAGAAACAGCATGGTGGTGATCGCAGGGGCCCATATCGTCTGGGTCTGCACCTTGAAGAAGCGCCTCACCTCCTTCATATAGAGCGTCTTGAGCCCCACCCAGTTGACCTGGTGGATCAGGGGTTCGCCCTTTGCCGGAAACCGGCGAGGCTGCGCAAGCGCGGTGGGTGTCAGCAGTTCGGTCGAATTCGTTTGATCGGCCATGAACCGGCGACTATCGGCTGCGGCCTTGCGAAGCAAGCGGGCATCACGCATTTCGGGGTGATTCTTTGACCCCGGCAGGAAATTGGAACGGGAATGAGCTGGACTGACGAGCGGATCGAGAAGCTGACCAAGATGTGGGAAGGCGGCGCCACCGCCAGCCAGATCGCGGAAGAGCTGGGCGGCGTAAGCCGCAACGCGGTTATCGGCAAGGCGCATCGCCTTGGCCTTAAGGCACGCCCGTCCCCCGTGAAAGCGAACGAAAAGCCCGCACGGCCGGCTGCCCCCAAGAAAGCCAAGCCAGCCTCCGAAGCGCCCGCGCCCCGCGCCGCCGAACCGGCAGGTCAGGCTCCCGAACGCAAGCCCGCGCCGGTTCCGGCAGCGCCCGCGGCACGTGCCGCCGAGCCCGCCGCTCCCACGCCCGCTACCGCCGAACCTGCTGCAGAAGCCCCAGCGAAGCCGCAGCCCCGGATCATTTCGGTAGGCCCCGGCGGCTTCCTGCGCCAGGGCCCCGGCGACCAGCAGGCACCGATCCCGCCGGCCCCGCCGCGCCGTCTGGTTCCGGCCAAGCCGAGCCCGGAAATCGCTGACAAGACCAGCCTGCTCGATCTCAACGACCGCATCTGCCGCTGGCCAATGGGCCACCCCGGCGAGCCGGACTTCCACTTCTGCGGCGAAAAGGTGAACCCGGGCTTCCCGTATTGCGTCGACCACTGCGGCCGGGCCTATCAGGCCCAGCTGCCGCGCGGCGCGCGCCGGCCTCCTCCGCCCCTGCCTTTCGGCGGCCCGCGCGTCCGCTAGAACGGGGCTGGAGCGGTCATGGTGCCCGGCGTAAAATGGTACGGCTGGCTGGCCTTCGGGTTCGCGACCGCATTCGCTTGTCACGCCGGCCCGCTGGCCGCGCAGGACTCGGTCATTGCCGAAGCCCCCGTTCCCGCACCGGCTCCCGAGCCGGTCGAGCATGTCTATGTGGCACTGACCACCAGCGCCGGCGTGATCACACTTGATCTCGACAAGACGCACGCCCCGCTCACCACCGCGAACTTCCTCAAATATGTGGACAGCAAGCGGATGGACGGGGCGGTGTTCTACCGCGCCATGCATCTGGATTACAGCGACGAGCCTGCCGGACTGCTGCAGGGCGGCGTGCGCGACGGGGCTAAGCTTTTACCGCCGGTCGCGCACGAGACGACCAACCAGACCGGCATCCTGCACAGGGCCGGAACGGTCTCGATGGCACGCTTCGCTCCCGGCAGCGCGACGGCCGATTTCATGATCCTGATGTCCGACATGCCCGCGCTCGACGCCGAGAAGGGCAACACCGGCCAGGATCCGGGGGCAGGCTTTGCCGCCTTCGGGCACGTCGCCAGCGGCATGGACGTGGTGCGCGCGATCTGGAACATGCCGCGCTCTGCCACCAAGGGCGAAGGCGTCATGAAGGGCGATATCCTGGAAAACGAAGTCAGGATCATAAACGCCCGCCGCGTGGCCGCACCGGAATCAACGGCGCAAGGGCAGTAACGCCACCAAGAGGTCACGCAGGTTGCGAATCATCACTGACCAGTGCCAGGCCGCGTCTCCCAGTAAATCGTGAACCGGTCGGGCAGGATATTTACGATGTTCTTGAACCCTCTACGCATGTCTTTGAAAGATCGCGGCAATCAACTGGCCGAATTGAGCCTGTAAAATCCAATTTATGTGGCTCCCAATCTTAAATCCGGAAGCCTGCCGCCGTTAACCGTAACATGACGGCACATGATCCCAGCATGACCCGGGGGGGCATAATGCGTTGGCTCGGCTTTGGCGGAGTCAAACCGGCAGAACTTGGCGTGGACGCATCGCCTGTGCTCCAGCCTGACGAAGTGCCCGTCACGCGGATCGGCAATGGAACAGGCCCGGGAAACAGCGATCGCCAACGGCTGGAAACCCTTGCCGACATCTCCGAATTCCTGATGATGCACGATCTTCCCGTCTGTCCCTTCACCCTTGAAGTCGCGCATGACATCGTCACCGGCACGAAGCCGAGGCTCGCCGCGATCGCGGCCGCTCGCGAGACGGATGGCCTGCCTTTGACACTGGGCTGGCTGGAAGAGATCATGCACGAGGAAGCCACGGATGGTGGTGCCGCGCAAATCCACTCGCTGATCGTGCGTCTCGAAAAGACGATCGAGGAATTCGCGAACACGGCTTGCGTCGCGCGCACGGCCACCACCGACTACAACTCTGCACTCGAGGCGCATGTGGGTGATCTGGAAACGATCGATACCAGCGGCAATGTAATCGAGCAGATCACGACGCTTGCGCATCACATGCTCGACCGCACGCGCGAAGTGGCTCGCGAACTCAGCCGTTCGGAACGCGAGACCCGCACCCTACAGCAGCAGCTCGCCGATGCCCGCGCCGAAGCCGAGATCGACCATCTGACCGGCCTCCCCAACCGTCGGGCCTTCGAGACACGATACAGTCAGGAGTACGCCGCAACACGCGACAGTGGCGAACCGCTGTGCGTCGCTTTCTGCGACATCGACGAGTTCAAACGCATCAACGACAAGCATGGACACGAAGCGGGCGATCGCGTGTTGCGCACGGTGGCACAATCGCTGGCAACGATGTCGAACGACAAGTGCCATGTCGCCCGTCACGGCGGAGAGGAATTCGTCGTCGTGCTGCGCGACAAGATGATCGAGGATGCCTGGGCCCTGATCGACGAAGCCCGCGAGGCGATCGCTGCCCGCAGGCTCATCAACCGGTCGACCGATGTACCGTTTGGTCAGATCACGCTGTCCGCAGGCGTCGCCGACGTCCATGCCTTCCCGGACGCCCGCGAAGCCCTGCGCGCCGCGGACAATGCCCTGCTCCAGGCAAAGGAAGCAGGCCGCAACATCGTGCTCAAGGCCAATTCGCCGGGCAAATCCGGGCAGGATTGATCCATCGCGATGTGGTCCCTACTCTCCCCGCGACGACCGGGAGAGAGTCATGACCGTTTCACTGGACAGTGCTTTCGTTGCCACCTGCCTGCAAGCGCTGGAAAGCCTTTCAGGCCTTGTCACGTGCGCCGAAGCGCATTGCACAGAGAACAACCTGCCTGCAGAATCGCTTACCGAAGCGCGGCTGGCGCCCGACATGTGGCCGTTTGCCAAGCAGATCTTCGAAGCGGGACATCATTCGGCCCGCGCAGTGTCGGGGGTGCGCGCCGGTGTGTTCGGCCCCGAACTGGCCCCGGCACCCACCGATTTTGCCGCCCTGCATGCAGAACTCGCTGAATCGATCACAGCACTACGTTCCATCACGCCAGGAGAACTCGACGCAATCGCCCGGAACGATACGCGTTTCGAGTTTGGTTCGATGCGGATGGATTTCACCGTCGAAGATTTCCTGCTGAGTTTTTCCCTTCCCAACTTTTTCTTCCACACAACCACAGCTTACGCGATCTTGCGCAATCTAGGCCTCGAGATCGGCAAGCGGGACTTTCTGGGCAAGGTTCGCTTGAAGGGGTGAAACATCACTCCGAAGCGCAGGTTCAGTATCGATATCTTGTGAGAGAATTGACGAATTCGATCTTGCCAAGGGCGATACGGTGCCGTGCGAAGTCGCCGGGCATCTGGCGGCACATCCCGCGCGAGGAGAACGCGCCCCCTGCGCCGCGCCTCGCCACCAATAGCTAGCTATTAACGGTCGATACCGAACGCACCACAGGTGCGGCCTGCGCTGAGAGCATGGCATCCACGTTGTTGAGCACCTGCGCCAGCGAACCGTTGAGCACACCACCCTGCTGCGCGCGCCATTCGGCAATGTCCGCATCAATCGCGATACCGGCGAAGGCCGGAGCGCCGGGAACCTGCCGCGTCACGCTGGTATCGAGCGTTTCCTCCGAAACCGGCAGGTGCTCGAGCACGCCCGCTTCACTCACACCGGCAAAGTGCGCGCCGATCACGCTGACGTGATAGACCGGGCGGCCGTCCTTCATCTCGATGCGCTGGATCTTGACCAGCGAGCCCGCATCCTGCGCGCGAGTAGCATACTGCCAGACCTGTCCTTCGGCATAGTCCTGCGGCCGCGCTTCGGCAGCAGCCGGAAAAGCGGCGAGGAACAGCGGCGAGAGCATGAGGAGTCGCTTAATCATTCGGCAACCATGATCGGCGGCAGTCCCGCGGTCAATCAGGCGCGCAAACCGATCCCGCATCCGTTCTCGAAACGAGACAGGCGTGCGGCCAATCGTGAACAACCTGCAGCAGGCGAACGGCAGCTAGATGAGAAACACCACGTAGCCTTTGAACCGGCTGTCCTGCTCCAGCCCCGCGGGAGCGGACCATTCGCCGCCTTCGACCAGGGCGATGCGGTAGGGCATGCCCAGCCGCTGCAGCGAGCGCAGATAGCTTTCATAGCCGGGGACGGTGCGGCGTCCCTGATAGGTCTGGACCACGATCTCATCCACCACCCCGGCGAGCGCGGCGAGGCCCTGTGCGTCGCCGCCCGCGCTCCAGTCCATCAGCCCGGTGATCGATAGCTGCCATTTGGCGGGCAGCCGCGCGCGCAGGCCGCGCAGGAAGCGGGCATAGCCCGCCAGCCCATGGGTAGCGGCGTCGAAATCGATCTGCAGCCCGGCCAGCCGGTTGCCCGCGGCCTCCCATTGAGCCAGCTGACGCAGGATCGCGGCATGGACGCCCTCTTCCCAGTCGAGCCGCTCGACGCGCGCCACGAACCAGATTTCCGGGCCGGCGACATGCGGCAGGGCGCGCAGCGGCACGAAGCGCCCGGCATCGGCGCGGCGCACTTCGCCCGCCAGCAGATAGACCGTCCGCGCCTTATCCAGCCAGGGCGGTGCCCGCACGCCCGCCCAGAGGAAGAATGCGTCATGGTCGCGCGCATTCACGACAGCCGGGCCCCTCCGGCATCCGCCCAGCGCCAGCGCGCCGCCCGCCGCTCCGGCGAGCAAGGCGCGGCGGCTTACCAGTAGTATTTGAGCGTGACGGCCCACGGGCTCTTCGGGTAATCGCGCTTGAGGCGCTGGTACCATGCCTTGCGCTGCGAAAGCGGCACGTCCTCGCGGCTGCAGGAATTGACGCCGCTCGGCGCGTAGCACATCACCGCGCGGTAGAGCGCATAGGCCGTATCCTCCGCCGAAGCGCCCGGCGCCGCCAGCACGCCCGAATAGAGGTCGGCCCGGTTGACAGGCTTGCCGGGGAACAGGTCGGGCGTACCGCCCAGTTGGTCTGCAGCGGGCTTGCCGCTGTCCGCAAGGTAATCGTCGAAGCCGTTGAGACGGTAGAATTCGGCCAGGCACAGCCGCGCCTTCACGTCCGCAGGCCTTGCCGCCAGCGTCGCCGCCGTATGCGCCAGCGCCTGACAGGGATAGCCTGCCTGCCACCGTCCCTTGGTGAACAGGGCCAGCGGGACGTTGTGATCGACGTCGTCGTTCCACCCGGCGATCCAGCCGTCCGTCCGGGCATTGGCCGGAACCAGCGCCATATCCTTGCCGAAGGCCTGATAGCGGCCGCGCGACAGCTCCTTGTAGAGCAGCATGAACAGCGCCGCCTCGCGCTCCAGCGCGGACGCACCGCCGCGCACCTGCTGGCGCAGCAGATCGGGCCCGGCTACCTGTTCGAGCAGCCGCGTGCGGATGTCCGGATCGGTCACCGGGCTGCCCGCCGCAAAGACCTCTGCCAGCTCGCCGTGGCGCTCGCGGTTCATCGCCAGCGCCAGTTCGACGGCGGGGTGCTGGTAGAGATCGTGGGCACCGCCCGAAAGCTCGCGCCAGAAGCCCGCAGCGTTGCGGTCGCCCAGCGCCTCCAGCGCAAGGCCGCGCAGCATCTGGCGGCTGAAGGCCAGCGACGTGTAGCTGGTGCGGCGAGCATCGTCCGGGATCAGGGTAAGGACCCGGCGGTAATCCTTGGCGGCGTAGAAGGCGTGGCTGGCCTGCAGGAAGGTGTAGAGGCCTGGGTCTTTCGCAAAGACCGGTGCCTGCGCCGCCAGTTCCTCCGTCGTCAGCGGCTTGGGCCGGTATTCTGCCAGTTCCGGATCGCCCTGCCGCATCCGCAGCAAGTCCCAGGTGGCCAGCAGCAGCGGCGCGTCGGCGTTCTCCGCAAGCCCGGCACCGAAGAAGAGCTTGTTGTCCACTTCCTCCATGAGGCCTGGCGTCGCAGCGTCGAGCTGCGGCTGCCTGGCCAGCAGCCCCGAATAGGCCTGCGTGAGCGGCAGCGCCTCGCCCATCAGCCATGCGGCGCGTCGCTTCAGTCCTTGTGCCGAGGCCGCGTAGCGTCCCTGGGGATAGGCCGAGAGGTAGTCCGCCAGCGCCGTCTGCCCGCGCTGCGCTGCGGCCTTGTCCGCCATCTTGTTGTCGTAAAAGCCCCACTTGTCGAAGGCCCCGGCCTGCGCGGCCGCCAGTTCGGTGCGCGCGGTCATGTAGCGGGCGGTTTCGGCCAGCCAGGGGTCCTTCGCCTTGGCCAGAGCGGCGAAGCGGTCACCCGCCGTGGCAAAGTCCTCTGCATAGAAGGCGCGCGCGCCTTGCAGGTAGGCGAGGAAGGCGAGACCAGTCCGGCTCGTCACCTGCGCGGGCCATTCGGCCGCATTCCTGTCGCCATCGCAGGCGGCCTTGACCAGATCGCGCGCATCGGAAAGCGCTTCGCGTTCACCGGACTTCAGGCCCTTGCCCGCAGCCAGCGCGGTGCGGAACGCCGCATCGCCGCTGCCCAGCGTCTGGCAGCGGGAGCCGGAATAGGTCTCGTCCGAAGAGGCTTCATCCTGAGTCTCGGGGCGCGGCCAGAAGGTGGACTGCATCGTGTCCCAGCTCATGAAGACATGCCCGAAGCCCCGGCTGGCCCAGTCGTCCGTCGGGTAGGAGAGCTTGCCCGGAGCAGACAGCCCCGCCCGCTCGCGCAGCAGCCATGCAAGATTGATCCGGGTGTCGTTGCGCGGGCCGATGATCGCGCTGCCCGCGCATTCGTAATCGGACAGGCCCAGCCGCCAGCTCGGATAGCAGCCGAAATCGCCGCTGGCGCCCGCCAGTTGCGGCCATGCCGCCAGCGCCAGGAGCGCGCCGGCTGCCAGTATCCTTCGCTTCATTGCCCACCTCGTTGCTGCCCGGCCGTTGTCCCGTTGCGCAGGGCAAATTGCAAGGGCATGACGGCGGAAAACAGGCGGCTAGGCGATGACGATCACCTTGCCGTCCTCAGCCGTCTCATAGCTGGCGCGGTCCGGATGCCCGAGCATGTCGTCACTCATATGCGTCAGCACCAGCAGCCGGGGACGCAATTCATCCAGATGCGCCTCAACCGTGTTCAGGCTGAGGTGAGTGGCGACCGGCCTGTCGCGGAAATAGGCTTCCGCGATGAACAGGTCCGCATCGCGCGCGGCGGGGATCAGGTCCGGCGTCCATTCGGTGTCGCCGGTGTAGGCGACCGAGCGCCCCTCGGCCTCGATCCGCACGGCCAGATAAGGGCCGCCGGGCGGGCCATGCAGCGCCTGGAATGCGTGCACCGTCACCTCGGCCACCTCCGCGGATGCCCCGGCCGCGACTTCGACGAGATGCAGATCGAATTTCCGCGCGGCATGGGCAGAGCCGGGAAAGGCGGTTTCCATCACCCGCTCGTACCAGTCCTCGAGCCCCACCGGCCCGACGATCGTCAGCGGCTCGCGGCGCTTGCTGAAGAACTGCGCGTCCAGCATGAAGAAGGGAATGCCGCCGAAATGATCGGCGTGGAAATGCGTGACCACGATCAGGCCGATCGCGTTGCGGTCGATCCCCAGCTTCTTCATCGCCACCAGCGACGAGGCGCCGCAATCGATCAGCAAGTTGGTCCGCTCGCCGGTAAGATGGAAGCAGGTGTTGAAGCGCCCGCCCGACCCGAAGGCATCGCCGCATCCCACGAACTGCAAACTGAGCGCCACGCGCATTCCTCCCCCCGGTTATGGCGGGAAGGGATACTGCATTGCGCGGCGCCTGCACAGGCAGCGCCGCTGTACAAACGAAAAGGGGCCGCGCCTTGGCGCAGCCCCTCTCCTGTTTCGCGTTATGCGAAGGCTCAGTCGTCCTTGAGGAACGCCGGCATGTGGTCCGGATTGCCACCTTCGCTGCGCTCGCCGCGATCTCGACGCGGACCACGGTCACGGCCGCCACCACGCGGGCCACGGCGATCACCGCCGCGGTCGCCGCCACGGCCGCCTTCACGGTCGCCGCGCGGTTCGCGCGGAGCCTTGGGCGGACGGGTGTCTTCCAGCTCTTCTCCGGTTTCCTGGTCGACCACGCGCATCGACAGGCGGACCTTGCCGCGGTTGTCGATCTCGAGGACCTTGACCTTCACTTCCTGGCCTTCCGACACGACGTCGGTCGGCTTCTCGACGCGCTCGTTCTTCATTTCGGAGACGTGGACGAGACCGTCCTTGCCGCCCATGAAGTTCACGAAGGCACCGAAGTCGACGATGTTGACGACCTTGCCGTTGTAGATCTTGCCGACTTCCGGTTCCTCGACGATGCCGAGGATCCAGGCCTTGGCGGCCTCGATCTGCGACAGGTCGGAAGACGAGATCTTGATCACGCCTTCATCGTCGATGTCGACCTTGGCGCCGGTCTCGGCGACGATCTCGCGGATCACCTTGCCGCCGGTGCCGATGACGTCGCGGATCTTCGACTTGTCGATCTGGATCGTCTCGATGCGCGGTGCGTGGGCCGAAAGCTCGGTGCGGGCCGAGCCAAGGGCCTTCTGCATTTCACCCAGGATGTGCGCGCGGCCGGCCTTCGCCTGCTCCAGCGCCTTGCCCATGATTTCCTTGGTGATGCCGGCGATCTTGATGTCCATCTGCATCGTGGTGATGCCGTTCTCGGTGCCGGCCACCTTGAAGTCCATGTCGCCGAGGTGATCCTCGTCGCCCAGGATGTCCGAAAGGACGGCGAACTCGTCGCCTTCGAGGATCAGGCCCATGGCGATGCCCGAAACCGGACGCTCGAGCGGAACGCCCGCGTCCATCATCGAGAGGCAGCCGCCGCAGATCGTCGCCATCGACGACGAACCGTTCGACTCGGTCACGTCCGAAAGAATGCGGATCGTGTAGGGGAAGTCTTCCTTCTTCGGCAGCACCGGGTGCAGCGCGCGCCATGCCAGCTTGCCGTGGCCGACTTCGCGGCGGCCCGGGGCGCCGAAGCGGCCCACTTCGCCGACCGAGTAGGGCGGGAAGTTGTAGTGCAGCATGAACGACGAGTACGACAGGCCGTCGAGGCCGTCGATCATCTGCTCGGCGTCCTTGGTGCCCAGAGTGGTGGTGCAGATGGTCTGCGTCTCACCGCGGGTGAACAGCGCCGAACCGTGGGTGCGGGGCAGGAAGCCAACCATCGATTCGATCGGGCGGACCTGATCGAGCTTGCGGCCGTCGATGCGGGTGCCGTCCTTGAGAATGGCACCGCGAACGATGTCCGCCTCGACCTTCTTCATGGTCTTGATGGCGACCATCTGGGTCTGCGGCGTCTCGTCCGCAAACGCTTCCTTGGCCTTGGCGCGGGCAGCGTTGAGCGCGTTCGAGCGGGCCGACTTGTCGGTCAGCTTGTAAGCGGCGGCAACGTCCTTGCCGACAACGTCCTTGAGCTTCTTCTTGATGTCGGCGGTGTTGTCCGACAGGTCGATTTCCCAAGGATCCTTGGCGGCCTTCTCGGCGAGGTCGATGATGAGGTTCACGACCTTGCGGCATTCGTCATGCGCGAACATGACGGCGCCGAGCATCTCTTCCTCGGTCAGTTCCTTGGCTTCCGATTCCACCATCATCACGGCATCGCCGGTAGCGGCCACGACGAGGTCGAGGCGGCCGTCGGCAAGGGCTGCTTCCTGCTTCGGATTCAGCGTGTATTCGCCGTCGGCGAAGCCGACGCGGCACGCGCCGATCGGGCCCATGAAGGGCACGCCCGAGATGGTAAGCGCGGCCGAAGCGGCGATCATCGCGACGACATCGGGTTCGGTCTCGCCGTCATAGGACATGACCTGCGCGATGCAGTTGATCTCGTTGTAGAAGCCTTCCGGGAACAGCGGTCGCACCGGACGGTCGATCAGGCGGCTGGTCAGCGTTTCCTTTTCGGTCGCACCACGCTCGCGCTTGAAGAAGCCACCGGGGATACGACCGGCGGACGAGAATTTTTCCTGATAGTGGACGGTCAGCGGGAAGAAGTCCTGGCCTTCCTTCACCGACTTGGCGGCCGTGACGGCGCACAGCACGACAGTTTCGCCATAAGTGGCGAGGACCGCGCCGTCAGCCTGACGGGCAATGCGGCCGGTTTCCAGAGTGAGGGTCTTTCCGCCCCACTCCATCGATACGGTTTTTACGTCGAACATAGAGAGTTTCCTCAACCCGCGGGCCCTATTGCTCGCGCGGGGTTTACTGCCGGGGATACCGTCCCGGTCCGGTGCGGGGCCTGTCACGGCCCCCAGGCCCCCCGCCGGATTGCGAGGATACCCAGATAGGTTGGCCCGGATACAAGAAGCGGCCCGCTAGGGGCCGCCTCCAGGTCAGTCTTACTTACGCAGACCGAGCTTTTGGATCAGGGCGTTGTACCGCGCGACATCCTTCTTCTTGAGGTAGTCGAGCAGCGAGCGGCGCTTGTTGACCATGGCCAGCAGACCGCGACGCGAATGGTTGTCCTTGTGGTGCTTCTTGAAGTGTTCGGTCAGCGTGACAATGCGGCTGGTCAGGATGGCGACCTGCACTTCCGGCGAACCCGTGTCGCCAGCGGCGCGGGCGTTGTCAGCGATGATTTCCTGCTTCTTTTCTGCGGTAACCGACATTCATTCTACTCCGCGACATCGGAAAGGTTGAACCCCCTGACGACGCGGGCTTCTCCGCCCGAAAGCTCCATCAGCGCGACCGGAACCCGTCCTTCACGCACCCAATGCAGCCCGTCTTCCTGGGGCAGCCCGGTCAGAACGCGGCCCTGTCGGACCGCCCTTGCCTGCTCCGGACCGAGGTCGATGGCCGGGATGTCGTCCAGCCCCGCCTCCAGTGGCAAGAGTATCTGTTCAAGAGGCGCGCCCTTACCCGTTTCGTTCAATTTGTCCAGCGAAATCGCATGAGACAGGCCGAACGGACCGGCTTTCACGCGGCGCAGCATCGTCACCGTGCCGCACGAACCCAGGGCCTGCGCGATGTCGCGCGCCAGGGAGCGGATATAGGTGCCCTTGGAGACGTTGGCGAGTAGGGTCGCCCCTTCCTTTTCGTCAAAGCGTTCGAGCGACAGGGCGAATACCGTCACCTGACGCGCCTTGAGCTGCACATCCTCGCCCGCACGGGCCAGATCGTAGGCTCGCTGCCCATCGACCTTGAGCGCGGAGTAGGCAGGCGGCACCTGCTCGATCGGCCCGGTAAAGCGCGGCAGTACCGCTTCCACCTGCTCGCGCGTGGGCCGCACCTTGCTGGTGGCGATCACCGCGCCTTCGAGATCGAGCGTATCGGTCTCCTCGCCGAAGCGGACGGAGAACTCATAGATCTTGCTGGCATCGAGCATCCGCCCGGTCAGCTTGGTCGCCTCGCCCAGCGCGATCGGCAGGATGCCCGTGGCCAGCGGATCAAGCGTGCCGCCATGGCCGACCTTCACCCCGCCCTTCAGCTTCATGTTGAAGCCCGCCTCGCGCAGGTTGCGCTTCACAGCGGCCACCGCCTGCGTCGAGCCGAGGCCGACAGGCTTGTCGAGAATGATCCAGCCGTGCGGCGCGGGAGGCGGGGTAAGCGTCATCGCGCCCCCATGTGCGCCGCACCGGCTTTGGTCAACGGCGCGCGCGGCCTACTTGTCCGTCTTCGCCTTCTTCACCGGCGGGCCATCGACTTTCACGAAGGACGTCAGCGGATAGCGCTGCCCGTGAATATAGACCGCGCTCCACCGGTCGAGCGTGCCATTGGGACGCGTATCGAGACCGATGAAGTTCACGAAGGGCAGATCGGGCGCAAATCCCATCAGCTCGGCCTTGTACCAGTTCCGGTGGTTATCCTCGAAATAGACGGTCCGGTTGCCTTCCGCGCGCCAGTTCCAAACCCCGCCATGATTGGCGAAGGGGATCGAGGCATCCGCCTGTGACGGGGCGGCTTCGGTTTCCGGTGCCGCCGGTTCGGCAAGAGCCGGGAAAGGCACGGCGGCCAGAAGGGCTATCGGAAGGAAAAGGGAAAGAGGCTTCATCGTCGGCTCCAATGCTGTTCCCCCACCCGCCCGAAATCGTCATCCACCGTCATTCACGCAAGGCGGCGGGACAAAGTGATACAATCCTGAAGACGGCGTGACCGGCCGGGAACCGCAGCGATCACATCCCGGCGACGATCCGCACCAACTGGTCGTAGAAGTTCATCAGATAGGTCACGGGCGGCAGCACGAAGCGCTCGATGATACCCCATCCGGGAAACAGCCGCGGAATCACGAGCAGCACCACCAGAACCAGCACCATGCCGTAGGGCCGCAGCTTCGCATAGGTGCGTGCCGCCGCGCGCGGCAGCAGCCCCTCGACGATGTGCGAACCATCGAACGGCGGGATCGGCAGCAGGTTGAAGAACGCCAGAAAGAGGTTGATCGCGATGAAATTGACGAGGTTCTGCGCCAGGAACACGATCCCGGACGACTCGCTGCCTCCTGCAAAACGGACAAGCAGCCCCAGCAGGACCGCGCCGATCGCCGCCAGCACGAGGTTCATCGCCGGCCCCGCAGCAGCAACGGCCATCATGCCGCGCCGCGGATCGCGCAGGCGCCACTTGTTGACCGGCACCGGCTTGGCGAAACCGAACGCGGTGTGCGTAGTCAGCCACAGCAGGCCGGGCAGAATCAGCGTGCCAAACGGATCGACATGGCGCAGCGGATTGAGGCTGAGACGCCGTTGATCGCGCGCAGTCGTATCGCCGAGCATCAGCGCCACCCAGCCGTGCGCCACTTCGTGGAACACGATCGCGATGATGAGGGGAAGGATGATCGCTGCGATCTGCAGCAGGGTATCGTTCATGCGCCCCATCTAGGCATGGCACCCGCGTGCCGCAATGGGGAGCCATTCCGGTCAGACCGGATAGCCGAGGTCATCCAGCGGCAGATCCCGCAGAGCCATCAGGCGCCGGTTGCTTTGCGGATAGTGCTCAGCGATGCGCCGTTGCAGCGGCTGGGAAAGACGTGCGGGCCTGCGGTTGATCACCGGTACGCGGCCGATCAGCCACTTGGCGCCGTGGCGCAGGACCTGTCCGCCCGGAAGGTCCACGATGCGGTCCTTGTTCACCACCGACTGGCGCGTAAACAGGTTCACCGCGCGCATCGCAGTCAGCCCGGCCGCGCCCAGCGAGCGGTTCGCGCGCGATCCTTCGGGTGGCAGGTCCTCCAGCGAGAGACCAAGATCGTCTTCCATGCGCGCGATCAGTGAAGCTCGGTCCTGCAACCATTCGTAGGGGTAGACGTGCACCCGGTCCGCCCCGAACAGCGCATCGTAGTGCGCAACCAGCCGGTCATATTCGAAGTGCTCGAATTCGAACACAGGGGCTTTCCAGGGACGGGTCAGTGCCCCGCGCACGTAACGCGCAGTCTCGAAATAGCGCTTCGCCCCCCAGGTTCCGCCACCCGAGACATATTGCGCATAGCTGGCCCGGCAGATGTCGAACTGGTTGCGGATGAAGATGACAATCCGCGCTTCCGGAAAGACGGCCTTGATCCGCCGCGCCATTTCCGGTGCCAGGAAGCCGTGCAGTCCGCCGTTGTGGATGTAGCCGGAAAGGTTCTCCTCGCTGAGCAGCACTGGCCGGTTGCGCCCATTCAGAGACAGGACCTGACGCGCCGCGTCCGGACAAAAATGCATGCCTGATGGCGCGATGAACGCGTCCTGCACCGTCTTGCGGGGCACGTAGTCATGGCTCGTGGCACGCGGAAAGACCTGCTTCTGCAGCCATGTGGTAGCCGTCTTGTGGTAGCCCAGATGGACAATCGTGTTTTGCATGCGACCCGCTCCGCACCCGTTCGCCGTTGCGGCGACTTTCGCCCTGGTACGTTGCAATAAAATTTCGGGATGTTTCTATAACATTCCGACGCGCATCGCAAAGCGTGCTGGCTTGCCCGGGGAACGGCTCCCCGCACGAAACGCCGCTCAGCGGCCCATCGCCTCGCTGAAATGGCGGCGACACAGTGCAACGTAGCGGTCGTTCCCGCCGATTTCGGTCTGCACCCCTTCATTTACCGCCATGCCTTCCGCATCGACGCGAAGGTTCATCGAAGCCTTTCGCCCGCAATGGCAGACAGCCTTGAGCTCCACCAGGGTGTCGGCAATTCCGAGCAGGGCAGCGGAGCCGGAAAACAGCTCTCCGCGAAAGTCAGTGCGCAGGCCATAGCACAGCACCGGGACTCCCACCCGATCCGCGACATCCGCGCACTGCCAGACTTGTGCCGCCGTCAGGAACTGCGCCTCGTCCACCAGCACGCAGGACAGTGCCCCCTCCTCATGGACCGCCTCCACCTTGGCCAGAATGTCTGTATCCGCCGCAAACCGGTGAGCCCCGGCATGCAGGCCGATGCGGCTTTCAATCGCATGGTTGTCACCGCGTTCGCCGCTGCGATCGTCGATCTCGGCGGTCCACAGCATCGTACGCATGCCGCGTTCGAGATAGTTGAAGTTCGCCTGCAGCAGCGTGGTGGACTTGCCCGCGTTCATGCTGGCATAGTAAAAATAGAGCTTGGCCATCGTAGCTGGGGATAACATCTCCCTCTTCAGCTTGCACGGGATTGCCCACGCTTCTCCCCGCATGAATGAAATTAACCATATGTCCTGTAGAGAAACACGCATCAGTGCGCGGGGGGTCAGGAATGAAGAGAATTTTGGCCATGGTTGCGGTGTTCGGCATCGCTGCCGTAGCGGCCGCTTACATCGCCTCTTCGCCGCATAGTATCACCGGCGGCCCGTTCGCCACGCTCGATGCCGCAGCGGCCAGTCTCGTCGCGATCGCAGGGCGAAGCGGAGCCGTGCTGGGTCTTCTGACATTGGGGGGCGTTCTTTCTCTTCTGGCGTTCATGGCCTTGGGTGACGGGACGGCATCGCAGCCCACCACCAAGGCATCCAGGCCAGGCAAGCGCAGGCAAGATCAGGCAGACGCAGCGCCGGGGCCGGTCTGGACGCCCGAACCCCTTTCATCAGAAGAACGGATTGCCAGCCTGCGCCGCCGCACCGCAAGCGAAACCGGCCGGGCGCCGCCCGCGCCTACAAATGGCCCGCCTCCGCGCCCCGTCATCCTCGTGCGCAAACCGCGTGACCGTGCGCGCGACTGGTTCGACGACAGGAGCTGGCTGGGCGGACTGCCCAGGCTGGGCCAGGCCGAATGGCCCCGTGACGCCAGCGGTACTCCACTCCCGTTTGCAGCCCAGATCGATCTGGCAGAGCTGGCCAACGCCTGTCCCGAAAACCCCCTGCCCCGCACAGGATCGCTGGCGTTCTTTCTGGGCACCGGCACCGTCCTTCACCTGCCTGACGGCGAGCAGAGCTTCGCCGAAGTGCCCGACGACCTGCCCGCCGCTTTCGATGAAGGCGGATACCCCTTCCCTGCGAAGCCCACGCGCCTCAGCCGCCCGTTCTTTCCGTTCTGGCCGGTCGAACCCGTAGCGCTGGACCTGCCCGCCGCGCTTCGCGACCATCACAATCCTGCACTCGGAAAGGCAATTGAAGACGCCGCGGCCAGCCTGCTGGCACAATATGCCACCCCGCGCAGCACCGCGTTCTCCGCCGAGGATGGCGGACCGGCGGATCCCGCGCTGTGGTGGCACGGGATCAATCACCTCGCCGATCAGCTCCATTCCGCACTGGACGGCGCCGGCCGGCTCGTCATGCTCCGGCGCGACAGCCTGCAGCAGGCTGAAGCCGCCCTGGCATCGATTGAAGCCAATGGCGATCCGGATGGCCACCGCATCGATGCCGCGCGCGAAGAGGTGGCCCGCAGGCAGGCAGCGCTCGCCGCGATGGAAGCCCAGCGCGACGGTCTGCCAGACATGATCGCCGCCATCGACCAGTTCGTGACCGGCCGCGACACCTGGCAGCAACTCGACGACGAGGAATATGCCGTGATCGCGGATTTCCTCGCCGAACTCCATGCCAGCTACGGTGACGTCACCCAGCACCACGCCCCGCATTCAGCTGGCGAACTGGCCACGCTGTCGCTGCGGACAATGATCACCGACACTTCCGAGGCCCTGGACGCGATGCCCGAGGAGCAACTCGAGCGCATCAACCACGCGTACCGCCTGCCGGTGATGGTCCAGCACCAGATGTTCGGCCTGCCCGGCGGCAAGGCCACCAGCCACGGCGAGCACGGTGGCGACATCCTGCTGCTGCAGCTCGCCTATGACGACATGATGGAATGGCGCTGGAGTGACGTCGGCCTGTTCCAGTTCTGGATCAGCCCGGAAGCCCTGACGGTGGGACGGTGGGATGCGGTTCAGCTGACTTTCGGCAGCGCCTAGCCAGCTTCGGCAAGCAGCACTTCCGCCAGCGCTTCGGGCCGGGTGTTCATCACCTGATGGCCAGCATCTATGCCGGGCATACGGCCTGCATGAACGCGCTGCGCAAAGCGCTCCTGCCATTCGAGCGGCAGGATGGCGTCCTGCCCGCACAACACATAGGAAACTGGCACATCGGCCAGATGGTCGTAGTGCCAGTCGGTTGCAGTGTAGCTGCTTGCCGGCCACTGGTCGAAACCGAGCTTGTCGAGGAACATTTCCGCCTCGTCCGCTTCCATGTCGTTGCAGAACATGATGCGGTAGCGCTCACGCATCGGCAGTGTGTCGTCGGCGAAAGCCGCGCTCGCTTGCGTGTGCCCGGCCTCGCGCATGCGCTTGCCGGTCATCTCGACGACGGTAAGGCCGGGATCCGGCGCGATACACGAGACGAAGACAAGCTTGCGGATCAGATCCGGACGCAGCGCCCGCATCGAAGGGAGGAACGTGCCCGCCTGCGAATGGCCGACCAGCACCGCGTCCGCGAAACCCGCAGCTTCGATATCGGCGAGCAGTTCGCGGTTGATGTCCTCGAATGTCAGCGCTGCCGTGTCGCGGCTGCGCTTGGCACCGCATCCCGGGCCGTCCAGCGCAAGGCATCGCACCGCACCGCATCGCCTGCCTGCCGCCCGATCGCCGCGATCGTCTCGTCCCAGACCCAGCTGCCCTGGCCGCCGCCGTGCAGGAATACGAACGAAACCGCCATGCCACTCTCCCTCCGCTGCTTATCCGCGTTCATTGACAGGGAGAGTTTTGCGGAGCAGCCTTGCCAAGACAACCGCAATCCGAAGGAGGGCCCATGCGCCGCAGAACGGGAATCGCCTCCGCGATCCTGTCGATCGTCCTGCTTGCTGCCGCGCCGCCCACCCAACGGCATTACCGGATCGATCCCGAGGCCAGCGGTGTGAACGCGAGAGTCGCGTTTTTCGGCCTGGCGAGCAAGACGGCGCAGTTTCCCGCGGTCATGGGCAGGCTATCCCTTCCCGACGCCGCCGCCTCCAGGCCAACGAGCGCCATCGCGCTCGACGTGACACTGGATGCGCGGATGTTGCAAGCAGGTGATGCGGTCACGCTGAAACGGCTCAAGGGCAAAGACTTCTTCGATGTCGAACACTATCCGAATGTGAAGTTTTCCGGCGAGATGCTGCGCATGACCGCGGCGCGGACGGCGGAGATCGACGGCGAACTGACCGTGCGTGGCGTGACCCGTCCGGAAACGCTGCACGTCACCTTCGGCGAGCCTCCGGCCGAGAACCTGGGCGCCCGGCCGATTCTGCTGACCGGCACGATGCGCATCGACCGGCGCGCCTATGGCATGACCGCATGGTCACTCATCGTCGGCCGGAAAGTCGACATCACCATCCGGACGCGGATGGTTCCGTCCTAGGGTCAGGACCCATTATTCACGCCATCGAGGTTTGAGGCAAAATGGCTCAGCGCAAGGAGAGAAGGCAAAGGAATATGTCGATATTTCAAGACTTCTCGACGCGGCGGTGGGCCATTTTGGTCAAAACCCTGCGGGACGCCCGGATGGCTTCCATCTCGAACCAAATCGCCCTGGGAAAGGCAACCAGCCTTCCCGGCGGACAATTTGGCCCGATATGTTCGCCATTCGGGCGCCTCGATGGCGTGAATAATGGGTCCTGACCCTAGGGCTCAATCGCCCTGATCGAGATCGCGCTTCACTCGCGGATCGTTGAGCAACGCATCGATGCGGCTTGCCTCGTCAAAGGTCTCATCGGCGCGGAAGCGGATCTTCGCCGCGTACTTGAGCTTGAGGCGCTGGGCCACCTCGCGCTGGAAGAATGCCGTGTTGGTGCGCAGCGCCTTGAGCACATCTTCCTCGTCCACGCCGAGCAACGGTTTCACGTAGACCGTCGCCTGCCTGAGGTCGGGCGTCATGCGCACTTCTGTGACCGAGACCGAATGCGCGCTCAGCGTGTCGTCGTGCACCTCCTGCCGCGTGAGGAGTTCACTGATCACGTGCCGCACCTGTTCGCCCACCTTGAGCAGGCGGACGGAGTGCTGTTCGGGAGTATGTTGCTGGCGTGCCATCGTCTGCGTCCATGTGGGGGAGCCGAGACAATTTGCAACAATTGATTACGCCACCAAAGCCCCTGCCGCGGGTTAATGACGCGAAACCTGCTCATAACCCCCGCAAGGAGCTGATTGATGAAGACTCTTACCGCCACCCTGCTCGCTGCCGCGCTGGCCCTGCCGGGCCTCTCTGCGCCTGCCATGGCGCAGCAACCGAAACCGCAGCAGCATGAGCAACAGAAGCCGCAGGCACAGAGCCAGAAGAAGGCTACGGCCAAGCCGGCCCAGAAGCAGACCTACAAGACATTCCGCAAAGGCGAGAAATTCGAGCAGCGTTATGCCAGGAACTATCAGGTGATTGATTATCGCAAGTACAAGAAGCTTCCCGCACCCAAGCGCGGCTATCGCTATGTCCGTGCGGGCAGCGACGTGCTGCTGATCGGCACCACCACCTTCAAGATCTACGCGGTCTACAGCGGCCTCATCCGCTAAACCGCGATAATCGCAGGGCGTCGCGCGTGGCGGAGCGCGGCGCCCTTTTTCACGCCTGCGGCCCGCTCACATCTTCGTGAGAATGCGCGCCAGCGAGCGCACGTTGCGCGCCGTTCCCCGGCAGCCCAGACGCCGCTCGATGAAGGCGGCGGTCAGTCTGCTGTCCCCCACGCCGTTCACGTAGTCGATATAGAGGCAGCGCGGCCCCATCGCGACCCGTTCCGGCCCGCGCGTCGCGTAATCGCGCATCATTACCTCGAATCGGTCGGGCGCGGGATCGGCGGCGAGAAAGTGCGTGTGGACGAACTTGTCGTCGCTGCCGCCGACGAAGGGATTGTCCTCCACCGCCGCGCGCACTTCCTCCTTTGTGCGCACCGCCACGAAGCTGTCGATGTCAAAGCGGTCCAGCATCATGTGCGCGAACAGCTCCTCCAGCCCCCCGGTCGGCCGTTCATCGAAATCGAACAGCACATTGCCGCTGGCGACGACCGTCTCGACGTTCTCGAACTCCTCGCGCTCGAAGGCATAGCGCAGATCGGCCATCGTCAGCCGGTTGCCGCCGACGTTGATCGATCCGAACAGGGCGAGATAGCGGGTCATAAGTGCATTCCGATTGCAGGCAAGAAAGCGATTCCAGCAAGCACGAGGCTCAGGAACACGCCACAGCCGACCATTTCGAACACCCCATCCAAAAGGCAGCCTAAGGCTTTCTGCTCTTCATCGTCTTTCGGCTTTTCGGGATCATGCTCCATGCAACGACAGTTGCTCACGATCCCAAAGCCGTCAACGCCTCCTCAAAACGGAACGGCCGCTACCGGACTGCCGGCAGCGGCCGCTTGAAAGTCCGCAAACCGGAGTGTTTACCCGACAGTACGCTCGCGATGCGTGACCTCGAAGACTTCGAGGTGATCGCCCGCCTTGATGTCGTTGGTGTCGGCCAGCACCACACCGCATTCCAGACCCGCGCGGACTTCGTCCACGTCGTCCTTGAAGCGGCGCAGCGACGCGATGGTCGTGGCCGAGACGATGACGTCGTTGCGGGTAAGACGGGCGTGGATGCCCTTCTTGATGTAGCCTTCGAGAACCAGCAGACCGGCGGCCTTGTCTTTCTTGCCGGCCGGGAAGACCTGCTTGACCTCGGCGCGGCCGACGACGGTTTCCACGCGCTCGGGGCCCCAGATGCCCGCCATCTGCTTGGCGACTTCCTCGGTGAGCTCGTAGATGACGTCGTAGTACATCATCGGCGTCTTGGTCTTCTCGATCTGCTCGCGCGCCTTGGCGTTCGGGCGGACGTTGAAGCCGATGATCGGCGCACCGGAGGCCGAAGCCAGCGTCACGTCAGTCTCGGTGATGGCGCCCACGCCCGAGTGCAGGATGCGCACCTTGATCTCGTCGTTCGAGAGGTTGTGCAGCGCCGCGTTGATCGCCTCGACCGAACCCTGCACGTCACCCTTGATGACCACCGGATACTCGATGACGTTCTGCTTGGCGGTGAGGGCCGAGAACATCGTATCGAGGCTGGCGGGTGCCATCGCGGTGCGCTTGGCGGTCGCCTGTTCCTGACGCCAGGACGAGACTTCGCGGGCACGCTGCTCGCTCTCGACCACGGTCAGTACGTCACCGGCCATCGGCACGCCGCCAAGGCCGAGCACTTCGACCGGGGTCGACGGGCCAGCTTCCTTGATCTGACGCCCCTTGTCGTCGTTCATCGCGCGGACACGGCCGCTTTCGGTGCCGACCACGAAGATGTCGCCGCGCTTCAGGGTACCGCGGTTGACGAGGACCGTCGCAACCGGGCCCTTGCCCTTGTCGAGCTTGGCTTCGATCACGGTCGCCTCTGCTGCACGGTCCGGATTGGCCTTGAGTTCCATCAGTTCGGCCTGGAGCAGGATCTTCTCGATCAGCTCGTCCAGGCCCTTGCCGGTCTTGGCAGAGACCTCGACGTCCTGCACGTCACCCGACATTTCCTCGACGATGATCTCGTGCTCGAGCAGGCGTTCGCGCACCTTCTGCGGGTTCGCGTCTTCCTTGTCGCACTTGTTGATCGCCACGATCATCGGGACGCCGGCCGCCTTGGTGTGATTGATGGCCTCGATTGTCTGCGGCATGATGCCATCGTCGGCCGCCACCACCAGAATGACGATGTCGGTGACATTGGCACCGCGCATGCGCATCTGGGTGAAGGCTGCGTGGCCCGGGGTATCGAGCACGGTGATCTGTTCGCCACCCTTGGTCTTGATCTGGTAGGCGCCGATGTGCTGGGTGATGCCGCCGGCCTCGCCGCGCACCACGTCCGTTCCGCGCAGCGCGTCCAGCAGGCTGGTCTTGCCGTGGTCGACGTGGCCCATGATCGCCACCACGGGCGGACGCGACTGCAGCGATTCCTCGTTGTCGACGTCGCTCGAGGTATCGATATCGACGTCACTTTCCGATACGCGCAGGAGGTTGTGACCGAATTCGGTCACCAGCAGTTCAGCGGTATCCTGGTCGATCGTCTGATTGACGGTAACCATCATGCCCATGTTGAACAGCGCCTTCACCAGATCGGCGCCCTTCTCGGCCATGCGGTTGGCGAGTTCCTGCACAGTGATCGCCTCGGGCACGACCACGTCGCGGACCTGCTTCTCGCGCTGCTGCTGCTGGCCACCGAAGTGCGCGCGGCGCTCCTTCTCGCGGGCGCGCTTGAGCGCGGCGAGCGAACGGGCGCGTGCGCCCTCGTCATCGTTCAGCGCGCGGGTGACAGTAAGCTTGCCCGCCTGGCGGCGATCCCCCTTGCCGCCACGGTCGCCGCCGCGCGCAGGCGGAGCGCCCTTCTTCGCGGCATCAGGCTTCTTGGCCCCGGCTCCGCCGGCGGCACCGCCAGTGGTTTCGGGCTTGCGTGCAGCCGTCTCGGGACGCTGAACGGGCGTAAAGCGGCGCGGTGCAGGGACCGGTGTTGCCTTGGCGGCAGGTTCGGCCGGCGGGGCGACTTCAGCAGCCTTTGCGGCGGGCTCTTCGGCATCCGGAGCAGGTGCCTCAGCAGCCTTGGGGGCCGGAGCCTCTTCCGGCGCCTTGGTCGCTTCTTCCTCGGCCTTGGCCACCGCAGCGGCGGCTTCTTCCTCGGCGCGGCGGTTTTCTTCGGCGCGGCGCTTTTCCTCTTCCTGCTCCTTCAGCCGCTCTTCCTCTTCGCGGCGGCGCGCTTCCTCGGCCACGCGCAGGCGGTCTTCCTCAGCCTCACGCTGGAGGCGGGCAACGCGCTCCTGCGGAGTCTCGCCAGCGGGAGCGGCAGGCCGCTTCGGCGGCGCAGGACGCGGCGCGGGGGCCTTTGGTTCGGGCGCAGCAGGCGCGGCAACAGGGGCCTCAGCCTTGGCCTCTACCGCACCTTCCGATCCGGGCTTTCCGATCAGCTTGCGGCGCTTCACCTCGACCACCACCTTGTTGGTGCGGCCGTGGCTGAAGGTCTGCTTGACCTCACCCGCTTCCACCGAGCGCTTAAGCCCAAGCGGCTTGCGGCCCAGGGTCGGTTTGTTGTCGGTCTCGCTCATAAGTCTCGTCGTGCCCTTCAATCTCAATTCGTCGTGACGGGCGCGGCGTCTGCCTGCCCGTTATCATCATCCATTTCGGCCGCGCTCGTATCGGCCTGCCCCTGGAAATGCAGGAGGCGCTGCAGCAGCGTTGCGACTCGATCAGCCGCGCCACGGTCGGTCAGCGCCAGGTGAACGACGTTGTCGCGGCCCAATGCCACAGACAGCGTGTCCCGGTCCAGTGGCAAGCGCGTACCACGCAGACCACTTCCTTCCGCCTCGCGCCCGACCCGCCAGGCCTGGTCGAGCTTGCGCGAGCCGTCATCGCTCGCATCGGCGGCATGGGCCAGCCATTCGACCCGGCCCTCACGCGCGTTCTGCGCGATCCGGTCCGAGCCCATGAGCAGCTTGCCCGATTTTAGTTCGAGGCCCAGCCGGTCAGTCAGCGCGCGGATCAGCGCCTGTTCGATCCGCTCGGCCAGATCATCGGGAATGGAAAGCGGCGCGCCCTTGAAGGCACGCGCCAGTGCTCCCTTTAGTTTGCCCTTCGCCAGCGCTTTTTCAAGGTCCACGCGGGAAACGCCGATCCACGCGCCGCGCCCGGGGGCACGCGCGTGGACGTCCGGGAGGACCAGCCCGTCCGGCGAAATCGCCAGACGGATGAAGTCATCCCGCGCAGCTTTCCCGCCGGAGAGGATGCAGGTCCTCTCCGCCTTTGCGCTATCGATGTCGGAGCTTACGCGCTCATTGCGAGGATTCCGCATCGGCGGCCTCCTCGGTTTCGGGTTCGTCTTCGAACCAGTGGGCGCGCGCAGCCATGATGATCTCGTTGCCCTGCTCTTCGCTCAGGCCATATTCGCCGAGCACGCCGCCCTTGTCCTCGTCGCGGGCGCGGCGATTGACGGTGCCGTCACGGCGGCGCTGTTCGGAGCGCTTCTTGGCGATGAGTTCGTCGGTGGCAAGGTCGGCCAGATCGTCGAGCGTCTTGATGCCGCCCTTGCCCAGCGTGACCAGCATGGCCTCGGTGAGGTGCGGGATCTCGGCCAGTGCATCCTCGACGCCGAGCGCGCGGCGTTCCTCGCGGTATGCTTCCTCGCGGCGTTCGAGCGCTTCGTGGGCGCGGCTCTGGAGTTCCTCGGCCAGCTCCTCGTCGAAGCCTTCGATCGTGGCGAGTTCGGCCAGCTCGATGTAGGCGACTTCCTCCAGCTCGGTGAAACCTTCGGCCACCAGCAGCTGCGACAGGGTCTCGTCGACGTCGAGTTCTTCCTCGAACATCTTCGAGCGTTCCTGAAATTCCTTCTGGCGCTTCTCGCTCGATTCGGCCTCGGTCATGATGTCGATCTGCGAGCCGGTGAGCTGCGAGGCCAGACGCACGTTCTGGCCACGGCGACCGATCGCGAGCGACAGCTGGTCATCGGGCACGACCACTTCGATGCGGCTTTCTTCCTCGTCGATCACGACGCGGCTGACCGTCGCGGGCTGAAGCGCGTTGACGACGAAAGTCGCGGTGTCCTCGGACCAGGGGATGATGTCGATCTTCTCGCCCTGCAGTTCCTGCACGACGGCCTGGACGCGGCTGCCCTTCATGCCGACGCAGGCGCCGACCGGGTCGATCGAGTGATCGTGGCTGATCACGCCGATCTTGGCGCGCGAGCCCGGATCGCGGGCGGCAGCCTTGATCTCGATGATGCCGTCGTAGATTTCGGGCACTTCCTGCGCGAAGAGCTTCTTCATGAACTCGGGGTGCGCGCGGGACAGAAAAATCTGCGGGCCGCGGTTCTGACGCTCGACGCGCAGCACGATGGCGCGCACGCGCTCGCCGACGCGGGCGGCTTCGCGCGGGATCTGCTGGTCGCGGCGGATGACGCCCTCGGCGCGGCCGAGATTGACGATCACGTGGCCGAACTCGACCGACTTGATCACGCCGGTGATGACTTCGCCGACGCGGTCCTTGAATTCCTCGTACTGACGGTCACGCTCAGCATCGCGGACCTTCTGGAAGATCACCTGCTTTGCCGACTGCGCGTCGATGCGGCCGAGATCGACCGGCGGCAGCGGATCGACGATGAAGTCGCCCAGCTTGGCATCCTTCTGGAGCTTCTGGGCCTGCTTGACGTCCACCTGCTTGAAGTAGTCCTCGACTTCCTCGACCACTTCGACGACGCGCCACAGGCGCAGGTCGCCGGTGCGCGGATCGAGCTTCGCGCGAATGTCGTTTTCGGCGCCGTAACGGTTGCGGGCCGACTTCTGGATGGCTTCTTCCATCGCCTCGATGACGATCGACTTGTCGATCATCTTCTCCGAAGCGACCGAGTTCGCAATCGCAAGCAGCTCGGCGCGGTTGGCGGAAATCGCACTGGCCATGGCTTAGTCTTCCTGTTCCTCGAGAATCTCGTCGGCACCGCTGGTATCCAGCGGGCGGGTTGCGGCAATCAGCTTGTCGGTCAGGACCAGCCTTGCGGATTGAATATCGGCCAGCGGAAAGCTGACCCGGCCGGACTTCCGGTCGTCGATCGTAACGGTCTCGCCCTCGATACCTACCAGATCGCCGTGCAGCGCCTTGCGGTTGCCTTCCACAGCCACCGCCAGGTTCACTTTAGCCTCGTGCCCGGTCCAGGCGGCATAGTCCTTGGGGCGAGTCAGCGGACGGTCGATGCCGGGCGAGCTGACTTCAAGGCGATAGGCCTCGTCCAGCAGCACTTCGCCGGCTTCCTCAAGCGCGTCCATGCGATCAGAAATGCGGTGCGAGAGCTTGACGCAATCATCCAGCACAAGCTGCCCGGTCTTCGGGTTCTCCGCCATGATCTGAAGAGCGATCTCGTCGTCACCGACTTCGCTCTTGCCGAAGATTCGCACGCGCACGAGATCGAAGCCGAGGGCGTTCACCTCAGGTTCGATAACTTGCGTAAGGCGGGCGATGTCGGCCACGCGCGGGCTCTCCAGTCAGCTTCGGTATCGTTAAACGGCGCCGTATTCGTGCAACGCGGTTTCGCGCCGGCCCCTTCCGGCGCCAGCCCGAACCTCGTTTCACCAATGCCGGGATGGGGCGCAGATAGGCCCGTCAGGGCAAAAAGGCAATAGGCGTTTGGCAACCCTGCAAGTCCGGCGCAAATCCGGCCAAAGGCCGCCAGAACGACTGCGACCGCTAGAATTCGTGCTGGTAGGAAATTCCGATACGCTTTTTCTGACCGAATGTGTTGTCGATATAGCTGCCCCTGACGGCCACTGTGTCGTTGGGGGTGAGATGGTAAGACAGACCGCCGGCCGCCGCGATTCCGGAAAAATCATGCGTGCCGCGAGTGAAGTTGGCGCCCGCCATGAAAGTCAGGCGGCGGTTCAGCGGGCGAAGAGTAAAAAGCCCGACATAGCCGCTGTTACTGCTGATCTGGATTGGGATGCCATCCTGCTGATCAATATCCGTCACCGGCTGCCTGCTATTGGTGTGGCTGTAGCCGAAAGGAACGAAAATCAGCCATTTCCCGGTCTTGAGGCCAAGCTGGTTGAGCGGAACAAAACCGCCCAGCGAATACCGCGTCTGCTTCACCCCCGAATCGAGTTCGCTCCTGCCAGCAGCAAACGTCAGAATGGCGACCGGGAACAGGTAGGATGCCCCCAAAGACCATTGGCCCGACTTGGCGATACGCCCGTTGAACTTGAACTTCGCCCCTACTGCCACCGAGCCGGAAACGGATAGTTCGTCCGAATAGGACACACCTGCTTTGGTAGCGATCTTGGTCGGATCTTCGGCGGCCTTTTCTTCCCCGGCCAGGGCGGGTCCGGCGATGACTACGCCAACCGCCGCCACTGCAATTCCGCCAAACCGCCTGATGGAGCCAAGGCGTGCGGGGAAATACAATGGCATGGACAAGCTCCCTGCAATCCCGCCACGGGACATGCGGCTCACAACAGGCCTATCGGCCTTCCAAAGAGCCGGCAAACGCGGACAACCCTGCCAATTGCAGGGAAATGTACCGAGATCGTCCCGATGGAAATGTGCGAAAAAACCTGTCGTGCACCGGAGCGAAACCCCGGTGCACGACAGGCCGCCACTCCCCCGTGGCATCCCTGCTTTGACGCTGCACCCTACAGCGCCGCAGAGCCCGGAATTTCACGACGTAGCCCCGAAAACACATGGGCCGGATCTCGCCCTGCTACGGCATCAGCCTCGCCCGTTTCATGCTCACGGCATGTTTGCCGCCAATGACAACGTGATCATGGAATTCGATATCCATTGCCCGGGCAACTGCGGCCAGACGGCGCGTCGCCGCGATGTCCTGCGCGCTGGGCCGGGGATTTCCGGAAGGGTGATTGTGAACCAGCACTAGCCCGCTCGCCTGCATCCGGAAGGCATGTTCGAACAGGCTGCGGTAACGCGCCGAGATCGAAATGGGATCGCCATCGGCCTGCACCCGTTGTCCGCACAGGTATCCGTTCGAATCAAATAATATCTCGAGCACGATCTCTTCGCGCAGCACGCCCATGTGCCCGACAAGGACTTCCAGCAGCGGCTTAGAGAGCGGCTTTACCGGGCTGCGTGCCGCGACCAGGTCTGCCAGGAAGCATCGAAGCCATGGCGGTGCAGACGGCGCCAGTGCGACAGAGTGCCGATCAGAATCGCTATCGCCGCTCCGAAGGTCGGCCCCCCGCGCATCACCGCATAAACCAGTGGATGAATACCGATGTCCGCCCATCGCACGAAATGTGCGCTGAGGCTCAGGATTTGCAGCGATGTTGCCCATATGGGCCAAAACCTCCGAGCCTCCAGGGCGAGATAACCGAATCCGAGAAAGCCGATTAAGTCCGTCATCAGGGAATCGGGATCGACTTTGACGAAGTGGCTGGGAATGACGCTCATCACCGCTGCCTGAACCAACGCCATCGCGACGAAGACGAGAGCCCCCGTGCGCTCGGGAGCCCCGCCTTTCCAGAGGCCGAGTCCGACCGAAAGGATCAGGATCAGGAAATATGCGATCCTCTGTGTCAGGTCCAAGTCCACCCACTCCGCTGCATCAACCGGCGAGGGTCTGCAATTCCCCGTCCAGCCCTTCCTCCAACACCGCGTTTTCAGGGCACTGGTAAGCGATGTCCATGGATTCGGCCAGCTTCGACAGGTCACTGTGAGCCCGCACGAGCTCCGAACGGGCCTCGACAAGGCACTTCTGCATCGCAGCGAAACGGGCAAGCGGCCGCTGCC
Organism: Novosphingobium album (ex Hu et al. 2023); assembly: GCF_022832385.1. Taxonomy (GTDB): domain Bacteria; phylum Pseudomonadota; class Alphaproteobacteria; order Sphingomonadales; family Sphingomonadaceae; genus Novosphingobium; species Novosphingobium album. The sequence continues at coordinate 44,860 of NZ_JALHLE010000007.1, forward strand.
CCTGCACGGCTGCATTCAGGGTGCTGACGCGGGCCCGGGCCACCTCCGCAAGCAGTTCCCCGGCCTTGGCCAGAAGTTCATCCATGTCGTTCTCGACCGACTTGATGCTACGGGCAATCCGCATACCGGCAATTTCAGGAGTCATGATCGTTGCCTTCCCCAGGCGCCAAGGCGCCATTTCCAGGTCGAAGGCACCGGCCCGGTCCGTTTCCGGCTAGATCAACCGCCCAAGAACTTCCGCTATCGCCAAAGACGACACCAGAATCAGGGCCATGACCAGCGCCAGCAGGAAGACCGCGCCAACTCGGCCAGCCCGCCCAAACCGTGCATCGAGAGCCTCCAGGCCCACCGGTCTGCTATCCGTATTCTCATGCCAGTCCTGATGCCGGCGCGTGGCCAGGGTGTCGGAAAGAACAAAGAACGGATCGACCGGCAGGTCCCGCTCTCTTCCTTCCCCATGCTCATCCAAAGGGTCGACACGGGAAAAACCACATGTGGTTTTGCCACACTGCTCCAGCAGTTGCGCGTAGCGCCGCGCAGTATCCTTGCGGTTCGTCGTGCCCCACTTGTCACGCACCGCATTGATCCGCTGGTCAACGGTGTTCGGCGCAATCGACAGTTCGCGCGCGATCTCCTTGGTCGTGCGGTGCATAATCAGCAGATCGAGGACTTCAATCTGCTTTGGCGTCAGATTTTCCAGCTGGCCCGACGGATGATCGTCTTCGAACACGGCAAGTTCACCCGAATACCTTACTTGATGAAGCAATAACTAACTTTAGTTATCTGTATAACATCCGCTTGGTAAAACCAATCGATCTCGTTGCCGGGGAAACGGCGGTACGAATCGAACCTCGTTCCGGACCCCGGCTACCCGGCACCTGCCGCATTTTCGTGAAGGGCATGCTTCTTCATGCCGTGCCTGAGCTGGTCGTAGGTCAGCCCGACCGCCGATGCCGCCCGCCGCTGGTTCCAGCGGTGACGCTGCAGCGCATCGAGCAGCAACCCGCGCTCATACGCATCGACCGCCGCACGCAAGTCTTCCGGCGGCGGCGCCGGCTCGAGCGCGGCCTCCGCCCGTGCGAAACCAGGAGCTGGATGCAGTGCCGGCACCTGGTCCGGAAGCGCCGCCCCATCCGCCCAGGGGTTTTCGAAGGGATCGAACACGATCTGCGCGATCGGCGCATCCTCGCGCGCCCAGCGATAGACCGCACGCTCAACGACATTGCGCAGCTCGCGCAAATTGCCCGGCCAGCCATGCGCTTCAAGCGCGTCCAGCGCCTCTCCGGAAAAGCCGGGCCAGCTGCTCCACTCCAGCTCACTGGCCATGCGGCGACCGTAGTAGTCCGCCAGCTCGAACACGTCACCTTCGCGCGCGCGCAGCGGCGGAAGCGTAATGACCTCGAAACTGAGCCGGTCGAGCAGGTCAGCGCGGAACGTGCCTTCTTCCGCCATGCGCGGCAGGTCGGCATTGGTCGCCGCGACGATTCGCACGTCCACCGTCACCGGCCGCGAGGCGCCGATGCGCACCACCTCACCATATTCGATCGCGCGCAGCAGCCGCTCCTGCGCCGCCATCGACAGATTGCCGAGTTCGTCGAGGAACAGCGTGCCCCGGTCCGCCTCCTCGAACCGACCCGCCCGCGCGCGCGTCGCCCCGGTAAATGCGCCGGCCTCGTGACCGAACAGTTCCGCCTCGATCAGCGTTTCGGGCAGCGCAGCGCAGTTCAGCGTCACCAGCGGCTCTCCCCAACGCGGCGAGAGCCGGTGGAGGCGCTGGGCGATCAGTTCCTTGCCCGTACCGCGCTCGCCGATGACCAGGACAGGACGGCGCACCGGCGCGGCACGACTGGCCCGCTCAACCGCGTCAAGAAAGGCCATGGACTGGCCGATAAACTGAACATCGCGCTCCATTGCTATTATTTAGTGTATTTTGCCATTATTTGGCAATTAATATCCTCTGCAGACCGGAAGTTTCACAGAAGATCGGGTGAATTCCGCCACAGATGGAATTTGGCACACCCTTTGCTGAATGAAGGACAACACAGCGTTCAGGACTATCGAGGGAACCAAGCCATGTTTGCCCGCACCGCCAAGACCCAGCCCGCACAGCAGCCTGCCCGGCCCGCCGTGCGCTCGACTCTGGCCCGCACCAAGCTGGATTGGGCCATCATCATCAGCCTCCTGGCAATGGGCGCCTTCAACCTCCTGGCCATGGCGGACCGTTTCGGCGTTGCCACCGCTTACGCCGCGGCGCCGGTCTGCGGGGTGCCGCTGGCATGAGCAGGCTCGACGCAGAAATCGAAGTGCTGCAGAATTGCCGGCAGACCGGCCCGGCCAACAAATTCGGCGCCGACACTTTCGGCACTTTCAACGGTCGCTTCCAACACGCCCAGTTTCGCCCGGCCTACAACAAAGGAAACATCAGGATGGGTATCTTCTCCCGCACCCGCGACATCATCGCCGCCAACTTCAACGACCTGCTCGACAAGGCCGAAGACCCCGCGAAGATGATCCGCCTGATCATCCTCGAAATGGAGGAGACCCTCGTCGAGGTGCGCACCAGCTCGGCGCGCACCATCGCCGACCAGAAGGAACTGCGCCGCCACGTCGCCAAGCTCGACAAGCTGCAGGCAGACTGGAGCGAGAAGGCCCAGCTCGCGCTGAGCAAGGGCCGTGAGGACCTCGCCCGCGCCGCGCTGCTCGAAAGGAAGAAGGCCACCGACATGGCTGATCAGTTGAACGCCGAGATCGCCGTGCTCGACGATTCATTGCGCGCCTACGAACAGGACATCGAGAAGCTGCAGAATCGCCTGCGCGAAGCCCGCAGCCGCCAGAGCGCCATCGCCGCACGGTTGCAGAGCGCCGAAAACAGGATCAGACTGCGCACGCTGCTCTCGAACGAGCGCGTCGATGAAGCGCTCGCGCGCTTCGACCAGCTCGAGCGCCGCGTCGATTATGCCGAAGGTCGGGCCGAGGCGATGAGCCTGGGCGACAGCCGCCAGCCGACGCTCGCCGAGGAAATCGCCGCGCTCGCCGATGGCGACACAATCGAGGCCGAACTCGCCGAAATGAAGCGTGCCATGGGTTCGGACGCTCCGAAGCCGGTCGAAGACCCGGCCACCTGACCCGCGCACGCGCGCTTTCGTCCCGGAAGCGTGCCAAGTCCCCGCCATGCGAGACGGGGGGCAAATTACCGGGACGTTTCGTTTTCAAGGGAAGGGATAACCAGTGTCACGCGGACAATTCTATCTCGACAAGTCGAACGCGAAGCTGGCCGGCGTCTGCGCAGGCATCGCCGACTATACGGGTATCGACACCTTCTGGGTGCGCCTCGGCGCGGTGCTGCTCACGCTGCTTGGCTTTCCCTTCGTCATCCTGATCTACATAGCCATGGCAGTTCTGGCCGACAGTCGCCCGATGGGCCTCTATAGCGAAGTGGAAGAAGAACGCCTGTTGCGCCGCATGGAACGCCGCCGCCAGCGCCGCGGCCTGACCATGCCGGGCAGCACGCCTCGCTCGAGCCGCCTGCGTTCCGACCTGTCGGATCTCGACAAGCGCATCGCCGACATGGAAGCGCATTATGCGAGCTCGAGCAACTCGCGCCTTGCTGCCGAGATCGACAGCCTGCGCTGAGCGCGAACCGGAAACAGGAATCAAGCACAATGGACACCGGAAACCTGGCCCTGCTGATCCCGATCATCGGCGTCAGCATCCCCATCATCGCGATCTGGACCAAGCATAAGCGCGACATGCTCAGGATGGAGCTCGAAGCCACGGCGGAAAAAAGCGCACTCTACGCCAACCGCAACGCCGAACTGGAGGAGCGCGTGCGCGTGCTCGAACGGATCGTCACCGATAAGGGCTATGACACCGCCCTGCAGATCGAGGCCCTGCGCGATCAACGCGAGGTGGAAAGCCAGCGCGCACCGAGCGAGACCCGCCAATGACCCCGGAAGAAGTCGTTGCACTGCTGGTGCTGATGACAGCCGTCATCATCGTGGTGTCGATCCTCGCCAACGCCTACAAGCGGCACCTTGCCTTCCAGGAACGCAAGCTGGAAATCATGGCCGGACAGACTGCGGAAAAGGCCGCACAATATGCCGCGCAGAACGCCCAGCTCGAAAACCGGGTGCGCGTTCTCGAACGTATCGCTACAGAAGGCGGCAGCGCCGATCTTGCCACGCAGATCGACGCGCTACGCGACATCGAACCGGTTGAGGTAACCAAGCAATGAGTTTCTGGACCGCTGTCGTCGTCCTGTTCGCAATTGGCTGCTGGACCTGGCTGCGCACGCAAAAGTACCGCGCCCTCGGCCACAAGAACGGCGGTTACGACCACACAGCCCGCGAGCACGAACTCGAGCGCGAGGTCGAGGAAATGCGCAAGCGCATTGCCGTGCTGGAACGCATCGCCACTGACGAGCAGCGTGGCAAGGACCTCGCCCGCGAGATCGAATCGCTGCGGGACTGAACCGTGGTGAGCCGGATTTGCGATTGCATATAGGCCTGCGCGATGCTGCCCGTCCGTTGATACCCGGCACCACTTTGTGTCCAACACGCGCCTGACATTCGCAGGACGCCTGCAGGCAGGCAGCGATCATTCGATTTCAGCAACAGCCTGAAAAGGCCCCACCCCCCTGTTCGCATCAGCGCAGCAGGAATGGCACCCGAGGCCGAATTCATGCACGGTTCTTTCCCGGAAATAGGCGCAACCAAGGATGTGACGCGTGATGCTTCGGGCTCCACCACGCCATCAGTGGCGCCTCCGAGGGGTAGACTTGTTAACCATTAGAAAGAATACTGCTTCACCTCAATTAACGAGGTTGCAATGATACTTGAACCGACTGGCGAGCGCATGGTCGAGGAGCATTATACAGGCTCGCTTCAAGACCATGTGATCCATATCCTGCACCTCGCCACCTACCGCTTTGCCGAGGCTATGACGCGAGGCAAGCGGGTTCTCGATTTCGGGTGCGGCAGTGGATACGGATCGGCGATGATTGCAGAGACGGCGGACAGTGTTGTCGCAGTCGATGTCGCCGCTGATGCCGTTGCTTATGCTCGAGACCGCTTTATTCGCGAAAATCTGAGTTTTGACCAGATTGATCCATCGAGCCCACTTCCGTTCGCCGACGCCAGTTTCGACATGGTGCTATCCTTCCAGGTATTCGAACATGTCACCGATACCGAGCACTACCTATCGGAGATTCGGCGCATTCTTGTACCGGGAGGGAAATTGCTGCTGGTCACGCCTGACCGGGACACGCGGCTCTTGCCACTGCAACGGCCTTGGAACCGCTGGCATGTAAAAGAATACAGCAAGCGAGGACTGCAGCGGGAGTTGTCACGTCATTTCGGAACGGTCTCTGTGATGGGAATGACCGGGCGAGACGAGATGATCGAGCTTGAGGTGCGACGCTGCGCCAGGGTTAAATGGATGACGTTGCCAGTCACCTTGCCTGTCATGCCGGACAATTGGCGCGTAGCGGCACTCAACATGATCCACCGCCTGAGAGGTCGCACCAGTGGGGAGCCGTGCGCATGCCCATTTACCATTGGAGATGTAACGATCTCCGCTGATGCAACGCCATCGGTCAACCTCGTGGCGATCGCCGCGTGATTTTCCCGCTCTCATCGTTCGCTGAGAGGCCCCTCACGCCTCAGGCACCCGCGCATCCAGCTCCGCCAGCCATACCGCTGCGCTGGCATCGGACGGAGCACGCCAGTCGCCGCGGGGGCTGAGCGCGCCGCCCGAGGATACCTTCGGACCATTGGGGATCGCCGAACGCTTGAACTGGCTGAAAGCGAAGAAACGGCGCAGGAATTTTTCCAGCCAGTCACGGATCGTGGCGAGATCGTACTGGTTCTTGCGATCTTGCGGGAAACCGTCAGGCCAGCTGCCCGCCATGGTATCGCGCCATGCATGCCAGGCGAGAAACGCCACCTTCGACGGCTTCTGCCCGAAGCGCATCACGTGGTGCAGGAAGAAGTCGTTGAGCTCGTAGGGGCCGATCTTCGCCTCGGTGCTCTGGATCGCCCCGTCCGCCCCGGCCGGCACCAGTTCGGGCGAGATTTCAGTATCAAGGATCGCCAGCAGCACTTCGTCCGTCGCCGCATCGAACTGGTCGCCGCGCGCGCACCAGCGGATGAGGTACTGGATCAGCGTTTTGGGCACGCCCGCGTTGACGGCATAGTGACTCATCTGGTCGCCGACACCGTACGTACACCAGCCCAGCGCCAGTTCCGAGAGATCGCCAGTGCCGACCACAAAGCCATTGTGCTGGCTGGCGAGTCGGAAGAGGTAATCGGTGCGCAGGCCCGCCTGCACATTCTCGAAGGTCACGTCGTAGACAGGCTCGCCGCCTGCAAAGGCATGGCCGATGTCTTCCAGCATCCGCGTGGCCGCGGGGCGGATGTCAATTTCCTCGGCGGTGATACCCACCGCGCGCATCAGCTTCCAGGCATTACTCTTGGTATCGTCACTGGTGGCGAAACCGGGCATCGTATAGCCGCGGATGAACGTGCGCGGCAGGCGGAGCCGGTCACAGACCTTGGCTGCCACGATCAGCGCATGGGTGGAATCGAGCCCGCCGGAAATGCCGATCACCATAGACTTCGCGCCGGTCGACTCCAGCCGCCGCATCAGCCCGTCGACCTGGATGTTGAACGCCTCATAGCAATCGGCATCGAGCCGCTCGGCCCGGTCGGGCACGAAGGGGAAGCGGCTGACCGGACGGACGAGCCCGATGTCCCCGCCGTGCGGGGCGTGTCGGAAGGGAATGGTCCGGAAAGTCTCGTCCGGGCGCCCAGCCGCCTCACCCGCATCATTGAAGGTGGGAATACGCAACCGGTCCATGACAATGCGCTCGCAATCGACATCCGCCACGCAGAGTTCCGGGTGCAGCGAGAAACGCTCGCTCTCGGCCAAGAGGTCGCCCAGTTCGTAGATCACCCCCTGCCCGTCCCAGGCAAGGTCGGTGGTGCTCTCGCCGTGCCCGGCGGCGCAATAGACATAGGCCGATGCCGTGCGCGCCGATTGCGAGCGGCAGAGCATGTGACGTTCGTCCGACTTGCCAATCACGATGTTGGAGGCCGAGAGGTTGCACAGGATCGTCGCCCCGGCGAGCGCACCGAGCGAGCTTGGCGGCGTGGCCGCCCAGAAGTCCTCGCAGATTTCGGCGAAGAAACGGAAGTGCGGCAGCACTTCGGAGGCGAAGACCAGATCGGTGCCGAACGGCACATCGTGCCCGTTCACCCGGATCATCTGCCCTGTGATGCCCTTGCCGCTGGCGAACCAGCGCTTCTCGTAGAACTCACGGTAATTGGGCAGGTAGGACTTGGGCACCGCGCCCAGCAGATGCCCATGCGCAATCGCCAGCGCGCAGTTGTAAAGCCGCCCCTTGTGCATCAGCGCCGCGCCAATGAGGAGCACCGGCGATAACTCGGCGCTGGCCTTCACGATGTCCGCGATGGCAGCCTCGACCGCCTCGATCATTGCGCCTTGCAGGTGCAGGTCGTCGATCGCATACGAGGACAGGCACAGTTCCGGAAACACCAGCAGGTCCACACGCGCCTCATGCGCGCGGCGCGCCTCGGCCAGCACCGCATCACGGTTGAACACGACATCGGCGGTCCGCACATGCGGCGTCGAAGTGGCGACCCGCACGAAGCCGTGTTCGTGCATGGCGTAGAAGGGATGCGCTTTCGCTTCGGTCATGGGCAAATCCCTGACAGGATTGGGGGCGGAGAGCAATGTTCCCCTTGCCCTCCAGCAACACCCCCCTAAATGCAGGAACCATGCGCAGCCTTGACGATATCCGCGAAGAGTACGAGTTCCTCGACGGCGACGAACGCTACCGCCTCCTCATCGAACTGGGCCGCGAGCTCGACGAGATGCCCGATGCGCTCAAGACCGATGCTACCAAGGTGCGCGGATGCTCGGCCAGCGTCTGGGTCTATCCCATGGCCAGGGACGACGGCACGCTGCATTTCCTGGCGGACAGCAACGCGGCGATTACCAAGGGCATCGTCTCGCTGGTGATTTCCGCTGTCCAGGACCAGCCCGCCGCCGCCGTCGCCGAAACCGACATTGCCGCCGCGCTCGAACCGTTTGACCTCAAGAACCAGCTCTCGTCGAACCGGACGCAGGGCGTGCCCAACATGATCGCGCTGATTCGCGAAACCGCCGCCCGTTACGCCGCCGGATCATGAAACGGATAACCCGCCCGGTCTGGATGGCGGCAGGGATCTTCTTCGTCGCGCTGGGAACGCTCGGCATCTTCCTGCCGCTGCTGCCGACGGTGGTGTTCTACCTGCTGGCGGCCTGGTGCTTTTCCAAGAGCCATCCCGAATGGGCCGAGCGGCTCTATAACCATCCCACTCATGGCCACCATTTGCGCGAATGGCGCGACAGGCGGGCCGTGAGCCGCAAGGGCAAAGTGGCCGCGATCGGCGCCATGTCGCTCAGCGTGGGCTTCGTAGCGCTGACGCTCGGCTGGCCCTGGGTGCTGATCCCGGTGGGCGTGCTGGCGGTAATCGGCCCCTGGATCTGGACGCGGGCCGAGTAAGACCCGCGGTCCGGATCAATGCGCCTCAGGCGCTCTTGGCACCCTTGGCCGCAGCCTTGGCCGCTGCTGCCTGCGCGGCCATCTGGGGCGTAAATTCACCGCGATGGCCGTCACCGTTGTCGAGCGTGCCGAACATCCAGTCGTAGAGCAGCGTGATCGTCGCAAAGTTACCGCCGGTGAAGCGGGCGTGATGGTTGTGGTGCATCACCGAGACATAGTTGAGATAGCGGAACGGAAAGCGGTCCGTCTCCCACAAGTCGTGGTTGTGCAGGTTGATCTGGTTGAACGCCATCCATGTGATCACGATCGTCACGACATGGAACTGCCCCATCAGCGCGGCAAGAACCGCGATCGAAGCAACATAGAGCCCCAGCCCGATCGCCACTTCCAGCGGATGGATGAAGCTCGAATCGCCGCGGCAGGGATTGTGCTGGCGGTGATGAACGGCGTGCATCCACTTGAGCGGCCCGGCGCCACCCAGCAGCGCGCTATCGTGGAACAGGAAGCGGTGGGTGAGGTAGTAGAAGAAATCGTAGAACATCAGGATCACGACGATGTCGCGCGCCACCTGCCACCAGGGCTGCGCGTCGGCGGTCAGGCAGAACGGCAGCACACCGCCGAAGATGATGACGATGAACAGGATCGCCCACTTGCGGTTCCATTTCTGGTTTGCCGCATAGCTCGGCTTTTCCATCTTCTGGCGGTACGCATCGGTATTGCGCTTTGCCTCCACCCGCAGCGCGGGAACAGCGAAGGCAATAGCCTTGCCGAGCAGCACCATTGCGATGATGCCAAGGCCGGTGATCAGCGAAAGCTGCCAATGGTAATTGGCAAGCAGCGTCGAAACGAAAGACGAATTCATCAATAATCCTGCTGTTATGCAAAACCGGGCGCGTGTCTGCATCCGCAGACCGTTATGAGCGATCACTGCTCATACCGAAAACGCTGTTCCCGTTCAATCAGAATAGACAGGACTGTCTATCAGATCGCTGCACAGATCCGTTCAGAGGGCGGCATTGCAAACCTGCCGGAGCCCTGCCCCTAGCGGTCGATCAATGCGGAAATCCGGTGAAAGAAGGGGTGATGGGGCGTCGCGCCCACTTCGACGCCATGAAAGACACCAGTGCCGAGCATCGGCAGCACCTTTTTGAGAACCTCGACGTCCTCGCCATTGCGCACATCGACATGCAGGCGAAGCTTGCCATCAAATTCGATGCTGACCTTCGCATCCTTCGGCGTGCTGGCGTGCACGATATCGAGTATCTTGCTCAGCTCTTCCGAAACGAATGCCGATTTCTGGCTGGGCAGCCGCTCAACCGCCCGCTCACCGTCACTGGTTTGGTCCATCGGGCCAACTTCCTCCAAATTCCTCATGATACAGCGAAACGCCGAATACAGCTCACCATTGCCCGGCGATGGTGCGGACAGGTACCGCAGATGTCCAGTCCTGGGAAAAGATCGTTCCACACTGGCACCAGCGCGGATCAGTCCCCGATCGCCTCGCGCAGGACGGCGATCCCGCGGCTTCGTTGCTCCCGCAATTCGCGCTTGAGCAGGGCGGGGTCGCGCGCGACCACGAACCCGAAGCTGACTCCGCCTTCCTTGCCGACTGTGGCGTGATGAAGCTTATGCGCCTGCACCAGCCGCTTGGCGTAGCCGCGCTTGGGCACCCAGCGGAAATAACGCTGGTGCACCAGGCCGTCATGAATCAGCGTGTAAATCACACCATAAAGCAGCACGCCGAGCCCCATCCACGTCCCCGGCTCCCACGCGCCTTCCCCCATCAGCATGGGCGATCCAATCGCGAACAGACTTATGCTGATCGCTGCCCCCACCAGCGCATAGAGATCGTTCTTCTCCAGAATCCCCTCGTGCGGCTCATGGTGATCGCGGTGCCAGGCCCAGCCGAACCCGTGCATCACGTACTTATGGCTGGACCAGGCGACAAATTCCATCGCGGCGGCGGTGGCAAGCACAGTGAACGTGGCGGCAATCGGAGACATGACCCGCCCATAGCACCCCGCCGCTCGCGCGCCTATCGCGGCCGCAATGGCATCGTCATTTCAGCAGATTTCCGGGAAACCGGGAGAACGCGGCGCCAAACGCCCCGCCCGATCCAAAAAACAGACGCAGACATGCTCCATCTGGGGACAAGACATGCCTGCGCCTGCGTTTTTTGCCTATCGTGCTCCCCCTCCCTTCGGGTCGCGGGGGAATTCTAGCGCTTTCGGGCTGCGACTCTTAATTACAAATCCCGACAGGTCTGTGACTGGCGAGTCTCCTCGCGTTCATCTTAGTGGCCATATTTATGAATGCACGGGATCACCCCACCCGTCGCAACCTAGGAATATTGACCATGCGTACCCTGACCAAGATCATCGCCCCCGCTCTCGCCGTGGCCCTGGGCATGGGCGCCGCCCTCCCGGCCTCGGCCCACGAGACACGGCACGAACAGTCCGCCCGCCATACGCCGGACCGCCATGAAATGGACCGCGCCCGCTCGATCCGCTCCGATATCCATGGCCTGCGCGCCCAGATCGATCGCGCTGCGGCTCGCCACCGGATCTCCTATCGTGAAGCCAACGGCCTGCACCGCGATGCCCGGCAGATCCAGCGGCTCTATGCCAGCTATGCCCGCGATGGCCTGACCCATCGTGAAACCAGGGTTCTCAAGGCGAAGATCAGCAAGGTCCAGTTCGCCCTGCACATGGAGCGCTCCGACCGCGACGGCCGCCGCGGCTGAGCGGCGGGCAATCCCTTCCGCTTCGGAAAATCGCGCCCGTTCCGCTTGAATTGCGGGACGGGCGCGCCTAATCGCGCCTCACCATGACCAAGACTCCGCGCACGCTGTACCAGAAGATCTGGGATGCCCATGTCGTTGACACTCGCGACGACGGCACCTGCCTCATCTACATCGACCGCCACATCGTCCACGAAGTGACGAGCCCCCAGGCTTTCGAAAGCCTTCGTGCGGCCGGCCGCCCGGTACGCCGTCCCGATCTCACGATCGCGGTGCCCGACCATAACCTTCCCACCACCCCGCGCCGTGATGCCGCGGGCAACCGCGTGCCGATCGCCGATCCGCAGAGCGCGCAGCAGCTGGAAATGCTGGAAAAGAACGCGCCCGAATTTGGCATCCGCTACATCGGCGATGCCGATCCTGAGCAGGGCATCGTCCACGTCATCGGCCCCGAGCAGGGTTTCTCGCTGCCCGGCGCGACGATCGTCTGCGGCGACAGCCACACCGCCTGCAACGGCGGCCTCGGCGCGCTGGCTTTCGGCATCGGCACCAGCGAGGTCGAGCATGTGCTCGCCACGCAGACGCTGCTGCTCAAGCAGTCCAAGACCTTCGAGGTGCGCGTTGAGGGCAAGCTGGGCGCAGGCGTCAGCCCCAAGGACGTGATCCTGCACGTGATCGGCGTGATCGGCACGGCAGGCGGCACCGGCTACGTGATCGAATATACCGGCAACGTGTTCCGCGAGATGTCGGTCGAAGGCCGCCTGACGGTGTGCAACATGTCGATCGAGGGCGGCGCCCGCGCAGGTCTGGTCGCCCCGGACGAGACGACGTTCGCCTATGTGAAGGGCCGCCCCTACGCCCCCGTGGGCGAAGACTGGGACAAGGCCGTTGCCTGGTGGAAGAGCCTGGCGACCGACGAAGGCGCGACTTACGACAAGTCCGTGTTCATCCGCGCCGAGGACATCCAGCCGACCGTGACCTGGGGCACCAGCCCCGAGGATACCTCGGCAATCGGCGGCGTGGTTCCCGCACCGGAAGATTTCGACGACGCGTCCAAGCGCGACGCGGTCAGGCACAGCCTCGATTACATGGGCCTGACGCCCGGCACGAAACTGACCGACGTGGAAGTGCAGAATGTCTTCATCGGCTCGTGCACCAACAGCCGCATCGAAGACATTCGTGCCGCGGCCGAAGTGCTCAAGGGCCGCAAGAAGGCGGACAATGTGAAGTGGGCGATCGTCGTGCCCGGCTCCGGCCTCGTGAAGGCGCAGGCCGAAGCCGAAGGCCTCGACAAGATCATCATCGAGGCGGGTCTGGAATGGCGCGAGCCGGGCTGCTCGGCCTGTCTGGCAATGAACCCGGACAAGGTGCCCGCAGGCGAGCGCTGCGCCTCGACCAGCAACCGCAACTTCACCGGGCGTCAGGGGCCCGGAAGCCGCACCCATCTGATGAGCCCCGCCATGGCCGCCGCCGCTGCCGTGACGGGCAAGCTCACCGACGTGCGCGAACTGGCAGGATAACGATCATGGCAGACGAAACCGAAGACAACTCGCTGGCCACCAAGGCCGCTCTCGCCGCCGGTGCGGCTATCGGCTCGGCCGCAATCGCCGCCGCGCTGCTGTTCGTGAAGCGCCGCAAGGCCCGCGCGAACGACACTCCAGCTCACCCCGAACAGGCTCCCGAGACAGACTGATGGAACCGATCAACCACGTCGCCGGCCGTGCCATCCCGTTCGGTCGCAAGAACGTCGACACCGACGTCATCATCCCCGCCCACTGGCTCAAGACAATCACCCGTGAAGGTCTCGGCAAGGGCGCCTTCGAGGCGGTCAGGACCGAGCCGGGCAACGTCTTCACCGATCCTGAATACGCGGGCGCACCGATCCTGATCGCGGGTGACAACTTCGGCTGCGGTTCGAGCCGCGAACACGCCGCCTGGGCTCTGCTCGACATGGGCGTGACCTGCGTGATCGCGCCGAGTTTCTCGGACATCTTCTCGGGCAATGCCTTCAAGAACGGCATCCTCACCGTTGCCTTGCCGCAGGAAGCGATCGACCGGCTGATGGAAGTCGCGAAGACCGACACCATCGATGTCGATCTGACAACCCAGTCGGTGACGACCCCGTTTCAGGACCGCTTTACTTTCGACATCGATCCGTTCCGCAAGCATTGCCTCGAGAATGGCCTCGACGAAGTGGGTCTGACAATGGCGCAGGGAGAGACCATCTCGGCCTACGAAGCCAGGGCGAAGTCCAACCTGCCGTTCCTGGCCCGCACGCCCGCAACGGTCGATTGAACGCGGGCCCGCGAGGGCGATTGCGGTCAGCGAATTGCGAATCAGGATTGAACCGGATCAATGCGGGCCGTATCCGCATGTCTTGAGTAAAGGGGCCCCAGATTCTCTGGGTTATTCATTCGAGGACTTTCGATGACCAGTTTTCAGGATCGTGAACGCGCCGAAGAAGCCAAGTTCGCGCATGATGCCGAAACCCAGTTCCGCATCCAGGCTCGCCGCAACCGCCTCGTGGGCGAATGGGCGGCGGAACGCATGAGCTTGTCGCAGGCCGAAGCCGAAGCCTATGCCAAGAGCGTGGTTCAGGCCGACTTCGAGGAAGCCGGCGACGAAGACGTCATCCGCAAGCTTCTGGGCGACCTGACGGCGGCCGGCGTGGATTCGAGCGAAGCCGAAGTGCGCGCCGCACTCGAAGCCAAGCAGGTCGAAGCCCGCCGCGCTTTCCTCGGCGAAGCCTGAACCAATCCCCGGGCCGGCACACCGGACCCGCAATCCGGAGACCGGCCATGGCGATGCCCGCCAGCGAGATCGAATCCCTTATCCGTACAGCTCTGCCCGACGCACAAGTGACGATCACCGATCTCGCCGGTGACGGCGATCACTATGCCGCGCATGTCGTTTCCGCCGCCTTTACCGGCAAGCCCCGTGTGGCGCAGCACAAGATGGTCTACGAAGCACTCGGCGGCCGCATGGGCGGCGAACTCCATGCCTTGCAACTGACCACCGCCGTCCCCAACTGACGTCAGGTATTCGATAGAAGGTTGCTTCCATGTCCGACGTCAACGCCCGCATCGGCGAGATTGTAAACAATAACGACATTGTCTTGTTCATGAAGGGGACCCCGCTGTTCCCGCAATGCGGTTTCTCCAGCCGCGCAGTCGCCATCCTCGAGCATCTCGGCGTAGCCTATGAAAGCGTGGATGTGCTGCAGGACATGGACATTCGCCAGGGTATCAAGTCGTTCTCCGAATGGCCGACGATCCCGCAGCTCTACGTGAAGGGCGAATTCGTGGGCGGCAGCGACATCATGATGGAAATGTTCGAAGCTGGTGAATTGCACCAGATGATGACCGACGCCGGGATCGCCGCGCAGGGCTGACCAGCCCGGCGGATCGCTGCGAACCATTGGCCCAGACGCGTGCAGGCCCGGTTGGCACAAGCCTTCCGGGCTTTTGCATGTCCGCCGCAAACCGGATTTCCACGATTTTCTTTGGAGATGCTCGGGAGGCGGGGCCGGGAGACTGATCGGCCCCGCCTCAATCGAGACTTTGGGGGTACATAGACCAATAAGCACAAGCCGTGCCAAATTAAATTTACGGCGGATTTTCACCACTTCCGTCGCATACTCCACAGCCAAATCAGACCAAAGTGTAAATTCCGCCGACATCCCTCCGCCAGACCGGGCATGATATTTCCGCTTGCCTGCCGGACACTGACAGGCAAGACCCGCGCGATGTTGCCGACTGCTCCTTCCGATCAACCGATGCCGTCAAATGGACCTGCCGTCGTGCCGGCCGCTACCGTGGTGATCTTCCGCCACGCCCGGGACAGCGGCCCGCCGGAGCTGCTGATGGTGCAGCGCGCTCGCGAAATGCGCTTTGCCGGTGGCGCTGCAGTCTTTCCGGGCGGTCGCGTCGATCCCGCAGACCGCGATCTGGCGCGCAGCCTCATGCCCGACGAACCGGAGGAAATCGCGGCGGCCCGGATCGCAGGCATTCGCGAAACGCTCGAAGAAACCGGATTGATGATCGCCACCCGCCAGCCCGTCAGTGCCGTCGAGGCAGCGGCAGGCCGCCGGATGCTTCTGGAGACCGGCACTCTCGCCCCCGTGCTTGCACAATTCGGCTGGCAACTGGTTCCCGAAGCCCTGACGCTCTACGCGCACTGGTGCCCGCTAAGGGACAAGGCCTTCGACACCCGCTTTTTCGTGACAGACCTGGGCACCGGCGCGGTCGATGTGCAGGTCGATGCGACCGAGAACACCCACCTGTTCTGGACAAGCGCCGCCGGTGCGCTGGAAATGGCCAGCCGCGACGAAATCAGCGTGATCTTCCCGACGCACCGCAACCTTGAGCGGCTTGCCCAATATGCCAGCTACGGCGAGGCCCTGGCGGATATTGCCGCACATCCTGTCTCGCGCGTCCACCCGGGCACCGAGGAGCGGACGGACGGCGAGTGGCTGATCATCCCCGAAGGGCATGGTTACCCCGTGCGCGGCCAGCTCAAGGCGACAGCGCGGCGGGGCTGAGACCGCTGGTCAGGCCGGAACAGCGGCTGGACCTTCCACTTTCGGCCCGGTCGCGCCATAAAGACCCAGAGCTATTGCTAGCACGAAGAACACAGCAATCGCGGTGATCGCGAGATCGTAACTCCCGGTAATCGAGAACACACGCGCAGCTCCGACCACCGCAAATGCGATGAATGGCAGCCCGATCAGCGTGTTGAGTCCGAACCCGCGACTGTAGCTGGCCTGCCCGAACGTATCCGAAAGCCCGCGTCCCAGCGTCGGGATGGCGCCTGCCCCGTGCATGCCGATCAGGCCGATGACAACCGCAGCGACGGCAAACGGCGGGTGCTGCAGCAGCAGCAGCCACAAGATCGTGCAATTGAAGCCGATCAGCGCGAGCGAACGCCCGCCGCCAAGCTTGTCGGCAACCCAGCCGAAAAGCACCGAACCGGCAATGCCGACCAACGACATGATCGACTGCAGCAGCGCTGCCTCAGGCCGGGTGAAGCCCCATGACATGCCCATGGGCACGAGCAGCGAGCCGAGAAGCACCGAACTCGTCATGCTGGCGATGGCGGCAAGGCACAGCGCCCAGAAGCGCGGCCGTGCCAGCAACTGGCCAAAGGTGAAAGATCCGTCCGCCGTGCGCTTTTCAGCGGGTTCCGGCGCCTGCGTCTCGTCATGGCTGGGCGGATGATCCACCGTCAACAGAATCAGCGGCACCAGCAGCACGGCCGAAATCGTGCCGATTGCTGCGTAGAGCGTGGTCGGCGCATAATGCCCCAACCCTCGCTCGAGCGCCCACGGGACGATGGCGATCACCACTGGCAAGTGCACGATGCCCAGCGCCAGCCCCCGGTTGCTGTGGAACCAGCGCGTCACCAGCGTTGCCGGGCCGATCGAGCCAGCGAGGCTCATCGCCGGACCGAAGCACAGCCCGTAGGCGACGAGGTAGAGCGCGTAGCTGTTGGTGAAGGCGAGGAGGAAGTACCCCCCGACCGTCAGCAGCGCGCCCAGCATCAGCAGCAGCCGCAGCGAATAGCGCGCCACCAGCACGCCGATGAACGGGGCGAGGATCGACGAGCCGACGAGCACCAGCGGGATGCCAATCGCGGCTTCCTCTCCGCTGACGCCCAGGCGCTGCTCGACCGATGCCAGCATGAGCCCGAAGGACCCCATGACGGTGCCGATCACCACGTTGTGCGATACGCCCGCAATGACGCCCATGCGGACGGCCAGCGGATGATTCGGTATATTGCCCGCAGGGGCTGCAGAATGGGCCAAATGCCTCTCCCAATTTATGGCCCGGTCTTGACGCCGGTTGTATACGAAAACGCGAATTTGCTGCTCCGGCGCGGACTTGGCCAGCGCTTTTTTCAGGCAGCAACACATATTCGCCAACACGGCATTTTCGACACCGTGTTGGGCATTGCGGATGGATTGCAGCACGGCACAACCGCCAGCGGCAGCCGGTTGCCGGGCTGATGCCCGGCAACGTGTGGATACGATACAGCTGGCAACCTAACGCGCATGCCCCGTTGACGTGGCCCGGCGTCCCGTCACTGCGCCGGCCGCAGCATCACCGCACGCAACCGCGCGATATCCTCGTCGGCGAAGCCCAGCACCTGCTTCATGTAGCCGGCCGAACCACCGTAGGTCGCATCGAGATACGTGAAGAACTGCGCCAGGTGCGACTGGCCGCTCGGCGTAAACAGGTGCTCGGCCCTGGCGTCCTTGTCGGCATAGGCCTTGGCATAATGCGCAACGATCGGATTGTTGGGAAAGTCGGCCGGATCGAGCTTGGGCATTTCCCAGTGCGGATGGCGCAATTCGGTCGAAAGATGATAATCCTTCAGAATCGTCTCGCGATCGACGCCAAGCAGATCGTAGAGCAGCGCGGTGGCCACCCCGGTGCGGTCCTGTCCGGCGGAACAGTGATAGATCACCGCGCCGCCATCATACCCCTCCCCTTCCGCGATGATCTGCCGGTATAGCGAACGGTACTGGGGTGCGAGCAGCTTTTCCATGCCCTCGTAGATGTGCTCGCCCTTGCGCGCCATCATCGGCCCCATCAGCGCCCGCATGCTGTAGTCGTTGGAAACGAACAGAGCACCTTCGCGATCGTCGATTGTATCGGGATTGATTTCGCGCTCCTCGATCGAACGCAGATCGACCACCGTGCCCAGATGAAGCTGATCCACCAGCGTAAGGTCGGCGGGCGTCAGCATCGGCTGCGCGCCGGAGCGGAACACCTTGCCCCAGCGTACGACCTGACCGTCCCTGGTGACATAGCCGCCGATATCGCGAAAGTTGCTGCCCTGCTCCAGAGGCAGCACGCGCTCGGCCACGACCACGACGCCATTTTTGCCCTCGAGGATCAGATAGTCCCGCTGCGACACGGGCAGTTCGACGGCCAGCTTCTGCGCATGCGTGTTCTTCGCGACGAGAACATCCGATGCATCTAGCTTTGTGTCCGTGCTGCGCCAGATGGACACCGGCCCCGTATCCGCGCGCTCAAGTTCCGCGTGCTCCGCATCGATCCGCGTCACCGCCGCCAGTTCGCGCGCCTCGGCTGCAGGCGCTGCCAACATGGTAAGAGCAACGGCTCCGGAAAGGATATGGCGCATCGGCAGTATCTCCCTTTTCAGCCGGTCATGAGCGGGCGCCGGCTGTGCGTAAGGACGGGCTAACGGGAGACTGTCGGGCTGGCGAGACGCCCATCGTCCTTGCCGCCGTGGCGATGCGTTTCAGGCCGCAACCGGCCGTCGCGCGTACCACCCGAACCCGGCGATTACGGCGTAGCACAGCGCCGGAAGGGCCATCGCCATGGCCAGACTTCCGGAAAGGTCGGCTATGTGTCCAGTCAGCGGCGGGACGACCGCGCCGCCCACGATCATCACGCAGATCACCCCCGACCCGTCCGCGGCCCGCTTGCCGAGCCCTTCGCAGGCGAGGCTGAAGATGGTCGGGAACATGATCGAGTTCATCAGACCGATCGCCAGGTAGCTGCAGGCCGCGAGCGCACCAGACGTGTGGGTGGAAATGAACAGCAACAGCAGGGCACCGCAGGCGTTGAACGCCAGCACCTTGCCCGGGCTGACCATGCGCAGAACCGCCGAACCGATCAGGCGGCCTGCCAGCGCACCGCCCCAGTAGAACGGGATCATCTTGCCCGCCGCCTGCTCGCCCAGTCCCAGCACAGGCGCCTGCTCGAGGTAGTTGACGATCAGCGAGCCGATCGCGACTTCGGCCCCCACGTACAGGAAAATGCAAAGCGCGCCGAACCCGAACCGGGCGCGCCTGAGCAAATCGAAGCTGCTAAGGATCGAGCCTTCGCCGTGGTGTTCGCCCTTGAGACGGTTGCGGTTGAACCACACGACAGCAGCGATCACCAGCAAGGCAGCAGCCAGCCCCAGATAGGAATGCACCACTGCCTTTGTCTCGGCGACGCGATAGGCATCCAGTGCCGGACCGGACAAGTCCGCCGCGCTCACATGCGCCAGACTGCCCAGCATCACGACAGCGCCCACATACGGGAATATCGTCGTGCCGAGTGAGTTGAACGCCTGCGCGAAGGTCAGGCGGCTATGCGCGGTGCGTGCCGGCCCAAGCAGCGAGATCAGCGGATTGGCAACCACCTGCACCACCGTGATGCCGCTTGCCAGGACTAGCAGGGCGAAGAGGAACACCACGAAAGTCGCGCTGGCGGAGGCTGGGATGAACAGCAAGCAGCCTGCCATCATCGCGACAAGCCCTATCGCGGCGCCACGCATGTAGCCTACTTTCTTCACCAGCCAGGCGCCAGGAATCGAGACGGCGAAGTAGGCGAAGAAGAACGCCGACTGCACCGACAGCGCCTGCATGTAGTTGAGCGTGAACAGTTCCTTCAGCTTCGGGATGATCACATCGTTGAGCGAGGTGATGCCGCCAAAGATGAAGAACAGCGCGAACACGAACCATTGCAGCCCCGGCGCATTCACATGCGCGGCACCGTCCTCGCCGCCGAAATCGGGATCGGTGCTGCTCGTGGTGTCCATCGTGACCGCCATGCCCCTGTCTCCCCCGGAATGTTCTGGCTGTTCAAACGCCGTTTGTGCAGAGACCCGCATTCCCCGGCAAGGCCGCCGCATAACACTTATACGTATGCGCAAAGCACCAACGAGGCCCGCCTATCCCCCGAAGAGTCCTGCATAGGTTTCGCGCAGCAGCTTCTTCTGGATCTTCCCCATGGTGTTGCGCGGCAGCGCCTCCATCGTGAGTACCGCCTTCGGCACCTTGAACGCGGCGAGATCCTTGCGCAGCGCCTCACGCACGGCTTCGGGATCAAAAGGCCCTGCAGGCTGGACGACGGCCACCACCGCCTCACCGAAATCGGGATGCGGCACACCGATCACCGCCGCCTCGGCCACGTCCGGCCGGTCATCGAGCAGCGCCTCGACTTCAGCGGGATAGACATTAAGCCCACCTGAGATGATGAGGTCCTTCTCGCGCCCGACCAACTGGACATAGCCGTCGCTGTCGATGAGGCCCATGTCGCCGGTGATGAAGTAGCCATCGGGACGGAACTCGGCCGCCGTTTTCTCGGGCATCTGCCAGTAGCCCCTGAAAACGTTGGGGCCCTTCACCTCGACGATACCGACTTCACCCTGCGGCAGCACGCGACCCGTCTCGAACTCGGCGATGCGCAGAGAGACGCCCGGCAGTGGCGGACCGACATAGCCCGCGCGGCGTTCGCCGTCATAGGGGTTGGATGTCAGCATTCCGGTCTCGGTCATGCCGTAGCGTTCGAGCACGCGGTGGCCGCAGCGTTCCTCGAACGCGCGGTGAATATCGGCGGACAGCGGCGCCGAGCCGGAAATGAACAACCGCATGTGCGCAGCGCTTTCCTGCGTGAAGACGGGATCGCCAAGCAGGCGGATGTAGAAGGTCGGCACGCCCATCAGCACCGTGCTCGAAGCCATCAGGTCGATCACCCGTGCGCTTTCGAACTTGGGCAGGAACACCATCGAGGCGCCCGAGAACAGCACGCAGTGCACCGCAATGAACAGTCCGTGGACATGGAAGATCGGCAGTGCATGGATCAGCCGGTCCTCCGGCGTGAAGCGCCAGAAATCGATCAGCATCTCGCCATTGGACGCCAGATTGTCCTGCGTCAGCATCGCGCCCTTGGGTTTGCCCGTGGTGCCCGAGGTATAGAGGATCGCCGCCACATCATCGCCTGCGCGCGGCACCGGCTCGGCTTCTGCTTCGGGCAGGTCCGCGAACAGTTGCGCCAATGTCGTGACCTGCATGGCCCCGCCACCGATCCGCCCGAACAGATCGACGGATATGTCCCGGCACACCGCCAGCACCGGGGTCGCATCGGTGGCAAAGTAATCCAGTTCGCTCTCGGTATAATCGACATTGAGCGGCAGATAGATCGCCCCGGCCCGGATCGTCGCGAAATAGAGGATCAACGTCTCAACGTTCTTGTCCGTCTGCACCAGCACACGTTCGCCCGGCGTCACGCCCAGTTCCTGCAACCGCGCAGCCAGACGCCCGGCCTCGCGCGCGATTTCGCCGTAAGTCCATGACCGCGCCCCATCCTCGACCAGAACCTTGCCGGAAAACCGGTCAAAGCTCTGCGCGAACCGTGAATAAAGATCGCCCGCCATCGTTTTCCTTCTCTCCCGGGATGTGTCCCCGCCCGGCATACCCAAAACAGGCCGCCGGATCATGGTGAAAATTGATCGGGCTTCCAGTGTGTTAACCATGCCGGGAAGCATAGGATTCACCAGCGTATCCTAATTCCGGACTTAGTTAACGCGCGCCTGCACACCGAATCCGCTGGCGCTGCACACTTAGGGGTGTCCGAATGCTGGAGTGGTACCGCAAGACTCCGAACATCCGCTGGAAGATCACGATTGCCTTCGGCTTCATGGCCTTTCTGACAGCCATTTGTCTCGCCACCGTCGTGATGCAGTATTTCTACCTAAAAAGCGCGACGGCCGGTGTTCAGGACCCGGCAGTGCTCGGCGCGATCGACTTCAGCCTGATCTGGTCGCTGGGTACCTATCTGGCTTGCTCTGGGCTGGGCCTCACCGGAGCCTACTTCTTCGGCCGTGCCATCGCCGATCCCTATTCGGAGACGGTCGAGCGCATGGAAGCGCTGGCACAGGGCGATCTCGACAGTCCCATCCGCTTCACCGACTATCAGGACTGCGTAGGCCGCATGACACAGGCCATGGCGACCTTCCGCGGCAATGCCGTCGAAGTGCAGAACAGCAGGGCGCTGCAGGAGAAGATCGTCACTGTCCTTTCCGGCGGGCTGAGCCGGCTCGCCGAGAACGATCTCGAAAACCGCATCCACGAGACCTTCCCCGGCGCCTACGACAAGCTGCGGCTGGACTTCAACAACGCGATCGAAGCCCTCGCCCGTACCGTCTGCTCTGTGCGCACGAGCGCCGCCAGCGTCATGACCGGTGCCACCGAGATCCGCTCGGCCTCCATTGACCTCGCGCATCGCAACGAAGCACAGGCGGCCCGCTTGCGCCAGACGGCCGAGGCCATGAACAAGGCTACCGGCTCGGTCAAGGAAACCGCCGACGGTGCCGTGAACGTACAGCACACCATCGCCCAGGCCCACCGCGAAGCCACCGAAGGCGGCGGCGTCGTGCGCAAGGCCGTGGATGCCATGGCCGCGATCGAAGCCTCCTCGCAGGAAATCGCCCAGATCATCAACGTGATCGACAGCATTGCCTTCCAGACCAACCTCCTAGCTCTCAACGCAGGCGTCGAGGCCGCGCGCGCTGGCGATGCCGGCAAGGGCTTCGCCGTTGTTGCCGCCGAAGTGCGCGCGCTGGCCCAGCGCTCCTCCGATGCCGCCCGCGACATCAAGGATCTTATTGCCAAGAGCTCCGAACACGTCGAAACGGGCGTCGGCCTCGTCGGTGAGACTGGCCAGAAGCTCGATACCATCGTCAGCCGCGTCGGCGAGATCAATGCTCTCATCACCGAAATCGCGACGGCCGCCGAACAGCAGGCCGGCAACCTCCAGCATATCAACCATGCCGTGCGCGAAATGGACCAGGTCACGCAACAGAATGCCGCCGTGGTCCAGCAGGCCGCCAGCGCTGCGAGCCATCTGGAGGGCGAGTCCGGCCAGCTTTCGGAGCTGGTGGCACGTTTCCGCTGCGGCATTGAGCGTCCGGCGCTACGCCGCGCAGCCTGAAACATATCCGCACAGGACAAATTGGCGCGCCCGACAGGATTCGAACCTGTGGCCCCAAGCTTAGAAGGCTCGTGCTCTATCCAGCTGAGCTACGGGCGCGCGCCACGCCCCCATAGCGTGCTTCGTGTCCGGCGCAAACGGCGTTAGTAGCCCTGTCCGGAGAAGACGGGAAAGGCGGGGCACATGGAAAGGCTGGAATTCCGGCTCGACGATTCGGCGATTACCGATTTGCAGCGCCGTCTGGACGCGACCCGCTGGCTCGGCGAGGACACCGCCAGCCACGAACAATGCGGCGCGCCCTTGCCTTTCGTGCGCGACTTATGTGCCCACTGGCGCAATCGCTTCGACTGGAACGCATTCGAATGGTCGATCCGCGGCCGGGAACAGGTCAGGGTTCCCACCTCAGTGGTGCCGATCCATGCCATGACGCACGATTCCCCGCACGCCGATGCCGTGCCGATTCTGATGCTCCACGGCTGGCCGAGCGCCTTTCTCGAATTCGCGGATGTCGCCGACCGCCTCGCACGGCCGGCAGATGGCGGACCCGCGTTTCATGTCATTGCCCCCTCGCTGCCCGGATACGGCTTTTCGCCGTACGTGCCCGGGCTGAGCCCTCGCCGCATTGCCACTCTGATGCTGGAGATGATGCATGCGCTTGGTCACGAGCGGTTCCTGATCCAGGGCGGAAACTGGGGCAGTTCGATCGGCACCGAAATGGCTCGGCAGGCCCCCGAACGCGTGATCGGTTTGCACCTCAACACCGTCAACGGCAGCGCCCCCCGACGGATCGCCCCGCACTGTCGCCCGAGGATCAGGCCGTTGCCGATACCTACGCGACCTTGCTCGGCTGGCCCCATTTCAACTTACTGGCACAGACCCCGGTCAGCATCGCCCACGCTCTCAACGATTCGCCCGCCGGCCTGATGGCCTGGATCGGCGAACGCCTGCACGGCTGGTCAGATCCGGCGCTTCCCGGCAATCCCGGCCGCTCGCCCGAATGGATCTGCACGGTCACCTCGCTCTACTGGCTCACCGGCACCGCCGCCTCGTCGGCCATGCTCTACCACGATGCCGTGCGCGACCCGGCCCCCGAACGCTACGTGACGGTGCCCACCGCCGTGGCCCACTACGCCGCGGAGCCGGTGATGATCCCCCGTCCCTGGGCGCAGCGCCACTACAATGTGGTGCGGTGGGAGCGTCACGCATCCGGCGGCCACTTTCCCGCCATCGAAGTGCCGGATATTTTTGTGGAAGATCTGCGCGCCTTTGCATGCCTGCTAGGCTTGGGCGCGCGGACAGGTTAGGATTCGCCTCCATGAGCGATCAGCACCTGTCCCGTATTGACGGCCGCACCGGCGGCCGCCGCCATTTTCGCTATTTCGACTATGTGATGGTCGCCTTCGTGGTGATCCTGCTGCTGTCGAACCTGATCGGCGCGGCCAAGCAGGCTCAGATCACGCTGCCGGTGCTGGGGACGGTCAATTTCGGCGCGGGGGTGCTGTTCTTCCCGATCTCCTACATCATCGGCGACGTCCTGACGGAGGTCTATGGCTACGCCAACGCGCGCCGGTGCATCTGGGCGGGCTTCTTCGGGCTGCTGTTCATGGTGGTGATGAGCCTTGTCGTAGTGAACATCCCGGCCAACCCGGAATGGGCGCTCGCCTCGGCCACCTACACCATCGAGGGCCAGCAAGTGACGGCGCCCAATCAGGCGGCCTACTACTCGATCTTCGGCCAGACCCCGCGCATCGTCTTTGCCTCGCTAGTGGCGTTCTGGGCGGGCGAGTTCGTGAATTCCTTCGTGCTCGCGCGAATGAAAGTGATGACCCAGGGCAAGTACCTGTGGACCCGCACGATCGGCTCTACGATCTTCGGCGAAGGCGTGGACAGCGCCCTGTTCTATCCGCTCGCGTTCCTCGGCGTGCCGGGCTTTTCGCTGCATCTGGTGCTGACGCTGTCGCTGACCCAGTGGATCATCAAGACGCTTTGGGAAGTGGTGCTGACGCCGGTTACCTATATCGTCGTTGGCTTCCTCAAGCGGCGCGAAGGCGTGGACGTCTATGACGACGACATCGACTTCTCGCCCTTCGCCAAGACGCAATCGGTTTGAGCTGAGGTAGCCATGACCCGGCGGAGCGGCTAGCACCGCGCCACCCATGCTCGACCGCATTCTCCTGTCCCGTTTCCGCAACCACCGCGATACCGCGGTGGAAGGCACGGCGCAGTTCAACCTGCTCGTGGGAGAGAACGGCGCAGGCAAGACCAACGTGCTTGAGGCAATCAGCCTGCTGGCGCCCGGTCGGGGCTTGCGGCGCGCAGCGCTGGCGGACATGCCGGGTCAGGCGTTCGACGGCGGCTTTGCGGTCAGCGCGGCGCTGGCGGTGCCGGGCGGCGAGCCGGTACGGCTGGGCACCGGGGTCCTGCCGGAACGGCCCAGCCGGCGGCTGGTGCAGATCAACGGCGCCGAGGCCCCGGCAGTGCGGCTTGCGGAGTGGTTCTCGATCGGCTGGCTGACCCCGGCGATGGACCGCCTGTTCATGGACAGCGCCGGGGGCCGCCGCCGCTTCCTCGACCGGCTGGTGCTGGCAGTGCGCCCCGATCACGCCGCGCAGGCCAGCCGGCTGGAAAACGCTGTGCGCGAACGCAACCGCCTGCTGTCGGACGTCCGCCCGCCCGATCCGCACTGGCTCGACGCGATCGAGCTGCAGATCGCTGAATCCGGTGCGGCGGTCGCCGGGGCGCGTGCCGACCTGATCCTCCGTCTCGACGCGGCGCTCGCCGCACTGCCGGATTCGCCCTTCGCCCGCCCCTCGCTGGCCTACCGGCCGGGCGGACCAGTCCAGGCCGACGCTCTGGCCGTGGCGCTACACGATGGGCGCCCGCGCGACCGGGCGGCACAGCGCACGCTCACCGGCCCGCATCGCGACGAACTGGACGTCACCATGGCGGGCAAGAACCAGCCGGCGGCCGAATGCTCGACCGGCGAGCAGAAGGCGATGCTGATCGCAATCACGCTCGCCCATTCGCAGCTTCTCGAAGGCGGCGGTGAGGACCGCCCCCGCCTGCTTCTGCTGGACGAGGTAGCCGCGCATCTCGATCCTGTCCGCCGCGAAGCCCTGTTCGACCGCCTGCGTGCCGGTTCGGCGCAGATCTGGCTGACGGGAACAGAAACGACGCCCTTCGAGGCGATCCTGAGCGAAGCGTCGGTGTGGGAAGTCAGTTCGGGCTCGGTGCGACGGCTGTAGCCGCCTCGTTCACCTTCGGCAGTGCGTCGGCCACGTCATCCACTGTCGCCGAAACGATCGCATCCACCCCGATCGCCGTCGGGTGCATGTGGTCCTGCTGCATCAGATCCGGCTTGTCGATCACCGGCTGCAGGAAGAACGGCACCAGCAACGCGCCGTATTTCTGCGCGAGCTGAGGATAGATCGGATTGAACTTTTCCGCATAGTCCTTGCCCAGATTGGGCGCGGCCAGCATTCCCAGCACGATGACCTTGATCTTGTCGCTGGTGAGCCGCTTGAGGATCGCGTCAAGGTTCTGCCGTGTTTCCTTCGGCGGAAGGCCGCGCAGCATGTCATTGCCGCCCAGGCTGATTATGACCAGTTCGGGCCTTTCCGTCTGACTCTTGAGCGTGAAATCGAGCCGCTCCAGCCCGGCCGCCGTGGTATCGCCCGAAACACCCGCATTAACGATGCGCGCATTCACGCCCCGGGCGCGCAGCGCCTGTTCCAGCCGCGCGGGATAAGATTCCCCGTCATTCAAGCCATAGCCCGCCAGCAGCGAATCCCCGAAGGCAAGGATCGTACGTTCAGGTCCCATCACCGGTATTGCGGGCGGTGTGTCGAGCCCGCTTTCCGTCTGTTCCGGCACGGGCGGCGTGGCCTTGTCGCAGGCAATCAGGGCAAGAACGGGCAGCGCCAGCAGGGCAAGGCGGACAAGACGCAAAGGAATCTCCTTGTAGGACCGCATATTGGCACCCAATATGGCGTGAGTGACAAGCCTTTCCCAGCCCCCCGAACATGCCGTCATCGCCCGCGACCTGCGCCTCACGCTGGGCAGCGGAGACAGCGCGGTCGAAATCCTCAAGGGCATCGACCTTGCCGTACCGCAGGGCCAGACACTGGCGCTGCTGGGGCCTTCGGGCTCGGGCAAGAGTTCGCTGATGTCAGTGCTGTCCGGGCTCGAACGCGCGACATCAGGTACGCTGTCGGTCGCGGGGCAGGACTTCGCCGGGATGAAAGAGGACGCGCTCGCCCGCGCCCGCCGGGGCCGCATCGGCGTGGTGCTGCAGGCATTTCACCTCCTGCCGACGATGACCGCGCTGGAAAACGTCGCGACGCCGCTGGAGCTGGCCGGCATGGCGCAGGCGCGCGAACGGGCCGAGGCGGAACTGGAAGCAGTCGGGCTCGGCCACCGGCTGACGCACTATCCCTCCCAGCTTTCCGGCGGTGAACAGCAACGCGTCGCGATCGCGCGCGCACTTGCCCCCCGCCCCTCGCTGGTCTTCGCCGACGAGCCCACCGGCAATCTCGACGGGAAGACCGGCGCAGCGATCATCGACCTGCTTTTCGCCCGCCGCGCAGAGGCGGGAGCAACGCTGCTGATCATCACCCACGACGAACATCTCGCCCGCCAGTGCGAGAGGGTGGTGTCGCTGGCAGATGGCCGGATCGCGAGCGACACGCTTGGCTGACGCACTGCCCTGGCGCACGGCGTGGACGATTGCCCGGCGCGATCTATCCGCCCGGTTCCGAGGTCTGCGGCTGCTACTCGTCTGCCTGTTTCTGGGCGTCGGCGCGATTGCGGCGATCGGCACCCTGACCGGCTCCATCGAGCGCGAACTGGGCACGCGCGGGCAGCAGATCCTTGGCGGCGATATCGAACTGCGCGTCTGGCAGCGTGGGCTGACCGATGCGGAACTGGCCGCACTCAAGCCGCTGGGCGAAGTGTCGCCCGGCCTGCGGATGCAGGCCATCGCCAGCAAGGGTGAACTGACCGCCCCCGTCGCGCTCAAAGCCGTGGCCGGCGACTGGCCGCTCTACGGCAGGCTGGA
Organism: Novosphingobium album (ex Hu et al. 2023); assembly: GCF_022832385.1. Classification (GTDB taxonomy): domain Bacteria; phylum Pseudomonadota; class Alphaproteobacteria; order Sphingomonadales; family Sphingomonadaceae; genus Novosphingobium; species Novosphingobium album. The sequence continues at coordinate 72,951 of NZ_JALHLE010000007.1, forward strand.
ACTGACCGGTGGACGCATGGTGGGCGCGCCGCCCGCAGGCACCGTGTGGATCGCGCAAGGCACTGCCGCCCGGCTCGGGATCAAGGCCGGTGACAGCTTCAAGATTGGCGGGCAGGCTGTCACTGCTGGCGGAATCATCAAGACGGACCCCGAGCAGCTGGGTGAGGGTTTCGCGCTGGGCGATACCGCCATTGCCCCCCTCGGCCTGCCGCAACGGGCCGGGCTGACTGCACCGGGCGCGATGTACCGCAGCGCCGTGCGGGTAAAATTCACGGGCAATGCCGATCCGGAAGCCGTCGCGAAACGGCTCGAAGACCGCTTCCCCGACGCCGGATTTCAGATCCGCACACGCAACAAGGCAACGCCTTCGACTGAGCGGTTCGTCAGCCGCATGGGCGAGTTTCTGGTGCTGGTGGGGCTGGCCGCGCTGGCCATCGCCGGGATCGGCATTGGCGGGGGCGTTTCCTCCTATCTCGAGGCGCGGCGCAATTCGATCGCCACGCTCAAGGTGCTAGGCGCCACCAGTGGGGACATCGCGCGGATCTACGTGCTCCAGGTCGGTGCAGCGGCGCTGGCAGGAAGCCTTGCGGGCCTGCTGGCGGGCGTGCTGGTTACACCGCTATTGGCCAGTGCGCTCGGCACACTGCTGCCGGTGAGCACCGGCTTCACCGTCTCGCCTTGGGCACTGGCGACGGCAGCCGCCTATGGGCTGCTGGTCGCGCTGGTCTTCGCCGCACCGCCGCTCGTACGCGCACGCAGTTTTCCGGCGATGGCCCTGATGCGCGCCCGCGTCGCCCCGCTGGCTGCGGACCGGAAAGCCCTCGCATTGCCGGTCGGGCTGGGCCTCGCCGCAATCATCGCGCTGGCATTCGCCAACGCCGCGCAGCCCATGGTCACGGCCGGGTTCCTTGCCGGGGCCGCCGTGATGCTCGCGTTGCTGGCACTGGTGGGCTGGGGCATCCGAAAGACCGCCGCGCACTTGCCGCGTCCGGCCGATCCGATGCTGCGGGCAGGGCTCGCGAACCTGCATCGCCCCGGCGCACAAACCGGCGCGCTGGTAACCGCGCTCGGCTTCGGGCTATCCGCTTTCGTGCTGATCGCGGCCGTGCAGACCAGCCTCGATGCCAATATCCGCAAGAGTGTACCGGCCCGCGCACCCGATTTCTTCGTGCTCGACGTGCCGCAGGACGGCGCCGCGCAGTTCCGTGACATGGTCCAGCAGACCATACCTGATGCGGTCACGCGGATCGTGCCGAACCTGCGCGGCAAGATCCTCGCCTATGGCCCGAAGGATCGCATGACCCGCGTCGCCAGCCTCGGCGATGATATCCCGGATGGCGCGTGGGCGCTCAGAGGGGAGCGTGGCCTGACATATTCCGTTGGCGTGCCCGAAGGCAGCACAGTCGTGTCCGGCAAGTGGTGGCCCCAGATGTACCGGGGCGAGCCACTCGTTTCGCTCGACGAGAAATTCGCCGATGCGGTGGGCCTCAAGGTCGGCGACTACGTGACCATCGGCGTACTCGGCATCGAAAGGACCGCGCGGATAGCGGCACTGCGGCGAATTGACTGGGACACGATGGGTTTCAACTTCGTGCTGGTCTTCTCGCCCAATGCACTGGCCGATGCCCCGCACCACCTGGCCGCAACCATCGAAGTGCCACCCGGTGCGCCCACCGCCGGACTGCTGCCGAAGCTGGCCCGTGCCTTTCCCTCCAGTTCGGTGATCGAAACGGGCGGGCTGCTGCGGGATGCGCGTGCGCTGCTGGATCAGATGTCGGTGGCGATTCTCGCCGCTTCCTCGGTCGCCGTGCTGGCCGGGCTTGCGGTGCTGCTGGGCGCGATCGCCGCCGCGCGCGCCAGCCGGACCTACGACAATGTGATCCTGCGCGTGCTGGGTGCCAGCCGCCGCCAGTTGCTGGCGCTGCAGATCGCCGAGTATGGCCTGCTCGCGCTTGTCCTCGCCATGATCGCCCTGGCCATTGGCAGCGCGCTGGCATGGGCGATCGTGGTCAAGCTCTTCGAATTCGACTGGCTGCCCGGCTGGCCGCACGTCTTCCTGGTACTCGGCGCAGGTCTGCTGCTGGTGCTTGCCTTCGCGCTGGGCGGCTCGCTTCCGCTGCTGCGGGCAAAGCCCGCCCAGGCCCTCAGGGAGCTATGATCAGCGGAACACGTCTTCGTGCGAGACGAGCGATCGCGGATCGCGCGTCTTCCACACCAGCGTGCCTGCGAGCATGTCGTGCAGGCCCTGCTTGCGCGCGGAGAAGGCTACCATGATATAGCCGATCATCAGGATGAGGCTCGACAGGAACTTGGCAAAAAAGCGGCCCGTGGCGCGCGCAAAGCTGATGCGGTTGCCGTTCAGATCCGTGACGACGAGGCCCACCGCGAGCTTGCCGACCGTGGCCTGCATGGGCGAACTCTCCATCAAGGCGAAATAGAGCCAGGTCATCGCAAAACTGACACCAAGCACCGTGAACAGCATCGACGGCATCATTACGCTCTGACTGGCGGGATCCATCATCGTCATGCTGGCGCCCAGGCCAATGCCGAATACCCCTGACAGCACGCTAAGGCCGATCTGAAGGATGATGTAATCGATAAAATAGGCGAGCACGCGCCACCAGAATCCGCCGTAGGGCTGCATGATCTTCCCCTGTTCATGCCGGCACGAAAATGCGCACCGTTCGGTGTTCGAATATTGGTCAGACTACGTCATCACGCGCGAACAGCAAGCGCGCCGTCGTCCCGTCAGGCCGGCACTTCCAGACCGGCCTGATCCCGGGGGTCATCGCCGAAGCGGTTCGTGCCCGACGTCCCCGGCAGGCTCATGACCACGAGATAGCCGATGCTCGTGATCCAGCCGAGGAAGGGAATCACCCCCAGAACCACGAAGCCGAGACACCACCATCCGCTCATGCCCCGGTCGTGCAGACGGCGCACGTTCACCGCCACGCTCGGAACAAGCGCGGCCAGGCTGTAGATGCCGAGGATCGCGAAGAAGGCTGTGGTGCCGATGCCCAACGTGCCGCCGAATTCCGCGCGCTGGATCAGCGCCCGATGGGAAAAACCGGTCGAAAAGACAAGCCCGGCCAGAATGGCGACCACCCCGATGTTCAACAAGCCGAAAGACCAGAATTCCTTGCGGCGCGACCGCCCGCGGAAATCGGCATAACGGTAGAACGGCAATATCATGTGTTCGAGCACGATTTTGCCCATCCTCTATAATCCGCGGCTGGTTTCTTCTTTTGGCTAACGGCTTTGCATCATACGGGCAAGAAAAAGGGGCACGCAGCCCCCCGACCGCGCACCCCTTGTGCAGTGTGCGTTCCCCGGAGCTTCTCCTGCCACCAGGGTTCGCCTGTCGCGCTCCGCCGTTAGAAGCGGTAGCGCGCCGCCACGCCATACGTGCGTGGCTGGTTCGGATAACCCGAGATCGAACCCGGCTGGGCCGGGCTGTCGAAAATCTGCAGGATCGTGCGGTCGTTGAGCAGATTGCGCCCCCAGACCGACAGTTCGATGCCGTTCGCCATCGCGTATGTGAGCGAGGCGTTCACATCGTTGATGTCCTGCTTGAACTCGCGCGCGGCGGCGAGCGCGGCACTGACGTCAGCGACGTTGCCCTGCGCATCATAGGTCACCAGACCCGGCAAGCCCTCGACCAGCTGGAACGGCATCTCGTAGTGATAATCGCCGCGCAGGATGATCCGGTCGCCGTTGCCCATTTTCTGCACCCATTCGGCCCCGAAGGTCACCGAAAGCGGCGAGGCTCCGGCCGGACGCGTGCCGGACAGGTCGCCAAAGGCAGACAGCAGGAACTTGTCGTACTTGGCATCGAGGTACGTCATCGACAGCGTCAGCGTCAGCGGATCAACAGGCTTGGCCGAACCTTCGAACTCAATGCCGAAGGCCGACTGCTTGCCGGCGTTGGCGAGGAAAAAGCCCGATCCGGTAAAGATGTTCGACTGGAAGTCCTTGATGATCTGCTTGAACACCGCGACGTTGGCGGAGACCACGCCCCATTTGCCCTTGAACCCGAACTCGTAAACCGTCGAATCCTCGGGGTTCGCATAGCGGCTGCCCGCGGTCAGGTTGGTCACCGCCAGTCCCTGCGCACGCAGCTCGACGAGATCCGCCGGGGTCGGACGGCTGTCGCGCGAGAGGTTGATGGAGGCCGCCTTGTAGCCGGTCGCGAAGGCCGCATAGAGATTGACGCTTGGCGTCACGTCCCAGGCCACGCGCGCGGTGTAGCTGACATTGCCGTCGCTGATCTTGCCGTCCTCCACGGCGTTGGGGACGTTCATGAACGGCGGGAAATACTGCAGCGGCTGCAGGCCGAGCAGCGAGTTCACCGCCGGGTTCGTTGCGTTGGCCGCAGCATAGTTCACGACCGCCTGGTAGTAAGGCGCGGTCGCCGGGTTGGTGGCGAAGGCATAGACAGCTGCCGGGTCGGACGGATTGACGCCCAGGTTTGCCAGCCCCTGCGCGAAGATCGCGGTTTGACCGTCGGCGACCAGATCGACCCCGGCGAAGACATCGTTCGACGTGGTATTGGTCGCGTAGCGTTTCTTGTCGTGGGTGTAGTTGATGCCGCTGGTCACCGTCAGCCCCGGCGCCACTTCGAAATCGAGCTGGCCAAATATCGACCAAGCCTCGTTCTTGACGGAATAGGCTTCGGTCAGGCCCGTGCCCGGCTGGAAGAACTGGCCTACATACTTGACCGGATTGCCTTCAAGGCTGCCAAGGATCAGTTCGAGATCACCACTGTCGAGGTGGCCGATATTGTTCGCACCGCCGGTCAGCGACTGCACCAGAAGATCAGCGTAGGTCCGGGCATCGCTACCCCAGAACACTTCGTTGTTCTGGTCGATCTTCTCGTTGAAGTAGTACGCGCCCAGCAAGCCGTGCAGCCGGTCGCCGAGATCGAAGCTGGCGCGCAGTTCCTGCGTGAAGGTCTTGATCCGCAGGTCCTGCCAGTTGCGGCCGAGCAGGTCCGCGCTGGAGAAATCGGAATCCTGATCGGTCAGCGCGTCGGTGCGGCGATAGGCCGTGATCGAGGTCAGCCTGGTGCCGTCCAGATCATAGTCGATCTGGCCCGAAAAGCCCCAGTTCTTGATCTTGTTGGAGCTTTCGAAGTTGTAATAGGCGATGTTGTCGTACTTCTCCGAGGGCAGGTTCACCGCCCCGCCCAGCGCGAAGATCGCGGCAGTCGGCAGCGCCTGCCGCAGGTTCACGACCGCGCAGCAGTTTTCATCGATCTTGCCGTAGTCGCCGATCAGGCGGACTTCGAGCCCGTCGTTGTTGTCAAACAGCATCTGGCCACGCGCGAACCAGCGGTCGCGCTCGTTGGTCCGCTGGCCCGTCGCCAGATCCCTGACGATGCCGTCACGCTTGTTGAGACCGCCCGCAAGGCTGAACGCGACGGTATCGCTGACGGGACCGGTGACCATGCCTTTCAGCGTCACCGCGTTGTAATTGCCGTAAGTGGCCTCGGCATTGCCGCCCAGGGTGAACTGCGGCTTCCTGGTCACGATCGAGATGACGCCCGCCGAGGCGTTCTTGCCGAACAGCGTGGACTGCGGCCCGCGCAGCACCTCGATACGTTCCACATCGGGGAAGTCGGCAATCATCGAGGCCGAACGCGAGCGGTACACACCGTCGATAAACAGGCCGACCGAGGGCTCGATGCCCGCGTTGTTGGCACCATTGCCGAAACCGCGGATGTAGAAGTTGGTATTGGCGCTCGACTGCAGCTGGTTCACGCGAAGCGAAGGCACGACCGACTGGAGGTCCTTGAGATCACGGATCTGCGCCTGCTCGATCGTGGCGCCGGTGGTGACGGTGACGGCGACCGGCACGTCCTGCAGCGTCTGTTCGCGCTTGGTGGCGGTAACGATGATCTCGTCCGAGAAAAATTCATCGGCAGGCGCGGGATCGTCCTGCGCCATTACCTGCGGCGCCCAGGCCAGACCAGCCAGGGCCACGCCCAGCAACAGCCTGCTGCGCACACATGCGCCTTTGATTACGCCGCCGCCCGAACGAACGGCTGAATTTGCGGAAACACCCTTCATGAGCACCGTCCATCTCCTGCTCGACTGCCCGTTTCTTTTGTCCGCAAGGCTAGTCGATGACATTCATGTTGTTAGGAAATTACCGGCCATTCGACAATCATGCCCGGTGAATAACTGCAGACAATCGGCAACCCTGTGACAGTCCTGCCACATTTCACTGCCCGCACGAGTGCTTGCCGGAATCGCACGGATCGGCTAAGGGCGCGCCAATTTTGCAGTGCAGCAAAGCCTGTCCGCCTACCCTCTTTTGAAAGTGAACTGATGTCCGCCCCGCTTCCCCTGCGCAATATCGCGATCATTGCGCACGTCGACCACGGCAAGACCACGCTTGTCGACCAGTTGTTCCGCCAGTCCGGCACCTTCCGCGACAACCAGCGCGTGGAAGAACGCGCGATGGACTCCAACGACCTCGAAAAGGAACGCGGGATCACCATTCTGGCCAAGCCGACCTCGATCGAGTGGGAAGGCCTGCGCATCAACATCGTCGACACCCCGGGCCACGCCGACTTCGGCGCGGAAGTGGAACGCATCCTCTCGATGGTCGACGGCGTTGTCCTGCTGGTGGACAGCTCGGAAGGCGCCATGCCGCAGACCAAGTTCGTGACCGGCAAGGCGCTGGGCCTCGGCCTCAAGCCGATCGTCGTCGTCAACAAGATCGACCGTCCCGACGGCCGCGCCGACGAAGTCCTCAACGAAGTGTTCGACCTCTTCGTCAGCCTCGACGCCAACGACGAGCAGCTCGACTTCCCCGTGCTCTACGCCTCGGGCCGCAACGGCTATGCCAGCGACGACATCAATGCGCGCGAAGGCACGCTGGATCCCCTGTTCCAGCTTATCCGCGACCACGTTCCGGCGCCCAGCCTCGATGTCGAAGCGCCCTTCTCGTTCCTGGCAACGCTGCTCGACCGCGATAACTTCATGGGCCGCGTACTCACCGGCCGCGTCCAGTCGGGCGTGCTCAAGATCAACGACCCGATCCGTGCGATGGACCGCGACGGCAAGGTGATCGAGACCGGCCGCGCCTCCAAGCTGATGACTTTCCGCGGCCTCGAACGCGTGCCGGTGGAAGAAGCCCGCGCGGGCGACATCATCGCGCTCGCCGGCCTCGAGAAGGCCACTGTTGCCCACACCATCGCCGATCCGCAGGTAACCGAGCCGATCCAGGCCCAGCCGATCGACCCGCCGACGCTCGCCATGCGCTTTGCGGTCAACGACAGCCCGCTCGCCGGTCGTGAAGGCGACAAGGTGACAAGCCGCCTGATCCGCGACCGCCTGATGCGCGAAGCCGAGACCAACGTCGCCATTCGCGTCACCGAGAGCGAGGACCGCGACAGCTTCGAGGTTGCCGGCCGCGGCGAACTGCAGCTGGGCGTCGTCATCGAGACGATGCGCCGCGAAGGCTTCGAACTGGGCATTTCGCGTCCGCGCGTGCTGTTCAAGACCGACGAAGCCGGCGGCCGCACCGAGCCTTATGAAACCGTCGTGATCGACGTGGACGACGAGCACTCGGGTACCGTCGTCGAGAAGATGCAACGCCGCAAGGCCGAGCTGACCGACATGCGTCCCTCGGGCGTGGGCAAGACCCGCATCACTTTCTCAGCGCCCTCGCGCGGCCTCATCGGCTACCACGGCGAGTTCCTTTCGGACACCCGCGGCACCGGCATCATGAACCGCCTGTTCGAGAAGTACGGCCCCCACAAGGGCGCAATCGAGGGCCGCCTCAACGGCGTGCTGATCTCGAACGGCACCGGCGAAGCCAACGCCTACGCGCTCAACAACCTGGAAGATCGCGGCATCCTGTTCGTCGCTCCGCAGGAAAAGCTCTACGAAGGCATGGTGATCGGTGAGAACGCCAAGCCGGACGACCTCGAAGTGAACCCGATGAAGGCCAAGCAGCTGACCAACATCCGTTCCTCGGGTAAGGACGACGCGATCCGCCTGACTCCGCCCAAGGTCATGACGCTCGAGCAGGCCATCGCCTATATCGACGACGATGAAATGGTCGAAGTGACCCCGCAGTCGATCCGCCTGCGCAAGGTCCACCTCGACCCGCACGAGCGCAAGCGCGCCAGCCGTAAGAAAGACGCGGCCTGATCCTTTCCTGATCCTTGGGCCGCCTCCCACCGGAGGGGGCCCAAGGATTGCATGGACCGGACAGGAGAGGCAGCCTGCGGCGCATAACCCCAGCCGGGAGCTGACCGTGTCTGCCGAACCTGTTTCCCCTGCCGAACAGCCTGCGGAACCCGCACCGGGCGTGCCGCACACTAACCTGGAAGACGCCTATGCCCTGTTCGTGGGCACGGTGCAGCTGTCGCTCGGCCTGGTTCTGCTGAAAGCCGGCGGGCTCGTCACCGGAGGCGTGGCCGGGATTTCGCTGGTCCTGAACTACCTGACAGGCCTGCCCGTCGGACTGTTCTATACAGCCCTGACGCTACCCCTCCTCGCCATCACCCTGCGCGCGATGAGCTGGCTGTTCATCGTCAAAACGGTGATCGTCACTCTGGGCCTCTTCGCGATGACGGCAATCGCAGCCCAGACCATCGATATCGACTGGATCAGCCGGCCCGTGGCCGCACTGGCAGGCGGCAGCGTGATCGGCATGGGCGCCCTCGCGCTGGCGCGTCACGGCGCCGGCACCGGCGGCTCGGGCGCCGTGGTGCTCTGGCTATACCGCACGCGCGGCTGGAATGCCGGGCGCACGCAGTTGCTCATCGACGGCTGCGTCCTGCTGTTTTCACTCGTCGCGCTGGACGTGACCCGCGTCCTCTGGTCGCTGCTGGGCGTCATGGCGACCGGCGGTATCCTCTACGTCTGGCACCGGCCCGGACGCTACACCGGCTACTAGGCCAAAGTCATTCATACAAATTATCGAAAACCTGAACGAATCCTGCCAGACCTGCTCCGATCCTGTTCAGCCGTGCGGCTCTAGAAGGAACTCAACACGGGACAACGGCTCTTCCCTCCGCCGCCCCGCGAAGGAGTTACGAACCATGAGCATTTTCAAGAAAGCCGCCCTCGGCACCGCCCTTGCCGCCACCGCGCTCGTCAGCGCCAGCCCGGCCATGGCCCGCGATTATCACCGCGACAAAGACAACACTGCCGCGGTCGCCATCGGCGCGGGCGTGATTGGTCTGGCACTGGGCGCAATCATTGCGTCATCGGACAACGATCGCCATCGCAACCGCTACTACGACAGCAGCTACTACTACGGCCCGTCCTATACCACCGGCTGGTACTATCGCGACGGCTACTACTGGGACCGCGATGGCCGCCGCCACAACCGCGAGGAATACACGCGCCGCTATCGTGGAAACGACTACCGGCATGGAGATGCCTACCGCCGCGGTGACGACTTCCGCCGCGACGACCATCGCCGAGGCTACTGAACACATCCCCTTGTGCCGGGTTTCCTCCCCCCGGTCCCACTCAGCGCCCGGCCTTTCCTCCAAGGCCGGGCGTCCTTGCATGACCGGCTTCAAACAGAAGGGCCGAATACTCTTGACCCCCGTCAAAGCCCTCTCTCTTCATCCATGCTGAAAGCGGATGATGCAACGGGGACTGACGATGGAGGTGTCAATGAAACGTCCTGTGATCCTGACTTGTCTCGCCGCTTCGGTTCTATCACTCTCAGCCTGCTATGACGGCTACGGAAGCCGAGTCACAGTCAGTTGGTCGACATATCCCTACTATGGCTGGTATGATGGCTTCTATGGACCGATCTATGACGGTTACTGGGTCAACAGCATTTTCTATTTCCGCCTGACCCCGCAGGATCGCGCATTCCGCGCGGGAGATCCCCAACACTTCCGCCGCGGGGACATGCGCCCCACCGAGCCCCGGTTCAAGCGTTTCGAAGGCACGCTGCGTCCACCCCCGCAGGGCACGCACATGCCGCGCTTCGAACCACCCCGCGATCAGCCGTCGCGCAGAGAGGACCACCGCGATCCGCACTGACACACGGTGAAGCGTGCTCCTTCTGCGCCGGCGGGGCACGCATCCGGTGTCAGCGTGTTACAATTTGCGACAAATTCACCATCGGTTCAGTCCGGAACGTCCACAAGCAGATCTCCACCGCGCCTGCCGAAACCGCCGTCACCCGGTTGGCCACGAACAAGGGAGACGCTTATGTTGCAAAAAGGACTGAAATCGACAGCGGCCAGACTTGGCCTAGGCACCGCGCTCGCGGCTGCGGCACTCGCCATCGCTGCTCCCGCGCAGGCTCGCGATCACTACCGTGATCACGATGGCAACGATGCCGCGATCGCCATCGGCGCCGGTATCATCGGGCTGGCGATCGGTGCGGCCATCGCCGACAGCCACGACGATCGTTACTACAACCGCTCCTATTACCCCGCCCGCCGCTATGTGACCGTGCGCGGCTATCCCGGTTACTACTATTACTACGAAGGCTATCCGAACCGCTACTACCGTGACCGGTACTACAGCAGCTACTACGCGCCCTATTACCGCGATCGCTGGAGCCGGGGCCGGGACTGGCGCCATGACCGCCGCGATTACCACCGCGACCGGCGCGAATATCGCGAAGGATACCGCGACGGGCATCGGGACTGGCGCCGCCGCTGATCCGCTTCGACGATGCCCTGTCCCCTTGGGGCACCGTTGAACGCTTGGCGGGAGGGCTGTGAAACGCAAGCACTCTCGCCAAGTGTGGCGCAGGAAGCTATGGGCCATCCACGATGGATATCGCCGACCTGCGCATTGCCCTGTTCTCGGGCAACTACAACTACGTTCGCGACGGTGCCAACCAGGCCCTCAACCGGCTGGTCGGCTACCTGCTGCGTCAGGGCGCGCAAGTACGGGTCTATGCTCCGGCCGTAGCGGAACCGGCGTTCGAGGCGACCGGCGATCTGGTGGGGATAGGCTCACTGCCGATCCCGGGCCGCGCAGAATACCGTGTGCCTTTGCGAATCTCAGGCAAGGCCCGGCGCGATCTCGACGCCTTCGCCCCCAACGTGGTCCATGTTTCCTCGCCCGATCCGGTGGGCCATCAGGCCGTGACCTGGGCACGCAAACGCAAGCTGCCGGTGCTTGCATCGGTCCACACCCGCTTCGAAACCTACCTTCGCTATTACAACATGGCCTGGGGCGAGCCGGTGATCGAGGCCATCCTGCGCCGGTTCTACCGCCGCTGCGACGCGCTGGTAGCACCCTCGGAGAGCATGGCGCAGGTCCTTCGCGATCAACGCATGAACTATGACGTGTCGATCTGGTCGCGGGGGGTAGACCGTGAGATCTTTCATCCGGGGCGGCGCGATCTGGAATGGCGCCGTTCGCTCGGCATCGGCGATGACGACGTGGCGATCGGTTTCCTCGGCCGGCTGGTGATGGAAAAGGGCCTCGACGTCTTCTCCGACACGCTGGATGAGCTGCGCCGCCGGGGCGCGGGGCACAAGGTGCTGGTGATCGGAGAAGGCCCGGCTCGTGAGTGGTTCGAGGCGCGCCTGCCCGGCGCTGCCTTCGTCGGCTTCCAGCACGGTGCGGACCTTGGCCGTGCGGTCGCCTCGATGGACGTGCTGTTCAATCCTTCAGTCACCGAGACTTTTGGCAATGTCACGCTGGAAGTCATGGCCTGCGGTCTGCCCGTTGTCGCTGCCGCCGCGACCGGCAGCCAGAGCCTCGTCGATGATCGCGCATCGGGCCGCCTGATCCCGCCCGGCGCGATACACCAGTTCGCCGAAGCGCTCAGGGCCTATATCGAAGACCCGGCCCTGCGCGCCGCGCACGGCAGCGCCGGCGAGGCGCGGGCCAGCGAGTTCAGCTGGGACAGGATCAACCAGGCGGTCGCCGACACTTATGTCCGGCTGATCCGCCAGAAGACGCGAAGCTAGCCCAGCACTCCCTGAGCGCGCATACGGGCTGCATACCAGAGCAAGGCCAGCGCCACGATCCAGATCATCACCGAGATGGCCGTGCTGGCCGGGGTCGTCATGCTTTCAGGCATCCCAGACATGGCCTGCCAGATCTGGGTCACAGCCAGTCCGGCCAGCGAGATGGCGAATGCCTCGACAGCATGGCGGGACCGCAGGAGCAGCAGAAGCGAACCCGTCAAGGCGCCCCACACGCCCATCGCCCAGGGAACCAGTGTCCATATCGGCGCGGTATCGAGCCAGTTGATCACCTCGGGCGGGAACTGCGCCATGTATGCGCGGTTACGCGTCACCGTCATCGCAAAGTCCATGCAACCGAAGGCGTTCCAGAGCAGCGAAAGCACGGCAATCGTCCAGAACAGCCAGGATGGCCCGGCCCGTGTGATGGCCTTCATGGCCTGTTCTCCCCGGTTTGTGCAGGTGCCGCCCGGATACGCCTGTGCTTCGCCCGATGCAATCAGCCGCAATAGGCGCTAGATAGCCCCCATGACCGACCTTTTCGCCGACGACTTGCCCCCTGCATCCGCGCCGGACGAGCCGCGAGAGGATGCCCCGCTTGCCGACCGCCTCCGGCCGCGCACGCTGGCCGATGTCATCGGGCAGGAGCACCTGACCGGGCCGGAGGGCGCGATCGGACGAATGGTGGCGGCGGGACGCCTGTCGTCGATGATCCTGTGGGGGCCGCCCGGCACGGGCAAGACCAGCACCGCACGGCTGCTGGCCGCTGCAGTGGGAATGCGCTTTGCCGCTGTCAGCGCGGTATTCTCGGGTGTAGCCGATCTCAAGAAGGCCTTTGCCGAGGCTGCGGCCGCCGCGAAGGCAGGCCAGCGCACCCTGCTGTTCGTGGACGAAATCCACCGCTTCAACCGCGCCCAGCAGGACGGCTTCCTGCCTTTTGTCGAAAGCGGCACTGTCACGCTGGTGGGCGCGACGACCGAAAACCCCAGCTTCGCGCTCAACGCCGCCCTGCTCAGCCGCGCACAAGTCCTCATTCTGCACCGTCTCGACAGCGAAGCGCTTGGCACGTTGCTCGACAAGGCCGAAGCACTGGAAGGCCCACTGCCGCTCGATGCCAATGCGCGCGAGGCGCTGATCGCCTCGGCCGACGGTGACGGCCGCTTCCTGCTCAACCAGGCCGAGACGCTCTATGCCGCGCAGATTCCCGAGCCGCTTGACCCGGCGGCGCTCGGCCAATTCCTGCAACGCCGTGTCGCCGTTTACGACAAGGACCGGGACGGGCACTACAACCTGATCTCGGCCCTGCACAAGGCGGTGCGCGGCTCGGATCCGCAGGCGGCGCTCTATTATCTGGCGCGGCTGCTGACGGCGGGTGAAGAGCCGCTCTACCTCCTGCGCCGTCTGGTCCGCATGGCCAGCGAGGACATCGGGCTGGCCGATCCGCAGGCGCTCCAGCAATGCCTCGCCGCCAAGCAGGCCTACGAGTTCCTCGGCAGTCCCGAGGGCGAAGGGGCGATCGTGCAGGCCTGCCTCTATCTCGCCACCGCGCCCAAGTCGAATGCGGCCTACATGGCGCAAAAGGCGGCATGGAAAAGCGCGAAGGAAACCGGCTCGCTCAGCCCGCCCGCCAATATCCTCAACGCCCCGACCAAGCTGATGAAGGACATCGGCTACGGCAAGGACTACAGCTACGACCACGATGCGCCCGACGGCTTTTCCGGCGACGACTACTGGCCCGAAGGCATGGCGCCGCAGACGTATTACGACCCGGTCGAGCGCGGTTTCGAACGTGAAGTGAAGAAGCGCATCGAGTGGTGGGACAGGAAGCGGAAGGAACGCCATGGCCGGAGCTGACGGCATCCCCGGGGGACTCGCACTGGTCCTCGCGGCGCTGATCGCGTCTCCCGCCGCGGCCAAGGCGCCTGCGGCAAGCGGCCCGGACCTCTCTTCCTGCGGCGCCTACCGGCCCGAGGAAGGCGACATGGAGCTGGAACGCAACAGCCCTCTGCCGGTCCCGCCCGCCCTGCAAGGCATGGCCTCGGCGAATGTCGACTATATGGCCGTGTCGGCACTGTCTGGCGCAACCCTGTGCATCTTAACCCGCGAGATGGAGTCGATCGAGCCTCCCTCGCTCTCGGCAGACCGCCGCTTCTTCGGCTTCGAATGGTCGGGCTACGAGGCCGGGGGATATATTCTGGTGGACCGGGCCGGCCGGGGAACGATAGTGGAAACCGGTGCCCGTCCCGTCGCGTCTCCGGGCGGCACGCGCCTTGCGTCGATCGAATGGTCAGCCTCGGGTTTCGGATCGTTGAATGGCGTGCTGGTGCTCGGCGTTACCCGTGAAAATCTTGTCGAGCTGGCCCGTATGAAGGACCTCCCAGAAGGCGACGACTGGCAAATAGACCGTTGGCTGGGTGAGGACTGCTTCGAAATTTCCTCGCTGCCGATGGATGAGGGAGAGGCAGATGCCGCTCACCCGGGCACTGCGCCCCGGCGCCTTCAAGCCGTTCGCAGCGCACGTGGCGGCTGGACCATCGACTTTCCGGGAACGGCCTGCCGGGCGAGATGACTTTACCGCGTTTCCGGCACTTCATGGCAATCGACTGGTCCGGCGCGGTCGGAGCTCGTCAGAAAGGTATCGCCGTGGCCGTTTGCAGTGCGGAAGGGGAAGCCCCCCGCCTGCTCCATCCCCGGGAACACGGCCACTGGTCACGGGTACAGGTGCTGGACCTGCTCCTTGATACCTGTCCGGAAGATACGCTGATAGGCTTGGATCTCGGCATCTCGCTGCCGTTCGCCGATGCCGGCACGTTCTTTCCCGGCTGGGCGGCCAGTCCGTCCGATGCCCCGTCGCTGTGGGCCCTGATCGACGAGATCTGCACGGATGATCCGCACTTTTCTTCCTCCAGCTTCGTCGATCACCCGGACCTGAGCGCCTATTTTCGCCGCCACGGCGGGCGCGAAGGCGCGCAGTTCCACTTGCCGGGCGCGTCGCACAAGCGCGGCCGGATGCGCGTGACCGAAGAGGCGCAGGCGCGCGCCGGGTGCAAACCGTACTCGAACTTCAACCTCGTCGGCGCGGCGCAAGTGGGCAAATCCAGCCTCACCGGCATGCGCCTGCTGCACCGGCTGCGCGGACAGCTGCCGGTCTGGCCGGTCGATCCGCTGCCTGCGACGGGCTCGGTGATCGTCGAGATCTACACCACGCTTGCCGCCGTGGCCGCCGGACGCAGCGCCTCGCGCGCCAAGATGACCGCTTATGCCGCGCTCAACGAAGCCCTTGCCGCGCTCGGCTCGCCCATAGTCCCCGGCAAAGGGTCGATCGACGATCATTCCTCCGACGCGCTGCTCACTGCTGCCTGGCTGCGCACCGCCGCCCCGCAAGCGGCACTCTGGAATCCCGGCGAACTGACACCGGACCTTGCCCGTACCGAGGGCTGGACCTTCGGCGCACAATAGCCCACAACCCGGCCCATTGAGGGCGCCCCTCCCCCCGGTCCGGGCGCCGCTCCGCAATACCGACAGGGACGCAATCCATTCTATGAAAGCCAAATTGCTGGCAGGACTCGCCTGCCTCGCCCTGGGAACCTCAGCGGTTTCCGCAAGCCCCGCTTCATCGTCCGATAATGCCGTCGCGCAGACCTCCGCGTGGGACAGTTTCGTCAAGAACAGGATCGGCGAATGGCTGGCAATTGACCCCAGCTTCGCCATCTACGAAGGCGCACACGAGTACGACGGCAAGCTGCCCGACTGGAGCACCGCAGGGCTCAAGGCCAAGGCGGACTTCCTGCACGGCCTGATCGCGGATGCCGCGAAATTCGATGGGCTCACCTCCGATCAGGCGTTCGAGCGCGCCTACATGGTGCAGGTCGCCAAGGGGCAGCTGTTCTGGCTCGAAGACGCCGATCAGCCCCACACCAATCCGGAATACTATCTCAACAACGGGCTCGACCCGAATGTCTACGTCAGCCGTTCCTACGCGGACAAGCCGACACGGATGAAGGCTATGATCGCCTTTCTCGAGGCCGTACCCACCGCCGCCGCGCAGATCCGCGCGAACCTGAAAACACCGATGCCCACCAGCTTCATCAAGCTGGGTACCGATGCCTTCGAAGGCTTCGCCGGTTACTATCGGGGCGATGCGCGCGACGCTTTCGCCGATGTAGACGATGCAGCGCTGCAGACGCAGATGAAAGCAGCCTCCGAAAAGGCGGGCGCGGCCATGCAAGAGCTTGCCGACTGGCTGTCGAAGGCCCCGGCGAACGAAGCCTATCCGCTGGGCGCCGAACGCTTCTCGCGCATGCTGGCGGCCACCGAGGCTGTCGATGCGCCGCTCGACGAACTTGAAGCCGTGGGGCGCGCCGACCTCAAGCGCAACCGCGATGCGCTCGTCGCGGCCTGCGCCGAGTATGCCCCCGGCAAGACGGTTCCCGAATGCGTTGCCAGGATGAGCGCGGACAAGCCGGCGGATGGCCCCGTCGCCGAGGCCCGGCGCCAGATCCCGGAGCTCGCCGCTTTCGTGCGCGAGCACCACATCGTCACGATCCCCGGCACCAGGATGGCCGCCGTAGAGGAAAGCCCGCCCTACAACCGCGCCAATTCCGCCTACATGGACCCGCCGGGACCGCTCGAGACGAACGCGACGTCGGTCTATTATATCTCGCCGCCGGATCCGTCATGGCCCACGCAGAAGCAGCTTGACTACATCCCGGGCAAGGACGACCTGCTGTTTACCAGCGTCCATGAAGTGATGCCGGGCCACTACCTGCAGTTCCTGCACTCGAACCAGGCCCCGACGATCGTGGGCAAGCTGTTCGTGGGCTATGCCTTCGCCGAAGGCTGGGCGCACTATGCCGAACAGATGATGTGGGATGCCGGCCTCGGCAACGGCAAGCCCGAAGTCCACATCGGCCAGCTGTCGAACGCCCTCCTGCGAGACTGCCGCTTCCTCTCCGCGATCGGCCTGCACGCACGCGGGATGACACAGGCGCAGTCCAAGCAGATGTTCATGGAACAGTGCTACATCGATGAAGGCAATGCCGAGCAGCAGGCCGCGCGCGGCACTTATGACCCGGCCTATCTCAACTACACGCTAGGCAAACTGATGATCCTGAAACTGCGTCAGGACTGGACCGCCACCCGCGGCGGCCGCGAGGCCTGGGGTGCCTTCCACGACCAGTTCCTGAGCTATGGCGGACCCGCGATCCCGCTGGTTCGCCAGGCCATGATGCACGAAGACGCACCGCACGCGGTGTTCTGACGGGGACCATCAAAAACGACTGGACCGGCGCCCCTGCCTTCCGGTAAGGGCGCCGGAGTCACCGCAAGGCACGCCGGTTTAGCTCAGTTGGTAGAGCAGTTGATTTGTAATCATCAGGCCAGGGGTTCGAATCCTCTAACCGGCACCATTTCCCGCAGTTCAGGCTGAATATCCGTGCAAACCGCGCGACAGGCGCAGCCAGCCATGCCTGCTGCCCTCAGACCGGACGGCCCGCAACCGGGTATCGCGACACGCATGGCCGCGACCCCGGTCAGGTTTCTGCCCCGGGATCAAGGGCTGTCGGGCTGGCTGCCGTTGTCGGCAACCACCGCGACCAGAGCAGCGAGACCAACGGTCACGGGTGCCAATATCGACAGCAGTCCGGCACTGCCGCCGCCGGCCGAGGAACCCGACGCGCCGGCCGCGCCACGCGCACCAGCGCCTGCCCCTGTGCTTCCGGCAGCAGATGCAAAGGCGCCGCCGGGCGCGGCCTGCAATGCGGCCATGGTCGTGCCGAAAGAGGACGGCGCGGTGCGCAGGACTGCATCGAACGAGGAATAGGCCGGCTGACTGATCTGGAAAGGCCCGATCGGCGCGGCGCCAGGGAAGGGAACGAAGACCGCCAGCCCGGGTGTGCTCAGCGTCACGGTCTTGCCGCCGGCAGTGACGTCGATCATGCCGGGATGTTCGCCCATCTGCGCCTTGGGGCCCGGACCACGCAGAACGATCATTGTGGCGGTGGCAGGATCGGTCTTTGCCGGCATCTTCAGGCCCTGCAGGCGTGCCATGAGCATGGCATCCTCACCCACCGCGCCCTCGAAGATGGTGCCGCGAATGCCGATCGTGGCAGCCGGCGTCTGAACCGCATTGCCACCTTCCTTCTTCGCCTTGCCGGACATGAAGCGGAAAGTGCCCTTCGCCACCGAAGCGCCAACCGAACTCGCCTTGCGGCTGGGGTCATAGACGAACCGGTTGACCGTAAAGTTGGCATTGGGCCCAACGGTCAGGTTCGACTTGTCGAGCAGGGTCACCTGCAGTGCGCTGGCCTTGCCGGTATTGACCTGATTGCCCAGCGAGACCTTGTCCCTCACCGCGGCAGGGCGGAATTCCGATTGCTGGTTGCGGCGCACGTTCACGACGTTCCGCACGGCGGAATTGACGCCGACGACTTCCTGTCCTTCGACCGGAACCGTGCCCAGCAGGAAGGCCATGGTGACCACGGCGACCGTGGCAGTCCGTGTCTTGTTGCTGAACATCACTGTGCCTCCCCGTTGGCAGCAAATTTGGAAAGATCGGCAAGCCCGCCGCAAGCAGCCTTGACCCGGCCCAGTGCTTCACTGCCGGGAACTTCGCTAGCAAGCTTGGCACCTTCAAACTGGCCGCTAGGCACATCGTCCAGACGGCACAGCAAAACCGCATATTCAGCGCGCGGTTCCACCGCCTCCTCATCGACCAGCAGGTAGCGCTCCAGGACGGCTGCTGCGCCGGTCAGATCGCCCTGCGCGGCCTTTGCCTGAGCAAGCGACAGCGCCCCCGCCTCGGTGGACGCTTCGTCCGCTTCCTTCTCGATTTCCTTTACAAGTGCCGCGTTTACGGCCGGATCAGCGGCAGTTCCTTCGCTTACCTCCTGTGCATGTACCATACTTGCCCAACTGGCAGTCGCTGCAAACACGGCCATGATTGCTCCGGCTCTATGGCCGATACCAACCGCATTTCTTCCCCACATCGTCTTGGCTCCTTCAGCCTTTTTGAGCATTTTCATTTGCTTTCCGCACTATACACCCCGTCCCAATCCGCACCCGGCGGATTCAGGCGGTATGCTGCAATGCGATTGTGATAGATGCCGTACAGCTTGGTCAGGCCGTAAGCTCCCGCTGCGTGAGCCAGATCATGCAGGGCGCTTTCGGCCTCGTCCCATCGCTGTGAACGATAGGCCGTCAGCATCGCACCGTGCTCCGCCGCAAACGACTGGAACGCCTCGTCCGCCCCCAGTGCTTCGTCCCCCAGAAGGGCATAGACCGCTTCCGGCGTATCGCGCCCGACAACACGGACAAGATCGAGTTCGACCAGCCCGAACCCGGGCAGTGCCGATTTCAGAGAACTGCCGATGGCGATCTGCACACCGTAGTATTTCGTCAAACCTTCGATACGCGACGCCAGGTTCACGGTATCGCCGATCAGCGAATAGGACAGGCGCTGCTGTGAACCCATGTTGCCAACGCAGCACTGGCCGGCGTTGAGGCCGATGCCGATCTTGACATCACCGGGCCAGACCACGTCGCTGCGCTGCGGCATCTCGACGTTCAGCTCTTTCAGTTTTTCCACCATCGCCAGTGCGCCGCGTGCCGCATTGACGGGATGCTCGGGATCATCGAGCGGCGCGTTCCAGAACGCCAGAATGGCGTCGCCGATGTACTTGTCGATCGTGGCCTTGTTCTCGATGAGCAGGTCCGTCATCGGCGTCAGGAACGTGATCAGGAACTGGATGATTTCGTCCGGCGAGAGCCCTTCGGAAATGCTGGAAAAACTACGAACATCGCAGAACATCACCGTCATGTCGCGTTCTTCGCCGCCCAGGTTCAGCTGCGAGGGATCATTGGCGATGCGCTTGACCAGTTCGGGCGCCAGGTACCTGTCGAACGCCTGATGGATATAGGCGCGCTGCTTCTCCTCGCGGTAGAACGTCATGACCGTGACGATAAGGTATCCCAGGATCAGCCCGATGATCGGCCAGGTCGGATTGAGGAGGTAGCCCCACTCCTTGAAGGCATACCAGCTACCTCCGCCCATCACCGAAATGGCGCCAAGACCAAGCACCGCTCCCCACGTCGCGCCCAGCCAGGGCAGCAGCAGCACCAGACCGATCCCGACGGTCAGCAGCAGCACACGCTCGAGGCCCACCGCCCAGTCGGGACGGTAGAGGAACTTGTGGAGGATCATCTGCTCGGCCGCCTCGGCGTGCACCATCACACCCAGTTCAGCCTTGTTGAGCGGCGTCGAGCGCAAGTCGCGCAAGCCGATCGCGCTGGTACCGATGAAGACAATGCGGCCGCCGAACAGTTCTGCCATCTTGTCGGCATCAAGCGCGCCGGACAACACCTTCCATGCAGGGACGACGCGTTCCGGGACGGGGCGGGTGTAATGCATCCACATCTCGCCCTGCTCGTTGGTCGGCACTTCGATATCGCCCAACTTCAACGAAACCACGTCCCCCGGATCACTGCCTTCGGCGCTGCCATCCGTGGTGTTGATCATCACGGAATCGGTCTGAAACGCCATGCGGATCGCTTCAAGCGACAGGGCCGGCAGCATCATGTTGCCCTGCCTCTGGATCAGCGGAGCGCGGCGGATGATCGAATCCTGATCCGGCAGGATACTCAGCGAAGCCGAGCCCGGTGCTGCCTTCTGCAGCACCGGAATGGCCGTGATCGCGTTACGAAAATCGGCGACCGAAGAAGGCGGCGTGCCCAGCACGACCATGCCCGCCTTGGGCTCGACATGGGTCCCCGATCCTTGCGGGGTCAGGAAGAAACCGAGCACGGTCGGATAATTGGCCAGAACCTGAGCGAATTGCTCATCGTTGTCGGGCAGCGTGCCCAACACCTGCGCCGCCTGCGGATCACTGGCCGCATACCGCCGCGCAAGTTCACGCGGCGACGTGCGATCCTTCTCCGAGAATACGATGTCGAACGCGACAGCCGCGGCACCGGCCTCACCAAGTGCCATGGTGAGCCGTGCAACGTCAGTCCTTGGCCACGGCCACTGTCCGAACCGGCGGATGGTCTCGTCATCGATATCGACGATGCGGACCGGGGCATCCTCGTAAGGGCGCGGCGAGAGGCGCTGATAGGCGTCAAACACCATGAAACCCACGCGTTCGATCGCCTGGGAAACCACCGGCACCTGCACGGTCTGAAAAAAGGCAATGGCAAGAATGACAACGAGGCCGGGCAAAACGGCCACGTGCGATTGTCGCCACCAGAAAGTCAGCGCGCGCCGCATTTTTTGTCCGTATCTGTTGCTGCCCCACCTCGAACCGCTTTGGTGAGCGGCTCGATGCCGTCGCCGCATAGCATAATTTTCATCCACCACCATCCCTGCGCAAAATATTTTGGAATAGTTGATATTTATGACTTACTGATTTTAAACTTAGAATACTGAATTAATTAACAGCAATTATATATCTTACTTGAAGATATATAATAAAACCAAACAACCCGCCTTTTTCCGTACGACAGTTTTACGGCAACCATCTCCGGCAGCTCGGTTCACAGCTGAATAGTCGCCTTGTGTACTCGCGGGCCTGGAAATTTCCGTGCTACGTGCGAACCAGCAGCCCTTGCGGAGCACACGTCAGCAAGTGGCGCTTCTCGATCGAGAGGTCCTTGGAGAAATCCGCCCCCGCTTCGGTCGCGAGGAAATCATCGACGGCAGTCAGCGGACTGTTGCCCGGCCCCCAGGGGCGGGTGACGTTGAAGCTGTCCTCGGGCGCGAACTCGATGCCGGTGTCCATCACGAAGATGGCGCTGCCGCTTGGCACCAGCGGAGCATAGAGCAGCAGTTCGTCATAGACGTGATCGCGCGTGTGGTTGGAATCGAGGAAGACCATCACCTTCCCGATGCCGCCCAGCGCCTGCTTCACTTCGCCGAAAGTGCCCAGATCGATCGAGGAGCCCTGAATCAGGGTGATCATCGGAGCGAGTGCATGGGCTTCGATGGCCTCGCGATTGTGTGGGCGAATGTCGATGTCGACGCCGATCACCTTGCGCTGCACTGGCGTCTTGCCGCGCAGCATTTCGCCATAGCCGATCGAGGCCAGAATGCTGGCGGACAACACCAGCGAGCCGCCGCGGGCAATGCCCGTCTCGACGATGGCATCGGGCTGGTAGCGCCAGATCAGTTCCTGGATCGCGCAGACGTCCTGTGGGTCCTGGATGATCGGGCGGCCCATCCATTCGAACATATACTGGTAGTCGAACGAGCGGCTGGCATCGTGCCATTGCTGCACGGCGGCGCGGCAGGCCGGGTCGGCCCAGTTGCGTTCTGCCATCTCGGCGCGCTTGATTGCGAAATCCATGCGTTTTCCCTCAGCCCCGGTAGCGGGCAAACAGCGTCAGTCCCTCGCCGAACAGGGCGTGGGACCGCAAGAACAGGTCATGCCGGTCCAGACCGGCCAGAAACCCCGGAATCTCGAGCAGCGAACGCTGGTCGTGCGACAGGTTCACCAGCACGTCGACAGCGCGGGTGCGCAGCAGATGCTCCGCGCCCCGCAGCGCGGGCAGTTCACTGCCTTCGATATGCAGCTTGAGCAGCACGCGTTCAGCCTCGCCGTGGCCGATCTCGTCGAGGCGCACCGTCTCCACTTCGACCATATCGGGAAGATCGATGCTCTCGTCCTCGATCAGACGCGAGGAAAGCAGGCCATTGGCGAGAAACCGTCCGGTCCCTGCGTGATCAGACAGCGCTCGGCGGTCGAGTGCAACAGGCGCCCCGCCCTTCGCTTCCCATGCGGGAATCTGTTCGAGGCAAATGGCCGCGCTGCCGGGATCGGGTTCGAACGCCACGATGCGATCCCATGTCACCCCCGCTCCGGTCAGATACTTGAGCAGACCAAGGTCATAGGCGCCGCCATCGTAGATCAGGTCGTAGTGACAGCCGCCTCGCCCGAACAGGCTGAGGTCGTACTTGCTGTCCTCGCTGCCGACCGGATAGCCATCGACCAGTTCACGATGGAAACGCCATGCACAGGCCGCCGCGCAGGCCTCGCGCGAAAGATCGTCGGCGAAGCAGGCAGCCAGCCCTGCGGCGCGTTCCTGCTCCCCGGCAGAGGGCGCAAGGTTGCGCCAGCCGTTGGAGAACAGCGCGGGCGTGTACTGTTCGAAGAAGTCGTAGACCGTAATGACGTCCGGCTGGCCAATGCGCGCGAAAATCGCACGGATCTCTTCCGCCGGCATCTTGAAGGCGCTGAGCAGATAAGTGACGCCGGGGCGCCGGACATGACCGGCGAGCGGTTCGATCACGATGCCCTCGAGGTCGCCGGTCTTGTAGCTGTCGAGGCAGAATTCGGGCCGGGGCACGTCGTGCGGCCACATCGCCAGCGACATCGCGCCCAGCTGCCCGGCGCCGATCAGCGCATAGCGGCCGCTTGTCAGCGCGCAGGAAAGATCGGCTTCGCGGGACATCAGACGAACAGCTTTTTCAGCTTCTCCCGCTCGCCATCGAGGTTGTCATTGGTGCAGGTATGCACCTGCCCGCAGGACCCGCAGGAGGGATTGGCGGCAAGCCCTTCGACGATATGCTGGCGACGCAATGCCTGCATGGCCGCCCCGTTCCAGATATCGAGCAGCCCCTCGTCCGCGACTGATCCCAGAACCAGCTCACGGTTCCAGTCGACGCAGCACGGGCTCACCGAGCCGTCGGAATTGATCGAGAGCGTGTAGAACAGATACGGGCAGATCGTCTTGCGCACCGTTTCACGCCCGTAGAGGTCAGTCTCTTCCGGCGCGGCGCCGTCGACGTCGAACTGCGGCCAGGATGCAACCGTGTTCTCGATGTAGATCCCGTCCGAGATCGGCCCGAAGGTATCGAAGAACTTCTGGTCCTCGCCCGCCGCGTAATGGAGGTTCTGCGCCACGGTCTTCACGTGGATCTTCAGATCGCCGCGGATGGAATGAAGGTGGCGCACGTTCTCGACGAAGCGGTCGAAATCGAGGCGCACCCGCGCAAAGGACAGATAGCGCTCGGCCGTCACGCCCTCGATCGAAAGCACGATCCGGTCCAGCCCGGCCGCAACCAGCTGTTCGTTGAACGCCGGTTCCAGCTTCGATCCGTTGCTGGTGGTCTCCACCCGCTCGATCCGGGGCTCGGCCTTGGCCAGGCGCACCATGTCGAGGAAGTGCGGATTGAGCAGCGGTTCGCCATCCTTGTAGAGGCGCAGCACCTTGAGGTTGCGTTCGAAGCCCGAAATGTCGGCGATGATCTTGCTGTAGAGATCGAGCCCCATGAATGTCTGCGAGCGGCCCGACTGCTTGATCAGCCTGGGATCACCCGTTGGGCAGAAGGCACACTTGAAATTGCACAGCGAGGCCGGATCGACCTGCAGCGACAGCGGGTTGGCCAGCGGCAGAATGTCCGCCAGCGTCTCGCGGGCATAGGCCTGCGGCAGCATGAAGACATTGGCGGCCTCAGCCGACATGCGCGTATTCCCCGGCTACGGCCGCGCTGAAACTGTCTTCCGGCAGGCCGGAAATGGCTTTCAGCATCCTGTCCCGGTCGGCATCGACATTGTCAGCCTTGCAGTGGGTGACCTGGCTGCAGTTGCCGCAGATTGCGTGGTTTGAGCGCTGCCCCTGAAGATGCGCGAGGCGGTGCGCCTGCATTTCCGGACCGGTCCATATTTCCTTGAGGCTGCGCTCCTTCAGCGTGCCGACATCGAGACCGCGCGACCAGTCGACGAAACAGGCACTGACCGAGAGGTCGGAGTTCACCGAGATCGAATAGAACAGGTACGGGCAGGTCTGCACATCGACGATCTCGTTGCCGTACAGGCCGGTCGTGATCGAGATGTCCATACGTTCCTCGACGTCGAAGTCGGGCCAGCAGGGAGAGGCATTCTCCACGAAGATGCGGTCGCAGTAGTCGCCGAAGGTATCGTAGAACTTGTCGTGCAGATCCTCGCCGATGATCTCGGAAGTGGTCTTGACGACAACCTCGACCTGACCGGCGACGGCCGTGTAGAAATCGCGGATGTTGGCCACGAAGGAAGGAAAATCCACTTTCGACTTGGCAAAGGTCAGGAACTGCTCCTCGCTCATGCCGTCGATCGAGAGATTGATACGGTCGAGCCCGGCGGCGGCCAGCCTTTCGCCGACTTCGCCGCTCAGCAGGTAGCCGTTGCTGGTCGTGTCGATGCATTCCGCGATGCCGGCGTCCCTGGCCATACGGATCATCGCGGGCAGGTTCTTGTTGAGGAGCGGTTCGCCATCCTTGTAGAGGCGCAAGGCCTTAATCTTGTCGTCAAACTGGGCGATGTCACCCACGGCCTTTTCGAAATCGGCCAGCGACAGCCGGCCCTGATAGCGCCCGGTGGACTTGATCAGCTCGCGGTCGCCCGTTGGGCAGAACGTGCACTGGAAATTGCAGGCACTCGACGGGTCGATGAACACGACATAGGGCGTGCGCAGGGGCACGACGTCACCCAGCCGCGTGCGGGCCGCCTGAATCCTGGGCTGAACCTTTTCTGCTATTTCCCGGCGCATGCGGTCGCTTATCCCCAATCAATGCCCTTGGCCGTCGCGGATTTCTATAAAAGCAAGGTTAACAACACCTTTGGAAAGCCCCCCGTAGAGAACACCGGGTCCGGTATTGCGGGAGAGTCCTGCCCTTGCCGTCACGCGAAATTAACCAATGCTTATGACCATAACCGGGTAAAGTCGATCCACCCTTCCCCACGGCTGGGGAAATGATGGCAAGGCCACCGGACGTTAGCTGGAGACAAGGATGAATTCCGAACTGCCCGTTTCGGCCGCAACCGCGCATTGCCGCAATTGCGGTGGGCAAGAGCTCGACTGGATCACCCGCCACATGGCAATGGCCGTGCCGGAGGCCTATCCCCTGAGCGGAGATATGGCGGTAACGGCATGCCGGGACTGCGGCTTCGTCGGCAACCATTCACCCACGGGCGATGCGGCCTATGCCGACTACTACACCCGGTTCAACAAGCACCAGACCCGCACGGATGCACTGCACGATCTGGACCACGCCTATTTCACTGGCGTCCTGGACATGGTGGAGCGCGAAGCGGGAGTCGACTGGACACAGACCGATGTGCTCGACTGGGGCAGCGGTGCACTGCTCTTCTCGGACCTGGCATCGCAGCGCGGCGCCCGCTCGGCGCATAACTACGATCTGACGAAGGCCTATCCCGATCTCGATTACGGCCTCATCGCCTCGACCCACTGCATCGAGCACGTGCTGGCCTTCAATGCCGAGTTCCGCCGCATTCACGGTGTGCTCGGCAAGGACGGGCTGTTCGTGATCGCGGTGCCGGACCTGCGGGGCTATGCCGATGTCTATTGGGGCCCCTATGCCGCCTTCGACCTCGAACACATCAATCACTTCGAGATAAACAGCCTGTCCGATGCACTGATACGCACAGGGTTCGAGATCGTCGCGACGCGCGAATCCGACCGGCTCGTCACGCCGACGCTGGCCTACCCCGAGGTGGTTATCCTCGCCCGCAAGGTGGAAGATGTCCCGGTCCGCGGCATGATATCCTCGTCCCGCT
Source organism: Novosphingobium album (ex Hu et al. 2023) (assembly GCF_022832385.1). Taxonomy (GTDB): domain Bacteria; phylum Pseudomonadota; class Alphaproteobacteria; order Sphingomonadales; family Sphingomonadaceae; genus Novosphingobium; species Novosphingobium album. Next base: position 99,411 of record NZ_JALHLE010000007.1, read on the forward strand.
CCGAGCCCGCCTCCGTGCTGCCTTGCTATCTGGAGCGGTCCGAACGGGACATGGGCGAAATGACCGCCGCCGTTCTCGATACACTCAAGGATTACGAAAGCCGGGGCTTGGCCATTTCACCGGGCATCTACGGTGTGGCTAGCTATGCTTTCCGCTTGATTCATATTCTGGCCACGGAACACGATTTCCATTGCGCATGGATCGCGGACAGCGATGCCCGGCTGACCGGCAAACAGCTCGATCAGGTGCCGATCAAGGATTTCGAGGGGTTCCGGGCTTGGGTCTCCCAGTGCGAAACTGCGGGTGTACGCTGCGTCGTGTTCGTCGCAGCCGTCAACGCCGTGCGCATCGATGCCTTCCTGAAGGAGCACTTCGGAGACAGCATCGACATCTGCGTGCTGCCGCCCGACTGCCAGAACCGTTCACCAGCGGGCTAGCCGCGCCAGGAACCGCCCATCGTCTGCACAAGATGGACGTAATCGAACAGGTCGCTCAGCATGAAGTGCCGGTTTTCCGGATTCAGCATATGGGCAAGCACGGCCTCGTCGCCATCGAGATAGCGAAACGCGGTTCTGCGAAACTGTTCGGGCAGGCTCAGGTTGAAGGCGGAAGGCTGCGTGAGCATCCGGCAGATCTGGTCGAACAGTAGCCGGAAACGGTCGTCCTCCGGCTCCATGTAGACATCGCCGAAGTCCGATTTGTAGCGGCCGAATAGGGCCAGGTAGTCATCGCCGCCCGGCTTGCTCTGCATGGTCTGCCTCCCTGCGCGTCTCTGCTGCCGCGCGGACACGCAAAACCGGTGCCACCCCGTTTCCCGCCGTGACAGGGCCTTTCTTGTGCCAGACAGCGGCTCGCGCTGTCGTCTTTGCGACACGCCATGGTCTGCAGCAGGCCGATCTATGGCGCTTTTCCTCACCTTCCGCATTGGTTCGATCCTTGCATCCCAAAGTGGCGAACATTCCGAGCAGAAAGGCGACCGCGATGGCATTCACCTCGATTTGTCCCACAAGCGCGATCAGCGAAGGCGGCATGGGCTTCTTCCGCGCCGGCAAGAAAACCGTGCTCCTGCTCTGGCCGGCGGACGGAGAGCTGAAGGCCTATCGCGGGCGCTGTCCGCATGCGGACGTGCCGCTGGACGAAGCGCGCTTCGACGGCCAAACCTTGACCTGCCCGCACCATAACTGGGGCTTCGACAGTGCGAGTGGCAAGTGCGTGACGCATTCCGTGCGCAACGTGCTCCACCCCTATCCGCTGCAAATGGAAGGAGACGAGATCCTTGTCGATGTCGGCCCGGTGAAACCGGCTCGGCAGGCCTCATGAAGGGCGAACCGGACTGGGTCATCTGGAACGGCACGATGGGCATCCTCGACATGGTTGCGATCGGCCGGACCGAAGGCAGACAGGGCTTCCTTGCAGAGCCCTATGACGTTGTCGGGCCCTTCAGCCTCGATGAGCTGGAAACCGGAGGACGGATCGCCTTCGGGGAATGCCTGGTAATGTCCCGCCAACGCTGGCAGCAGGATCAGGTCGACCTGCGCATGGCTGCCCGGGAGAAGCGTCAGGCGTATGTCATGCGCGCCGCCTTCAGCGGTGACGAAACCGCGCATCGTGAAGCGCTGGAACTGCCGATCGGCGGGCTGCTCGAGACCGTACAGATCAACGCGGCCTTCCGGCGGCTGGCCAAGACCGCGCACCCCGACGCAGGCGGGAGCGATGCGGAGTATCACCGCATCTCCGAAGCGCGCGATGCCTTGCTCGAACGGCTGGGAACAATGGTTTAATTCAGGCGAGCGGGGGAACTGGTGACGGTCCCCCGCCCGGCCCGCTCAGACCTTGTCGGGCTGCGCGTACTTGCGGACCATTACGTCGATCGCCGTCATCGCTTCGGAAACGTCAAGCCAGGTTTCGGCCCGCTCTTCGCTCTTGAACTCCTTGCCGAGATTGACCGGGGCATCGACCCCCGGCAAGTGCAGAAAACAGGCCCACTTGCCGTTATCCAGCTGTTCGACCGTAACCTTGTGATCGGCCATATGCTTCGCTCCTCCGCGTCTGTGTTGCCATTCAGACAAAAACAACGGCGCAAGGGCTTTCGGCCCTGCGCCGCCAGCGCGAGAAGCAAGTTTCCTGCCAAGACAAGGACGATACCCGGACAACGCGGCTGGAGGAACGCGGTGCCCGGGTATCCTGCGCACGCGGAGGTGCGCCCTCTCAAGCTGGGTATGTGGACGTCAGGCCATCAGGATCTTGTCGAGAGCCAAGCAGAACTTCTGCATGTCCTCGGCCGAACCCACGGTGATGCGCGACGCCTGCGGATAAGCAGTCCACGAACGGCCGATCTGCACACCTTGTTCCAGAAAGGCCGCCATCATTTCCTTGGGCGTCTTGTCCTTCCATTCGACCATGAACATGTTCGCGTGGCTGCCAGGAATGACCTTGAGGCCGCGCTTCTGGACATGGGCGATCGCCATTTCGCGCGCGGACACCATCTGCGCGGCACGCGCCTTGATCTGGTCGGCAAGTGGAACCGAGGCGGTGCCGCAGGCCACCGCCGTCATCGGCAGCTGGTTGGTCACCTGACCGCCATCATAGCGCATCATCTTTTCATGCAGCGCCGGTGCGGCGAAGGTGAGGCCCAGGCGCATGCCCGCCATTCCGAAGAGCTTGGAGAACGTGCGCATGACGATCACGTCGTCGCGCTCGACCGCCAGCTTGGCCGCGCGCGGAGTGTCGGACCAGTGGACATAGGCCTCATCCACCAGCAGCACTGCGTCCTTGGGCTTGTTCTCGGCAAGCCAGACGATGTCCTCGATCGGGGTGATCGTGCCGGTCGGGTTGTTGGGGGAGCAGATGTAGTAAACACCGGCATGGGGATCGGCCGCCAACATGGCCTTCACGTCATGACGGTAGTCAGACGTAAGGGGAACCTTGGTCACCTTTGCGCCGATCCATGCTCCAGTACGCCAGATCGATTCGTACGTCGGGTCTGCAGTGACGATGCCACGCTTGGGCGAGGCAAACGTGATCGGCACCCGGGCAAGCGGATCACTCGATCCCGGCCAGGCGAGAATGCGGTCCACCGGCACGCCTTCAACCTTGGACACCGCGTCGAACAACTTGGCGTGCTCGTTGTCGGGTTCGTACCAGTTGCCCTGCGCCACGATCAGCATCGCAGCTTCGGCACCGGCCGGGAGCGGGCCCGTCCAGCACTCGTTGGAACCGATGCGAACGGCCCCCACCACGGCCTTGGCGGACTGCTGGGCGAAGGCGGATTCGGCGCTGCCGGCCAGGGCAATGCCGCCACCGAGCAGAGCCGCGATGCGGCCAAGCTGGCGGCGCGAATAGCCACGCGAAATCAGCTCTTCGCCAATCTCAGTGTTTTCAATGCGTTCCATTACGCTGGTGTCCTCAGCCTGCATTGTACGAACTCCTTCCCGATGAAATGCGCCAGCATTCAAACCTTGAGCGCACTACGAAACATGACGACTGCGATAACGACGAGATAGACCCCGAACACGCGCTTGAGAACGCTCGGCGGCAGCGAATGGGCCGCGGCGACACCCAGCGGGGCGGTCAGGATCGACATGGATGCGATGGCGGCCGCTGCCGGAACATTGACGAAGCCCACCGATCCCCACGGCAACCCATGTTCGTGAAAGCCTACGATCATGAAGCCAATGGTTGCGGGCACGGCGATGAGTGTACCAATTCCGGAAGCGGTGCCAACCGCCTTGTGGATCGGCCGCCCGCACATGGTCATGACCATGATCGCGATGGTCCCGCCACCGATACCGAGCAGGGCCGAAAAGGCGCCGAGACCACCGGAGATGCCCACGCGCAGCGCGCCGCCGGGCATGTGGTCGGACAGGACCAGCTTTGAAAGATGAGGGATAAGGAAAACCATCGACATGGCCAGCACGCCGGTGGCGAAGATCATCTTCAGTGCCGTGCCATCGACATGGCTGGCAAGGACCACGCCGACACCGTCCCCCAGGACGATCCACGGAGCCCAGCTCTTGAGAACCTCGAAATCGACCGAGCCGCGCTTGTGGTGGCTGAGCGTCGACCGGATGGAAGTAACGATGATGGTAGCTGCCGAAGTTGCCACAGCGATGTGGGCATATTGCGAGTGATCGCCGCCAAGCAGCGGCAGCATGATCAGCAGCGCAGGCACTACGATGAAGCCGCCGCCGATGCCGAATACGCCGCCGGCAAAGCCTGCCAGAAGTCCGGCACCGATCATTCCGACCGCGGGGAGAAGCCAGTCCATGGAGGACAAGAGCACGACCGTTACTCCAATTCTTGTGATTGCGAATTCTTGTATTTCAAAAAGGCGGCGCCGTTTTGCCTGAGCAAAACGGCGCCCAGTTGCCGTAGGATTAGATTTTGACCTTCAGACGCGCGTACCAGAACCCGCCGTTGGAGCCGAAGGGGCCGCCGCTGTTGGGATAGATCTGGCCGTTCGACAGGCTGTTGGTCAGGACATAGATCGGGTTGACCGAGGTGGCCTTGATCTTGTCCGGATAGGCGTTGAACAGGTTCGTCGCGCCCACAGCCAGCGTGTAGTGTTCGGCTATGGTGTAGCTGACCTCAAGGTCAGTGGTGAACTTCGAACCGAAGGTCTGGCCAGGGAAAGAGTTTTCCAAACCAAACGAGCTATAGTAGTTTTGGCGCCCGGTGATCGTGAAATCCCCAATCGCATAGTTTGCGGTGAAGGTCGCGCGATGCTTCGGAATAGTGCCTTCGATATCCTTCTTCTGCGAAGCACTGATGATGCTCGCATCGAACTTCGTCACCTTCGTCTCGTTATAGTTGTAGGCGAGCGTCAGGTTGAGTTTGCCGTCGCCAATGAAGGTGCGGTAGGTGCCGACAAAGTCGATACCGGCCGTGCGCGAGTCATAGGCACTGGTAGGATAACGCACGTCGCCGCCTTCACCCACTGCCAAAAGGGCAGGCTGCGCGGCAATATCTGCCGCGGTGACACTGTAGGTCTGCGACGTTCCGATACGATCCTTGATCTTGATCCAGTAGCCATCCAGCGTGAAGGTCAGCGCCGACGTTGGCGTGAAGACGAAGCCGAGACCGTAGTTGGTCGACTTCTCCGGCTTCAGATCGGTGGCGCCGAAATATTGCGCGATCGGGTTGGAGACCGGGTAGGTGCCGGTCTGAACCTGAGCACCGTTCCGGAACGAGGTGGTCAGGATCTGCACATTGCTCTGGCCCGGCGACGGCGCGTGGTAGCCCGTACCCACCGTACCGCGCACGGAGAACGTCGGCGTGGCTTTCCACAGAGCATTCAGCTTGCCGACGGTGGTCCCGCCGAAGGTGTTGTAATTTTCGTAGCGGCCGGCCGCGCCCACCGAAATCGTGTCGGTCAGGTCGGCTTCCACACTGAGATAACCGGCATAGTCATGCTGCGAATAGCTGGCAGCAGCGTCCGGGCTGGTGCCACCATAGCCGCTCGCGCCCACCGGCATGGAGACGGTGGAATCATAGGCGAATACGCCCGGCGAAGTTTCGACATAGAGGGCCTGGCTGTAATAGGGCCCAATGCCATAGGACTGCGGGTCACCTTCGGTCGCCTTGTAGGTTTCGTTACGATATTCGGCGCCGAACGCGATCGTTACCGGACTGGAGAGCCCAGCGTCGAGAGAATAGACGAAATCGGCATTCAGGTTGGTTTCTTTCTGAATGAGCGATCCGAACTTGAACGAGGTCTGCGAGTCCGGTCCGTAGGACGGGGCCAGCGAGTCGTACATCGAAAGGGTGAGGGCGTTGCGGCTGAGCGATCCCGACACATCGAAGGTCAGATCGTCGAGCAGATTACCCTTGATGCCCAGCACGCCAAAGGCCTGATCCTTCACACCCACGAACTGCGGCGTGAAACCGGCAGGGTAGAGGCTTGAGAAGGAATAGGTGTTGCTATCCTTGACGTAGGCGCCTTCGGGGCATGTTGCGCTACCGGCAGGACAGGCCGTCAGATAGATCGGGTGCGTAAAGGCACTGTTCGCACCCGACGAATGGGCTACGCCGGCCGTATCGAGCAGGCCCGTAAACGATTGGACCGGGCGATAGTTGAAGCTTTCCGTCTTCTTGTCGTGCGCGAAGTTGCCGAAAGCATAAAGCTTGGTCGTGTCGGTAACTTCATAGCTGGCGTTGACGGTGGCCTTCCAGCCTTCACCCGGGGAATTGCCGTAAATCTGTACCGGCCCGGGGTAGTTGGGCAGTTGCGACGCCAGCGAGGGATTCGCTTCCGCGAACAGCACGGCGTTCGGGCGCGTCGCATTGCGGATCGTGCCATCATCCTTGTTGTATTCGCCCGCGAACGAAATGAAGCCGCGGTCGCCGATCTTGAAACCGGCATAGCCCGCGATCTGGCGCGACTTGCCGTCGCCGCCGCCATCGTAGAACTGGCCGTAGCGGGTGGTGAACTCGAAGCCCTCGTCTTCGCGCAGGGAATAGTTGAGCACGCCGGCGATGGCGTCCGTACCATATTGCGCGGTCGCGCCTTCGCGCAGGATCTGGAGGCCGCCAAAAGCGATCGAAGGCAGCACCGAAAGGTCAGCGCCCTGCGACAGGTTGTTGGTCGGATCGCCCGCAGCAACCTGGACCAGCGCGGAACGGTTGAGGCGCTTGCCATTGATCATGACGAGCGTCATGTCACCCGCCAGGCCGCGAATGGACGGCGAGCGAACGAACGTGGAAGCGTCGGAAATCGAGTTCTGGCCGACGTTGAAGCTCGGAACGATGTTCTTGAGCACGTCAAGCATGTCGGCGGCTGGCTGCGTAGCCAGTTCTTCGGCACCGATGACATCGACCGGCGACGCGGAATCGGTGACGGTACGGTCGGTACGGCGCGTACCGAGAACGACGATTGCTTCACCAGCATCGTCTGCTGCATCGGCTGCCGCATCCGCACCGCCGATGACCATGCTCGCCGCACTTTGGGCAAACGCCGGCTGCGCACAGGCGCAAAGCGCCAAGGCCAGCGCGGCTATTGATGTTGTTTCCCTGTATTTCATCTGGATCGGCCCCTGTCTGTTGAATGGAAAGCGTGGCTTCGGGCCCCTCCCTGGAGATCCGGATTTTTATTATAATTTCAAATACTTATAGAAATATCACAACAACGTGCTCCAAGCGTTTTCGAAAACACCCGGCGCCGCAATGCCTGCAGCAGACCGGACTGGCAGGGCACGCACCCTCAAGGCGCACCACAACACTTCAAAAGCGCCGGAACATCTGGAGCTGAACTTTTCTCCAGACAGGTGAAAGTTAGGCTGGACGACCTGTCACCAAGCTGTCACTCTGACAGACATCAGGGAAAAAGAATTTCAGGGTCAGCGACAGCTTGATGACAGGTTTGAACCAAACAGTGTCGAATCAAGAAACATTTGAAAAAGAATACGGTGCAGGAAGGTCTGGCTGCCTGAGCGTGCGGACCGAACCTGCTGTTGAGGGGGTGCCACAACTCGTTTTCGGGGAGTGAGTTGTTGCGTATTTTGATTGTTGAAGACGACCGTAGCCTTGCGCGCGGAATGGAAGCATCCATGGGCTCGTCCGGTTTCGCCATGGATTTCGTATCCACCGGCGAAGAGGCGATCGAGGTTTTGGCTAACGAGCCCTATAATCTCGTGATCCTCGACCTCGGCCTGCCCGACATGGACGGACTGGAGGTTCTGAGCACGCTGCGCCGCCGCGAGGTGCAGACCCCCATCCTGATCCTGACCGCGCGCGACGCCGTGAACGACCGCATCGAGGGGCTCGACCGCGGCGCAGATGACTATCTGTCGAAGCCGTTCCACCCGCGCGAGCTTGAATCCCGTGCACGGGCACTGATCCGCCGCAGTCTGGGCACACCGGACCCGGTGCTGCGGGTCGGCTGCCTCAGCTTCGATCGCTCCACCCGCACTGTCCAGCTCGACCGATCGGTGGTCGACCTTCGGCGCCGCGAACTGGCTGTGCTGGAAACCCTGATGGGCCGCCCGGGCAAGGTCGTGACGCGCGAATGCCTGACTGCAGAAGTGTTCAACTTCGCCGATGCTGTCGCGCCCAATGCGCTCGACGTCTACGTCGGGCGGCTGCGGCGCAAGCTGATGCCTCACGGCCCGGTCATCCGCACTGTCCGTGGTCTGGGCTACGTGCTGGAAGGCAGCTGATCCTGCCTCCATGACTTCGCTGCGCGCCCGCCTGACCGCAGCGGTCATGATGCCGCTTCTGGCACTTGCCATCACGTTCGGCACCATCACGTGCTGGATGATCCATCGCACGCTCTCCACCGCGTCAGACCGCACGCTGGTCGGTTCCGTCACCATGATCAGTCGTGCGATCAACGCCGACACATCGGCACGCCACCAGCTGTTGCCGCTGGCGATTCACCTGCTGCAGAACCAGATGACGCCCGTGTCCCACTACAGCGTCTATGAAGGCAACGAGCTGATCGCGGGCACGGATTGGCTGGTCCCGCCCGCAGACTATGATCCCACGCCCGGGGCGAAAATTCCACACCATACGCCCGCCAGCTTTCCGCGCAGCTACCGCGACACGCAGCTGGTGCGCGGCTACGTCGATGCGCGCGATGCCGAAGGCGTGATTCAGGCCGCCTACCTGCGCGACGCGGAGCTGGAAGGCCGGTCGATGCGCGTCGCTACCGAAATCCGCACCCTGCCCGGCTTTGCCCGGCCAGTGGTGGTGCAGGTAGCCGATTTTCTCGACGACCGGCATGCCTACGAGCAAACCTATTTTCTACGCGTGGCGGGAGCGGGCATCCTGATAGCGATGACAGCCGTCCTGCTGTTCTATGGCGCCATCACCTGGGGCCTTGGCCCGTTTGCCTCGCTGACCCGGCAAATCGGCGCGGCGCGGCGACAATCCACCTCGCACTTGCGTCTCACGCTGGAGGAAGATGCACCGCGCGAAGCCCTGTTGCTGGCCTCCGCGTTCAATGAGCTGATGGCCCGCACCGAACGCGCCATCTCCTCGCTGCGCGAATTCACATCCAATGCCTCCCACCAGTTGCGCACACCACTGGCCATCGTGCGCGTCCATGTCGATGTGCTGAGCCGTTACGGCCCTTCAACGCCGCAGGGTGCCACGGCACTGAAGGACATCGGTGCAGCGGTCGATTCGCTCGAACGCCTGCTGGGACAGCTGATCTCGCTCGCGCGCATGGATGAGCAGGGCCGCGATGACGGACCGCAGGAGGCCTTCGATCTGACCGCCGCTGCCGTGGGCATCGTCGCCAGCCGCGTCACGCATCCTGACGCGAGTGCCATGGACATTGGCTTCGAGACCGATGCGGCCACGATCATGGCGCTCGGGGACAAGGCACTGGCCACGGAAATGATCAGCAACCTGCTGGACAACGCGATCCGATACAACCGCGCTGACGGCACCGTGACGGTACGCGTCCTCACCCGCGAAGGCGCGCCGGCCATCGAGATCGAGGATGACGGCCCCGGCATCGCGCCGGCCGACCGCGAGAAGGTATGGGAACGATTCTACCGCGCGCCCGGAGCCGATGGACCGTCCGGCAGCGGTCTGGGCCTGCCGATCGTGCGCGCCATGGGCGAACGCATGGGCGCCCGGGTCACGCTGGAAGATGGCGCGGGTGGCAAGGGCGTGAAAGCAATCATCGTCTTCCTGGCGCCCGAACTACAGTCGGAGACTCCGGACGGCACATATTTTTCACCCGCCACCAAAATGACAGCTTGCTGACAGGGTTTCTAAACTAGTCGAAACTTTGCGCTATTCAGCGGCCGAATTTCCTTTTCCGCCCGGGACGCAGGCCGCCAACCCTCAGAGGATGCCGATTGCCACATGAGGCGACCTGACTTTCCTACCGGCCCCCACACGGGGGCGCCTGTGGCTCCGACGCCCGCCAGTGGCGGCTGGCTGAGGTTGCGGCCGCACATGCTGCTGTTCCTGGGATTCGGGATCGGCACCGGGGCGGGCACGCTGGTGGAGTTCGGAGCTCCGACACATCCCCTTACGGCCGAAATTCTCAAATGGTTCGTGCGTCCGGTCGAGCAGGTTTTCCTGAGCGTCCTGTTCCTGCTGATCGCGCCGCTGCTGTTTTCCGCCATCGTCAGCGGCCTGTCGCGCATCCGCGGCAATGCCGGCATGCAGGGCCTGATTGCCACCACGCTGGTCTACATGATTGCCGTCTCCGCCTCGGCATCGCTGATTGGCCTGGCCATGGCCAACCTGTTCCGGCCCGGAGACGGCATTCCACCCGAAATCGGTCAGCAACTCGTCGCCACCCATCTGCCCGCGATCCCGCGTGGACTGATGGACCTGGCGCCAAGCTTCCGCTCGGTGAATGGCTGGATTCTGATCATGGTGATCGCCTCGTTCGCGATTGCTGCTGCCTTGCCCCTGTTGCGCAAGCAGAGCGGCCGCTGGCTGGTCAGCGCCTGCGAGCGGCTGTTCGACCTCGGCATGAAGGCGGTGACACTGGTTACCCGGTTCGCGCCGCTCGCAGTTGCCTGTTTCATGTTTGACCTCACCGTGATGTTCGGCTGGCACCTGCTGGTTTACCTCAGCGCCTATATCGCCGTGGTCATCGCCGCACTGGCGCTGCAGATCGTCATTACCTTTTTCATGGTGGTGTGGATGCGCGGGGAACTGGCCCCTGCCACCTTCCTGCGCAGCGTGCAGGAGGCGGCCGTTATCGCCTTTTGCACCTCCTCTTCCAACGCCACCCTGCCTACCGCGCTGAAAGTTGCGGAAGTCGATCTTGGACTGCCAGGGCCGGTGGTGCGACCCGTGCTGGGGCTAGGAACGGTCTCAAACCAGAGCGGCACGACGATCTATATCGCCGTCACCGTGCTGTTCGTCGGCCAGTTCTTCGGAATGGACCTCCATCTCGACCAGCAGGCGCTCGTCTTTGCTGTGGCCGCACTCGCGGGCATGGGCACGCTGGGCGTTCCGGCGGGCGGCCTCCCTGCCGTCGCTACCGTGCTGGCGCTGACCGGCCTGCCTCCGGAAGGCATTGGCCTGGTCATCAGCGTGGACCGTCTGCTCGACATGTTCCGCACAGTCGTAAACGTCGTGGGCGACCTTGCGATTGCGGTGGCGATCGCGCGTGAACCAGTAGTGACGCCTGGCGCCATTCATGGGGCGACCCACGATCTTCCGTGATTATCGCGGGGACTTGCCGCACGGAGACGCGCAACATTTTCCATCGCCGGCAAAGTCCCGGTGGTCATCCCGCGCAACCTCATTATGGATGGGAAACATGAGACGCGGCACGCTGCCGGGCGGCTGATCCGCACATGGGGAGACGGGTAACATGAGCAATGCAATGGAAAGTGCTGCCCATCATGCGGGACCGCCCTGGATCCAGCCGCAGATCCAGGAGAAGATCAAATGGCGCGATGGCGACGTTGTCATCTCGGTTCCCGCAAAAAGCGGAACGACATGGACCATGAACATCGTCCATCAGTTGCTCACAGGAGGCACTTCGGACTTCCGCGACATCTATGAGGAAGTGCCCTGGATCGAATTTGTCGCCTATCCCGGCCAGCCACATCAGGAGGTTCTGGATCGTCTCGACGCCATGCCTCACGGCACCCGCCGTGCGTTCAAGACTCATTCCGCGCCGCCGGTCGTGCCGTTCCTGGAGAGCGCCCCTGCCCCTGACGTAAAATACATTGTCGTCGTCCGAAATCCGGAGGAGGCGCTGGTCTCTTTCCGGCCCTTTATCGAAAAGCATTCGGACGAGTGGTTCGAACTTTGGGGCATGCCGCGGGAAGCCATGGCCCGTCCTGACTTCGCGTCATTCTACGAGGAAGTCATTGAACGCAGCGGCATGCATGAGCACGCCTTCTTCGGGTTTCTCAACGCCTGGTGGCCGCTCAGGGAAAGGAACAATGTCCTGTTTCTGCACTATGCGGACATGAAGGGCGATCATGAGGGCTCGATCCGCAAAATCGCCGAGTTTCTGAAAATCGAACCCACCGAAGAACAATGGCCGAAGATCCTCGCATACACCTCGTTTCCCTGGATGAAGCAGCACGAGGACAAATTCGAGGCCAGCACGGCCGGGCGCGTGCCCATCCTGAAGTCAGGCGCCATGATCCGCAAGGGCGAAGCCGGTGACGCAAAGTCCGACGGCATGACCGACGAGATTTCCCGCCACTTGCGGGCAGTGGGCGAGCGGGTTTGCGGCGACCTCGAAGCTGTAGAATGGTTCTACAAAGGAAGCGCCAGAACCTGACGGCCGGTTCGCCGACACAATCGGCATCGGGGAAATTCCCGCCAGACTGTACACGGAATTGGCAGCAGCTTCACTCCGTAACGCCGTAGATGACCGCTCCCGGGCTTCGCACCTGCCGAGCCGGACCTTCGCCCCCGTATTAACCCCGATCTGCCTTTCTGCCGATCTTAACCATGATCTGACTATTTCCGGCTGAATCCCAATTCTGCCAATCATCAAGGAGATTGTCCGTGAACATGGCAATAACGCACACCGGCCGTCACCAAGCGTCCCATGCCCACCCTGCAAATTTTGGCCAGCTCAATTCCGCGATCGCCCGCGGTGATCTTGAGGCGGCCCAGAGCGCATATGCGGCCATCAATGAATCGACCAGCCCCTCCGCAATGGCAGCAAAAGGCCGCAGTGGTTTCGATACCGTCGGGACCGCCATCGAATCCGGCGATCTTGGAACGGCAAGAAAAGCACTGGCCGATTTTCGATCTGGCCGCGCCGCGCTAACGGCTGGCGCAGCGGAAACCGCAGGCATCACGGCAGAAACCACGGCCACGGCCACAGAAACCACAGCCAGCACCACCGAAACCGCTTCAACATCGGACTCCGCGCCAGTCATCGACGCAAGCGCGCTTCAGACTGAAACGGTATCCCCGACCGAGCAGATTGCCACACTGTTGTCCGGTTCGGGATCAACGGTAGAAATCATCGCCTGAACGGCGCGAAAAGCGCCGTCAGAGCCATACGACACCGGCAGCTATTGCGTTTCCCGCTTCTTGCGCGGCGCACGCGGGCGCTTCGGCTTTTCGGCAGACGACGCCTTCGCGGCTTCAGCGTCATTGGCAAGAACTTTTGCAGTCCCGGCTGCCGGAGTTTTCCGGCGCGCCTCCGGCTTCTTCTTCGCAGGTTCGGGGTCGCCGGTCATCTTTGCCACCGCCTTCTCCGGCGTAGCGAAGACGTCCTCGCCCTTCGCCTTGCGGCCAATCGAATACTTGTAGATCACATAGGCAGACGCGCCGCCCACGGCCCATCGCAACAATTTCATCGCGTGTTCCCTCCCCGTCCGGCCAAAACCCGGCACATGCGAGTGTCATGCGACTGTAACGCGCCTTTCAGGCCTCGGCCACCCATTCGCGGCGGAGCGCAGGCCCGGCCAGCGCCATCAGCAACGCCGCCAGCAGGTAAAGACCCAATGCCCAGAGCATCGAATAGCGCAGCGCTTCACTGCCGAAGTGCGGAGTGAGCAGGGTCGAGAGCTGGCCAAGCGCATAGATGCCGCCGCCGAGACCAATCAGATTGTTGATCAGCAGGAACAGCGCCGAGGCGGTTGCACGCGCGGGCGGCTCAACAAGGTGCTGCACCGCGCTGGTCACTGGGCCGAGCCAGACGTAGGCCAGCGCCTGCGGGACGAGGAACAGCAGGAAGGCCAGGAGTACGCTGGAAGTCCAGATGCCTCCCGCGAACAACGGCACCGCCACCACGTAGGCAATCGCCGGAACCCAGCCGTAGAACGCCCGGTCGGCGCCGCCGAGCCGGTCAGCCAGCGCTCCTCCCATCAGCACGCCCGCACTGCCGCCGATCAACAGGACGGCGCCAATGAACCACGAAGTATGCACGAGATCGAGCCCGAAGCTGCGCTGGAGCAGGCTCGGCAGCCAGAAAGCCAGGCCATAGCCGAGCATCGAACTCGACGCCGCACCGAAGCTGAGCAGCCAGAACGCCTTCTTGCGCGCCAGTACCGCAGCGACAGCACCCAGCCTTACCGAAGGCACTGCCCCGGCGTCCCCTGACGGTTTGGGCTTGTCCTTGACGTTCATGCGAAACAACGGCGCGATCAGCAGCCCGGCCGTGCCAACAGTGACGAACGCCACCCGCCAGTCCACCCGCGCGGCAATATAGCCGCCCGCCACCACGCCCAGCGCCGAGCCCAACGGGATACCCAGCGAGTAGATCGAAAGCGCGAATGCGCGCCGTTCGGACGGAAAATAATCGCCGATCACGGCATAGGACGGCGCCACGCCGCCCGCCTCTCCGACGCCGACGCCGAGCCGCGCCAGGAAGATGTGCCAGAACCCCTGCGCCAACCCGCAAACGGCGGTGAACAAGCTCCAGATCACCAGCGAGCCGGTGATGACCCACGAACGGCTCGTGCGGTCCGCCAGCGAGGCCAGCGGCACGCCCAGAGTCGAATAGAGGATCGCGAAAGCCAGCCCGCCCAGCATCCCCATCTGTGCGTCGCTGAGATCGAGATCGGCCTGAATCGGCGCCGCGAGGATCGCGAGGATCTGGCGGTCGACGAAATTGAAGACATAGACGAGCAGCAACATCGCCAGAACCCTGTTGGGGCTCACCCCGCCTGCCCGCTTTGCCGTGCTCATCTCAGGCCACATAGTCCTTGCAGAATGCCTTGATCGCCGCGAGCGCTACCGGCTCATCGAGAATAGGCGCATGGCCCACGCGCGGCACTTCGACACTGGCATAGGGGCCCGAATGCCGCTGCGCCATCGCGCGTTCGGTCGCCGCACTCAAAAGATCCGACAGCCCGCCGCGCACGACGAGTACGGGCATGACATCCAGCAGGTCCCACAAGGGCCAAAGGTCGGGCGGAACGGTCTGCGGCTGATCGCCCTCGATGCTGTCCGAAATGGCCGGGTCGTAGGCGAAGGACACCGTGCCGTCGGCGTTCTCGCGGCAGGTGCGGCGAGCGAAGGCCATCCATTCGGCATCGCCGTAATCGGGGAAGGCCTGGGCATTGATCGCCCGGCAGCGCGCCGCCGCCGCTATCCAGTTCGCCATTGCACCAGCCGGGCCGACGTAGCCCTGAATCCGGGCGATCCCGGCAGGATCGAGTTCAGGGCCGACGTCGTTGAACACCACGGCCTGCGCCAGGCCCGGCCTCAGCGCATTCATCACCATGGCCATGAGCCCGCCCATCGAAGTGCCGATCAGCCCCGCGCGCTCGATGCCCAGCCCATCGAGCAAGGCCAGCATGTCCTGCGAATAGACATCCGGACGATACTGCGCCGGATCGGGAGCCCATTCGGACAAGCCGCGCCCACGCTGGTCGGGCACGATCAACCGGTAGCGCCCGGCCAGATGCGCGGCGAGCGGTTCGAAATCGGCGCTGTTGCGGGTCAGTCCGTGCATCATCAGCAGGACCGGTGCCGCCGGATCGGCAGCCGGATAGTCGCGCGCGGCAAGCTCCAGCCGTCCGCAAGCGCTGCGGTATCGGTGGTCGCGGTATTGCATGGCCAGGCATCCTTTTCTGGCATGATCGGCTGGCGGGCCTCCCCCGCGTGAGGGTGCCGGGGGGCCAGGGAGAGGCCCGCCAACCGGGCCGGCTCAAGGCCGGCTCAGAGCTCCAGCGTCGCTGTTACGAAGACCTGCCGCGGATTGCCGTAGAAGGCCGTAAGCGTGCCTTCGGTGCCCAGCGTCGGCACCAGACCGCCGGCGCCGTCCGAAGCGACGAACGAATAGCCCGAAGTCTTGTACTGCTTGTCGAACAGGTTCTTGCCGTGGACGCCAAGGCTCCAGCCGCCACCCGGGGCGGTATAGACCAGGCTGGCATCGACAAGGGCATAGCCCTTCTGGTCGATATAGGGGTTCGGTGTCTCGAACTGGTAGGTCTTGGAGCGGTAGGAAACCGTGCTGCTCAGCGTGAGATCGCCCTCACCCAATGGCGTATCGTAGGCCAGCGTGGCACTA
Source organism: Novosphingobium album (ex Hu et al. 2023) (assembly GCF_022832385.1). Taxonomy (GTDB): domain Bacteria; phylum Pseudomonadota; class Alphaproteobacteria; order Sphingomonadales; family Sphingomonadaceae; genus Novosphingobium; species Novosphingobium album. The sequence continues at coordinate 115,321 of NZ_JALHLE010000007.1, forward strand.
CCGGTCCACTTGGGCGTGTTCTGCACCTCGCGCTGATCGGCGACGTCGACCGGACCCGTGACCGAATTGGTGATGTATTCCTTGAAGCGCGCGTTGATGTAGCCCAGCGAACCGGTGAAGCTCAGGCGGTCACCCGAAGTCGCGAGGTCGCGCGCCAGACGCGCATTGGTCTCCACTTCGAAACCGTCGATCTTCGCCTTGCCCGCGTTGCTGATAACACCGCAGAAAGTGGCGATGCCGCCCACGGTACAACCCACCGAGCCCGGGATCTGGACGTCCTTGTAGTCCATGTGGAACGCCGCAACCGCGATGTAGAGGCCGCCTCCGAACAGGTTGCCCTTGTAGCCGATCTCGTAGCTGTCGACCGATTCCGGCTTGAAGCTGAGGTAATCGGCGATTTCGGCGTCGCTGGGAACACCAGAGGGATTGCTGGTCGGCGCGTAGACGCCGACGCCGCGCGGGTCGAAACCGCCGCCCTTGAAGCCCTGCGAGAAGCTCGCGTAGATGTTGTGGTCCGGCGTCGGCTTGAAGCTCAGCGAAGCGCGCGGGGTGAACTTCTTGAAGGTCGCCTTGCCAGAGAAATCGGTGCTCGGGGCACCGAACGGCACGCCGAGACCACCGAACACGGGCGAGCCGCCGCCCAGATAGTTCTGGCGCAGGATATCCGCCTTGCGCTGGTCCCAGGTGTAGCGACCGCCAAGCGCGAGACTGAGCTGGTCGGTGAAATCGAGCGTGAAGTCAGTGAAGACCGCGAAGGTCTCGGTATCGACGTTGGCCTGGGTGAAAGCAGTGAAGCCATCGAAGGTGGTGAACAGACGCACGTCGAACTGCGTGTCCGCCTTGGCCGACAGGTAGTAGGCGCCGATCAGGCCCTGGAACATGCCGCCATCGTCATAGAGCAGCTGGAATTCCTGGCTGGTCTGTTCGTTGCGGTAGTAGGCCGGCACATCGAGGTCGACGGCGGGCAGCGCGTCGAAGTCGATCGGCGAGGCCGAGCTGTCCTTGCGCCAGGCGCTGATCGACCGCAGCGTCACCGCATCCGTGAGTTCGGCGGTGGCATTGATCGAGAAGCCATAGGCCTCGACATACTGCTTGGGATCATTCAGGCCGCCCTGCGTATCGAAGACATCGTTCAGGACCGGCGTACCGGATGTGTAGCCCGGGATCAGGCGGTGGCCGCCGCGGGCGTTCGAGTTGTCCTTGGTATAGTCGCCGTTGATGCGGATCGTCACCGGTGCGCCATAGCCGCCCAGTTCCACGCTGCCGCGCGCGGCCCAGATATCCTTATTGTAGTTATCTTCGCCAGTGGTGAGGTTCTTGCCGAAGCCGCCACGTGAAAGGCGGGCGAGCGATCCACCAACGCGCACCAGGTCACTGACAGGCGCCGAAGCGGTGACGACAACGTCGGCCTGATCATAGCTGCCATACGTACCCTTGATCTTCAGGTAGGGGTCCTGCGCCAGCGGCTTGGTAACGTACTTCACCGCGCCGCCGATGGTGTTGCGGCCATAGAGCGTGCCCTGCGGCCCGCGCAGCACTTCGATGCGCTGGACATCGTAAATGTCGAGCACGGCGGCCTGCGGACGATTGAGGTACACATCGTCGAGATAGATGCCAACGCCCTGCTCGAACCCGGAAACCGGATCCTGCTGACCGATACCGCGAATAAAGGCAGACAGCGTCGAGTTGGTGCCACGCGAGGGCTCGAGCGTCACGTTCGGGGTGGTCTGCGCCAGATCGGTCACGTCAAGCGCGCCCGACTTGGCCAACTGGTCACCGCTGAACGTGGTCACCGCGATCGGCACGTCGACGAGACGCTCCTCACGGCGGCGGGCAGTCACGATAATGTCGCCACCGGCCTCTTCCGGAGCCTGAGCCGCAGGGGGCGCGTCCTGCGCCATCGCCGGGGCGGAAATACCGATGCCGCCCGACAGAGCCAGCACACTCGAACCAATCGCGAGAAAACGCGCCTTATGCATCACTTATGCTCCCAATGAACCTTCGTTGTTGGCATCTTCATATTGATAGTTGAACCATGTTTCAACTTTGAATGTTTGCCAAGCCGTCCAACCCGGTTTACCTGTGTCCTTGTGACCACAGCAGACGCGAGCGACTCCACCCCGTCCAGCAAGGTGCCCCGGACCGAACGCGGCCGCCGAACGCTGCGCAAGTTGCTCGATGCAGCGGCCATCGAATTCGGAGAGCGCGGCTTTCATGAAGCCTCTATCACCGGCATCACACGCCGGGCCGGCACGGCTCTGGGCAGTTTCTACACGTACTTTGATTCCAAGGACGAAATCTTCCGCGCGCTGGTAGATGATCTCAGCGGCAAGGTCCGTGAGGCAGCGAAAAACGCGCTGCAGAGCGAATTGCCTGCTCTGGAAACCGAGCGCGCGGCCTTCGCGGGCTTTCTGCACTTCGCGCGCGAGCACAAGGAAATCTACCGGATCATCGATGAATGCGAATTCGTTGATCCGCAAAGCTTCCGCCAGCACTACCAGACCACCGCCAACCGTATCCACGAACGCCTGACCCAAGGCGTGAAGCGCGGCGAATTGCGCGAAGGTCTGGGCGAGGCGCATGCCTGGGCGATCATGGGCATGAACGTATTCCTGGGTTTGCGCTATGCTGTCTGGTCGGATGACGCCAGCCCAGAGGAATTGGCCGATCTGGCCAATTCCATCCTGCGCGAAGGCATCGCCCGGAAACCAGACGGCGAAGCCTGACAGACCGGGCCTGACGCCAGCCACTTCTGCCCCAATCAAACACGCAGGCTGCTGGGCGATTGACTCCGCGCACGCTTCATTTCTAGACAGATGTCTAATCCAGGAATGGGAAGTGCAGGGAGAATCGGCCGATGGAAACAGCATCCGGAAATGACGCGATCCACCGCCCGCTGTTCAATGCGGACGTGCTGGCCAATGCCCTGAACTCCGGCGGCAGCCGCCCGCTGCTCAAACAACTCGAGGGCCCTACCCTCACCGTGGCGGACGTTCGCGACGAGACCAGCCGCTTCCTGCAGGCCCTGCAGGCCGTGGGCGTAACCGCAGGCGACCGAATTTCGCTGATCGCGCCGAACCGGCCGGAGTGCCTGCATCTCACCCATGCGCTGCAAATGCTGGCAGCCCTCTACGTGCCGATCCACCCGCTCTCAGCACTCAATGACCAGCTCAACGTGATCCGTGATGCCGGCGTGAAAGTCATGCTGTTCGATGCCGAACGCTTCGAGGGACGCGCCGCCGAGATCCAGCGTGAAGTGCCCGGCATACGCCTGCTGTCGATCGGTCGCAGCACGCTGGCAGAGGACATTCACGAGTTGGCCGCCGGCTTCGTGCCGCAAAAGCTGGTGCCGCCGCCGTCCGGTGAACACGACGTGATCCGGCTCGGCTATTCGGGCGGCACCACAGGCAAGCCCAAGGCAATCCCCAGCTGCCAGCGTTCAGGCTTTCTCACCGGGCTTTACATGCAGGCGGTCTGGGAGTGGCCGGAACAGCCCAACATCCTCTCCTGCGCGCCCCTGACCCATGCCGGCGGCGCCATGTTCATGCCTGCCCTGTTGCGCGGGGGTACGTTCCTGATCCTGCCACGCTTTGATCCGCTACAGGTCATGGAGATGATCGAGAGCCATCGCATCAACTGCATGATGCTGGTGCCGACGATGATCTACGCCCTTCTCGATCACCCGCGCTTCGGCGAATTCGACCTCTCCAGCCTCGAGACGATCTTTTACGGCGCGTCGGCGATCATCCCGGCACGCCTCAAGGAAGCGATCGAGCGGATGGGCCCGATCTTCGCACAGTTCTACGGGCAGGCCGAAGCACCAATGGTGCTCACCTACATGCGCAAACGCGATCACGATCCGGACGATCCGCTGCGCCTCGCCTCTTGCGGACAGCCCAGCCCCTGGGTGCGGCTGGAACTGCACGACGCCTATGGCAATCCGGTGCCCGACGGCGAACCGGGAGAGATCGTCGTACAAGGGCCGCTGGTAATGGACGGTTACCGCGACCCGGAACTGACGGCAGAGGCCTTCAAAGGCGACTGGCTGCATACCGGTGACGTCGCGGTGCGTGATCCCGGAGGATTCCTGCGCATTGTCGACCGCACCAAGGACATGATCATTTCGGGCGGCTTCAACATCTACCCGCGCGACATCGAAAACGTGATCGCCGAGAATCCTGCCGTTGCAGAAGTAGCGGTAATCGGCGTCCCGCACGACAGGTGGGGTGAAGCCGTCCATGCCGTGATCGTGCTGAAGCCCGGAATGAGTGTCAGCGAGGAAGACCTGTGCGCCCCCGTCGCCGCGCGCAAGGGCGCGTATCAGGCCCCCAAGTCGATCGAATTCGTCGAAGCTATCCCGCAGACGCCGGTCGGCAAGCCGGACAAGAAGGCCCTGCGTGCACGCCACGCGGAAGCGGCGGACTCACAGCCTCTCACTACGCGTTAACCTTTGGGTCTTGCCAGTCCTGCAGCGGGACACGGACAGGGGCACTCTGGCGATTTACTTCGTCTTAGGCGAAGATACGCCAAGGAAGGCACCGGGATTCGCCCCCGGAATTGCCAAGGAACGGGTCTAGTGGACGGACGCATCTTTCTCGCCTCGGGCTTCGTCGCCCTCGCCGCCATCGCGGGCGTGCTGGTGATGGCAGCCTCCCCCTCCAGGCCCGAACCCGCCTCGCTGGCCGAAGCGACGGTTGCCGCCGCAAAGGCTGCCACCCCGGTCGCCAGGACACCTGCGCCAGCCCCGACTCCAAAAGTTGCCATCAGTGACGAGCCCTTCGTCATCAAGCGCATCCTGCCAATCAGCGGACCTATCAAGTACGGCGAATGGCATTGGGACGAGCAGGACGTGCCGAAGGGCCCGATCGTGATCACCGTCGATCTTGATGCACGCGTGCTCTCGGTGTTTCGCGGCGGCTACGAAATCGGGGCCACCGCCGTGCTGCTGGGCACGGAGGACAAGCCGACGCCGCTGGGTGTATTCCCGATCACCCAGAAGGATCGCGATCACGTCTCCAACATCTATACAGGCGCGCCAATGCCCTACATGCAGCGCCTGACCGACGACGGCATCACGCTCCATGGCTCCAAGGTGGAGAAGGGGTACGCCAGCCACGGTTGTGTCGGCATGCCGGAAGACTTCGCCGCGAAGCTGTTCACCACCACGCATCTGGGCGACAAGGTCTATATCACGCGCGGCAAGCAGGTCGGCATCGGCGACAACCTCGCCGGCAGCTGATCTCAGTCGCGACGCTTCGCTGCCCTGACCGGCGCCTTCGCAAAGCTCCACCCCCCGGCATTGGGCCGCACGACCAGTTCGCCAATCGAGGCCGGCCGCCCTTCCACCAGCGCATCAACCAGCCGCGCCACGGCGCTGCCGCGCGGCTCCTCGCCGCCAAGTTCACGCACGATGCGCGCCACAACGCGCAAAGCCACCGCCCGCGGGGCCTGTGGCTTGTATTTCAGCCCCATCGGCTCCTTCTTCACGCAGGAGCGCCATTCCAGCGAAGCCATCCAGTCGAGCGCGGCATCGGCTTCGGCGATATGCGCCGCACTGCGAGCGATGGCGGCGACGTCGAGCCAGTCCGCCTCGGCCAGCGCCTTGCGGATACGCACCCGGTCGAAGCGGTCATTGGCATTGCTGGGATCATCGGCCGCGACCAGTCCGGCAGCACGAACTACCTCGCCCAGTTCGGCGCGGCGCCAGTCGAGCACCGGACGCAGGAGCGGGATCGGCGTATCGGGCACCCGACCGCGCGCCCGTGCACCGGCAAGGCCCGCCACGCCGCTCGCGCGGTTGAGCCGCATCAGCAGCGTTTCGGCCTGATCGTCGGCATGATGCGCCGTTGCGACAGCCGCGAGGCCGCGTTCCTCGACCCAGTCCGCCAGTGCCGTGTAGCGCGCCAGACGCGCCTCGGCCTGGACATTGCCCTCAGCCACTTCGACCGGCAGCGCGGCATGCGGCACGCCAAGCCCCTCGCATATCCGCGCGACCTCGGCGGCTTCGTCCGCGCTTTCACGGCGCAGGCCATGATCGACCGTCGCCGCTTCGACGCGGCCCGGCAGCGCGGCGTGCGCGAGCAGCAGCAACGCCAGACTGTCCGGCCCGCCCGAGACGGCGAGCCCCAGCCGGGATTCGGGCTCATCCGCGCCTTCCCGCCAGATCTCGCGCAGACCGGTGCAAAACCGCTCGACGGCCCCTGCCGTCACGCCGCCCTCAGCTGCAGGTGAGCCCATTGCGCGTGGACGTGTAGAGGCTGTTCAGACGACCAGCAGCCTCGGCTGCATAAGTCTCGCTGAATTCAGCCAGCGCGATGCAGGCGCGCTTGGTGTCGTTCATCTGCTTCATCGTGATGGCGAGATAGAGCAGGCTGTCCGGCGCACGCTCACCGCGCTTGTCGGTCTGGTAGTTCTGAAGGAACCACTTGGCCGCCTCGCCCGGATTGCCGTCGTCGAGATAGGCGCGGCCGAGCAGGTTGCGCCCCCAGCTTGCGCGGCGGTGCTTCGGGTACTTCTCGAGGAACAGCTTCAGCTGCTGCTCTGCCTCGGGATAGAACTTCGCATCCCAGAGGCGGTAGCCGTAGCTGTATTCGTCGTCGCCAGGATCATCGGACTGCGGCTTGACGATCGCCTTGACCGCATCGACGCGGGCCAAGGAGGGTTCTGCTGGCTTGGCTGGGGTAGGCGCGGGCACGACGGCCTTTACCGCCACAGGTGCAGGAGCCATGGGCTTTGCCGAAGCCCCGCCTGTCATCGCCGCCAGATTCGTCTGCGCGGCGGCCCCGGCATTCTCCTCAGGCACCGGAGCGGGAGCAGCCGCCGCAGGCTGCAGGCCGCCAGTCAGCTTGGTCTCGAGCTGGTTGATGCGGTTGCTGTTTTCCTCGATCTGAGAGGTCAAGCGGGCCATCTGCGCCTCGACCGCATCCATTCGCGTCAGCAGATCGGTCACCGGCGTCGTCGCGGGCTGCCCCGGCGTACCCGCCGGCGCGGTGGCAGGTGTGATTTCGGGTTCGAAGAACTTGCCATCCGGTCCCGGGAAGACCTTGCGCTGCAAGGCGCGCACTTCCGCCTCGACCTTTTTCAGCCGCCCGTCGACGCCGTCCTGAGCCATCGCCGGCACCGCGCCGGACACCAGCATCGAACCTGCAGCCACCATCACCAGCAATCGCCCGGACAGAGTACCGCCAAAAGAAGCATTCATCGCCAATTCAACTCCGTGTCCCGTTGCCCCACGTGAGGCTTTGGCCTGGACTGCCCGTGTCAGGTTCGCAGCCTGCTGGCATAGGCGAACGGAACGGCGCATTAACCAAGGAATATCCATCAGGATTGTTGCCGCATGTCCCGCAACCTGTCGAGGGCGCCTATTCGGAAACCGTGGAAAGAGGTTCCGTCGTCCGGCTTGGCTGCGGTGCAGGCACTGCATTGGCCCTCGGCTCCGGCGCCGTGGGCAGGGCCGTTGCCGGCTTCTGCGTGGCCGTTGCAGACGGGGAAGGTAACGGCTTCGCGCTCGGCCGGAGCGAAGGAGACGCTGCCGGACGCGGCGAAGCGGACGGCGGAGTCACAGGCGTCGCAGACGAGGCTGACGGACTGGGCGAAGGCACCCGGCTGAGTGGCACCTGCGGCGAAGGAGCCTGTTGCGGCGCACTCGCTGCAGGTCGGCTCACAACCGGACGCCTCGCCGGTTGCGGCGAACTGCTCGCGGACGCAGCAGGGCCCGGCGCCGGAGCCGTAGCGGTTCGTGCCAGCAGGACCGGACCGGCCAACGACACGCCAGACACCGTCTGGGGGCGCGTGGCCAGCGGCGGAATGGCCTTGCCGCCCACCGCAAGCTGCAGAGCATCGGGACGGCCGGTGCGCAATTGCGGGGCATGTGCGTCGGCAGGCACGGTCCAGCTTTCACCCTTGGCCAGCGTTTTCTCCAGCAGCGGCTTGCCGCTATCATCGGTCACCTTGACCCATATGCCGTCGGCGGTCGCTGTCAGAACCACCGGGCCATCGCTTGCTGCAGGCGCGGGCGCGGGCGCGGGCGTGGACGCCGACGCAGAAGCACTTGCAACGGGTGCGACTGTTTGCTGCGGCAGCAGATCCGGCAGTTTGCCTTCCGGCGACAGGAAACTGCTCCAGAATACCAGCAAAAGCACAATGACGACAACCGCGCCACCCGCCGCGAGCCACGCAAGCCGCAACGGCGGCACACGGGCAGGATCGCCCGGTTCGAAGCCCGATACAGCATCGGGATGATCGACTTCCTGGGCATCGATCTGCGCGTGAACGGCGGCCGCGATCTCGGTCTCGTCAAGCCCCAGTGCGCGCGCATAGGCGCGCGCGAAGCCGACGGCGTATGTGCGGGCGGCCATGTCCCCGAAACGATCTTCCTCGATGGCATGAAGGTGGCGCTCGGCAATCTTCGTCTGTGACGAAATGTCAGCGCGCGTAAGCCCGGCCGCCTCCCTTGCAGAACGCAACCGTCCCCCGGCAGTCAATGGAAGACCTGCCTGTCCAGGGCTATCGGTGTTCTGGCTGTCCATGCGGCTCCCGGAGGGTCTTGATCGTTACGTCCCGAAACTGGTCCATAACCAAACCGTCTGGCCGCCCAAAGTCAATCGGGTGCCGAGAAAACGGTTGATTATATTACGGCAAGCACCGGCATACGGCGGCAACACGACAAAATCAGTCGGTATGGATACCGCGCGCTGCGGCCCATTCCGTCATCGTCACGCGCAGATCTGGCGGCGGCGACGTCAGCCAGCCTTCCATGGCCGCGCCGATTTCGCCCAGATCGACCTTGCCCACAAGTTCCTTCACAGGACCAACCGACGCCGGTGTGATCGACATGTGCCGGATGCCCAGACCCAGCAGAGCCAGCGCCTCGAGCGGGCGGCCGCCCATCTCGCCGCAGACGCTGATATCGACATTGAAGCCGTCGAGGCTGCGCACGACGCGGCGGATGAAGCGCAGGATCGCCGGGCTCAGCCAGTCATAGCGCTCCGCCAGCTTCGGATTCGACCGGTCCGCCGCAAACAGGAACTGCGTCAGGTCGTTCGTGCCGATCGAAAGGAAAGAGATCTTCGGTGCCAGCAGGTCGAGTTGCTCGGCCAGCGCCGGCACTTCGAGCATGACGCCATAGCGGATGACTTCGGGCAGCAGCTTCTTCTGCTGCTTGAGATAGGCCAGTTGCCCGTCGAACACCGCCTTGGCCGCATCGAACTCCCACGGCTCGGCCACCATCGGGAACATGACATGGAGCGTGCGTCCCGCACCCGCTTCTAGCAGGGCGCGCGCCTGAGCCTTCAGCAGGCCATCGCGTTCGAGCGCGACGCGCAGCGCGCGCCAGCCCATGGCCGGATTTTCCTCGCCCTCGCCGTCGTCGTGACGCAGATAGGGCAGCGTCTTGTCGCCGCCGATATCGACCGTCCGGAAGACCACAGGCTTGTCCCCCGCGGCATCCATCACGTCGCGGTATAACCTGGTCTGCCGCTCACGCTGGGGTAGCGTTGCCGAGACCAGGAACTGGAACTCGGTACGAAACAGACCGATGCCGTCGGCTCCGGTCAGGCTGAGATTGGCGAGATCGTCGCGCAGGCCCGCGTTGATCTTCACACGAACCCGCTGCCCGTCGCGCGAGACCGGCTTGACGTCACGCAGCGCGGCATAAGCCGCCTGGCGCTCCCGGCTCTTGGCGAAGCGCGCCTCGAAGGCCTCGACCACCCCCGGCGAGGGACGCACCATCGCCGTTGCCTGATCTGCATCGAGCAGAAGGTGATCGCCCTCGCGCACGACGCCGCGCAGCCCTCGCACGCGGCCAAGCACCGGCACGCCCATCGCCCGCGCCACGATCACCACGTGACTGGTAAGCGAGCCTTCCTCAAGGATGACCCCCTTGAGGCGCCGCCGGTCGTATTCAAGCAGTTCGGCCGGTCCCAGATTACGTGCAATCAGGATCGCATCGTTTCGCAGGCCCATCGAGGCGGCAGTACCGAGCTGTCCGGAAACAATGCGCAGCAGGCGGTTCGCCAGATCCTCCAGATCGTGCATCCGGTCGGCCAGCAGCGGATCGTCGATCTGGCGCATGCGCATGCGCGTGCGCTGCTGCACGCGCTCGATCGCCGCTTCGGCGGTCAGGCCGGAATCGATCGCCTCGTTGATCCGCCGCGTCCAGCCCTCGTCGTAAGCGAACATGCGGTACGTCTCGAGCACTTCCTCGTGCTCCCCGCCCACGCCGAATTCGGCCTGTCCGGCCATGCGGTCGATCTGCTCGCGCATCTTGTCGAAGGCAAGGATCACGCGCTGGCGCTCCGCCTCGGTATCCTCGGCAACAATGTGCTCGATGGTGACGCGCGGCTGGTGGAACACGGCCACGCCCGATGCCAGTCCCTTCACCAGCGTCAGTCCGCGCAGTTGCTCAGGCCCGGTCTGGCCCACGCCGAACGTGCCAGCGTCCTCACCGTCGATAAGGCCGGCATTGACGATCAGTTCGGAGAGCACCATCGCCACGGTCTGCAGCGCCTCGATCTCCACTTCCTCGTAGCGTCGCGGTTCGACATGCTGCACGCACAAGACGCCCACCGCCCGCTCGCGCCGCACGATCGGAACACCCGCAAACGAGTGGAACCGGTCCTCGCCGGTTTCCGGCCGATAGGAAAAGTCCGGATGCGCCGCCGCCTCGGCGAGGTTGAGGGTCTCGATCTGTTCGGCAATCAAACCGACGAGACCCTCTCCCACCGCCATGCGGGTAACATGCACCGCTTCCTGGGCTAGACCGCGTGTCGCGAACAGTTCCAGCATCCCCTCACGCAGGAGATAGACCGAACAGACCTCGCTATCGAGGCACTCCCCGATCACTTCCGCCACGGTGTTCAGCTTCGACTGCGCATGACTGCGCGACGCCATAACCTCGTGGAGGCGCGTGAGAATGTTTCTGGCTGCTGCTACGGCTCCGCTGGTCATGTCCTAGCAAGTACCGCAAAGACGGCGCTTTGGGAACGCAGCGGAACCGTTAAATCAGCGTGTTCCGACAATATCGCTCAGTGGAAAGGAACCCGCGGTCAGACCCGCACCAGTTCCTCCTTGAGTCTGAGCTTTCGCTTCTTGAGGGCCTGGATCACCGCGGCATCAGGCATCGGGCGGCTCATTTCCGCGTGAAGCTGCCGTTCGATACCGGCATGCTTGAGCTGCAGGGCGCTGATGTGCGAACTCTCCATGGATCGTTCCTCCTTTGGGGCCGAACCTCTGTCATTATGACCCGATGCCGAGGGCCCGGATTGGCGACTCGGCTTCTCTGGTCCGGCGCGATAGAAGGGAACCATATTCAGGGCGTCTTGCGAAGAGCATGAATGCTACATATCGGTAAAATGCATGGAACCTGCGCTAGCCGGTTCGCGACCGTTTGCTCGGGGCAATACGGCACAACCAGATTGAGGAATTTCGGCGTGACCGAAGAGGAAATGCGCAAACGCCTGGAAATCCTGAAAATCGAGCATCGCGATCTCGACGCTGCGATCGACGCGCTGCTGGCGTCGGGTTCGGGCGACCAGATGCAGATTGCCCGACTCAAAAAACGCAAGCTGAAGCTCAAGGACCAGATCTCGCAAATCGAGGACTACCTGATCCCCGACATCATCGCCTGAGCTCCCCGGCCTTTCCGGTTCCCGCACATACGGACACCCGCAACTTTCCCGCGCGCGGTCAAACACGCCGATTTGTGTTCACTGATAACCGTATCGAACGGGGACAGCAGGAAATTTCGCTGCGAATTTTTACCATTAGATAGTTGCCGCCGAGTCCCGGGTGAGAAATATGAACGGGAAATGTCTGAACCGGCCGCCATCAATCCGCGCATCGTCGAAGCGCTCTATTGCGAAGCCATCGTCCTCGCCGACGACGTGCGCCATGCCTTCACGCTGTCCGGACGGCTGGAAACGGCCAGCATGGACGAGGACCTGGCCCGCGTCGCACTATCGAGCGAAGGTCTGCGCACGACAACCCGGATGATGCATGCGATTGCCTGGCTGCTCAATCATCGCGCCTATTTCAATGGCGAACTCAATGAACTGCAGCTCCATCGCCATGGCCGTCTGCCACTCGATACCCGCGAAGCAGATCCGAACCATGCAGCCCTGCTGGAGCCCGCGATCGTCGAACTGGTGGGAACGACACGCCAGTTCTACGCCCGCCTGCTCCGCCTCGACCAGAACTGGCGGCCCGGCGAGAACCCTCTGCCAAGCGCACTCGAGCGCATGCGCGAACGCATCGAACAGCGCCTTGCCGGCTGACAGCAAAAATCGTTGACGCCTGATGCGTCAAACGGTCTCCAGAGCCCGCCTCCAGCTGCCGATCCGCTCCTCCCGCACCGTCTCGGACATGGCCGGCGTAAATGTGCGCCGCACGCCGCTCATCGCCTTGCCCGCCTCTGCGAGCGATCCGAACGTCCCCGCGCCCAGCCCCGCCAGCAGTCCCGCGCCCAGCGCCGTTGTTTCAACGAAAACCGGGCGTTCGACCGGCAAGGCCAGCACGTCGGCCAGATCCTGCGCCATCCAGTCGTTGGCGCTCATCCCGCCGTCGATGCGCAGCGTGGTCCAGCGAGCGCCGTCGGCCGCGAAAGCCTCGGCCAGGTCGCGCGTCTGCATCGCCATGGCCTCCAGCGCTGCACGGGCAAGGTGCGCGCGGGTGCTGGCAAAGGTCAGACCGGTGATCGAGGCACGTGCGTCGGCCCGCCAGTGCGGCGCGCCCAGCCCCGAAAGCGCCGGGACGATCACCACGCCGCTGCTGTCCGGCACCGAGCGCGCGAGGGCTTCGGTCTCGGTCGCTGCATCGATCAGGCCGAGGCTGTCACGCAGCCATTGCACCAGACTGCCCGCAACGAACACCGAGCCTTCGAGGGCATAGGCCCGCTCGCCGCCCATCTGCCACAGCACCGTAGCCAGCAAGCGATGCGCCGATGACGGAACTTGCGCCCCCATGTTCGCCAGCACGAAAGCCCCGGTGCCGTAGGTCGCCTTGGTCTCGCCGGGGGCGAGACAGGCTTGCCCGATTGTGGCGGCCTGCTGGTCCCCCGCCATGCCGGTCACCGGAACCGGTGCGCCCAGCCATTCGGGCAGTGCCATGCCGATCGATCCGGCACAGTCGCAGATTTCGGGGAGCGCGGCACGCGGCACGCCGAACAGATCGCACAGCGCCTCGTCCCAGTCCGCACCGGCAAGCGGCAGCAGGCTGGTGCGCGAGGCATTGCTGGCATCGGAGAAATGCGCGCCACCGGTGAGCTTGAAGAGCAGCCACGATTCGACCGTACCCAGCGCCAGCCGCCCGGCCTCCTTCGCAGCGCGCACTTCGGACACGTTGGCAATCAGCCAGCCCATCTTGGTGGCCGAGAAATAGGGGTCGAGGATCAGCCCGGTCGCCGCTTGCACCGCACGTTCCTGCCCGGCGGCCCGAAGCGTCTCACACGCGGGCGCCGTGCGGCGGTCCTGCCACACGATCGCGCGAGAAAGCGGCTCTCCGCTCACCTTGTCCCACGCCACAACGGTCTCGCGCTGGTTGGCGATACCGATCGCGGCGATGCGGTCCACCCCGCCCGCCTGCGCCACCGCCTGCCGCGTACAGGCGAGCACGCCTTGCCAGATCTCGCCGGCTTCGTGTTCCACCCAACCGGGCTGCGGATAGTGCTGCGTCAGTGGCCGCTGCGCCAGCGCATGGACAGCCCCATCGGGCGAAAAGACCATCGCCCGGTTCGAGGTCGTCCCGGCATCGATCACCAGAATCGCGCCGCCTTCAGCCATGCCCTGAGCCTGCATTCACCCCTCCGTCATCCGCTCCCCTGTTAGCCTCCCCGCACGCATGGGTCGACAGCCGCCTTGCCAGCGCCCATATCGCGCTCATGACCGCAGACCGCGACATCGACAGACCCTATACCGTGGCCGAACGCGTCGGCCCGCTGGTGCGCCGCGTGCTGGCGCGCAATCCCTCGCCGTTCACCTACACCGGCACGCAGACCTACATCGTCGGCGACGGATCGAATGTAGCGGTGATCGATCCCGGCCCGGACGACGTGGAGCATCTCGACGCCCTGCTCGCGGCGATCGGCGATGCCGGGGTCGTCGCGATTTGCTGCACCCACACTCACCGTGACCACTCGCCCGCCGCATCTCCGCTGGCCGCCCGCACCGGTGCGCCCATCATCGGCTGTGCACCGCTCACACTCGACGACGAAGGCCCGCGCGCAGATGCCGCCTTCGATCCCGGCTACGTTCCGGACCGCGTGCTGGCGGACGGCGAGGCTATCCCCGGCGAGGGCTGGACTCTGCGCGGCGTTTCGACGCCAGGCCACACCTCCAACCACTTATGTTTCGCGCTCGAGGAAACCGGCGCGCTGTTCACCGGCGATCATGTGATGGGCTGGTCGACCAGCGTGGTCTCGCCGCCGGACGGTGACATGACCGCGTATCTCGCCAGCCTGCACAAACTCTACGACCGCGAACAGGATACGATCTACTATCCGGCGCACGGACCTGCCGTCACCAGGCCCCGCCAGCTCGTACGTGGGATGATCGGCCACCGCCGCAGCCGCGAAAAGCAGATCCAGCGCCAGATCGAGGCCGGCCATACCCGCGTGCCCGACATGGTCGCGCAGATGTACAAGGGCGTGGACGAAAGGCTCTGGCCCGCCGCCGGCCGCTCGGTGCTCGCGCACCTAATCGATCTCGAAAAGCGTGGAATTACAATACAACGCAAAGACGATTGGGCGCTGGTCGGCACAAATTAGGCATTCGTCGACAAGTATTCCCTTAAATCCATAACGCAATTATTATCTGCCCCTACAACGTGGGTGGAGAGAAGCAATGGCAACTTTGGCTGGCGCGCAAACGGCGCGCCTGTCGTTCTGGGCGAAGATGACGATCGGCATCTCCGTCTTCATCATTTTCGGTTTCGCACAATTCGGTCTGCGCGGCATGGTCGACTATGCCCATGCGCCGCTGGTCATGCATCTGCACGGCATTGCCATGCTGGCATGGCTTTCGCTGCTGATGACTCAGGCGGTGCTAGCCGGACGTGGGGGACTGGCACTGCACCGCAAGCTGGGGTGGGCGAGCGCAGGTATGCTGCCGCTGATTGTCGTGCTGGCGAGCATGACGTGCCTGGCCGCACTTCCGATCAACATGTTCCCGCCGTTTTTCACGGCCGCGTATTTCCTCGCGCTGGTCCATGTCAGCGTCGTGATCTTTGCCGTGGTCGTCGCAACCGCCGTAAGCCGGCGGGGGCAGCCGGACTGGCACAAACGGTTGATGGTGGGCTCCACCATTCTCCTGATGGAACCCGCGCTTGGCCGGGTGCTGCCGATGCCTTTCATCATGCCTTGGGGTGAATGGCTGTCGATGGCGATCCAGCTCGGCGTGGCTGCGCTGATCGTCCGCCACGACCGCAAGGAACTGGGTGCGATCCATCCGGCCACCGTGGTTGTCGGGATCTCGGTAGTGCTCTCGCACGTCGTGGTGGAAGTTCTCGCCGTCACGCCTGCATGGATTGCATTCACCGCGCGCATGATTGCCGCATAAGACCGCAATTTCCCCTTGGGTCCTGCGCTTTCGCCTCCTAGATAGGCCGCTCTTCCGGCATCAGAGTCCGGAAGCGCAGGACAAGAGGAAAGACCATGACCGTAATGCCCGCCGACCTTTCCGGCATCGACGTGCGCGCCGAGATCGAGCGGCTGCGCAAGGAACGCAATGCGGTCATCCTCGCGCACTACTACCAGAAACCCGAACTCCAGGACCTCGCCGACTTCGTGGGCGACAGCCTCGAACTCAGTCGCAAGGCCGCCGAGACCGATGCCGACGTGATCGCCTTCTGCGGCGTGACATTCATGGCCGAGACCGCCAAGATCCTGAGCCCGAACAAGATCGTGGTGGTCCCCGACATGGACGCCGGCTGCAGCCTGGAAGACTCGTGCCCGCCCGAGAAGTTCAAGGCTTTCCGCGAGGCGCATCCCGATCACATTGCGCTCACTTACATCAACTGCTCGACCGAGGTGAAGGCGCTGTCCGACGTGATCGTCACCAGCTCCAGCGCCGAAACGATCCTGCAGCAGATCCCGGCGGACCAGAAGATCATCTTCGGCCCCGACCGGCACCTGGGCGGCTACCTTTCCCGCAAGTTCAACCGCGAGATGCTGCTGTGGCCGGGCGTGTGCATCGTCCACGAGGCGTTTAGCGAGACCGAACTGCTCAAGCTCAAGGCACAGAACCCCGGCGCCCCGATCGCCGCGCACCCCGAATGCCCGCCGACGATCGTCGACCACGCGGACTATGTCGGCTCGACCAGCGGCATCCTGAAATACGCCAAGGAAATGGCAGGCGACACCCTGATCGTCGCCACCGAGCCGCACATCATCCACCAGATGGAACTGGCTCTGCCGAACAAGACCTTCATCGGCGCCCCGGGCGCGGACGGCAACTGCAACTGCAACATCTGTCCCTACATGGCTCTTAACACCATGGAAAAGCTCTACCTCGCCCTGCGCGACCTGGAGCCGAGGGTGGAGATCGAGGAAGGCCTGCGCCTCGCCGCGAAGAAGAGCCTCGACAAGATGCTGGAAATGGCCAGCGGAACCGTGGGCAAGGGCGATCTGGGGGCGCGGTGAGCGCCCTCAATCATCATGAGCGCCTCGACTTTGTCTGGCATGCGATTTCCGGGCTTCCCTCGGCACCGCGCGCAGTCTGACCAATGCAGCCACTCCCGAATCCCGGGCAACACCACGATTTCCAGGCCGACGCCTGCTCCGGCGTAGCCATGCGCCCGCAATGGCCGATAAAAAGCCCCGGCACCTGACAAAGAGGCACCGGGGCAGGAAAAGGAATGGTCGCACCAATCCTTCGGGTCGCATTTCCCCTTTGAACGCAAAGTCTTCTCCACACATACCAAGATCATGGTATGGGCCCATCACGAATGGAGCAGGCGTAAGTTTGACATGAGCGGGCCGGGCAAGGAAAGTGTATCACAAAAGGTGGCGCGAATTGCCGCGGCCTTTGAGCGCGCGCCTTTCGAGGAGCTGGGTTGGGACAATGCCTTGCGCACGCTGGCGGAAGCGACGCATTCCTCGCACGGGCAGATGCTGGCGATTGGCGCCCGGCACCTGGCATTCAACTGGGTCAGTGGAGCCAGCCCGGAGTTTCACTCGCTTCTGGAAGGGTTTGATGGCTACCGGCCTGAAGTGAACTACCGCGTGGCGGCGGCCGGCCAGCCGTTCGAAATGGCGTGGGAAGAACACTATGACGCCATCCGGGCCGCGCATACCGACGAACAGTATATGGACGCCATGCGCTGCCTCGATATCGAGCATGGCGCACAGATGGTGCTTACCCAGCAACCCGGTGCCTTTTTCGGTCTGGCTGTCCTCCGCAGCGCATCCGATGGCCGCTCATCCGAGGCCGACCGGCAGGTATTCGCGGAAGCTGGCCAGCACGTGCTATCCGCCCTGCGCACCCAGAATGCCATCGAACATCAGGGCATGCTCATGATGCAGGGCTCGCTCGAGGCGATGCGCACGCCAGCGATCCTGCTCGATGCCGCAGCGCGTGTCTGCCACGTCAGTGAAGCCGCCGCTCCGCTGCTCGGCATGCGCACGCTTCAGATAAGAAGCCGCACGCTACATGCGGGCTGCCCGGCCATGGACCGCGCGCTGCAGGCGCGCATCGCCCTTGCCCTGTCCGGTGCCGAGACCGGCCCTTCGGATCTCTGGATCCGGAGCGATGCCGGTCTGCTTCTGGTGGACGTGCGCGCACTGCCGCGGCAGGAATGGCATTTCGGCTTCACCCCGCGAGTCATCGTAACGCTGCGCTCGCCGCTCGCCACTCCGGACGGGACACACCATCATCTGGCGCAGGAGGAACTTGAGCATGATGCCCGGCATCTGGCCGAAGCCCTGGGGCTCAGCAGCGCCGAAGCCCACGTTGTGGCCCTGCTGTCGCGCGGCCATTCGCGGCAGGAGATCGCCGGGCTGCGCGGCGTCAGCACCCAGACGGTGACCACGCAGTTGCGCAACATCTTTCTCAAGTGCGGTGTCAGGCGCGAGAGCGAACTTGCCACGGTCGCGCGGGCCCTGACCGAAATCGCGAGACACTGAAGCCCGGCCGGCGCAGGGCGGCCGTGTTCGAAGAAAACATCCAGGGCGGCTGGACCGCAAAAGCCCGGCAGGAGGTCAGAGCCTCCAGGCAGCGGAGCGAGCCGCTGCAAAGCAAGGGCAGGACGATCATTCCCCGGCGCCCTTTGTGCACACTTCCCTGAACCGGGATTGCTGCCGCGCCGGACAATCGAAAGTCACGAACCCTTCAATTGTCCGGCGCGGCAGCAGCCGATTGTCAGGTTTTCGCCATCAGCGGCGAGACAGCGAACGAAGCATTCCCTGCACATCGTCCTGCAAATCCATCTCCACGGCCGGGGCGCCGAGCAGCAGCATGTTGGCGACGAAAGCGGCGTCGTTGCGTGGCTCCTTGAGGGCCTCTCTCAGCACCGGCAGGTTCTCCTCGATGTGGGCCATGAAGGCGACGCCGGCCTCGCAGACCTCTTCCCACTTGGCCCGCGTCCACAGTGCGAGCGGGTAGAGAATTTCACTCTTGAAGTTGGAGCCGAGCGCGCGTTCGAGGAAACGCATGCCCACCGTCCATGTCTCGCCATTGCGCATCGGCGGCGGGGTCGGTTCACCCAGGAGCATCTTCTTCCCGGCCTGCCCCACATGGTCGTCCAATGTCACAGGAGCCGCAATTTCCCCGCGGAAATGCCAGAGTCCGACGTTTCCGGGGAAGCCTGCACCGAAACGTTCGCGCAAGCCCGCCTCGACCTTGTCGACCGCATCCTTGTCGCCTTTCATCGCGGCCGACATCGCGAAGGCAACTAGCGTATCGTCACCGATCTGGTGCGTAATGCCTCCCGCCAGTTGCTGTTCCGTCAGCGCCGGCGTCACCCCATCCGCAGGCATGTCCACCTGTCCCGCGCGCCGCGCCGAGAGAAACGCGGTAATTTCCAGCCAGGGCAGGAAATGGTCGAGAAAGGCGTCCGGATCGACATGGACGATGGCGAGATTGATCGGCTGCTTGCGCTTGGCCAGTTCGGTCATGTCGGTCATGTGCTGTCTTCTCCTCGGGCTCTTGGGGTTGGTTTGCCCAGACACAGCAAGCAAATTCCGCGCCACATGCTGCAATGCACAATCGAAGGCAATCCGCCTTGCAATCCATGGGTTGCATGAAATGCAATTCAGGGAGCGCGCTTTTCACTTTTTTTTCGCGCTCACACGCGCGAACCGGGTGGCCTGCGAAGAGAAGGAGAGGCCGCTTGCGTATTCGTAATGAGGCGTTGCGTTCGAAGATCATGAATGCCGCCGATGCCGCCCGGTTCATTACCCATGGCAGCGCCGTCGGAATGAGCGGGTTTACCGGTTCCGGGTATCCCAAGGCCGTTCCGCAGGCACTGGCCGCGAAAATCGAAGCCGAGCACGCGGCCGGCAATCCGTTCAAGGTGAGCATGTGGACCGGCGCCTCGACCGGCCCCGAACTCGACGGTGCGCTCGCCAAGGCCGACGGTATCGATTTCCGCCTGCCCTACAATTCCGATCCCATCGCCCGCGAGAAGATCAACAAGGGCGAGATGAACTACTTCGACATGCACCTGAGCCAGGTCGCACCGATGGCCTGGCAGGGCTTCCTCGGCCCGCTGGACACGGCCGTCGTCGAAGTGACCGGCATCCGCGAGGACGGATCGCTGATCCCGTCCTCTTCCGTCGGCAACAACAAGACCTGGCTTGATCGCGCCGAGAAAGTGATCCTCGAAGTCAATTCGTGGCAGAATGAAGCGCTCGAGGGCATGCATGATATCTACTACGGCACCGCCCTGCCGCCCAACCGCGTGCCGATCCCCCTGTGCCGCGCGGATGAGCGCATTGGCGAGAAGACGCTACGCTGCAATCCCAAGAAGATCGTTGCGATTGTCGAGACCGACGCGCCCGACCGCAACGCGCCGTTCTCGCCGCCCGACGACAAGGCGCGCGCGATTGCCGGGCACATCCTCGAATTCCTCGGCCATGAAGTGAAGATGGGCCGGCTGCCCGCCTCGCTGTTGCCGATCCAGTCGGGCGTGGGCAACATCGCCAACGCCGTTCTGACCGGCCTTGTCGAGAGCCCCTTCGAGTCCATGACCGCCTATACCGAGGTGATCCAGGACGGCATGCTGGACCTGCTCGACGAGGGCAAGCTGCGCATGGCCAGTGCCACCGCCTTCTCGCTCAGCCCCGAGGCGGCCGAGCGGATCAACCGCCACATGCACCGCTATCGCGGCAAGATGATCCTCCGCCCGCAGGAGATCAGCAACCACCCCGAACTGATCCGCCGCCTGGGCTGCATCGCCATGAACGGGCTGATCGAGGCCGACATCTACGGCGCGGTCAATTCCACCCACGTCATGGGCTCGCGCATCCAGAACGGCATCGGCGGCTCGGGCGACTTCGCCCGCAATGCCTATATCTCGATCTTCATGACGCCTTCGACCGCGAAGGGTGGCGCGATCTCCGCCATCGTGCCGCAGGCGAGCCATGTCGACCACATCAACCAGGACGTGCAGGTGATCGTCACCGAGCAGGGCCTTGCCGATCTGCGCGGGCTCAGCCCCAAGGAACGCGCGAAGGTCATCATCGCCAACTGCGCGCATCCGGAATACCGACCGCTGCTGGAGGACTACTTCGCCCGCGCGCAAAAGCAGTCCTACGGGTTGCAGTCGCCTTCGATCCTCAGCGAAGCGCTGTCATGGCACCAGCGCTTTGTCGAAACCGGATCGATGATGCCCTGATTTCCTGAATGTCAGTGCGATGCGGCAGGCCTTGCCGCATCGCACCGCCTCGCTAAGGTGCCTCGCTTCGCCCCCCCAAGGACACAAGCAATCGAGGTGCGACGTTCCATGCGAATCCTGACTCTGGCCTGTTCGGCCCTGCTGCTGACCGCTTCCGGTTCAGCCATCCTCGCTGCCGACGCCGATACCAAGGCCGATGACGCCAAAGCGTCCGAAAAGGCCGATGCCAAGCCGGACGACCATTTCACGCCCTTCCCCGAGCCCAAATCGATCAAGCAATCTGCGGTGATCGGCGGCAGGACAGTCAGCTATACCGCGACGGTCGGCTCGCTCCCGGTGAAGGATGACAAGGGCAAGGTCATCGGCGAGGTGGTCTACACCGCTTACACCGTGCCCGGCACACCCACGTCCCGCCCGGTGACCTTCGCTTTCAACGGCGGTCCGGGCGCCTCGTCGGTCTATCTCAACCTCGGCGCAATCGGCCCCAAGCGCGTGCCGTTCGGCGATCAGGGCGACGCGCCCTCCGACCTTGCGGTCCTGCGCGACAATCCCAATTCCTGGCTCGATTTCACCGACCTCGTCTTCATCGATCCCATCGGCACCGGCTTCTCGCGCTCACGCGAGGACAAGGACAAGACCAAGAAGGACTTCTACGAGGCCGACGCCGACATCCATTACCTCAGCCGCATCGTCTACGACTGGCTGGTGGCCAACGACCGCCTGACCAGCCGCAAGTACCTCACGGGTGAAAGCTACGGCGGCTACCGGGTGCCGCGCCTCGCCTATTACCTTCAGACACAGATGGGGGTGGGTATTTCGGGCATGACGCTGGTTTCGCCCTACCTCGATCCGCCCGCTATCGGCGAGGACGACGCGCTCTCTCCGCTGCCGTGGATGATCAACCTGCCCTCAATGGCCGCCGGGCATTTCGAACGGCAGGGTAAGCCGCTGGACGAGACCACCATGGGGCCGGTCGAGACCTACATGCGCACCGGGTTCGTGCAGGACTTCCTCGCGGGCCCCGGCGACAAGGCCGCGACCGACCGCCTCTCGGCCAAGGTCGCCGAGATCACCGGACTCGATCCCGCGCTCGTGCGGCGCATGAACGGGCGGGTCGACATCGACACCTACCTGCGCGAAATCCGCCGCAGTCAGGGCCTGATCGGTTCGGTCTACGATTCCAACTACACCGCCTACGACCCGTTCCCGGCCAGCGCGACGCCGCAGTACAGCGATCCGCTGCTGACCACCCTGATCGCGCCAACAACCTCCGCGATGGTCGATTTCGTCACCCGGCAGGTCGGCTGGAAGGTCAACGCCCGCTACAACGCCCTGTCCTACGACGTGAACGAGCAGTGGAAGCGCGACGATACCGACAGCCCGGTGAGCGACCTGCGCAAGGCCATCGCCACCGATCCCAAAATGACCGTGAACATCGTCCACGGCTGGGACGACCTTTCCTGCCCCTTCTACGGATCGAAGCTGATCCTGGCGCAGATGCCGGACTTCGCGCGCGCTGGCCGGATCAAACTGCACATGTATCCTGGCGGGCACATGTTCTATTCACGGTCCGACAGCGGCGCCGCCATGCGCAGTGACGTAATGGGAAGCTACGCGGCAGGGAGCTGAGGGCAAGGTCAGGCCGGACTGCGCAGTCCGGCCCGCCGTCAATGCGGCCTCGCCGCCATCGGCTGCACCGGCCCCAGATCAAACGAGACATTGTCGATCGTGCCGTTGAAGGCGAAGGGCAGGCGATAATCACCGGTCAGCGGGGTCCCTGCATCGTGACCGATGGTGGCTTCTTCGCTGAACTCGAAGGGTACCGTGTGTTCCATCCTGCCGCTGCCGGCCGGCGTTCCATCGACGGACAGCGCGAGCGCCCCGCCCTTGCCGAAGCCGGGGCCATCTACGGTGAAGGAAATCGCCACCTTGTGCCGTCCGGGCGCCAGCGATGACGCGCCAGCGACGCGCACCAGCGCCGTGTCCCGGTCGTTGTCGCGGTAGAAAAAGACCGGCCTCCCGCCCAGCACCGCAAGGGCCCAGCCCGAGAAGCGGCCGCCCTGTGTCACCAGCATGCCCTCACCGCCACCCGCAGGCACATCAATGTCAGCGGCAATCGTCCAGCTGCGATTGTTGATCGCCGGGAACGCGCCCGGCGGATAGCGCTACTGCGTGGGATAGAGGACGTGCACGCCGGGCTCGGCAAGCGGCTCCGGCCGGGTGCCCGGCAGCATCGATGAAAAGTTGCTGTACTGCAGCGGCAACACGTGGTTGCGCGAGGCCTCCTTCTCCCAGAGGGCCTTGATTTCGGCCACCTTGTCCGGATGCGCCGCAGCGACATCGGTGGTCTGTGACCAGTCGTGGCGCAAGTCGTAGAGCTGCCATGCCGAGGCCGGATCGGGCATCGCCGCATCCAGACGCAGCTCTACCTTCACCGCTTCGGACAGCATCCACCCATCGTGATAGATCCCAGCGTGACCGAAGACCTCGAAGTATTGAGTCTGGTGCCGCGAGGGCGCCTTGGGCTGGGTGAAGCTGTAGGCAAAGCTCACCCCGTCGAAGGGCTGCTGCGCAATCCCGTTCAGGCTCTCCGGCGCGGGCACACCGGCGGCGTCGAGCACGGTCGGCATCACATCGTTCACATCGACGAACTGGCTGCGCACGCCGCGCTGGGTGATGCGCGCAGGCCAGGAGACGACCATACCATTGCGCACGCCGCCAAGCCGCGAGGCGACCAGCTTGTAGTAGGGAAATGGCGTGTTCAGCGCCGAGGCCCAGCCTACCGGGCCGATGGGCAGGCTGTCCGGCCCGCCGATGTCATCCAGCTTGCCCAGCGCATGGGCCATCTCGTCGCCGCCCTGCATGGCAGCGCTGATGCGGGTGGCGTAGTTGACGCCGCCGATCGCGCCGCCTTCGCCCGAGGCGCCGTTATCGCCCTCGACGAACACGACCATCGTGTTGTCGAGCTCTCCCGTCCGCTTGAGCGTATCAAGGATGCGTCCGATCTGCGCATCGCAGTAGGACAGCATCGCCGCATAGACTTCCATGTAGCGCGCCGCGACCTTGCGCTCGTCGGCCGAGAGCGTGTTCCATGGCCTGGTGCCTTCGGGCATCGGCGCCAGTTTCGTATCGGCAGGCACCAGACCGAGCTTCTTCTGCCGGGCCAGCGCCGCCTCGCGGTAGGCATCCCAGCCGGAATCGAACTTGCCCTTGAAGCGGGCAATCCATTCGGCCGGCGCCTGCAGCGGCGCGTGCGCAGTGCCGGGCGCGTAGTAGATGAGGAAGGGCTTCGCGGGGTTCTGCGAATGCTGCATCAGCAGCCAGTCGATCGTGTGGTCCGCCAGATCGCGGTCAAGCACATAGCCCGCCTCGGTCCCGTCGCCGCGCTCGGGCGGTTCGATGGTGCGCGTATTCTCGATCAGCTGCGGCTCGAACTGGTCGGTCCACCCGCCGTTGAAGCCATAGAAATAGCCGAAGCCAAGACCGTTGCCCCACTGGTCGAACGGCCCCATCGGCCCGCTCTGCCAGGTCGGCACATTGTGGTTCTTGCCGAACATCGCAGTGTCATAACCGGCGGCAGAAAGCACCTGTCCGATCGTGCCGGCACTCTTGGGGATGATCGAATTGTAGCCCGGTTCCGGACGCGCGAGGTCGGAAACCGTGCCGAAACCCACCGCATGGTGGTTGCGCCCGGTCAGCAGGGCCGCGCGCGAGGACGAGCAGATCGCGGTGGTATTGAAGTTGTTGTAGACAAGCCCGTTCGCCGCGAGCCGGTCCAGATTGGGGGTCGGAATGGCACCGCCAAAGGTGCTGCTGGCCGCGAACCCGACGTCGTCGGTCAGGATGATGAGGACATTCGGCGCCCCCTTTGGCGCCGTTGCTACCGCCGGAAAGCCGGATGACGGCGCCGGGCCGGCGGCCTGCTCGGCCGAGGCCTGCGCCCCGAAGGCGAGAAGGACGCTACTGGCCAGCAGGGCGCATCTGGCAGCCTGCCTGATCTTCGCACTCATGATTTCTCTCCCGCTTCCCCGCTGTCGCCAAAGCACCCGGCGCGATTGTTGAAATTATCTTGCCGCGCTGCAGGATTTGCGTCCAATGCATAATGATGGTTCAAGTAATGCGTAAGGCGCATATGATGGAACTTCGAACGCTTCGCCATTTCGTCGCGGTGGCGCGGCGGCTCAACTATTCGCGCGCGGCCGAAGACGTCGGCCTGTCGCAATCCGCGCTCACGCGCAGCATCCAGTCGCTCGAGAAGCAGACCGGCCTGCGCCTGTTCGACCGGACGCGCGCGGCCGTGACGCTCACCCCGCAAGGCAAGGCAGCGTTCCAGGCGGCTCAGCAGCTGCTTGCGTCAGCCGAGGACTTTGCCGGTGAACTGGGGGCCATGGCGCAGGGCAAGGGCGGACGCCTGAGCTTCGGCGTCGCTCCGGTTCCGGCCAGGGTTTTGCTGGCAAGTGTCCTGTCCGAAGTTCTTCACGACACGCCCCGCCTAGAATGCAACGTCCTTGTGCGGGATCCCGGCGAGTTGTGGCCCATGCTGGAAACCGGCGAGATTGAATTCTTCATCGCCGGCGAAGGACAAATTCCCGAACCCATGTCCGCGCGAATAGAACCGCTGGGGACCTTTCCGGTCAGTATTGTCGTCCGGGCGGGACATCCGGCCACCCATGTCGAAAATATCGACAAGGCCTATCCGTTGCTGATGGCAAACAGGGCCGGTGCCGACAACGCCCTCATTTCGGAGCTGCTGCAGAAGAACAACCACCCGCTCCATGTGATCGAGGATTTCACGACCTTGCTATCGCTCGTTCAGACGACAGACGCGCTCCTGCTCGTGACCCCGCTCGCCCTGCAGGACCACCTTGCAGCGGGCACCCTTCGGGAACTCCGGGGCAAGAAGCCCACCGCGACCGGTCTTCACCGGGTGCTTCTGTACAGCAAGTCCGGCCGCACGCGTTCCAAGGGGGCGAATGCGGTACGAGGCCTGTTCCAGCACGCCATCCGCAATCTGGCTGAACCGAAGAAAACGCTTGCTGCGATCTCCGGTGCGCCCAACTGAAAGTTCAGAGCTTGCCGAACTTCGTTTCGTAAGCCCCGGTATCACCGCCTGCGAGCAGCTGCGCCTGCTCCACCCAACTGTCCCGGCGCGGGCGGCCTGCGAAGGAGCCAAGCTTGGTGTCAAGGTCGTCGAGATCGGCATCGGTCCATGCAGCGATCTGTTCGTAGCGGGTCACGCCAAGCGACGTGAGCAGCGTCAGCATCTTGGGGCCCAACCCCTTGATCTTGCGCAGGTCGTCCGCCTCTCCGGCAGGTGCAGGAGCAGCGGCGGGAACCAGTTCGGGGGCCGGCTCGTCCGCGGGCGTGGGCGTGGGCGCCAGATTGTCGACTTCTTCCTGCGCGGCCACGGCGATCACCTCGCCGATGCCGGCCATGGTTCCGGCCATCGCGGGCGGGTCGATGTGGATCGGGGCATCCACCTGTGCGGCGGGTGCCGCATCGATAAGCGCCTGATTACGCTGCGCGGGCGCGGCACCTTCGTCGAGCACGTCGGGACGGCGGTCGCGACGGGGCGGCTTGGTCCCGTGGACGAACAACCAATAGGCAACGGCAATACCCACCAGCAGCGCAGCGATGAAGATCAGCCAGTTGGCCTCGACCATTTGCAGCACGATAACTTATCCCTTCCGGTTCCACAGCAGCCAGCCGATGCCGAAACCCATCCCGTAGGTCAGCAACACCGAGACAGCCATTTCAAGCCATAGCGGCAAGGCAGTATCCTTTCATAGGGGCTAACCGGGCCCCGGCGTATCAATCGGCGTCGGCTTGATCGGCGCCGGGGAAATCACGGAAAATTCGATCCGGCGATTGGCCGGGTCCCTGGGATCGAGCCCCGGTACCGGCTGTTTCGACCCTACGCCGGCCGCGCGCAGGCCGTCGGCGGGGATGCCACGCCCCACCAGCCCCCAGCGCACTGCATTGGCACGGGCCATCGACAAAGCGAGGTTAACCTTCGGATTGCCGCCCGCGTCCGTGTGCCCGGTCACCGCGATGATGCTGCCGACGCAGGGTCGCAAGGCACGCGCGACCTCGTCGAGCAGTCTTTCGCTCGCCGGGTCGATCCGCGCACTGGCTTCACTGAAGCGGATAGTGCGCGTCTCGAGGATGCGTTCGACATCGTCCTGACAGTGAAGTGCGGGCGCGGCGGCAGCACCCTCCCGCGCCCAGCTTATGCCGCCGATACCGGGAATACGCGCCACGGCTGCGGCGACGCGAGTCCGCGTAGCCACATCGAGCCGCTTGCCTCCGGACAGGACAGGGTGGCGGGTCAGCCAACCGTAGCGATCACGAAACGCCAGATTCACGCCCTTGCCGCCGGCTTTATCGCGTACTGCGATCGCCTGTTGTTCCAGCCCGTCGATAAAGACCGCACCATGAAGGTTGGTCGCCGCAAAGGCCATGGCCAGACTCAAGGCGGCTCCGGCAGAAACGATCGAGGCACGGCGGGGGTTCATGAGGGCAGCCTAGAGTCTTCCTTCCGCGATGTCAGCCACCCGAATCCAGTTCATGTGGCCTTGGTCTTCTGGAACAGCTTGCGGTCTTCGGGCCCGAACGCCTTCTTCCAGATCACCCACATGTAGGAACCCAGGATGGCCGGGATACCGAAGGCGAGTTCGGCCCATTCCGGCAGGTACTGCGTGGCGAGATAGCCCAGCACCACGGCCGGTGCCGCCGCCCAGATCAGCGCCCAGCGCCAGTTGTTGATTCGCTGCCCCAGAAGGCGGGCCAGCATCTGCGACTTGATGATCGAAGCCAGTCCCAGCGACAACATCAGCGCGGCCGCGGCTGCGGCTGCCTGATAGAGCGAGTTGTAGCCGAAGCGCTGCATCAGGAGGATACCCCCCAGAGTCAGCAGCGCCTGCAAGCCGATCGTGAACAACGAGACGACAAGGTTCCGCACCCGCGCCATGTAGATCAGCGCCGCTTCGCTGACCACGGCGGTAGCCGCCACCACTTCGGCCGCAAGCAGGAACGCAAGTGCCCCGGTGCCACCCACAAATTGGCGCCCGATCAGCCCCATTACGCCTTCACCCGGGATCGCAAGAGCCAGCGCGATGCCTGCCTGTGCGGCCGTGATCCAGAAGCCGACCTGGCAGACCTGGCGGGCAATCGCGGCGTAATCCTTTTTCTTGAGATTGCGCGTGATCACCGGGCCAAGCACGGGTTCGAAGCTCGTCTTCAGCTTCTGCGGCAGGCTCGCCACCTGCTGTGCGGCGTAGTAGACACCGACGGCGGACGGCGGGGCCAGAAAGCCGAGCAGCAGGATATCGACGCGCCGCGTGCCCCATTCGATCGCATCGGCCAGCGCGATCGGCATCGACCGCATCGCCAGACGGTGCATTTCCCCCGGCTGCGGCCGCCATCCGTGGGGGAGGCCATATTCGCGGAAGAACGGGATAAACGCAGTCAGCGCAGCGGCGAAGATCGAAGACAGGTAAGCCAGCGTCAGGCCGCTTTCGGGCGCAATCCAGATCATCGCGCCCGCCATGATCGATATCGTCCACGGCTCGACGATCGCGCGCGACCAGACAGTCGGGCTGATGCGCAGGCGATAGGCCAGTGCGGCCAGCCAGATCTCCGTCAGTGTCAGCGGCGGAATGGCGATGACGATCAGCCGGTCGATCTGGCTGTATTCGCCGCCCGGAAACATCGGCGCCGGCACCAGATAGAAGAACAGCGCGGCCGCGCAGGACGTGAGCAGGGCGAGGATCGTGCCATCGGCGATCACGTTGGCGGGATGGACCTGGCCCTCGGTGTCGGACAGCCGCTGCGCCAGACCGCGCTTCTCGCCCATCGTGCAAAGCATCGAGGTCAGTTCGATCACCACCAGCGCCGACGCGAAACGGCCGAGCGCGGCGGGACCGTAGGATGCGGCGCGGCCTGCAATAAACAGGAACGGGATGCGCGCGGCGAGGCGCAGGAAGAAGCCGAAAAAGTTCGTTCGTCCGCCCTTGGCCAGAGCCGCGATGTCGTCGTTCTCGCGTTTTTCGGTTGCCGCGTCGTCGCGGCTCGTCATCTCGCTCAAAGAGCGAACTCCCCTTCTGCACGCAACGGACGCGCCAGCAGATCGGTTACCACGACCGCGGCCGGTGCTTCACCAGAGAGCAGGCGGCACACGGCATCGACGATCGGCATCTGGATGCCCTCGCGGCGCGCAAGGTCCGCCAGCACCGGGGCCGTCGCCGCGCCTTCCGCGACGCTGTTCTTTCCCGACAGCGCCTCATCGGCGGTCAACCCCTGCCCCAGCGCTAGGCCGAGCGAGAAGTTGCGGCTGGAAGTGGACGAGCAGGTCAGCACCAGATCGCCGAGGCCGCACAGGCCCGACAGTGTTTCCGGCCGCGCCCCGCGCGCAAGGCCAAAGCGCAGCATTTCGGCATAACCACGCGCGATCAGCGCCGCCCGCGCGTTTTGGCCGAGCTTGAGCCCGTCAACCACGCCGCAGGCAATGGCCAGCACATTCTTGACCGCGCCGCCGATCTCAGCCCCGATCACGTCGTCCGAATAATAGGGCCGCAGCGCCGGACGGGCGATGACGGGCGCCAGCCGGTCCCACTGCTGCTCTCCGCCAGAGCAGGCAAGTGTGACGGCCGTCGGCAATCCCGCAGCTACTTCGTGCGCAAAAGTCGGGCCGGAGAGCACCGCGAGCCGCGCGTCAGGCGCGGCATCGGTGGCGACATCGGCCATGAGGCGCCCGGTGCCCGCCTCGATCCCCTTGGCGCACAGAACGAGATCACGATCCCCTTGCGGCAACCCGGCGATCACCGAAGCCAGGAACTGCGCGGGCACGACCACCAGCAGCACCGGCAGCTTGGCGAGTTCGGCTAGGTCGCTTGTCGCGCGAATCGTATCGGCCAGTCCGGCACCCGGCAGGTAGAGACCATTGCGATGCTCGGAGTTGATCTGCGCGACCAGATCGGCCTCACGCGCCCAGAGCAGGACATCGCTGTCGTCGCCTGCCAGCGACTGCGCCAGCGCCGTGCCCCAGGCACCAGCGCCGATCACCCCCACCTTGCTCATGCTTTCACTCCTGCCCCTCGCACGGCCTCTGCATCCGGATCGAGCGGCCAGCGCGGCCGCGCCGATACGTCGAGCGGGTCCGACTGGCCGCGTTCGAACCGTTCGATCCCGGCCCACGCGATCATCGCCGCATTGTCCGTACACAGGGCCAATGGCGGTGCAATGAACGGAAGATCAAACTCGGCGGCCAGACTTTCCAGCGCGCCACGGATCGCGGTGTTGGCCGCAACGCCGCCCGCCACCACCAGTGCGTTGACGTGACCAACGCCCTTGAGCGCCTTTCGCGTGCGGTCGATCAGGCAGTCTATCGCCGCCTGCTGGAACGAGGCGGCAATGTCGGCGTCTGTATAGGCCGACGGGATCACGCTGCCCGCAACGCAGCCCTGCACTGGCAGCGGCATGTTCTGCTTGGCGCGCAGCACCGCGCTTTTCAGACCCGCGAAGGAGAAATGCGGCTCCGCGCTGCCCATCAGCGGACGCGGCAGCGGCACTTTCTTCGCGTCGCCCTGCGATGCCAGCCTTTCGAGCGCGGGACCGCCGGGATAGCCGAGGCCGAGCACCTTGGCCGATTTGTCGAAGGCTTCGCCCAGCGCGTCGTCGATCGTCGTGGCCAGGCGGCGGAATTCGCCCACACCTTCGACCAGCAGGATCTGGCAATGCCCGCCCGAGACCAGCAACAGCAGATAGGGATATTCAAGCTCCGCATCGGCGAGGCGCGGCGACAATGCGTGGCCTTCCAGATGGTTGACCGCGATCAGTGGCTTGTCTGCCGCCATCGCCAGTGCCTTGGCGGTCACAAGACCGACCATTACGCCGCCGATCAGGCCGGGACCGGCAGTGGCGGCAATCGCATCGACATCGTCCAGCGTCATGCCCGCGTCCGCCAGCGTTGCCTCGATCATCGGCGCCAGCCGCTCGGCATGGGCGCGCGCGGCAATCTCGGGCACGACGCCACCGTAGGGCCGGTGCACCTCGTCCTGCGAGGCGATGCGCTGGGCCAGAATGGTGCGCTCGCTGGTCACCAGCGCGGCCGCCGTTTCATCGCAGGAAGATTCTATGCCGAGAACTATCCTCATCCCAATCTTCTTTGGCCGCACTTCCCCTGAACGGCAATGGCGGGTAGCAGAAGCCGCCCATGGAATCGCAAACACATAGTTCAAACCAGACATTTCGCCTCGGCACCCGCCGTTCGCCGCTTGCGATGGCGCAGGCCGAGGAAGCGCGCGACCGGCTGGCGGAAGCGCATGGAATCGATCCGGCGCATATAGAGATCGTGGCGGTTACCGCCAGCGGTGATCGCATCCAGGATCGCGCGTTAGCCGAAATCGGCGGCAAGGCGCTGTGGACCAAGGAACTCGACGCCTGGCTCGCGGCGGGCGAGATCGATTTCGCGGTGCATTCGGCCAAGGACGTGGAAACGCTGCGCCCCGAACTCTTCGCGATCGGCGCCGTGCTCCCGCGCGAGGACGTGCGCGACGTGCTGATCGGCGCGGAGAGCATCGCCGCCCTGCCGCAAGGCGCTGTTGTCGGCACCAGCGCCCCGCGTCGCGCCGCGCAACTCTTGCACGCCCGGCCAGACTGCAAGGTCGTGACCTTCCGGGGCAATGTCGCCACCCGCCTCGCCAAGCTGGCGGCCGGAGAAGCCGACGCTACCTTCCTCGCCGCCGCCGGGCTCAAGCGGCTGGGCGAGCACGGCACCGGCCACCCGCTCGACGAGGAGCACTGGCTGCCCGCCCCCGGACAAGCCGCGATCCTGATCGAATGCCGTACGGAAGACACGCGTACCCGCGCCTTCCTATCCGCCGTCGATCATGCCCACAGCCGTGCCACCCTGCTGGCCGAGCGCGCGCTACTCGCGGCTCTCGGTGGGAACTGCCACAGCCCGATTGCGGTGCTCTCCCGCATCTATGGCGAAGAACTGGAGATGCGCGCCGCGCTCTACAGCCCCGACGGAGCCGAGCATGTCGAAGGTCATGCCCGCTTCGCTGCCGGAGACGAGCAAGGCCCCGCCCGCCTCGCGGCTGATCTGCTGGCCCGCGCGGTTCCCGCCATTGCCGATCATTTCGACGGGCCCGGCAGCTGACGTGACGATCCCGGTGCTCGTCCTGCGGCCCGAACCGGGCGCGGCAGCGACCGCGGGGCAAGCCCGGGCCATGGGACTCGATGCCCATGCATACCCGCTGTTCTCCGTGCGTCCGCTGCCTTGGCAACCCGTGCCACGAGAGGACGTGGATGGCTTGCTTCTGGGCAGTGCCAACGCCCTGCGCCACGGCGGCGAGGCTCTGGACCTCTATCATGGACTTCCAGCCTATGCGGTCGGTGAAAAAACGGCCGAAGTCGCCCGTACCGCCGGCTTCGACGTCGTGACTGCCGGGAAAGGCGGATTGCAGCAGGTTCTTGCCGGCGTGCGGCCGGAGCACCGCCGCCTGCTTCGCCTTGCGGGGCGCGAACGGGTCGATCTTGCCATTCCGGCAAGCGTTACGATTACCACGCGCGAGGTCTATGCCAGCGAGCCCCAGCCCATGCCGCCCGGTCTGGCGGAACACCTCAACAGTCCCGCAATCGTCCTGCTCCATTCCGGCGAAGCGGCTGCCCATTTCGCACGGTTGTGCGACCAGGCTGGAATCCGCCGAAACCTGATAGGAATCGCCGCCATCGGACCGCGCGTTGCCGCGCGCGCCGGACAGGGCTGGGCCGCCCTGCGGAGCGCTGTGCAGCCCGATGATTCTGCATTGCTGGCCTTGGCGGCGCAGATGTGCGAAGAAGCCTGCTCGGGATCACGTTCACAACTGCCAGAACAAGGATAAATGCAGGAATACTCCGCCACAACCGCGTCAGCTTCCGGCCGTCCGCGTTCGCGCAGCATCACCGTATTCATTGCCCTGATGGCTTTCATTCTGGGCGCGGCGTTGGTTGGCTGGGCCACCTCGCGTGGGTACCTGCAGGGTGTCCTGACTGCCCCTGATGCGCAGGAAACAACGGAAGCCGTGGCCGAAACGCTGGAGGAACCGTCGGCACTCGCCGACGCGGCCACCACCCCGGCACCACAGACTCCAGCAGCACAGATGGCCGCTATCAGTTCGGTCGAAGGCCGCCTTGCGATGCTGGAAGACCGGATTTCGCGCCTCGATTTCCAGACCGACGCCGCATCGGGCAACGCCGCTCGCGCCGAGGGCCTGCTGATCGCCTTTGCCGCGCGGCGCATGATCGACCGGGGTGAGCCGCTCAGCTACGTCGCCGACCAGCTCAAGCTGCGTTTCATGAATGCCCAGCCGCGCGCCGTCGACACGATCATCGCCTTCAGCAAGAACCCGGTCACGATCGATGAGCTTTCCGCTCGTCTGGAAGCGCTGTCTCCGGGCCTTACCGGCGTTGAGAACAAGGAAAGCCTGTGGGAGCGCGCACGTCACGAACTTGGTGCCCTGTTCGTGATCCGGCGTGATTCCTCGACGTTGGTCTCCCCTTCCGCACGGATTGACCGGGCCAAAGTGATGCTGACGGCAAAACGCATTAGCAAGGCTGTCGCCGAAGTCGAGCGCCTGCCCGGCGCTGCCCAGGCCCAGACATGGATCGCCGACGCGCGCCGCTACGAGGACGTGCAGCACGCTCTCGACCTGCTGGAGACCACCGCAATGCTGGAGCCGACGCGCCTCAAGGATGCCGAAGGCCACAAGGTCGATCAGCCAAGCCCGCTGGCCACGCCGACACCAGCAGCAACGCCTGCAGCAAGCGAGCCAGTGAAGCCGACAGGTTGAAGGCTGAAGGCCCGAATCTTACCCCTGCAGCAGTTCCGGCAGCTTGCCAGACATTCCACGCGCCTCATCCATGAAGAAGCGCTTGAGGGTGGGCATGCGCTGGACCGCGCCCATGCCGAGGCGGCGCACCGCGCTCGGCAGCTTGCCGGGAATGCCGAACAGGCGCGTGAGGCTGTCCGTCACCGACATGACCATGAAGCTGTCGAGGCTGCGCCACTTCTCGTAGCGGGCCAGCAGTTGCGCGTCCCCCGGCTCAAGGCCGAGGCGCATGCCTTCGGTCAGCACTTCCACCAGCGCGCCAACATCGCGCAGGCCAAGGTTCAACCCCTGCCCGGCGATCGGATGCATCCCGTGCGCGGCATCGCCGATCACGGCGAGGCGCTGGTCGATGACCTTGGCGGCATGATGGAACTTCAACGGATAGCTCATGCGCGGGGCAGCGAGTTCGATCCCGCCCAAAACGCCATGCATGCGCGCGGCGACTTCGTTGACGAACATCGCATCGGTCATGGCGATCGCGCCCGCCGCATCCTTTTCCGCCACGGTCCAGACCAGCGCGCTGCGGTGGCGGCCCTGCTCGTCATCGAGCAGTGGCAGCAGCGCGAAGGGCCCGGCCGGATAGAAAATTTCCCACGCGGTGCCGTTATGCGGCTTTTCATGGAACAGCGCCGTCACCATGGCGCGGTGCCTGTAATCCCACTTCGCCATCGAGAAACCGGCGTCGTCGCGCGTGGGTGACTGGCGCCCTTCCGCCGCAACCAGCAACGAGGCGCGCAAAATCCGTCCGTCGCTCAGTTCCACTTCGACGCCGTGCGGGCCCCGGTCGCGGCGCACCGCCTCCGTCTTTACATGCCAGGCGATATTGGGCTCGTCCTTCGCCGCATCGAAAAGCGCGAGGCGCAGGTCGCGGTTGAAGAACATCCGGCCCAGCGAGCCTTCAGCGGGCTTGGGCGTGAAGTCGATCTGACCGGGCTTCATCCCGTCGGTGACGGCGATGGAATCGATCGCACAACCGAGCGGCGCAAGCCTGTCGCCCAACCCGATATTGGCGAAGAGATTCCAGCTTGCGGTCGAGATCGCCGAAGCGCGCCCGTCCGCGCCTTCGGCAACGAGGTCAGCCGGATCGGCACGGTCCACCACATGGCTGGTGATCCCTGCCCTGGCGGCTGCCAGCGCCAGCGTCATGCCGACGAGGCCGCCGCCCAGGATGATCAGATCGCGGGTTTCCCCCGCAGGCTTCGCAGTCGTATCCGAGTCGCTCATCGAGCGCAGGTATCGGCCTCCGAACCATCGATGTCGAGACATGTTCCGTCCCAGGTGCCCGCCGGTTCCTTCAGGCCGACAAGCGCGGCCAGGGTGGGCGCAATGTCCACGGTTTCGACCGGTGCGGGCTGTTCTTCGCCCGCCATGCCCTTGCGCCAGAACACGATCGGCACACGGCGGTCATAGTCCCATGGGCTGCCGTGCGTGGCGACATAGCCGGGCGCCGGATCGGCAACCCCCACCACGCCACGCCGGGTCATCATCAACACTTCGCCCGAACGCTCAGGATCAAACGACGCGCGCACGCGCTGGACCATCGTCCAGTCCTGCGGATCGCCCTGCGGCACGGGTACGGCCTTAAGTTCTTCCGCGGTATATACCGCCTCCACTTCGGGATTGGCCTTGAGCAGCGCCACCAGCGCACTGGTCACCTTCTTGCGCTGCTTCGCGGTCAGGCCGGCCCCCAGGTAGATGTCACCCGAACTGCCCGCCCCGTAAAGGAGCTTGCCTTCTGGCGCAGTGATACCGGTTGCTCTGGATACCGCGTCTGAGAGCGCGTCGTCCTTGAGATCCGCGCTGATGCGCTTCGCGGCGGCATAGCCCTCCTGATTGAGCCGCTCGGGGGCATCGAATCCACCATGGTCCGCACTGAGCACTACGGCATAGTCAATTCCGCGCGCATCGAGTGCGTCGAACAGCTTGCCAAGCGTGGCATCGAGCTGGGCGAGCTGAATGCACATTTCCACGCCCTCGTGCCCGAAGGCATGGCCGACACGGTCGGTCTGCGAAAAGCTGACCGAGAGTACATCGGGCACAGCGTCCTTGCCCATGCCCAGCTCGTCGACCATGCGGATCGCGAGATCTCCGGTCGCGGCATCGAGGCGCGGCCCGCCCGCATAGGTGCGGTAGTCCTCCGGTTTTAGCGGGAAGCGATAGGTGCCGATGGTGAAGTCCTTGACCTTCACCGCATGATCGACCGCGCCGCAGAATCCGGGAACCGGCAGGTCGCCGTCGCCGGCATCGACCAGTCTGGCCACGGCAGCATTCTCGACCTCGACGGCGGGTGAGATCTTGCGGTCCTCGAACGTGGTGAAGCCCTTGCCCTCGAACCAGTACACGGCGTCGGTGTCATGCCCACTCATCATCACCGCCGCACGGTCCTTGGCCGAAACGGCTGCGTTGATCGTGGCGGGATTGGCCTTCTTCATCAGGTCGCCCAGCGTGGGAGCCTTAAGGTGTTTCGGCGAGACGACCGGGTTCTTCGAAGTGCTGGCGGGGTTCGCCTCGTCCTCGACGCAGTAAACCTTCTTGTCCTTGCGGCCGATGCCGGGGACGTACCAGTTGTTCGCGACGATACCCGTGCGCGCGGGGTGGACGCCGGTCAGCAGCGTCGAGTGACCCGGACAGGTCTCGGTCGCCGCGTGCGACTGGTAGCCGCTGGGGAACACCGCGCCTTGCAGCAGCCGCTCGAAGCCTTTGGAGAAATGCGCGCGGTACTGCGCGAAGAGATCGGCCGAGAACTGGTCCACCGAAATGGCCACGATCAGCCGGGGCGGAGCGGCAGGCGTGCCGGCCTCGGCCGCCGGAGCAGCGGCAGGCGTCTCATCCGCCAGCGCCGGACTGGTAAAGGACAGCGCTGTGGCAAGGGCAATGAGCGGAAGGGCGAGACGCATTTGGGGGGAGTTCCTTGAATTGTCGGCGCAATGCAGGCAGATGCGTCGATGACCGGATCGCGCGACAAGCGCAAGAGCCCCCAACGCACGGAAGCTTGATGGATTTGCGCTGCTATCGCCCGTTTGTGGCACTCCTGTGTCAGATCTGCGCGTTGATTCTGTGGAGTCCGCAAGCGCTCGCGGCACCCAACCACATCGCCGCCGAACTGATCTCCGGCCCCATCACCAAACCGGGTGGCGAGACCACGCTGGCTATTCGCATGACGCCGGAAAAGGGGTGGCACGGCTACTGGGTCAATCCGGGTGATGCAGGCTTGGGAATGCAGCTCGACTGGACGCTGCCCGAAGGCGCGAAAGCGGGCGAGCCCGATTATCCGGTGCCGCAGACGCTGCTGGTGCAGGGCCTGATGAACCACGTCTACGAGAGCGAATATGCCGTTCTCGTACCCTTCACGGCACCCGCAAATGCCGTGCCGGGTAGCCGGTTGCCGGTGCGCGTAAAGGCGCAGTGGCTGGCCTGCACCGAGCAGATCTGCGTGCCCGAAAGCGCGGACCTCGCGGCCGAAGTGGCGGTCGGTTCGGCGCAACCGGGTGACGCCGCCCGTTTCGACAGCTGGCGCCAGCGCCTGCCCGCGCCGCTCGATGCCCCCGCCACGATGGCGCTGTCGGACAAGGCCCTGCGCCTCGCGATCCCCCTGCCTGCCTCGGTGGAACTGTCCTCCCCGCACGTCTTCATCCGCGAGGACAAGATCGTCGATTATGCCGCGCCGCAGGTCTTCACCCGCAAGGGCGACACGCTGCTGGTAACGATCCCGCGCGCAAAATTCGCGCCGCGCGGCGCGGAGCACATCGAAGGCGTGCTCAAGCTGGACGAACAAGGCAACGGTGTTTCTCTCACCGCGCGGCCTGGTGATGTGCCCGTGGGCGGCGTGCCGGTTTCAGGAGCGGAAGCGCCCGAACTGCCTGCCCTACCCTGGCTGCTGCTGGCGGCACTGGCGGGCGGACTGCTGCTCAATGTGATGCCCTGCGTGTTCCCGATCCTCAGCCTCAAGGCGCTCAGTCTCGCGCGCGCCGGGGAAAGCGAGGCCCATGCCCGGATCGAGGGTCTTGCCTACGCGGCGGGCGTGATCGTCGCATGCCTTGCGCTCGGCGGCGTGCTGCTGGCGCTGCGCGCGGGCGGAGAGCAGGTCGGCTGGGCCTTCCAATTGCAGGAGCCGCTGGTGGTCGTGGCGCTGTTCCTGCTGGCCACGGCGATCACCGCCAACCTGCTGGGGCTGTTCGAGTTCACCGTGCCCGGCTTCGTGGGCAGCGGTTCACCGCGCAGCTACACGCAGGGTGCGTTCGCGACGGGCCTGCTCGCCGCTTTCGTCGCCACGCCCTGCACCGGGCCGTTCATGGCCTCGGCGATGGGCGCAGCGCTGCTGCTGCCGGTACTGCCCGCGCTCGCCCTGTTCGCGGCGCTGGGGCTGGGCATTGCCCTGCCGTTCCTCGCCGTCGCCTTCGTGCCCGCGCTGCGCACGCGGCTGCCCAAACCCGGCGCATGGATGGTCAGGTTACGCCACTGGATGGCACTGCCGATGGGGCTGACCGCGCTCGCACTGGCGTGGCTGGTATGGAAGGTGGGCGGCGGGAACTTCGCCACAGTGGCGCTGGCCATCACGGTGGTCGTCATCATTCTGCTGGGATGGTCCGGCCGCCGCCAGCGCCGGGGACATGCCGCAGCCGTGCAGGCTGCCGGAGCGCTGCTGGTCGCCCTGGCGGGCTTGCTGCTGCTGCCAAAACCGGTCCCGCCCACCGCAAGCATCGAATCCATCCTCGACACCCGCCCCTTCAGCGAAGAGGCTCTGGCCAATGCCCGCGCCGCGGGCAAGCCGGTGTTCGTCTACATGACCGCCGACTGGTGCCTGACCTGCAAGGTGAACGAGGAAGTCGCCATCGAGCGTGCGGAGACAAAAGCGGCGTTCGAGAAAGCCGGTGTGGTCGTGCTGCGCGGCGACTGGACCCGACGCGATCCGGAAATCACCCGCTACCTTACCGCGCAGGGCGCCGCCGGGGTGCCGCTCTACATGTGGTACGCGAAGGACGGCAGGGCGGAACAACTGCCGCAGGTGCCGACGCCCGCGCTGCTTGCGGAGAAGGCGGGGGAATAGCCCCCCTGCTCCCATAAATCCAAACCGCTCACCCTAAGCCTGTCGAAGGGTGCCTCCCCCAGCGCTGCGCCAAGGTGCTTCGACAAGCTCAGCACGAGCGGGAACAGAGTTCGGCGACTTGCCCTTACTTCGGCAGCTCCGAAGCGATCTCCGGCACCTTTTCCAGTTGCGGGCGCACGCTGTCGAGCGGGCCGACGACGACCATGCTCATCTTGCCGATCGGCAGCTCGCGCTTGACCGCGGCCTGCAGATCGGCGGGCGTCAGCGCGCTGACCTTGCCGACATAGGCATTCATGTAGCCCGCGCCGAGTCCGAGCAGATCAAGCGTCGCCAGCGAGTTCGCCATGCCCTTGCGCGAGGCAAGGCCGATCACGAAAGTGCCGTTCATGTAATTCTTGATCCCCTGCAC
Source organism: Novosphingobium album (ex Hu et al. 2023) (assembly GCF_022832385.1). Classification (GTDB taxonomy): domain Bacteria; phylum Pseudomonadota; class Alphaproteobacteria; order Sphingomonadales; family Sphingomonadaceae; genus Novosphingobium; species Novosphingobium album. Next base: position 154,472 of record NZ_JALHLE010000007.1, read on the forward strand.
TTCGGCAGCCGTGGGCGGCTCGTCCTGCATGCGGCGGATTTCCTTGTAGATCTCGGTGATCGCAGGACCGGTGGAGGCGGCCGTGACCGCCGCGCTTTCGGCCCACGATGCACCTTCGACGCGATCGGACAGGCTCGCATGGGGCGAATAGGTATAGCCCTTGTCCTCGCGGATGTTGCGGGTAATGCGCGAGGAGAAATAGCCGCCGAGCAGCGTGTTGGCGGCCTTGAAATCCACATCGGCACCAGGCTTGTCCACGCGCTGGCCCATCATCACCATCGACTGCGGCGCGCCGGGCCGGTCGATCAGTATCACCCTGGGCGCGGTATTGACTGGAGACGGCAGCGCGGTCGGCGCTGCGCCGGCCATCCAGCCGCCAAACGCGTTTTCGATCGCCGCGCGCACGGCGCCCTCATCAAAACGCCCGACGACATAGAAATGCGTGCGCGCCGCGCCGAAATTCGCCGCATGGAATCCCTTGACCTGATCGAGCGTATAGCCCGCAAGCTGCTTCTGCGTCGGGAACACGCGGCCATAGGGATGATCGGGATAGATCACGGACGCGAAGGCATCTTCTGCAATCGAGTCCGGCGTCGACTTCGCCACCGAGAGGTTGCGCAACAGATCGGCGCGCACTTTCTCGAGTTCTCCGGCCTTGAGGTCCGGACGCTGCAGCAGGTCGGCAATCAGCCCGATCGCCTGCGGAGCATCCTCGCTCAACACGTCCATCGCGGCCGTGGTGAGATTGAGCCCGGTCGAGAGCGACAGGCTGCCACCCATGCCCGCCGCCAGATCGGCCAGTTGCGAGGCGTCGCGCCCGCCAGCGCCCTTCTGCATCAGCGCGCCGGTCATGTCGGCGAGCCAGACGTTCGCGCCGTCGTCGATGTTGCCGGTATAGACGCCCGCCAGGATCGTCGCCTTGGGCACATTGCCATAAGGAATGAGCGTGACCTGCATCCCGTTGGGCAGAGCATAAGCCGTCATCTGCGGCAGCGTGAACGGACGCGGCGCAGCGGGGGCCGGAGGCGCTTCCCTGGCCGCGACGGCATCTGGCACGGCAGCGATGCCCATGGCGAGAGCGGCGGTCGCAGTGGCGAAAGCCAGGATCATCTTCATCGTCTCGCCTCCCTTACTTGCCGGCATCCGCCGCGGGCTTGCCGGGCTTCAGATCGATGATCGAGCGGTTGGTCGGGCGCAGGTATTCCTGCGCCGTCTTGCGGATCAGTTCGGGCGTGACCTTGCCGATCTCCTGCTCCAGCCGGTTGATCCGTCCGGGATCGTCGTCGAACAGCGCGAAGGCAGCCAGCAGGTTGACCCGTCCCAGACGGTTGCCGTCACCCAGCATGTCGTAAAGCCTGGAGCGGGCCTTGGTCTTGGCCCGTTCGAGTTCGGCAGGGCTGATGAGATTGGTCTGCAGGTCCTTCACGATGCCGTCGATATCGCCAAGGATCGTATCGTCGCTGACATCGGGGCTGTGAACGATCATGCCCGACCACAGCATGGGTCCGTTGTAGTCGTAATTGTTACCCAGCGGCCAGTTGATGCCGCCATCGACGCTTCCGCCATACCCCTTCTCGTTGACCAGAACCTTGGTGAAACGGCTGTCGTTGCCCTGCATCAGCATCAGGTCGATCAGGGTCATCGCGGTCCATTCGGGCGTGCCCTTGGGCGGCACGTGATAGGCCCAGGCGAGCGCGGGCTGCGGCGCCAGCGGATCGGTCTTTTCGATGCGCTTCTGCTCGGTCTGGCGCGGCTCGGAAATGTCGGGCCGCGTGATCTTGGCCGCCGCGGGGATGGCACCGAAATACTGGTTCACCCAGCCCATGACGTGCTGCGGATCGACGTCGCCCGCCACCACCAGCACCGCATTGTTCGGCGCGTAGTACTGCTTGAAGAACGCCTGCACATCGCTCAGCGTCGCCGCGTCGATCTCCTTGAGGTCACCGTAGAAGTTGTGCGCATTGTACCAGTTCGAATTGGCCAGTTGCGGCAGGTCGAGCCAGGGGAACCCTCCATAGGGCTGGTTGAGGACGTTCACCTTGACCTCGTTCTTCACGACTTCCTGCTGGTTGGTGAGGTTTGCCTGGGTAATATCCAGACCCTTCATCCGATCCGCCTCGGCCCACAGGAAAGTCTCGGTCGTGTTGCTGGGGACGACTTCGTAGTAATTGGTGAAGTCGAACCGGGTCGATCCGTTGAGCACGCCGCCGTTCCTGTTGACGAGGCCGATGAACTCGGCCTTGCCCAGGTTCTGCGAGCCCTGGAACATCATGTGTTCGAACAGGTGCGCGAATCCGGTGCGATCCCTGGGCTCGATGCGGAAACCGATGCCGTAATAGACGCCGATCGTCGTCGTCGGCACCGAGTGATCGGGCGAGATCACCACTTTCAGGCCATTGGCGAGCTTGTGATATTCGACAGGCACATGCACGGCGGCGGGTGCACTGCTCTTCGCCGGAGGTTCCGCCGCAAAAGCAGCGTGGGGGGCAATGGCGAGGGCGAGCAGGGGCGCAGCTAAGAGGGCCGCACGCTTCAGTCTGCCGTGCTGGATCATGTCGATAGGGGCTCCCGGACAGTTCCGTGGAACGGGAGACCGGCGCCCCCCGCGTTGGATCGCGGAAGCGTAGAACCCGCCCGGATTGAACAGGATGTTAATCGACGAACCGCCCGATACCATCGACCAATGGCATCAAGGTCGCACAGCCCGCCGGTATCGTCCGGCAATCACAGAATATCGGCAACCCCTTCAAGGCTTTCCCGCAGCTTGCCCAGCGCCTGCGCCTTGAGCTGGTGCACGCGTGGGATCGAGACCTGCAGGACTTCGGCGATTTCCGCCAGGTTCAATTCCTCGACGAAGTAGAGCTGCACTACCAGCTTCAGGCGGTCAGGCAGATCGGTGATGGCGTCGATCACCGCGCCGCGCAATTCCTCGTCGGCCATGATCGAGAAGCTGTCAGGCATGTCGTCGGCGAAGGACATGCTCTGGTCAGAATAGACCTCGTCGATGGAATCGAAACGCAGCGGCTGGCTGGAATCACGCAGCGCAGCGAGATCCTGAATGGGCAAACCCATCGCGTCGGCCAGTTCCTGCGGATGCGGATCCCGGCCCAGTTCGCCGCGCAGCTCCGTCTCCTTTTCCGCCAGCAAGCGGCGGCGCTCGGCGGCCCCGCGCGACATCGGCACGGTTCTGCGGATCAGATCTACCATGGCCCCGCGCACGCGCATCTTGGCATAGGCGGCAAAGCCATCCTCTGTCGGCCCGGAATGCTTCTGCGCGCATTCAGTCAGCGCGACCAGGCCCGCCTGGACCAGATCTTCCAATTCGATGCCCGGCCTGCCAGTACCGTGAACATGCCAGGCCAATCGCCTGACCATCGGCAGGAACCGCCTGACACGGTCGGCTACGTCCCCCTGATAGGCCCCGGCGATCCGATTGGGGCGGCCAGCGGGAAGAGGAGTGGCGTGTGCCATTGTGAAAGCACCTTGTTCTTGTTTCATGCAGCCATGCTCTCTGCTTGGTCTTGATAGTCGTTTCTGGCGGAATCGGGGTGCGGCAGGCCCTGCTGCTGATTGACGGCGGGCGCCGCACCAATGACGTCGACAACCTCGATCGGCTGCGTCGGCGGCAACTCGGCAATCGAGATCACAAGGCACGAGGGCGCGCGCAGCCGCAGCAGGGCGGACAGCGCCCGGCGCGCCGCCGGCTGAACGACCAGCGTCAGCGGAATCGCCCCCGGGCCTCGGGCCTCGGACAATTCGGAAATGCGTTCGCCGATCATGCGGGCGAGATCCGGCTCGATGACCGGCTGACCGGTGACAGGATCGCGCATGCCCTGGACGATCGCGCTTTCGAGGCCGGCATCGAGCGTGATGACGGCAAGCCGCGCGTTCGGCGGGCAGACCCGGCCGACGATGAGCCCGCCGAGATCGGCCCGGACCAGCTCTATCAGACGGTCGTGGTCGGTCGTCTGCTGGACCGCCCGCGACAGGCTCGCGAGGATCGGCAACGGATGGGTGATCGGAATGTGATCTTCCAGCAGCGTGCGCAGCACACGGGTAAGCGCGGCAAGCGAAAGCGGTTGCGGATGGACTGTCTCGACAAGGCCGGCCGAGTTGACCTTGAGCGATTCGAGCAGCGCCTTGACCTGGTCGGGGCCGAGCAGGTCCTGCGGGCTTTCGCTCAGCAGCTGGTTGAGGTGCGTGGCGATGACGGTGCCGGGATCGACCGTAAGGAAGCCCTCGGCCGTCGCGTGATCGCGGGCGGCAGGTTCGATCCACAGCGCCGGGCAGCCGAAGCTGGGATCGCGCCCGGCCTCGCCCCGGATGGTGTGGTTCTGGCGCACTTCACCGGTATCGATCGCCAGCACCTTGTCCGGACGGATGGTGCTGCCGCCGAGATTCACGCCGCCCAGCACGACGCGGTATTCGTAGGGTGGCATGTCCAGCGCATCACGGACGCGGAACTGCGGGACGATGAAGCCGAAGGCCTGGCTGAGCTGCTTGCGCACGCCCGTGATCCGGGTGACCAGCGGCGAGCCGCGCCGTTCGTCGACCAGCTGCACGAGGCCATAGCCCAGTTCGATGGTCACCAGCGTGTGATCGGACACGTCGTCCAGATCGATCCTGGCCGGATCGACTACGGGTTCCGGCTCTGGTTCCGGGATAGCGGCCACCACGGCCCGCTTGCGCAAGGTGTTCCACAGCCAGAAGGCCAACCCCGAAGCGGGCAGGAACACAGTCTGCGGCATCGCCGGGATCATGCCGATCGCCCCGAGCACGACGGCCACCGGCAGCCAGGTGCCGGGCGCGGCGAACTGGCCGCCGATCTGGCCGGCAAGGTCGCGGCTGTCGGACACGCGGGTGACGATTACGGCGGCAGCGATCGAAAGCAGCAGCGAGGGAACCTGTGCGACCAGCGCGTCGCCGATCGCCAGCGTAATGTAGGTCTGCGCGGCATCGCCCGCCGACAGACCGTGGCTGATCATGCCGAGGCAGAAACCGGCAACGATATTGACGCCCAGGATCAGCAGGGCAGCAATCGCGTCACCCTTCACGAACTTCGACGAACCGTCCATCGAGCCGTAGAAGTCGGCCTCGGTCGCCACTTCGCGGCGGCGGGCCTTGGCTTCCTCGGCGGTCATCAGGCCGGCTGCAAGGTCGGCGTCGATCGCCATCTGCTTGCCCGGCAAGGCATCGAGAGTGAAGCGCGCGGACACTTCGGACACGCGGCCCGCACCCTTGGTGACGACGACCAGGTTGATGATGACGAGGATCAGGAAGACGAAGATGCCGACCGCGAAATTGCCGCCGATCAGGAACTCACCGAAGCTCTCGATGACCTTGCCCGCCGCCTCGCCGCCTTCGTGGCCATGCACAAGCACGACGCGCGTGGAAGCCACGTTGAGCGCGAGGCGCAGCAATGTCGCGAACAGCAGAACGGACGGGAACGAGGAGAAGTCCAGCGGCTTTTCGGCGTTCATCGCGGCCATCAGCACCGCTACAGAAAGCGCGATGTTCATGACGAAGGAGACGTCGAGCACGAAGGCCGGCACCGGCACGATCATCAGGACGATGAGAACCAGAATGCCTGCCGGCAGCGCGATGGCGCCGGGATCGCTGATACGGTTGAACAGATTCACAGGTTGAACCTCGCGAGCTTGGCGTAGGCATCACGCACCCGCGCGGGAACGGCGTCCGGGGAGGAGCCGAATGTGCCTTGCAGCGTTTGCGCCATCGAGAGCGTGCTCACAGCCGGAGCCTTCGGCGCGGAGCCCAGTCCGGCGTGGAATTCGCGGGCGATCGGCCCCATCGGCGGTTGCCAGCTGGCGCCGGCCGTCCCGTTGATTTCGTTGGAAGCGGTCTGGACGCCTTGCGCCGGGCTCATACTCGCCCAGTAGGCGGCATCGCCGCCTTCCATGGCGCCTGCAACCCTGCCGCGCATAAGGTCCATGACGGCGCCGACGCTGCGGGGGCTGCCGCCCGAATAGAATATGCCATGATTGGCGGCGGCCGCCTTCGGCAAGATCGCCGCCGCGCTCTGCGAGGGATCGGTCTGCAGTGCCGACAGGAATTTGCTGGCCCCGGCAATGCCGAGGAAGTGCGCCATATAGAGTTCGGCGGCATCGGGCTCGCGGCCCAATTGGGTGGTGAGTTCCGCCTTGTTGTCGCTGGCCAGTTCCGCGGCCATCATCGACGAGACATCGGCATTGTAGCGCAGTCCCATGACTTGCGCGCGCGTGCCCGGATCGCTGATCCGGCCACCCTGGATCACGCTGTTGACCCAGTCCATCCCGTGTTCGGTGCCGTGGCGGCCCAGCGTCTCAAGCCAGGTGCCCTGCGTAAACTGATAGAGTCCGGCAGCGCTCGAAGTCGAAGCGCGGGCCCCCGGATCGAGGCTCGATTCCAGCTTGGCCTGCGCGAGCAGGTACTGGAAGTCTATCCCGGTCTTTTCGGACGCACGGGCGATGGCGGCGCGCGTCTGCGCCCCCCCGGCCGCAGCGGCGCCGCCAATCCCGTTGTAGATCTGTCCTTCGCTCAATTCCGGCTCCCGGTACAAAAGTTACCGGAACCCGTTTAAGCAAAGGGCGTGCCAAATGCGTTCAGATCAGGCCCTGGCACCGGCGACAGCATACGTCGCCCCTGCCCGATACAGCTGTGGACCACCCATCATGGCGTCGAGGCGCCGCGAAACATTGGCCGCGATGATGTTGCGAACCTGCCGGTTTACCTCATTCAGGCGGCGTGCAGTGTCCAGCATGCCCCGGCATTCCTCATCGAGCTGTACAGGCTCGACGCCATCCAGAGTTCCGCAAAGGCGGTTCTTGTCATTGGACGCGCCGACGATCTTATCGAGATCCAGCCCGGCAAGCGCCTGCCGCTCTTCTTCCAGAACGGCAAGCATCTGCCGGAGGGTATCACGAAGATCGGAACAGGGCATTACTTCGGGCTCCTCAGCAGCACGCCGGCTGCGATCATGGCGTCGGCAATCTTGGCCGGGATCAGCGGATAGGATCCGGATTCCACAGCCTTGCGGACTGTCTCTACGCGATCGGTATCGACCGGCGCCGCGCCCGGGTTGAGCGCGTCGGAGGTTTCAACCGCCGTGCTGGCAGTTGTGCTCGTATTCTTGCTTGTCGTGCGGTTGGCAGTGGCCCCGTTCGCACCGGGCAACGCTTCACCGCCCGCCGCGCGGGCTAACCGTGCATCAATCGCGCTGGCAGCGCGTGCAGGTCCCACTTCGATAGGTGGCATGATGCCGCTCCTTAAAAGTTCCTGACCTTGAGAACGGCACTTTACAGAACTTTTTAATGGGGGCGGCAAAAAACTGCCAAATTGCGGCAAACAATAAAAATCCGCCGCCTTACGGCAGCGGCAGGACGACCAGTCCAGGGCGTTCGATACGGGCTCGCATCGGCTCTGTGCGGACATTGCCCGCAGACGCCGGCCTGACTCGTATCCAGGCGCCGACTGGCCCGGATTCCATAGCTTCGCCCGGTTGAGAAACGGTAAACCCGTCGCCGGATATGGCGATCGCAACAGCATCGCCGCGGTTGACGGCATCAGGCAAGGACACCGGTGCCGCAGCGGCAACAGCCGCCGGACGACGAACCGGCACGAACAGGCGCCAGCCGTTCACATCACCACATTGCACTACGACACTGTCCTGCAGCGAGGTGCGCCACGACAGCGCAAGGCCATTGCGGCACGGCTGCAGGCGCAAGCGCCGGTCGACCGGAGTCAATGCGCCACCGGTCTCACCAATCGTCGCGCCCGTGAACGCGGCGACCTGGCGATCAATCACGTCGAGATCGGCGAAAGCTCCGGAAGCCGCCGCAGCGGCAAGGAGAACGAGGCTGGGAGTCATGGCATGGATTTCCCGTCAATTGAACTTGCCAAAAATTAAGCAAGCATCATGCCATTTTAGCGACCAGCTTTACGACCCATCTGCCCCTCGTAAGGCGAATCGTAGGCGAGAACGGCGCGCACCCCCCCTTCGCCCGGTTCCACGACAATCCGCGCGGCCTGGCCCTGAGCCCCTGCTTCGGCCAGCAGGTGCTCCGCATCGGCAAGTGCACGCGACTGCGCTCCGCCTTCCGGCCCGTAGCGCGCGGTAATGGTCAATTGCTGGCGCGGATCCGCGGCCTGATCGTGCAGCCACTGCGCGAGCGGCGGCGCCCCCGGCGCAGCGACATAGACGGAAAGTGGCTCGGTCTGCGGCGATGGCGCCGCTGACGCCGGGCCGGAGGGAGCCTTGACCGGCAGCCTGGGCGACTGGTGACTGACGGCGGCGGCTGTGGCCATGAACAGGATCAGCGACAAATCGGCAAGCGAAGTCTGCCAGCTCTGCCCGGCGCGAAGGCTCATCGCGCCTGCCCTGCCACGGCCTTGTGCTTGATCACGGTTGCGGTAGCCGCGGGCGGCAAAGCTTGAGCGACCTGCTGCTCAAGCCAGTCCAGCACCCGCTGACGCGCCTTTTCCTCATCCGAGGCGCGGCGCGCCACCGCGCGCGCAAGCGGGGCGAAGAAGAGATTGCCGAGCAAAAGCCCATAAAGAGTGGTGAGCACCGCCATGGAAATGGCCGCCGTAAAGCTCCCGTCCGCGCCCTCCCCGCCAGGAAGCTGACTGAGCGAAACGAGAGTGCCGGCCAGACCGAACACGGGGGCCAGATCAGCCGCCTGGGTCAGCGTGCGCACCGCGCGCAAGGCATTCCGGTTACGCTCGCGCTTGTGCTCCAGATGGGTCCGATGGAGACTGGCAATCGAGCGCGTGCCGATCAGGGCATCGGTCGCCTCGTCAATTTCGACGTCGCCGAAAAAGCGTGGTTCGGTGCGGATCACACCATTCTTCTGCATGCCGCGGACGTGCACGGCCAGTTCGGAACGCACACGCGCGGCATCGAAGCTGGTCCGTCCGAGCCCCGTCAGCGCAGCGAGCGCCGCACGCGTATCGCCGATCCCGCAGCGCAGGACCGTGGCCATGCACGTCCCACCCACAACGATCAGGGCACTGGTCGCATCGAACAGGTTTTGCGGCTGCATCGGTGCAGATCTCCTTCGGCTTCCAGAACGGCAGGCGCCGGCGGATTTGAAGCGCGGAGGCGCATATTTGCCGCACCCCGGCAAACTCTTGCCGCTCTCGCTGCCTGTGGCGTGCCGAAACTGCCGAAACCCCGCAAAAACAGGCCAATCCGGGTTTTGGCACGCCACTTGCTATTAAGTCCGCTGGTAAACGTAGGACACGAGAGAAATGCCCGATCTTTTCGGAATCAATGGCAAGGCTCTGGAATTGCGCTCGCAGCGCATGGGCCTGCTTGCCTCCAATATCGCCAATGCGGGCACCCCCGGCTACAAGGCGAAGGACATTGATTTCACCGCTGCGCTCAAGGCCGCCGAGGGCGGGACCGACGTCTCGACCGCGGCCGACCGCTCGACGCTCTACCGGACGCCGGTCATGCCTTCACTCGACGGCAACACGGTCGAACTGCAGAACGAGCAGGTCGCCTTCTCCGAAAACGCCGTCGGCTACTCCGCCACACTGCAGTTCATCCGCGCCCGCGTGGATACCGTGACCCGGGCCCTGAAGGGAGACTGACGATGTCCGATCAACCCATGACCCTGTTCGGCCTCGCGCAGCGCGGCATGTCCGCCCAGCTGGTTCGCATGAACGCCGCAGCGTCGAACCTGGCCAACGCCGGAACCGTCTCGGGCAGCGAAGAGGCGGCCTACAAGCCGATCCGCGCCGTCTTCGCCGAAGACCTCGACCGTGCCAGCGGTCTGGCCTCGGTCGATGTGCAGGGCGTTGTGCGCGAAAGCGCTACAGCCGTGCGCCAGCACAGTCCCGATCACCCGCTCGCCGACGAAAACGGCGACGTCTGGGTCGCTCCCGTCGATGAGAACGCGGAGATGGTCGAGATGCTCGAAGCCTCGCGCCAGTACCAGAACCTGGTCGAGGCCATGTCCACCGCCAAGCAGCTCATGCTCGATACGATGAGGATGAAATGACCGTCACTTCCGTAACCTCGACCAGCTCGACGACGAGTTCCTCGTCCACGGCCAAGTCTTCGCTCTCCGCGCTCGATTCGGGCGATTTCCTGAAGCTCATGCTTGCCCAGATGCAGCAGCAGGACCCGACCAATCCGGTCGATCAGAAGGAAATGCTCGCTCAGATGGCGCAGTTCTCGCAGCTGTCCTCCACGACCGAGATGGCCGATACGCTCAGCACGATCTCGGCGCAGCTCGACAATGTCGTTGCCGCACAGACCGCAACGCAGGACGCCATCGCGTCGCTCGCCAGCAGTCTGTCGTCAGGCTCCGCAGCCTCGACGGACGCCACCGATACGCAGGCCGCGGCCTGATTCTCTTCCAGGAGTATTGCCCCGATGTCTTTCTACACATCTCTCAGTGGTCTCAAGAGCGCCCAGACCGACCTCAGTGTCATTTCGAACAATATCGCCAACTCGGAAACCGGCGGCTTCAAGAAGAGCAACACTGCCTTCTCCGACATCATCGCCGCCTCGGCCAATTCCAACCCGAACACCACGTTCGGCGTCGGTTCGAGCGTTGCCAAGATCACGCAGGATTTCACGCTGGGCCCGATCGAACAGACCGGCAATGCGCTTGACATCGCAGTGAACGGCGAAGGCTTCTTCACTGTCGTCAACCCGCTTTCCGGCGATACCCAGTACACCCGCAACGGCGCCTTCACGGTCGATGGCCAGGGCTACATCACCAACGCCCAGGGCTCGCAGCTGCAGGTCTACCCGGTCGACTCTACCGGCGCGATCAGCAGCACCACTCTGCAGGCGGTGCAGATCCCTTCGACCAACGCCGCTGGAGCAGACTACTCGGGCGTCTCGGTTGGCGAGAACGGCGAAGTCGTTGCCACCTACTCAGATGGCACCAGTGACACGCTGGGAGTCGTCGCCCTCGCCCACTTCATCGCGCCGACCGGGCTCAAGCAGCTCGGCAACGCCACCTGGGCCGCAACCGGCACCTCGGGCGTCGCGACCTATGGCCAGCCCGGCTCGAACAGCTACGGCAGCCTGCTGTCCGGCGCACTGGAGCGCTCGAACGTCGACATTGCCGAGGAACTCGTCTCGCTGATCACCGCGCAGCGCAACTTCCAGGCGAACGCCAAGGCGATCGATACCGCCACCCAGATCTCGCAGACCATCATCAACCTGCGGACCTGACGGACAACGCTGGGGGGCTAACCGATGGACCGTCTGATCTACACCGCCGTTTCGGGCATGAACGCGTCGCTCAACCAGCAGCGCGTGATTGCCAGCAACATGGCCAATGCCCAGACCACCGGCTTCAAGGCCGAGATTCTGCAGGCAACGCCCATGACGCTGGAAGGCCCGCAACTGGATGTGCGGGCAATGTCCAGCACCGAGGTGAAAAGCGCCTCGATGAAGGACGGCGAGATCAACCAGACCGGTTACGCTCTCGACATCGCGATGCAGGGCGACGCCATGCTCGCAGTTCAGGCCCCCGACGGGCAGGAAAGCTACAGCCGGCGCGGCGACCTTTCGGTTACCGTGACCGGCGTGCTCCAGAATGGCGAAAGCCTGCCGGTCATCGGCAACAACGGCCCGATTACCGTACCGCCCGGCTCGAACGTGACGATCGCGCCGGACGGCAATGTGATGATCACCGATCCGGCCAACCCGGACCAGCCGGCGCAGGCCATCGACCGGATCAAGCTGGTGAGCACCACCGGCACGCAGATCGCCAAGGACCTCGACGGACAGTTCCGCGTCAAGGGCGGGGGTGTCCTGCCGGTCGACGAGAACGCCCGGGTCATTTCCGGAGCCCTCGAGGAATCCAACGTCAATATATCCGAAGTACTGGTCCAGATGATCTCGGCCCAGCGCCTCTTCGATATGCGAACCAAGCTCGTCCAGACCGCAGGCCAGCTCGACGAAGCTGGCGCCCGTCTCATGCGCGTCGATAGCTGAGGAACAAGAAACAATGCCCAGTTCAGCACTCCAGGTCGCCCGTACCGGTCTCGAAGCCCAGGACACGCGCATGCGCGTGATCTCCAACAACCTTGCGAACGTTTCCACCACGGCCTTCAAGCGCGATCGTGCCAACTTCGCGACGCTCGCCTACCAGGATGCCCGCGTGGCCGGCGCACAGTCATCGACCGAGACCGCATACGCCACGGGTCTGAACCTCGGCACCGGCGTTGGCGTCCAGTCGACCACGCGCATGGAAACACAGGGTTCGCTGAACTCCACCGGCAATTCGCTCGACCTCGCGCTCGACGGCGACGGCTATTTTCAGGTGCAGCTTCCCGGCGGCCAGCTTGGCTATACCCGCGCCGGCAACTTCACCCGTTCGTCCGATGGGCAGCTGGTGACCGCGCAAGGCTATGTAGTCCAGCCGCCGATCTCCATTCCCGAAGGCACGACCACCATCACGATTTCCGATGATGGCATCGTTTCGGCTCAGGTCTCCGGACAGTCCGATACCACGCAGCTGGGCCAGATAACGATCGCCAGCTTCACCAACCCGGCCGCGCTGCAGGCAGCTTCAGACAACTTCATGCTGGAAACGGCTGCGAGCGGTCCGGCACAGATCGGCATCGCCGGACAGGGCGGGCGCGGCAACATCAAGCAGGGCATGCTCGAGGGCTCGAACGTGAACATCGTCGAGGAGCTGGTCGACATGATCGAGACCCAGCGCGCCTACGAGATCAACTCGAAGATGATCTCGGCCGTCGACGAAATGCTCAAGAACGCCAACCAGACGCTGTAAGGACCATGAGCAGGACATTCACCCCTTGCGCCGCGGCGCTTCTCGCGATGACCATGGCGGCGGCGGCCCCGACGCCTGCGCTCGCGAAGAAAAAGCCCAGGGTCACCGGCTTCGAGCCCACGCTGCCAATAGCCCAGCCCGCGCAGCAGCAGACCGCGACCGGCGGAATCTTCAACGTCTCGGCGGGCTATGCGCCGCTCTACACCGGCACCCGCGCAGCACGCGTAGGCGATCCTGTAACGATCCTGCTGGTCGAAAGCACCACCGCTGCCAAGTCGGTGACGTCCAAGAATTCCAAGGGCGGCAGCGCCTCGATCACACCGCCGACGTCGGGCCCGCTGTCCTTCCTGAACCCCGATGCCCTTAAAGCCAGCTCGACTTCGTCGTTCAACGGTGGGGGAAATGCGGCCCAGACGAGCACACTCGCCTCGACGCTTTCCGTCACCATTGCGGAGGTTCGTCCCAACGGCACCGCGCTTGTCAGAGGGGAAAAGCAGATGCTGCTCAGCCAGGGAGATGAATGGATCCGGTTTTCCGGCATCATTCGCCTGGCCGACATCGACCAGGAGAACACCCTGTCGTCGAACCGCGTTGCCGATGCCCGCATCGAATACAGCGGCAAGGGCGCGCTGCAGCAGTCGAGCAAACAGGGCTGGCTTGGCCGGTTCTTCAACATGATCTCGCCTTTCTGATGGTGACCGCAATGATCCGCCGCTTCCTCCTTTCGCTTGCAGCACTCGCCGCCGCCGTCGCCGCCACCCTTCCGGGTGCGGCCATGGCCGAGCGCGTGCGCGATCTGGGCCAGTTCCAGGGCGTGCGTTCGAACCAGCTCACCGGCTACGGCATCGTCGTCGGCCTGCCGGGCACGGGCGACGACAACCTCGAATACCTGACGCAGGCGATGAAGGGCGTCTCGGGCCGCATGGGCCTGACCCTGCCTGCAGGCGTCGCGCCGAACCTGAAGAACGCGGCGGCTGTCATGATCACCGCTGACCTTCCCGCTTTCGCCAAGCCGGGCCAGCGCATCGACGTGACCGTCTCCACCATTGGCAAGGCCAAGTCGCTCCGTGGCGGCGCGCTGATCCTGTCTCCGCTCTACGGCGCCGATGGCCAGGTCTACGCGATGGCCCAGGGCAACCTCGCCGTGGGCGGTCTCGGCATCTCCGGGCGGGACGGCTCCAACCTGACCGTCAACATCCCGACCGTCGGCCGCATCGCCGACGGCGCCAGCGTCGAACGCGCGGTCGCCACCGGTTTCGACAACAACCCGGTGCTGCGCTGGAACCTGTTCGACGCCGACTTCCTTACTGCCGCGCGCGTCCGCGATGCGATCAACACCCGCCTGCCGGGCACTGCCACCGTCGAGGACGGTGTCACGCTGGCCCTGACCCTGCCGCTCGACCCCAACACCCGCGCCAGCGTGATGGCCGCGATCGAGATGATCAATGTCGATCCGGCCGAAACGCCGGCCCGCGTGATCGTCAACAGCCGCACCGGGACCGTCGTGATCAACTCGGCCGTACGCCTGTCCCCCGCTGCCATCAGCCATGGCAAGCTGACCGTGCGCGTCGATGAGAACCCGACCGTCGTCCAGCCGGCACCGTTCAGCAGGGGGCAGACCGCGGTCGAACAGAACTCGACGCTGACGGCCGACGAAGAGAAGCGATCTGTGGCGATGTTCCAGGGCGGCGCTTCGCTGTCCAAGGTGGTTGATGCCCTCAACATGCTGGGCGTCACGCCGTCGGATCTGGTCGCGATCCTCGAGGCACTCAAGCAGGCCGGCGCCCTCAAGGCGGAAATGGTGGTGATATGAGCACGATCACCAACACTCTCGCGGGCATGAACATGTCCGCCGGCACCACCGACCGCGAAAAGCTAAAGGCCGTTGCCAAGCAGTTTGAAGCGGTCTTCATGCGTCAGATGCTGTCGGCCGCACGCAAGGCCGACTTCGGCGGCGACAAGCTGTTCAGCAGCCAAGCGCTCGACACCTTCAACCAGATGCAGGACGAGCATTTCGCCGACGTGACCGCGCAGAGCGGCACGCTCGGCTTTGCGACCATCATCGAGGCGCAGATGGCGCGGTTCCTGCCCGCGCAGTCCTCAGACCAGACGAGCACCGACGCTGCTGCCACCATCACCGGCACGGCCACCGGAACCGGAGACAGCTAAGCCATGGCCGCGGACCTCCTCACAATTGCCAGTTCGGGCGCGCGCGCTGCCAAGGCCGCACTCGACGTCACGGCGAACAACATTTCGAACGCATCGTCGGAAGGGTATGTTCGCCGCAGCGTCACCGTCACCGAACTGGGCGTCAACTCGGTCAGCACCTCGCCGACCGAAATCAACCTGGCCGGCGTGCGCGTCGCCAGCGTGGTCCGCAACGCCGATACCTTCCGTCAGTCCGAGGTCCGCCGCACCGGCGCCGACGCCGCGCGCGCGGACGCCGAAGTGCAGGGCCTGGAGAACATCGAAGCCGCCGTCGAGCAGACCGGCGTCTACGATTCGATCGTCAACTTCGAGGCAGCCCTTCAGCAGCTGGTCTCCGACCCAACCGACGGCGCCCTTCGCGCTTCAGTGGTCGAGCAAGGCCGCAGTATGGCCGACACCTTCAATGTCACCGCGTCCAGCCTCCAGGCCGTG
The DNA here is from genome assembly GCF_022832385.1 of Novosphingobium album (ex Hu et al. 2023). Lineage (GTDB taxonomy): Bacteria > Pseudomonadota > Alphaproteobacteria > Sphingomonadales > Sphingomonadaceae > Novosphingobium > Novosphingobium album. Next base: position 169,873 of record NZ_JALHLE010000007.1, read on the forward strand.
GGTGACGGGCTGCGTTTCGAAGCGCAGTCAGGCGTCGATAGCGTCAACAGCATCACTGCCGAACTGGCCCGCGTGAACCTGCGCCTCGCCCGTTCATCGGATGCGTCGAGCGACCAGACCGCCCTGCTGGACCAGCGCGATCTGTTGCTGCAAAACCTCAGCGACCAGATGGGCATCTCGACCAGCTTCGGCACGAATGGTGTCGTCACCGTCACGCTGGGCGATTCCTCGGGCCCGACCCTGGTCACGGGCGGCACCGGCTCGACACTGGCAATGACCACTGCCAGCGACGGAACGATTTCCTTCACCCTGGACAATGCTGCAGCAACGATCGATTCAGGGGCCCTGGCTGGCAAGAGCCAGGCCCTGACCCAGCTTGCCACTACAAACGACCAACTCGACGCGCTCGCCGCGAAGATCATCGACACCGTCAACGCCGCGCAGGCAAGCGGCGTCGATCTCGATGGCAATACGGGTACGGCGCTGTTCAGCGGCACCGGCGCAGCCGACATGGCCATGATCGCAACCGGCGGCGACGCGGTCGCCACTGCAGCGGCGGGCAGCGCTGCGAACAGCCGCGACGCGACCAATCTCACCGCGCTCCGCGACGCGCTCAGCTCGGCAGATCCCGCCGGTGACATGAACACAATTCTGTTCGGCATTTCCAGCGCGGTCGCCGGGCGCACCCTGACGCGCGACGCTCTCGCTTCGATCGCCAGCTCCGCCAAGGTCGCGCTTCAGGCTCAGGCCGGGGTCGATCTCGATCAGGAAGCCGTACACCTGTTGCGCTACCAGCAGGCATTCCAGGCTTCGGGCCGGGTGATGCAGGTGGCTTCCGATATCTTCAACACCATCCTAGGCATCAAGTAGGCTCGCCATGACGATCGTTGCTACCAGTACCAGCGCCTTCTACGAGCGGTCCCGCGCCAACATGAAGGACCTGCGCCTCAAGGCCGAAAGCCTGCAGGCACAGGTCGGCAGCGGCGAAAAACTGTCACGTTCATCGGACGATCCGGTCGCCGCCGCCCGGCTGCGCACGCTCTCGAGGCTGGAGAAGCTGGCTACCATCGACACGTCCAACGCCGACCGCGCTTCAGCAGACCTGTCGCTGGCCGACTCGGCCATGTCGAACATGTCGACAGCCATCATCCGCGCGCAGGAGCTGGCGACCCAGGCCGCCAGCACGACCCTGACCGACGATCAGCGTGCCGGGATCGCCACCGAGCTGGATGAGATCCAGAAGGATCTGCTGGCTCTCGCCAATTCGCGCGATTCGAACGGCCACGCGCTTTTCGGCGGCGAGAGCTCGGGCAATGCCTACGAGTTCGATGCCAGCGGCAACGCGACATATATCGGCACGGGCAACTCGCAGAGCCTGCCGATCGGCGACGGTCAGACAATGGACAGTTCCATGACCGGGCCGCAGATCTTCGAATTCACCGACGCCAACGGCAATACGACCGACGTGATGGCGACGATCAAGGCGCTCTCCGAGGCCCTCAAGGGTGGCTCCACCGATCCGACCGGATCAGCCAACGACGCGCTGGCATCGCTCAAGTCGGGCCTCGACACGCTGTCCACGGCACAGACGGTGGTCGGCACCCGACTTGCCTGGCTCGATACCGTCGCGGAGCGGAACACCAACCTGTCTGAACTGCGTGCCAACGAGAAATCCGATCTCGGCGGCGTCGACATGACCGAGGCGATCGCAAGCCTGCAGGAAACTCTGACCATTCTCCAGGCCAGCCAGGCGAGCTTCACCAAGCTTGCCGGCCTGAGCCTGTTCAACAACCTGAGCTGACACCATTGCCCCCGGCCTTCGGCGAGGCCGGGTTCTTTTTCGACGGGGGAAGTTAACCATGTTTGCAATCATCGGCGTCGTCATCCTGCTGGTGATGGTGTTCGGCGGCTTCGCGCTGACCGGCGGTGCTCTTGGCCCCGTCATGCACGCGATTCCACACGAACTGCTCATCATCGGCGGTGCCGCCGTAGGCGCCATCGTCACGGGCAACTCGATGCATGAGATCAAGGCGCTCGGCACCGGCTTTGTCCGGGTGTTCAAAGGCCCCAAGCACAACAGGCAGGACCACATCGACGCAATCATCCTGACCACCCGGCTGATGCGCATCCTGCGCTCGGAAGGCCCGGTGGCACTGGAAAGCCACGTCAACGATCCCAAGACCTCGTCGCTCTTTGCCGAATTCCCCCGCATCCTTGGCAACGAAGCGCTGGTCCACCTGATCTGCGACACGCTGACGCTGATCGTGGTTTCGTCGGGCACGCTGGAAGTCCACGCCGTCGAGGACGTCATGGACAATGCCATGAAGACCCACTTCCACGAATTGCACGAACCTCAGCACGCGCTCCAGACCCTGGCCGATGCGCTGCCTGCGCTCGGTATCGTCGCGGCTGTTCTGGGCGTCGTGAAGACCATGGGCTCGATCGACGAGCCGCCGTCGATCCTGGGCGGAATGATCGGTTCGGCGCTTGTCGGCACCTTCATGGGCGTGCTTCTGGCTTACGGGATCGTCGCGCCGATGGCCGGCCGTCTCAAGCAGGTGAACGAGCAGGACGAGCAGATCTTCCACGCCGTCAAGCAGGTCATCATCGCCTCGCTGCACGGCTGGCCGCAGCCGCTGGTGGTTGAATCGGCCCGTTCGGGCCTCGGCCACGCGTTCCGCCCCGGCCTGTCCGAACTGCTCGACGCGATGAGAGGCCGCTGAGATGGCCGTCAAGCGGGGCAAGAACGAACCGCCCAAACCGATCATCGTCAAGAAGATCACGGTGGTCGCTGCAGGCCACCATGGTGGGGCATGGAAAGTCGCCTATGCCGACTTCGTGACGGCCATGATGGCGTTCTTCCTCCTGCTGTGGATTCTCGGCGCGACCACGGAAAAGCAGCGCAAGGGCATTGCCGACTACTTCACGCCGACGCTGGTCAAGAACAAGGACGCCTCGGCAGGTTCGGGCACCGGCCTGCTGGGCGGATCGTCACTGGTCGATGCCGACGATTACCCGCACCGTGCCGGGCAGACCGGAACCAAGACGCTCACCATCCCGCGCGACGCCACCGGCGGACCGAAGGAAGGCGGAAGCAAGGTCAAGCGCACCATGCGCGCCAAGGAAGCGGTCACGAAGAAGCTTGAATCGACCATGCGCCTGCGCCAGCTGGCCAAGCAGGTCCGGCTCGTCGACACCACCCTGGGTGTTCGCATCGACCTGGTGGACGACGCCGACTTCTCGATGTTCCGCATGGGCACTACCGTGCTCACCCCCGAGGCCGCCGAACTGATCGGTGCAATCGCCGAGGCGGTGGGTCCCGACGCGGGCCAGCTCACCATCCGCGGCCATACCGACTCGCTGCCTTACAAAGCGGATGCCCAGGGCAACAACTGGTCACTCTCGGCCGGTCGCGCCGAAACGACCCGCCAGGCCCTGATGCGTGACGGTATCAGCGAAGACCGGTTCAAGCGCATCGAAGGCGTGGCCGACCGGGAACTGCTGATCCCCGACAACCCGCAGGACCCGCGCAACCGCCGTATTTCGATCACACTGCTCGACTGACACCCGATCCGCACCGCGCGATGGCCGCAGACAACTGTCTTCGGCTATCGCGGCTGCGATCCGGGCATGCTTGCCTGCCTGCCCGCTCCGCCGCACCATTGCGCTCAAACGAAAGGGAGAGCGTACATGGCATTTACCGGACCGGCCGAGGATCGCCTCGCCATCCGAGAACTCTACGGCACTTATGCCGACTGCAGCTGGCGCGGTGATCGCGAGCAATGGATTTCCTGCTTCACCAGTGACGGGTGCTGGACCAGCCATCTGTTCGATGCGACCGGGCACGAAGCCCTGCTCCAGACCTGGGACAGCCTGTGGAAGGACTGGGAAACGGTAGCCTTCCTGGGCGAGATCGGCGCCATGGAGATCGAGGGCGATACCGCGCGCGTTCGCTCCTATGCCCGCGAAGTCGTGCTGATGAAGAACGGCAGCCACTTCAAGCTCTGCGGCCACTATGCCGACACGCTGCGCAAGACAGGCGGCGAATGGAAATTCTCGCGCCGCGAATATACGCAGACCATCGGCGAATTCGACGCGCTGGTCACGGACTGAACCAGTGGCGTTCACCGGCCCCCAATCCGATCGGCTCGCCATCCGCGAACTTTACGAAGGCTACGCCGATGGCGCGGCTCGGATCGACCGCGATGCCTGGCTGGCCGCCTATGCCGAGGATGCCCAATCGCGTTCGCCCTTTTTCGATATCGCGGGCCTTCCCGCGATCGGCACGATGTTCGACCAGCTCATGGCGGACGTTATCAGCGTCACCATCGGCATCCGCCTCGGCGCGCTGGAAATCGAGGGGGACGAAGCGACCGCACGGCTCTACCAGACCGAGAGCCTGCTCTATCCCGACGGCTCCACCTGGGAACTGACCGGCCACTACGAGGATATACTGGAACGGCGCGCCGGGCGTTGGTGGCTCGTGGATCGCACGTATCTGCTCGAACGCGAGACCCGTCCCGATCCGCCCGGTGCGCTATTCGCCGGACCGGCCGCGGAGCGGATGGCCATACGCGAACTGATGGAAGCTTATGCCGATGCGTCTTCACGCATGGACAAGCAGCAATGGCTGAACTGCTGGTCGGACGACTGCGTCTGGCACACTTCCACCGGCGAAGTCGCCGGCAAGGCGGCCTTGTCCGAACGCTGGGACCAGATTGCGGAATCCATGACAGCGCTGGCTTTCTTCGCCATGCCCGGCACCATCCGCGTAACCGGCGACACCGCGACGGCAAGCTGCCATGTTCGCGAAATTGCACGCATTCTCGGGCAGGTGCGCAAGTTTTCGGCCCGCTATGACGACGAACTCGTCAAACGGGAAGGGCGCTGGCTGTTCAGGCGCCGCACTTACGTGATGAACATCGCGGAATGACGCGTACCCTGCGGACATGAAAAAGGGCCCGGCGGTCTGGGGAACCCACCGGGCCCGAAAACCTGCTTGGTTAGGGCAGGCTGGTTAACTAATTTTTATATTAGCGCAGCAGCGACAGGACGTTCTGCTGGCTCTGGTTGGCCTGCGAGAGCATCGCGGTCGAAGCCTGCGAGAGGATCTGCGCCTTGGCCATGGCCGTCGTTTCCGAAGAATAGTCGGCGTCCTCGATCCGCGAACGCGCGTCCGAAAGGTTCGTCACGTTGTTGGTCAGGGTGTTGATAGCCGATTCAAGACGGTTCTGGCCGGCACCCAGCGAAGCGCGGGTGACGTTCACGTCCGCCAGTGCGAGGTCGACACTGTCGATCGTCGCCGAAGCGGCGGCCGAGGTCGAGACGTCGAGCGCCGCCGAGGTGATGTTGGTGCCGTCGATCGCGGTCGAGGTCAGCGTGATCTTCTCGCCCGAGTTCGCACCGGTCTGGATGTCGAACGAAACGTCCGAACCCGAAGTCGAGAACAGCGCGTTGCCGTTGAACTTGGTCTGCGACAGCACGTCACCGATCTGGCTGGTAAGCGCCGAGACTTCCTGCTGCATCGCCGCGCGGTCGGTGTCCTGGTAGGTACCCGAGGACGACTGGACAGCCAGTTCGCGGACGCGCTGCATCATGTTGGTGACTTCCGACAGAGCGCCGTCGGCGGTCTGGGCCAGCGAGATACCGTCGTTGGCGTTACGGATACCCTGGCTCATGCCCTTGATTGACGAGGTCATCGAGGTTGCGATGGCGAGGCCGGCGGCGTCGTCCTTCGAACCGTTAATACGCTTGCCGGTCGACAGGCGCTCCATGACCGTGCTCTGCATCTTGCTCGCGGTGGTCGAGGCGTTCATCGCCTTGATCGCCGAGATGTTGGTATTGATAACTGACATTTCAAAGCTCCCGTTAGGTGTCCCGAGATCCGGGCAACCTGACCGGCCCATCCGGCACGGCTGCCAGCTCATAGACCGGCAACGGACCGGCAAAATTAAGCCGCTTCGTTGCCGGTTTCTTGCCGGAGGCTTGCCGGGTGCCCTGCAACCCCTTGCCGCGTAACGGCAAAATTAGGTGTTAGTACGAGGACTTAAATTTCCGATCTCTTGGCCGTTAACCCTCATAAACACCCTCGGAACTGGTTAATTCCACGGGGGAAATCGAGACATGGCCGCTCTGGCTCTTAACGATGAATTTGCGCGCCGGCATGGTCCGCTGGTCAATCGCGCGGGGGCAATCGCGACTTCGTTGTTCGACTGCGCGGCTATCGAGTTGCGCGACGCGAAGGACACTGCACCGGGCAATTCGAATGCACGCACCGTGCGTCTTGCCCGCGGACCCATGCCTGCCCTGAGCCGTGCCACCGATGGCGAAATCAGCCTGACGTACGGCGACGGCGTCAGCGAAGCCTCGCTCGCCATGCTGCTTGCCGCGATGTCCGGCCCCTCGGAGCCGATCGCTGCAGATGCCGAAAGCCTCTCGATTTTCGCGCTGGCCGACCGTCTGGCAACGAGCGACATTCCCGTCCTCATCAACGGCCCGACCGGTACCGGCAAGGAAGTGCTCAGCCGCTTCATCCATGCTCGCAGCAACCGCAGCAACGGCCCGTTCATCGCCGTCAACTGCGCAGCGATGCCGGAAGCCATGCTGGAAGCGATGCTGTTCGGCCATCAGAAGGGCGCCTTCACCGGCGCGACCCAGGCGAGCGAAGGCTTCATGCGTGCAGCTGACGGCGGCACCCTGCTGCTTGACGAAATCGCCGAGATGCCGCTGCAGCTCCAGGCCAAGCTGCTGCGCGCGCTGCAGGAACAGGAAGTCGTGCCGATCGGTGCGACCCACCCGATCAAGGTTAACGTCCGGGTAATCGCTTGCGCCAACCGTGACCTTCCGGCGGAAGTTGCCGAAGGCCGTTTCCGCGCCGACCTCTACTACCGCCTCAACGTCTTCCCGCTGACTCTGCGCCCGCTGCGCGAGCGTCCGGACGACATCGCGCCGCTGGCCTTCGCGATGACCTTGCGCCACGCACCCGATCCGGCCTGCATTCCGGTGCTGACCGAAGGCGCGCTGGCCATGCTCAAGCTGCACCAGTGGCCGGGCAACGTCCGAGAGCTGGAAAACGTCATGCGCCGCGCGCTGCTGCTGGCCCACGGCAAGGACCTGATCGCGCCCGAAGATATCGTGTTCGACAGTCCGGCCCGCCTCGTATCCACTCCGGCGCCGACGTCGATGGAAGCGCTGGCCGCCCAGTCGGCGGCTGAAGCACCACGCCGCCTGTCGAGCGTCGTCCAGATCTCCGAAGCCCGTGCGATCATGGAAACGCTCGAGGCTTGCGGCGGCAACCGCGGTCGCGCCGCCCGCGAACTGGGCATTTCGGAACGCACCCTGCGCTACCGCCTCGCTTCGCTGCGCGAAGCCGGCATTGAGATCGGCCGCACTGCGGTCGGCGGCCGGCGATGAGCGGGATCTCGGGCATCGGCGGTGGCGCCGGCGGTGTCCAGCAGATCATGCAAATGCGCCAGCAGATCATTCAGCGCAATGATCTGCTCAAGCAGCTGCATTCCACGCAGGGCGCCGATGCCAGCGCCGTCGCAGGCCCGGCCCAGACGCAGGAACCCGCCCAGGGTTTCGCCGACACGCTGAAAAACGCGCTCGATGGCGTGAAATCAGTGCAGGCAAAGGCAGAGGGCCTGACTGAAGCCTATCAGAAGGGTGAAGTGACCGACGTCGCCAAGGTCATGCTTGCCCGCCAGGAAGCCGGTGTTGCCTTCGAAGCAACCTTGCAGGTTCGTAACAAGCTGTTGTCCGCCTATCAGGACATCATGCGAATGGGGGTCTGATAAGACATGTCCGATCTCGTTCCCGCCACTCCCGATGGTGCACCGGGCGCCGGTTTTCCAGCGTCCGGTTCCCAGGCCATCTCGATATTCGCCCCGCTCATGGACCCGGCCGGCGGTAGCGTGCTGACGCGCCTCACGGCGTTCGGCGCCCAGCCCGCTGTCAGAAAGATGCTGCCGGCCTTCGTCGGCATCTCGGCCATTGGTGGCGCATTGCTGGCGTGGAGCGCGATGACGCCCGATCCGCAGCGCATGCTCTATGCGCAGCTGGACGACAGCGACCGCGCGGGCGTCGCAGCTTCGCTCGATCAGGCATCGATTCCCTATCACATCGACAACTCGACCGGCGCACTCACGGTTGCCGACAGCGACTATTACAAGGCCCGGATGCTGGTGGCGTCGAACGGCTCGCTGGCATCGCCCGAAAGCGGCGACCAGGTGCTCGACAAGCTGCCGATGGGTGCCAGCCGTACGCTGGAAGGCGAACGTCTGCGCTCCGCGCGCGAGCACGACCTGCAGTTGACGATCGGCGAGATCGACGGGGTCGAATCGGTACGTGTCCATCTGGCCGAAGGCGAAAAGTCCGTCTTCGTGCGCGACAACGTTGCGCCATCGGCATCGGTCATGGTCCGCATGAAGTCCGGGCGGCAGCTCAGCGACAGCCAGGTTTCCGCGATCGTCAATCTGGTCGCCGGCTCCGTGCCCGGCCTCTCACCCGACGCCGTCCGTGTGGTCGATCAGCATGGCCGCCTGCTCTCCGACAGCAACGGCAACGCCGATTCCGACCGTCTCGACCTGCAGTCGCGCATGGAAAGCAAGCTGCGCGAACAGGTTTCGCAGCTGCTGCGCCCCGTACTAGGCGAAGGCAACTTCACCTCGGAGATCCAGATCGATCTCGACATGAGCGAAGTCACCGCTGCACGCGAAAGCTATGACAAGGACGGTGTGGTTCGCAGCGTATCCGAGCAACAGTCGCAGTCCACCGGAGCGAGCCAGGCGCCCATCGGCGTTCCCGGTGTGCTCTCCAACACGCCGCCGACCGCAACGCAGGCCGTACCCGGGGCACCGCAGGGCACCCAGCCGACACCTGCCGCGACCCCGCCCACGAGCGGAGAATCTTCATCCACGCGCACCTATGAACTGGGCCGCGAGGTATCGGTCTCAAGCAACGGGCCGGGTTCGATCAAGCGCCTCTCGGTGGCCGTCGCCATCAGCGCGGATGCCATGAAGGATACCAAGCCGCAGGATCTCAGGGATCTGGAAGCACTGGTCAGTGCCGCAGTCGGCGCCGATCCCCGGCGTGGCGACCAGGTCAAGGTCGTGACCCGCAGCTTCGAGCCGGTCTCTGAAGATACCTTGCCCTTCTACGAAACCAGCTGGTTCGCGATGCTCGTGCGCTATGGCGCGGCGGTGCTCGCCGTGCTGCTTGTCCTGTTGCTGGGCGTTCGTCCGGTGGTCAATGCGCTCCGCGGCGACAAGCCGGATAACGCTGCCAAGGCGAAGAAGAGCAAGAAGGGTGCCGCCGACGAAGACGAGGACGACGAGGAAGAAGGCGAGGACATCGCGGACAGGTCCGACGGTGAAACCGAAACGCCCGGACCGGACGGTCAGCCGGAACCGGCACCGCTGATCCACCCGAACAGCCTGCTCGGAGCGGAGGGCGTGAACATCGAGATGCACCGGTCGGACCTTCTGACCCGCCAGCTCGATCTTGCCCAGCGCCTTGTCTCCGAACAGCCCGCCAGCGCGGTCGCCGCACTGCGGCAGATGCTGCATGAACCGCCCGCCGACGATGAATCCAAGCAGGAAGCCGCGTAATGAGTGAAGTCGTTCCCCTGCGCGCGTCCGACAGCGCCGCGGTCATGATGATGCTGCTGGCCGAAGACCAGACAGCCCGCATTCTCTCCGAACTGGAACCGGACGAGCTGCGCATGCTCGGCGAAAAGATGTGCGCTCTCGGCGAGATCAGCCCGGAGATCATCGCCCAGGCCATCACCGGCTTCGTCGAAAAGACCGAGAAGCTCGGCCTCGTCGCGCACAACCGCGTAGGTCAGGTCCGCTCGATGATGCACCGCGCCATCGGCGAAGTTAAGACCGAGAACCTGATGCGCCGCATCGTGCCAGAGCAACCCAAGACCTCGACGCTGGAACTGGCGCGCTGGCTCAATGCTGAAGCCCTGGTACCGCTCGTCAAGGACGAGCATCCGCAAACCATCGCCGTCCTGCTTATCCAGCTCGACCCCGAAGTCGCGGCCGAAGTACTGCATTCACTTCCGGCCGAGATCCAGCCGCAAATCATCCACCGCATCGCCACGCTGGGCCCGGTTGCCCCCCCTGCGCTGGAAATGCTCGAAGAACTTCTCAACCAGCGTATCACCGAATGCCACGGCCAGCGTCCGCTCCAGATGGGCGGCGCACACGAGGCTGCCGAGATCATCAACGGCACGGGCAAGGTCACCGAAAAACGGATCATGAGCGAGCTGAGCAAACTCGACAAGCCGATGGCCAAGAGGATCGAGGAAGAAATGTTCAAGTTCGAGCACCTCTTCGTGCTCGAACCGATGGCCATGGGTGCCCTGCTGCGCGATGTGCCGAGCGACGCCCTGATCGATGCCCTGAAGGGCATCGGCGAGGAAGAACGCAACTTCTTCTTCCGCGCCATGTCGAGCCGCGCAGCCGACGGCGTGAAGGACGAGATCGCCGCACGCGGTCGCACCAAGCTGTCCGACGTCGTCGCGGCGCAGAAGGAGATCGTGACGATCGCCCGCAAGCTCGCGGCAGAAGGCACGATCGTGTTCGGCTCGGGCGACGACGATTATGTCTGACCTCGGCTTTCCCTTACCGAAACCCGAATTCAATCTGCTCGAGGTTTTCGCCAAACCGCGCGGGTTCCGGCCGGACAAGCGTTTCGAGGCGCTGCAGGATGAGCACGAACCGGAGCAGCCCCCCCCAACCGAGCCGGAACCGGCGCCTGAGCCGGTGCCCGAACCGGAAGAAGAACGACCCGACCCGGTTGCCGAGGCCTTTGCCCAGGGATTTTCCGCCGGTCACGAGCATGCACAGTCCGAAGCGGAAGCCCGCGCCGCTGCAGACGCGGCTGCATTCGAGGGGCTGAAGCTGGCTTTCGGGCGGCTCGATGCGACCCTCGAAGAAGAACTGCGCCTGCGCCTGCGTGATACGGTAGTTGCCCTGTGCGAGGCCGCTCTGGCACCGCTCGCCATAGACGAGGACGCGCTGGTGCGCCGCATCACGCGTGCGGCGTCGATGCTGGCACGGGCCGACGACGAGCGCCTGATCCGCCTGCATCCTGATGACATCAAGCTGATCGCGCCGCGCCTTTCCCGGGAATGGCACGTCAAGGCCGATCCCACTCTTGAACGCGGCACCGTGCGCATCGACAGCCAGAACGGCGGCGTCGAGGACGGCCCCGCAACCTGGCGCCTCGCCATAACAGAGGCCATGCACGAATGCTGAAGCTCTGGGATTCCATCCTGACCGACATGTCCGGCGAGCAGATCGACCTGACTCCGCGACGGTTCGGCCGGGTTGTCGCCTGCGACGGCGGCCTGTTGGAAGTGAGCGGCCTGTCGGTGCCGGTCGGCGGGATGTGCCACATCGCCCATCGCGGCAACCGTTCGATTTCGGCCGAAGTCATCGGCTTTCGCAACGGCCGCACCATGATGATGCTGCTGGGCGACACGATCATGCTGCGCCCCGGTGCGCGGGTCTGCCCGCAGGGGCGGCCCGGCATGTTGCCTGTGGGCGAAGGTTTCCTCGGCCGCGCGGTCGACGGCGAGGGCTTGCCCATAGATGGCGGCCCGCCGATCCACACCCGGATGGAATGGCCCGCCGGCGGCGTTCGCACTTCCGCGCTGGACCGCAGCCCGGTGCGCGAGACCTTCGACACCGGCGTCCGTTCGCTCAACGCGCTCACGACCTTCGGCGTCGGCCAGCGCATCGGCGTCATGGCCGGTTCCGGTGTCGGCAAGTCGGTGCTGATCGACATGATCGCGCGCGGCTCCAGCGCCGACATCGTCATTGTCGGCCTGATCGGCGAACGTGCACGCGAGGTCTCGGACTTCGTCGAGCGGCACATGAATGCCGAGAAGAAGGACAAGACGGTCGTCGTTGCAGTCCCGGCCGACCACGCGCCGAACCTGCGCCTGCGCGGCGCGATGCTGGCTACCTCGATGGCCGAACACTTCCGCGCGCAGGGCAAGAAGGTCCTGCTCATCATGGACAGCCTCACCCGCGTCGCCCACGCCGCGCGCGAGATCGGCCTGCTGCTGGGCGAGCCCGGCGCGGCGCGCGGCTATCCGCCTTCGGCCCTCGCCACGATCACCAAGCTGGTCGAGCGCGCAGGCAATTCGGCCGCGACCGGCGGCTCGGTGACGGGTCTCTACACAGTGCTCGCCGACGGTGACAACCAGGATGACCCGGTGGTCGACACCGCGCGGTCGATCCTCGACGGCCATATCGTGCTCTCGCGCGCCCTTGCCCAGCGCGGCCAGTACCCGGCCGTCGACATCGCCGCCTCGCTCAGCCGCGTGATGAACGATATCGTGCCACAGCAGCATCAGGACCTGGCACGCGAATTCCGCGCGCTGACCGCCAGCTACGAAGCCAACCGCGATCTCGTGCTGATGGGGGCCTATCGTGCCGGAGCCGATCACAAGCTGGACCGCGCCATCGCCATGCACGACCTGTTGAGCGCGTTCCTGAGCCAGTCGGCCAGGGAAACGATCAATCTCGAAGACAGCGCCGCGCAACTGGTGGCGCTATTGGGATGACGGCATTGCACGCCACGCTTAGACCCGGGATCGGTCCGTGAAAGAAGAGAAGCAACGCCTCGCCCGGCTGAAGCGGCTCGAAAAGATCCGGGCCATCGCGAAGCAGACGGCAGCCGCCGAGGCAGCCCAGGCCGAAAGCACCTTCACGCAACTGCGCGCGCTGTCCGAACGCACCCGGCGCATGGCGTCCGACTATGCCAGCCGCCGCGAAGCGGTCGATGGCGCCGCGCTTCACCAGCTCGGACGCTTCGTCGTCGGGTTGCAGGCCCTCAGCCGCACCACGGACGGCGACGCCCTGCGCGCGCAGTCGATCGCCGATGCCAAGCAGCGGGAACTGGCAGAGGCCGAACGCCGCCGTGCGGCCATCGAAGAGCGTGCCGAATTGCAGGCCCGGCTGATCGCAAAGGCCTCTGAACAGCCTGTTCTCACAAGCAGAAAGGGATCTGGCACGGATCTTGATTAACGTTCTGCGAAGACAGAACAAGGACCCGTTCCACATGATCCAAGCTGCTGCCACCTCATCCTCCGCCGGCCACACGCAGGCCGCGGGCAAAGCGCACGGCGCGGCCGTGAACGCTGCGGGATCGGGCAGCTTTTCTGCGCTTCTTGATCTTTCCGGCGGCCTTGAGGCAGCGCCCGCGGAAGCCGAGCCCGCCACCGAAGCCGACGCCAGCACTGCCCTTGCAGCGCTCCTGTCGCCGGTTGCCGCCGGCAATACCGGCAAGGCCACCGGCAAAACCTTGCCGGGTGCCAATGGCGATGCTGCCGCAGGCACCGATGGCGAAGCCGACGCCGACACCGATGGAGAAACGGCATCGCTCGAAGCCACCCCAGACGCGGCGGTCATGTCCCTTGCGCTCGCCGGTGTCCTGCCTCTTGCTGACAGGCCGCTTCCCGGCGCCGGGGCGACAACGGCCAGACAGTCCCCGGCCGCCGGCACATCCACGCAATCGGCAGCCCGCCTGATGACGGGAACCGCTGCAGTCACGGCGACATCTGCCTCCACCCGGCAGGCAACGGCCCTGCCCACACACGCGCAGGCACAGGGGCAGGCTCCGGCTTCTTCCAATGGCACCGTGAATGCCCCCACCATCCCCGACGTCGCGCTGGCCCCGGTGACGGTCGTTGCCGAGCAGCCGGCAGCCGCCTCCACAACGGCAAGCGATGCCGTGCCGGCCATCGCTGCGCAGCTCGCCACGCGCCCCCAAGTCGGCGCAGCCGGCTCGCCCACGGCACAGCCATCGGAGCTGCAGGCCCAACAATCAGCCCAAACCGTACAGCCCGCGCAACAGGCACAGGCCGTTCAGACCCTGCAGCCTGCTCAGGGCAACGCCGCGTCATTCAACCCGCGCGTCGCGCGCACCGGGACGGATCAACCCGAAGCCGGATCTCTCAAGACTTCCGCCAAGCTTGAGGGTTCTGCACAAACGGAACAGGCATCGCCGCTGGCCCGCATGATCGAGCCCGCACAGGCCGCCGCGGCAGCACCGGCGACGCCCGACACCATTCCGGCGCCAGTTGCCACGAGCGCATCTGCCGCAAGCGGATCGGTGGACGGCCCTCAGGACTTCTCAACGCTCGTCTCGCGCCTTGCGGAAGCCCGTGAGGCCGCAAACCCGCATGTCGTCAAGACGGCAATCAATCACGCTGAATTTGGCCAGATTTCGCTACAATTCCGCCACGAGGACAAAGCCCTTTCCGTCACCATGGTGAACGCCGACCCGGGCTTCACCAGCGCCGTCCACGCGGCCGCGAACGCCTCGCTCGCAGGCGGATCGAATGGAAACGGCAGTGATTCCCCGCAGCAGCAACAGCAGTACACCCCGGCTTCCTCGCAGAACCAAGCGGCGGCGAACGGCGCCGGTGCAGGAATGGGCAACGGGGCCGGACAGAATTCGCAGGCACGCGCCGATCAGGCCGAGCAATCGATGAACCGCGGACAGGGAACGGCATCCCTCCCGCATGATCAGGAGGCGTCCGCGCCCGGCCAGTCCCGGGACGGCACCCGGCGCGCCGGCGGCATCTACGCCTGATCGTTTCGAATACCAGGGGAATTTAGATGAGTGACAAGCTGAAGGACAAGGACGCCAAGGGCAAAGGCGGCAAGGGCAAGCTGATGCTGATCCTTGTCGCTGTGGGCATGCTCGCAATCGGCGGCGGCGGCGTGCTTGCCCTCGTCGCGACCGGCATGATCGGCGGCAGCCATGCCAGCACGCCAAAAGAACGCGGTCCCCAACTCGTCCGCAAGGGCGAGGAAGACCCCTACATGCCCAAGCCCAAGGAAGGCGAGAGCGAAAGCTCGGACATGGAAGTGGCAGGCGAAGGCGGCGATGAATACCGCACCGCCTACTACACCTTCTCCGAAGACTTCACGTCGAACCTCAAGGACTCCGACGCATTGATCCAGACCAGTCTGGCCTGCTCGACCCGCCGTGATGGCCGTGTGCTGATGTGGCTGAAGAAGCACGAACTGGCGATCCGCTCGCAGATCCTGCAGATCCTCGCCGATACGCCCGAAGATGACGTCTACACGATACAGGGCAAAAACAAGCTGCAGACGCGCATGACGGCAGCGATCAACAAGGTCCTGATCCAGAAGGAAGGCTTCGGCGGCGTGGACGCCGTCTACTTCCGCAGCTTCATCATCCAGTGATCGGACCTGACTGAACCGCCATGACCCCGTCCTCCGCAAAATCCGGTCAGAGCCGCAAGGCCAAACACTGCTCCGAGTTGCTTGGCACCGGGCCGTCGATCGACGAACTGGTCCCGGCGCTCTCGCTGCTCGGCGAGCGCCTCGCGCGCATCCTTCCCGGCTATCTCTCGCCGTTCGCCGGCGGCGAGCCGCCGCTGGTGCGGATCGGCATGCCGATGGACTGCAACCTCGCCTCGATCGCGGCCGATATCGAAACGCTGGCCTCGCATACTCTCATGGCCGTCGGCCCCAAGGGACTGCCGATGCTGGCCATCTTCGAGGCCCCGTCAGTCCTGCGGCTGGTCGACCGGACCTTCGGCGGGCGCGGAGACGTGCCCGACGAAATTCCCGACAGCTTCCCGTTGTCCGCCGAACTGCTGCTCGCCCGCATCGAGCAGGCCCTTGCCGAAGCGCTCACCATGACCTTCGGCGGCGAGGAAGACCACAAGGTGCGCCCGATGCGCCGCGACACCAGCCTGCGCTACCTCAATCCGTTCGACAGGCGCGAGGACCTGTTGCAGCTCTCGCTGGAAGTGGAAGAACCCGGCGTCGAACCCTGGTCCTTCTCGCTGGCCTTCCCCCAGCAGACACTCGCCGCCGTCAGCACGGCGCCGCGCCACCCTGTTCGCCGTGATGCCCGTCAGGGCGCACCGGACCCGGCGGCCGAGCCCTATGGATCGATGCCGGTTCCCGTCACCGCCGTGCTGGTCGACATGACCATCGGCTTCTCGCGCCTTTCATCCCTCAAGCCCGGCGATGTGCTGCCGGTGGCCATCGCCCGTTCGGTCCCGCTGCAGGTCGACGGACGCACCATTGCCACTGGCACCATCGGCGAAGTCGAGGACCGCGTCGCGGTCCAGATCCAGCAAGCCTTCTGATTCACGGAAAGATTGATCCCATGACCATGCAAGCCCGCGGCCTTGATTTCCTTCGCGATGTCGATGTTCGTCTCTCCGTCGAACTCGGCCGTACCCAGATGAAGCTCAAGGATGTCCTCGCGCTCGGCCCCGAAAGCCTTGTCGTGCTCGACCGCCTGACCGACGAACTGCTCGACGTCCTGGTGAACGGCAAGCCGATCGCCAAGGGCGAGGTCGTCTCGCAGAACGGCCGTTTCGGCCTGCGCATCGTGGAGATGGTCGGTGTCGAGGAGACTGCCCCCGCGCAGGACCCGATGGCCATTTCCGACACGAACCCCGACATCACAGGGGCCTGATCCTCCATGCTCTGGTACATCCTCAAGCTCATCATCATGCTGCCGATGATCGGCCTCATGGCATGGGGTGCGCTCAAGCTGGCGAAGAAGATGCAGGACAAGGCCGGCATCGGCGCCGGTACGAAGTCGGTCCGCATCGTCGAGACGACCATGCTCTCGCCGACCCTGAAGCTGGCAGTGCTCGAATTCCACGGTCGCGAGATCCTCGTATCGGTCTCCCGTCAGGGCCTTACCCGTCTGGCCGACGCCCCTGCCCGCCAGCATATCGAAACCGCCAGTACCGCAAGCGAAAGTCTGCCCCGGTGAAGCGAATTCTCACCCTGATCGCGGCGATCCCCGCCCTCCTGCTGCCGGTGGTTGCCTTTGCCCAGGTACAGGCCCCGGCCGCTGCCTCCGCGCCCACCGCGATCCCCGGCGCGCTCGATCGCGCTTTCGGTTCGCTCGGCGGTACCGAAGGCCCGGGCATGAACCTGTCGCTGCAGCTCCTGCTCATCATGGGGCTGCTGACGATCCTGCCCAGCCTCATCCTGATGATGACCAGCTTCACGCGCATCCTGATCGTGCTGTCGATCCTGCGCCAGGCGATCGGCCTGCAGCAGTCGCCGCCAAACCAGGTGCTGATCGGGCTGTCGCTGTTCCTCTCGCTGTTCGTGATGTCGCCGACGCTCGACCGCGTGAACCAGGTCGCGATCGCGCCCTACGCCGCCGACCAGATCAATGCCGAACAGGCGATCCAGAACGCGGGCGGGGAATTCCACCAGTTCATGATCCGCCAGACCCGCCAGCGCGACCTTATGATGTTCGCCGACATGGCCAAGGCCCCCAAGTTCCAGAGCAGCGCCGACGTGCCGTTCTCGATCCTGCTGCCCGCTTTCGTCACCAGCGAATTGAAGACCGCCTTCCAGATCGGCTTCATGCTGTTCCTGCCGTTCCTCGTGATCGACATCGTCGTCTCCTCGGTCCTCATGTCGCTGGGCATGATGATGATGAGTCCGATGATCGTCTCGCTGCCCTTCAAGCTGCTGCTCTTCATCATGGTCGATGGCTGGGCATTGCTGATGGGCTCGCTGGCATCGAGTTTCGGATAAGCCCGCGTGGAAGACATCTCCGCCCTTCTGGCCCTGGCCGACAAGATGCTCTGGGTGGCGGCGCTCGTCGCTGCGCCCGTGCTCCTCGCCGCGCTGGCCATCGGTCTCGTTGTCGGGATCATCCAGGCCGCAACCTCGGTGAACGAACAGACCCTGACGTTCGTCCCCAAACTGGCAGTCATCGCCCTCGTGCTGGTTCTGTTCGGCAGCTCGATGATGACGCTGATCGCTGACTTCACGCAGGAAATCTTCACGCAGATCGCCACGGTCGGCCAGGCCGAGCAGGTGGCACCGTGATCAACCTCGACTTCGGCTATGGCGCGCTCGAAGTCGAATTCTGGCGCCTGCTCTTCGTCATGACGCGGATCGGCGCCGCCCTGCTGGCCGCGCCGCTGTTCGGCTCTGCTTCGGTCCCCGCGCAGGTACGCGTGATCGGCGCGGGCGCGATCGCGGTCATGGTCTGCGCATGGACCGATGTGCAGGCACCTCCTGCCCTGTTTTCGCTGGCCGGAATGCTCAGCGTTGCCGGTGAAGTGCTCGTAGGCCTCACGCTCGGCTTCGTGCTGCAACTGTCTTTCGCTGCGCCCATCATGGCCGCTGAAGTCATCGGCGGCGGCATGGGCATGAACATGGCTGTCGCGGTGGATCCCACTTCCGGCACCCAGTCCCCCGCGCTCGGACAGTACTTCATGGTGGTCCTCACACTGATCTTCCTCGCGCTGGGCGCACACCTGCAATGGTTCGCACTGCTGGTGGACAGCTACCGCGCCTTCCCGCCGGGCCACACCTGGCTCGGGCCAGACCGCTTCGCCATGGTCGCTAGCTTCGCCTCGCAGATGTTCGTGACCGCCGTCACCATCGCGCTGCCGGTCACGCTGGTTCTCTTCATTGTCCAGATGGTCACCGGCGTGCTGAGCCGCTCAGCACCTGCGCTCAACCTGTTCTCGCTGGGCCTGCCCGCCGGCCTGCTGGCCGGTATTGCCGCCCTGATGCTGTCCACCCCGGTTCTTACCGATCTTGTCACGCGCCTGTCTGCAGACGCCATCACCGCAACTTCCGAGGTCATGGCCAAATGAGCGAGTCCAGTGGCGAAAAGAGTTTTGCGCCAACAGAAAAGCGCAAACGCGACGCCGCCAAAAAAGGCGACGTCATCCGCTCACGCGAACTGGCGACGGCCGCCTCGGTCGCCATCGGTGCAGCGTGGCTGCTCATAGCCGGTCCCTGGCTTCTCGATCTGATGCTGGGCAACCTGCGCACCGCCTTCACCTGGGACCGCGCCTCGATCATCGATTTCACGCCCGGCCGGATGCTGGTCTCCGCATTGCTCGCCGTGCTGCCTCCGGTGGCCATTCTCGGCCTTGCAGTCATTCTGTCCTCGCTCATCTCGCAGCTCGGATTTGGCGAGGGACGATGGAACGCCGGCAACCTTGCACCCAAGGCCTCGCGCATCAACCCGGCTTCCGGGCTCAAGCGCATGTTTGGCCCCAACGGGCTGATCGAACTCGGCAAGGGCCTGCTCAAGATCGGCCTGCTCGGCACGATCGCCTGGGTCTGGGCCAGCGGCCGCCTCCCGACATTTGCACGGCTTGGCCGCGGCGACCTGTTCGAGCAGCTTTCATGGGCTTGGCAGGGCATCATCACGCTGCTTTTCTGGCTTTCTGCAGGTCTGTTCCTGATTGCCGTGATCGATCTGCCGGTGCAGTTGTTCCGCCGCATGTCACGCCTCAAGATGACGCTTCAGGAAGTGCGCGACGAGCACAAGGACTCCGAAGGCGCCCCCGAAAAGAAGGCCGCGATCAAGGAACGCCAGCGCAAGATCGCCATGGGCGGCCTGGTGCCAGCCATGAAGGAAGCCCAGTTCGTCATCACCAACCCCACCCACTTCTCGGTGGCCTTCGCCTACGATCCGGAAAAGCACTTCGCACCCGTCGTCATCGCCAAGGGACGCGGTGACAAGGCTCTGGCCATGCGCGAACTCGCCGCCGAATACGCCGTGCCGACACTGGAATATCCTGCTCTAGCCCGTTCAGTCTATTACACCACCCGCGAACGGGAAGCGATCCGCGAGGAGCATTACGTCTCTGTGGCCGCGATCCTCGCCTTCGTCCTTGCCATCAAGCGCGGCGAGAAACGGGCGGCTCCGCAGGTCACCGTGCCGGTAACCCTGCGCTTCGACGTCGACGGCCAGCTCGATCCGGCAAGCGTGTGAGTACGGCCATGTCCAGACCCAGAGGAAACCCGGTATTCCCCCTTAACCTGCGCCTGAAAAGGCCGTCCTAAAAGCCATGACCACCACAACCAGCACGACTAGCACGACCTCGGCGAGCAGCTCGCTGAAGACGACGTCCATCGCAACGCTGCTCGGCGCGGGCAGTGGCATCGACATGGCGGCGCTGGCCAACAACCTCGCGACCGCCCAGTTCGAGTACCGGACCTCGGTGCTGACGGACAAGCAGGACACGCTCACAACCAAGATTTCGACAGCCTCCGACATCAAGTCGATGCTGCTCGCACTCGACACTTCGCTGGGTACGCTGGTCCGCTCGGGCAGCCTCGCCGCCACCCCTAGCGTCGCCAACAGTTCAGTCGCCACCGCGACCTTGTCGGGCACCAGCCAGCCCTCGGGCACTTACTCGCTCGAAGTCAGCCAGATCGCCAAGGGCCAGCAACTCGCGAGTACGGCCTACGCGTCTTCTACCAGCACGACAGGGTCAGGCACCCTCACTCTGCGCTTCGGCACGGTATCGGGCAGCACCTTTACCGAGGACACCAGCCATACCGCGGTCGACATCACGATTGACAGCGGGGACACGCTGGCCGATGTCGCCAGCGCCATCAATGCCTCCGGCGCCGGTGTCACCGCGTATATCGCCAACACCGCCAGCGGCGCGCAGCTCGTGCTGAAAGGCGCAGAAGGCGCCGCCAACGGCTTTATTCTCGAAGCGAGCGAGGACGCTGCCGATCCTGGTCTGTCCAACCTCGCATGGACGCCCAGCTCCGGCACGGCAACGCTGATGGCCTCGGCGCAGGACGCCGCCTATACCATCGACGGCCTTTCCTATACTTCGGCGTCGAACACCATCACCGACCCCGTTCCCGGCGTGAAGCTGCAGCTCACCGGCACCAACGTGGGATCGCCCACCACGATCAGTTTCAGCGACCCCTCGGACAGCATCTCCAGTTCGATGCAGGATTTCACGGACGCACTCAACGAACTGATGACTTCGCTGAACGCGGCCACGGCGATCGGCGGTGATCTGGCCACCGATCCCGGCGCCCGGGCTCTCAAGAAGTCGCTGATGCAGATGGCCGGCTCGACTGTCATGCCGAATGCCACTGGCGCGGCCAAGACGCTTGCGGACCTCGGCCTTTCGACCCAGCGCGACGGCACCTTCCTGCTCGACACGGCTCGCCTCTCGGCCACGATCGCATCGGATCCGGAAGGCGTGACCGCGATGTTCACGAACGGCCTCTATGGCGTCTATGCGACGTTCGACAAGATCTACCGCGCCGCCGCATCGACCACCAACACCGGCTCCCTTGCCGGGTCGATAACCAAGTTCAACGCACAGCTGACCCAGGCCGGCGAGGACCTCACCAAGGTGGCGGACCAGCAGGAAGCCCTGCGCGCGCGCCTTGCATCCCAGTTCACCACCTCCGAGAGCCGGATCACCTTGCTGAAATCGACACAGACGATGCTCCAGAGCCAGATCGACGCTTGGAACAACTCGAGCAGTTAATATGTTGCTGCAACAATCGCCCCACGAAGCCTATCGCCGCGTCGACTTCGACGCCCGCGTAAACAGTGCCAAGCCGGCCGAGCTCGTTCATGTGTGCTACGAGCACCTGATCGGCGCGCTTGGAACCGCGATTCACGCAAACCAGAACGGCGACAATGGCCTCAAGAGCCGCTCGATGACCCGCGCGCTGACCGCAATCACTGCATTGCAGATGGGCGTTTCACAAGATGGCGGCATGGGCGATGCACTCAACCAGTTCTATGCGGCCGCACGCCGCACCATCCTGGACTGTGCCATTTCCTTCGATGCCAAGCAGATCGCAACGATGCGGACCGATTTCACCGAAATCAGTCAGGCCTTGAAAGGCAGCTGAATCAGCACCGCTGAGGGAATTTGAACCCATTTCGGCGGCCTCTCTGCACCGGATTGCCGCCGCATAGCACAAGCCCCCCTTCCCGGCCGTTCGATTCTGGAGCAGGTGCAGAAAGCCAGCACAGCTCCATGCGGATATCTCCCTAGGCGGAAGTCACAAGGGAGAACGCCGGTGGAGCGCATCTCAACCCTCATCCTCGTCGATGATGACACGCAGCGGCGGGTGGCGATCAGTGATGCGTTGACGTCTTACGACCTTCGCGTCGAACCGTTTGAGCACGTCTGCCAACTCGCTGACGCCTGGCCCCGGTCCGGCGTCATCCTCATCCATGATGGACCTTGTGCAATCAACCGGCTGATCGAAGCAATGGCCCGGCAGAGCCAGTGGTTTCCCATGGTAGCCTTCAGCGAAAAGCCGGAAGTGCAGCGCGTGGTCCAGGCCGTACTCAATGGTGCGATTGACTATCTCGTATGGCCTGCCTCCGCCGAAGAGCTCGCCCAGACGGTCAACAGCGCGATCGAACGCGCGACCGGTGCTGGTAGTGCCAAACTGCGCGAAGTGATGGCGCGGGCACGCGTCGACAGGCTGACACGCCGGGAACGCCAAGTCCTGGGAGCCGTTGCCGGCGGTTTGTCCAACCGCCTGATCGGGGAAAAGCTCTCGATCAGCCCGCGCACCGTCGAAATCCACCGCGCAAACATGCTGCACAAGCTGGGTGCCAGCCATACATCCGATGCCATCCGGATCGCGATAGAGGCTTCGCTCACGCATTGACCGGGCGGGCGCGCCTGAACCGGCGCATGCCTCCAGACCGCATTTGAACGTATAGCCAGTGGCACCAAACCTTAGCGGCAACCGTGCCATCAGGGCATTTACCGGCAAGCCTCCCGAGCGGCTTGCCGGCAAGCGCTCCGCAGGTTCTGTCCGGGCGAGCCCGGCCGAATTCCCTCCCGGCCGTTCCCGTCGCGGGGTGCAAGGCCCCTACTGGCAATGTATCCGGCTACACTCCGTCGCCGGATACATCGTCCTCATATCTCGGGACAGGCCCGCATCAATGCATCCAAGCTTCACCGGACGCACCGGAATGATGCCGTGTTGCAGCGACATCCTCGACATCAGCGACCAGCCCGGCGACATAGGCAGACAATAACGCCAGAGACAAAGTGGCGCCTTCCGCGATGACTTCGTCAGCGCCATCCATCGTAATGACCGTGGCGAGGCAACAATTCTCCTGCCCTCGGGACAGCATAAACACGGTGCCAGGTCTCAGCATCGCCAACACGGCGCTCTCGACGGCACCGCAAGACAGCATCTGGTCGACCGCGCCGGACTCGACCGCCGGGTTGTGATCGTCTCTACGCCCGCCGCTTTGCAACAGGAGAGCTGCCTCGCGCACGCGATCGCATTCCTCGTGCGGTGCACTTGCCAGGCAATCATGCATCAGATCACGCATGCGTGCAGTCCACACTTCTGGTTCAGGGACTCTGTTCATCATGGTGCTCGCCTCAAAGGCCGTTTCGCTTCGGAAAATGCTACCGTACCGAAACGGCCTGCCTGTCCGCTATCATGACGCGGGTAAACCCGTCGTCCTATGGGCATCGAGGAAAACGATTGCACAATTGTTGGCAAGGCGATGGCTGCGAATTGAGTCGGAATTACGACAAGCCGAGTTATCTTGGACGATATCCGCACCTAATAAATTACGGTGCCGTAATTAAAGTTTTGAAATAGCGTCCAACCGTTCCGCGACCCAGTCCGGCTCGGTAAGCATCAGGTCATGACCGGTATCGATGTCCCAGACACGCCCCCCGGACCGCTCGGTAAGCAACGCCATATCGCGCCCTGGCATCGTCGACGTGCACACCAGATGACTTTCGGGAATGGCGCGCATCGCCGCTTCATTCCAAAACGCGATCTTCTGATCGAAGCACTTCCACGGCTGGGCGGTCAGCCGCGCGTCGGTCCACGCCCCCAATTCGGGATCGGTCACACCGAAAAAGGCGGCCATGCCCGGCATCGGCGCCATGACCATTTCGACTCCGTCAACGACATGCAGGCCCTGTTTTGCCATGTGGATCATCTCATAGGCGTGCTCGTAGAGCGATTCTCCTTCACGCGGATAGGCAGCGTCGAGATAGACACGATGGCCTACCCGCTCCGGCTTCCGGTCGGCCGCCCCGGTGATCACCATGCCGCCATAGCTGTGCCCGACCAGTACTGCGCCAGTCAGATCCTCGTACTCGAGCAATTCGGCGATATCGGCAATATGCGTGTCGAGATCGATCGCCGCGCTCACCAGATGGCGGCGGTCGGCCAGACCGGACAACGACGGGGCGTGGACCTCATGCCCCATCGCCCGCAACCGCTGTGCCACCGGCTTGTAGCACCATCCGCCATGGCCACCGCCATGCACCAGCACAAAAGTCCCCATCGCACCTGCTCTCCTCGACTGCGTCTTGCCTGTTTTTTCCGGATAGGCGTGGCTTACATTCGCGGCGTCGCTTCTGGCGCCACGCCTTATGTTACCGACTGATAACTTCCATTTGCCTTGTACGGATGTCAATCCCGCATCTACATTGCAATCGATGGTAATGACGCAACCCAAGAAACGGGACTCCGAAGCGACACGAGCACGTATCCTCGCTGCGGCGAAACGGGCATTCTCCACAACCGGCTATTCGCACACGGGCATTCGCGAAGTCGCCTCGCTTGCCGGAACCAGTTCGACGCTGGTGCTGCGCTATTTTGGCTCGAAGATTGGCTTGTTCGAGGCCGCCTTGCGCGATGCCATGCGCACTGCCGAAATATTGCAGCCACCCTTGACCGAATTCGCGACATCGCTTGCAGATGTGCTGCGCACCGATCCCGGCGCGACCGACCCGATGCTGATGATCGCCATGGCATCCGGCGAACGCGAGGCGGCCGAACTTGCGGCCAGGGTCTTCACTGAACTCACAATCATTCCGGTGGGGGAAACGCTGGGCGGGCCTGACGGCAAGGAGCGGGCCCTGCAGATGTCGATACTCGCCATCGGCTTTGTGTTCTTCATGAAGCACCTGCCACTCACCGTATTCGGCAAGCAGGAAACCGCCAGAATTTGCGACTGGTTCACCCGGTCCGTGCTGGATGTGATCGAGCCGCACAGCCCGGGCGACTGACCTCGTGTTGCGCCCTTAGCGGCGCGCGGCGAACCAGGGCACCATGCGTTCTATGGCCGCTTCGATCTCTGCCGGAGAGACCGCGAAGCTGAAGCGAATGTAACGCCCGCCGTCCACCGGATCGAAATCGATGCCGGGTGCAGTGGCGACGCCCGTGTCCTGCAGCAATTCCTTGCAGAACGAGAGGCTGTCGTTGGTCATGTGCCCGATCTCTGCCCAGATGTAGAACGCGCCATCCGGCGGCGCGATCTCCTGCAGCCCGAGCCGCGGCAAAGCCGCCAGCAACAGCTCGCGGTTACGCGCATAATTGGCAAGGTGCCCTTCCAGTTCCTCACGGCAGTCGAAGGCGATCAGCCCGGCGTGCTGGGCCAGCACCGGCGGGGTCAGGAACAGGTTGCCCATCCGCGCCCGCGCCGCGCCGATCAGGTCCGGCGGAACCACCAGCCAGCCGAGCCGCCAGCCCGCCATCGAGAAGTACTTCGAGAAGCTGTTTACCACCAAAGCCTCAGGCAAATGCTGCAGCGTGGACTGCGCAGCATTTGCGTATGTCAGGCCGTGATAGATTTCGTCGGACACTACCCGGATACCCTTGCGGCGGCACACTTCGGCAATCGCCGCCAGTTCCTCCGGCGCGATTACCGTGCCGGTGGGATTGGCCGGGCTCGCAAGGATCAGTCCATCGGGCGCCAGCTCGATCGCATCGAGCGCGGCCGCTGTCATTTGATAGCGCTCGGCGGGGCCGCAGGGGACTTCCACCGGCTCAAGGTACATGGCCTTGAGCGTGTTGCGGTAGGCCACGTAGCCCGGCCGCGCCAGCGCCACGCGGGCGCCCGGTGCAAAAAGGCAGGACAGCGCCAGCACGAAGGCAGGCGAGGCGCCGCAAGTGAGGATCACCTGCTCCTCGTCCACCGTCACGCCATTGGCCTCGGCGTAGTGCCGGGCGATGCGCTGCTTGAGCGCGGTGCTCTCCCAATAGCCTCCCGGATCGCTGTCGAGCACCTTGTGCGCGGCGGCGATGGCCTTGGCCGGGGCACCGGTCGAGGGCTGGCCGTATTCCATGTGGATCACGTTGCGCCCCTGCTCCGCCAGCTCGTAGGCGAGGCGCCCGATCGAGATGGCGTGGAAGGGTTCAACCTCGGCGATGTCGGTGCGGGAAGTCATGCCCGCTTGCTAGGCGCGCGATGGGCTTCCCGCAAGTTCAGGCCCACATGTTCAGGCGACGACCTTGATATCCTCTTCGCCGGCCTCCCAGAAGCCCAGGCGTCCCTCTGACGGCTCCTCCGAGATGATCCACTTCACGATCCGCCGCATCGGCTCGATGCCGTCCTGCGGGCCGACAAGTCCCGGCCCGTTGAACACATAGCCGAGTTGCACGAACCGCTGCCCGCCGTGCAGCGCGCCCTTGTGACGCACCACTTCGCGCAAGCTTTCCGGCCAGATGCCCACCGTCTGGGTATAGGCATCGACCACGTCGAGCACTTCCTCCAGCGTATCGACCGGGATCAGGTTCACCGTGCGGTCGGCCAGATACTCCCAGAAGTCGACGCGGTCGGAAGTATGGCTGACGAGGACCGCGCCTTCGCCATGCTCGCCGCCGATCACGGTGTAGAAGTCCTCCGAGAAGCGCAGCGAATCCACGCTGGACTTGAGATCGGGATCATAACGCTTGGGTTTGGTGGTCAGCACTTCGGGCAGCATGAACATGGCCTCGTAGGCCTTCTGCCCCAGCGCCTTGAGCTTCTCTATCCCTTCGTCCTCGGTGCCGCACATCACATAAACCATGCGCGCCGAGGCGCAGGCGGTCTGGTTGCCGACCGAAAAGTCACAGGCGAGGCGCTTGGCCGTCTCTTCAATGGCGGCATCATCCTCCAGCGCTTCCGGCCCGATGATCGAGGCCGAGCGCTTGGGATCGAGGCTGATCAGCTCAATCCCCGGCTGGATATACCTGGTGACGTGCTTCACCGAAGCGAAGCCGCCCCAAGCGCAGATTTTCTCGATATTGTGCGGCTGATAGATCTGCGATTCCAGCGCTTCGTCCCCGCCGCGCCAGTAGGCGACGGCGAGGTGCCTGGTGATCGGATGGTCGGGCGCCATGTCCACCATCGTGCGGGCAATGGCGCCTGTGGTGAAGGGATCGTTCGAGGGCACCTTGATGATCGTGTCGCCGCGCGTCACCGCGCCGCGCAGCACGGTCAGTGCACCCAGCACCGGGCCATTACCCGCCACGATGTGCAACGTCCGCGCACCATAGGCCCGGATGCCCACTTTCGAGCCGTTGATCTCCTGCTCGACCCAGCGTTCGAGGTAGTCCACGCCAATATTGAAATCGACCATGCCGCGAATGCGCTCCTTGTCGAACATGAAGGGCATGTCGTGGAAGAAGTGATCCATGATCGGCGGCGTCGTCGGCGCCATCGCATAGGAATACTCGCGCACCTCGCGCAGGTAGTCGTTGCTGTTCACGTCCAGCCGGGCGCCGAGTTCGGCGAGGTAGTCGAGGATATCCTCGAAGCTCAGCTCGTAGAGGTCCTCCATCAGCCGGGGGGAGGCCAGCGGAATACGGTCCACGATCTTGTGCGGATCGGGCGCAAGGAACGTGATATCCCCGCCGCGTCCGCCGAATTCGATCAGGTCGCTCTCGATCACCTGCCCGCGCAGCACGGCGTAGGAAATGGGTCTGGTTGCCATCATGCGTAGATCCTTGAGTACTCCACCCCGCTCATCCTGAGCTTGTCGAAGGATGGGTTTGCGCCAGTGTGCTTCGACAAGCTCAGCACGAGCGGAACCAGTTTCAGCCCCCCCAGCCCGGTCAGGAAGTCCATGGCCTCGGCCTGCGCCTGCGGCGTGGCGGCGCACGAGATCTTGTCGTCCCCGCCCTGCAACTCGCTCACCCGGTTGATCTTCTTTTCCAGCGCGACCGAGGTGCGTCCGCACGAGCAGGTGTTGTCCCAGTCGATCGTGACGAGATCGCCGGTGATGAGCCCGCCCCAGGTCGAATCCTGCGTCATGTCGAAGAAGGCGGCACGCCCCGTCTGCCTGCCCTTGCGCGGCAGCGGCTGGCCGGTATCGAGATCGAGCTGGAACACGGTGACCCACGGCAGAACGTGATAGTGATCGTGCTCGCACAGGATCGAGAACGAGTTCATCTCGGTCATCCCATAGCCCGACGTCATCCGCTCGAACCCGAAGAAGCCGCAGATCACTTCCTCGAGATCATCCGGCAGCGGTACGCCCTTGGCGCCGCCCCCGCCCATCAGGACGGAGTCCGGCGAGAAGCTGGCCTTGATGCCTTCCTCGAGCCCCTTCTTCGCCACGGCATAGAACATGTTCGAGGTGCCCATGGCAAAGACGCGCTCTCCCTTGAGCTGCGTGACCATGCGGTTGATGAATTCCATCTGCCGGGCCGGGGCCTCTGCCTGAGACCTCTCCCATTCTTCGCGGCGGGCAAGCAGCGCGGGCGGCACGTCCACCTTGCTGGCATCGCCCTTGGCCGCTGCAGCCCGCAGGCGCGCGGCGAGCCACATCAGATCCGAGCTGATCTTGAAATCGAAGGCGGTGTGCAGCTTGCTGTCGTCGCCCTTGCAGAAGACCTCGCGGATGTATTTGGCGAAGGCCCCGGTCGAAGCATGTCCGTCCCGGTAGAGAGGCACGATCGCGTGCATGGTATCTTCGACGTCGCCGGGCCGGGGCGCCTCGCCGAACTTCTGCGCCAGCTGAACGCGCAGGCCCATCACCGAGACCTGATAGTCCTTCTTGGACTTGGGGAAGAAGGAGCAGGTGCCCGTCGAGCCGGATGACGTCGCGACGTCCAGCGGCGTTTCGTCGCGCAGCTTCACCAGCCAGGAATCGATGGAATCACAATCCGAAACGTCCACCTGAAGCGGATCATGGCGGGTCAGGCGCGAGAGCCAGGTATTGAGCTTGCCGAACTGCCCCTTGGCCAGCAGCGAGACCGGATAGGACTTGTAGATGTCATGCGGCAACAGCAGCGGCGCCATATCGTCGAGCAAGGCCAGCGTGCCGACGCCCTGCCCGTCCGCCAGCTTCTGCAGCACCTGTATCTGGCCCCGGCGCTCTTCCAGCCGCCGGTTCATCGCCGCCAGCTGCACCGCCTCGACATGCTCCCGCTCCAGCGAGTGGATGCGCGTGTTGTGGTGCCCGAAATGCCCGTAGGGGTCTTCCATCCAGGCTTCGGCTTCGCGTTCGACAGTCGCGTCATGCGGCGGCGCGGTAGTAGCCATCCCATCTCTCCCGATTGGCTCGCGGCCCTTTTCCGGACCTTGCGAGTCGGGACCATGCATCTGGGGTCAATTCAAATCAACCAATTGGTTGGTTGTTTCGCGCTGCGTCAATTGCTACCCCCCGGCAGGCAAGCCCGGAGAAGGACGAAACGATTGGCCAGCACTGCAAAGACCGCAGCAACCAAGACCGCACCGCGCAGGCGGCGGCACTACCTGCCCGCGGCGGAGAGGCGGCAGCAGATCATCGCGGCCGCGCAGGAAGTCTTCGCCCGCGCCAACCTAAAAGGCGCGCGCACCCGCGACATCGCCCGCGCCGCATCGGTCAACCAGGCCACGATCTTCGAGCACTTCCCCAGCAAGGAAGCCCTGTTCGAGGAAGCCGTGATCAAGCCGCTGATCGAGGCCATGCGCGGCATGCACGCCCGCAAGGAAGTCTACGAGCACGCCGCCGGTCCGGACGAGATCGCCATACTCGCCCGTTCCTCGGGCGAACGCCACCTCGCGGACATGGACCGCGTCTTCCCTCTGCTCGCCGCCGCACTCTTCAGCGATCCCGAACAGGGCAAGCAGCTTTATCTTGAACACATCGTGCCGCTGGTGCGGGCGCGCGGCGAAATTCTGGGCGGGCTTACCCGCGACGGGCTCGATCTCGACTTCGTGGGGCTGGCAATATTCGGCATCCAGATGGCCGTCGCGCTCGACCGACATTTCGGCGGCGGAATCGCGGGCGAGAGGAACGGCGATTTGACCGCAGTGGCAGAACAATTCACGCGCATGGCCACCGGCGGCTTCGCGCGTCAAAAGACCGACCCTGACGCAACGGTCGGCTGAACAATCCGCAGGGGAGAGAAATCAACATGGCTATACAACTCGATCACTATCGCCTGCTCGGCCGCTCGGGCCTGCGGGTCTCGCCGCTGGCGCTCGGAACAATGACCTTCGGGGTTGGCGAGGGGGCCTGGGGCAGTACCGAGGAGGAGGCCCAGGCCATGGTCGATCACTTCATCGACCGGGGCGGCAACTTCATCGACACTGCCGATTTCTACGGCCAGATGGGCGGATCCGAAGAGTGGCTTGGCCGCCTGGTCAAGGGCCGGCGCCATCCGCTTGTGATCTCCACCAAGTATTCGCTGACAACCCAGCCCGGCAATCCCAATGCCTCCGGCAATCACCGCAAGAACATGGTGCAGTCGGTCGAGGAAAGCCTGCGCCGGATGCAGACCGACTACATCGACCTGCTCTATCTCCACATGTGGGACTTCCGCACCCCTGTCGACGAGATCCTGCGCGCCTTCGATGACCTGGTGCGCACCGGTAAGGTGCTCTACATCGGCCTGTCGGATGCCCCCGCCTGGCAGGCGAGCCGCATGCAAGCCATCGCCGAACTGCGCGGCTGGACCCAGTTCTGCGCGCTGCAGATCCAGTACAGCCTTGTCGAGCGCACGGTCGAGCGCGAAATGATCCCGATGGCGCGCGAAATGGGCATGGGCGTTTCGCCCTGGGCGCCGCTGGGCCAAGGGGTACTCACCGGCAAGTATACCCGAGCCGACCTGGGCGAGGGCTCCATGGACGATATCGGATCGCGCAAGGCGATCAACGCCATGACCGGCAAGCTCAATGCCCGCAACCTGGACATCGCCGACGTGGTGGTGGACGTGGCGAAGGAAATCGGCTGCACCCCGGCGCAAGTCGCGCTGGCCTGGACGCTGGTCAATCCGGCCACCTGCTCACCGGTCGTGGGCGTGCGCACGCCCGCACAGCTTGAGGACAACCTCGGCGCGCTCGAAATAACGTTGACCGACGAGCACATCGAGCGCCTGGACGCCGTCAGCGCGGTCCCGAAAGTCTTCCCGATGGACGTCCTGACCGGCCCGGCCGAAGGCATGATGTTCGGCAACGTGACAGTCGCAAAGCGCGGCTAACCGAACAGCGTGTAAACCCGCGCGCTGAACAGCCACGTGCCCTCGCGGCGCTCGAAGCTGTCGTGATATTCGCCGAAGACTTCCTTGTCCGTCCCGTAGATCGGCGCGGCCATCATCGAATTTGCCGTGGCCCGCTCGCCTTCGACCTCGACCATCAGGTTATGGATGAGCGGGACCGGGTGCGGTCCGCCCTTCTGGCTCAGGAGGAAGGCGACCAGCGCCTGGGGGCTTTCGAAACGGCCGCGCACGGTAAACTCGGGCTTGTCGGGATGACCGGAACGCACTTCGAAGGTTCCCCCCGGCACGAACAGCGCGGCCACCTTCTCCTGCTCGTCGCGGCGCACGGCCCGTGCGTATTCGTGGACGAGATCAGCGATCGCGGCTTGCGCCTCCAGCCGGTCGAGACGGGCTTCCAGCACCGCGCTCACGCCATGCTGTCCCGCAGATCGCAGGCCGCCCGGATTGCGCCAAGGCGCGGCTCCATGCTTCGCCAGACGTGCTTGTGCGTGACCACGACGGCCTCGTCACTCTCGATGGCTGCGGCCACCATTTCGCCGACGTCATGCGGCGTGATGTCCGATTCCGGCATGGTCCCGGCGTACTGCCGGATTTCCCCGCCGACCTTGAGCGTGTTCTCTGCCAGATTGGTCGTGACATAGCCCGGACACAGCACGGTCACGCCTACACCATGCGGCGCCATTTCCTGCCGCAGCCCTTCGCTGAGGGCAGTGACGCCGAACTTGGCGACGGCATAGGCCCCCACGCCCGGCACGCTGGCCGTCAGGCCCGCCTGCGAGGAGGTATTGACGATATGCCCCTTGCCCCGCTCGCGCATGGCGGCAGCGAAGGTGAAGACGCCATTGGCAATGCCCACGAGATTGATCGCCAGAATGCGGTCGAAGCTGTCCGGATCCATGTCCGCGAATTCACGGCCATTGGGCGCAATGCCGGCATTGTTCACCAGCACATCGACGGGTCCGAAGGCTGCTTCCGCCTCGGCCTTTGCCTTCTGCCAGCCCTGCCGGTCGCGGGTATCAAGCACGATACCGCGCACCTTGCCGCCCTGTCGCGCGACGACCCGATCGAGCGTCTCGGCATCAATGTCGGCAATGGTAACGGACAGGCCCCGTCGAACCATCGCTTCAACGATACCTAATCCCAGGCCACTGGCGCCCCCGGTCACGAACGCGTGGCGTGCTTCGCTCAAATGCATGAATTCTCGCCTCTCCGGGCCGCTCGGTGCGGCATGTGGCGCCAATTTGAAGTAGCAAGCACTATCTTGCAATCGCTCTACGCCGCTTTCATGACGCGGGGACGATAAGATGGCAGACAAGGACGCCCGGAGATGACCGCAGATGAAGTGATCCAAGCCGCACGGGCGCAGACAGGACTCACCGAATTCGGCGATCCGGCCATCATCGAAGGCCTCGAAATCCTGCTCAAGTCGTACAGCGACGAAGCGCGCTACAGCGAACGCGGATCGCAGATGGCCCATGCCGATCTGGTCAAGTGGATGGCCATCCGCATGAAGATCGAGAACTGGCTCGCGAAGCACCCCGAACTGCTCGACGCGCCGATCGAAAAGCCGATGTTCGTGTTCGGCCTGCCGCGTACCGGCACAACGCTGGTAATCAACCTGCTCGCATCCGATCCCGCCCGCCGGCCATTCCTGCGCTGGGAATCACAAGATCCCGTGCCGCCGCCCATGCCCGAAGAACTTCACGCTGGCCCGCGCTGGGAAAAGACGGATCAGCAGACCAAGGCTGCGTTGCAGTACATGCCCCAGATCGCCGCGATCCACTTCGAGGAGGCAGACAGTCCGACCGAATGCCAGTTCCTGATGACGCCCTCGTTCTGCTCGCAGGTCTATGAATCGCAGGCGGACATCCCCGGCTACCGCGAATGGTTCCTGCACAAGGCCGACTATCTGCCCGCCTTCCGCTTTCACAAGCGTTACCTGCAGATGCTTCAGGCCAATGCCGGCGGGCGCTGGACGCTGAAGAATCCCTGGCACCCGCTCTATCTGCCCGCACTCAAGCAGGCCTATCCCGATGCCCAGTTAGTGATGACGCACCGCGATCCGGCCGACGTGCTGGGCTCGATCGGCAGTCTGATCGAGAATGTACGCAAGATATATTCGGATGACGTCGATCTCGAGACCATCGGCCGGCAATTCGTCGAAACGTTCCAGATCATGATCGAGCGACAGGACGCCTTCCGTGCCGAACACGGACGGGATTCGATCCTCGACGTGCAATATGCCGAGGTCATGAAGGACCCACTCGGTCAGGTCCGCGCGATCTACGACCACTTCGACGAGCCCTTTACCGCCGAAGCCGAAGCCGCGATGCAGGCCTACATGGACGCCAATCCCAAGGGCAAGCACGGCAAGCACGAATACTCACTGGAACGCTACGGACTCTCACGCGAAGGCGTGCACAAGACCTTTGCCGACTACATCGAGCGCTACCAGATTCCTGTGAAAGGCTGACCCATGATCCACCTCGGCGACCACTACGGGCAGCTCGTACAGATGAGCTACATTACGCGCGACATGGACGCGGCCGTCGCCCACACCGAGGCGGAAATGGGAATTTCCGGCCTCAGCCGTGGTGAAGCGGAAATCGAGGTGCTCTCCTACGGCCAGAAACGCCCGCTCATCGTCAAATCAGCCATTGCCAACCTCGGCACGCGCCAGTTCGAGATCATCCAGCCGGTTTCCGGCGCGATCGAAATCTATACCGACGCGGTCGATCTTTCCGGACATATCCTCAACTTCCACCACATCGGAATCGCCGTACCCGGCGCCTATTCCGAATGGGAACGACTGTTGCGCGAAGTCGAAACGAGCGGCGACGAATTCGCGTATCTCTTTCCGGCCATTCCCTCGCCGGATGACAAGCTGTGCTTCTGCTATGTCGACACCCGGCTCCGGCTCGGCCATTATACCGAGTATCTCTGGGCCGATCCGTCGCTTGCTGGCATTCCGGCGGCACCCTGGCTGACAACACCGCTTGGAACTTGAATGGCGCAATTGACTGATCTGGGCCGCTACCTGCCTGACACCCTGACACAGGCCGTGCTGCCGCATGCCCGCCATGTCCGGCTCAAGCCCAACCAGATCGTTATCGGCCATCAGGACGACAGCAGCGACGTTTTCGTCATCCTCGATGGTTCGCTTCGCGTCGAGCTTCTCTCGCAAAACGGGCGTGAAATTATCCTCGACGACCTTGGCCCCGGTGAAATCGTCGGAGATTTTGCCGCCCTGGACCAGCAGCCACGTTCCGCCACGGTCACCGCCATGACGTCAGCCGAGCTGGCCCGCATCCCCGGCAACGCATTCCGGCAGGCCGCTTTCGCCGATCCGGCTTCCGCCGAATGGCTGACACTGCGCCTGCTGAAAATCCTGCGCAGCCTCAACGAACGCGTTTTCGAACTGAACGCTCTGGCCGTGCGCAGCCGCCTGCATTGCGAACTGTTGCGGCTGGCACTCGATACGGGCGTTGACGGCAACGAAGTGACCATCTCGCCCTCGCCCACCCATGCCGAGCTCGCCAGCCGCATAGGCACCCACCGCGAGGCCGTGACCCGCGAACTGAGCTACCTGACCGAGCAGCGCATCACCGCCACGACCGGCCGCAAGCTGACGGTCTGCGACGTCGCGCGGCTTGCAGAAATCGTCCGTGCTGCCGCCGGCGAAGTCGAACTGATCCAGCGGGCGAACCGGGCGGGTATCGGCCGCGGCACCGCCTGACCGCAGGCCGACCGGCGGCCGGACCGCCAGCGCCATGTGCGAAAACTCACATCGGCCGGGTGATCTGGCGCACCGCCGTCCCAACGCATCCAGGGCAAACAGAGCCTGTCCGGGGGCTAGCGACCCCGCTTCCGGACAGCCGGAAGGCACTGGGCACCCGTTAGCGATCTTCGGGTGCCGCAGCCTGACGGTTCCACTCGCACACTGTGGCGGCAGCCTCACCGGCCCTGGCCGGATCTTCCCTGCAGGCTGCCGTCACCCTTTGCCGGCTTTCCCTATACTTCTACGTGACAGCTCAGAAAGAGCGAGACATCATCAGGCTGACCGTCAGCGGCCTCTGCGGCGTGTACTGCGGCATCGTACGGTAACGGAACGGGTTGCCGAACGCGAAAGTGTTGTTCTTGTCCGCGAACAGGTTCTGCGCCTGCAGTCCGAGGTCCCACGGGCCCAGCGCGGCATGAACTTCCAGCGTGCTTTCCAGAAGCTTGCCCATCTGACGGTCCAACTCGGTGTCGAAGCTCATGCGCGAAGGGCCGATATAGCGTAGGCTCGCCCGCACCCAGGCATCGGCGGTCCCGATCGCGAAATCGTGCCGCACCGCGCCCCGAACCGTGTACTCGGGCACGACAGGCAGATGCCGGTCGTGCACTTCATATCCCAGCGCGCTGCGCGTCAGCAGGGCACTTGTGTAATTGGCGCCTGCATCGATCCGCCAGCCGGGTGCCAGCACGATACCTGCCGATCCCTCCACCCCGATGATCCTCGCGACTCCGGCATTGGTGGTCTCGATCAGGCCACTGGCGTCCAGTACGTCAGACTGGACATCCTCCCAGCGGGTGTACCACGCACTCAGTTCAAGGTGCCCGCCACCCGGCAGCCGTTCGCGCCAGCCCGCCTCGATAGAGGCCAGTTCGTCGCCTTTCAGCGTCTCGATGGTACCGTTGTCGGTGATGTCAGACCCGCCCTGCCGGAAAGCCGAACCATAGCGCAGGTAGATCAGCCGGCTCGCATTGGGCTGCCAGGCGACAGCCAGGCTCGGCGTCATGCCCGTCTTGTGCTGCCCGCGCGTGACCCGTTCCGACGCCACCAGTCGCGTTTCGCGCACCGATGAGGCGAACAGGCGCGCACCGCCATCGAGCGACAAAGTCGACGTAACCGGCAACGTGAGGTTGAAATAGGCCGCGGTATCATGACTAAGGCGCTGATCATCGTCGGCGATCAGCTGATCCGACGCCCCTTCAAGCGTCGCGACAAGTTCCTGGCGCGCTTCGAGATGGGAAAGCCCGGCAAGCCAGTTCAGCGATCCCAGCCGTCCGCGCAGGCGCAGGTCGTTGTCCCAGACCCGAAAGGTCCTCTCGTTGAGCAGCGTCTGCGGACCGGACAGGCCCAGACTCTCCGCCCCGATCGTGGCATCGAGAAGGTCGTTCACGTCATGCCATGTCATCGCGACGGCCAGCATCGCGTCGATGTTCCCGAAACCGCCGCTCAGCCGTCCGGCGAGATGCCGCAAGTCGTTGTCATGCGGCTCCGCGATCTGATCCGGACGCGAATAGCTGCCAGCAGTATAGACGTAGCCACTGTCCTTCGCGCCCAGCCACTGACCGAAGCCGGTCAGGTCCAGCCGCCATCCTGACGCGGGAACAAGACTGGCCATGACGCGCAGGCCGCTGACGTGGGTGGAGTTGCTGTCTTTCCGGGCTCCGGTATCTATCCAGCCCGGCTCTTTCGATTGATAGCCAACCACGCGCAGCCCTGCCGTTCCCCGGATCAGCGGCAGGTTGGCCACTGCCGCCCCCTCATAACCGACATCGCCATGCATCACGGCGCTGCCGCCGCCGGAAAGCGTCAGGCTGGCATCATTCAGATCCACCTGATGCGCGACGAGCCGGTAGATCCCGCCCAGTGCGCCGGTACCGTAGAGCGAACCTTGCGGGCCCTTGAGCACCTCCACCCGCTCGATATCGACAAGCCGGATGTCGGGGTCCGGTGCGGAATAGGTGAGGCGGGACTCGTCGAGCACGACCGCCACCGTCGACTGGCTTTCGCCGCTGAAGGCGCTGTCGGCGATGCCGCGCAGGAACATGCGATTGCGGCCCGCCCCCAGCGACGTGAGCGCCAGGCCTTCGAGCTGGGAGGAAATGGTGGCACTGGCGCTGCCGGGATCATGCTTCTGGGAATCGGTCAGCTGGGCCACCGACACGGCGGCGGGCAGCGACAACAAGTCCAGTGGCTGCTTGGTCGCCGTGACAAGAATCGGAACCGGCGTTGCTTCGGGAGGCGGCAGGTTCGCAACGGGCGGCGCGACCGTGACCGGCACGCGTTCGATCCGCCATGCCGTCTCGCCAACCTGCCGGGCAATATAGCCGGTTCCGGCCAGCAAGCGCCGCAAGGCTTCGCCAATGGTCATGGCGCCATGGACACGGGAGGTGTGGACTTGTGGAAGCCCGCCCTCGGTACCGATCGAGACTTGCGCCTCGCGCGCCAGTTCGGCGATCGCGTCGGTCAGCGATCCGGCACTGACATCGATATGCTGGCGCCTGCTGGCGCGAGCCTCAGCGGGCGGGCTGCTCCAGACGCCAAGCCCCAGCACGACCGCCGAGACGCAGGCCCATGACCTGCGCAAGATCACGGAGTGCCGTATCGCCATCGCCGATTACCAGGGTCCCCGAAAACCGCCGGTCGCTGAGCGCGTCCGGCACCGCCACTTCGGCCCCCGCATAGCGGCGCAGATCGGTCACGACCAGAGCCAAAGGCGCATTATCATAAGACAAACGGCCTTTCTGCCAGGCACCGACATCCTCGGACCGCACCGCCGCCACACTCGCCGTGCCGGCACGGCCATCGAACGACAGCCCCTTGCCGGCCACCAGCTGCACCGGCGCAGCGAGGCTTCCGGAACGGACTTCCACCTTGCCTTCAACGACCCCGACACGGACAAGTTTATCCTGCGCCTGCACGTCGAAACGGGTACCGATGTCGCTGATATCGAGACCCCCGGCGGTAATCGTGAGCTGACGGTCGGGATCGTGGCGGATGTCGAACAGCGCTCCGCCGGAAAGGGCCATGTGATCCTGATGCCGGCCTTCCACCGTGAGATTGCTGCGCGGCGCGAGGACGATCGTCGATCCGTCCTCCAGCGCGATCTTCCGTGACACGGCCGTGGTTTCGTAAACCTGTGCGGCAGGCGCCATGAATTGCGGGACGGCAAGCACAGCCGCCAGCGTCGCTGCAATGGCCATGCCGGCCCAGCGCGTGCGCTTTCCGAACGCCGGACGGACAATCTCCGCACCTCCGCCAGCGGGACCGGGGGCCGTATCACGGGACAGCGCATCGTTGACGGCAGTCAGCGGCACCACCTTGCCAGCGGTGTCCGGCGCCGAATCCTGCAAGGTTGCGCGATGCTCCTGCAAGACGCCGTCAGCCAGTGCGACTTCATCGTAGGCCGCGCTGTGGCGGGGATCGGCCTCCAGCCAGATCGTGAAGGCATCCCAGTCCATGGCGTCGTCCCCGCTGGCGATGTGCCAGCGAGCCGCCTCGGCCAGAATTTGATCGTTCACGCTCGTCATCGTCCCTGTTCCATGCGCGGTTTACCTCCGCCTTGCTCCCCGTGCTCCTCAGACGCCACCGCGCCGAAAGCTCCACAGTCGGCAAGCGCCTGTCGCAAGCGCTTCATCGCCAGTGCCAGGTGTTTTTCCACGCCACTTCTGCTTATCCCCATGATCTCGGCTATTTCTTTCTGCCCGATGTCCTCGAAGCGATAGAGCCGCAAGGCCCGCTGCGCGCCCTCGGGAAGCGAGGCGATGGCATCGCGCAGGACTTCAGCCTCCTGTTCGCGGGCCAGGATCTCGTCCGCCGGCTCGCCCGGATCGGCCCGGTCCTCGGGCATGTGCGCCACGCCGCCGCCCTCGACCTCCAGCCACACTCGTTCGCGCTGCATCGACCGCCGGCGGCCGCGGGCCCGGTCGAGCACGAGGTTGTTCGCCATCCGAAAGAGATAGGCGCGCCCGTTGGTGATTGGGCCGGTCGCCTGTCCGGATACCTTGATCCACATTTCCTGAAGCACGTCCTCGGCATCGTCTGCCGAACCGCATCGTGCCGTAAGGAAGCGCATGAGCTCGGGACGATGCACATCCAGCAATCGCACCAGCCCGTTCGCATCCCCGTATTCCCCAGACTCCATCCTCCAGCGCGCTCCCGGCGATTGAGACCGCAAACAGGCATGCGGTCTAGCGCCGGCCACAGGCAATCACCCCCCTGACCGAGCGCGTAATCGCCACTTCATGCACCTTGCCGCGTTCGCAGGCAAACCCTGAGGCAACAAGCGCGTCGTGCAGCGCATCGGCGTCATAAAGGCGGTGCAACCCTTCGCGGGCGAAGGACCAGCCGGCCATGCTGTCCCGGTCGGTCACATAGGCCACCAGCCGTCCGCCCGGCCGCAGCACGCGGTGGAGGGAACGAAGCATCCCGTTTCCCGCGTCGTTGAAGTAGAGTACGTTGAGCGCCAGTACCGCATCGAAGCTGGCATCGTCGAAGGGCAGATCTTCCAACGAGGCCTGGGCACAGGTAACTTTCGATCCCAGCTTGCGCCGCGCGGCCAACAGCATCGTTTCCGAAGCGTCCACCCCGGTTACACGGCACGGTGCGCGCACCAGCATCTCCGCCATGGCCGCCCCCGTGCCGCAACCCGCGTCAAGGATCGCCTCTCCCGGCGCGGGCGCCAGCATGTCGACCGCGAGGCTGAGCGGCCTGCGGTTGACCACATCCATGGCACTTCCGAGCACGCGCCCGGCCATGCCGCTCGGGTGCGCAAGCTGCTGCGCCAGCTGCCGGGCGAACGTCATAGGCGGTGCGAAACCTCAGCCGGCCTTGGCAAGCAGAGCCGTCACTTCACGGCGGCGTCCGGCGTCCCACACCGGGCGCGCAGGATCGTGCGGTGCCCGCAAAGCCTTCTGCAGGTGCGCCTTCGCACCGGCCTTGTCGCCCTGCTCCAGCAGGTAGTCGCCGTAGAAATAGTTGGCATCGAGCCCGTCGGGATCCTGCGCGAGCGCCTGCTTGAGCAGCTTGCCCGCCTTGTCATCGTCCCCCCAGGCCAGTGGCGAACCGGGAACCTTGAAGTACAGCACACCCAGACTCATTGCCCCGCCGCCTTCGGCTGCCCTCGGGTCGATCGAATAGGCCTTTTCGAGAATGTCGCGCGCCTTGGTCGCAAGGCCCAGCTTGTGGAAGAAGTTGGCGCGGTTCGCCTGTTCACTGACGATGATGCCCTGCCACACCAGCGGCTCGGCCTTGCCGGGATAGCGTGCGACCACGGTCGCAGCCTGTTTCGCCAGGTTGTCCAGCGCCTTGGTCTGGGTGCTGGAACCCTTGACCTCGTAAGAAATATGCGCCCAGCCATCGTTCACGGCCTTCACATCACTGGCCATGTCGGCAAGGGCCAGCGCAGGCATGGCGACGACAAGGACGGGTGCCAGGACACTGCCCAGCAGAACACGCTTGATCATGGAAATCGTCTCCTCTCGGATTGGCCGGTTCAGCAGAACTCGGCACGCGCCTTGCGGATCTGCGTCGCAAGGCCATTGTCGATCAGTTTCGGCGAGATCGCATTGAGCGCTGCATAGATGCGCTCCATCAGGCCGATACTGACGGTTTCACGGCGGCCCTCAATGGCCGCGACGATACGGGCGGCAACCCATTCGGGGGCGTCCGCCTTCATGCCGGTCACTTCCAGGAAGCGGTTGACTTCGCTGTTGTTGAACGCCGTTCGGGCCGCGCGGGGATTGATGTGCGTAACGGCAACGCCGGAGCCCATCAGTTCGCGCCGCAATCCCTGGCTCAGCGCCGCGAGGCCAGCCTTGCTGCTCGAATAGGCGGCGAACCAGGGATACGGGATCGAGCCGAGGACCGAGCCGATATTGACGATCTGCCCGCTCCCCCGCGCCCGCATCGGCGCGGCGACCGCGCGAGCCAGCACGGCGGGTACGAGCAGATTGACCCGGTAGCAAAGGGCCAGTGCCTCGATCGGCTGGTCTTCGTGAAGACCGAAGCGCATGACGCCCGCGATGTTCACCAGAACGTCGGGGCATTCCCCGGAGAGCCGCTCGGCCAGCGCAGCAAGCTGCGTGTCGTCGGACAGGTCCGTGACAATGCTGCTGTCACAGGCAGTGCACTCGGTCCTGTCGATGCCGATGACCCAGGCCCCGGCCTCGTGCAGCATCCGCGCCACCGGCGTGCCGATGCCGCCTGCGGCACCGGTGATCGCCACGCGCTTTCCTTCAAGCCGCGACACGGGCATCCTCCTCTTCCTCCATGTCGATCGATGCGAAGACCCCGCCGAACAGGCCAAACATCTCACGCGCCATCTGCAGGATCGCCGCGCGATCTTCCTCTCGCTGCAGGCCGTTCACCAGTTCGGCGTAAAAGGCCATGTGATCCTGATCGAGCGCGCCGTGCGACGTCAGGTAGGTGAAGGCCTCAGGCGGCAGCCCCAGGTTCTCCGCCACTGCACTGGCCCCACGCTGGGCAATGGCAACGCTGACGCTCTCCAGCACATAGACCATGCCGAAGAACGACGCGGGATTGCCCTCGCGAATGCAGCGGTAGGCGTGATCGACCATTGCCTTCGTTGCGGGCGCCGGATCGCTGGCACGTGCCGCATCGGCATCACCGCCCGCCGCGGCAATATCCGCGAGAATCCATTCCTCGTGACCGGTTTCTTCCTCGATATAGTCGTCGAGTGCGGCCAGCAGGTCGGGGCGATCGAGCAGCCGCGTACGCGCCGCCTCCATCAGCGGCACCGTATGGCGCACATGGTGCCAAGCCTGCCGCAGGTAATCGATATAGGTCCGCCGCGATATCGTCCCGGCCAGCCCCGCACGGACTTGCGGGATCGTCAGGAACCGCAAGCGATCACGGAATGTTGCCGCTTCCAGTTCGTCGAAGAACCGCACCGGTCCATCCAGCCACATATCCGAAATCGCCTTCCGGCGCAGGCGGCCGTTGCCGGTCAGCTGGCCGTTCATCGGCGTGAACGGGGCAACCTCGCGCCATTTCGCAGTGCGGGCATATGCCGGCATCGAGGCATTGGCCGCAGCGACTGCGGCCGCGAGATCGGCATCAGGGCGCGCCGGAACAAGCAGGGCCTCGGGTGCCGGCAGGCCGTCGCCATGGACCATGGCCTGCGCGATGTCCGGCTGCGCGGTCAGTTCTGCCTCAACCCATTCGGGCGAAATGTTGCGGCCGAAAGAAGTGACGATCAGGGCCGATTTGCGACCCTCTACCCAGAGGCGGCCCTGATCGTCGATCCGGCCGATGTCGCCGGTAAGGAGTGGCCCAGGCTCGCGGGGCTCGCCGATGGTCCCGAGGAACATTTCACCGTCCAGCACGATCTCGCCGTCCGGCGCGATCCGCGCCTTCATGTGGCCGAGCGGGCGGCCAGCCGAACCGGCGACATCCTCGCCCGCAGCTTCAAGCGAGACTACGGACGCGCATTCAGTGAGACCATAACCCTGCCGCACCGGGAGCGCCACCGCGCGGGCGCGGGCCAGCAGCTCCACCGGCACTCGCGCGCCGCCAACGGCAACCAGCGTGAGATGCGGCAGGCGAAGACCGGTCTGCTCCATGACGGCGACGAGCCCTGCCAGATATTCCGGGACGAGGATCAGCGAGGTGATTTCCCAATCGGCCAGCCTCCGCGCCATCATCACAAAATCCGGCCGGAACGGGTCGGCCAGGCCGATTTCCGCCTGCGGCGCACAGACATATGTCCCGCCTGCCAGCATCGTCGCAAAAAAGCCGGCAACGGTTTCCAGCAGGATGCCCGGCGGCAGCAACGCGCAGTGGCATCCGGCATGTTCGGCGCCCACGGCCTCGACTACTGACGCGGCCACGGCCAGCATCTGGGAAACAGACAGGCACACGCCTTTGGGCGTGCCGGTCGAACCCGATGTGAAGGTGACCCGCGCCGTCTCGCGGGGAAGTGGAGACGGCGCGGGTTGTGAAGCCGAAAGCGGGACAGCTCCGGCTCCACTGGCGGCGACGGCGTGCTGCACCTGTTCCTGCGTGAAGAA
The DNA here is from genome assembly GCF_022832385.1 of Novosphingobium album (ex Hu et al. 2023). Classification (GTDB taxonomy): domain Bacteria; phylum Pseudomonadota; class Alphaproteobacteria; order Sphingomonadales; family Sphingomonadaceae; genus Novosphingobium; species Novosphingobium album. The sequence goes on from NZ_JALHLE010000007.1 coordinate 212,700, forward strand.
CGAAGGCAGCGACAATACGGGGATGCGGGCTTCGAGCAGCGCCAGTTCGGTGATCGCGGCATCGACGCCATGGTCGAGACTAATGACAAAAGGCTTGCCGGAGCCTTCCGAACGTTCCAGGGCCTCTGCCCTGTCCGCTACCCTTTCTGCCAGCTCTGCCCAGGTTACAGGCAGGGACGTGACCGGATCGAGCGCAATGCCGCGCGGATTCTTCGCGGCATGGTCGCGGATGATGGCAAGCAGGCCATTCATGCGGCGACCCTCCGACGGCGCGCGAGAAATGCGCCGATGGCTTGCTGCCCCTGCGAAATGATCCCGGCACAGACCTGCGGGTCGCTGGCATAATAGCGGCCCCACGCCTCGGGTTCATCCGCCCGTTCGGCGGCAGCGGGAGCCAGCACCACCAGCGGCACGCCGATCCGGGCGAACATGGCGCGCAGCGGCGCCGTCAGCGTAGCCACGGCAACTTCGCAATCGGTGCCAAGGTCATTGGCAGCGCTGCCCCACAATTCGACCATGGCGAAGGCATCGTCAGCGGCAAGGTTGCCGATTTCGATAATGCTCTCCCGTGCCATGGACTTGCCCAGCGCGCCCGAAACCACCTGCTCGATCGGCGCATCGAGATAGCGCTCGAGAAACAGGGGCTCGCCGTCCGCGCGGCGGAAGCCCAGCGCTGCACGGGTGAGTTCGGCGCGTTCAATCTGGCTGTAGTGCCCAAAAGCCGGTCGCACGCTCGCACCATGCGCTTCCATGAAGCGCCTGCGTACGAGGTGGAATTCGGGACTGTCAGACATGCACGTCTCCTTGGGTTTCAAGCAGACGACGACACAGCTGCTGCGGCTCCACAGTTCAGGTCGTGAAGAATCTTGGCGGCGGGAATGGCCCTGAACCGGCGCTAAACCGATTTTAACTACTCCCTGCGACAATCCCCGAAGGACCAATAATCCAGACGGTTGTCATGTCTTTCATCAAGGGCCTGATCCCAGGCATCCTTCTGACCTGGATCGTTTCAGGCATCATCGGCTCGAACGGCTCGAAAGGCGGCATGCTCGCCATCGAACACATGATGATTCAAGGACATGGCATCTACTGGTCCTGGCCGCTGTTTCTGGCCGGGACGGGCCTGTGCTGGGCGCTGTTCTGGATGATGGACTCCTGATTCCGACCACCTGGCATCGGTAACTGCCAGCCAGTACCGCGCTGCCATCCCGGTTGCCTGGCCAAGCGGCCTCTCACAATGTCACGAGACCGTCTCAAAACTGTCGAAAGCCAGTGGTAGGCTCCTGAGTACACGCCTTCCGGCGTCCCCGATTCCGGGAGACTGTCCGCGCGAAGGCACCGCTCGAGCTTCGAGAACGATGGGTACCGATGGCGCGCCATGCCAGGAGCTTCGCTCAGCGATTTCAGGCACTGGCACCGGAAACATGTCCGACATCGAAAGCCTCAAAAAGCAGATCGAAGCCCTGATCGACGCGATCACAGCCGAGGCCGGGCAGTGGATGGAGCAGTGGGCCGCCTGGGGCATTCGGGAAGATTTCCTGCCCAGCGCGGGCAACCTCGCGGCTTATCTTGCCTTCCGCCATCACGACCTGCGCGAGATGCAGCGCTCGCTCATGGCACTGGGACTGTCCTCGCTCGGGCGTCTGGAAAGCCGGGTCATGCCGACGCTGGCCGCCGTGCACACAGCCCTCGCCGCGATGCAGAACGCCATGCCGCCGGCCAAGGCCGATCCCGGCACGTTCTTTGCCGGTGAAGACCGGTTGCGACGCCGGGCCCTCGCCCTGCTGGGCACGGCGGAGAACGAACGGCAGGCCGCCCTGCTGGTCACATGCCCGAGCGAGGCGGCGGACGATCCCGCCTTCATGGAAAGCCTTGCCCTGCGCGGCGTGGAAGCCTTGCGGATCAACTGCGCTCACGACGGGGCGGAAGAATGGGAGCGGATGATCGCCCATGCCCGTGCGGCGGAGCAGCGCTGCGGCCACCGGTTCCGCATCTTCATGGACCTGGGCGGCCCGAAAAACCGCATCGGCGCTGTCCGTCCCAACCGCGAGATCCGCCGGATCTTTTCCGGAGAGCGCATCGCCATGGTCGCGCCCGGCCAGATCGAACGGCCGGTTTCGCCTGATGTAGCCTTCGTCTTCGAATGCATGCTGCCAGAAGTCATCGCCGAGGTACGCCCCGGCCAGCGGCTGCTGATCGACGACGGAAAGATCGCCGCCAGTATCGATTTCGTGGATGATGGCATGGTCATCGCCTCGGTCACCCAGACCAAGGAGAAAGGCGGCAAGCTGAAGCCCGAAAAGGGCATCAATCTTCCCGATACCGAACTGCACCTGCCGGCCCTGACCGCCAGGGACCTGCAGGACATCGCCTTCATTGCCGAACATGCCGACGGACTGTCCTTCTCGTTCGTGCAGACGCCCGAGGATGTGCTGATGCTACAGGATGCACTGGCTGCATTGCCGCCGCGCCGCGAGCATCCACTGGCACTGATCCTCAAGATTGAAACGGCGCTTGCCGTACAGAACCTGCCGGGCATCGTCGTGTGCGCGGGTGCCCGCAATCCGGTGGCGATCATGATCGCCCGGGGCGATCTTGCCATCGAGATCGGCTTTGCCCGGCTTGCCGAGATGCAGGAGGAGATCCTGTGGATCGCCGAAGCTGCACAAGTGCCCGTCATCTGGGCCACGCAGGTTCTCGAACAACTGGTCAATGAGGGCGTCCCGCATCGCGGCGAGCTGACCGATGCCGCCATGGCCGCCCGTGCGGAATGCGTGATGCTCAACAAGGGACCGCATCTGCTGGAAGCGATCGACGCACTCGATCCGCTCCTCAAACGGATGGCGGGCCACATCCACAAGAAGACGCCGCAGTTGCGCCGCCTCGCCAGCTGGTAGCGGCACGCGCCCCCGGACCACGCCCTTCCGCTCACGTATCGGACTCCGCTGCTGGTTTTATTACAGAAAACGACAATTTGCGGCTGTTCCGGACACTGTAACTGCGCGAGTAAGGGGGTCATGAAATCGCGTGCACTCCTCCTGACCATGGCGCTGGGTCTTTGCGGATGCGCCGTGGGGCCGAATTATGCCCCGCGGTCCGCTGCCGATCTTGGCGTTCCGGAGGCATGGTCGGTGCCCGCCTCGCCCACCAGTGAGAACCTGACCCGCTGGTGGACGAATTTCGACGATCCCGTCCTTGTCCAGCTGGTCGATCAGGCCGCGGCCGGGAACCTCGATCTGGCACAGGCCGTCGCCCGGCTCCGTCAGGCGCGCGAAGCGCTGGTGATCAGCCGCGCCTCGTTTTTGCCAAGTCTCAGCGGATCAGGCGGAGTGAACCGAACCGAAACCCTGCGTGGTGGAGGCACGACCGTGGTCCTGTCCGACGGAACGGTAACGACCACCGGCAACGGTGGCGGTTCGACAAGCTTCTCACTGGGGTTCGATGCCAGCTATCAGGCAGACCTGTTTGGCGGTGTCCGGCGCTCGGTGGAAGCGAGCGAGGCGCAGTACGAAGCCTCCGGCTATGACTACGCCACGGCCCTGCTGTCCGTCGAAAGCGAGGTGGCACGCAACTACATGCTCGCGCGTGCCTATCAGGCCCAACTCGCGAATGCGCAGGCATCGCTCGCGATACAGGACGACAACCTGCAGATCGCCCGGTGGCGGGTGCAGGCAGGGCTGGTGTCGTCACTCGATGCCGAACAGGCCCGCACAAGCCGGGCGCAGGCGGCAGCAGCCATTCCGCAGATCGAACGGCAGTACAACGCGGCCGTCTCCCGCATAGGTGTACTGACAGGGCAGGCACCCGGCGCGCTCAAGCCGCTGCTGGAAAAAGCCGAACCGATCCCTGTGGGGCCGGACACGATCGGTGCGGGCATCCCGGCAAACGTCCTGCGCCAGCGCCCCGATGTGCGCGCAGCCGAACGCACGCTCGCCGCCGCCACCGCACAGATCGGGGTCGCCGAAGCACAGCTCTATCCGGCGCTTTCCATTGGTGGCAGCCTCGACACCAATGCCGCCTCGTTCGGCAACCTGTTCGATACGATCACCGGGGGTCTCTTTGCGAACCTCAGCCAGGCGATCTTCAACGGCGGCAAGCTCAATGCACAGGTGCGTTCCTATCGCGCCGCCACCGATGCGGCCTTCGCGGCTTACAAGCAATCCGTGCTGACTGCGCTGGAAGACGTCGAGAATGCAGTGACGGCTCTGGACTCGGCCCGACGACGCGAACGCGAATACGCGGTAGCCTACGATGCGGCGAACAATTCGGCGATCCTCGCGCGCAGCCAGTACCGCTCCGGGCTGACCGACTTTACCACGCTCAACACGCAAGAAGCCTCGCTCGTCTCCGCGCGCAACAGCCTCGTTCAGGCCCGCGCCGACAAGGCCGCCGCCCTGATCGCGCTCTACGTCGCGCTCGGCGGCGGGTGGGACAGCGAGGTCCCGCCGACCAAACTTCCCGCCACCACCCCCGGCGCCCCTCTCAGCGACACTTCGGGCACACACGCGGAACAGGGCTGACGATGACTGAAGAAACACTCGACGAATTTCTCGGCGTGAAGCCAAAGCCCGCCTGGCGCCGCCACGGCAAATGGGCAGGAGCCGTTGCCGTAGTCCTGATCCTGATCCTGTTGCTGGCCCGCTGCTTTGGCGGAACGAGCGATGCAGGTTACATCACTGCCAAGGCTCAGACCGGACGGCTGATCACCACTGTATCGGCCACCGGCCAGCTTGCCCCGACAAACCAGGTCACTGTGGGTTCCCAGCTATCCGGCCAGATCGTGAAGGTGCTCGTCGACGTCAACGACCGCGTCACCGCCGGTCAGCCCCTCGCCGAGATCGATCCGGAACAGTATGACGACGCGATCCGCCAGAACGAGGCACAACTGCAGGCGAACAAGGCGGCGGTGGAACAGGCCCGCGCCACGCTCGCCGAAGCGCAGGCGCAACTGGCCCGGCTCGAGGAAGTCTCGAAACTCTCGGGCGGCAAGGTCCCCTCGGGAACCGAGCTGCAAGCCGGCCGCGCCGATCTGCTGCGCGCCAGGGCCGCGCTCGACGTCGCCCGGGCGAATGTCGTCGCCAGCGAGGCAACGCTGGCGCAGAGCCGGACGCAGCGTGCCCGCGCCATCATCCGGTCGCCCGTTTCCGGCGTGGTTCTGGCCCGCGAGATCGATCCCGGCCAGACCGTAGCCGCCTCGCTCAGCGCGCCGACACTGTTCGTGATCGCCGAGGATCTGGCCCAGATGAAGCTTGAAGTCTCGATCGACGAGGCCGATGTCGGCTCCGTGAAAGAAGGGCAGAAAGCCAGCTTCACGGTCGATGCCTTCCCGGGCAAGACTTTCCCGGCAACGATCACCCGCGTCGACATCGGGTCCAACCAGTCGGTCTCCTCCGCCAGTTCCTCGTCCTCGAGTTCGACAAGCAGCAGTTCGTCTTCCTCGTCATCGACCGTGGTTTCCTACGCGGCCGATCTAGCGGTCGCGAACCCGGATGGACAGCTGCGCCCCGGCATGACTGCGACCGCGGACATCGTCACCTCGGACAAGAGCGATATCCTGCTCGTGCCCAATGCGGCGCTGCGCTTCACCCCGCAATCGGCGAGCGCGTCGAGCAGCAGCAACGCACAATCGGGCGGCATCACCGGCGCGCTCTCGTTCGGGCCGCCACGGCGCCAGTCGTCCGAACGCAGCGCGACAATCGCCGCGGGCGCCACCCAGACCGTATGGGTCCTCGGCGAAGACGGAAAACCCAAGGCCGTCCAGATCGTGACCGGCGAAACCAACGGCAGCGAAACCGAGGTGCTGTCCGGCGATCTCAAGGCTGGCATGCAGGTCATCACCGGCGAGAGATCCACATCTGCGAACACCGATGATTGAGACTCCGCTCATTTCCCTGCGCGGCGTGGTCAAGGTGTACGGCAGCGGACCGACCGCGTTCCAGGCGCTGAAGGGGATCGACCTCGACATCATGGCCCGGGATTTCGTGGCGGTGATGGGTCCTTCGGGTTCGGGCAAATCCACGACGATGAACATCCTCGGCTGCCTCGACGTGCCGACCTCGGGCACCTTCCTGTTCCACGGCCACCACGTCGAACAGCTCGACCGCGACCAGCGCGCGCTGCTGCGGCGCAGGCATTTTGGCTTCGTGTTCCAGGGCTTCAACCTGCTGGCGCGCACCAACGCACTGGAGAACGTCGAACTGCCGCTGCTCTATCGCGGTGATCCCAAGGCCCAGCGGCGCGAAATGGCGATGGCCGCGCTCGACAAGGTCGGACTCAAGGACTGGTGGGATCACACTCCCGGCGAGCTGTCGGGCGGACAGCAGCAGCGCGTTGCCATTGCCCGCGCGATTGTCACCGAGCCGACCGTCTTGCTGGCCGACGAGCCGACCGGCAATCTCGATACCGAGCGCTCGATCGAGATCATGGAACTGCTCACCGATCTCAACACGAACTCGGGCATTACCGTGCTGATGGTAACGCACGAGGCGGAGATGGCGGCCTTCGCCCACACCATCGTGCATTTCCGCGATGGGCTCGTGGACCGCATTGAAGCCGGTCACAACGGAGTCGTCCAGGATGGGAAGGCTCCCGCCTGATGCTCGGGACAATCTTCATGCTCGCGCTGCGATCGATCCGGCGACACCTCCTGCGCTCGTTCCTGACGATCCTCGGCATCGTCATCGGCGTCAGCGCCGTCGTCAGCATGGTGACACTGGGCAAGGCGACCACGGCTGCGGTGCAGGAACAGATCTCGGCGCTGGGAACGAACATCCTGCAGATCCGTCCGGGACAGGGCTTCGGACGGGGCGGGGGCGGGTCCGCCCCGCAGAATTTCAAGCCCGATGACGTAACAGCGATCCAGCAGCAGATTGGCGGTGTGGTGGCCGTGGCCCCGCAGGCGCAGACCTCGGCAACCGCGATCTACGAGGGCGCCAACTGGTCAACCACTGTCAATGGCACGACCGACGCCTATTTCAAGGTCCAGCCCTGGCCCCTCAAGTCCGGTCGCACGTTCAGCACCGCCGAGGAAAAGGCCGGAAAGGCCGTCTGCATCATCGGCTCGACGGTCGAGAAGAACCTGTTCCGCAATACCGATGCCCTGGACAAGCGTTTCCGCGTCGGCGGCATCAGCTGCGACGTCATCGGCACGCTCACCACACGTGGCCAGGCGGGCTTCGGCGGCGATCAGGACGATGTCGTCATCATGCCCATCAAGACGGTGCAGCGCCGCTTCACCGGCTCCACCGACATCCGCATGATCCTTGTCGGGGTGGATCAGGCTTACGCGACCAGCCAGGTCCAAACCACCCTCACCAGTCTCCTGCGCGAACGGCGCCACATCACCGGCGACAAGGAGGACGACTTCAACATCTTCGACACCAAGCAGATCTCCGACACGCTCACCGGCACGACGACCCTGCTGACCCGGATTGTCGCCGCCGTTGCCGCAATCAGTCTTGTCGTCGGCGGGATCGGCATCATGAACATCATGCTGGTCTCGGTCACGGAGCGCACCCGCGAGATCGGTATCCGTCTCGCGATCGGCGCGGTGGCGAGCGAAGTGCTCATGCAGTTTCTGGTCGAAGCCGTCGTACTGTCGTGCATAGGCGGCATCATCGGCCTGCTGCTGGCGCAACTGGTAATCGCGGCGGCGACGCCGCTGATGCAGGTCCCCTGGACCTTCGATCCGCAGATCAACCTGTTCGCGTTCCTGATCTCGGCGGCGATCGGCGTGGTGTTCGGCTATTTCCCGGCCCGGCGGGCGGCAGGCCTCAATCCGATCGACGCGTTGCGGCACGAATAGCACCGGCACAGCGGGTTGTTGCGGGCATCTTCTACGCCCGCAAACCACAGGGCTCCGCGAAAGGCGCAGTGGCCGGATTCAGGGCAGCGGTGTCGCCGTGACCACCAGCCGGCCGAGAAAAACGGGTTGCTCTGCCCCAATCACATTCGATGCTGTGCGGTGTTGCGCTGCCGGAAATCCTTCGGCCCCAGCCAGCACCCAAAGTGCGGCTGCCATGGCGCCAAGAACAGAGAGAAAGTGCATCATCGGCGCCTCGTTTCGTTGCCCTATCGACGCCGACGTACTGCTCCCACGTTGTCGCAGCGCTTTGCCGCCGCCGTGTCAAAATGTCCGAATGTGTATCGAGGATGCGACCGGCAATGGTTGCATAGGCGATCGTAGGGTGGAGCCCCGTCCTTTCCTGGGGCCACCCCGTGAAGGCAGATGGAGAAGTGCGAATCATTATCATTAATGCATCGTTCAATGCCTAAGCCGCACGATACAGAGCGGACTCTCCGACCTCCCACGAGCTCAAGCGGCTCCATTTTTCCGCAGATTCCCGTCAGAAACACTAATTCACTTGTGCTATTGCGAATCTCTTGCAATAGCGTCGCAGCATCAACCACTTCTGGGGGGAATACATGTCACTGTCCCGTTTGCGTGAATCGCTGGCCTCGACCACGCCGGCCTATCTCGCGCTGAGCTGCTTTGGCCTCGCCGCGACACCGGCCCTCGCGCAGGAAGCCGCCAGCACGGAAAAACCGGCACAACTGGGCGGCGTGACCGTTACCGACACCGCAATCGACGACACGGTGAAAGTGGACACCGTATCCTCCCCCAAGTTCACGCAACCGCTCCAGGACACGCCCCAGACCATACAGGTGATCAGCAAGGACCTGTTCAACCAGCAAGGCGCGACCACGCTGACTGAAGCCCTGCGCAACAGCCCGGGCGTGGGCACATTCTATGCCGGCGAGAACGGCAATACCACGACCGGCGACGCCATCCGCATGCGCGGCTTCGATACATCGAGCAGCATCTTCGTCGACGGCATCCGCGATCTCGGCTCGATCTCCCGCGACGTGTTCAATACCGAACAGGTCGAAGTCGCCAAGGGCCCGGCCGGCACCGACAACGGCCGAACCGCGCCGACCGGCGCCATCAACATGGTCAGCAAGCAGCCGTTCCTTGACACCGCCGTGTCCGGCACGGCGTCCATCGGCGTCGACGGGCAGAAGCGCGCCACCGCCGATTTCAACCAGGTCATCGACGCTATCCCCAACGCCGCCGTTCGCCTCAACGTGCTGTGGCAGGACAGCGACGATCCGGCCCGCGATCATGTGAAGAACAAGCGCATCGGCATCGCCCCCTCGCTCGGACTGGGGCTGGGCACGCAAACCCGCCTCTACCTCAACTTCCTCTACGTCGATCAGGAGAACATTCCCGACGGTTACGTGCCGACGATCGGCCTGCCGGGCTGGGAACCGCAGAGCGGCCTCGAGGCGCTGATTGGCAACCCGGTCGATTCCAGCAACTTCTACGGCACCCGCGACGATCACGACGACGTGACGGCTCAAATGGGCACGATCAAGTTCGAGCATGAATTCTCGGACAGTGTGCGCCTGACCAACACCGCGCGCTGGGGCAAGACCAGTCAGGACTACCTGCTGACCTCGTTCATGTCGACGAGCACGAACGTCACGGCGACCGATCCCGATGACCTGTCCACCTACACACTGGCTCGCAGCCTCTCCACCTACCGGGACGTGACCAACCGCATTCTGACCGACCAGCTCAACCTGCAGGTCGATTTCAACACAGGTGCCGTTGAGCACAACCTGAGCACCGGCATCGAGATCACCAGCGAGAAGCAGATTCTTCACGCCCACGGATCGACCGGGGAACGCCCGGCTGCCAATCTCTATGACCCGGACTGGAACGATGTGGGCACGCTGAGCGATTTCCGCTCCGGCGCGGTGACCCGCGGCAAGACCGACACCCAGGCCTTCTACCTGTTTGACACCGCCAAGTTCTTCGACGGCGCGCTGCTGGTGACCGGCGGCATCCGTGTCGATCACTACAAGACAACCTACTTCAGCAATGCCGTGTGCAACGACGGCACCGGACGCGGAGCGGTCTCCTGCGGCGGCGCCGCGGTGGGCACAATCGTCACCACCAACGACCTGAACTCCAAGGACACCCTGTTCAACTGGAAGCTGGGTGCCGTGTTCAAGCCGGTCGATACGCTTAGCCTCTACGTCAACTATGCGCTCTCGCAGCAGCCACCGGGCGGCGACAACTTCACGCTCAGTTCGTCGGCCAGCAACGCGAACAACCCGGTCTTCGACCCGCAGAAGGCGGAAACCTTCGAAGCGGGCGTCAAGTGGAGCGCGCTGGGCGACATGCTCGCGCTGAATGCCGCAGTGTTCCAGACGACCGTCAAGAACGAGATCAACAGCGACATTCTCGACGATGCCGGCAACCCGACCCAGACCGGCGAGAAGCGGGTGCGTGGCTTCGAACTGTCGGCTGTTGGCAACATCACCGAGGCATGGTCCGTTTCGGCCGGCTACAGCCATCTCAAGACCAAGGTGACCGAAGGCCCCGTCATCACCAGTGACGGCACCCCGAACCTGACTTACATCCCGGGCGATTCCTGGACGGTGTGGACCAACTACCGTTTTCCGTTCGGTCTGGAGATCGCAGGCGGCGCACGCCACAACGGTGGCCTGCACCGCGGCACCGACGGCGCCGTGGGCACGCCGGCCTATACTGCAGGCTACACGGTCGTGGACGGCATGCTCGGCTTTGCCCTTACCGATCAGGTCAAGCTGCGCGTGAACGCCTACAACCTGTTCGACAAGGAATACGTCGCGTCGATCAACAAGAGCGGCTACCGCTACACCCCGGGTACGCCGCGCACGTTCCTGTTCAGCGCCGACTTCAATTTCTGATACGGATCAAGCACAAGGCATGGGGCGGGAGCTAGTCCCCCGCCCCGTTCCCTTTTTCAGCGATCGGGCAAAGACATGCTTCTTCACATTCCCCAGGTGCTCACGGCAGACGAAATCGCCGAGTTCCGCCGCCGGCTCGACGGGGCCGACTGGACCGACGGCCGCGAAACGGTCGGGCATCAGGGAGCGAAAGTGAAACGCAACGAACAACTGCCCGACACATCGCCGGTGAAGGCCGAGCTGGGCCGGGCCGTGCTCGCCGCGCTCAAGCGCAGTCCGTTGTTCTTTGCAGCCGCCCTGCCCCGCAAGATCCTGCCCCCGCGCTTCAACCGCTACACCGGTGGCGGCGAATACGGCTTTCACATCGACGGCGCAGTGATGAGCATCGGCGAGGACGAGCACCTGCGGTCGGACGTATCCTGCACGCTGTTTCTCAACGATCCGGACGAATACGATGGCGGCCGCCTGATCATCAGCGACACCTATGGCGAGCATGTAGTCGCCAAAGCAGCAGGCGATGCCATCATCTATCCCTCCAGCAGCCTGCACCGCGTGGAGCCGGTCACGCGCGGCGCGCGGATCGCTTCGTTCTTCTGGATCCAGAGCCTCGTGCGCGATGACAGCCAGCGGCGCACCCTGTTCGAACTGGATACGTCGATCCAGAAATTCACGCTCGATGGCGCGGACGAGGACGCACTGCTGCAACTGACCTGCGTCTATCACAACCTGCTGCGGCGCTGGTCCGAGACCTGAGCCGCGCCGGAGCCTTCAGAGCGCTTCTTCCCCGACTTCGCACACAAGCGCTTCGAGCGCCGGGCTGATCCATTCCACGACGCTGCCATCACGGCGCACGAGGGCGCGTACGCACAGCCCCTCACTGCTCGCCAGAGCCTGCATCTCGTCCGGCGGGAGGACACCGAGGGCCGTGGCCCAAACGTCTGCCAGAATGGCTTCCTCATGGATCACGCTGACTGCCATGGCATGTTCCACCGGCAGGCCGGTGCGGGGATCGATCGTGTGGCGGCCGCGCACATAGTCACCCGAGGTCGCCACCGCGAGCTGGTGCAGCGCCACGCGGAACGGCGCGATCCCGGACTCGGGTGTTTCCAGATCGACCCACCAGGGATCGCCGTCGGGGCGCATGCCCATGCCCACCAGTTCGCCCCCGATCTCCACAAGCGCATGATGGCAGCCGCGGCCGCGCAATAGCTGCGCCAGCGCATCGACCGCGAAACCCTTGGCAATACCAGACAGATCGAGCTGGAGCCCGCCGGGCTGCCGCAGCCGTCTGGTTTCCGGTTCATAGGCAAGCCGCTGCCAGCCCGCGCGCGTGCGCGCCGCTGCCAGTTCGTCCCGCCCCGGCGGTGCCTCGCGGGAGACGGGGCCATGACCCCACAGATTCACCAGCTCGCCAATCGCGGGATCGAAGGCCCCGCCGCTGCAGGCAGCGACAGCGAGCCCGGCTTCCATCACCCGCGCGAAATCGGGCGGGAGCACGAACCATGCCCCGCCGGGCGCGCGATTGAACCGGCCCAGCACGGAATCCGCGCGCCAGTGGCTCATCTGCGCCAGAATCTCTTCCAGACGTGCCGTGATCGCCTCTGCGACCCCGGCGCTGTCCAGCTCCGGCGGACAGGCCATGCGCACGCTCCAGACCGTTCCCATCGTCTCGCCGCGCAGTTCGGCCAGCGGCGCATCGCGCCGCCAGCCGGCCAGAACCGCAGCGTCGATCTCGAGGGGAACGGCAAGTCGCATGGCCCGGCTGTCCGCCGGGCCGTCAGGCGATGACGCGATCAGGGCGCCACCACTTCGAGCGTCGTCGTGTAGGACATGCGGCGCTCGGCCGCGCGCGGATCGCCGGGATGGTGGTCATCCAGCTCCGCGCTGAGCCAGTACATGCCCGGGATCGGCCATTTGACGTGCAGGACACCGTCGGCGCCGGTCTTAAGCTCCTGCGCCTCTTCGGCTTCACGGAACCGCTTGCCGCCGGGTACGACCGTCACTGCAACACCCGCCGCAGGCTTGCCGTCGACGAGGAAGCGAAACTGCCCCTCCTCGTCCGCCACAAGCGAGCCCGGGTGTGTGATCGGCTCCATTTCGAGGCCTTTGCCGACCGGCTTGAACACGGTCATCGTGGGCGCATCGGCCGTCACGAAAATGAAGTTCCGCGAGATCCGCTCGCTCAACTTCACGTCGGTCGCATTGGCCGGGATGTCTGCCGGCGTGGCCAAGACATGCGCCGGATCGAAGCGTCCACGGCCGCCTTCGGGAGGGGGACCGCCAGGACCACCCTGCCCGGGACGCCCGCCGGGCGCCTCGCCTCCCGGAGCGCCCGGACGCAGCCCTGCCCCCATGGGCGGACGCCCCCGCATGGAGCCCACACGCCACATTTCACCGTCGAGCATGAAACTGCCGGAAACCGACGACTGCTCGACGCCGATCTTCCAGGTTCCCGGCTTGTCGACCATGACGTCGAATGTGGAGCGGTAGCGGCCACGCGCCGGATTATCGATCTTCCCCTCGGTCCCGTCGGCTTCCCAGACTTTCACGTCGTCAAGATTCATCGCCACGTGATCGGCGAAGAACGGTGAAGTGGAAGCGCCGGCATCGACGGTGACGCCGTTGCCGGTTCCCGACAGGATCGTGGTCGAAGGCAGGAGCCACTGGCTATGGGCCAGCGCAGGCGTGGCGATGGCCGAACAAACGGCGGCAGTCGCGGCAAGCAGTGAATTGAAGCGCATGGAATTTTCCTTGAACGTCGAGCCTCCAGCCGCGCGCGGCCGCTGGCCCGGGAGAACAGATGTCAGCGAATAGTCACCGCCCCGAGTTCGGCCTTGCCTGATGAGGAACCGCCCTTGCCGGGAATGGTGATGGGAACCGAAACGAGTTCTCGCCCGCCGGATTCACGCGCAGCTTCGACCTTGAGGACATATTGCCCGGCGGGAAGATTGGCGGGCAACGGGATCTGGTAGGTGCCCGGCGCGCGGGTCGCGCCGCTCACGCCGTCGGCAGGAAGCCTGAGCGAACGGCCGCCCTTGCGCCACCAGCTGCGCAGGTCGACCAGCCACTTCGTACCCGGCTCGTTGCCACCCTTCTTGATGTCGTACCACACGAAAACAGTGCGCGCGGCCCCACCGTCCGCAGGCTCGAGCCAGCCCGCGACGTAGGGCTTGTGATATTCGGCGACAGCGACGCGCGGGATCGTGACGCTGACTGTCGCGGCGCCCGCCGGGCTCGCAATCGTCCCCGCTGCGAGCAGGGGAACGGCAGGAAGGACTTTCGATTTCATGTCTGGTCTTTCGCTCAGTGGATGAAGAACAGGGCAAGCACGACCGGCAGCACGAGGCTGAACCCCACCAGCGGCCAGGTCGAAGGGCGGTGTCGTGCGTGAAGCTGCAGCAGGAACAGACCGGTCAGAGTAAAGATCACGCAAGCCGCAGCGAACAGGTCGATGAACCAGAACCACGCCGCGCCAGTGTTGCGGCCCTTGTGGAGATCGTTGAGGTAGGAGATCCAGCCGCGGCTGGTCGTCTCGGCAGTGATCTCGCCGGAAGCGCGATCGATGGAGACCCAGGCATCGCGGCCCGGCCCTGGCAACGCGACATAAACCTCCTCTTCGTCCGTCCAGTCTGCCGCGCGCCCCGCAGGATCCACCGGAACTGCGGCGGCTACGGCCTTGGCGACGTCTGCAGGCAGCTCGGCGTGGCCGTCATTCGGCGCTGGCAGATTGGCCAGCAACGATGCAGACAATACCCCCCGGCTCTCAGCCCCCACCGGCCTGGCGGAAATCGATGAAGCGTGATTGAGAGTGATGCCGGTAATGGCAAACAGAAGCATTCCGGCCAGCGAAATTGCCGCACTCATCCAGTGCCAGGCATGCAACTGCTTCAGCCAGAACGAGCGGGCCTTGCGGCTCTTGCGCGGCTGACGCCGTTGCGTTGCCCCGGCGGCCGGCACCGGTTCTCGGCGGCTGTGCCGGACCTCCGATTCGCGGGTTGGGCGTGCGGCGGCTTCAACAGCTTCCAAAGCAGGTATTCCTTCGTTCACCGGGAGGATCAAGGCAGGCCAGCGGCCCGCCCCCAACAGGTCTGCCCGGCATCCAGCAAAGTCTGGACAAGCCACTCTCTAATGTATATGAGAATGACTCGCAATATCGACTAATCATCACGAATGAGGTCAAGCGTGGCGACACTCGCAACAACGGCATTTCGCGCGAATTCGGACGGAAGGTTCCCAAATGTCCGGGAGGAGAGCGCGATTGCCCCAGCCCGATGCGCGCCGGGCGGTAATGCGCAAGCCGGAATATCCGGCGGCGCATCAAGCGAATCAGCCACGCCTTACGAGCGTTCCGGTTACCAGCCCTCACGCCGTTCCGGCCCTGCCGCAGCAATCGCCGCAGCGGGAACCGTGCTGGCGATCGTGGCCTGCTTGATGACTCTCAACTTCGTGAACAGGCATGAGGAAAAGCCACGGCTGACTGTGATGGCCATTCGCGAACTCGACACAACGCCCCAACCGGCACCGCCGCCCGCGAGTGTTGAGAAGACTGTCGAGACGCCGGTTCCTGCCTTCGTGCCGAAACCCGAAATCCAGCTGCCTGCACCGGGGCCAGTCAAAGTGGCGCTTGATATGCCGCCGCCGCCCGTACATGTGGCGACTGCCGCCGTCCCCCAGCCTGTAGCAGTGGCGGCACCAGCGTCAGCACCTGCACCAGCTGCCGGAGCGCACGAAGGCGGGGACCTGTCGGGCAAGGCACTTTTCATCAATCCTCCCGTCTATCCGGTACAGGCGCGGCGCCAGCGCGAACAGGGCACCGTCAAATTGCTGGTACTGGTCGGCGTGGACGGGCGCGTCGAGGACATCGAGATCGCCAGCAGCAGTGGCAGCACGGCGCTCGACCGCGCGGCTCTGCGCGCCGTACGGCACTGGAGGTGGGAGCCGGTATCGCGCAACGGCACGGCCATGGCCGTGCGCGGCTATGTCGTCATCCCGTTCGTGCTGAAGACGCAGGACGCCTGAGGGGCCCTGCGCCTGCGGTCAGGTGTCGCCTTCGTTGACGCTGGCAATGCCCGGGCGCTCGGCCCCCATGCCGGAAAAGCCGATGCAATAGCCGCCATCGACCGGCAGGATCACGCCCGTCACATAGGCCGCCTCGTCGCTGGCCAGATACAGCGCGGCATTGGCGATGTCCTGCGCAAGCCCCCAGCGGCCCATCGGAATACCCGCCAGCACCGGGTAATCGGCCGGCGGTGCAGCATGGGTTTGCGAGGCCTCGACAAGACCGGTCCACATCGTGCCCGGCGCGATCGCATTGATACGGATATTCTTGTCGGAATAATCAAGCGCGGCAGTCTTGGTGAGCTGGTTCACGCCCGCCTTTGCCGCGCCATAGACGCTGTGGTGCTTCCATCCGACCACGCCCGAAGCAGACGTGGTGTTCACAATCGCGCCGCCGCCGGTCTTGAGCATCGAGGTGATGCCGTACTTCATGCCGAGGAACGCGCCCTTGATATTGGTGGCATGGACCCTGTCCCAGGTCTCGGTGGTCTGGGTATGCAGCGGCGCCATCGGCCCGCCGAAACCGGCATTGTTGCACAATACGTCAAGCCGCCCGAAGCACTCCTCGGCCTTGGCGATCATCGCCTGCACGTCCGCCTCACTGGAAACGTCGCAATGCACGCCAACGGCATCGGCACCGAGCAACGCAGCGACTTCGTCCTGCTTGCCCGAGATATCCGCCAGCACCAGCCTGGCACCTTCGGCATGGAACAGCTGCGCCATGGCCTTGCCCATGCCCGAACCCGCGCCGGTGATGATGCAGACCTTGTCCTGAAGCCTTCCGGCCATAATTCTTCTCCCGTTGGTCTATGTTTTCCGGATCAGGCGGAGGTGTCGATGGTTGGCCGGATCGAGATTTCCGAAATATTAGTGCGCCGCGGCATCGCTAGGATGAAGACGATGGCCTCGCCGATGTCGCGAGGCTTCACCGCGCCTTCCTTGCTCACGTGGGCCTGGATCGCCTTGCGCCAGTTGGGATCGGAGATGTTGTCCCCCACTTCAGTTTCGGTCGCACCGGGCATCAGCGTGGTGACGCGGATGTTCTTGCCGCCCAGTTCCTGCCGCATGCCGTCGGTCATGAAATTGACCGCGTGCTTGCTGGCCGAATAGGCGCTCGTCATCGGGCCGCCCTTGCGCCCCGCCAGCGAGGATATGGTGATGATGTCGCCGCCGCCCTGCTCCAGCATGTGCGGCACGGCAGCGGCACAGGTATAGACCGTGCCCATGAGATTGATGTCGATCACCTTGCGGTAGATCGCGGTATCGCAGTTCTCGATCCCACCGGCTTCCATGATCCCGGCCGAGTTGATCAGGATGTCGATGCTGCCGAGCTTCGCAACGGTCTCCTCCACCGCCCCGCGCGCCTCGTCCTCGACAGTCATGTCACCCGGAATGGCCAATGCCTTGCCGCCCATCGCCTCAATCTTTTCGACCAGCCCAGCAAGCCGGTCCGCGCGGCGCGCGGTCATCGCAACGGTAGCACCCGCCTCGGCAAGGCACAGCGCCGCGCCTTCGCCGATACCGGACGAAGCTCCGGTAACGAGCGCGACTTTCCCTTCAAGCGGCTTGGACATTGCTGGCATTCTCCCGGTCGTTCGTAATCGGGCACTCAGCCCAAATCGTATCCATTTGCTGACGTGGCCATCACCGCGTGTCAACAAAAATTGCTGAACACGTGTTCAAAGCACCAGGAACCGGCCGAGCGATGTATCCAACCGCCAAGGCCCTGCCCCTAGGCAATCACCAGCACCGAGCGGTGGATGAAGCGCACTAAGTCCGCCTGTCCGCGCGCACCGGTCTTGGCATAGATACGCTTCGAATAGGTCCGCGCGGATTCGACCGTCAGCCCCAGATCCGGCGCCGCCTCGCTGATCGACATGCCCCGGCTCAATGCCAGCGCCAGCCGTGCCTCGCTGGGCGCAAGATCGAACAGTTGAGCCAGTTGCTCGCAGCGGTCCGCCGACGACCAGTTGTCCGCATGCAGATAGCAGACGATCGCGGGTTCGGCCTGCGTCGTGGCCTGCGCGGTGTCCGGGCTCTGTCCCGACGGGACCATGAGCAAGTCGAGCCAGGGTTCCCGGCTCAACACCAGCGCGCGGGGCCGGGCCTGCGGATTGCCGCTCAGCCCTGCTATGGCATCGAGCAACTGCCTGCGCAGCTGCGGATCGCGGGCTGTAAGGCGGCCATCCTTGCCACGCGACAATCGCCCCGCAGCCGCCAGCATCTGCGCCCCATGCGCGTCCGCATTCAGCACCCGGCCTTCCCGGTCGAGCGTCAGCCATCCGAAGTTCATGCGCCGCACCGCTTCCTTGGCGACCGAAGCGGTCATGCGCTCGCGCTCCAGCGCCACAAAGCTGGCCAGTGCAGCCCGCATGTGCGGTGCCAGCGCTTCCAGCAAACCATCGACATCCGGCGCGAATTCACCTTTCCGGCGGGTGACCGTGATCCAGCCGCTGACGCCGCCGCGCTCGGTGAAGCGGATCATCCGCAAGTGGTTCATCCCTGCCGGGACGAGTAGCTCGGACATGTAGGTTTCGTGATCGGGATCACCCGGCTGCAGCAGCTCGTTGAGGCGGTAAGTCCGCCCCTCCCGCATGTCGTGATGCGGCATCGGGTCCATGCGATTGAGATTCTCGCGGTGGTGCTGCGCGAGATCGGGCGGAAATGCCTGCCCGGAATAGAGATGGATCACCCGGGCCTCCGGTGTTCCGAACGGCAGGGGCCGAAAGACCAGACTTGCATAGTCGCCCGACACGCGCGCCCGCAACGCATCGAGAAAGCCGCCCCATGGCGGATCTTCGGCCAGCCCCTCGATCAGCGGCACCAGCAGGGTGTCCGCATCCTCTCCAGTCAACATACGCATCCCCAAATGGGAATTTTCTTCTTCCGCCCCCTAGCCCACAAAACGGGTGCAAACAACGAGGCCGCCCGAAGCATCACCCTGGCGTTTCAGGGGCATTTCGAAGGCGCGGCCGAGAGAGGATAATACGCGATGAAAGTGCAACCCGCCGCGTTCCTGCGCACGACCCTGCCGCTTGGCATCGACATGGCCGCCGAGTACGATTCGGGGCGCTACCACTCGATCTGGCTACCCGATCATATGGTCAGCTTCTGGCCCGATTCGATCTGGACGCCCGAGTTCACCGATCTCGCCAAGGCCTCGCCCAGTCCGCACCGCCACCTCGATGGCATGGCAGTCAGCGCGGCGGCGGCAGTGCTGACGAAGAACACACCGCTGGCAACCACGGTGATCGATACCGTACGCCGCCACCCCTCGCTGCTGGCGCAGAGTGCACTGACGATCAGTCACTTGTCCAAGGGCCGCTTCATCCTTGGCCTGGGTTCGGGCGAACTGGAAAACACCGTCCCTTACGGCTTCGATTTCTCCAAGCCGGTCGGCCGGTTCGAGGAAGCGATCAAGGTCATCAAGCTGCTGTGGCATTCGGATGGACCAGTCGACTTCGAGGGCCATTTCTTCCGCCTCGAACACGCGCGCCTCGACACCGAATTCTACGACGGCAAGGCCCCGCCGATCTGGACCGGGGCGGCGGGCCCGAGGATGCTGGGCATTACCGGGCGCGAGGCCGACGGCTGGTGGCCCGCAGGGGCCTGGACGCCCGAAGATTACGCCGCCAAGCTCAAGGTCATCCTTGATGCAGGCGATGCCGCGGGCCGGGACATGAGCGGCTTCACGCCCGCGCTCACGCAGATCTGCCTGATCGGCGAGCCGGATGAAATCGACGAGATGCTGCAGACGCCCATGGTCAAGTCGATCGTTCTGATGATCACTGCCAAGGACCTCGCCCAGTTCGGTTACGAGCACCCGATGGGGCCAGACTGGCGCGGCATCATGGATTTCGATCCGGTCAAGCTCAGCCGCGAAGCCATGCTGAAATTCTGCGACGAGATGAACCCGCAGGCTATCCGCGACATCCTGCCCGTTGGAACCCCGAAGGATGTGGCGCTCAAGATAAAGGGCTACATCGATGCCGGAGCTCGTGTGTACAAGCTGATGGAATATGGTGCCATGGGCGGCGTGAAGTTCTCCGCCACCTCCGCCGCCAAGGTCCGCGAGACCGAAGACGAAATCCAGAATCTGGTGGAGGCCTGAGATGCCGGAACTCGACGCGCAGCAATTGTTGCAGCGTGCGACGGACGAAACCGGTCTGTCCGACTGGGCCGACGACGGTTTTCCGGAGCGTTTCGCGCTGGCGATCCAGCATATCAATGGCATTCCGATGAACGAGGCTGGACGCAAGGCGGCAGCGGAAAACATCCACTGGCTGCTGACTGACCGGCTGAAGTTCTTTCAGGACCGCAAGGTCTATCCGCTTGCAGACGAAGTGATTGATCGTCCCATGTTCGCGACTGGCGAGCCGCGCTCGGGCACCACGCTGATGCACGCACTCATGTCGGTCGACCCCGACGCGCGGGCGCTGCGTTTCTGGGAAGTCATGCACCCCTCACCGCCGCCGGGCTCCATACAGGACACCTATCCCAAGGTGGTCGACCACCGGCCCGAACTGGCCGATGACGAGTGGCGCGAGATCAACACCAAGATGGCCAAATGGCTCCACTGCCACCCTTACAACGACATGCTGGGCAATGGCCTGCCCGAAGACGAGCGCACCTGGGCCTTCGACTTCCGCGTGATGACCCCTACCGCCTGGTGGCGGGTGCCGATGCAGAACCTTTCATTCGGCCTGCCCGCCGATCCCACCGCGCAATACAGGATCCACAAGGCCATGCTGCAGGCCATGCAATATGGCCGGGAGCAGAAATACTGGGTGCTGAAGGGCTTTCACACCACGCGCCTCAAGGAGTTCTTCGAGGCCTATCCCGATGCCTCGCTGGTATGGCTGCACCGCGATCCGGTGATGGTGGCCGCCAGTTCGACAATGATGATGTCCGACATCATGGAAGGCATTGTCGGCAAGATCGATCTGGTGAAAGAAGCCAAGATGCACCTTGAGCGGGTGCGCTGGTCGGTCGGCAATACTATGACCAACCCCATGGTCGACGACCCGCGTATTCATCACGTGCTCTACCGCGATTTCGTGGCCGATCCTATCGCCACGATCCGGGGCTATTACGCATTCACCGGAAGGCCCTTCGGCGCCACGCAGGAAGCGGCAATGCGCGGCTACCTTGCGAACAACAAGGGCGACCGGCACGGCAAATTCCACTACTCCACCAAGGTGCTGACTGACGCCGGATACGACCTCGACGCCCTCAACGAAGAGTTCGCACCGTTCCGCGAACGCTTCGGCGTGCCGATAGAGAGGCGTGACTGATGCACCCGCGCGTCTGCCTGCATCAGGTCGGCTTCCTGTCCGAACCAACCGCGGCATTCGTCCAGTTCTGCCGTGAAATGGGCGTGCAGCACATGACGCTCGCACAACCGGATGCACTTGATCCGTCTGAAATCGGCGAGTTGAAGGCAGCGCTGACGGCAGGTGGCACCTTCCCCACCAACATGACCCAGCCATTCGCCCGCCATCCCGATCTCGAGCGGGACACCGGCGGAGCCGGGCTGGCGCTGAACCAGGCCATCGATGCGGCGGCAGCCCTCGGCACACGGCACATCTACATCGTCTCCGGCGGACGCGGCACGCTCGACTGGGAAGCCGCCGCCGTTCGGCTCGCCGAGCTGATCGCTCCCTGCCGCGCCCATGCCGCCGGGCTTGGCGTGACGCTTTCGATCGAAACTGCCAACCTGCTCAATGCCGACATTCATTTCGCCCACACGCTCGATGACACCATCCGCGCGGCCGAGATCGCCGGGCTCGATGTCACGATCGATCTGGGCGCCTGCTGGTTCGAGGGCGGGCTGAAAGAAAAGTTCGCCCGCGCCATGCCGCGCACGCGGCTGGTGCAGGTGAGCGACTACGTGCCGGGCGACCGCTCCACCCCCTGTCGCGCCGTACCGGGCGACGGCATGGTGCCACTGGAGCGACTGCTGGGAGACCTCCTCGAAGCTGGTTACGAAGGGGTCTTCGACCTGGAACTGCTGGGTCCGCGCATAGCGGCGGAGGGACATCGCGAGGCCTTCGCCCGTGCTGCCGGAAACCTGTCCGAACTGCTTACGAAACTGGGAGCCTGATCATGGCCTATGGCGACGCACCGGCGGACAAGGATCTCAAGGCTGCCTGGGACCGCTTCTGCGACGATCTGAAGCAGGCCGGCACCTATGCTTTCAAGGATGCCAATCCGCCCAACCCACTCCAGCGGGCCGATGCCTTTCGATTCCTGACTCAAAACCTCGGACAGGCCTTCGATCTGGCGCTGGAGACCAATGACCCAGCCTTTCCGCAGATCCACTATTTCACCACGCCGACGATGAAACTGGGCGGAGACGTATCCGACTTCACCTACCGGCAGGCCTGGATCTCGGGCGATCACACCTACCGTATCACCGGGAAACGCGGCACCGCCCGGTGGCTCAACGTGACCGTGCAAGGGCCGCGCCCGGAGACGATTCCCGGCACCGAATGGCCGAGCCTGCACGAACCCTTTGGCGATATTCCCCAAGCCAACATCCTCGGTTCGCAACTGGAAACCGATGCAGAGGGGAACTTCGAACTTTTCATTGGTGGGCAGCAGCTCGCGAGCAACTGGCTGCCCACTACCCCCGGCAGCCGCAAGCTGTTCATACGCGAGGCCTTCGACGCCTGGGGGGAGACGCCCACCCCGCTCACCATCGAACGCGTGGGCATGGACGACCCGCGCCCGATGCCCTCACCCGAACGCATAACCGAGGCGATGGACTGGGCTGGCCGGTTCGTCACCGGACTGATGGAGCAATGGCCGGAACACTCATGGCTGACTTCGCGCGGCGTCTGCGATCCGCATACGCTCAATGCCTTTCCCGCCGACAAGTCCGCCAACGATGATGCCGATGCCAGGCGCGGGCGCATGGCCGCGCACATGATCTGGCGGCTGCGACCCGATGAAGCTCTCATCGTCGAGATGGACATGCACGAGGGTTTCTGGATCTTTGGCATGGGGGGCGCCTTCATGGGCTCGATGGACTTCCTCCACCGCCCCGTCAGCTACACGCCTGCACGCACTAAGGTGGACACAGACGGTGTCGTCCGCCTCGTCATCGCCCACAACGATCCGGGCGTGCACAACTGGCTGGACACCCAAGGGTTCAGCGACGGCAATCTCACCTACCGCAACCTGCTCACCCAAAGCCCGGCGGCGTTCCGGACCAAGCTGGTGAAACGCGCAGAGCTGATGGCCCACCTGCCTGCCGGCACCGCCACGGTCACACGGGAACAGCGCGCCGCAATGCTGCTGGAACGCTACCGGGCAATCAAGCTGCGCTTCGGAATCTGACGCCTATTCCCCATGGACCGCCGCGAGCGGCTCGGCCGTGCGGTTGGCCTTGCGCATGAACAGCGCCAGCGGTGCGGCGATCACGGCGAGGATCAGGATCGCCCGGTAGGAATTGACGTAGGCGACCATCGCCGCCTGCCGCCCGATTTCGCCCATCATCGCCTGCACGCCGGGCACGTTCATCACGTCGAAGTCCGGCATGCTCCAGCCGATCACGGGATTGTCAGGCCGCACACGCTCGACGAGATGCGACTGCACTTGCGCCTGATCGCGGATCGTCGCGGCCTGGATCAGCGAGATACCGGCCGCGCCCGAGAGGCTTCGCACCAGCGTGAAGATCGTCGAGCCTTCGTTGCGGTGTTCACGCGGCAGCGTTGAAAAGACGATCATCGTCAGCGGCAGGAACAGCAGCCCCGATCCGCAGCCCTGCAGGAACGTGACAAAGCCCATTCGCGTCTGGCTGACTTCCAGCGACATCGACGAAAGCAGGGCAAGGCTGCACACCAGCAGTGCCATTCCCGTAAAGATGAGATAACGCGCATCCATTACCGACACGAGGCGCCCCACCAGCATGATCGTAATGATATTGCCGATCGCGCGCGGGGTGGAGATGAGGCCCGTCAACAGCACCGGATAGCCCAGCAACTGCTGCATCATGCTGGTCATGATCGGGATCACGCCGGTCAGGAAAATGCCCGTCACCGCCGACAGCATGGTGCCGAGCAGGAAGTTGCGATCCTTGAAGATCGCGGGCTTGATGAACGGGTTGCGGGCGGTGAGCATGTGAACCACCGCGACATAGGCGAACAGCGCCGCCACTGTTCCTTCGATGCAGACTTCGGTGGAATCGAACCAGTCGAGCATCTGCCCGCGATCGAGCATGAGCTGGAATGCGGCAATGGAGATCGACACAAAGGCGAAGCCGCGCGCATCGAACGGGCTGGCGCGCCCCGGATGCAGATCGCGCGCGAAGACCATCAGGCCGGTGAAGGCCATCACGCCCACCGGTGCATTGATCAGGAAGATAGCCCTCCAGGAAACGTATTCGGTCAGCCAGCCACCGAGGATCGGCCCCATCATCGGCCCGAGCAGCGTGCCCATGCCGAAGGCTGCGATCGCGGGCCCCTGCTTTTCGGGCGGGTTTATGTCGAGCAGAAGAACCTGGCTGAGCGGGACCAGACTGGCCCCGGAAAGCCCCTGAACCAGCCGCGCGAAGACCAGGAATTCCAGAGTGGGCGCAAGACCACAGGCAATCGAGCTGAGCGTGAACCCCACCACCGACAACGCCATGACCCTCACGCGCCCGAAGCGGTCCGCCATCCAGCCCGCCAGAGGCGTCGCGATGGCGCCTGCCAGCAGGTAAGAGGTGAGCACCCAGGCAATCTGGTCCTGCGAGGCGCCCAGTGTGCTCTGCATGTGGGGCAGCGCGATCACTGCAATCGTGCCGTCGAGCGTTACCATCAGCACGGCAATGATCGTCGCGCCCGTGATCAGCAAACGGCGCGACGGATCGGGATAGCTCGCGCTGGTCATGGGTTTTCGATGGCTTCCTAAGCGTGCTTAGTAAAGCTCGCATGGTGCCGGGCCGCGGGCAAGGGCCCAAACCGCGCCGTAGCGATGCCGATAAGGTTCAGCGCCCCTTCCACACCGGCTTGCGCTTTTCGGCAAAGGCGCGCGGGCCTTCCTGCGCGTCTTCGGAATGGTATGCCAGTTCGTGCGTAGCGCGGGCGGCCTGCAGCGCGGCACCACGCCCCATCTCGGTGGAGAGCATGACCGTCTCACGCGCGGCCTTGACCGAGAGCGGCGCGCCTTCAAGCACTTCCCACGCCAGTTCGATCGCCGCATCGAGCGCGCCGCCCGGCTGAGCAAGGCGGTTGACCAGACCGATCTCATAGGCGCGTTCGGCGGTAATCGGCTTTCCGGTCAGCACGATCTCCATGAAAATGCGCTGCGGGATCATGTGGATCAGCGGGGCCGCCCACGGGCTACCGCGCCCCACCTTCACTTCGGTGATGGCAAACTTCGCATTGGTGCTGGCGACGCACAGGTCGCAGGCCTGCGCGATCATCCAGCCGCCGGCCATGGCATGGCCGTTGACCGCAGCGATGGTCGGCTTGCTCAGTTCGATGCTGTCATAGGGCAGCGCGAACATGTCGCGCGGCGGCACCGTCATGCCCGTCTCGACCATTTCCTTGAGATCGCCGCCAGCGCAGAAGGCCTTGTCCCCGCTGCCGGTGAGGATGGCGATGCGCAAGGCATCGTCCGCCTCGAACCGTGCCCAAGCCTCGCGCAGGCCCTCGCGCACATCGCGGCTGAGGCAGTTGCGCTGCTCGGGACGGTTGATCGTGATGATTGCGATGCCATCTGCGCGGGCATCGTAGAGAACGGCACCAGAGTCACTTGCGGTCATAATCAGAACCCTCGCTTCGCGATTTCACGGGCGGCACGGTCGAGTTCCTCGCGGAAATCCGGGTGGGCCACGGCAACCAGCCGCCGGGCACGCTCGGCCAGCGACTGGCCCTTGAGTTCGGCCGCGCCGAATTCGGTTACGACGACATCGACTTCAGTGCGCGCCGAAGTCACCGGGCCGGACAGGCTGGGCACGATCTTGCTGAGTGCACCGCCCTTGGCAGTTGCGGCCAGCACCATCAGCGAGGCCCCGCCCGGCGAACGCGCCCCGGCCCGGACGAAATCGACCTGTCCGCCGGTCCCGCCGACGTAGAAATTGCCCACCTGCTCGGCATTGACCTGACCGGTCAGGTCCACCTCGACCGCCGAATTGATCGTGACGAGACGCGAAAGCTTGCCCAGCACGCCCGCATCGTGGGTGTAACTGGTCGGCGTCATGCGGATCGCCGGGTTCTCGTGCGCCCAGTCATAGAGCCGCTTCGTGCCGATCAGCGCGCCGTTGATCGAGACACCCGTATCGATCTCCTTGCGCGCATTGGTGAGAACACCCGCTTCGGCCAGTTCGACGAGACCGTCGCCCAGCATTCCCGAATGAACGCCGAGGTCCTTGCGGTCATGCAGCAAGCGCAGGATCGCATCGGGCACCGCGCCGACGCCGGTCTGGATCACCGAGCCGTCACCGATGTATTCGGCGCAGAATTTCGCTATCGCCTCGTCGGTAGCGCCGATCTTCGCAGGCGCGACTTCCACCGGCGTTCGGCTAACCGGCACGGCCACGTCGATCATGCTGCCGGGGATCAGTTCACCCTGCACATACGGCACCTGCTCGTTGACCTCCGCAATGACGACCCGCGCCTTGTCGACAGCCGCGCGGACGTAGTCCGAAATGAGGCCACACGAATGGTTGCCCTGCGCGTCGGCCGGGCTGACCTGGATCATTGCCACGTCGCACGGCATCACACCCCATTCGATCAGCGGCGCGACCTGGCTGACGTGCACCGGAATGACATCGAGCAGGTTGGCCCTGGTCATCGAGCGCAGCGCCCCGATCGCCCCCATGCTGGAAAGGCGGAAGGCGCTCGCGGTCTCCGGCGTGAACAGGCCTGAGAAGCTGGTGGCAATGAAGGCACCGAGGTTGCCGATCATGGCACCCTGAGCAATCAACGCCTCGACCAGTGTCGTGGGCTCGCCGCAAGCCTGCCCGAAGACGATCCGGTCTCCGGGCTTGAGGTACTTCGAGAAGTCCAATGCCTCAGGGGCGACGATATCCGTCACAGTTTGCCGGCCTGCCGCAGTAGCCGCTCCGCGCGGGCGAGGTAGGGACGGTCGAGCATGCCGCCCTTCCAGCCGATGGCGCCAACGCCGGGGTTCGCGGCGAAGACATCAACGATTTCCTGCGCTTCGGCGATTTCCTCTTCGGTCGGTGTGAAGGCCGCGTTGATCACCGGGATCTGCGCCGGGTGGATCGCCAGCATACCGCGATAGCCGTCGCGGCGGACCTTTTCGGCGCGCAGGCGCAGGGCTTCAAGATCCTTGAAATCGGCGCTGATCGTCTCGATCGCGGTCACGCCTGCGGTCGCCGCGCCCATCACGCAGAAGCTGCGGGCCAGTTCGTAGGTGAAGGAATAGGAGCCGTCGGCATTCTTGTTCGACGACGCGCCGATGGAATCGGCCAAGTCCTCAGCCCCCCAGGTCAGCGCCACAACGCGCGGGCAGCCCTTGTAATCGCCCCAGTGGAACATGGCTTCGGCCGTCTCGGTCATCAGCACGATCAGCGGGGTGGAACCCTGCTCGATGCCACTGGCAACCTCGAAGGCCTCCAGGTACTTGTCGAGCGTTTCGACATCTGCGCGCCCATAGACCTTGGGCAGCATGATCCCGCCCGGCTGCGCAGGCATCACCGCGGCAAGATCGAGCAGGGTGTAAGGACCATCAAGCGGATTGATCCGCACCCAAAGGCGATGACGCTGGTCTGGGTTGGACTTGATGAAATCGTGGACCATCGGACGCGCATTGGCCTTGTTGTCCGGCGCAACGGCGTCTTCCAGATCGATCAGTACGATGTCGGCCTCGCCCTCCATCGCCTTCTGCATCTTCTTCTCGCTGTCCCCCGGCGCGAAGAGCCAGGAGCGGGCGGAGATGGGTTCATGCTTAAAGGTTTCGGGGGTGACGGGCATCGCAATCCTCTCGTCATCCCAGCACGGGCCGGGATCGGTCTCAACAACGCGGGCACAAAGCGCTCGCGGTCCCAGCCTTTGCTGGGATCGCGGTTAATCTCAATAGGACTTCGGCAGTTCCAGCACACGTTCAGCTATGTAATTCATGATCTGGTGCGGGCTGACCGGTGCGATGCGCGGGATCAGCACTTCGCGCAGGTAGCGCTCGACGTGGTATTCCTGTGCATAGCCCATGCCGCCCATCGACATGACGGCGGTCTGGCAAGCCTCGTAACCGGCCTCAGCGGCGAGGTACTTGGCGGAGTTCGCCTCGGCCCCGCAATCCAGCCCCTTGTCGAACAGCGTGGCGGCCTTGAACACCATCAGGCTCGCGGCCTCCACCTGCATCCACGCCTTGGCGAGCGGGTGCTGGATGCCCTGGTTCTGGCCGATCGGACGGCCAAAAACGACGCGCTCCCGCGCATAGCGGCTGGCCTTCTGGATCGCGACGCGGCCAAGACCGGTTGCCTCGGCGCCAAGCAGCACGCGCTCGGGATTGAGGCCCTGCAGCAGGATCTTGAAGCCCTGTCCTTCCTCACCGATGCGGTCTTCCTCGGGGATGAACAGGTCGGTGATGAACAGCATGTTCGAGCCGACTGCGTGGCGGCCCATCTTGGGAATGATCTGATGCTCGATGTGCGCACGGTCGAGCCTGGTGTAGAACAGCGTCAGCCCTTCGGTTTTGCGCTTAACCTCTTCGAGCGGCGTGGTGCGCGCGATCAGCAGCATCCGGTCGGCCACGTGGGCGTTGGTGATCCAGATTTTCTCGCCGTTGACCTTGTAGCCGCCCGGCACCTTTTCGGCACGGGTCTTGAGGCTGGTGGTGTCGAGCCCGGTGTTGGGCTCGGTCACCGCGAAGCACATTTTTTCCTCGCCCGACAGGATCGGCGGGATCATGCGCTGCTGCTGTTCTGCCGTGCCGAACAGGATGACCGGCTCCAACCCGAAGACCGGGCCGTGGATCGACGAGGCCGCTGTCATGCCGCCACCTGATTCGGCCACTGCCTGCATCATCACGGCCGCTTCGGCGATGCCCAGGCCTGCGCCGCCCACCGATTCGGGCATGGCCACTCCCAGCCATCCGGCTTCCGCCATCGACATGTGGAACTCAAACGGGAATTCGCCGCTGCGATCCTTTTCGAGCCAGTAGTCGTCGGAGAACTGCGAACAGTGTTTGAGGACCGCGTCGCGGATATTCTGCTGATCTTCGGTGAATGAGAAATCCACGGGACTCGACCTTCCTTCCCAGGTTTCGTCTCAGTTCGGACGCGACGGGGAATTAGCAGCGCGACACCAGCGGCACAACCTTGAATGTACTAATATCAGTCCATTGAACGAAAATACGCATAGACCTGCCATCGGCGCTGCGCTAACGGAAGCACCAGGCAACGGAGAGCAAGATGGCCGGAGAGGCACAGATGACTGGGCGCAGCGGGCCACTGGCGGGGATTCGCGTGGTCGACCTCACCAGCGTCGTGTTCGGCCCCTATGCCACCCAGATCATGGCCGACATGGGCGCCGAAGTGTTCAAGGTGGAGCCGCCCGCAGGCGACAATACCCGCTGGATCACCGAAGGCCCGGTCCCCGGCATGGGCGGCATCTACGTCAACGTGAACCGCGGCAAGCGCGGCCTGATGCTCGACCTGCGCCAGGACGAAGACAAGGCCATGCTGCGCCAGCTGATCGCCACGGCCGATGTCTTCATCCACTCGATGCGCGGCAGTGCCATCAAAAAGCTCGGTTTCGACTACGAGTCGGTCCGAGCGATCCGGCCCGATATCGTCTACACCAATTGCTACGGCTACTCGCGCCGTGGCCCCGAAGGCGACAAGCCAGCCTACGACGACACCATTCAGGCCGAATGCGGCATCCCCTATGTGCAGGGCCTGATGAACGGCGAGCCCGGCTATGTCGCCACGATCATGGCCGACAAGGTGGCGGGCCTTCATGCGCTTTACGCGACGATGATGGCGCTTTTCCACCGCGAGCGCACTGGCGAAGGGCAGGAAGTGGAAGTCACCATGTTCGAGGCGATGAGCTCGTTCATGCTGGTGGAACATGCCAACGGCGCCATGTTCTCGCCGCCGACCACACCCGCGTTCTACCACCGTGCCGTCGAAAGGAATCGCCGCCCTTACAAGACCAAGGACGGCTACGTCGCCGCGCTGGTCTATAACGACAAGCACTGGAACGCCTTCATTGACGCGATCAAGCCAGAGTGGGCGAGTGACGAATTTTCAACGCTGGCCATGCGCGCCAGGCAGATCGGCCGCGTCTATGGCCTGCTGGGCGAAACCTTCCTCACCCGCACCACGCAGGAATGGCTCGACACGCTGCAAGGGCTGCACATCCCCTGCGCACCACTGCGCTCGACCGGCGAATTGTTCGAGAACGAGCACCTCAATGCCATCGGCTTCTTCGAAGAGCTCGACACGCCGCAGGGTCCCGTCCGTTTCCCGGGCGTCCCGGCCTGGTTCTCGGCCACACCGGGACGCGTCCACGGCCCATCTCCGATGCTGGGCGAGGACAATGATGCCGTGCGCGCGGAGCTTGCGGAGAACGCTGAGGCGATTGCTGCTCAAGCAGATGCCTCCAAATGAACAGTACTGTTGATTTGAGCGGAAGAGAGATTAGTCCTTTGCCCAAAGCGCGCATGGCAATCGCCGCTGGGGAGAGTGACTGAAGCCCGCCCGCAGGGCCGCACCGGCAGCGGGCGCCCCCGGCCAGACAGCCACATGAACGCAACTGAATCGAGATCGAAGAAAGGCAACCCGATGTACGCAGACGAGACCGAAGCGGCGCCGGCCGCGACGACCAAGCCCAAGGGCACCCCTGTCTACAAGCGCATTCTCGACCTGTTCGAGGCCGAGGGCATCCGCACCCTTTATGGCATCCCCGATCCCAACTTCGTCCACTTCTTCCTCGAAGCAGAGCGCCGCGGCTGGACCGTCGTCTCGCCGCACCACGAGGCATCGGCAGGCTTCATGGCCGCCGCCACGGCCCGCATCACCGGCCAGCCCGCGCTGTGCATCGGCACCCTCGGGCCGGGCATGGCAAACATGATGCCCGCGATCCAGTGCGCCAAGGTTGAGAACGATCCGGTGATCTTCATGGGCGGCCAGCGCGCCCGCATCACCGAACGCCGCGTGCGCCGCGGCCGCATCCAGTTCGTGCGTCAGGAACCGATGATCGAGGACTCGGTCAAGTTCTCGAGCTCGATCGAATATGCCGACCAGACCGACGAGATCGTGCGCGAGGCCATCCGCGTCGCCATGTCGGGCACGCCGGGGCCGTGCTACATCGAGTATCCGCATCACGTGATCCTCGAGGAACTGGACGTTCCCGAAGTCCTGCCGCCGCATCGCTACCGCCTGACCAACCAGGGCGCGGACGGTGACCGCATCGCCGAAGCCGCCGAGCTGATCGCAAACGCCAAAAACCCGATCATCCTCGCCGGCCACGCCGTCTACACCAGCAAGTCGGGCCAGGCCGTGCGCGCACTCGCCGAGATGATCGGAGCGCCGGTGATCCAGACCTCCGGTGGCACCGCCTTTATCGAAGGCATTGAGGACCGCACCTTCCCCTACGGCTTCTCGGAAGTCTCGATCGACGCCGTGGTCGACAGCGACCTGTGCATCGCGCTCGGCACCGAGCTGGGCGAGCCGAGCCACTACGGCCGCTGGCGCCACTGGGTCGACAACGAAGCCAACCGCAAGTGGATCTACGTCCAGCAGGATGCGACTGCCATCGGTGTGAACCGCCAGATCGACTGCCCGCTGGTAGGCGACCTGCGCGGTGTCGTGCCGCAGCTTGTGCGCGCGCTTGAGGGGAAGACCCTGCCGGGCCACCCGCGTTTGGCCGAGTTCATCGCGCGCGATGCCCAGCAGATCAAGGATCTCGACGAAGAGTCGCAGACCCGTGACGACGGAACCGGTAACATTCCGATGAACACCGCGCGCTTCGTGGTCGAGGCTACCAAGGCCTGCCCCAAGGACGCGATCATGATCCGCGATGGCGGCGCCACCGTGATCTACACCTGGACCTACAACCAGGCGAAGCCGCACGACGTGATCTGGAACCAGAACTACGGCCACATCGGCACCGGCCTGCCCTACGCGACCGGCGCCATGCTCGCCGACCAGGCCGCCACTGGCAAGGTGCGTCCGGGCATGCTCGTCACCTCGGACTCCTCGTTCCTGTTCCACATCGGCGAACTGGAAGTGGCGGTGCGCAATAACCTGCAGCTGGTCTGCGTCGTCGGCGTCGACTTCCAGTGGGGCCTCGAAGTCGGCGTCTATCGCATGACCTTTGGCGAAGGCACCAACGAGGCCGGCGTGCACTGGTCCGACAAGGTCCGTTTCGACAAGATCGCCGAAGGCTTCGGCGCCGCTGGCGAGTTCGTCACCGACGCGGCCGACATCGGCCCGGCCATCGAACGCGCCTATGCCCGCGGCGGCGTGACCGTGATCCACTGCAAGATCGACCCGGTCGCCAACGCCACCGACAAGCCGCAGTACAGCGAGTTCCGCACCTGGTACGCCGAAGGCACCCAGTGATGCGGTCAGCCGGGACCATCGTCTTGCGACCAGGCGGGTTCGCCCGGCCATGGTGTGGGACGATATTCCGGTAGAAGAATGACAATGCCCGTACCGCCTTGCATGGTGTGCGGGCATTGGCTTTGATCACCCTGCAAATTCTTGGGAGCGGGACATGCGCAATTACACTCAGTTCTATATCGACGGCCGCTTCGTCGATCCGATCAGCCCGAAGACCGCCGAAGTCATCAACCCGGCGACCGAGGAAGTTTCAGGTACAATCTCGCTGGGTACGCCCGCCGATGTCGATCTTGCCGTGGCTGCCGCGCGAAAGGCCTTCACCAGCTATTCGCAATTCTCGGTCAAGGAACGCCTCGATCTGCTCGAGACGATCCAGGCCGAGTACATCAGGCGCGAAGAGGAACTGGGCGAGGCAATCATGGAAGAGATGGGCGCCCCGCGTCCGCTCGCCTGCGGCTTCCACACCCTGCTGGGCAAGGGCCACCTCGGTACCGCGATCGAAGTGCTCAAGACTTTCAAGTTCGAGGAAGAGCGCGGAGTCACCATGATCCGCAAGGAACCGATCGGCGTCTGCGGACTGATCACACCGTGGAACTGGCCGATGAACCAGACCTGCGTGAAAATCTTCCCGGCGCTGGCCACCGGCTGCACGATGATCCTCAAGCCGCCACAACTCGCGCCGTTCTCGGCCCAGATTCTCGCCGAAATCCTGCACGATTCGGGCGTGCCTGCCGGTGTGTTCAACATGGTGCAGGGCAAGGGCAGCGAGATCGGCACGGCCATGTCGAAGCATGAGGACATCGACATGATCTCCTTCACCGGTTCGGAGCCGGTGGGCGTGCAAATCCAGAAGGATGCTGCCGAAACGGTCAAGCGCGTCGGGCTGGAACTGGGCGGCAAGAGCGCATGGATCGTGCTTGACGACGCGTCCATGGCCGCCAATGTCGCCGGGGCGACGGCCGGCATGATGGGCAACTCGGGCCAGACCTGTTCGGCCGGCTCGCGCCTGCTGGTGCCCAATTCGCGCATGGAAGAAGTGATGAAGGCCGCCGCCGAGGCCGCCAATGGTGTGACCGTGGGCGACCCGACCGGCAACTTCGCAATGGGGCCGGTCGTCTCGAAGAGCCAGTACAACATCATTCAGGAATACATCGAGAAGGGTGTCGAAGAGGGCGCCGAACTGATCGCCGGTGGTCCGGGCCGGCCCGAAGGACTGGGCAAGGGCTGGTACGTCAGGCCGACCGTGTTCGTGGGGACCAACCAGATGGTCATTTCCCGCGAGGAAATCTTCGGCCCGGTGCTCGTCATCATCGGCTACGACGACCTCGACCATGCAGTGGAAATCGCCAACGATTCGAACTTCGGCCTGGGCGGCTACGTCTCGGGCGAGGACCTCGACACCTGCCGCGACGTCTCCCGCAAGATGCGCACGGGCGCGATCTGGGTGAATGGCGGCTTCGACTTCACCGCGCCGTTCGGGGGCTACAAGCGCTCGGGCAATGGACGCGAATGGGGAGACTACGGCTTCCACGAATATCTGGAGGTGAAGGCAGTCGTAGGCTGGAATCCGGCCTGATCCATCCCCTTCCAAGTCGTTGAAATGGCCTGGATGTCACGAGACGTCCGGGCCATTTTGCATCTCCGATGCCTTTACCCGTGTCCGGCAATCAGGTGGCGCCGCGCCCTATTCCCTCTCCGCGAAGTACCGCGCCATGGCATCCGCTGCCCTGTCGGTAAGCTCGATAAAGGCACGGCGGCGGTCGCTGTCGTCGCAGACGCGTGCGAACAGACCCGCCTCCACCATCTGCCCGATCCAGCGCAGCGCCGTCGTCGGCGGAACGCCCGAGGCAATGCACAGCGATGTAACCGAGACACGCTTGTGCTCGACCCGGGCCGCGGTGAGATCGAGCAGCATGTCCCACGCCGGATCGGCGAAAAGTCCGGGATCGAAATGCCGCACGCGCTGCTGGCGCTGCCGGATAATCTTGCGCACCAGACGCGCGTCCGGAAGCGGCGGCCGGGCCGCGTAGCGCCTTCCCTTCTGCAGCGCGCCAATTTCATCGGCAATGCTCCCGGAACCGTAAGATTGGCTGGCGAACCGGAACGCACTGTCCCCGCCATCCTTTACCTGCGAGACATCCGGCGCCAGCCGTTCGATCTTCCCCGCAATTTGCCCAACCTGATCGGACAGGCGCAGCAGCATCAGCCGGTCATCGTCTGATAGCTCGCGCAGCCGGTTCTGGCCAAACCCGGCCAGAACCTGTCCCAGCGCGATCACTCGTTCGGCCCGGCTGGGATCGACCAGCAGCACTGGGGCCGACTGATCCATACATGAAAACACGTCATCAAGGGCTTCCACGCTGGTCGACACGATCAGTCGCACATCGCATCGGGCCGCATGTAAATCGAGCAGCGCCAGAGCCGCGAAGGCCTCCGCATCGACTTGCGGACAATCGACCATCACAACGTCGCCGAGCGGTCGCGCGGCGCCTCCGGACAGATCCGCCAGCGACGCGAAAGTGGCAATCTTCAGTCCAGCAGCCTGCGCGTCATCTCGCATGACCGCGCGCAGATGCGCTCTGTCGGCGAAAATCGAAAGCGTCACTGGCAAACCGCCTGCCCCGATGCCGCGGCCCGACCCCGGGGATGAATACGGGAAATCCGGCTGATGGAATTCCGTGTCGTGCATGGGTTCCGACTCCGCGTTCCTTGATGTGAACAGGAGTAGAACAAAATTGGATCACATCAAGACTTCTGGCAGTCCGACACCGTTAAAACCTTGCAAGCGTCATGCCCACCAACCCGCCAGTTCGCGGCGCACGAGAGCCTCGATCATCGCCATGCCCGGCTCCCGGTCATTCAGGCAGGCAAGCGTAGCATAGCGCTCCCCGCCTGCTGCCTCGAACACCTCGCGCCCGCGGATCGCCAGTTCTTCCAGCGTTTCCACGCAGTCCGCAGAAAACCCGGGGGCCGCGAGCGCAATGCGCCGTGTGCCCGCCTTCGCCTCGTTCTCCAGCACGGTCTCGGTCGCCGGTTCCAGCCACTTGGCACGGCCGAAACGCGACTGGAACGTGGTTTCGATCCGCAGCCCCGGAAACCGCCGCGCCAGCCGCTCGCCCAGCAAGCGCGAGGTTTTGAGGCACTGGCAGTGATAGGGATCGCCCAGGTGCAGCGTGCGCTCGGGCATGCCGTGATAGGACAGCAGCAGAACTTCGGGCACGAAATCCAGCGCCTCGACCTGTGCCGCGACATCCTGTTCGAGCGCCGTGATGTAAGCCGGATCATCGTAATACGGCGGCAGCGTGCGCAGGGCCGGGTGCCAGCGCATCGCGCGAAGCGCATCGCCAATGCTATCCATAACGGATGCCGTGGTCGCGCCTGAATACTGCGGATAAAGCGGCGCAATCAGGATGCGGTCACAGCCTGCGGCCTTCAACGCCTCCAGCTTCATGGGGATCGAGGGATTGCCGTAGCGCATCGCCCAATCGACCCGCACGCCCTGCCCCAGCCGGGCCTGCAGCGCTTCCGCCTTTGCGGCGGTGATAGCGGCAAGCGGCGAGCCCTTGTCCGTCCAGACCTGCGCATAGGCATGGGCGGACCTAGCCGGACGCGTGCGCAGAATGATCCCGTGCAGGATCGGCTTCCAGGCAATCGCGGGAATTTCCACCACGCGTTTGTCCGAGAGGAACTCGGCCAGATAGCGTCGCACCGCTTCGGGCGTCGGCGCATCTGGTGTGCCGAGATTGACCAGAAGGATGCCGATCCCGCCGGTCGTTACGGAAGGGTGATCGGACGGCAGCATCACAGTTCCTCATCAAAAAGCGGCAGGCGTCGGAAACGCAGGCCCGTCGCCGAAAACAGCGCATTGGCAACGGCAGGCGCGACAACGGCGACGCCCAGTTCACCCGGATCGGCCGGATCGGCCGTACTCTCGATAAATTCCACCTCGATCGCCGGGCAATCGGCCAGCGTGGGCAAACTAAGATCACTAAGCCGCTCGTTGCCCGGCCGGCCGCCTTCATAGCGCACAGAGCAGCCCAGCACGAGACCGAGCCCGAACACCAGCCCGCCCTCGATCTGCTGGCGGGCGATGTCGAGATTGACGATACGGCCGATGTCGGCGACCGCGCTCAGCTTGTCGACCCGCACACCGTTCTCGTCGCGGCGGGCACTTGCAATCAGAGCGATGCGCCCCTCCCCGATGACGTGACAGGCGATGCCCTGCCCGCTGTTGTCACCGCCCCCGCCCCACTGTGCGAGCGCCGAAACACGCTGGAGGCATTCCGCAAGGCGGGGCTCCTTGCCCAGCATCGCCATGCGGTAGGACAGCGGCTCGCGGCCTGCCTTGTGCGCCATTTCATCTACGAAGCTCTCGTTGAAGAAGGCCGTGTAGCCATGGGCGTTGCCGCGCAGGCGCGCGGTCGGCAGATCTATGGTCGTGGGGATATGATCGACCGCCACATGCGGGATGACATAGGGCGGCACCGCGCCTTCCAGCGCAAGCGGATCGTCCTTGCCCCCTACTGCGCGGATCGCCTCTGCCGGTGTCTCACTGCCGAACAGCCGGCGGCCGAACTCGCGTGCCGTTGCCGGCATGGCAACACGCGCGCGCCAGCCGGCAATACCGCCTTCAGTATCGAAACGCCCGGCCATCACCGCTACCACCGGCGTGCGCGGCAGGCCCGCGCGCATCTCCTCGCGCCGGGACCACGTAAGCTGCACCGGCTGCCCCGCCTCTTTGGCGAGGATCGCCGCTTCGACTGCGTGCCCCATTTCCAGCCGCCGGTCGAAACTGCCGCCCAGCGGCATCGGGTAAAGCACCACTTGCGAGGCTTCGAGCCCGACGGCCCGCGCCGCTGCCTCGCGGGTTGCTTCAGGCACTTGCGTGCCCACCCATAGCTCCAGCAGCCCCCCTTCCAGCCGCGCGGTGACGCTGGCCGTCTCGATCGTCGCGTGCACTGCCGGGGCAACCACATAGCGCAGTTGCAGCGGCAAGCCGCCTTTCACAACGCCCATGTCGCCCGAAGCATGGATGCGATGTACCTTGCCCGCCCGCATCGCCTCGTCGAGGGTATTGTCGAGATTGGTGCTTTCGACACCGGCGGCAACCTTGAAGCGCGGCTTCATCCGCGTGAGCGCAGTGTCCGCCGTCCACCAGTCGCGCGCGAGGGCGGCGACCCAGCCCTCACCTTTCACCGTCCGCACGAGGCCCTTCATCGACTTCGCGGCATCCTCATCGATCCCGGCCAGCGACGCGCTGGCACCAAGCGGTGCATGCCGGATCGCCGCATGGAGCAGCCCCGGCAGCCGCACGTCGCCTGCAAAAGTCCATGATCCGTCGATCTTGGACGGCAGATCCAATCGGGGATAACGCAGCGCGGCGCCGGGCGGAAATTCTCCGGGATCCTCGGCCATGGCATCGGCGCGCAATGGCGGGGTCGAGGGGGGAGAACAGGCTGCCGCCTCTTCCACCAGTGCGCCGAACGGCAAGCGCTTGTCCTCGTGGACGATGAAGCCGCCCTGCGCGTCGCATTCCTCCCACGCAACGCCCCAACGCGCCGCCGCCGCCTGCATCAACATGGCGCGGGCCGAAGCGGCTGCGGCTCGGGCAGCGTCCTCATAAGCGCCCAGCGACATGCCGTCTGCCGTCGCGTTGAAACGGTGATCCTCGGCCCAGCGGCGCGTGATCATGCCGTCGGGATCTTCCGCCAGCGAGGGCATCACCGGCATCCACAGTGGCGCCCAGCGCGCCGCCAGCGCCAGATTGGCATAGAGCGCGCTGACCGGTGCGGGTTCGACCGCAACCTGCCGCCAGTCCGCGCCCAGCTCAAAGGCGACGACTTGCGGGATGAGCGTAGTCACCCCCTGCCCCATCTCGACTTGCGGCACGGCGACCGAAATCACGCCATCGGTGCCGATCTTGATCCAGGCGTCAAACGCGAACTCACCCTGGCCCGGTGCCAGCGGGAGCGGGAAATGCCGGGGACGCAGCACATAACCGAGCGCCAGCCCGCCACCGGCCAGCGCCCCGATCAGGATGCCGCGCCGGGAGACCGCCATCAGTTCGTGTCCAGCCAGTCCGCGACCCTGCGCGCGAGGTCTGCGAAAGCCGCCGCCTGCGGTCCTTCGCCCGCTGCCGGGGGCGTGCCCGCATCGCTTTCGCGGCGGATCGCGATGTCGAGCGGAATGCGGCCGAGGAAGGGCGTGCCCATCGTCTTGGCGCAGGCTTCCGCGCCGCCGGAACCGAAGGGGTCGCTCACTTCGCCGCAATGAGGACAGATGTAGCCGGCCATGTTCTCGACCACGCCGATCACAGGAACGCCGCCCTTCTCGAACAGTTCGACCGCGCGGGTCGCGTCGATCAGGGCAAGGTCCTGCGGTGTCGAGACGATCACTGCCCCGGCGGGCTTGAACTTCTGCAGCATGGTGAGCTGGATGTCGCCGGTGCCCGGCGGCAGGTCGACGATGAGAATCTCGGCATCGTCCCAATGCCCTTCGAGCAGCTGCGTCAGCGCGCCCGAGGCCATCGGCCCGCGCCAGGCGATCGCCTGCCCCGGATCGGACAGATGACCCATGGAGAGGACCGGCACGCCCCAGTGGCTGGCCACCGGCACCAGCCGGTTGTCATGCGCGACCGGCTTCTGTCCTTCTGTGCCGAGCAACCGCGCCTGCGAGGGGCCATAGATATCGGCATCGACCAACCCGACCTTCCGCCCCGTCCGCGACAGGGCGACCGCAAGATTGGCCGCGACCGTTGACTTGCCGACACCGCCCTTGCCCGAACCGACGGCAACGATCCGCTGCATCGGCTTTGCGCTTTCAGCCGCGTCTGCCTTGTCCGCCATCAGAGCGACGCGCACTTCGGAAACGCCCGAGGCGGCTTCCAGCGTCTTTTTAACAGACGCTTCCACCCCCGCCCGGGCACGGGCATCCATGCCGGACGCATCGAGTACGATCGTCACGCGTCCATCAGCCAACCGCAGCGACTGCACGCGAGCGGCCTCTTGCGGGGCCAGCAGGGTCTTCAGTCGATCGGAAGCGTCTTGGGTCATGCGGTCTCCGTTTTCGCGGCGGGATCGCCGCTCAGGTGGCGCAGTCGCGGAAAAAGGGCAAGAGAGGCCCTGTTATTTGCGCCACAGGTTCCTATAGATAGCCCCATGAAAGCAATCGGTGATGCAACAACGAACCCGGGCGGGAGCGACGGACTGGCCATGGCGGGCCGCAACAGCCCTTGGGGCGGCGGCAGTGGTGGCGGCGACGGAGACGGCGGCGAGCCCGGCGGGGAAAGCGGCGACGGCAAACCGGACGACGGACCCGCCGGGAAGGCGGATAACGGACCGCGCAATCCCTGGCTCCCGGGCGGCGAAGCTCCTCCACGCCGGTCCGCCAGCATCGAGGACATCTTCCGCGGCCGTGATCCGCGCAAGAGCGGCGGCGGGCCGCGTGGCCCCGGTTTCCCCCAGCTACCGCGCCGGCCCGATGGCAAGTCGTGGTTACCGCTCGGCATCGGCCTGGCTGTCGCGGCGCTTTTGCTGCTGACAACAGTCCACACCATCGGTCCCAAGGAGCAGGGGCTCGTCACGACGTTCGGCAAATATTCGCGGATCATCGATTCCGGCGTGAACTTCACACTGCCCTGGCCGGTCGAACAGGTCGACGTGGAGGACGTCCGCTCGTTCCAGGTCGACATGATCCCTGACAACGACAATGAAAAGCTGATGCTGACGAGCGACAAGAACCTCGTCGATCTCAGCTACCTCGTGCGCTGGAACATCAAGAACCTGAAGGACTACAAGTTCCGCCTTGCCGATCCGCAGGAGACGGTGCGCGAGGTGGCCGAGGCGGCGATGCGCGCATCGATCGCGCAGATCTCGCTGAACGATGCCATCTCCGGCGCGGGCCGCGCGCAAGTGGAACAGGACGTGCGCGAGCGCATGCAGCGCATCCTCGACTACTACAAGTCGGGCGTCGCGGTGCAGGGCGTGGAAATCAAGAAATCCGACCCGCCGGCCAAGACCAAGTCCGCCTTCGAGCAGGTCACCGTGGCCCAGCAGGAAGCCGAGCGCGACCGGTCGGAAGCGCGCGCCTGGGCGCAGCAGCAGCTCGCCAGCGCGCAGGGCAACGCATCGCAGTTCGACAAGGTCTATGAGCAGTACAAGCTCGCTCCCGAGGTAACCAAGCGCCGCATGTACTACGAAACCATGGAGGGCGTGCTGCGCGACAACGATACCGTCGTCGCCGAAGCCAAGGGGATGACGTCCTACCTGCCGCTGCCGGAAATGAAGCGCTCGGCCGGGGATGATTCCACCACGACGACCGTGACTGCCAAGGGAGGCCAGTGATGGGAGACGTCTGGACCCACTACAAGGCGGCCTGGATTGCCGCCGCCATCGTGATCGCGGGCCTGATGATGAGCCTTATCATCGTGCCCGAGGACCAGCAGGCGGTGGTGATCCGCACCGGCCGTCCGGTCGCGGTCTACAACCCCTACAGGGCCAAGGCCGATTTCGGGCAGACCGACGCCGGCATTCACTTGCGGGTGCCGCTGATCGACAAGGTCCAGCGGATCGACAAGCGCCTGCTCTCGGTCGACATGCAGTCGCAGCAGGTCCTTTCGACCGACCAGCAACGCCTCAACGTCGATGCCTATGCCCGCTACCGAATCATCGATCCGGTCAAGATGGTGGAGACCGCAGGCACGACCGACCGCGTGACGCAGCAGCTTGAGCCGATCCTGTCCTCGGTCGTGCGCCAGGAACTGGGCAAGCGCACCTTCCAGTCACTGCTGACTGCCGAGCGCGGACAGGCGATGGCGAACATCCGCGACCTG
The DNA here is from genome assembly GCF_022832385.1 of Novosphingobium album (ex Hu et al. 2023). Taxonomy (GTDB): domain Bacteria; phylum Pseudomonadota; class Alphaproteobacteria; order Sphingomonadales; family Sphingomonadaceae; genus Novosphingobium; species Novosphingobium album. The sequence continues at coordinate 253,847 of NZ_JALHLE010000007.1, forward strand.
CTCGACCGCGAAGCGCGTGAATACGGCGCACAGGTGGTCGATGTGCGCATCAAGCGCGCCGACCTGCCCGAAGGCGCGCTGGAAAGCGCGTTCGCCCGCATGGAGGCATCCCGCCAGGAAGAAGCCAAGACCATCGCTGCCCAAGGCCAGCGCGACGCCCAGATCATCCGTGCCGATGCCGAAGCGCAGGCCGCCAAGATCTATGCCGATGCCTTCGGCAAGGATCCGGCCTTCTACGACTTCTACCGCTCGATGCAGAGCTACCGAGTCGCATTTGCCAAGGATCAGGGCGCAAAGACATTCGTGCTTTCACCGGACAACGCCTACCTGAAACACTTCAGGGAGCCGTGACGGGCCGCAAAGGGCCGAAAAGGGGGCACAATACCGGCACCATTCAATCCCGGTTAAGCCAGCAGGGCGTCAATCGGGCCGGGGCCGAAGGATGGCGCCGCGGCGCCGCCACAACGGAGGAATCAGAGGACGTGAAGCCCGTGCGATATGCTTATGGATTGACGACGGCGCTCCTTCTTGGAGGCGCAACCCTTTCGCTGACGACCGGCTTTCCCGCCGGCGCGCAAGTCGCCCAGAACGAGGCGAGCCAGATATCGAAGGTGGTCCCCAAGGCCGGGGCACCTGCCAGTTTTGCCGACCTGACCGCACAACTCGCACCTGCGGTCGTCAATATTTCCACCCGGCAGCGCATTCAGGTGCAGAGCCAGAACCCGTTTGCCGGGACCCCGTTCGAAGGCCTGTTCGGCAATCAGGGCAATTCCGGCCCGCAGACGCGCGAAGCGCAGTCGCTGGGCTCGGGCTTCATCGTTTCTGCCGACGGCTACGTGGTGACCAACAACCACGTGATCACCGCCGAAGGCAAGGGTGAGGTCGAATCGATCACGATCACCATGGCAGACGGGGACGAATACCCGGCCAAGCTGATCGGCAAGGATGCTGCTTCGGACCTCGCGGTTCTGAAGATCGAAGCCAAAAAGCCGCTGCCTTTCGTGAATTTCGGCGATTCCCGTCACGCCCGCGTGGGTGACTGGGTCGTCGCCATCGGCAACCCGTTCGGTCTCGGCGGTACGGTGACGGCGGGTATCATCTCGGCCGTCTACCGCAACACCGGCAACGGCGGTGCCTATGACCGCTATCTGCAGACCGACGCCGCGATCAACCGCGGCAACTCGGGCGGACCGATGTTCGACATGAGCGGCCAGGTGATCGGTATCAACAACGCCATATACTCGCCCACCGGCGGCAGCGTCGGCATCGGCTTCGCGATCCCCGCCGAGACCGCCGCGCCGATCGTCCAGAAGCTGATCAAGGGCGAGGCCATCGAGCGTGGCTACCTCGGCGTGCGCATCCAGCCGCTGACCGACGATCTCGCCGATTCCATGGGCCTCGATCACAACAAGGGCGAGTTCATCCAGGGTGTCGAGCCCGATGGCGCCGCCGCCAAGGCCGGCATCCAGGCGGGAGACGTGATCGTCAAGGTGAACGGCAAGGAAGTCACCAAGGACCAGACGCTGTCCTATCTCGTGGCCAACACAGAGCCCGGCAGCCGCATCCCGGTCGATCTGATCCGCGGCGGCCGCAGGATGACGGTGACCGCCACCGTCGCCAAGCGCCCGAGCGAGCAGGAACTGGCCCAGTCGTTCGCGCCAGACAGCGATCAGGACGACAACCCCTTCAACAACCCGCCGGCCCAACAGGAACAAGGCGCCGTCGAGAAGGCGCTCGGTCTTTCGGTCACACCGCTGACCCCGCAAATCGCGCGACAGCTCGGTGCGTCGAACGATACCAAGGGTGTTGTCGTGGTTGCCGTCGATCCCAGTTCGGATGCCGGCCAGAAGGGCTTCTCGCGCGGGTTCATCATCATGTCCGCCAACGGGCGCGACGTGACCTCCACCGCCGACCTCGAAGCCGCGATCAAGGCCGCGAAGGCCGATGGCCGCTCGGCCCTGCTGCTGCGCGTCCAGCCGCGTGGCCAGTCGCCCGTCTTCGTGCCCGTCCGGATGCGCTGACGCCACGCACCAGCAGCAGCACTGACAAAGACGCCCGCCGGAATATCCGGCGGGCGTTTTGCTTTGTCCGGGGTACCTGAAGCGAAACCGCGCCTCGCTTCAGAAAGGTCGCCGCATCAGGCTCAGTACGCGCCGCTGGTCCGTACCGGTGACGGCGATGGCCGCGGCACCACGCCCGTGCCCTGTCCCGGACGCAGACCGGGGTCCTGCGCAGTGCCCCGGCCAGTAGCCCGATTGAGAAAATCATCGTTGGCGGCAGGCGGCGGCATGGCACCGTTCTGCTGCCCGTAATCCGGAACCTGCGGTATCCCCGGCCCCGGCCCCGGCCCGACGGCACCATCGTCATAGCGCGGCTGCTCGTCGTACTGTGTTCCGGTGCCCGGATGCACCAGGTTCCCGTTCTCGTCGGTGTAGTAGTAGTCGTCCGGATCGCCCTGCAGTTGCTCATCGTCAGGCTCGAGTTGCCATTCAGGCAACTGCAGCTTCGTGTCGAACTCCTCTACCGGACGCTTGGCGACCGCGACCTTCATGTAATCCGCAAAGGCACGGGCCGGTGCATGGCCTCCCGACAGCCCCCTCACCGCCTTGGCATCGTCGCGGCCCATCCACACGCCAGTGGTGATTCCACTCGAGAATCCCAGGAACCAACCGTCCTTGTTGGAACTGGTAGTGCCCGTCTTGCCCGCGACCGGACGCCCGATCTGGGCCGCCCGGCCAGTGCCGGTAGCCACAGTCGTCTGCAACATGTCGGTGATGCCTGCCGCTACGTAATGCGGCACCAGCACCTGCCCCTGCACCGACTTGTGCTGATAGAGCACTTCGCCGTTCGTGGTTGTCACTTTGGTGATGCCATAGGGCTCGACCGAGGTGCCTCCCGCAGACACTTCCGCAAAAGCGCGGGTCATGTCGATCACGCGCACTTCGGACGTGCCGAGCACCATGGCCGGCTGGGTGTTGATCGCGGTGGTGATGCCAAAGCGGCGTGCCATGCTGGCGACAGTGCCGAAACCCACTTCATTGCCGAGCTGTGCGGCAATGGTGTTCTTCGAATAGGCGAAGGCCGTGCGAACATCGATTTCGCCGGCATAGCTGCGGCCCGAATTCTGCGGACTCCAGCCATCGATCGTGACCGGTTCATCAACCACGCGGTCACTCGGCGTGTAACCTGCCTCAAGCGCGGCCATGTAGACGAACAGCTTCCACGCCGAACCAGGCTGGCGCACCGCGTTGGTGGCGCGGTTGTAGTTCGAACTGACATAATCGGTGCCGCCGACCATGGCGAGCACCCCGCCATCGCGATCGAGGCTGACAAGCGCGCCTTGCGTGCCCTTGGGCACGTTATTGTCAATCGCGGCCGTTGCGGCCTTCTGCATTGCCGGATCAAGCGTGGTCCACACCTCGATCGGCTCGTTGGTTTCAGGCAGCAGCAGATCGAGCTGCGGCAGGGCCCAGTCGGTGAAGTAGCGGACCGAATTCTGCCCTTCTTCCTTCGCGACCTTGACCTGCGACAGGTCGATGGCGTCCGCCTCATCCTGGGAAATGACACCGTTCTTTGCCATCAGGCCGAGCACGACATTTCCGCGGCCGATCGCCGCCTGCATGTCTGCCGTTGGCGAATAGTTGGACGGCGCCTTCACCAGCCCGGCGATGATTGCGGCCTCGGGGGTCGTCAGCCCGGTGGCGGGGTGGCCGAAGAACTTGCGACTCGCCGCATCGATGCCATAGGCACCGCCGCCGAAATAGACCTTGTTGAGGTACAGCTCGAGGATCTGGTCCTTGGAGAACTTGCGCTCCAGCGCCAGCGCCAGCACCGCCTCGCGCGCCTTGCGGGTCCACGAATAGCTGTTGTTCAGGAAGATGTTGCGCGCGAGCTGCTGGGTGATCGTAGAGGCGCCTTCGCGGAAATGCCCGCGCTCGAAACGCACCTTGACGGCACGGAGCATCCCGATCGGATCAACGCCGATGTGTTCGCGGAAGCGCCTGTCCTCTACCGTGACCATCGCATCGCGCATGACCTGCGGGATCTGGTCGTAGGACAGCCACCGGCCATAGCTCGGCCCGAGCGACACCAGTTCCGTTCCGTCGCGCGCGCGCACGACGATCATCTGCCCATTCTGGCTGCTCTTGAGCGCACTGTAGCTGGGCAGTTCACGCATGGTGAACAGCACCGCCGTGGCCAGGAAGATCGCGCCCAGCAAGCCGAGCGCAGCGCCCCAGATGAACACGCTGCGAACGATACGGCGCCAAAGCGGCTTTGTCGGTCGGGAGGAAGGGCCGCCTGACTTGCGGCCCCGGCCGGAATTCTTGGCCATGTGTTAGGAAGAAACCCTTCTAGCAGACAGAAACGTCCGGTCGCTTCCTACACCTTGCACGGCGATTTGTAACCGGGGGTTAACGATGCCCGCCGACGCACCTTTGACATCCGTCGAAAGCGCCCCGGCATGGCCCCACCGCGGAAGAGCGCTCAATCTTCCGGCTTGAAGTCGAGCGATGCACTGTTGATGCAGTAGCGCAGCCCCGTCGGACCCGGCCCATCGGGAAAGACGTGTCCCAGATGCCCGTCGCACCTGGCGCAGGTCACCTCGGTGCGGACCATGCCGTGCGAGGCATCGCGATGCTCATCGACTGCTCCGTCTCCTACCGGAGCCGTGTAGCTCGGCCAGCCGGAACCCGAATTGTACTTGGTCCCGGAAGAGAAAAGCGGCGCACCGCAACCGGCACAATAGTACATGCCATCGGCCTTGTTCTTCTCGTACTTGCCGGTGAAGGCCCGCTCGGTACCCGCCTCGCGCAGCACGTGGTACTGTTCGGGCGAGAGCTTCTCGCGCCATTCGGCATCGGTAAGATTGAGCTTTTCGGTCATCGTCGTGCTTCTCCTTGGGAAGCGAATATGGCGCGCCGTACCGCGCTTTTCCAGTGCCGCGGATATCCTCCAACTGTCTCGGTTCCGTGCTACGATGACGCTCGCCAGACGGTGAGGAGAGGAAGATGGAACAGCCCCATGACAGGATTCCCGTGGGGCAGGGTCCCGGACTGATCTGGGGGATAGATTTCGCTCCGGGCGAACGGCGCGAAGTGGAAAACTGCAGCAGCCCGCATGCAGGGTTCGTGCGCTGGCTGCACCTCAACCTGGCGGACCACGGCACGCGGATGTGGATCGAAACCACGCCTGAACTTAGCCCGGCCGCGCGCGAGATCCTGCTTTCGCAGGACAAACACCAGCGCGCGCTGGTCGATGCGGAAACCGTGGCCTGCGTCCTGCACGACTTCGAGCGCGATTTCGACGTGCGCGACACCGGCCGCGTCGGCGCGCTGCGGGTGATATTGACACCGGGCCTGATCGTCTCGGCCCGGCACCACCCGATCGGCTCGGCTGACATCGCCCGCAAGCGGCTGCGCGACAGCGAGATCGTCACCTCTCCCGCACGGGGGCTGGACCTGATCGTCGGCGCCATCCTCGAAAACTTCGGGCGCATCACCGGCAGGCTCTCGTCCGAAGTGCAGGCCGCCGAAGACGCGCTGGTAGAGGAGCGGCAGGTACCCAGCGGCCACCGGCTGATGGACATCCGCCGCCGACTGGCCCAGCTCCACCGCATGCTCGAAGGGATGCAGAGCGTATTCCGCCGGCTCGAACTCGACGACGACCTGCCCGAGGACATCCTGCCCACCGTCGAAAAGCTCTCACAGCGCGTACAAGGCGCCGATGGCGATATCCAGAGCGTGCTGAGCCAGCTGCGCGCAGTGCGTGACGAGATCAGCGACCAGTCCAACCTCAGGATGAACCAGAACCTCTACATCCTCTCGGTGATGACCGCGCTGTTGCTGCCAACAACGCTCGTCACCGGCATTTTCGGCATGAACACGGGCGATCTGCCGATGACAGGCCGCGACGGAACGCTGGGCGCGACCGTGGTCGCAGCGGCAGCGGCACTGGCCACCTATCTGTTTCTGCGGGCGCGCGGTTTCTTCCGTTAGCTTCCGGTGTCCCGCACTTAACCCTTCAGCAAGTCCTGAACCTTACTCTGCCGAAAACCAACGGCGGGGACGCATCACAATGCTCAGGCGCCTGCAGCGCATCGGGACGGACCCGGACGGCTGGCGCTCGCCCTTCACGGCGCCGGTTCCGGTACACCTGCGCGCAGAAACCATGATTCTTCAGGCGGAACGCCTGCGTGGGTTCCTGCCCATGCTCTGCGTGCTCATCGCTGCCAATGCCCTCGCCATGGCGCTGGCCGTGCTCGGCGACCTGCCATGGTGGCAGCAAGCCACACCTCCGGCGCTGATCATCGGCACCTGCCTGGCCACTCTCTTTGCCGCGCGCGGCACTGACCCCATCGCCAGCGAGGATCAGGCCGCGCGCCTCCTGCACGGCACGTTGCCCGTCGCCGCCATATTGGGCACCATCGCCGGTATCTGGTGCGTCAATGCCTTCACCGAGACCGAGAAGTACTACTGCATGGTGGCGCCGGTATTCATAGGCATCGCGGCGCTGGTCTCCTCGACCTGCCTGATCAGCGCGCCGCGTGCCGCGATCGCCGCCATGGCCACCACTGTCACGCCGATCGTCATCAAGATGATGCTCTACGACAATCTCGGCGTGAGGGCGATGGCAGTCATGATGGTTCTGGTCGCCATGATGCAGGCCAGCGTGGTCCTCGCCAAGTTTCGCGAGACGGTGCGCATGCTGGGCTATCAGCATGAACTGGACCGCATTGCCGTCACCGACCCGATGACCGGCCTGCAGAACCGCCTGGCCTTCGACCGTACACTGGAAACCTGCCTCGAAGCTGCGGAGCCCGTCGTACTGGTTCTTGCCGACCTCGACGGATTCAAGCAGATCAACGACCGCTACGGACATCTGGCCGGCGACGAGATCCTCCGTCACGTCGCCCGACGAATGCAGACGGTAGCCCCGTCGGCGCTGTCGGTCGCCCGGCTCGGTGGAGACGAATTCGCGCTTCTTTTTGCAGCATCGCCATCCGGCCAAATTCCCGGCACCTGCGATCTCGAGGCGTTGCGCTCCGTGATTACGCAACCTGTGCAATTCAACGGACACATGCTGTCCGTGGGTTGCAGCTTTGGTCTGGCGGCAAGTCAGGCCGAGGGCGGCACCCCGGACAGCCTGGTTCATTTAGCCGATAGCCGCCTCTACAGGGACAAAAGCAGGCGCAAGGCGGCCTGAGACGCTCTCAGGCCACGGGCTCGACGATCAGCACCACGCCGTCATGCCCGGCGACGCGCAGCCGCGTGCCCACGGGCGCATCGGCCCCCTTGGCGATCCATTCGCTGTCGCCCAGCTTCACGCGCCCCTCGCCACCTTCGATCGCCTGCGTCACCATCACTGTCTCGCCGACCACGCGGGCGCCGCGGTCGTTCATCTTGGGATCGGCGCTCACCACCGGATGGCGCGCGATATAGCGGCGGCCCGAGAAGACCGCGAAGATCGAGAGCACCGCGAAGAGCACGATCTGCAGCGGCACGCTGATGGGCACAGCCCAGGCGACCAGCCCGGTCACCAGCGCGGCCCCCGCCATCCAGATCAGGAAGACCCCGGGGACCGCCATTTCAGCAACGGCAAGGATCAGTCCAAGCGCCAGCCAGGTGTAGTGAAACCCGACGTCTCCGAGAGCGTCCATCACTGCCCTCCAGTCATGCCTGATGGCGGCACGGTGGGGGCAGAGCGGCGCGGCTGTGCAGGCGGCGGCGAAGCGGGACTGCCGCCAAGCGCTTCCTTCGCCAGTTCGCCAATACCGCCCAACGTCCCGATGAGCTGCGTCGCCTCGACCGGGAACAGAATCGTCTTGGCATTGGGCGACGTCGCGAAGGCCTTGACCGCCTTGGTATATTCCTGCGCCACGAAGTAGTTGATGGCCTGACTGCCGCTTTCCGCGATGGCCTCACTGACCATATGCGTCGCCTTGGCTTCTGCTTCAGCCGAACGCTCGCGTGCCTCGGCATCGCGGAACGCTGCTTCTCGGCGGCCCTCGGCCGCGAGGATCTGCGACTGCTTCTGCCCTTCCGCCTTGAGGATTTCGGAAGCGCGCTTGCCCTCCGCTTCAAGGATCTCGGCACGCTTCTCGCGCTCGGCCTTCATCTGGCGGGCCATCGCATTCGAGATGTCGAGCGGCGGGCGGATATCCTTGATCTCGACGCGGGTGATCTTCACGCCCCAGGGCGCAGTGGCATGGTCGACCACCACCAGCAGCTTGGCGTTGATCTCGTCACGCTTCGACAGCGTCTCGTCGAGGTCCATCGAGCCCATCACCGTGCGCAGATTGGTGGTGGTGAGCGCCATGATCGAGATGAACAGGTTGTGCACCTCGTAGGCCGCCTTGCCCGCGTCCAGCACCTGGAAGAACACCACCGCATCGACGCCGACCATGGCGTTGTCCTTCGTGATGATCTCCTGCCCCGGAATGTCGAGCACCTGCTCCATCATGTTGACCTTCTGGCCGACCCGGTCGACGAAAGGGATGATGAGATGAAGCCCCGGCTCGGCCGCCAGCGTGTACTTACCCAGCCGCTCGATCGTGTAGACATAGCCCTGCCTGACGACGCGCACTCCCATCATCAGGAACACGACGACCATCACGATCAGCGCGAACAGCGTAGATCCGATACCACCCATGGCTATTCACCTCCCGCCAGTTTCACGCATGATCCTAGCGGGCGGTCAACCGGCGGCAAGCAAAACCGGATTCGGTCAGAGCTTCTCGTAGAGTGCCAGCATCCGCTGCCAGGCCTTGTCTGCCGCGTTCGGATCGTAGGCCGGGGAATCGGCAACACACCAGCCGTGGTCGGCCGGATAGACCTCGATCTCGGCCGGACGCCCGGCGGCATCGGCAGCCTTGCGCAGCTCGGTCTTCTGCTCCGGCTGTCGCTCATCGTCGTTGCGGGCGATGGCGATGAGGTAGCTCGCCTGCGTCTTGGCAAGAAGGCGGTGCGGGCTATCGGGCGCGTCCGTCACCATGCCGGCGCCGTGGAACGAGGCCGCCGCCTTCATCCGCGACGGCACGGCCGCCGCCGCCCGCACCGTGAACGGGCCGCCCATGCAGTAGCCGTTGCTGCCGATGCCGCGCGCCTTGTCGACTTCGTCGCGCTGGTCGAGGAAGGCAACGAAAGCTGTGGCATCGCGAGTGATCGCTGCCGGATCGAGCAGCTCACGCATCGGCTTGATCTTTTCCTGTCCTTCGGGCGTACGGTATTCCGAAAAGCTCTGCATGACCGGTGCCGGGCTGGACCGGTAGTACTGATTCACCACCAGAACGGAATAGCCCTCTGCAGCAAGACTCCGTGCCATAATCTTGAACGCATCCCGCAACCCCGCGATGTCCGGCCACATCACGACGCCGGGATACGCGTCCTTGGCCGGATGGACGAAGAAGGCATCGCACACGCCGTCGGCCGTGGTGATGGAGACCATCTTCTCGCTCACATCGCTTCCCCCGCTGGCCTTGACGGCCGTGCCCGCGCAACCGGCCAGTGCCATTCCCGCCGCGCTCAACGCGGCGAACTGGCGGCGATTGAGGCCTTTCTGGCCGAGGGCGGCCTCCTCTGCGGCGGCGGTAAATTCATCACACATGCTGGGATCTCCGGTCTTGCCCCTGGCTTTCTTCACGCTAGCCTGAACCGAACCCGCAGACGAGCCCGGAGTTGCACGATTTGGATCGCACGGCAGAGTCATTGAAAGACCCGCAGGACATCGCCTGCTGGCAGCGCATTGACCACCGCATCACCAGTTCGGGGCGGCTGTCGCCTGCCGACCCGCCGCGCCTGGCAGCGCTTGGCGTGAAGCGCGTGATCAATCTGGCGCTGGGCGATTCACCGGGAGCGCTGAAGGACGAAGCAGCTTTGATGGCCGCAGCGGGCCTCGCCTATGTACACATCCCTGTGCCGTTCGGCGGACCGGACGACAGCCACTTCTCCTCGTTCGTGCAGGCGATGGAACAGGCCGGAGACTGTCCCGTCCACATCCACTGCATCATGAACTGGCGGGTTTCCGCATTCCTCTACCGCTGGAACCGGATGCACGGCATGGACGCGGAAGAGGCTGGCGTCCTGATGCGTGCACAGTGGGATCCTGAAACCAGCACACATGAGGATGCCCCGGCCTGGACACACTTCATTCGCAGCGGGCCGTAGGCAGAACAGGATCGGGAGAGGCTGGTCATGGATTTCACGGGCGAACATGTCGTCGTCACCGGAGCATCGAGTGGGATCGGACTTGCAACAGCCAGACGTATCGCGGCTTGCGGCGGCAAGGTAACGATGATCGCGCGCCGCCGCGAACTGCTGGAAGACCTGGCCGCGCAGATCGGAACCACCGCCCATGCCATCGCCGCCGACGCCGGTGACAGGGATCAGATCCTCAGTGCCATGGACAAAGCCGTGGCCTGCTCGGGACCGATAGACGGCCTGTTCCTCAATGCCGGCATCGAAGGCATGTTTGCCCCTGTGACCGATTACACTGACGAAGCATTCGAGGCGGTCATGCGCATCAATGCGACATCGCTGTTCTGGACATTGCGCCATGTACTGCCGGACATGATGGTACGGAAGAAGGGCGCGATCGTGATCACCGGCAGCCTGGCCGCAGAAACCGGCATGGCCGGCAACATCGGCTATCTCGCCAGCAAGCATGCCGCGCTGGGGATTGCGCGGGCCGTGGCCATGGAAGCCGCACCCCATGGCGTGCGCTGCAATGTCATCAATCCCGGCTTCATCGACACCCCGATACTCGGCGGCGTGCCGGATAGCTTCAAGAGGCAGATGGCCGGGCGGGTGCCGCAAAAGCGTATCGGCACCCCCGAGGAAGCCGCAGCCGTCGCAGCCTTTCTGCTGTCATCCGATGCCAGTCACGTTACGGCGCAGAGCCTTGCCGTCGATGGCGGCTTACTGGGCACGCTGATGATCGAAAGTTGAGCAGCCGGCGCGCTTACTCCGCCGCCACGACCCGGTTCCGCCCCTGAGCTTTCGCCGCGTAGAGGGCGATGTCCGCAGCCTTGAGCGCCTCCCGGCTCGACGGATAGGCGAAAACGTCAGCAACCCCGGCCGAAAAGCTGATCTGCCCGATCGGCTCGTCGCTCTGCCGGTTGATGAAATTGCGCTTGGCGAAAGTCTCGCGAACGTCATCAAGGCGAAGCACGGCCTCGGCCTTGTCCAGTCCTCGAAAGAGCAGGACGAACTCTTCACCGCCATGGCGTGCGACATGACAATTGTCGCCGCTGATCTTGGACAGCGCGCCGGCGATCGCCTGGATCACCCGGTCTCCCGTATCGTGCCCATGAATATCATTGATACGCTTGAAATTATCGATGTCGCAAAAGGCAACGATGAGCGTTTCGTCTGTCTTGCCCGCCTCGTCATACTGGCGCTCCAGCAGACCTTCGAAGGCGCGGCGGTTGGGCAAACCGGTGAGATGGTCGTGATCTGCATCGCGCCGCGCCTTGGCCAGGCTGCGGCGCAAAGTCGCAGCCTCGCGTTCGCTGCGGTGCATCTCCTGCTCAAGATGCTGCGTACGCTCAAGCATGGCCATGGCCAGCGATGCGAGATGGCGAATTTCCTCCCGCTCGTCTCCGGCCCTGTCGGCATGCACCTGCATTTCGCTGGAATATTGCGCGGCGGTGTCGCGGGCATTCCGGCTGGTCGAGGCAAAGCTTTCGAGCGAACGGTCAAGCTTGTCGGCGATCTTGGCAATCGAATCGTCATTGCCGCGCATGTGCTCGTCGAGCCACGCCTGCGTCACCGGTTGGCCGGCCGCCCGCAGTTCGGTGTATCTCCGGGCCAGCGCTGGGTTGCTGCCCGCACAGATCCCCAGCGCAGCGGACAGGTTCGCTTCCGAAATTTCCAGATCGTTGCTGATCAGCAAGGCGCCAATGTCATCGACCAGCTGTTGGCGGGCCAGATTCCGTGCGCTCGTCCCGCTGACATTTCCATCCGATTCATTCCCGCCGGCCGCCGCCGCACTTCGTGCTGAACCACCGCCAGAAAACAAGCCCTTGAACATCAACGAACGCCCCCTCGAATTCGTCTAGCCGAGAATACAATCGATTGCAAAATCCTTGACGCACTACTCGGCACCGGGGATGGGCCCTTAAGTGAAAAGCGGGGGCGACGGCAACATTTATAAGCAGGCGGGAGTAACGAAACCGCGAATTCACGCCCGTATCAGCGGGTACTGTCTCAATTGCGAGACAAAATGGCGATCACTCGGAAAAATTCAGTTCCAGATTCACAGCGTTAGGATCAGCCACGAAGATCTGCCGCAGCCCCATATGCTGCAAGTCATTCACGCGATATGGCACGCCCAACTCTTCGAGCTTGGCAATTGTCTTATCGAATCCGACGCATCTGAAGGCAACATGGTGCACTGCATTGGTGGAATCGCCCGGCGTGTAGCCTTCATAGCGGTCCATCTTCGGGTCTTTCCAGACCAGATGGACAATCGCATTGCCGTGCGAATCGCGCATCCACGCGCCCTTGAAGCCTTGCGCGATGGCGGGGTTTTCCGTGCGCGTCAGCCCCATCAGCCGCTCATAGAACTGCGCGGTCTTGTCGAGATTGTCCGTCAGAATGTTGACGTGATCGATGCCGCTGACCTGCATGATGCCTCTCTCCCATTCCTGCCCGGAACCTTGACCAACTCAAGTCACAGCGCAAGCGGCGAAGCGTGCGGTCAGCTGCGGAACACCACGGTTCGGCTGCCATTGATCAGGACGCGGTCCTCCAGATGCAGGCGTACGGCTTCGGCCAGCACGCGCCGTTCGATGTCGCGGCCCTTGCGCACCATGTCTTCGGGCGTGTCTGCATGCGTCACCGCCTCGACGTCCTGATGAATGATCGGGCCTTCGTCGAGATCCGCCGTCACATAATGCGCGGTGGCGCCGATCATCTTCACGCCACGCGCATGGGCTTGGTGATAGGGCTTGGCGCCCTTGAAGCCCGGCAGGAACGAGTGGTGGATGTTGATGCAGCGGCCCGACAGGTACGCCGCCATCTCGTCCGAGAGGATCTGCATGTAGCGCGCCAGCACCACCAGTTCGGCCCGCGTCTCCTCGACCAGCGCGCGCACTTGCGCTTCCTGCTGCGCCTTTGTCTCTTTCGTGACCGGCAAGTGGTAAAACGGAATGTCGTCACCGAGCATCAGCGTGTTGATCGCATCTCGGGGGTGGTTGCTGACCACGCCGACGATCTCCATCGCGATCTCGCCAATGCGCTGGCGGTAGAGCAGATCGGCCAGGCAATGGTCAAACTTGCTCACCAGCAACAGCACCCGGCGCGGCCGATCGCGCCGCAGCATCGACCATGCCATGCCGTATTCGTGCGCGATGGCACCAAAGCCCTCGCGGATTTCCTCACGATCGGCAGCACCGGGATCGAAAGCCACGCGCATGAAGAACTTGTCTTCATCCAGATCGTTGAACTGCTGCGCCTCGATGATGTTGCTGCCCATCTGAGCAAGGTAGCCGGTCACCCTGGCTACTATGCCCGGACGGTCAGCGCACGACAAGGCAAGGATCAGCGGTTCGGACACATCTGACCCCTTACGATCCGGCGCGGTTGGAAAGAGCTACCTCACTCTCGGCCAGGAGAGCCGCCATGATCTCGGCGACCGGCTCTTCCTTGGTCACCATGCCGACGGACTGCCCGGCCATGACCGAACCGCTCTCGACATCGCCATCGATCACCGCGCGGCGCAGCGCGCCGGCCCAGAAGTGCTCGATCTGGAGTTGCGCCTCGCCCATGTTGACTTCTCCGGCATCGAGCAGGCGCGCGACCTCGATCTGCTTGGCGGTGAATTCCTCGGTGCCCTTGTTCTTGAGCGCGCGCACCGGGATCACCGGCAGGCGCGGATCGACCTGTACCGACGCGATCGCATCGCGGGCCGAGGCGCGGAAGAACATCTTCTTGAAATCGGGATGGGCGATGGATTCGCTGGCACAGGCAAAGCGCGTGCCGAGTTGCACGCCCGCCGCGCCCATTTCCAGATAGCCCGCCATCGCCTCGCCCCGACCGATACCGCCCGCGACGAACACGAGGTTCTCGGCTGCCAGGCTCGGCAAGATTTCCTGCGCAAGCACCGAGGTCGAGACCGGGCCGATGTGGCCGCCTGCTTCCATGCCCTCGATCACCAGCGCGTCAGCGCCCGAACGCAGCAGCTTCTTGCCCAGCGCCAGCGTGGGCGCAAAGCAGATCACTTTGGCTCCATGAGCCTTGATCGCCTCGACACTGCCCTTGGGCGGAATGCCGCCCGCCAGCACGACGTGGGTCACGCCATGCTTCGCGCAGACCTCGATCAGGTCAAACAGTTGCGGATGCATGGTGATCAGGTTCACGCCGAAAGGCTTGGAAGTCAGCGCCTTGGTCCCGGCGATCTCGGCATCGAGAAGCTCAGGCGTCATCGCCCCGCAGGCAATCACGCCGAAGCCGCCGGCATTGCTGATCGCCGAGACGAGATTGCGTTCGGAAACCCACGACATTGCGCCGCAAAGGATCGCGGTTTCGCTGCCGAGGAATTCGCATCCGCGCGCCATCAGCGCGGACGTCTTTGCATGTGCGGGCATTGAAGCTCCCTGAACCCGTTTCACGAACTCTGGCATCGGGTTCGTCCCGGCCAGCCCCGCGCCTTAGGCCCGCCAACCCGCCCGGGCAAGCGGAACAAGCGATGATCGCGCGCGTTTTAATCTATAAATCCGATCAGACTTATATCCTTAATCGACTTGGGCGAATAGACACCCGGCGTTATCCTGCCCCCATCGAACGATCACTGGAGGAGAGACACAGATGAACATGCAAGGCAAATGCCCCGTCATGCACGGGGCCATCACTGAGAGCGGCACGTCCGTTACCGACTGGTGGCCGAATTCGCTGAACCTCGACATCCTGCACCAGCACGACTCCAAGACCAACCCGATGGGGAAGGACTTCGACTACCCCGAAGCCCTGAAGACGCTCGACATCGAGGCGTTGAAGCAGGACATGCGCGCGCTGATGACCGACAGCCAGGACTGGTGGCCCGCAGACTGGGGCCACTACGGCGGGCTGATGATCCGCATGTCCTGGCACGCGGCCGGGTCCTACCGCATCGCCGACGGACGCGGCGGCGGCGGCACCGGCAACCAGCGCTTCGCCCCGCTCAATTCCTGGCCCGACAACGTCAGTCTCGACAAGGCGCGGCGCCTGCTGTGGCCGCTCAAGAAGAAGTACGGCAATGCCGTGAGCTGGGCCGACCTGATCGTGCTCGCCGGCACGATCGCCTACGAGACGATGGGCCTCAAGACCTTCGGCTTCGGATTCGGCCGCGAAGACATCTGGCATCCGGAAAAGGACGTGTACTGGGGCTCCGAGAAGGAGTGGCTGGGCAAGGACCGCTATGCCAGCTCGGACGAGACGTCGCTCGAAAATCCGCTCGCCGCAGTGCAGATGGGCCTCATCTATGTCAATCCGGAAGGCGTCGACGGCAAGCCCGACCCGCTCAAGACCGCCGAAGCCGTGCGCGAGACATTCGCCCGCATGGCGATGAACGACGAGGAAACCGTCGCGCTGACCGCAGGTGGCCACACCGTGGGCAAGGCGCACGGCAATGGAGATGCGTCGAAGCTCGGTCCCGATCCCGAAGCCGCGGACGTCGAGGCGCAGGGCTTCGGCTGGGCCAATCCGGGCGGCAAGGGCATGGGCCGCGATACCGTGACCAGCGGCATCGAAGGCGCCTGGACGAGCGATCCGACGAAGTTCGACATGGGCTATTTCGACATGCTGCTCGACCACGAATGGGAAATCCGCTCAAGCCCGGCCGGTGCCCGTCAGTGGATGCCGGTCGAGATCGCCGAGGCGGACATGCCGGCCGACGTGGAGGATCCTTCCATCCGCACCATGCCGATGATGACGGATGCCGACATGGCTATGAAGGTGGACCCGGCCTACCGCGCGATCATGGACAAGTTCCGCGCCGACCCGGCCTATTTCGCGGACACCTTCGCGCGCGCTTGGTTCAAGCTGACGCACCGCGATATGGGGCCCAAGGCCCGCTATTTCGGTCCGGACGTGCCCGCTGAGGACCTGATCTGGCAGGACCCGGTTCCCGCAGGTTCGACCAGCTATGACGTCGATGCTGTCAAGGCGAAGATCGCCGCGAGCGGCCTTTCAGTGGCCGACATGATCTCCACCGCCTGGGACAGCGCGCGGACCTATCGCGGCTCTGACATGCGCGGCGGCACAGACGGTGCCCGCATCCGCCTTGCCCCGCAGAAGGACTGGGTAGGCAACGAGCCCGAACGTCTGGCGCGCGTGCTGGCGGTGTTGGAACCGATCGCTGCCGCAACCGGGGCCAGCGTGGCCGACACTATCGTGATCGCCGGCAACCTCGGCGTCGAAATGGCAGCGAAGGCGGCAGGCTACGCCATCGCGGTGCCGTTCACGCCGGGCCGGGGCGATGCCACCGATGCCACGACCGACGCGGACTCCTTTGCGCCGCTCGAGCCGCTGGCAGACGGTTACCGCAACTGGCTGAAGCAGGACTATGCCGTAAAGCCTGAGGAACTGCTGCTTGACCGTACACAACTCATGGGTCTCACCGCCGCGGAAATGACCGTGCTGGTAGGCGGCATGCGGGCGATCGCCACCAACCATGGCGGCACGAAACATGGCGTCTTCACCGACCGCGAAGGTGCGCTGACGACGGACTTCTTCGTCAACCTGACCGATATGGCCTATTCGTGGAAACCGGCCGGACAGGGCGCCTACGAAGTGGTCGAGCGCAAGACCGGCGCGGTGAAATGGACCGCAACGCGCGTCGATCTGGTGTTCGGTTCGAACTCCGTGCTCAGGGCCTATGCCGAAGTCTATGCCCAGGACGACAATGCCGGGAAGTTCGTGAACGACTTCGTCGCGGCCTGGACCAAGGTGATGGACGCGGGGCGCTTCCAGATCGGCTGATCCTGACCATTGCGGTGGCGCCGGGCATGGCAAGCTGCCTGTCGCCGCCGATCCTTCCGGGCGTTCCCCTCACTGCCCGGAAGGATCCACTGCCCCGCTCCCGTCTCGATATGGGGGCGGGGTTTTGCTGTTCTCTTGATAATGCAACATTCCGGTGCGAGGCTCCGCCCCCATGGATGTGCAAGAGCTTTACGCAGCTAAACTGATGTCCGCCGAAGCGGCATCCCAACTGGTTCCGTCCGGCAGCCATGTAGCCATGGGCATGGCCGTGGCAGAACCGCCCGCCCTGCTCGCTGCGCTCGCGCAGCGAGTGGATGCGGGCAGCCTCTCCGGCATGCGGCTGTGGTATTTCCACTCGATGGCCCATGCCGCCAAAAGCGTGCTGCGCCGCGATCTGCTGGGCCGGGTGCGCCCGCATTGCATGTTCCTGAGCAGTGTCGAGCGTTCGCTGATGAAAGCCGATCCCTCGGTCAGCGAGGAAATGATCGACTTCGTGCCGACCGCCTTCAGTGCCTCGCCGCAACTGCTGCGCGAAGAGGTCGAGCTGGATACCTGCGTGACCATGGTCTCGCCGATGGGCAAGCATGGTTATTTCACCTTCGGCACCGCGAACGACTATACCTCGGTCGCGGCCCGCGCGGCGAAACGCCTGATCGTGGAGGTCAATCCGCTGATGCCGCGCGTGTTCGGCGAATCGCCATTGCATGTCTCTGAAGTCGACGCGATCGTCGAGAACCGCTCGCCATTGATCGAAGTGGGCGAGCATCCCGCCGCGGCCGAGGACGAGGCCATCGCAGAGATCGTCGCGGGCATGATCGACGACGGCGCCTGCCTGCAGATGGGCATCGGCAACCTGCCGATCGAGGTCTGCAAGCGCCTGACCACACGCAAGGACCTTGGCATCCACACCGAACTGCTCACCCCGTCCTTTGCCGGACTGATGCATTGCGGCGCCGTCAACAACCGCCGCAAGGCGACGTTCCCGGGACGTTCGGTCTTCACGTTCGCAATGGGCGACACCGCCTTCTACGAATGGCTGGACGACAATCAGGCGGTCTATTCGCTGCCGGTCGACGTGGTGAACGATCCGCGCCACATCGCCAAGAACGACAATGTCGTCTCGGTCAACGCGACGCTGCAGATGGACTTGTCCGGCGCCTGCAATTCCGAACACATGCTGGGGCACCAGTATTCGGGCTCGGGCGGCCAGCTCGATTTCGTGCGCGGTGCCAATGCCTCAAAAGGCGGCATCTCGATCATCGCCTGCCGCTCGACTGCCAAGGACGGCGCCGTCAGCCGCATCGTCCCCAAGCTCGAAGGCCCGGTGACTACACCGCGCAACGACGTGCACTGGATCGTCACCGAATTCGGCGCGGCGAACCTGCGCGGAAAATCCCTGCGCGAACGCGCCGAGGCGATGATCAATCTCGCGCATCCCCGGTTCCGGGACGAGCTGGCGAAGGCCCTCTGACCCTCAGATCCGCGTAGCGCCGAGCCGCCCCGTCCAGTGTTCGTGGCACGCCTTTAGTTCGCGATCGAGCCCAAGACCCAGCTTTTCGGGATCGAGCACTTCAAGCAGCTCGAACACGAAGCTGTCCGCACCGTGCGCATTCCATGCCGCCTGCAGCGAGCGGTGTGGGTTGCCGCCCTGCCGCAGCGTGAAGAACACGCGATTGGGGACCGTCGAAAGGTCGGGCGCCCGCCCGGCCCAAACTTCTCCACTCGCCGTGCACCGGATCGCAAAGATGCCGGGCTCGACCTTGCGTTCGCGATATTCGGCAAGCGCCGCCTTGCGCTGGGTTCTGTCCATACGTCACTCGAATCCATCTTCTGTTATTTTTACCCGGATAAATTGACTCGCACCAAAAATCAATTTACCCGGATATAACTTCTTTTGGAACGCACCTCATGACCGGCCCATGCACTGCCTTTCTGGACAACAAGCGTATCGCACGAGGCGCGCCAGGCGAGCTTGCTGCTGCCTTGCGCGGCCGGGAAGCGGGTGTACTGGTGTTCGACGACGCCACCGGCAAAGTTGTCGACCTTGACTGGCGGGAGACCGCGGTGCCGCCCCCTGGACCCGCTCAGGCACGCAAGCGGGGGCGCCCCAAGCTGGGGGTCGTTCCCCGCGAGGTCACGCTGCTGCCCCGGCACTGGGACTGGCTCGGCCAGCAACCCGGCGGCGCCTCGCAGGCGCTGCGGCGCCTCATCGACGAAGCCCGCAAGGCCGATCAGGGGCGCGTTACGCGCCGCGCCGCGCAGGACCGCGCCTATCGTTTCATGTCCGCCATGGCTGGCGATTTCCCGCACTTCGAACAGGCCTCGCGCCTGCTCTTCGCCGGGGACGCGCAAGGCCTCGCCGCCATCACCGCACAGTGGCCTGCCGACGTGCACGCCTACCTCAGCCAACTGCTCCAAGCCCCCGAAGGAGATACCCCGTGAGTACCCGCCAGACCCTCCTGACGGATTTCATCGAACGCGTCTGGAACAGGGGCGAAAGCGCGGCGGTGCCGGAATACCTTGCGCCGCTCTACACCATCCACCACGACCCCGGCGATCCCTGGGAAGGCCGCAGCCTCGATCAGGCAGGCTTCATCGAGCGGCTCGAATCCTCGCGCGCACCCTTCCCCGATCAGCGCTTCAACATCCTGCACATCAGCGAAAGCGGAAACTCGGTCATCATCGCCTGGACCTGGCTCGCCACCCATCGCGAGGCGGCTGCCGGCTTCCCGGCCAGCGGGCGGCAGATCGCGATGTCGGGCGCGAGCATTTACGATTTCGACGAGGCGGATCGCCTCACCGGACACTGGCAAGTGGCGGACCGGCTGGGCGTGTTCCAGCAACTGCAGGCGAATGCTGCCGCCAATAGGTAAACGTCTGACGCACAAAGCCAAAGGGAACCTGCGTAACCGGGACCTTCATCAAAACTAACCGGGCCCATGCGATTGCCCCCACATCGACGGCTCTTTCCGGCAGCCTTCGCCCCAAGAACAAGAAGGAGCACCGGTGACCCGCTTCCGCACGATCAACACCGCCAAGTCCATCGACACCGCCGATCAGACCTTCTGTACGATCATGCTGGTGGAGGACTCGGCGGCCATGGCGCTTATGCTCAAATCGCGCATCGAAGCCGAAACCACCAGCGAAGTGGAGTGGTGCAAGACTTACGCAGAAGCCTCGCAGGCGCTGGCCGACCATCGCCCCAGCCTTGCGGTCACGGGTATGAATCTGCCCGATGCCCCCGATGGCGAGATCATCGATCTGCTCGAGGAAGAGAACGTCCCGACCATCCTGTTCACCGCCACGCTCAACCGCAAGACGCGCGAACGCGCCAGTGCGCCGCACATCGTCGACTATTTCATCAAGGATGCAAAGGACACGGTCGACCACATCACCCGCACCATCCAGCGGGTCACCAATGCCGCGGTCGCCTCGATCCTGATCGTGGACGACAGCGAAAGCGCCCGGCTGGTCCTTGCCGAGATCCTCAGCCTGCAGAACTACAAGATCTATCAGGCCGACTGCGGCGCGGCGGCGTTGGCTGCGCTCGAGGCGCATGACGACATCCAGCTCGTCATCACCGACTTCCACATGCCCGACATGGACGGCCAGGAACTGACCCGTCGCATCCGGGCCGCCTATCCGCCCGAGCGGATGCGCATCATCGGTGTGTCAGCGAGCGCCGACCCCTACCTTTCGGCAGCACTGCTCAAGGCCGGTGCCTCGGACTTCGTCTACCGCCCCTACATCGCCGAGGAAGTGAAGAGCCGCATTGCCGGCAACATCGAGACGCTGAACCAGATGCGGCGCCTCCAGTTCCTCGCGGAACGCGATTTCCTCAGTGGCATGTACAACCGCCGCGCCTTCTTCGAGCGGGCGCAGACCATGCTGACGCAAGTCGCCAGGAAGGGGGCTCCAGCCTCGCTTGCCATCATCGACATCGATGACTTCCGCAAGATCAACGACACCTATGGCCACGATGTCGGCGATCAGGTGGTACAGACCGTCGCCAAGGTCATTCACAATGTCCTCTCGCGCCACAAGAGCGTCTCGGCGCGCTTTGGCGGGGAAGAGTTCGTCGTGCTGCTGGCCGAGATGAGCAACGAAGCGGCTGTCGCCGTGGCCGAAGACCTGCGCCTTGCGATTTCGCAGGCCGTGATCCCCCACAACCAGACGAAGCTGCAGATCACCGCCTCGATCGGCGTCGCCGTTGCCCAGCCGGGCGAAACGCTCGCCAACAACCTCAACGCCGCCGACCAGATGCTCTACATGGCCAAGGAAAAAGGCCACGACCGCGTCTGCGCCGACGCCGAGTTCTACCGCACGGCATAACCCTCCCCCTGCGGAGGAGGATCAGACCTTACGCCGCAGCGTCGAGCCCGTACGCGGTGTGCAGCACGCGCACGGCCAGTTCGGTTTCGTCTGCATCGATCAGTACCGAAACCTTGATCTCGCTGGTGGAGATGGCCTGGATGTTGATAGCGCGGTCGGCCAGCGTCTTGAACATCGTGCTGGCCACCCCTGCGTGGCTGCGCATGCCCACGCCGACAACGCTGATCTTGGCCACATTGTCGTTAGAGATCAGGCGATAGAAACCGATCGCTTCCTTGCGCTCTTCCAGCATCGCCAGCGCGCGGGCGAGGTCGGACTGCGGCACCGTAAAAGTGACATCGGTCTCGCCCTTGTCCTTGGCGACGTTCTGGATGATCATGTCCACGTTGATGTTCGCCTCGGCCAGCGGGGCAAAGATCGAAGCCACCGCACCCGGTCGGTCGGGCACGCGGGTGAGAGTAACCTTCGCCTCGTTCTTGTCGGCGGCGATACCGGTGATCAGCTGGCGTTCCATGTCGCTTCCTTCAAGTTCTTCGTCGCTGACGATCATCGTTCCGGGCAGGGTGTCTGCGGCAGGCGCGGTCTCGTCGATGAACGAGGAGAGCACCTGCACGCGCACGCCCTCCTTCATCGCAAGGCTGACCGAGCGGGTCTGCAGCACCTTGGAACCGACCGAGGCCAGTTCGAGCATTTCTTCATAGGTGACCAGCGGCAGCTTGCGCGCCTTGGCCACGATGCGCGGGTCGGTGGTATAGACACCATCGACGTCGGTGTAGATGTCGCAGCGATCTGCCTTCACGGCAGCGGCGACCGCCACGGCCGAAGTGTCCGAACCGCCCCGGCCCAGTGTAGTCACACGGCCCTGGGGGGACAGCCCCTGGAAGCCTGGGATCACGGCGATTTCGCCCGCCGCCATCGAAGCAAGCAGCGCGCCGGAATCGATATCCTCGATGCGCGCCTTGGCATGCGCATCATCAGTCTTGATGGGCATCTGCCAGCCCAGCCAGGAACGGGCCTTGCAGCCCATCGCCTGCAGCGTCAGCGCCAGCAGGCCTGACGTGACCTGCTCGCCCGAGGCCACGACGACGTCGTACTCGGCGGGATCGTAGAGCGCATTCGCCTCACGGCAGAAGTTGACGAGACGGTCGGTTTCGCCAGCCATGGCCGAAACCACCACCGCGACTTCATGCCCGGCTTCCTGCTGGCGTTTGACGATCCCCGCCACGCGCCGGATGCGCTCGGATCCGGCCATCGAGGTGCCGCCGAATTTCATCACGATACGTGCCAAGGTGCCGGTGCTCCCTGTGTCGTTGGCCACGCGCCCGGCAGACAAACCGGAACGCGCGAGTGGATAAGAGTTCGGCGCGCTGTTAGGGACGAGTGATGGACAATGCAACTGGCAGGGCAACAGAGACGATCGACCCCAGGGAAGCGGCGCATTTCGGTGCGCTGGCAGCCGATTGGTGGGATCCGGACGGCTCCTCGGCCATGCTGCACAAGCTCAACCCGGTGCGGCTTGCCTTCATCCGCGCCGCCATCGATTCGCATTTCGGCAGCGATTCGCGCGCTTTGCGCCCGCTTTCCGGCAAGCGCGCGCTCGATGCCGGATGCGGCGCCGGGCTGCTGTGCGAACCGCTCGCGCGGCTCGGCGCGCAGGTCACCGGCGTCGATGCCGCGCCCGAGAATATCGCGGCCGCCAAGGGCCATGCCGATGCAATGGGTCTGCCCATCGACTACCGGCAGGGCGAACTGGGCATGCTGGGCCTCTCCGGCTTCGATCTTGTATGCTCGCTCGAAGTGATCGAGCATGTCACCGACAAGGCCGCCTTTATGAGGAACCTCTCGGACGCTCTCGCGTTTGACGGCCTGATGATCCTGTCCTGCCCCAACCGCACGCCCGCATCGCGCCTGCTTCTGGTCGAGGCAGCTGAGCGGCTCGGCAAAGTCCCGCGCGGCACGCATGACTGGAGCCAGTTCGTCACGCCCGAAGAGTTGGCGGAACTGGTCGCAGGCGCAGGCCTCGTGCCCGGCGCACCGAAGGGCATCAGTTGGTCGCCGACGCAGGGGCTTCACCTCTCGGACGACCTGTCGCTCAACTACATCGTGACGGCCCGCAAGGCGTAAGAAGGGTCACGCCATGGACGGTATGATCGATATCGCCATGGCTGTGGCCGGTCTTGCCATGGCCGCGCTCCTGTTCTGGCCCCGCGTCGCGCGTGCCAAGCTGTGGCGGGCGACCGTAACGCCGCTCGCTTCGATCATCGGCAGCGGGTTCCTGATCCTCGGCCCGATCCTGACCGACTCGTTCGGCACCTGGGGCATTCTCGCGATGGCCCTGCTGTGCCTCGTCGGCTACCTGTTCGGCGCCGCGATCCGCTACAACATGGAGCGCATCGACGAGCCCGATCTCGACACCGTGACGGCCGACCGCATCGAATGGCTCTCAAGCTGGGCGCTCGCCTTCGCCTACGTGATCTCG
This sequence comes from Novosphingobium album (ex Hu et al. 2023), assembly GCF_022832385.1. Lineage (GTDB taxonomy): Bacteria > Pseudomonadota > Alphaproteobacteria > Sphingomonadales > Sphingomonadaceae > Novosphingobium > Novosphingobium album. The sequence continues at coordinate 277,613 of NZ_JALHLE010000007.1, forward strand.
GTCGCCTACTACCTCAACCTGTTCGGCGCCTTCGCCGCGCGCATCTTCGGCGCGCCGTCCGAACTGCTCGGCCGCGAGATCACCACCGGGGCCTATATGCTAATCCTGATCGCGGGGTTGACCAAAGGCTTCTCCCTGCTCGAACGGATGGAGCAGGCGACCGTCTCCATCAAGCTGATCGTCATTGCCGCACTGGTCGCGGCGCTGGCCGTTCACGCCGGAGTTGAATGGGATGGCCACCATCTCAAGGAAAGCGGCATGAAATTGGGGCCGATCGGGTCGATCCAGCTCCTGTTCGGACTGATCGTCACGGTGCAGGGTTTCGAGACCAGCCGCTATCTCGGCAGCCATTACAGCTCGGGCGTGAGGCAGGTCTCAATGCGGCTCTCGCAATGGATCGCGACCGGTATCTACCTCGCCTATGTCGTACTTCTCGCGGTCAGCTTCGAAAGCGGAACCTTCGCGCTCGACGAGACAGCGATCATCGACCTGATGCGCTCGGTTTCCGCCGTGCTCGGCCCGCTGCTGATCCTCGCCGCGCTGAGCGCGCAATTCAGCGCGGCAGTGGCCGATACCAATGGCACCGGCGGGCTGTTCGCGGAACTCACCAAGGGGCGGATCAGCCCGAAACTGACCTACCTCGGCCTTGTCGGCACCGGCCTTGCCCTGACCTGGCTCGCCGACGTCTTCGAAATCATCAGCTACGCCAGCCGGGCCTTTGCGTTCTATTACGCGCTGCAATCGGCACTGGCCGCGATCCGCGCATGGGTCGGCGGCGCGCCCAAACGCCGGAAACGGCGCTGCCTGGGCTTCGTGCTGCTGACTGTGCTCGGCCTTGCTGCAGCCGTGTTCGGCGCGCCGGTTGAGGGGTAGTACCCGCCTGGGAACTACCGGTTCGCCCGCCTTCGCATGACACTCTCTCCAAAAGGGAGAGAGACAATGGACAAGCTGCGCGTCATCCAGTGGACCACCGGCAAGGTCGGCAAACATGCGCTGCGGGCGATCCTCGACGATCCGCGCCTTGAACTGGCGGGGTGCTATGCCTGGTCCGAAGACAAGAAAGGGCAGGACGCAGGCGACCTGTGCGGGCGTCCGAAAACCGGGATCACGGCGACCAACGACATCGAGACACTAATCGCGCTGGGTGCAGACACGGTGCTCTACACCCCGTTCGAAGCGGATCTGGAGCAGGCTATCCGGCTGCTCGAAAGCGGGCTGGATGTGGTATCCACCAACCTCTTCCTCAATCTGGGCGGTATTCGCGGCGAAGTGAAGGACCGCCTGGAAGCCGCCTGCGCGAAAGGCAACAGCTCGCTCTACATCACCGGTATCAATCCCGGCTGGATCAACTCGGTGATGGCCAGCATGACCGCTATCTGCCGCGACGTCGAAAGCGTCTCGATCACCGAATCGGCCGACTGCTCGGTCTATGAATCGGTGGAGACCTGGAGCTTCCTCGGCATGGGCGAACCGGGCGGCGCAACCGGGGAACTGATGGGCCGCGCGGAGGCCTGGCTCATCTTGTTCCGTGATGCCGTAGAACGGATCGGCGCAGCGCTGGGTCTCGCCTTCGACGAAATCGAATTCTTCTGTGAATACGCCACCGCCGCCGAAAAAGTCGATCTCGGCTGGTTCTGCATGGAGAAAGGCACCAACGCGGCGCTGCGCGGCGGCTGGAACGGCAAGGTGAACGGCAAAACCGCTGTCAACATCACGGTGATCTGGTATCTCACCAAGACGCTCGCCGAAGGCTGGGACATCGACGACGACCAGTACCGCCTTACAGTGCAGGGCGAACCCAGCATCGACATGCGCATGCGACTGATTCCCGCCGAACACTGGAAAAACCACGACTGGGACATCATGACCGCGCTGCCCGCGGTATCCGCCGTTCCGCAGATCAAGGCCGCACGTGCAGGCGTGCTCGGTCTACTCGACGTCGGGCTGCCGGTGGCCCCCATGGGCGAATGGATCAGGGCGCGAAGCTGAACAGTTCGCCAATGGCCTCGCGCGCCAGCCGCTCGCGCTGCTCCCAATCGCCACAAATGCGCACGTAGGGCACGCCGGCACGGGTCAGCATCTCCTCGGCCAGATCTGCGAAGCGCGACCGTTTTTCGTACTCGCCGAAGAAGCGGGTGCCATCGTCGAACCACGGCACATCGGGCGCGAACAGCAGGTAAAGGTCCGCCTTGGGATAGGCCATGAGCGCCTCCGGCACTTCGCCGAACAGCATCTGCGCCCAGGCTGCCGTCATGAGCTGATCAGTATCCAGCACCAGAAGCGGAAGCTCGGTCACCATCGCCTTGCGGTTCTCCGCCGCCTGCCCTTCGGCTATGGCTAACAGGTCCACCATCTCGAGACTGGTACCGCGTTGCTCGCAGTAGGCGCGGCCGTATTCGGGAACCCAGGGATATCCCAGTTTGCCGGCGAGCACCGTCTTGCCCGTGCTTTCGGGTCCGTGCAGGCAGACAGTCTTCATGCGGTCATGAGCTTGGCTTCCGGGTTGTCCTTGGCCGCCTGCATCCATTCCTTGAGGCCGAGCAGAGACATCACCAGCATCCCGCCATAGAGCCCTGCCGTGGGGTTCAGCCCGCGGTTGATGTAAAGCAGGATCGCGGCGATATCGATCGCGATCCACAGGATCCAGTTCTCGATCCGCCGGAACGCCAGCAGGATCTGCGCGGAAACGCTGGCCCCGGCGATCGCCGAATCGGCAAAGGGCATGACCGCATCGGTGAAGCGGTGCATCACCCAGCCCAGATTCAGGCTCACCGCGAGCGTCGCCGTTACCCAGACCGCGCGGCTCATGTTATCGAGCCAGCGCACCGGCACCCGGCTGTCCTTGCCGTCGACCTTGAGCCAAAGCCACCAGCCCCAGCCTTGTGCCATGAAAAAGAACACCTGCAGCCCGGCCTCGGCATAGAGCCGCTTTTCCCAGAACACGAAGATGTACAGCGCCACCATGATCATGCCGAACGGGTAGTTCCACACCGTGCGCCAGATCAGCAGGGCAATGTTGATCACGCCGAAACAGGCCGCGACCCATTCGAGCATTGCGAGAGTTTCGGGGTTCATGCCAGTGCGGCCTCCCACTCGGCTTCCTTGAAGCCCACCAGCAGGCCGCCCGGATATTCCACCACGGGCCGCTTGATGGTGCTGGGATGGGCCTGCATGACCGTCACGGCCTTCGCAGCATCGAGACCGGCCTTGTCCTCTTCAGGCAGCTTGCGAAAGGTAGTGCCAGCACGGTTGAGCACCTTTTCCCAACCGGCCGCCGCAACCCAGCTTTCCAGTCTGGCAGGATCGGCCCCTTCCTTCTTGTAGTCGTGGAAGGTGTAATCGATGCCTTGTGCTTCCAGCCACTTGCGCGCCTTTTTAACAGTATCGCAGTTCGGAATTCCGTAAAATCCGAGTGTCATGCCAGCCCCCCTGAAGCACTGCCTCTCGTGTACCGGCGCACATCGGGCTGGTCGCACGAATAAACGGTGTAGCAGTCGTAATATTCGCTTCTTCCGCGATTTTGAACAGCCCTGTGTTCAAAATGACCTGCCCAGGCGCGCGCATCGGCTTCGCTGGCCCATTCCGAGATGGTAACGGTTTCCCCATCTTCGGCCGTGAAACTCTTGTATGAAACGAAACCCGGCTGCGCGCGCGCCAGTTCCGCCATGCGCGCTGCATCGGCCAGATAGGCCGCAGCGTCCATGTCTGCCCTTTTGCGGCTCCGGAATACATTCATGTACATGATCGGAACTTTGCCCGCGGGCAGGCCGTTCGACAAGCTGAACCCATCATCAACTCTGCATCAGACACGCAATTTTCGTCCACGCGGTGTCCCAGCCCGCGCATTCGAACCGCAGGACGCTGGACAAACCGAGCAACGCGCGACAAAGCGCGAGGCATGAGCGTGAACAGCTTCGGCCGCCTTTTCCGTTTCACCACCTGGGGCGAAAGCCACGGGCCCGCGATCGGCGCCGTCGTCGACGGGTGCCCACCGGGTCTTGCCATCAACGAGGGCGCGCTCCAGCCGTTCCTCGACGCGCGCCGCCCGGGCCAGTCGAAATTCACCACCCAGCGGCAGGAGCCGGATCAGGTCCGCATCCTCTCGGGTGTGTTCGAGGGCAAGACGACGGGCACACCGATCAGCCTGATGATTGAGAACGTCGACCAGCGCTCCAAGGACTATTCAGATGTCGCCAAGGCCTATCGCCCTGGTCATGCCGACTATGCCTATGACACCAAGTACGGTTTCCGGGACTATCGCGGCGGCGGGCGCAGTTCCGCGCGCGAAACCGCCAGCCGCGTGGCGGCGGGCGGCGTGGCGCGGCTGGTGATCCCGGAAGTGACGATCCTCGCCTATGTCTCCGAGATCGGCGGCGACGCGATCGACATGGCGAACTTCGATGCGGCCGAGATCGGCAACAACCCGTTCTTCAGCCCCGACGCCGCCGCTGCTGCGCGCTGGGAAGCGATCGTCGATAATGCCCGCAAGTCCGGCTCCTCGGTCGGCGCGGTGGTCGAGTGCGTGGCGACCGGCCTGCCCGCAGGCTGGGGCGCGCCGCTCTACGGCAAGCTCGATGCCGACCTTGCCGCCGCGATGATGGGAATCAATGCGGTCAAGGGCGTGGAGATCGGAGACGGCTTCGCCGCCGCGCGCCTGACCGGCGAACAGAACGCCGATCCGATGCGCCCCGGCACCGATGGACCGCTGTTCGATGCCAACCATGCGGGCGGCATCGCAGGTGGCATCTCGACCGGCCAGCCGGTAGTGGTGCGCGTGGCCTTCAAGCCGACCAGCTCGATCCTGACCCCGCAGCCGACGATCACCCGCGACGGCGAGGCGACCGAATTGTTCACCAAGGGCCGCCACGACCCCTGCGTGGGCATTCGTGGCGTACCGGTGGTCGAGGCGATGATGGCGCTGGTTCTGGCCGACCAAAAGCTGCTCCACCGGGGACAGTGCGGGTAAGTCAGTCAGGCTTCCATCATCCCAGCCTGCACTGGGATCACGTCATTTCTACAAATCCATCACGCTGGGCTTGCTCGATCGCTCGATCATGCCCGTCGTGCGCATGCCGTCCCAAGTATAGAACGCATGGCTCTGCTGGACGATCGGCCAGTCCTTGGGCCAGTCCGGCGGAAGCACGTGGCCGCCGCGCGAGCGCGTGTTGGTGAAGGTGACGCCGTCGATGGCAATGCGTTCGCCCTCCAGCGTTTCCAGCACCAGCGGCACCGGCTCGCCGCCCGTCACCAGCTTGCGCAGCCAGGGCAGCTCCACCGGGCGCGCACCGACGCGGCGACCGTCGCTGCCGATCACCCAGGCTTCCTCGTAAGTCGGCTCGCCATCGTCGCGCGGCGGATAGGCGTTGAGACCGAAGGCGCGCCCATCGGGGAAGACGGCAGACATCCAGCAATGCCCGGTGAAGCCCGCGAAGGCGCGGAAACCGGTGCGGCGGATGCGCAGGCCATTGGCCTTGAAGGTGTGGTGCTCGCCACCGATGGTCAAAGTGCCCGTGCAATGGAACAGCTGCTCGTAACGCGGGCTCATGAAATCGCCCTGCTTGCCGCCCATCGCCGCCGCAGCCTCAGGCGTCATCGTGCCCGGCTGCCAGGGAATCGCGGCCATTTCCATGTCGATGTCGAACGACACGTCGACCCACTTCTTCTCTTCGAAGTCGGGATTTTCGAGGATCTCCTGCGCGCTCGTCTCGGCCACAGGTCCTTCGAAGCGCACGGTCCAGCGGCGAAACTGCTCGACACATTCAAATCGCATCGGCCCGGTGGCCCGCACCGTGGGCTTGCCTGCAGGGCCGATCGCACTCCGCGTCTCGCCATCGCCGCGCCGCGAATAGAGGCGGCCGTCGGCAAAGGCGATGTCCAGCCACATTTCGTGCCGGTCCCATTGCTCTGCCACTGCCTCGACACCTACACGCATCGCGAAGAGGCCGTTTTCCTCCTCGATCCACACGTTCACTGCATCGCGCACGCCGTCCTCTGGACGCGCATCGAGCACATATTCGCGTTCGCTCGGGATGCCGCCAGACAGGTCCGCCAGAGTCTCCGCCACCGTCGTTCTCCCTCTCCATTTCGTTATGGGAGGGAAGCTGTCATGCCTCGCGCTCGAGGTCACGCCCCGACGCAAGCGCGGGGGCGATATCCCGATTGCCCGCAGCGACAGACCTCAGGCGTAAGGGGGCTTGTGCAGGCCCTTGGGACTGGTCGTGAAAATCTCGCAGCCGTCCTCTGTGATGCCGATCGAATGCTCGAACTGCGCCGAGAGCGACTTGTCGCGGGTTACCGCCGTCCAGCCGTCATTGAGGAGCTTCACCGGCGGCTTGCCGAGGTTGATCATCGGCTCGATGGTAAAGAACATGCCCGGCTTGATCAGCGGTCCGGTGCCCGGACGGCCGGCGTGGACCACTTCGGGCGCGTCGTGGAACAGGCGGCCAAGGCCATGGCCGCAGAATTCGCGCACCACGCCGAAACGGTTCGCTTCGGCATAGGCCTGAATGGCAGCGCCGATGTCACCGATGCGGTTGCCCGGCTTGGCCTGTTCGATGCCGATCATAAGGCATTCATAGGTCACATCGACCAGACGGCGCGCCTTCAGCGAAGGCTCGCCTGCAAAGTACATGCGGCTTGAATCGCCATGCCAGCCGTCGAGCAGCGGGGTCACGTCGATATTGAGGATGTCACCTTCCTTCAGCGTCTTTTCCGAAGGAATGCCATGACACACGACGTGGTTGATGGAGATGCAGGACGAATGTGCATAGCCGCGATAGCCCAGCGTCGCCGGCACCGCTCCGCCGTCCAGCGTCAGTTCGCGAACCTTGTCGTCGATGGCGGCGGTGCTGACTCCTGGCTGCACCATCGGCGCGATTTCGTCGAGAATTTCGGCGGCAAGGCGCCCGGCCTTGCGCATGCCCTCGAAAGCTTCGGGACCGTGCAGCTTGATCGTGCCGTCGCGCAGGACGGTTTCATTTCCGGGTTCGACAATCTGGTATTCACTCATGGCGCCCATATAGCGCTGCTGCGAACGAATTGCGAGATGGGCGGCGGAAAGCTTACTGACCCACCGAAAAACTGTTTCGGTACTGCGGCTTGAGAGTCGCCATAATCTTGCCCGTCACCGGCAATGTCACCTCGTATGTCCCTTCCGCATAAGGCCCGGCCTCGTAAGGCGCGACCAGAATGCCGATGCGATCAAACGTCTGGCCGTTGGACGATCCCACGATCAGCGTCTGCGCCACCGGATCGATGCATTCGGTGAAGATCTGCCCGCTGTCGCGCTGAACCGGTTCGCCGCGCCGAGTCTCGCGCTCCTTATCGAGCGCGTCGCAGAATGGTTCACGGATCGCATTGCGCAGTGAATCGGTGCTGGTGAACAGATCGCGCGGCTTGCGCACGGCCTCCGCGCGGCGATCCCAGAGCAGCGAATCGAAATTGCTCATGCCGTGCGCGCCCCCGGAAAAGCTGTAGAGTTCCGCCGAGAGCGACAGCCAGCCGGGCAGGTCGGTCACCACCTGCCACTTCGCCCCGTAGCTGTGCTGGTGAAAAGGAAACCCTTCCTTCTTCGCTGCCTTCTGGTCGTCACTCGAAGACGAGGCAAGCTTCTCGCGCTCCTGATAGATCCGGGTGTCGAACAGGTCCTTGAGGCGGGGAATGGCCCCCGCGGCATCCGGGTAGGAGAAGGCGAATTCATAAAGATCATTCGACGCGTCTACCGTACGTCCAGTTTCCGTCGGCATTTCGGACGGCTCCGCGCTCGGTTCCTCTGTGGCTTCGGGCAATTCGACGGAGGCGGCCGCCATGCTGGTGCTACCGTCCGCTGGCACGGAAGCGTCCTGTCCGCCCGTGCACCCACCCGCAGCCAACAGTATCGCCAATGCCCAACCATTCCGCCGCATCAAAATTCCTCTCGCGTTCGCGCTCGCGGCAAGGCTAGAGAATACACGCATGAGCGACAAGAATGCATTGATCCAGCCTGATCGCGGCCAGAAAGCCATTGCCATCCACCTCGTCGACAAGGACGGGCTGGAAGCCTTCCTCAAGGACCGCCCCCCCGCGCAGCGTGCCGCGCTGTCCGCCCACAAATTCGCGGCGGATGGCTACGACTTCGCGATCATCCCCGACGGGGAGGACTGGGCCGTCGTTTCGGGCGTCGCGAACACCGCCGATCTTTCAAGCTGGTGCATGGCCAAGCTGGCAGAGAAGCTGCCCGCCGGAACCTACCGCCGCGTGGGCGGTGAACCTGGCCCGGCGATGTTCGGCTGGATTACCGGCCAGTACCGATTCGACCGCTACCTGTCCGAGCCCGACGAGGAAGGTCCCCGCATTCTCCTGACCGGTGAACCAAAAGCCATCGAGGCAATCACGGCCGAGGCCGAAGCGGTGATGCTGGTACGCGACCTCGTCAACACGCCGGCGGAGGACATGGGGCCTGCCCAGCTCGAGGCGGAGGCGGAAAGCCTGCACAAGGCCTTCCGGTCCGAAATCCGCGTGACGCGCGGCGACATGCTCGAACGCGAGTTCCCGATGGTGCACGCGGTCGGTCGCGCCGCCGCACGCAGCCACGCCCCGCGCATGATCGAGCTTGAATGGGGCGATCCCAAGCATCCCCGGATCGCAATCATCGGCAAGGGCGTTTGCTTCGATTCGGGCGGGCTCGACATCAAGCCCTCATCGGGCATGCTGCTTATGAAGAAGGACATGGGCGGCGCTGCCCACGCCCTCGCCCTTGCCCGGCTGATCATGCAGGAACAGCTGCCGGTGCGGCTGCATCTCCTTGTTCCCGCGGTGGAAAATGCCGTATCCGGCAACAGCTTCCGTCCCGGCGACATTCTGAAAAGCCGCGCGGGCATTTCGGTTGAGATCGGCAATACCGACGCCGAGGGCCGCCTGATCCTGGCTGACGCGCTGGCCCGCGCAGGCGAGAGCGAACCCGAACTGATCATCGACTTCGCCACCCTGACGGGGGCTGCACGCGTAGCGGTGGGGCCCGACCTTCCGGCCCTGTTCACACGCGAGGATGCGACGGCCGATGCCCTGCTGAGCGCAGGCAAGGCCGCCGACGACGCCTGCTGGCGCCTGCCTCTCCACGATGGGTACCGCGAATACCTGAAATCCGATGTTGCGGACATCAACAACGCTGGCACCGGCGGCTTTGCCGGCGCCAGTACAGCGGCCCTGTTCCTCGACAAATTCGTGCCCAAGGGCATCGACTGGGCGCACTTTGACACTTTCGCCTGGCGACCCGCAGCCAAGCCGGGCCGCCCCAAGGGCGGCGCCGCGCTGGGCCTTCGCGCCGCGTGGCACATGTTGAGCACGCGCTATGGCCAAACAGGCGGCTAAACTTGCGATCCGGCCATGACCCGGCTAAGCGCGCCCATCTTTGCCTTTGGAGACGCACCGACGTTGGCCGCCGACGATTCCTATACCCGCCCCTTCACGGTTGAGGGCATGCTGGCCATGACCGGGCCGAGCGTAACGGCGGATCCCGGCTGTCTCCCGGTGCGCGGCGATCTGGCGCATATCAAGCTCGCGGGGCGGTACTTCGTGCCGCACTACGCGGTGCCGATGCCGCACACGATCAAGGATGGTGCCATCCTGCGCACGGCAAGTCGGGCCGATGGCGAATTAGTAATGGACCTGCCCAAGGGCAGCATCTTCAACGTGCTCGACATCGCCGGTAACTGGGCCTGGGGCCAGCTTGGCGAAGATGGTCAGGTCGGCTACGTCGCGCTCGACCAGCTTCAAGCGGTGACGTGATGGCCGCAAGCGTTTTCATCGACGGAGCCGCAGGCACCACCGGCCTGGAAATCGCCGACCGGCTCTCGGGCCGCGGCGAATTCGAACTCGTGATTCTCGACGACGAGCGGCGAAAGGACGATGCTGCGCGTGCCGAGGCGCTCAACGATGCCGATTTCGTGATCCTGTGCCTGCCCGACGATGCCGCGAAGGCTGCCGTCGGCATGATCCGCAACGATCGCACGCGGGTAATCGATGCCTCGTCCGCCCACCGCGTCGCGCCGGGCTGGACTTACGGTTTTCCCGAAGTGACTGGCCGCGAGGCTGTCGCCGCCGCCCGCTTCGTCAGCAATCCGGGCTGTTATCCCACCGGCTTCATCGCCCTGCTGGCGCCGCTGGTGAAAGGCGGGTTGCTGCCTTCGACCTGGCCCTATGTGTGTCACGCGGTATCGGGCTATTCCGGTGGCGGCAAGGCCCTGATCGCGCGGTTCGAGGACGATCGGGACATCGCCTACCGTGCTTACGGCCTGGCCATGGGACACAAGCACGTGCCCGAGATGCTGGCGCACGCCGGCATCGACCATGCCCCCGTCTTCGCCCCCGCCGTGGTACCCGCGCACCGGGGCATGATGGTGGAAGTGCCGTTGCACCTGTCGATGATGGGCAAGGCAGCCAGCCCCTCCGAACTGCGCGCGGCACTGACCGCCTATTACGGCGCCAGCCCGATCGTGACGGTGGAAAGCGACAAGC
>NZ_JALHLE010000070.1 GCF_022832385.1 Novosphingobium album (ex Hu et al. 2023)
CGGTGCGTCCGCTGCCGGGGGAACAGACGGAAGTTGACGAGCTTCTTGTCGCACCCTCGCGTGAGCGGCGCCGGTTGCAATGCTATCTTGCCCTGATCCTGGGCGATATCGTGTCGGTGGCCGCCGGCTTCGGGGTTGTCGGATACCTGTTCGCAAGCCGCGCCGGTTTCGCCGACGCACTGGTGCACGTCCAGCTTATCCTGCCGATCTACCTGACGCTGGCGTTCTACAACGGATCCTATTCGATGGCGGCGTTGCGCGAAGGCTGGGTCGGCATATTCCGGTCCATGATTGCCATGATCATTGCCATGGCCGTCGTGGTCTTCGTGCAGTTCCTGATCCAGCCGGCAACCGATGTGTCGCGCTCCATCTTCAACGGCGGGGCATTCGGGGCAATGCTGGCGATCACCTGGACGCGTCTTCAGTTGCGCAGTTTCGTGACATGGCGTTGCGGTGCCAATGCCATGAACGAGCTGGTCATCGACGACGGCGGCCCGCAACTCCACATGCAGGGGGCCATTCGCGTTTCGGCCGCGGCAATGGGGCTGCGTGCCGATCTCAATGATCCGCACGCGCTGGACCGGCTGGGGCTGGTCCTGCGCAACATTGACCGGGTCATCGTCAGTTGCCCCGCCAGCCGCCGGGTGGACTGGGCCATGATGCTCAAGGGCGCGAACGTCGATGGCGAAGTGCTCGACGACGAGGTCGCTCGGCTTGGTGCGCAGGGCGCCCGCGTGTCGGGCAAGCACGGGCTGCTGCTGGTATCCGCAGGTCCCCTGGGGCTGCGCGACCGTGCCATCAAGCGCCTGTTCGACGTGACATTCGCAGGCCTTGCCGTCATCGCCCTGTCACCGCTGCTTCTGGCCGTGGCACTGGCGGTCAAGCTACAGGACGGCGGTCCCGTATTCTTCATGCAGAAGCGCATGGGCCGCGGCAATCGCTTCTTCAACATGTACAAGTTCCGGTCGATGACGCAGGCCCTGTGCGACAACGACGGCAACCAGTCGGCATCGAAGGACGATCAGCGCATCACCACGGTAGGCAAGTTCATCCGGCGCACCAGCATCGACGAACTGCCGCAGCTCTTCAACGTCCTGCTGGGCGACATGAGCCTGGTGGGACCGCGTCCCCATGCGACCGGCTCACTGGCGGGCGACAAGCTGTTCTGGGAAGTGGACCTGCGCTACTGGCAGCGCCATTGCCTCAAGCCGGGCCTGAGCGGTCTCGCCCAGGTGCGCGGCTATCGCGGCGCCACCGATCACGAATCCGACCTGCTCAACCGTCTCCAGTCCGACCTCGAGTATCTCGAGGGCTGGACGATCATGCGCGATCTCCAGATCATCTTCCTGACACTGCGCGTCCTCGTTCACGACCGCGCGTTCTGACAGGTCACGC
>NZ_JALHLE010000071.1 GCF_022832385.1 Novosphingobium album (ex Hu et al. 2023)
TGAAGCGCCCCGGGTTTTCCGGAGGCTATCCGGTTTGACTCAGGCAGCCATATCGAGGGTCTCGATGGCTGCAAAGTAATTTGCCTCTGCCTCGGCGGGCGGAATGTAGCCGATGGGGCCGAAGAGGCGATGCTCGTTGTACCAGTGGACCCAGCGCAAGGTGGCCATTTCGACGGCCGACACACTCGGCCAGGAGCGCTGGCGCCAGATTACCTCTGCCTTGTAGAGGCCATTGATCGTTTCGGCCAAGGCGTTGTCATAGGAGTCGCCCACGCTCCCGACCGAGGGGACGAGATTGGCTTCGGCGAGGCGCTGTGTGTAGTTCATGGCGAGATATTGAACGCCCCTGTCGCTGTGATGGATCAAGCCATCGTCCGGGACGGGACTGCGGGCATGGATAGCTTGCTCCAGGGCATCCAGGACAAAGCCGGCCGTCGCCGAGGTGCTGACCTTCCATCCCACGATACGCCGAGCAAAAGCGTCGATCACGAAGGCCACGTAGACGAAGCCTGCCCAGGTATGCACGTACGTAAAATCGACCACCCACAAGGCGTTGGGCCGGGCGACACGGAACTCCCGGTTGACCTTGTCGAGCGGGCACGGTGCCTTGGGATTGCTGACTGTGGTGACGGTCTTCTTGCCACGCCGGATGCCGGCCAGGCCCATGCTGCGCATCAACCGTTCCACCGTGCACCTGGCGACCGAAATTCCCTCGCGGCGCAGTTGATGCCAGACCTTGCGCGAACCGTAGAGGCCAAAGCTGTTCTCGTGCACGCGCTTGATATGCTCGCGCATGCCGTCATCGCGTCGGGCACGTGCTGGACGCCTGGCGGGGTCGGCCAGGCGGGCAGCATGTTCACGATAGGAGGACGGGGCGACCGCCAGTTCGCGGCAGATCGGCTCGATACCCAGGTCCTCGCGATGCGCGTCGATGAACGACATCATCATCTCTCGCGGCGGTCGAGCTCCGCCATCGCAAAATACGCCGATGCCTTGCGCAGGATCTCGTTCGCGCGCCGCAGTTCCTTCACCTCGCGCTCGAGCAGCTTGATCCGCGCCTTCTCATCGGCGGCCTGCGCCGCTGGTCCCGTTCGTCGGCTCGCCTCCTCACGGCACCAGCGGCGCAGCGTCTCGGCCGTGCAGCCGATCATGCCGGCTATCGAGGTCATCGCCTCCCACTCCGATGCATGATCGGCGCGATGCTCATACACCATGCGTATCGCCCGCTCACGGGTCTCAGGTGAAAACTTGTTCCGGGTCTTGCTCATCACGAAAGCTCCTGCTCACAAATTGGAGCCTCCGGAAAACCCGGGGCGCTTCA
>NZ_JALHLE010000072.1 GCF_022832385.1 Novosphingobium album (ex Hu et al. 2023)
CCCCCGCTGAGTGGTCCGTGTGATTTGTTAGTGTAAAACTGCCTCTGGCGCCATGGCTGGCCGCAGGTGGAGCGAAGCGGAACCGGAGGACAGCCATGGCGGTGTTGCCGCTTCCGGGGCCGGAGGCGGATAGCCCAGCGAGCTGTGCGGTCTGACGGTGTTGTAGTGCCGGCGCCAGGCTTCGATCAGGATCTGGGCTTCAGCCAAGGTGTAGAAGATCTCCCCGTTCAAGAGCTCGTCGCGCATCGAGCCATTGAAGGACTCGCAATAGCCATTCTCCCATGGGCTGCCGGGTGTAATGTAGAGTGTCTTCACGCCGATCCTGGCCAGCCATTCTTGTACGGCGTTGGCGATGAACTCGGGTCCATTGTCTGACCGTATATGTGCCGGTGGACCGCGGGTAATGAACAACTCGGCCAACGCGGCCAGCACATCCTCGCTTCTGAGCCTTCGGGCCACCGGCAGGGCCAGGCATTCTCTGCTGGCCTCGTCGATGATCGACAGGATGCGGAACTTGCGGCCATCGTGGGTGCGGCCCTCGACGAAGTCGTAAGACCACACGTGCCCCGGGTACTCGGGGCGCAGTCGGATGCACGATCCATCGTTGAGCCAGAGCCTTCCCCGCTTCGGTTGCTTCTGCGGCACCTTGAGGCCCTCTCGTCGCCAGATGCGCTCCACGCGCTTGCGGTTCACATGCCAGCCCGCATCGCGCAGCAGGGCTGTCACCCGGCGATAGCCATAACGGCCATACTGCCTGGCCAAGGCGATGATGTCCTCGGTCAGGGCTGCTTCGTCATCTGCCCCGCGTGGCACCTTGCGCTGCGTCGATCGCTGCTGGCCGAGCACGCGGCACAACCGCCGCTCGGAGACAGCCATCATTCCCCGGATATGATCGATACAGCGCCGCCGCCTTGCAGGGCTCAATAATTTCCCCGTGCGGCCTCCTGCAGGATCAGCTTGTCGAGCGTCAGATCCGACACCGCCCGGCGCAACCGCGCATTCTCCTTCTCAAGGTCCTTCATCCGCCGCGCCTGATCCATCTTCAGGCCGCCATACTCCTTGCGCCAGCGATAATAGCTCTGCTCGGTGACGCCGATCCGGCGGCACGCATCCGCAACCGTCCCGCCCTGCGCCAGCACAATCTCGGCCTCACGCAGCCTGCTGATGATCTCTTCCGGCTTGTGTTTCCTCGCCATTCCATTCCTCCTTCGTGGCAAAATCTAAAACAGA
>NZ_JALHLE010000073.1 GCF_022832385.1 Novosphingobium album (ex Hu et al. 2023)
CGGCCTGCAAGGCAAAGCTGAGCAGAAATCGCATGGCGGCTCCGCTCTTCGATGTGACAAGCTATGCCGCTGCGCTGGAATATCTTTACCATACCATGTGGGCTCGCTGCCGCGCAGGTCAACCACGAGCGGCTATTGCAGCCTGTGAGACCAGCGATCACGGCGCAAAATTCGATCCTGGCGTGGATCGACTATAAGCAGTTGACCCGCGCGCCCTTCACGCATCTTGCGCTCGACAATCTGTACGCTGTCGTCAATCCCAGAAGTCCAAAACACATCCGCTCGGCGACTGTCCTGCGACTGAAGACGGTTCGGGCGCCGATTTCAAACGGCATTCGTTGTCGGACTGGGCCAGATGAACAGGCCGTCGGTATTGCAGAAGAGATAGTGACCGTGGAACGGGCGCTCTACCGGCGTCTGCAGGCAGCAGTTTGTTGCCGCGCGACGTCCGTTATCGCTGCCTCGGCGCTCCGAAGCTGACTGAGCAGAATGTCCCAGCCTCGACCTTTTGGGCTTGATTGCGCTAACCTCCGGGAATGGCAGGTTCTGGGAACGGCGTCTGTTCAGAGGAGCGACTTAAATGGGCGCGTAGCCGACCGGCGGCGATCCGACTTCTGGAAGACCGGTTTCGGCGTAAGCCGACGTTCCAGAGGCCGCAGCGGAACGGCGAGAGTTGGTCGAGTTCTGCCGCCTTGAGTGCAGACAGTGGGACGGCAAGAGCCGCCAATTGCAGCTTTGCTGCTGACCTCGAAGCCCGCCATTGAGACAACAAGC
Organism: Novosphingobium album (ex Hu et al. 2023); assembly: GCF_022832385.1. Lineage (GTDB taxonomy): Bacteria > Pseudomonadota > Alphaproteobacteria > Sphingomonadales > Sphingomonadaceae > Novosphingobium > Novosphingobium album. The sequence goes on from NZ_JALHLE010000073.1 coordinate 775, forward strand.
CGGCACGCGAACGCCGGCTTGCCTAACCACCCACAGCAGCTAAGCAGGTGGCATGACCGCCTCCCACCTCGAACAGCTGCTTATCGCCCGCCTTATCCGGGAGAAAGGCGGCACATCGCAGACATGGCGGCGGGCCCTTGGCAAGGTGATCGTGCGTGACGCGGAAACACATGCCCATTGCAATTGGGATGTCAGACTAAGCGGCACCGAGACGCAGCGTGCCGCGATCGAGCGGCTTCTGGACGATGTACGACTTGAACATTCCATCGTCGCAGCCGGGTGAACGACCCAGGGCACGCAGCAGCCGACACCAACGCACCAAAGGCCCCCTCTGCCATTTGTATGGCTGCACGCTGTCGTTCCGGACAAGGCCTGGCTGCTTCGCTCAAGGAACCGGCGTGTATCCCAACCGAGCACCTCACCGGCCACGCAATACGATGTCCAAGATCGCCAC
>NZ_JALHLE010000074.1 GCF_022832385.1 Novosphingobium album (ex Hu et al. 2023)
TGATCGCGGATGGGGGCGACGACGAATGAGGTATCCCGCATCCGAAAAGCTCGAGATCATCAGGATCGTCGAGCAGTCACACTTGCCCGCCAAGCGCACGCTGGACCAGCTCGGCATCGCCCGCCGGACGTTCTACCGCTGGTACGACCGCTATCTAGATGGCGGCCCGGAGGCGCTGGAAGACCGGCCATCGGCACCAAGCCGGGTGTGGAACCGTATCGCGGTCGAGGTGCAGGATCAGATCATCGAGATGGCGCTCGAACGGTCCGAGCTGTCCCCGCGCGAACTTGCTGTGCGATTTACCGATGAGCGCCAATACTTTGTATGCGAATCTACGGTTTACCGCCTGCTCAAGGCCCATGATCTGATCACCAGCCCGGCCTATGTCGTGATCAAGGCTGCCGATCAGTTCCACACCAAGACCACCCGACCGAACGAGATGTGGCAGACCGACTTCACCTACTTCAAGATCATCGGGTGGGGCTGGATGTATCTGTCGACCGTGCTCGACGACTTCTCCCGTTACATCATCGCCTGGAAGCTGTGCACCAACATGCGGGCCGAGGACGTGACCGACACACTGGACCTCGCCCTTGCTGCCTCGGGCTGCGACAGCGCAACGGTGCTGCACAAACCCCGGCTGCTCAGCGACAACGACCCCAGCTACATCGCCGGCGTACTGGCGGAATATATCGAGGCCAGGAAGATGAGCCACGTGCGCGGCGCCCCGATGCACCCGCAAACCCAGGGCAAGATCGAACGCTGGCACCAGACCTTGAAGAACCGCATCCTGCTGGAAAATTACTTCCTGCCCGGCGACCTCGAGGCCCAGATCGAGGCGTTCGTCGAACACTACAATCACCAACGCTACCACGAGAGCCTGGACAATGTGACGCCTGCCGACGCCTACTTCGGCAGGGCTGCCGCCATCATCAAGCAGCGCGAGAGGATCAAGCGACAGACCATCGAATATCGGCGCTTGCAACACCGCAAGCTCGCCGCTTAACATCAACCCCCAGACGAGGTCCGCACTCCGCTAATCTAAGCTGCGACCTGCGCCAAATGTTCTGACGACGGACA
>NZ_JALHLE010000075.1 GCF_022832385.1 Novosphingobium album (ex Hu et al. 2023)
TCTGGCGCGAGTCGTGCGCAGTATGACCGGTTGCAGCAGGACCGCGATCGGGTGGCGCGGGAACTCCGGCTGTCACGGCGTACTGTGGATGCGATTGCGGCTGTGATTGTCGGGCAGGGTCGCAACCTCAGCGAGGCCAGGCTGGTCGAGGCAATCCGTGCACAGGCCGGTACGGCGCGCAGGTTGCTGGACGAGAATGCCACCTTGCGGACCCGCGTGGCTTATCTGGAAAACCCGGCGATCCGCGATCCGGCCCTTGCTGCGCTGGAGCGGGCAAAGGCTGCTATCGAGGATGGGCGCTTCACCGATGCCGAGCTGGAATATGCCCTGGTCCGGCAGATTCGCTGGGATCAGGTCGCCGATGGATTAACCGCCTGGCGAGCTGCCGTCGAGGGTCAAGCCAGTGCGGCTATCCTTGCCGGTGAGAACGACCGCGCCGAAGACCTGCGCCTGTCTGCGGGAGAAGAGATGCGTGCCCGGCTGGAAGTAGCAGGCAAGC
>NZ_JALHLE010000076.1 GCF_022832385.1 Novosphingobium album (ex Hu et al. 2023)
TTGGGCTTCGTCGTAGTGACGAAGGAACGAAGATGAAGCCCAAATTCTCCAATGCAAAATCGTCGACCAAGACCCCTGCAGAGCAGGTGGTGAAGGATATCCGGCGTCAGACTCGACGGCATTTCTCTGCCGAGGACAAGATCCGCATTGTGCTGGAAGGTCTGCGCGGTGATGACAGCATCGCCGAGCTGTGCCGCAAGGAAGGCATCGCCCAGAGCCTGTATTACACCTGGTCCAAGGAGTTCATGGAAGCCGGCAAGCGGCGCCTGGCGGGCGACACCGCCCGTGCGGCGACCACCGGCGAAGTGCAGGACCTGCGCCGCGAAGCCCGCGCCCTGAAGGAATGTGTGGCCGACCTGACGCTCGAGAACCGTTTGCTGAAAAAAGCATGATCGCGGATGGGGGCGACGACGAATGAGGTATCC
>NZ_JALHLE010000077.1 GCF_022832385.1 Novosphingobium album (ex Hu et al. 2023)
ATGCTGCTGGGTGACTGGTTCAGGCCAGAGCATGATCAGCAACATGGCAAGCATTGCCAAGCACGCGAGAACAAAGGGAGCAATGAAATGCGCAGGATCGACTTCCACTGCAGTGAACATCAACAAGCCAGCGGCCAGAGCAACCAAGCCAGACAAACCATGACGCTTTGTCTTTAGGAATGGGGAGACCCAAACCGCGTTTACCCAAAGCGCCAAGGGAGCCAGAAATGCGACAATACTGCCAGGAATTGCGTCAATTGTGGTTCGCGCGGGTTCTAACATATCACGAGCATATCAGCCGTAAGAATGACTGCAATGTCGGCG
>NZ_JALHLE010000008.1 GCF_022832385.1 Novosphingobium album (ex Hu et al. 2023)
AGGCAGCCAGCCCCTCCGAACTGCGCGCGGCACTGACCGCCTATTACGGCGCCAGCCCGATCGTGACGGTGGAAAGCGACAAGCCGGACGAACTGTTGCTGCGCGGCTCGATGGAACCGTCCGACAGCCTGACCCTGCGCGTGCTCGGTTCCGCCGACGGCAGCCAGGCACGCCTGATCGCCGTGCTCGACAATCTCGGCAAGGGTGCCAGCGGTGCTGCAGTGCAGAACCTCAACCTGATGGCCGGCCTCGACGAGACGGCGGGGCTGCGGCTCTAAGCTTCCGGACAAGCGTTGCGTGAGCGTCTTCCGCACCTTGCGGCAGGCCGTGACGCGCCCGATTGTCGCATCACGCATTGCTCCTGAAACGGCCACTGCACAATTTTCAGGCATCGACTGCCCAAATCTTGAACAGAACTTGCTGCAATGCCCCCCGCCGCAACACGTATGCATGTTATATGACTTGGTAATTCGTGCGATTCCGCTCTTTTCGCGCCTGCACACATGCCCTACCAATACGACGATCGCATTGGCACGATTCTTGATGGGAATCGCGCGCGGGGCATCTGGTTCCCGGACCGGAAACCTCCTCAATAATGTCCGGGAACAAGTGCAGGGGTCTAGACAGGCGTGAAGAAGATCGAAGCCATCATCAAGCCTTTCAAACTCGACGAAGTGAAGGAAGCGCTGCACGAAGTGGGCGTCTCCGGCATCACCGTGACCGAAGCCAAGGGCTTCGGACGCCAGAAAGGCCACACTGAACTCTATCGCGGCGCAGAATACGTCGTCGATTTCCTGCCCAAGGTAAAACTCGAAGTCGTCGTGGCCGACTCGCTCGCCGAGCGCGTGGTCGAAGCGATTGCAGACGCTGCCCAGACCGGCCGCATTGGCGACGGCAAGATCTTCGTCGTGCCGGTCGAAACGGCGGTGCGCATCCGCACCGGCGAGCGCGACGACGACGCACTCTGAGTTCCCGGCCGCGCGCCGGGAACGTCATCCGCCTGGCGGAGCCGGGCAGCAAGATCGGATCCGGCCTCGCCGGACCGGGGATAAGCCGGAAATGGGGGCCGGCGCCGTTCCCGGAATGCCATCCACCCCTAACCTCTTTCGGGATCGGAAGAGAAAATCTGGAGAACCAAAAACATGGCAAGTGCAAAGGACGTCCTCAAGAAGATCAAGGACGAGGAGATCGAGTGGGTCGATCTTCGCTTCACCGACCCCAAGGGTAAGTGGCAGCACCTCACGATGTGCGCGGGCGTGATCGGCGAAGACGAGCTCGAGGACGGCCTCATGTTCGACGGTTCCTCGATCGAGGGCTGGAAGGCCATCAACGAGTCGGACATGATCCTCAAGCCCGACCTCGAAGCGGTTTATGTCGATCCGTTCTCGGCCACTCCGATGATGATCCTGTTTTGCGACATCGTCGAGCCTTCGACCGGCGAACTCTACGCCCGCGACCCGCGCTCGACCGCGAAGCGCGCTGAAGCGTTCGTCAAGTCGGCCGGTTTCGGCGACACCGTCTATGTCGGCCCGGAAGCCGAATTCTTCATGTTCGACGACGTGAAGTTCTATGACGGCTACGACGGCAACGGCTTCAAGATCGACGACATCGAGCTGCCGACCAACTCGAACAAGGACTACGACACGGGCAACCTCGCCCACCGTCCGCGCGCCAAGGGCGGCTACTTCCCCGTCGCTCCGGTCGATCCCTGCACCGACATCCGCGGCGAGATGGTCTCGACCATGCTCGAAATGGGCCTGCCCTGCGACAAGCACCACCACGAAGTGGCGGCTGCCCAGCACGAGCTCGGCCTGACCTTCGGCAAGCTGGTCACCACCGCTGACCGCATGCAGATCTACAAGTACGTCGTCATGATGGTGGCTCAGGCCTACGGAAAGACCGCCACGTTCATGCCGAAGCCGATCATGAAGGACAACGGTTCGGGTATGCACACGCATATCTCGATCTGGAACGACGGCGAGAACACCTTCGCCGGCAACGGCTACGCCGGCCTGTCGGACACCTGCCTGTACTTCATCGGCGGCGTCATCAAGCACGCCAAGGCCCTCAACGCCTTCACCAACCCGACCACCAACAGCTACAAGCGCCTGGTGCCGGGTTACGAAGCTCCGGTTCTGCTCGCCTACTCGGCCCGCAACCGTTCGGCTTCGTGCCGCATCCCCTACGGTGCCGGCACCAAGGCAAAGCGCGTGGAATTCCGCTTCCCCGACGCGATGGCCAACCCCTACCTGTGCTACGCCTCGCTGCTCATGGCCGGCCTCGATGGTATCAAGAACAAGATCCATCCGGGCGAAGCCATGGACAAGAACCTCTACGATCTGCCGCCGGCCGAACTCGCCGAAGTGCCGACTGTCTGCGGTTCGCTGCGCGAAGCTCTGGAATCGCTGGCCGCTGACCATGCCTTCCTCCTCGAGGGCGGCGTGTTCACCGAAGACCAGATCGAAGCCTACCTCGAACTGAAGTGGCCGGAAGTGCTGCGTTGGGAAACCACGCCGTCGGCCGTCGAGTTCGACATGTACTACAGCCTCTGATCTTTCGATCAGGCGGCGGCACAGTTCGCCGAGTGGGGCGTCCGGAGCAATCCGGGCGCCCTTTTCTTATTGTGGCCGGTGCGGCGGACGATGCCGCCAAGGCAGTGGCAAGCAAGGCAACGGCTCGCGAAAGTCCTGGCTGCCCCGAAGCACAAACCGTTTTCCTACAGCCCCGCTTCCGGTTTACTTGATTCGCCTTTCCCGCCAGCCACGGAGAAGGCCCATGCTGAACCGCAAGCCGATTTTCGATGAAGTACGCCTCTTGCTGGGGCGCGGCTTTGTGCAGGATGAAGTGTCCCGGCTTGATGGCGCGATCGACCGTTCGCTCGGCTTGTCATCCGGCGCCGCCGGGCCATGGCGGCTGGGCGCGGCCGGCACGGCGCTGATCCGGAAATGGGAGGGCTGCGGCAGGCGCCGTGCCGACCGCCGTTTCGAATCCTACCCCGATCCCGGCAGCGCCGACGGCAAGCCCTGGACGATCGGCTGGGGCTCAACCGGCCCCGATATCAGGCCCGGCACGATCTGGACCCAGGCCGAGTGCGACGCGCGGTTCGACCGGGACATTGTCCGCTACATCGAGGACGTGGCCAAGAGGCTGGGCGATGCCGCCACCACCCAGAACCAGTTCGATGCGCTGGTCTCGTTCCACTACAACACCGGCGCCATAGGCACCGCGACGCTGACCAAGCTGCACAGGCAAGGCCGGTTTACCGAAGCGCGGGCGGAATTCGGCAAGTGGATCTACAACGCCGGAAAACCGATGGAAGGCCTGAAAGCCCGCCGCGCCGAAGAAGCGGCGCTCTACGCCACTACGTGATCTACAGCCGCGGCAGCGTCACGCCCTTCTGGCCCATGTACTTGCCCGCACGGTCGGCATAGCTCGTCTCACACGGCTCGTTGCCCTGCAGGAAGAGGAACTGGCAGGCGCCTTCGTTGGCGTAGATCTTGGCGGGCAGCGGCGTGGTGTTGGAGAATTCCAGCGTCACGTGGCCTTCCCAGCCCGGCTCCAGAGGCGTGACGTTCACGATGATGCCGCAGCGGGCATACGTGCTCTTGCCGAGGCAGATCACCAGCACGTCACGCGGCACGCGGAAGTATTCAACGGTGCGGGCAAGTGCGAAGGAATTGGGCGGGATCACGCAAACGTCCGTCGTGCGGTCCACAAAGGAGTTTGCCGCAAAATCCTTGGGATCGACCACGGCCGAATCGACATTGGTGAAGATCTTGAACTCGGGCGCGACGCGCGCATCGTAGCCGTAGGAGGACAGGCCATAGGAAATGCACCCGTCGCGGCGCTGGGCCTCCACGAAGGGCTCGATCATGCCATTTTCCAGCGCCTGTTGCCGGATCCATTTATCGCTGAGAATCGCCATCCCCGGGTGATTCCCCAAGGCTGGCGCCGGAGCAAGGGACCCGCGCGAATTGTCCACCAGTCCTCCCCGATAATGGAGGTCGAAATATGTGTCAGTCCGCGCCCTTCACCAGCACGGCCAGCACAAGCGTTGCGGCAAGTTTCAATCTGGCGGTCTTAACCGGCGTCCTCGCTGTTCTGTTGGAAGCCGGTCTGGTTGCGGTCCTTCTAAACGCCCGCCACTCAGCCGCTCCGGAGGATTGACCAGACGCTGTTAAGCCTCGCGGGCCATGCTCAGCACGTGTCGCCTGGCGGGCACTGAGGGCGTCCGCCCTGCGGCGGACCGAAGCCGCCCGGCCCGCCCGGTCCATGCGTCTTGCCGGAACGGTCATCCGGGCGCAGTTCATCCATGGTGAGGAAGCCGTCCTGGTTCTTGTCCGCCGCGTCGAAGCGCTTGCCTTCGTAAGCCAGCAACTCATCCAGCGAGACGCCGGCATCGTAGTTGGTATTGGCCCTGGCGATCACGGTCCCGCTCAGCGGCTCGATCATATCGGCCAGCATGAGATCTTCCATGTCCTTGCCGGTCTCGGGCTTGATGGCATCGGCAATCTGCCCGTCGCGCGCACCGAAACCGCCACCTTCGCTGGACGCGGCCGAACCCATCTGTTTCTGCCAGACGACGAATTCGGCACGTGAAAGCATACCATTGCGATCGGTATCGACCGCCTCGAAGCGTGCCGAAATCACCGCCTCCCGCCGCGCGTCGATCACGGCGTGGAGTTCATCAAGCGCAACCGTGCCGTCGTGGTCTGCGTCCGCCATGCGAAACATGCCCGTGACCAGCTTGTCGAAATCCTTGCGCTTCACCGGCTTGGGCGCGCGCGGGGCCTTTCCGCCACCCGGCCCGCCTCCGGGACCTCCACGACCGCCGCCCATGCCGCCCCCCATGCCGCCGCCATCGCCCATGCCTCCCGGCATGCCCTGGGCCATGACAGCAGGAGATGACAGCAGCACCGAGGCTGCAACGAGCAGGGAGATCATGCGCATGGAGGCCCTATGCCTCCGCAATTTAGCCAGAAGATTGCACCGAGGGGAAAAAATGTCGCAACTTGTCGCGCTGCAGCTAGGCACTTTATTTCAAGGTTAACAATAGGCTGGTATTCCGCCCTCCATGACCCGTCCGGCACGCATCCTCGTGATCTTCGGCACCCGTCCCGAAGCAATCAAGCTGTTCCCTGTCGTCCATGCCCTCAAGGCTGACCCACGCTTCGAATGCGTGGTCTGCGTGTCCGCGCAGCACCGGCAGATGCTCGATCAGGTGCTGGAGATTTCCGGAATCGAGCCCGATCACGATCTCGACGTGATGCAGCCTGACCAGACGCTCGATGCACTCACCGCGAATCTTCTCACCGGTCTCGGCAAGGTGATGGATGCAGTGCAGCCGGATCGTGTCATCGTGCAGGGCGACACCGCCACCGCCATGACAGGCGCGCTCGCCGCCTATTACCGCAAGGTGCCCGTCGATCATGTCGAGGCGGGGCTGCGCAGCTACAACATCTATCACCCCTGGCCCGAAGAGGTGAACCGCAAGATCATCGGTGCCATGGCCAGCCTGCACTTTGCGCCCACCACCACCAGCGAGGCTGCGCTGCTCAAGGAAAACGTCGATCCCTCGCGCGTCCACGTCACCGGCAATACCGTGATCGACGCGCTCCACTGGGTCAGCGCCAAAATCGAATGCGAACCGGCGCTCGCATCCGGGCTCACCGAACTGGAAGCGAAATTCGCAGGAAAGCGCATCATCGGCGTCACCAGCCACCGGCGCGAGAACTTCGGCGAAGGCATGGAACAGATCGCGCAGGCCATTCGCCAGATTGCCGAACGACCCGATACGGCGGTGATCTTCCCCGTCCATCTCAACCCCAACGTGCGCAAGGTGATGAACGAGCGCCTTGCCGGCCTCGACAATGTCGCCCTGATCGAGCCGCTCGACTATCCGCATTTCGCACGCCTGCTGAACATCGCCGAGATCATGCTGACCGATAGCGGCGGCGTGCAGGAGGAAGCGCCCGCGCTCGGCAAGCCGGTGCTCGTCATGCGCGAGACGACCGAGCGCCCCGAAGGCGTTGAAGCCGGCACCGCGAAACTCGTCGGCACCGATGCCACGCGGATCGTTACCGAAATATCAACCTTGCTCGACGATACCGAGGCCTACAAGGCCATGGCGCGCGCCCACAATCCGTTCGGGGATGGGCAATCCGCGCGCCGGATTGTGGAGCTGCTCGCGAATGAAATCGGACAACAAGCCTGACGTCTGTGTCGTAGGGCTGGGTTATATCGGACTTCCCACTGCCGCCGTGATCGCCCGCGCCGGGTGCAAGGTGCTCGGCCTCGATGTTTCGCAGAACGTAGTCGACACGATCAATCGCGGCGAGATCCATATCGAGGAAGTCGATCTCGATGGACTCGTCCACGGTGTCGTCGCGCGGGGATTGCTCTCCGCCTCGACCGAGGTCGCCCCCTGCGATGTCTTCGTAATCGCTGTGCCGACGCCCTTCGACAAGAACCATGCGCCGGACATTTCCTATGTGCTGGCCGCCGGACGCACGATTGCGCCGGTGCTCAGGCACGGCGATGTGGTGATCCTCGAATCGACGTCACCGGTCGGCACCACCGAACAACTTCGCGACATGATCGCCACAATGCGTCCCGACCTCAAGGTTCCGGGGTTCACCGGCGAAATCCCCGACATCGCGATCGCCTATTGCCCCGAGCGCGTCCTGCCGGGCCGCATCCTCGAGGAACTGACTAACAACGACCGCTCGATCGGCGGCATCACGCCGCGCTGCGCCCGCAAGGCGCTCGCCTTCTACAAGCGCTTCGTGCGCGGCGAATGCGTCACCACTGACGCACGCTCGGCGGAAATGACCAAGCTGGTCGAGAACGCCTATCGCGACGTCAACATCGCCTTCGCCAACGAACTGTCGATCGTCGCGGACACAATGGGGCTGGACGTTTGGGAAGTGATCCGCCTTGCCAACCGCCACCCGCGCGTGAACATCCTCTCGCCCGGCCCCGGCGTCGGCGGCCACTGCATCGCGGTGGACCCGTGGTTCATCGTCCACAGCGCACCGGACGAAACCCCGCTGATCCGCACCGCGCGCGGCGTCAACGACGGCAAGATGCACCACGTGATCGCCGAGGCCGAAGCGCTGGTGGAAGCGCATCCTGACGCGAAAGTCGCCTGCCTCGGCCTCGCCTTCAAGGCCAACATCGATGACTTCCGCGAAAGCCCGGCCCGCTTCGTTACCAGCCGCCTCGCCCGCAAGTTCGGCAACCGCATCCATATCGTCGAGCCCTATGCCGCCGAACTGCCGATCGAATTCACGGATACCGGCGCGGTGCAGATCGACATCGACGATGCGCTGGAAACCTGCGAGATCCTGATCGTGCTCGTCGACCATGACGTGTTCCGCGTCGTGCCCCTCGCCGAACGGGCGGACAAGCTTGTCTACGACACGCGAGGGATCTGGCCCGACCAGCCCCGCGTGGTGCGCGAGGAGGAAGCGCAGCTGAAACTGGTGGGCTGAACGCACAAGCCGTCTGGAAATGCCGTTCGCCTCCTGCTAGTTGACCAGCTCATGATGAACCCGCCCGAAACCGTCTACACCGATTCCCACCGCGCCTGCTGCGACGGGGCAACCGACATCCGCGCCGGGGCCGCGCTCGGCCATCCGCGTGTCTGGCTGGAAATCGACGAGAAGGGCTATGTCGAATGCGGCTATTGCGATCGCCGTTTCGTACTCAAGGGCGGCCCGGCCGACCAGCAGGCAGCGTAAACGGCCGTTTCAATTCCCGTCACGCCCCCTATATCAGGGGGCATGACAGCTTCCGATCCCCGCTCGCTCCTCTATCGCCAGCTCACCCCCGAAGATGCACAGGCGCTTGCCGCCGAAACGCTCAAGGCCTGTGACGACGGCGAACTCTTCCTGCAGTTCGTGGCGAGCGAGGCCTTCGGGTTCGACGATGGCCGGCTGAAGACCGCAGATTATTCGCGCGATGCCGGCTTCGGCCTGCGAGGTGTTTCCGGCGAGATGACCGGCTTCGCCCACGCCAACGAGATTTCGGCGGCCGCGATTCGCCGCGCAGGCGAAACGCTGCAATTGCTCGATCCCGCCAAGGGCGCGATGGCGCCGCCGCCCGTGAAGAGCAACCGCCACCTCTATACAGACGCTTCGCCGCTCGACCTCGTGGGCTTCGCCGAAAAGGTGAAGCTGCTGGAGACCATCGACGCCGCCGCCCGTGCCCGCGATCCGCGCGTGGCACAAGTCAGCGCCTCGCTCACCGGATCCTGGTCTATCGTGGAGATCGTGCGCGCCGACGGGTTCCTCGCCACTGACGTGCGCCCGCTGGTGCGCCTCAGTGTCTCGATCGTTGCCGAGAGCAACGGACGGCGCGAGACCGGCTCGTTCGGGATTGGCGGCCGCTGGCTCTACGAAGACCTGTTCAAGCCGGAAACCTGGAACGAGGCCATCGACGTCGCGTTGAACCAGGCTCTGGTCAACCTTGAGAGCGTGGATGCCCCGGCGGGCGAAATGCCCGTGCTGCTCGCGCCCGGCTGGCCCGGCGTGATCCTGCACGAGGCGATCGGCCACGGCCTCGAAGGCGATTTCAACCGGAAGGGTACTTCCGCCTTCTCTGGCCGGATCGGCGAGCGGGTCGGTGCGCCGGGCGTCACCGTGGTCGATGACGGCTCGATCGAGGCACGGCGTGGTTCGCTTTCCATCGACGACGAAGGAACACCGACTCAGGAAACCGTGCTGATCGAGGACGGCATCCTCAAGGGCTACATGCAGGACCGCCTAAACGCCCGCCTGATGGGCGTCGAGCCGACCGGCAACGGCCGCCGCGAAAGCTATGCCCATGCGCCCATGCCGCGCATGACCAACACCTTCATGAGGGCGGGCAACGACGATCCCTCCGAACTGCTCAGCCGCATCAAGAACGGCATCTTCGCCAAGAACTTCGGCGGCGGCCAGGTCGACATCGTCTCGGGCAAGTTCGTGTTCTCCTGCACCGAGGCCTACAAGGTCGAGAACGGCAAGCTGGGCGCACCGATCAAGGGCGCGACACTGATCGGCGACGGCCCATCGGTACTAACCAAGGTCAAGGGCATCGGCAACGATCTCGAACTCGACCGCGGCGTCGGCGTATGCGGCAAAGGCGGCCAGAGCGTGCCCGCCGGCGTGGGTCAGCCGACCCTGTTGGTCGAGGGACTGACAGTTGGCGGCACAGCCTGACAGCGGTCATCTTGCGTTCAGAACGGCACACTAAGGTGCTCAAACGGGTGAGGTTTTCCGTCAGGAGAAATGGCCGTGAAGAAGTTGACCGCAGCACTCATTGCAACCCTGGCCGCTGGTGCCGTCATATCCGCATCACCGGCAGTGGCAGCCAAGTCCAAGCCAAAGCTGACGGGTGAGGAAAAGCTCGCCAAGATGCTGGAAGGACGCGAGGCCGGAAAGCCCGTGAACTGCATCTCCCTGTCCCAGGTTTCGCAGACCACCGTGATCGACAAGACCGCGATCGTCTATCAGGTCGGCTCGACATATTACGTCAACCGGCCGACCAATGCCGACCTGCTCGACAACGACGATATTCTGGTAACCCGCCTGTGGGGTTCGCAGCTATGCAGCGTGGACACCGTGCAACTGCACGATCGCATGGCTGGCCACATGTGGAGCGGTTTCGTCGGCCTGCGTGAATTCGTGCCGTACAAAAAGGTCAAGAAGTAAGAGCATAACCTGCTGCGGGCAGCTGGCTCCGTCCGCCCGGCACCCCCTCGCGCAGCCTTTCTGCACTATCTCCCGACCCGGTGCGCACAGCCGCCACGGGTCGGGCCCTTACGCGGTAGAGCGGCGATCGGCACAAGATGCAGACCTGCGCCCTGGCACCTGAATCGTGTCCCCTGCAGTCATCATCCGGACTAGGGCAACCGGGACAGCCTCCTCGGACGCGGCGCCGCAGGATTTCTGTGTTCGGCAATACAGTGGCCGTCCGGAACTGGCGCAGTCCGTTATTTGGGCCTATTCTTTATCCTGCGAAATGGACCCGACCGGAACTGAAACAAAATGTCTCATTTCCGCACGATGACTTGTTTCATCGCACCCCCAATTCGGTTGACCAGGCGACGACAAATGGCACAGATACAAGCATTGGGCGGGTGACAGGGGCCACAACCGTGCTGGATGAAATTGCTGACGTGCATACTGCTGAAAACCGGGTATCCGCAGCGATTTCCGTAGTAATTCCATCCTATAAGTCGGCGAACACCATCGGACTCACTTTGGAGAGCCTGTTGTGCCAGAGCTGGCAAGACTGGGAAGCCGTGGTGGTGGACGATGGCTCACCGCAAGACGATGCCGCCGTGGTGGAGCGCTACGCGCAGCTGGACGGCCGGATCCGGCTGGTCCGGCAGGAGAACCAGGGAGCGGGCCCCGCCCGGAACACCGGCCTTCTCCACGCCACGGGCGAATGGGTTATTTTTCTGGATTCCGATGATCAGCTGATACCGGATCATATGGAAAAGATGATGGCGGCCAGCCAGAGAAATCCGGATGCCGGATTGCTCCATTGCTCATGGCGGCGACTGCTGAACGGCGAGCCATGGGGCTTGACCCATGACGCAGCGGACGTGATCGATCCCTTCGCGATTTCCACCCGGACCTGCCCTTTCGCGATTCACAGCGCGATGACCAAACGCGCGGCGATCATGGAGGCTGGGGCGTTCGACCCGGCCTTGCGGGTGTGCGAGGACTGGGACCTGTGGCAGAAGCTGGCACGGATGGGCGAGCAGTTCGCACCAGTCTCCGAGATGGTGGCCGACATTCATGTCCGCGAGGGATCGCTCTCCAGCAACATGCTGCAGATGCAGAAGGACAGCGAGGCTGTGATCCTCCGAGGCCACGGCGTGGATGTGCGCCTGCCGCGCACCTTGCCTGAACTGGCCAAGGGGGGGTCCTCGCGAGGGCACGTCATAGCCATCTGGTGCACTGCGGTCTGGCTTGCCGGTATTTGCATCGGCCGGGGCGAAGATCCCACACCAGTGCTTGATCAGGTTCAGACCGAAGTGCCCGACGCAATGAATGGCTCGGTTCCGGCTTCCGGTCTGGGGGATCTGGTTTCCAGTCTGGCAGGAGGTATTGCCGTCGGCGTCTTCGGACCAGAGCCGGACTGGCTGCAACTCTGGCCGCAAATTGCTCCGGGCGTGGTCAGCCTGCGCAAGTTCCTGGATGGGAAGTCCATTTCCGGATCGTTCGGGAGCAGCCTTGTACTGGCGTTCGAGAAACAGCTGGCATCCCAGTTTCCAAGGGGAACCACGCTTGCGATGTCATGCCTGCATTTGCAGAAGCTGGACATCGCGCAGTCCATCCCGAACCTGATCCTGCCGGATGTGCGTCGCTTGAAATGCTGGGTATTCTTTGACGGCGAGGATCTGGGCGACTTCGAAAAGTTGGTTTTCGACGGTATTTCCGGGCAAAAGCTTGCGACCGAAATCCGCGCCCGGTTCGGGACGCCGGATCTGCGGCGGGCTCTCGCACGCAAGCGGCTTCTCCAGGGCCCTTTCCGGCGATGGAAAGGGCGCTATCTCTCCCATCGCAGCACGACGCGTTTGTGGCGAGCGTGGGCACGGCAATGGGTGCGCGACCGGCGGGGGCGCCAATGCCCCCCTTTCGAACGCATCACCGACCTGCTCTACGATGCCGCGCTCGCTCCACCGATCCTGACCGAGGCCGATACCGCCATTGAACGGATCATCGCCGACGAAGAAGAAAAGGCGGCCCGACATCCTCATCGCATGCCGGTCCCGGGCATGAGCACCATCAGGCCCCAGTCCGGGGAAATCATCGACTATGGTGACAAGGCCTATTGGGAGAACATCTACAATTCGGAAGATCCCTGGAACTACACGAACAACTACGAGACGGCCAAGTACGACCAGACGGCGGCGCTGATCGCCGGACGCCACTACCCCGAAGCGCTGGAACTGGCCTGCTCGGAGGGGCTGTTCACGCCCCAGTTGGCGCCTCTTTGCGGCCGGATTCTGGCTACGGACATTTCCTCTACCGCTATCGGTCGGGCCGAAGCAGCGCTGGCGTGCTTTCCGAACATTTCGACGGCCCAGCTTGATTTCGCAACCGATGACATTCCGGGCACCTATGACCTGATCGTCTGCAGCGAAGTTCTCTATTACTATGAGGAGCCCGGTGCACTTGACCGTCTGGCCGCGAAATTCGCCGCCCGCCTCAATCCTGGCGGCACGCTGGTCATGGCCCATGTCAACATGCTTGCCGACGAACCCGACCGAACGGGCTTCAAATGGGGCCACAGCGTGGGCGCCGTCAGCATTGGCCGGCAGTTCTCTGCCCATCCGGAACTGCAACTTTCCGCCGAGCTGCGGACCCCGCTCTATCGCATCCAGCGCTTCGAAAAGTGCGCTGCCGGTGCGCGGATCGAGCCCGATATTCTCTGGAGCGATACCGCCCACCCGCTGCCCGCCCGCGTTGCCGAAGCTGTGGCCTGGCGTGCGGAAAAACCGTCTGAGATCTCCGGCCAATGGCATGACCTCCCGATCCTGATGTACCATCGTATTGCCAATGACGGCCCTGAGGGTCTCGCGCAGTGGCGAACACTCCCCGCCGCCTTCGAACAGCAGCTGTCATGGATGCGGGACAACGGCTGGCAGGGCATCACGCTCTCACGCCTGCAAGAGACATTTGAACGCGGCCGTGCCCTTCCCGAGCGATCGGTGCTCCTCACGTTCGATGATGCAACGCGCGATTTCATGGACACCGCCCTGCCCCTGCTCCACCGCTACGGGTTTCCTTCGGCACTGTTCGTCCCCACCGGCAAAGTCGGGCAAACGGCGGACTGGGACCAGAGCTTCGGCGAAGCCGCCCCCTTGCTGAACTGGGAAGAGATCACGGCACTCCGATTTTGCGACGTGGAAATCGGCGCGCACGGCATCATGCACCTGCCCCTGACCGGGCTGCCCTCCGCACAGCTGTTACGGGAACTGGCCGGATCCCGCGCGGTGCTGCAACGGGTTCTTGACACACCGGTAACTGCCCTCGCCTATCCCTTTGGCGATTTCGATCCGGTCATCCGTGACGTTGCCGAGACCTGCGGGTATCGCCTGGCCTTCAGCTGTATCGATGGCCTCATGCAGCAGAATTCCGACAGCCTGGTGCTGCCGCGGCAGGAAGTGCGCGGTGGCATCAGCGTCACGGAATTCGCCGCGCTGCTGGGCGTTCAGGACAAGGCCTGATCCGGCGCACTGCTGCGCCCGGCACGAGGCACTCGGCCGCCATAGCCGTCGTGCCACCCACGACTGAGACCTCAACGGTCTCGAAAAATCTCCCCCCTGTCGGGAATTTCCCCGATGGCCCCTGTCTTTGCCAGCCCGCATGTTGGCGATCATCCCGCGCAATCAGGCTGCCCGGAGAAGACGGCGTTGGCATTCGCAACCTCTTCAATGATGGACTCTTGCGCAGAGTCGAGAATGCCCCGGGACCGTCTGGGATCCGGCATACCGGGAACAGCAACGGCTCTCGCCGTGCTGCTCGCAACAAGCCCTTCGCCTTCCTCAGCGACACCTCCCCGGCAACCCGAAAGCGCCGAAACAGAAAAGGCATCGCCGGAAGACCCATTGGGGCGCGGAACACCGCGAACCATGCAGATCGGCCTGCTCGACGCACTGGCCAAGAGGGATCTGGCGCACCTCACCCGGTATCTGGACGTCAAGGACCCAACATCAAAGGCCAGCCTGCGCAAGGCCAGGACGTTTTCCGAAGTCCTCGACAGCCAGGGCACGATGCTGCCCCGCATCGATCTTTCGCTGCGTCCCGAAGGCAATCTCGATGACGGGCTTCCCCCGGACGAGGAAACGATCGGCAGTTACGAACAGGACGGTGAGATCATTCCTGTTCTCGCGCGCCGTGTGACCCACGATGACGAGACCCCGCTGTGGCTCATTTCCGCGGACACCCTGGCGCAGTTGCCGGACCTTCCCGAAGCGCCCGCCAGCGAAATGGCGACGGCGGACCTCGAGGAGGACCACAGCCTCATGCTGTTCGGCGCCCCGCTCAAGAGCTGGGCGTTGCTGGCGGGGCTGGGCCTGACCCTTTTCAGTGTCATCGTCCTGGTATTCCGGGCGCTCTGCAGCCGGATAGGCCTGAGGCGTGGAGACATCGAACGCCACCCCGTATCCGACATCATCTTCGCGATCGTTCCGCCCGGCGCCCTGATGCTGGTCTATGGCGCGATGTCGCAGCTGGCCGTACCGCTCGGCGCCGGTCTCGTCGAGCGAACCGCCATTGCCCGATACTCCGGGATCTTCGTCTGGGCCGCCGCGACCTGGCTGGGATGGCGCCTGATCGGCGTTATGGGCGATCTCGCTGCCTGGCGGTTCCGCCGTGCCGGCCGCGTGCAATGGATCGGTGCTTCGAACTTCCTCATGCGTACGCTGCGGCTCGCCATGGTCATGCTTGGCGCCGCCGCACTCCTCGCCACATTCGGGATCGATGTCACCGCCGGGCTCGCCGCGCTAGGGGTTGGAGGCCTCGCGCTCGCGCTGGGCAGCAAGACGGCTGTGGCAGACCTAGTCGGCAGTATTGTCATCCTCGCGGACAAGCCCGTCCGAATTGGCGACAAGTGCAAGGTGGGCGGACGCATCGGGGATGTTGTCGACATCGGCATGAGGTCAACGCGCATTCGCACAATGGAACGTTCGATCCTGTCGATTCCGAACAGCGCCCTTGCCGACAAGGAGATCGAGAATCTCACCCTGCGAGATCACTTTCATGTCGAGCAAATGTTCGGAATATCCTTCGACGCAAACGCGCGGACTATTAAAAAGGTGCTCGATACCGCGCGGGCCGTGCTGGAGGCCGATCCGGACTATGTTCCCAGCACTTGCCCGGTCCGCTTCCGAGGGTTTGGCGAAGACTGTTTCCGGTTCCAGATTCGCGCGAACCTGCAGTGCCTTTCGCATGACGACGGCTATCTGCGGCAAGAACGCCTGCTGCTGGAACTGTTGAAACAGCTTGAGGCGGCAGGGATCACAATTGCCCTGCCTGCCCGAAGGCTCGAATTGGCGCCTGGCCCGGTGAGCGGCCCCTCGGACTCTTGGGAATCACCCGGAGCGCACATGGGGACAAACCCTGATTAGCCCGGCCCGGTGCTCCGGTTAGCCTTCATTTGGACTGACTTCAGTACGGCGTGCGGTGCGTGCCATTCAAGGTAGGAAATCCAGATGGGCAACAGCGATTTTTCCAACGCAGGAACAGTCAACCACACGCACTCGAAGGCGATCCGGATCGCCAGCGTGGCATCGGCCGCGGCTGTCGCGGCGGCCCTATCCTGCCCTGCCCCCGTCCGGGCGCAAACACTGGATGACGACTACTGGCTCAACGTCCAGGCCTACTATCCCAGGGTAGACACCAATGCCCGGGTGACGGCGAAGACCGAACAGGCAATCGGCACGGACATCGACTTCGAGAAGGATCTCAAACTCGATAACCGGGACGTTCTGCCCGCAGTATCGGCGGGGGCCCGCTTCGGGCACGTGGTTGTCGCCGCAGACTTCTTCAAGCTCAAGCGGAGCGGAAGCATCGATCTGGCCCGCGACCTCGTATTCGACGATGTGACGTACCCGGTGAATGCCCGCATCTCCAGCGGGTTCGACAGCAACATCTATCGCCTGACCGTGGGCTATGCCCTGGTACAACAGCCCGATCTGGAATTGGGCGCGGCCATCGGCGTTCATGCGACGCAATTCCAGCTTGAGCTTTCCGGCCAGGCGACGACCGATGGCGAGACGTTCGCGACCGAGAGGCGCCGGAAAAAAGTGTTCGCGCCGCTGCCGACAGTCGGCCTCTTTGCAACCTGGCGCCTTGCCCCGCGGCTGGAAGCCACCGGACGCGTCGACTACCTCTCGCTGAAGATCGGAGACTACGACGGCAGGCTGGTCAATGCGCAAGCCGGCGTGTCTTACAAAGTGCTGAAGAATGCCAGCATCGGTCTGGCCTACCGCTACGTCAATTATCGCATCAAGATCGACAAGGATGTCTGGAGCGGCCGGATCCGCTACGCACTCAACGGGCCGGCACTCATATTGCAGGCCTCATTCTGAAAAACCGCAGATGGAAGAAAAGGCCGCAGCCGGATCAGGCTGCCGCTTTCCGAGGCTGCTTGCCCATGTAACGAAGATACGGGATGCACAGCACCGTCGAAAGCACCAGCGACAGCACGATAGCGGCTGGCGCCAGAGACGCGGCGGGGAAGGTCTGAGTTGCGATGGCGACAGCCACCCCCGGGTGCCGGGTTGCCGCGGCAAGCGACAGGGCTGCCTTGTCACCCCGCTCGGGGCCACCGAAGAAATAGCCTGCTACCATCCCTGCGGCGATCGTGATGCACAACACCACCAGTGTCCCCTGCCCGATCACGTCACGGATGCCCGGAAGCATCATCACGACCAAGCCCAGCACCGCGAGGACCAGGAGAGCAGTACCGATCTTGCTGAGGATCGGGCTCAGCTGCGAAACGGCCGTGCCGAACATCGGGGAGAGCGCGAGGCCCGCAAGAAGCGGCGCCAGAACCGTGACGATAAGCGGCATGGCCACCGCCATGGGCGTTATCGCCGCTTCGACATCAAAAATACTTGCAGCAAAGGCGATGCCGAACGGCGCGACCACGATTGAGGCGAGCGTCGCTGCGAAGAGCAGGCCCGTCACATAGCAGGCCTCGCCCCCGGCCTTGATCTGCTTTCCCGGCAGGATCGGCGGCAGGGGAGAAAAGGCGATCGCGACAAGAGCAACCTTTACGGCGGGATTGAGATCGAATGTGCGTGCCAGAAGAATCGCCACCACCGGCACGACCACGAACATGGCGGCAAACGCCCCCAGGCCGAGGCGCCAATGAACGAACAGATAGCCGAGATCGGCGACCCTGGCCCGCAGGGCCAGTGCGAACAGCATCAGTGCAATGCTGATGACAAGCATAAGCTTGAGGATCACAATCACGCTCATCGGGATGTCCCCCAGGATGCGGCGCGGCGGGATGCCGCGCCAATCGGTCAGCGCGGCGGATTGACCACCACATATTGCACGGAGGAACCGGAATACTGCGGCTGATACCAGGTGTTGCCGCATTGCGAGTAGCTGATCCCGTTCACAGCCACAGTGCTGCAGTTCGGCGGGACACTACGCACGATCGAGCCCACTACGGCAGCGGTCACGGCCACCGTGGCCGCAGTCCGCGCCGGATGCCAGTGATCGTCCCAGTCGTCCCAATGGTCATGATGGTTATAGTGACCGCCGTGATGGCCCCGGTCGTTGTAGTTCACGTTGACGTTGTGATTGACGTTGACGTTGGCATTGCCACGCGCGGGCGGACGAGGACGGGAATGTCCTCCACCGCCACCACCGGGCCTTTTGCCGCCTGCGGCTGGCCGCCCTCCGCCACCGCCGCCGGGCTTTTTCGGAGGTGCGAGATGCGCCCCCGTTTCGTGGGCGTTGCCGACGCCCGGTCCGCCATGACCCGAGCGAAACGCAAAGCCGCTGGCGGGGACACTGGCAAGGACCAATACCAGCGTGGCTGATGCGGCGACGCCGCGAGAGTGGATGCCAGTCATTGATCGTCTCCCTTCTGTCCTGCGGCTTCGGCGATGGTGATGCGCTTCGCCGTGGCAGGCGGCGTGAACGCCAGCGTCGATGCGGGAATGTTCATCGCGGTGTCCCAGTGAAGAACCGCGGTATATTGCGGCATCGCCGGATCGACGCGGCTGGTTATGATGATCTTGCAAGGCAACGGCTTGTCGCTCTCTTCAAGCCAGAGCTGCCAGTCGACCTTTTCCTGCCGGAAAGCGTAGTGCATGCAGGTGCGATTGCCGATGTGCTCGGGCCTGATGACCAGGGCCTCCTTGATGCGCGCCCGGATCGTCTGATCGGTGCCCCAGGTAAACAGATCAGCCAGCGGTATTTCGATGTCGTATTCGGTGCGGGCCTTGTCCAGGGTCAGGCCGATCGTCGGCGGCGCAGCGAAGTCGGCGTAATATCCCAGCACAGGGGCATAGATCGTGAAGAGCTTGCCGTCATAGTACATCTCGCGCGTGCGGGTGTCAGACGCGGCGACGATCTTGAAGGCATCGGGCCTGTGAACCTTGAGGTCCAGTGCACCGCCGAACTGGACCTTCTGTCCGCCCTCCAGGACCACTTCCGTCGTGACATCCGATTTGACTTCGAAGGACGTCAGCGTCTGCAGGTACTGCGCCATGTGGTCCAGCGCGTCGAAAGCGTCCTGATCGATCAGGGAGTCGTCCGCCTCGGGCTGGTCCGCGGCCTGCGCCCATGCAGAGGCCGACACGCATGTTCCCACAAAGGCAAGGGTAGTAAGAGCACGTCGGAAAGTTCCTGGATTGGCCATTGCATCATTCCTCTTTCCCGGCTGGAAACCCCGCCTTCCTGCCCTGTCGGGCAAGCCTTGGGGGGTGTGGGGCCAGCGTTCGATCCGCCCGAACTATTGGCCCTGATCTCGGCGGTCCCTATCGGGGTTTTCTCCCATTAGCGGCGCTATCGACCCTGCCTGCCAAGGCTGCTTGCCCCCGATCGGCAATGGTTGTTCCGATCATTTCGGGAAAAGCAGGGTCATCACGAACCGCGCCCCCCATTCGGGGCCTCCGGCCGGACGCTCTGCATAGTATTTCGCGCCCACGCCGAGGCTGACCGGCTGTTTGCCGAATGCAAAAACATGGCTGACGGTCGCGTTGACCGGCACGGTCCAGGTCTTGTGCTTCCAGTCATAGGTGGTCTCGGTGTTGAGGCCGAAACTCGTCGAATCCGGCAGCGTTTTCGTGATGAAGGGCTGGATGAACGTCGCGCTGATGTCTTCCCGCTCGGACTTTCCGGCGAACGACCAGATGTGGTTGGCCAGCAGACCGAAAGTCATCCCCCCACCTTGCTTCAGGACAACAGCAGTGGGCCCGGCACCGAACTTCTTGGAGCCAAAGGTAGAATTGCCAGTAGGCCAGAGAATGACGGGTCCTACGCCCCAGACCAGTCCATTGCTGGATGCCTTTGGGGACAGGAAGAAGCTCTGCACCGTATCGCCCAGCCCGGTGTCGCCCCCTTGACCGCGAACGGTCTCGGACTGGGAGATTACCGGCAGGATGGTGCGGGTAATCAGGTTCCAGTCGGATGAAGCCGAAACAGGAATGACCGGCTGAATGTTAAGTGTAAAGCGGTCCCCGTCGGCCGGCCCGTAGCAGCAGTCGTAGTTGAACTGGAACGGTACCGAGATCAGGTTGGAAATCGGGTTCGCCAGCTGCTCCGCCAGCCCCTGTCCATTGCCCGCTTCTTCGGCATCCTGAGCGTGAACTGCACAGGAAACCAGCAGTGCTGCGGCGGCGAGCGCCCTTCCGGAAAAAGTAAAATGCATCTCGTGGTATCCGATCCCGTTTGAAGATCACCGCAATCCCGTCAGGTGAGACAGCAAGCCCTCAAGGTATCGATGCTGGCGGCCCGGGCAGCCATCAGGGCCAGCCCCGGTCGGAGCCGGGAAATACCGCCAAATCGACAGTCTGTTGCCGCCGCTCCAGCCGCCACCTCAGGAACCGCGGGCCTTCCCGGGCGGGATTACCCTGATTGCTCCCTGATACCGGTGTCTTCCAGACTGCGAACCAGACCAGCAACCCGGAGCACAAGCCAGATGACAGGCCAATCGCCCGCAGAATCATTCGCCCGGCCGGCACGGTCCGAGCCCGAGGACGTGCCCGAGCTTCCCACGATCGGCGCGGATGAGGCGGCCGAGGCCTCAACCATCTACTCCCGGTTCCGCACGGGCCTGTCGCGCCGTAGAACCAGTCTCTCGGAACACCGCACGGACTTGTCCGAGTTCCGCACCGACCTCTCCGGGACACGCACCGAACTGGGAATGCGACGCACGGGGATGGCCCTCCAGCGAACCCGCATGGCGGCCGACAGAACCTTGATGGCCGAAATCCGCACGTCGCTGTCAATGATAGGTTTCGGATTCACCTTGTACGAGACGTTCCGCCGGCTGAGTGCGGCCGTAGCGATCGCCGATTCCCATGCCCCCCGCAATTTCGGCCTGAGCCTGATCGTTCTGGGTTTGCTCATCCTCACGGGCGGAATCTGGCGCCACGTCCAGTTCGCCAACGAACTGCGCGCACGGCGCAAGGAACTGGTGGCCGACACCCTCATCCATGGCGACAGCGCCTACCCGATATCGGTGAGCCTGCTTGTGGCAATGGGGCTGTTTGTCGTGGGTGTCCTCGCTGTGCTGACCGTTGCCTTCGGACTCAGTCCGTTCGAATAGAAGACCCGGGACGCACCTTCACCCTTCGGCCGCCCCCCTCATGTCCGGCTCTTCAAACGCCTCGATGTCGCGTTCGAGGAAAAAGCTCAGTCCTGTGCGGATCGCGGCGATGGCAGCAAGTTTGCCGACGTCGTCCCACGAGGGGGAAATGGCGGTGCGAATGATGTCCGCGCCGAGCGCGAACTCCAGCGCCAGAATAATCCACTGGGCGAAGCGCATCCAGATCAGGCGCCTTGTCACGCTTTCGCTTTGCACGACGAGATGGACCGCCATGCGCGCCAGCGCCTCGACGGCACCATACATGACCAGCACCGCGACGACGCCTTCGAGCATCAGTGCCGAGGCCGAGGCAAATGTCATGAGGATTTCTTCCATGGTCATCAGGCCTCCCCGGAAAACTCACTGCTGCGGCAGGTTCATGGAAATCGGAACCGAGAAATCGAGCCAGAACGACATGCCCTTGAGTCGGTTAGTCGTTTCCAGTTCCCGGAACACGCGCGTCCGGAAGGTCGCAGGCACCCCCGCCATGACGACATTCGTCGCAGCGGTCACGCCAACCGCCACGGTTTCCCCGCGAAACGGCCCCAGCACACCGTTGTCGTTGCTGATTTGCCTAGCGTAGTACCCTTGTACGCCCAAGGAAAACCTGGGCGAGAATGCCTTTTCCACCGCTGCCTCGACATGGACTTCGTCGCCGCTGTCGTAGCCGGTATCGTCGTTCTTTCCATTGAACGTGTATCCGGCCTTGGCGGACAGGTCCCAGCCAGAGGCAGGGTCGTGCCAGCTCACTGCGGCCGAACCGTCCACGGCCCAGCGATGCAGCGAAAGATTGGCCAGCTGCCCCTCACGGTAATTGCCGACGGGCACATTGATCATCGACGAGAGTTCAAGGTGAACCTTCTCGCCATGCCAGCCGAGCATCACCAGCCCGACGGGATCTCCCGTCGTCAACGCGGTATCGCGCCGCCGGGCCGTAAGGGCAGCGCCACCCGGACCGGTGAGGACCGCGTCAACGTCGAGCATCGGCGCGCCCAGCGGAGCGGTCACTCCGACGGCCAGCGTCCCGCCCAGAAAGTCGGTGCTGGGAACGAACAGCAAGGTCGTGAAATCCGCGACGATCGTGGCATCGAGGCCGGCAACGATATTCCCGTTGAGGGGAAATTCCCGCTCGGCCTTTGCATCACCGTCGTAGACGTAGATGACCTTGTCGAAATACACACCCTCCACCGGCGGCATGACTGCGGCCGCGGGCCCGCCCGAGCCAAGCAGGTAGAGCGACGCCGCGCCTTCCGTAGCGTGAGCATGTCCGGACGCACCGAGCGCCAGCAGCACCGCCATGGCCGTTCCCGTCCTGGCGCTGCACCGTCCTGTCCTGCGGTTCCCCATGGCCGTCCTCCCGCAATTGCGTTGAACGTCCAGTTTAACCGTCAAGGACCGGCGGCTAATCGGGGATTACCCCCGGCGGCAGGGCTGATCGATCCCATAGCGGCGGACTGTGACCCCCGGGGTGCGCACCGCCGGCGCCTTCAGAATGCTTCGCCGATCCCGAAATAGATCGCGGATCCGTCCTTGCCCCAGGCGACATCGAACCGCAGGTTCACATTGTTGGACTCCGAAGCGAGATAGCGCAGGCCTGCCCCGCCGGAGGCCAATACATGGCTGTGCTTCCATATGTCGCCAGCGCTCGGCGCGATGCCACCCACCCCTGCAAAGCCGACCACCCCGAACCGCCTCGAGATTTTCTGCCTTACTTCGCCCTGCAGGACCCAGCTTGCCCGGTCGCGATACCGGCCTGCCTCGTAGCCACGCAGGTCGGCGTGCTGCCCGAAAAGGCACAGATCGTAGAACGGCGCCTTGCCCTTTACCGCGCACAAAGCCCTGCGGACGGCCAGTACCGTTTGCCTGGCCACAGGAAAGTACGCAGTCGACAGGATCTCCAGCTTGCGATGTTGGAAATCACTGCCGAGGAAGCCAGCGCCGAACATCCATGTTCCCGTGACCAGCACGCCCTTGCGAGGATTGAAGGGATGGTCACGGGAATCAAATGTGAAAGACGGGCCGATCGCGTTGACATTGCTGCGCAGTTCAACGCCCGGCAGTTCAAGCTCAGGGTGATCAGGCGTCGGAATGCTGATGGATGAGCGGATGCGCAGATAGCTCACCCTCACACCCAGATGCAGCCTGGAAAGCAGCCCATGATCGAACAGGCGCACCTGCCCGTCGATATAGGCCTTCAACCCCCTGTCCCTCAGATTCACTGAAATGCCAGCTGCTCCGGCCTGTGGACCAATGCCGTAAAATTTCAGCTTGGCATCGCCATACCCGGCAAGCCCACTGATCCTGAAACGGTCATCGTCCAGCGACATCTGGTGGAACAGCCCGCCGCCCCAGCTGTCGGTGCTGGTATACCCGGCCGCGACGCCGGTAACCCAGGGCTGGGGTGCATCGTTGGGATTGTAGTAGAGCACGCCAGCCAGTGCCGCCCCCGTTCCCAGAGCCGGATTGGACACCGGCAACGGCGCGATCACAAGGTCGGCAGATTTGCCGGCGGCGGCGCCATCTGAGGCAGGCGCGTCGCGGAGCGTGTCCGCCTGATCTTCCATTTCGGTCGGAATATAGGCCGCCTGAGCCTGGGCCCGACCGGCAAAGGGCATGGATGTGGCGATCAGCAGCAGGACGCATGACGGAAAGGCAAGGGTGCGCATTCGTTCTGTCCCGAAAGCGATATCCAGACCCTCACCCTAGGCAGAGCCGTCATCCGCTTCCTATCGGGTTTAACCCGGAGCGACCGGCGGCTGAGCGGCAGCACCTACCTTTGTCCCGGGGCAAATCCCGATGGCGGACTCGCTGCCGGCGGGACATCCTCACAGCATGTCTGAACGCGTTGTCTCCCTGCCCCTTGTCCTGCTCTGCATTTTGGGAGCAAACACGGCCCAGGCTCAGGACTCCGCGCTCGAACCGCGCGAGTATGCGCAACCATCCGAAGAACCGCTTCCCGCACCGCCATGCGATCCATCGATCCGGAATAGCGACAGCGTCCCGTTCCTGTGCCCGGCCAACCAGACGGATGACCGCCCCACCACCGGAAAAAAGACCCGCAAGCGCCTGTTTCCGCTGGGCGGGCAAGCCGCCATAAACCGCGGCTACCGCATTCCCGAGCCTTGGGGGCTGGGTCTTCTGATCGTGAAGAACACCAACAACTTCGACTCCCGCGACCTCGCCGTCGCCGTCGCCAAGGGCAATGTCCCCCCAGAGGACGCCACTCTCCTCCCTCTGCCCGCCGTGACCACGAACAGGCTCGAGGGCGACAACACCTTGTACGGGTTCAAGGCGGACCTGTGGCTTTTCCCGGGCGTAAACCTATTCGCATCGCTGGGTAAGGTGAAGGGAACGAACCTTATCGACGTCAATATCGATCTCGACGCGATCATTCCACGCCCGTTCTGCCGGCCGGCCAGGCCATGCGGTTCGGTCCACCTGCCGATCGAAACCAGGGTGGATAATGTCACGTTCACGGTGGGCACGGTGCTGATCTACGGGAATGAACACTGGTTCGCGCTGGGATCGATCGCCAAGACCGTGAGCATTTCCTCCCAGGACCGCTCGGACGTACGCTCCACCAATCTGGGAATCCGCGCAGGCCCGAGGTTCCGGCTCGGTGAAGACACCTATCTCGCGCCCTATTTCGGGGCCAACTATTTCGATCTCGATACGACCGTCAAAGGGGTCGTGACGAGCGGCCCGGTCTTCGACGACGGCGATACGATCAGCATGCGTTACCGGGTCGAGATGTCTGCAAGCCACCCATGGGCCGCGCTGGCCGGTCTCAATCTTGAATTGAACAGGCATCTGTCCTTGCAGGCCGAATTGCAGGCCAGCCAGGATTCAACCCGTGTTCTCACAAGTGCCAGCATCCGGTTCTGATCCCGGCTCGACGAGTCGCGCCAGGGTTTCCCCGGAAGCAGAGTCGAGGGGTTCCCCCGATTGCCAGGTCACCCCGGCCGTGGTCACCTTGGTTGCTAACGAACGATACCCGTTCCGGAGGATTCCATGCGCGAACACGTCACGTCGAACAGCGGCAATTCACCAAAACCTGATGCCGATGGCATGATATACCTCGATGGCGATACGTACTGGATGGGATCCGACGATCACTACCCGGAAGAAGCCCCATGCCATCGCGTGCATGTCGATCCCTTCTGGATCGACGAGGTACCCGTTACCAATCGCCAGTTCAGTGCCTTTGTCGCGGCGACAGGCCATGTCACGACAGCCGAGATCGCGCCTGATCCCGCAGACTATCCTGGCGCCCTGCCCGAAATGCTGCGTCCAGCCTCGCTTGTTTTCCAGCCGCCCGGTCGCCCGGTGCCACTTACCGACATCGGCCAGTGGTGGGACTACCGCTTTGACGCGAACTGGCGCCATCCCCTTGGACCTGGCTCCACAACCGAAGGGCTTGAAGACCATCCCGTGATCCATGTCTCCTATACGGATGCATGTGCCTACGCCCAATGGGCCGGGAAAGATCTGCCAACCGAGGCCGAATGGGAATATGCGGCACGGGGCGGCCTCGAGCGGAAGGAGTTTGCATGGGGTGACGAGCTCATGCCCGATGGCAAGGCCATGGCCAACACATGGCAAGGCGCCTTCCCGAATGAAAACACCCTCGTTGACGGGTACGAGCGCACGTCTCCGGTTCGCACCTACCCGGCCAACGGCTTCGGCATTTTCGACATGATCGGCAATGTGTGGGAATGGACAAGGGACTTCTTCGCCGATGGGCATCGGTCCGTCCCCGTGCGTCCGTGCTGCGCCCCCCGCAACCCTCGCGGCCCCGCCATCAGCGAGAGCTACGATCCGGCGATGCCCGATATCCGGATTCCCCGTCGCGTATTGAAGGGGGGATCACACCTTTGCGCCCCCAGTTACTGCCGCCGTTACCGCCCGGCGGCTCGCCACGCACAGCCGGTGGATACCTCCACAAGTCATGTCGGCTTCCGCTGCGTGATTCGTGGTGATCGGGGAAACCCCTAAGGTATTTCACCCAGCGGCTTCTCTTCAAAAAAAGCTAACCCGACAAGAACACTTATGATAAATATCTTCCAAAAGAATGATATCTTGCGTAGAAAAAGGTTTATATTCAACTAACGAAACAAACAATATAGATGGAATTAAATTTCCTCAACATGTCTTTGAAATACAGGTGTTTTCGTATAAAAATTTCAATGCGATAAATTGATATTTTCCAGGATGAAATCCCGTGCATCAAAGCACATGGGGGTAGAGATGCTGATATCCGACTATGCATTGGTCTCTCACGAGAGCCCACAAGCTGTCGCAACCCACGGCCACACACCTTCACATTGGAAAATGGAACTCGCCCTTCTTCGGGCGCGAGATGCCGAACGGCGCAGCATTGCACGAGATTTGCACGATGTTACCGCGCAATTGCTGTTGAGGCTTGAATTCAATCTCCACGCCATCAGCACGGCAGACAGCG
The DNA here is from genome assembly GCF_022832385.1 of Novosphingobium album (ex Hu et al. 2023). Lineage (GTDB taxonomy): Bacteria > Pseudomonadota > Alphaproteobacteria > Sphingomonadales > Sphingomonadaceae > Novosphingobium > Novosphingobium album. Next base: position 25,796 of record NZ_JALHLE010000008.1, read on the forward strand.
CGGTGACCGATATCGCTTGCAAGGATGCCGGAGACGTCGTCACACAATTGCAGCAACAGGTGCGTTGCGTTGCCTACCTGCTTCATCCGCCGGAACTGGAAACCTTGGGTCTGCCCGGGGCACTTGATGCGCTTGCAGCAGGGATGTCCGCCAGAACCGGCATCGAGATTGGCTTCAAATGCCGGGGCAATCAGGGCAAAAACTCGAAGCAGACGGAAATGTCGCTGTTCCGGATCGCCCAGGAAGCACTCATGAACGTGTTCAAGCACAGTGGTGCGCGTAGGGCAGAAATGCGGCTGCACTGCAGCGGCAACTGGCTGTGCCTGCGCATCCGTGACTTTGGCGTCGGCATCGCAACCGGACGCGGCCTGGACCGCAACAGCGGCGTCGGGATCAACGGGATGAAATCCCGTATGGCCGAACTGGGCGGCCGGATCCGGGTCAGGCCGCTGGAAAATGGGACTTCGGTAACGGCCGTCGTCCGCGACAGCGTATCCGGCTGACCGGCCAGAACTGTTCACAGGGAAAGACCAGTCCGTGAACTAGGGTTCTATGATATTGTTGCGCACGGCGTAACGCACCAGATCGGCCGTCGTCTTGAGGTCCAGCTTGTGCATGGCAGCTGCGCGGTGCGTTTCGACAGTCTTGATCGACAAGTCGAGAATGGCCGCGATTTCCTTGTTCAGGCGCCCTTCTGCAATAAGCTGCACGATTTCGCGTTCACGCGGAGTCAGCGCCGCCCCGGCCGAGTTCTTGGCTGCAGACTCGATGAACCGGTCCAGCAGGGTCTGCGAAACATTGCCCGAAAAATACGGCCGCCGGATCGAGAGCGCTTCGACAGCGGCTACCAGATGCTTGCTGGCATCCGACTTCAGCAGATAGCCGCGCGCGCCTGCCGTCAGCAGTTCTGCGAGAACATCCTCACGATCGTGCATCGTGAAGATCAGCACTTCCACTCGCGGCATTTCCTTCTTGATCACCCGCGTGAGTTCAAGGCCGTTCATCATCGGCAGGGAATAGTCGAGGATGGCGATATCCGGCTGGGTCGAACGGATGATCTCCAGCGCGTCACGCCCGTTCGACGCTTCTCCGATAACCCGCCAGTCAGGATGCGAAGACAGCATGCTGCGCACGCCAAGCCGGATCGCTTCGTGATCGTCGGCGAGAACAATGCGGCGAACTGGACTGCTCAATTTCCCCTCCTGGTTGGCCATCGGGGCTGGTTTGCACGTAATCTGAGTGAGCCATCTTTTCGCAGTTAAAAAATGACCACCATCGGGGAAACCCCCCGGTCCTGATTTATGCGCCCCTATCGCCGCAAGACGAAATTCAGCGGAAACCGGCATTCAACGCGCGATGAACGCTGCCTTTTCGTCTCGCCGGTTCAGGGGTTTGTCCCGATGGCAAACCGGAATGCCGGGCAGAAAATAGCCGCCAGTCCTCTGGAGAACGGCGATGACGGCATTCGGAACCTGGTTGCTGACCACACCCATCTGGCTGATCGCCGCTGCCATTTACGGCGGCATGATCCTGTCGGCCCTTGCCGGCTGGAAACTGCGTGCGAAAAGCGCGGATGACGTATCACCGCGTGCGAAAAGCGAGGAGGGCTATGTCGTCTCGTCCGTGATGGGTCTTCTGGCCCTGCTGGTCGGGTTCACTTTCGCGCTGGCCATAGATCGCTACGACACCCGCCGTAAGCTGGTGCTCGAGGAAGCGAACGCCATTGGCACGACCTACCTGCGCACCCAGCTGCTCGAGGAACCGCATCGCACGCGGATCAGCAACCTGCTCCTTTCTTATACGGAAAACCGGGTCGATCTCGCGCGCTCCGCAGACAACGAGACCCGGCGCAACGACCTGAAGGCGAGCAACCTGATGGTGGAGCAGCTCTGGGCTGCTACTGTCGCCGCCTTTCCCACCATCCAGACCCGGCCGCTGTCGAGCGCCTACATCGGCTCCGTCAACGAAGTGATCGATCTCGATTCGGCTCGCCAGCAATCGCGGCGATCCCATGTGCCGGTGGAAGTGTTCATGATGCTGGTGCTCTACCAGCTGATCGCGGCGGGCGTGCTGGGTTACGTTCTCGCCGGGCGGCGCGGGCGCACCACGGCCTCGCTCCTGCTGATCCTCTTTGGCGGCGCGCTCATTCTGGTGATCGATATCGACCGCCCGACCTCCGGCGGCATCACCGAAGACCAGCGCCCGATGGAACAGCTTCTCGAGACGATGAAGGCTCAGCCTCCCGGCACCTTTGACGTCCCGATGGTGCCACCAGTTTCGGAGGACTTGCCGCCACAATGACCGCTCGGGCCAGCGCCCCCGGCAACCCGGCAGACTCCCCGGCCAATCTCAGGGCAAATCCCCATAGGACCGCGTCACGAAGGCGGCCAGATTTCCCTCAGGACCGGAATGCTCGCCGCCACCGAGATGTTCCGGTCCGGCCCCGTTCCCGAAAAATCCCAATCGACGGAGAAAGCCAATGGCATCGAGACCCAACATTCTGGTCATCTGGGGTGATGACATCGGCTGGCAGAACGTCAGCGCCTATGGGCTGGGCACAATGGGCTACACCACGCCCAACATCGACAGCATCGGCTACGAGGGCATCCGCTTTACCGATCACTATGCCCAACCTTCCTGCACGGCAGGCCGGGCCTCGTTCATCACCGGCCAGTATCCGATCCGCTCGGGGATGGTCACTGTCGGCCAGCCGGGCGAGCCGCTCGGCCTGCAGCCTGCCTCCCCGTGCCTCGCCGAAGTGCTGAAGGCCGCCGGTTATCGCACCGGCCATTTCGGCAAGTCGCATCTGGGCGACCGCAACGAACACCTGCCGACCAACCACGGGTTCGACGAATTCTTCGGCAACCTCTACCACCTCAACGTCTCCGAAGAAGACCAGCAACGCGACTATCAGGCCTTTGCAAAGGCCTATTCGGGCAGCCTCGAGGAGTACGAGAAGAAGTTCGGCGCACGCGGCGTGCTGCATTGCTGGGCGACTGACAAGGACGATCCGACCGAAGACCCGCGCTTCGGCAAAGTCGGCAAGCAGAAAATCGTCGATACCGGCCCGCTCCATCAGGACCGCATGCACGAGGTAGACGAGAAGGAATTCATCCCGCCCGCGCTCGAATTCATGAAGAAGGCCAAGGATGCGGACGAGCCCTTCTTCGTCTGGCTCAACACCAGCCGCATGCACCTCTACACACGCCTCAACGACAAATGGCGCTATGCAGCCGAGAAGTACTCTTCGGAAGCCGACCTGCACGGCTCGGGCATGATGCAGCACGACCATGATGTTGGCATCGTGCTGGACTTCCTCAAGGAACAGGGCCTCGATGAAAATACCATCGTCTGGTACTCGACCGACAACGGCCCCGAGCACTCGTCCTGGCCGCATGGCGCCACCACGCCATGGCGCGGCGAGAAGATGACCACCTACGAGGGGGGCATCCGTGTCATCTCGATGCTGAAGTGGCCGGGTGTCATCGAACCGATGCAGCTCAAGAACGGCATCCAGTGCCATCAGGACATGTTTACTACGCTGGCGGTCGCGGCCGGTGTCAAAGACGTGAACAAAAAGGTCCTGGAGGAGAAGCAGCAGTACATCGATGGCGTGAACAATCTCCCCTATTGGAAGGGAGAAAGTGAAGATTCGGCACGCAATCACTTGTTCTTCTACAATGAATCCAAGCTCGCCGCGCTGCGCATGGGCCCGTGGAAATGGCACTTCGCCACCACCGAGGACTATTACGGCACGATCACCGGCCGCTCCAAGCCGCTGGTCTTCAACATCCGCATGGATCCTTTCGAAAGCTACGACAACTCGGACAGCTACGGGCACCTGATCCAGAAAGTCTCATGGCAGACCGGACCGCTCGGCGAACTCATGAAGGAACACCTCGGGACGCTTGCCAAGTACCCCCCGGTACAGGGCGGCAAGAGCTTCGACATGTCGAACGTGGTCGAGCAGTTCATGAGCAAGGGACACGACTGACGCCCCAACGGGAGTGCTGCCACCCCTCCCCCCCCGCAGCACTCCCGCTGGACATTGCCCCGGCCGGATCGTTCGTAACGAACACCGCCGGGGCAATGTCCAGTTTCACTCAAATATTTACGAACATAGGAAAAGAAAGCGTCCTGAACAGTCCTCGGACTTTCCCGAAGTGACCTCAGGGTTGCCCCCGATGGCCCATCAAGGTTCCTCCTTCCTAACAATGCAGGGCTTCTAAGCCCCCTTGTTCTCAGGGCGGCCCCACCGAGGAAACGACATGGCTCTCAACGAATACAAATCCGGTCACGCCTTCTCCGGCGTGGCTGGCCGCACGTTCGACGTCTCGCAGCCCGCATGGCCCGCCCCAAACCGCGCGAAAGCGGGGGCTCCTAACGTCCTGTTCATTGTCCTTGATGACACCGGGTTCGGCCATCTTGGCTGCTACGGCAGCCCGATCCGGACGCCCAACATCGATGCGCTCGCCGCCAGCGGCCTGCTCTACACCAACATGCACACGACAGCGCTGTGCTCGCCCTCGCGCACCTGCTTCATCACCGGGCGCAACCACCACTCGAACGGCATGGCCTGCATCACCGAACGCGCGACGGGCTTCCCGGGCTCGAATGGTATCATCCCGTTCGAGAACGGCTTCATCTCGGAAATCCTCCTCCAGCAGGGCTACAATACATATGCCATCGGCAAGTGGCACCTGACGCCCACGGAGCAGACTTCCGCCGCAGGTCCCTACGACCGCTGGCCGCTGGGCCGCGGCTTCGAACGCTACTACGGCTTCCTCGGCGGCGACACGCACCAGTACTATCCCGAGCTCGTGCGCGACAATTCGCAGTTCGAACAGGAGAAGAGCCCCGAGGAAGGCTAGCACCTCACGGTCGACCTCGTCGAAAAGGCCAAGGGCATGATCGCCGATGCCAAGCAGGTCGCACCCAGCAAGCCCTTCTTCATGTACTTCTGCACCGGCGCGCAGCATGCGCCCCACCACGTGCCCGTCGAATGGGCCGACAAGTACAAGGGCAAGTTCGATGGCGGCTGGGACGTTTACCGCAGGGAGACGTTCGCGCGCCAGAAGGAGCTCGGCATCCTCCCCGCCCATGCCGAACTCTCCCGCCATGACCCCGACGTGCAGGACTGGAACGCCCTCAGTGATGACGAGCGCAAACTCTACGCGCGCATGATGGAGGTGTTCGCGGGCTTCCTCGAGCACACGGACCACTACATCGGCGAACTGATCCAGTTCCTCAAGGACATCGGCGAATACGACAACACGCTGATCATGTTGGTCTCGGACAATGGTTCGAGCGCCGAAGGCGGCCCATCGGGTTCGGTCAACGAGAACAAGTTCTTCAACAACGTGCCCGACGACCTCGCGCAAAACCTTGCCGCAATCGAGGACATCGGCGGACCGAAGTACTTCAACCACTTCCCCTGGGGCTGGACCCATGCCGGCAACACCCCGTTCCGCCGCTGGAAGCGCGAAACCTATCGCGGCGGCGTGTCCGACCCCTTCCTGATCTCATGGCCGAAGGGCGGCATCCGCACCCAGTTCGCTCACGGTATCGACATGGTACCCACCGTGCTTGACTGCCTCGGGATCGAACCACCGCCAACGATCCGCGGCGTCACCCAGTCGCCGATCCAGGGGTTCAGCCTCAAGTCCTCCTTCGAGGACCCTGCGGCCGAGGCACTGCACAAGACCCAGTACTTCGAGATGTTCGGCACGCGCGCGCTCTACCATGACGGCTGGCGTGCGGTTTGCCCCCGGCCGGGCACTTCGTTCACCGAGGCCGATCATGCCTTCGGCGATGCGATCGACCACGACATGCTCAACACACTCGATGCGGAATCATGGGAACTCTACAATCTCGACGCCGACCCGACCGAAACCACTAACCTTGCCGACAAGGAACGCGCGCGGCTGATCGAGATGATCGGCATGTGGTATGCCGAGGCAGGCAAGTACAATGTGTTGCCGATCGACAGCCGCACCACCGAGCGCCTTGCCACGGAGCGTCCGCAGATCGCCGAAGGGCGCACCCGCTACGTCTACTATCCCGGCACCCAGACCGTCCCCGGCAGTGCGGGCCCGCGCCTGCTCAACACCGCGCACTCGGTCTCGGTCCATGCGACCATCCCCGAGGGCGGCGCCGAAGGCGCGCTGTTCACCATCGGCGGGAATGATGGTGGCTTCTGCATCTACATGAAGGACGGAAAGCTGGTCTACGGCTACAACTACGTCGCCGACCAGCGGTGCAGGATCGCGTCCGCCGACGACGTACCCTTGGGCGATCACATCCTCAGCATCGAATTCGAACCGACGGGACAGGCGGACATCGCCAAAGGCATGGGAACGCCCGCAACATTGCGGCTGCTCGTCGATGGCGAAGAAGTGGGCGAGGGCGAGATGCCCAAGACGATCCCGCTCCAGTTCGGGCTTGCGGCAGGCATCACGATTGGCAGCGACAACGGTTCGCCTGTCATGCTCGAAGACGAATACCGCCCGCCCTTCGCGTTCTCCGGCACCATCCACAAGGCGCTTGTCGACGTCACCGGCGAACCGCTCGAGGACAAGGAAGAGGCGATCAAGGCCTACCTCAAGATGGCCATAGCGCGGCAGTAATTGGCAGGATGTTGGCTGAGCAAGATCATTCCCGGTGGGGTATATCTAGTCCCTGGACACTTCGCCGGGAATGACTGACACGGGAAGCGGCGGAACCTGCGGAGCACTTGCAGGCCTCCCGGCGCGCAACCATGGCATGGCCCCGGTGATGGCCCCGGCCGTCCAGCGGGAATGATGCTGCACTTTCCGGCTTTCGGCGGGGTCCTCCCAGATGGCTATGGACTGGCCGCTGATGGAGAAGACCTCGCCGGTAACCTCCGCCGACTGGTCCGAAAGCAGATATGCGGCCAGCGGCGCGATATCTTCGGGCACCGATCCGATCTTCAGCCCGGAGGCTTCAGTCATGCGCGTATCGGCGACCGGAGAGAGCACATTGGCCCGGATGGCGTGTTCTCTGCCGGCCAGGGCGACACTCTTGGTCAGCCCGACGATCCCCGCCTTTGCCGTCCGGTACGGCGCCCGGTTGGGATCGCCCATCACATAGCCAGAACCAATCGCGACCAGCGAACCACCTTGGCCATTTGCCACCATGGCTTTGAATGCGGACTGGAACATCAGGAAATGCCCCTTGAGATGGGTGGCAATCACCTCGTCGAAATCGAATTCAGTGAGTTCCATGAAGGGCCGGTGTCGCAGTATCCCGGCACAGCAGACGAGCCCGTCCACCCGCCCCCACGCGTCCAGCGCGCTATCGATGATCGCGCGGGCACCTTCGCTGGTCGCCACGGATGCGGATACCGGCAAGGCAGCCCCGCCTTTATCCACGATCTCCCGCGCGACACTTTCGGCCACCGCCGGATCAGGACCACTGCCATCGAGCGCCGTGCCATGGTCGGCCACAATCACCCTCGCCCCCTCGCGTGCAGCTTCAAGCGCGATCGCGCGGCCTATGCCACGCCCTGCGCCGGTTACGACAACGGCCTTTTCCGCAAGCAGCGCCATATCCCGTCCATCCTCCCATTTTTCTTCTTCTCAGTCAGATGGCGGCCAGATCTCGCTCCGGTTCAGCCGAACCGTTCCAGCAGGGCCAGCGCCCCCGCCACCTGAGAGCCCGACGCGGCCTTGTCCTTCGCAGCGAGGCCGTGGCGATCGATGTATGATTCCAACGCCTGTCTGAGCACGCCCAGTTCGCCGGTCAGGGCCGCACACCGGTCCGCGCTGAAGTGGCTCAGAAAGGCTTCGGCCGTCTCGAAGGCCCGCGCTTCGGCCCGGCGTTTGAGGTCCTGTGCCTTTTCCGTCGGCAGCAGCAACATTGCGCGCTTGTGGTGGGGGTTGTCCGCCTTTGCCAAAAGCCCTTTCTCGACCATTTCGTTCACGATCCGCTGAATGACCTGGCGCGGATGGCCAAGGTCGCGGCCGATCTGGGGAACAGTCGGCGGGACAGGTGCGTCGAAAACGGCAAAGAGAACAAGCTGCTGCAACACCGACATGTCCGCCGCGTCGGACAGCTCCGCGAATAGGTCCTCGAAGCAGCTGCGCAATCGCAGGATTTCGTCGATTACCGCCAGGAAGGGATTTGATGTGACTGGTCCGCCCATGGCGATCAGTCATCCCAGACGATGTGCAGCTTGTCGATACCGAGGATATGGCTGCACAGGTATTCGACCGGCTTGTCCGGATCGAGCCGGAAGCGCGGCAGGCGTGTCAAAAGTTCCTCGTAGAGCGTCTGCAGTTCCAGCCGCGCCAGATGCGCGCCCAGGCACCGGTGCGGGCCCGCGTTGAACGCGATGTGCGACTTGTTGTCACGGTCGAGATCGTAAGTGCCCGGATCAGAATAGGCTGCCGGATCGAGGCTGGCGCCGGGCAGGTAGAGCATGACCCGCTCGTTGGCCTTCATCTGCACGCCCTTGAACTCCAGATCGTGCGAAACCCGGCGAACCGGAACGACGAAGCTGTAAAGCCGCAGCATTTCCTCGGCCGCCTTGGGGATCAGAACTGGTTCCGCACGCAGCCTGTCCTGCAGGTCCGGATTTTCGGCAAGGTGGCGCACGGCATAGCCGATGGCGTTCATCACCGTGTCGAGACCGGCAATGAACAGGAGAACGCCATAGTTCTCCATGTCGTCCAGCGTCATCGGCTTGCCGTCGATCTCGACCTTCCAGAGCATGGAGAGGATGTCGTCTCGCGGATTGTCGCGGCGGTCGAGGATCTCGTCTCGCATGATCGCCGCGACTTTCATGAGGCGCTGCATCGCAGCCATGTTGCCATCCGGCCCTTGCGCGGAAAGCCGCCGGTTCAGCATCGCCCGGTACGGCGGGATCATCTGCAGCGACAACCCCACCTTGCCGAGCAGCTTTTCGATCCGGCTGACGATCCCGGCAGCCTTCATCATGCGCTGCGCCGCGGCCGGGTTGGCGTCGGATGCTTGCGCGGCGAAGTTCTCCTTCACCAGTGCCCGGTATTCCGGCATCATTTCCAGCGGCAGGCCGAGCATCTTCAGGAAGATCTGGACCGGCAGCGGCTCCGCCACGGCGCTCATGAATTCGCAGCGCCCCTGAGCAACGACAGGATCGATCAGATCGACAGCAAGATCGCGGATCTTGGCCTTGAGGCCAGAAACGGTCTTCGGCGAGAAGACGGTCTGCAGGGGCTGGCGGTACTTTTCGTGCAGCGGCGGATCGAGCAGGATCGGATAAGGGATCGGCACATGGGGTGATCCCTTCGGCATCATCGCCAGCATCGCCAGCAATTGCTCGTGCGGCATGGGTTCGCTGGAGAACGAGGCCGCATCGCGCGCGCCATCGAACACCGCCTCCTTGCCGAAGAACACCCAGTGCCCGCCGTTGCGCGGAGTCCAGAACACGGGCGGTGCTGCTTGCGAGAGTTCGAGAATGCGCGCGTGCGGATCGGCCTTGAGGGCCGGATCACCGAACATGTCGAAATCGAAAACCGCGCTGTCGGGAATGTGGCCGGGCGTCGGCGTGAGGGGGCTTGGTGATGCCAGCGTGGCCATGAGACGTCCTCTCCTGCTCACCCAGATTATGGATGACACTAAACCATATTGGAACTTAATGTTCCATATTGTCTCTATTGCGTCAAGGTGGTAGGCCATGGCCAGTGAAACACCGGACGGCGTGCCGGACTTCGGAAAAGCCGGTGCAGCGTTACAAACGGCCGTCCCGGGAGAGAGGTGCGATGCAGATTGAAAAGCCGCAGATGAAAAAGGTTCTGATCGATACCGACGGCGCGGTGGTGCGGCTGACTTTCAACGATCCCGGCACTCTCAACGCGATGGACGCGCAGATGGCGAACGAGGTTCGCGACGCGGTCAAATATGTCGCCGATCCCCAGAACGGGTTCCGCTGCCTGCTCATTACCGGGGCAGGCAAGGGGTTCTGTTCCGGAGGCAGCGTCGCCTGGATGGACAGTGCGCGGCAGGAAGGCGAATCCGGCTCGCGAACCGACCATGGCGTCACTTTGGGAACGCACCATCATTATGTCCTGAAGACACTCCGGAACCTGCCTATTCCGATTGTCACCGCCGTGAACGGTCCGGCGGCCGGGCTCGGTTTTTCCTATGCGCTGGCGGGCGACATGGTGGTCGCGGCCCGCTCCGCATTCTTCCTTTCCGCGTTCCGGCGCATCGGCGTCTCCCCCGATGGCGGCCTCAGCTGGATGCTCCCGCGGATCGTGGGCTGGGCGCGCGCCAAGGAACTTATGGTCATGGGCAACCGGCTCTCTGCCTCGGACGCTCTGGACTGGGGGCTCGTCAACCGGGTGTTCGACGACGGCACCTTCATGGATGAAGCCATGGCCATTGCCCGCGAACTCGCCGAAGGGCCCACGGTAGCCATCGGCATCACGCGCCAGCTGTTCTGGGAAAGCTGGTCCCGCTCCTACGAGGAGCAACTCGATCAGGAAGAACGGCTGCAGCCCCGCACTTTCGCCACGCACGATGCGGCCGAAGGCGGGCGTGCGATGCTGGAGAAGCGAAAGGCCGTCTTCCTGGGACACTAGATCAACAGGAGTGGCCAGGTTGCGCGGCCAGCAAAGACAAGAGGAGAGATGCGAAATGGAAATGAACGACATGATCCTCGTCAGCGTGGACGATCACCTGATCGAGCCCGGCGACATGTATGACCGGCAGCTTTCGGGCGATCTTCTGGCCAGCGCGCCCAAGCTGATGACGATGGACACCGGGCAAAGTTACTGGACCTATCAGGGCATGCGTTTGCCGGTAACGGGCCTAAATGCAGTGGTCGGCCGCGTACCCGAGGAATACGGGATGGAGCCGACTTCGCTGGCGCAGATGCGGCGCGGGTGCTGGGATCCCAGGGCGCGGCTCGACGACATGAACGCCGATGGCATTGCCGTGCAACTGAATTATCCGACCGCCGTAGCCATGGATGGCTCAATGTTCGCCAACGCGCCTGACAAAGATCTCGCGCTCAAGCATCTGCGCGCCTACAACGACTGGCACAGCGACGAATGGTGCGCCACCGATCCCGCCCGCTTCATCCCGCTTGGCATCCTGCCGGTGTGGGACATGGATGCCACGGTTGCCGAGATGAAACGGCTGGCGGACAAGGGCTTCCGTTCGGTGACGCTGAACGACAACCCGACCAAGGTCGGCCTGCCCTCGATCCACAACGAATACTGGGTGCCATTCTTCCACGCGGCAGTCGACAACGACCTTGTCGTCTCGATCCACATCGGCCCCGGCAATCCGTCACCGCAAGCCTCGCTCGAAACGCCGATTGATGCCTGGATCACGACGATGCCGATGTCGGTCAGCGTCTCCATTGCCGACTGGCTGAACCTGCACGTCCTGCAGGAACTGCCGGACCTGCGCGTCAACGTGGCCGAAGGCGGCATCGGCTGGGTGCCGGCCCTGATCGAGCGGGCCGATTACGTCTACCGTCACCACCACAAGTGGACCCATGCCGATTTCGGAGGGAAGCTGCCCAGCGAGGTGTTCCGCGAGCACTTCATGGTCTGCTTCATCACCGATCCCTATGGCCTCAGGAACGTGGAGTACATCGGCGAGGACATCGTGGCCTTCGAGGTGGACTATCCGCATTCGGACTCGCCGTGGCCCTGTTCACCCGAGCAATTGTGGGGGCAGATCGATGGCCTCTCCGACCGGTTGCTCAACAAGGTGACGCACGAGAACGCGCTCAACTGGTTCCGGTTCGATCCGTTCACGACGCACCGCAAGGAAGAGCTAACAGTAGGCGCACTGAGGGCCAGGGCGAAGGCTGCCGGGGTCGATACCACTCCGCAGAGCTTCGGGGGCGCCCGTCCACTTGCTACCGGCGAAAAGAGACGCGTGACTTCGGGCGACATCCAGAAAATGATGGGCATCATGGCACAGGCCGCTGAAAATGCCTGACCGCATCCAACCGTCCCATGAAGCGAAAGGCCGCGTTCCTGGGGCGCTGACCGATAGAGCGGGCAGGTTGCGCGGCCAACAATGACAAGAGGAGAGGCGCACAACTGGTCCCGGTTCGGTCTGCCACATTACCCGGCCGCTTGCTGAGGCCCGCCATCCGCTCATGAATGAGCAGCCAACAGCAATCGGCTGCCTAATGATTGGTCACCGGCAGCCAGTTCTCATGATCGCCCGCCTCGAACCGTTCTTTCGGCGCCTTGCCTGCGAGTGGCCATAGCGGACGAAGCGTGTCGCCATCGAACAGAAAGCCGCCGCGCATGACAGAGACGATGCCGCGGGCATTGGCTATGTCGTTTCTGGGGTCGGCTTCCAGCACCAGCAGATCTGCGAGCTTGCCCGGCTCGATCGTGCCGAGATCGGTCAGCCGTCCAATGGTTTCCGCCGATCCGGCCGTGGCCGCGTGGAGAACCGCAGCTGCTACCATGCCGCCCAGAACATGCGCTTCCATTTCCCAGTGATAACCAATTCCCGGCGCCTCGCCATGCGAGCCCATACCGACGAGCACCCCGGCTTCGGCCAGGCGCGCGGCATCGCGGGCAATGACCGGGAAACGCTCTTCCGAGAGGGGAAGAAAAGCGCGGCTCGAAGTGATTTTCTGGCGGATCGCATAGGGCGGCCAGAAGCGCCGAAGCTTCTCGTCCACGACCGGATCGTCGTGCGCGATGATCCAGTCCATCGCCGGAGAGCCGCTATTGGTGATGCTGAGCGTGGTATCGTAGCTCGTGCGCATAGCCTTCATGACCGCGATCACATCGTCGCCCAGCGGCGGTGCAGGCAGCGCGTGCTCGTTACCGGCATAGCCGTCGAGAATCTGTGTCAGGTCGAGCTTGAGCGCCAGCGCGCCCTCGGTCGTCGGCATCAGGTGCTGTTCCCGCGCAGCCATGGCCAGCCATTGGCGCACTTCGCGGTCGCCGGTCCGGTATTCCTTGATATTGGAAAGACGATAGCCTTCGGAATAGCGGCTCAGCACGCGCCTCGCATCGTCGAGCGAACCTATGCGCACTTTCGAGAACACCGCCGGCCCCGTCGAACGCAAGCGCGGGCCAAGAATTAGCCCTGCGTCGATCATGCTCTCGTAGCCGATCTGATCGATGCTCAGCGTCGAGGGATCGAAGCTGGTCGTCACCCCATAGGCCAGCCGCGCGCGCAGGCCCCATAGCTCGCTGGACCAGTTGCCGCGGCGGATCTCGCCGATGTGATCGTGCACGTCGATGAAGCCGGGCATGATCGTCTTGCCGGTCACATCGCGGATCGTGGCATTGGCGGGCACCGCGAATGAAGTTCTCGGGCCGACGGCGGCAATCCGGCTCCCCACGACGAGCACGTCCGCATTCTCGATCACCTGGTCATGGTGCGCCATGGTGAGAACGCGGGCACCGCGCAAGAGTAGCGCACCATCGGGCACCGCGCGGGGCAATGTGGCCGTGAGCCGCATCTGCCGCTCCGGTTTGGCCGCTGCGGTGTCGAAACGGCTCCACAAGATGCCCGCAACCGCATCGAGTGTGCCCGGCCCGCTCCACTCGAACCAGTCGACTCCCATGCCCGGCAGGACACGCGCCGGACTATCAGGCGAGAGCAGGTCAACGGCTTTGGCAGGATCGGCTGGACGTGGAAGGACATAGAGCCGGTCTCCGATGACGGCCGCTATGGTCCGGCCATCAGGGCTGATGCGCATGTCGTCGACGGGCGAGTTGCCCTCGACGAAATAGTAGGATGGCCCGGTGACCTGCGCGGCTGGTGCGATGCTGCCATCCGCCAGATCGATGCTGACAAGACCGTTGCCGCTGAAAAGGTAGGCCTTTCCGGGCTCGCTGGTGAATTGCGGACGGCCACCCAAGTTGCCCTGCGCAACCACTCGGGCCGCGCCGCTCGCCGGATCGAGTTCAACCAGTTCGCTTTCGCGCACCGGGCCGAACTCAAAAAAGTTCTGCCGCCGCTCGTCGAGCGCGGAACGCAACACCAGAACGCGTTTTCCGCCGGGCGTGAAGACCGGGTAGCGGTAGTAGGCCGGAATGGCTGCAATCCTGCGGGCGCCCTTTCCATCCAACGCCGACGTCCACACCGTTCCGCCGTCAGCCTCCGACCAGGAGACGAAGACGAGGCGCTTGCCGTCCGGGCTCCACGCCGGTTGAGCAGGCAGATCGAGATCGATCGGCAGCCGGCGCGCCGTACCGGTACCCACGTCCTGAACCCATATCCCGCCGAGCGCCGCGAATGCCACGTGGCGCCCGTCCGGCGAAGTGGCAGGCTCCATTGCCAGTTTGGACACGACGGGTCCGGTTTCCTCACGAATGGCAAAGCGCGTCGAAGGGCCGACGGCAATGCGGGCGTCAATCTCTCGCGCCAGCGCGCGCGGTGCCGTGCCATCGGTCGGCTGCCGCTCAAAGTGGCCATCGCGACTGAGCACGATAGCCTTGCCATCAGGCGTGAACGCCATGCCCGGCACCATGCCCTGCCAGGAAGACGCCTGCATCGCATCGAGTTGCGTCTGCCCCAGCGCGACGTCCTGCCCGGTCGCCAGATCGCGCAGACGCAGTGCCGACCTGCCGTCGCGCCGTGTCACGTAGGCAAGGTGGCGGCCATCCGCAGCAATGCGCGGCGAGAAGTAGGCGTCCTCACTCGTGCCACGGGCGCCCGGTCCGGCGATCACCTCCTGTTCTTCGCCGGTGGCGAGGTCGCGACGAAAGATCGTCCATTTCGTAGGCAGGTCGAATTCGAGGCCGCCCACGCGGCGCGCATAGTAGAGCCAGCGGCCATCGGCGGATGCCGAGGCATCGAGCGTCGAGCGCCACGCGTCGCGCGGAGCATCGGCCCCGGGCTTTACCGGCACCAGCAACTCGGGCTTGCCAGTCAAAGGAAAGCGCCAGAGTTCGTAATTGTTGAGATCAGGGCGAAAGCGGCTTGCGAATACGACGCTGCCGTCCGCGCTCCACGTTGGCGAGACCATCACGGTCTCGTCATCGAACGCGGTGATCGCGCGCGCCTGAGAACCGTCGGGATGCGCAATCCAGATATTCTCGGAACCGTCGCGGTCGCTGGTGAAGGCAATCCATTCGCCGTCAGGTGAAAAGCGCGGCTGACTGTCGAAGGCGAGCCCCTGGCTCAATTGCCGCGCCTTACCGCCAGCCGCAGGCATCGCATAGAGGTCTCCCAGCACGTCGAAGACAATTGTGGCGCCATTGGGGGAGACATCGAGCGACGACCATGTTGTCCGCTCCGGATGAACATCAAGCACGCGTTCGGGCTTCAACGGCAGATCCGCCGCAGCCGGGACTGCAGCGCTCAACGCCAGTCCGGCCAGAAGCCATGCGCGCAGGATCGGCAGTGTCATCGTGCACTTCCTTTCAGTGTCCTTCGCCGCATCACGCGCGCCGGGCGCTTCTTCCACCACAGGTAGACGCCGGTCACGCACATGCCGAAAATGACCAAACCCATGATGATCACGAGGATTTCCGTAGGCAGTCCTGCGATGTGCCCGCTGTGGACCGGATAGAGCCACCGGTACATCGCGAGGTTGCCGTTTCCGTGATAGGGATCGAACACTTCGGCGAGGCGTCCGCTCTGGGCATCGAAGTAAAAATAAATCGGACCGAGATCGTGGTAGCTGAGCAGGCCGTTGTCGGTCATCGTCACGCCGATGCGATCTTCTGCGGCATCGTAGAGCACCGTTGCAGGATGCCAGGTTTCGTCCATCTCCTGTGCAACTGCGCGGGCCTGCTCCACCGCCGTGAAAAATGTCAGCGGGCCCTTCGCCTCGCTCTTCGGCAAGGCAAGCTCCCTCTCCGGCACCAGCCGGTCGACCACGGGACCGTAGGCTTCGCCAAAGAAGTTCATGCAGACCGAAGTGACCGCCAGCAAGGTAAGCGGCACCAGCAGCCACAGCCCGGACGAACGGTGCAGGTCCATCATCAGGCGCGGGAACGCGCTCTTGAAGCTGAACCGCCATGTGCGTTTCCACTGCTTCCAGAAGGCCCCGCGCGCCGGGAAGGTCAGGTAGATTCCGACGAAATTGCTCACCAGCCATGTAAGGGCAATCACCCCCATGAACCAGCGGCCATAGTCGCCAAGCATGAGAGTATAGTGCACGCTGTGCAACAGGCCCGCGATACCGCGCCTGCTTAGTGCGGCCTTTGAAGAGCGGGTTCCTGCCAGTTCGCCGGAGGCCCGATCCAGGAAAACCTGGTCGATATCCTGCACGCCATCGCGCGCTGTCACCTTTACCGGAATACGGGCATCGACGGGGACGGATAGCGGAAACGATCGCACGGTAAACTCGGGGTGGCTGGCCCTAAAGGCTTCCACCAGCCGCGGCACGGGCGGAGCCTCCCGAACAGGCGACTGCCGGAACAGATCGGCGTTTATCGCTGCATCAAGCGGCCGCAGGTATACCAGCACGCTGCCGGTCAGGGCGGCAAATCCCAGAAAAACGAGAATAACCAGTCCGGAATAGCGGTGGGTAGCCATCCAGAATTCGCGTCCCTTGATCGTCATTCCCCTCTTCACCCGCTACGAATGGATACCAGCGACAGGCTAGTCCAGCCGGTCCCGGTTCAGTGCCCGGATCCAGCTGCGCATGGTCTCGTCCGGATGCGCCTCGACGAGCTCGCGCAGCACGGCATCGTCTTCGTCCTGCGCCAGCTTGAACGTCGCATCGATCGCCGTGACCTGCGCCTCGAACCCGATAATGGCACCCAGCATGGCGTCATAGCGCCCACCGAGTTCCGCCGGTTGCCATGGCTTGTCACGCCCGGCCTCGCAAGCATCGACGAGCCGCCGCACCGCGATTTCGGTGAGGGCCTCGTCAAATCGGACCTGTGCCTCGACCCGCAGCGCGGCATAGTTCCATGTCGGTCCCCAGTTGCGCCTGCCGCTATGCTGCGGCGAAACATAGGCTTGCGGTCCGGTGAAGAGGAAATGCGCCGTCGGGCTTTCGCAAAGCAATGTATGAAGCGTCCGGCGCCGGGACATGTGCCCGAGCAGTCCCGTGAGCCGGCCATCCTCGCCGTACAGTCCGAGCATGGGCAGCAGAGTGGCCGTCTCGACCGGCGCGCCCGGGGCCATGACCCAGGACAGCGGATACTGTGCAATGAGCCGACGCACATCCTCGTTGCCGTAACGCGCAAACAACGGGTCTGTCATCGAGCCCTCCTGCCCCCACTGGCGAGAAAATTGCAAATGGACACCGGATCTCCAGCTCTTCCTTGAGACTAGCCTTTTTATTCGGCTTGCAATGGCCCCTGCACAAGTGCCAATTGGCGTTAATGGCATGGTCCAATATAGTCCGGACTGCTAAGCCTGCCGCAAAGGTGAAAGGTGGCGCGGCGATGTTACGACCCTGGCAGATATCCCTCGGAGCACGGATCGATCCCGCCCGCGACACACCGATCTACATGCAGATCATCCATGCCCTGATCCGCGACATCGAGACCGGAAGGCTTGCCTCGGGCACCTACCTGCCCAGCAGCCGCGAACTGGCCGCGGCCCTCGCCGTCAATAGGAAGACGGTTGTGCTCGCCTATGAAGACCTGATCGCGCAAGGCTGGCTCTGCACCGAGGGAACGCGCGGAACAGTCGTTTCGCGCTCGTTGCCGGCACCGCCGAAGCCCGCAGGTTCCGGAGCGGAATTGGCCAGTGGCAGCACGCATTACCGCTTCGCCGCACCGCCCGAACGCCCACTGGCCTTGCCCGGCGGCTCCGGCATAAAACTGGACGAGGGGGCACCGGACGGACGCTTGTTTCCCAGTGAGCAACTGGCGCGGGCTTACCGCACAGCCGTCCAGCGGGACTCGCGCGCCAACCGCATGCAGTACCGCGATCCGCGCGGCTCCCCCCGTCTGTGCGAGGAGATCGCCGGGATGCTGAGGTCTCAGCGCGGCCTCAATTTCACCGCCGCCAATATCTGCATCACCCGCGGCAGCCAGAATGGCCTCTTCCTCGCGCTCCAGACCTTGATCCTGCCGGGCGATGCCGTGATGGTCGAGGAACTGACATACGAGCCCGCCATCGCCGCGATCGAGGCACTGGGCGGCAAGGTGATCGCGGTGGGGCTGGACGAAGGCGGCATCGATGTCGTCGAAATGGAAGCCGCATGCCGCCGCCACGCCGTGCGCGCGGTGTTCCTCACCCCGCACCACCAGTTCCCGACGACGGTCGCGCTAAGGCCGGAACGGCGCCTGCAGGTTCTGGAGATCGCGCGCCAGTTCGGCGTCGCCATCATCGAGGACGATTACGATCACGAGTTCCACTTCCAGTCGCAGCCGCTTCTGCCGATGGCAGGCTACGCGCCAGGTCAGGTGATCTATCTGGGCTCCATGTCCAAGCTTCTCCTGCCAGCGCTTCGCATCGGCTATCTTGCGGCGCCCAAGCCGGTGATTGCCGCGATCGCGCACCGGGTGTCGCTGACCGATGGGATGGGCAACACCGTGACGGAAGATGCCTGTGCCGACCTGATCGAGAGCGGCGAGGTACGGCGTCATGCCCGCAAGGCATGGCGCATCTATGCCGAGCGCCGGCAATTCTTCGCTGACCTGCTTCACAGCGAACTGGCCGGACGCGCGCATTTCGACATGCCGGACGGAGGACTGGCGTTCTGGGTCCGTTTCGACGGAGATCTCGACGAGATCGAAAGCAAGGCACAGGCCACCGGCCTGCGCTTTGCCAGCCACCGTTCGTTCATGGCACGCGACAGTGCCGCCAAGGGCCTGCGCCTCGGTTTTGCGAGCCTCGACAAGACCGAAGCCGAGCGTGCCATCACAGCGCTGGCGAAGGCAACGCGCTGAAGCCCGGGGCCTTGGTCCCTGCGAATAGTCATAAATTGGTGGTTTCAGGCTCCACTGACGAGTCCAATAGTTGAACCGGTCAGCAGGCAGCCGGAACGCAACTATGACTACGACCTTCGACCGCCGCAAATTTCTCGTCCGATCTGCCGGGGCAGCAGCGGGGATGTTCGCGACCGGACTGGATTTCAAACGCCAGGCCGCGTTCGCCGCAGGAATTCCCGTCGACACCATTTTCACCAATGCGCGCATCTGGACCGGTGAAGGGCGGCGCGTGTTTACGGACGCGATTGGCATTATCGACGGGCGCATAGCGGCACTCGGTCTGGAGGCCGCGAACAGTCTGGCCAGTGCCAGGACCCGGCGTATCAATCTTGAAGGCGCGCTGGTCACCCCCGGATTCACCGACTGTCACGTCCATTTCACCCTTGCTTCGGCCACGCTGGGTCAGCCATCGCTGCGCGACGCAGCGGACAAGGCGGAATTTACCCGCCGCATTGCCGAAGCCGCACGCGCCATGATGCCGGGCCAGTGGCTGCAAGGGGGCAACTGGGACAACGACCGCTGGGGCGGCGAATTGCCTACGCGGGACTGGATCGACGCCGTCACACCCAACACGCCTGTCGCCGTGGTTCGCTACGACTTGCACATGGTGCTGCTGAACTCGGCCGCACTCAAGGCGATCGGCATCGACGATGGCATTGCCGACGTGCCGGGCGGTGTCGTTGGACGCGACGCCAGAGGCCGCCTCACCGGCATCTTCAAGGATGCGGCCAAGGATCTGGTGGTGGGACGCATTCCCACGCCGCGCGATGCCGAAATCGACGCCGCAAACCGCAAGGGGATCGCGCTGGGCATCTCGAAGGGTGTGACACAGGTTCACGAACCCGGGGTCAGTTGGGAAACATTCCATTCGGCACGGCGGATGAGGGCCGCAGGCGGTCTCGACATGCGCTTCTATGCGATGACGCCCCTCAAGGACTGGGAAAAACTCGCTGCAGTCGTTGCCGAGGAAGGCCGCGGCGATGAATTTGTTCGCTGGGGCGGATGCAAGGTTGTCTTTGACGGCTCGCTCGGTTCGCGCACGGCCTTGTTCTATAAGCCTTACTTCGACGATCCCGCAACGCACGGCATTACCGTTACCGATGAAGCCGACATGCGGAATTGGGCGATCCAGGCGGACAAGGCCGGTTTCCAGATTTCCGCCCACGCCATTGGTGACGAAGCGAACGACATCGTGCTCGACATGCTGGCGGCAACGGCCCGCACCAATGGCCCACGCGACAGGCGCAGCCGGATAGAGCACGCGCAGCACCTCGCCCCGTCGGCCATCGGGCGCTTCGCCGAACAGAACGTCATCGCTTCGGTCCAGCCCTTTCACGCCATTGACGACGGGCGCTGGGCCTTGAGGCGGATCGGCGAGAAGCGGCTCGAGACGACATATGCGTTCGAATCCCTGATCGCGAGCGGCGCGCACGTCTGCTTCGGCTCGGATTGGCCAGTGGCCCCGTTGGACCCGCTCACCGGGCTCAAGGCAGCGGTCCTGCGCGAGACGCTCGACGGGGCCAATCCGGATGGATGGTTTCCAAAACAGCGGGTTGAAATCCATGACGCGCTGCTCTCCTACACGCGGAATGCCGCTTATGCAGGCGGCAGCGAAGCCGATACAGGCACGCTAGCACCGGGGCGGCTGGCCGATTTCGTCGTTTGGGATGAAGATCTTACAACCGTCGATCCGGACCGGCTCGATCAGGCGAAAGTGATGGGCACCTGGCTGGGTGGCCGGAAGGTTTTCGGCTGAACAGTTATTGGACCCCTGAAAGACCCAAAACTGGATGTTTTGCAGGGGCTAGCGAAAGCCGAACGTCGAAGGGCTGGAAGTCAAGACATAACACCATTAATGCAATTAAATCGCAATAGCGAACAATCGCATCCATTGAGGGATTTGACCATGCCGTACACATCCAATCGCATTCGTTCAGCGCTTCGTGGCAGCAGTTGCCTCGCTTTCGCGGCCGGCCTTGCCACAATCACTGCCCCCGCTTTCGCCGAGGACGTGAAGACCTCGCAGGAGATCGTCGTCACGGCACAGCGCGAAAATGCGACCCACGTGGAGAATGGCGGCTCTGCAGGCGTGCTCGGCAACAAGCCGGCCGAGGACCTGCCCTTCAACGTGCGCAGCTTCGATTCGACGCTAATCCTCAACCAGCAGCCCAAGTCGCTGGGCGAAGTGCTGGAAAACGATCCCACCGTGCGCACCACCTACGGCTATGGCAACGCAGCCGAAGCGTTCGTCATCCGCGGCTTTGAACTTTACGGTGACGACGTCGGCCTGAACGGCCTTTACGGGATCACCCCGCGCCAGCTCATCGCACCGGAACTGTTCGATCAGGTTCAGGTGCTGAACGGCTCCTCGGCCTTTCTCAATGGTGCAGCGCCCGGCGGCTCCGGTCTTGGCGGCAGCGTCAACCTGCTGCTCAAGCATGCCGGGCAATCCGACCTCAACCGCGTGACGCTCGGCTATACGTCGGACTCGCACTTTGGTGGCAGCTTCGATGTTTCGCGCCGGTTTGGTGATCTCGGCGTGCGCATCAACGGCAATTATCAGGATGGCCAGATGGGCATCGACCGGGAGGACCGCATGAGCCAGGTCCTCGGCGTCGGTCTTGACTGGTCGCACGGCCCTGTCCGCATGAGCCTCGATCTGGCCTACCAGAAGGTCCGCGTCGATGATCTCCGGCCCAAGGTGACGATCTACACGTCAGTCGTCCCGAGTGTGCCGGATTCGGATGCGAACTACGCGCAGGCCTATACGTACTCCAAGCTGCGCGACATCTTCGGCGTGTTCAATTTCGAGTACGACTTTGCCGACAATGCCACGATGTGGTTCAAGGCCGGTGCGCGCGATGGCTCCGAAGACGGCATCTACGGCGGCTTCAACCTGTTCGATGCCACCACCGGCGATGGCTCGGGCAACGCCCTCTACGTGCCGCGCACCGACAACAACGAGGCCGTGGAAGCGGGCGCGCGCGCCAAGGTCGGCAGCGTCATCACCCAGGAATTCGTCGTGGGTGCCAATGCCAGCTGGCAGGTCAACCGCAACGCGTTCGATTTCCTGTACGGCCCCGGTTTCGCCGGTTTCTCGACGAATCTCTATGACACCCCGCAGGTGGACATCCCACGCTCCACGCTTGTCGGCGGCGACCTCAACGATCCCTATCCCATCTCACGCACCCGCCTGTGGTCTGCCTTCGCTTCCGACACGATCGGATTCTGGGATGACCGTATTCTCGTGACCGGCGGCCTTCGCCTGCAGACGATCAAGATCAAGAGCTACGGCTACTACGACGGCGGCGCGCTCTCCTCGGTCTATGACGACGACGCCGTGACGCCAGTGGTGGGTCTCGTGGTCAAGCCGGTGGAGGGCGTGTCGCTCTACGCCAACCGCATCGAAGCCCTGCAGCAAGGCCCGACCGCAGGCTTTGGCGCGGCCAACTTCGGCGAAGTCTTCCCGCCCTACGTCTCGACCCAGTACGAGGTTGGCGGCAAGGTGAAGGTCGGCCCGATGTTCGCGAGCCTCGCCTGGTATCAGATCAAGAAGCCCTACGGGTATATCGACAACAGCACGCTGGTCTATGCGATCAATGGTACGCAGCGTAACCGCGGCGTCGAATTCACGCTGAACGGCGAAGTCCTGCCCGGCTTGCGCCTGATCTCGGGCCTGTCCGTGACCAAGGCGAAGCTGCTGGCCTCGGCGGATGCCAATGCGGGCACCGAAGCCAAGGGCGTGCCGGACTGGACCGCCAACGCCAATCTGGAATGGGATACGCCGCTTGAGGGCTTCACGCTCACCGGCCGCGTGACTTATACCGGCAAGCAGTGGGTCGATGTCGCGAACACGCTTCGCCTGCCGGACTGGACCATCTTCAACGCCGGGGCCCGCTATGTCTTCGCCGCCGGCGATGTCCCAGTAACCTTGCGCTTCAACGTCGATAACATCGCGGACAAGCGCTACTGGGCCTCGGCCTACGACGACTTCTCGGCCGCACTCCTGCAGGGCCAGCCGCGAACCTTCAAGGCGTCGATCTCCGCCGATTTCTGATTCTCCATCCCAACCAACTGGCGGGGCCGGCTCTACATGCCGGTCCCGCCTTTTTGTCTCCGCTTGAATTCCGCTAAAGGAGGCGAAAGGACACACGAAATGACGTCTCCTCCTTTCCCAGACGACGATGTCGATCCCGAAATCCGCGACTGGCTGACGCAGATGTTTGCCGCCTCGGCCGCGCTGGGCTCACGGCCTGGAATGCCATGGGAAGAACTGCGGGCCATCGCGGAGAAACAGCGTGAACCATGGCGCACCGGCGGCCCCGCGATGTTCGCGACCGAAGATCTCTCCATCGGCGATCACGCCATCCACATCCGCATCCACCGCCCTATCGAGGCCGAAGCCCTTCCCATACTGGTCTACCTGCATGGTGGAGGCTGGACGCTTTTCAGCACCGATACACACGACCGACTGATGCGCGAATATGCGGCGCGAGCAGGAATTGCCGTGCTGGGCATCGATTACCGGCTGGCTCCTGAGCACCGCTTTCCCGCCGGGCTCGATGACGTTGTCATGGTACTGGACTGGCTGCGTGCCGATGGTCCGAGCCACGGACTGGATCCGGCCTGCTATGCCCTGGGCGGAGACAGCGCCGGGGCCAATCTCGCCCTGGCTGCCGCCATCCGGCAACGCGATGCAGGCTTACCCGGACCGGCTGCCCTGCTGCTCAATTACGGTGCCTTTTCCCGTGCCTCTTATCCCAGCTACGACCGATACGGTGATGGCGACCGGTACATGCTCACCGGCCCGGAAATGGACACCTTCTGGGATGCATACCTTGGGCCGGAACACACCGGTGATCCGCTCGCGGAACCGCTTTGCGCTGATCTGAAAGGGCTTTGCCCGGCATGGCTGTGCGTAGCACAGTGCGATGTTCTGCTGGACGAGAACCGGGAAATGGCGCGGCTCCTCGCAGAGGCAGGAATTAGCGTGGATTGCCACATCTATGATGGCGCAACGCACAGCTTTCTCGAAGCTGTCGCCATTTCGACACTCGCAACCAAATCCATTGCAGAATCCGCAGAATGGCTTACTGAAAAATTACAGTAATATGTGAAACATTAAAATACCTTTTATTGTAATTATTTTATATAATATAATATTATTATATAAACTTTTCTGCGCAAGAATTCTCTGAGATATCAAAATCTTCTGAACGTAAAAGAAGAGCGCGAACTCACGAATCTGATCGGAGGATCAGGAAGTGGCATTGAAGCGGGTGAGGATCGTCGGCTCGCTCACAGAGACCGCTGAACTGCACTTCTGTTTCGTTGGTGATGTTGATGGCATCGAACGTCAGGCGAAGATTCTTCCGCAGGTTCAAGGACGGCCGCGATTGTCGGAGTCGTGCAGTTGGTCGCTGGTCAGCTTGAGCCGCACACCAGTCTCACCCAGGACGAAGGCAGCATTCGTCAGTGCCGCAATTTGGTCGGCTGCACGATCCAGCGGAAGGCCTCCAGGCCGGATGTTCGACACGCAATTACGCTCGGCATCGATCCGGCCGATTCGGGGATGCAGCGTGATATAGGCGCCGATGCCATCTGCAGCGCTCAGCCCCGGGCGCTCACCGATCAGCACTATGACGATCGACGCCCCCAGTGCCTCGCCGATGTCGTCACCCAGCGCGACCCGCGCTTGCCGCGCGATTGTCACCGGCGCAAAGCTGCGGACTGCCAGCCGCCCAATGATTGCCTCGGCGAGCGCAACTCCGTGCTCCGCGATCCCGCTTGCCGAAAGTCCATCAGCAATTACCAGTGCCACTTCGCCGCGGCAGGTTTCCAAAGCTGCACGGCTTTCCGCCGCAAGGCGCCGGCCGAGGTCGGGGCGGCGCAGATAGGTCTCCCGGTCCGGTGCCCGGCTGCGGACGGCGGCCGTCGGCCGGCCCGCAATCTCGGCGGCGAACCCGTCGGACAGAGCGGCATGGACCGCATCGCGCGCAGCGGCATGGGCAAGCTGAAACGCCAGCATCGGCGTGGTCGCCAACGCGGTTCCCGCGCGCGCCAGCCCCACGCGCGCCGGCGTTAGCGCGCGAAGACGCGCGGTGAGATCGCTCGGGGCGAGTGGCTCAGCCAAGTGCCGAGATCGCTTTCAGCGCGAGTCCGGGCAACGACGGATGCCCGGACAGCCGGCCATCGGCATCCATGATCCCGTTGGAGGCAAGCCATGCCTCGAATTCCGGCGCAGGACGCAGGCCCAGCACATCGCGGATGTAAAGCGCATCGTGGAAGCTGGTCGATTGATAGCCGAGCATGATGTCGTCTGCCCCCGGTACGCCCATGATGAAGTTTACACCGGCCACGCCCAGCACGGTCAGGATCGTGTCCATATCGTCCTGATCGGCCTCGGCATGATTGGTGTAGCAAATGTCGAGCCCCATCGGCAGGCCGAGCAACTTGCCGCAGCAATGGTCCTCCAGCGCGGCGCGCAGGATCTGCTTGCCATCATAGAGATATTCAGGGCCGATGAACCCTACCACGGAATTGACCAGCAGGGGATCGTAAGCTCGTGCCACCGCATAGGCGCGGCATTCGAGCGTCTGCTGGTCAACGCCGTGATGTGCGTCGGAGGACAGGCACGAGCCCTGACCCGTTTCGAAATACATCACATTGTGCCCCACCGTCCCTCGCCCCAGCGCAAGCGTCGCCTCATGCGCCTCGCGCAGCAGTGCGAGGTCGATCCCGAAGGCCCGGTTGGCGGCCTCGGTTCCCGCGATCGACTGGAAGCAGAGGTCGACCGGCGCACCGCGGCGGATCAGCTCAAGCGTATTAGTGACATGGGTGAGCACGCAGGATTGCGTGGGTATGGCAAGCGCATGTACGATCTCGTCGAGCATCGTCAGCAGTGTTTGTGCCGTGTCGAGATCGTCGCCGGCAGGGTTAATTCCGATCACCGCGTCGCCCGATCCCAGCAGCAACCCGTCGAGCGTCGCAGCGGCGATAGCCGAAGGGGCGTCGGTCGGGTGGTTCGGCTGCAACCGCACCGAGAGCCGGCCGGGAATTCCCAGGGTATCGCGAAAACCGGTGACCACACAGAGCTTTCGTGCGACCGATACCAGGTCCTGGTTTCGCATAATCTTGGAGACTGCGGCGACGATTTCGGGGGTTAGCCCAGGTGCAAGCGCGCAGATTTCCGGGCCATCGGCGGCCAGCAGCCAATCGCGAAACGCGCCGACGGTGAGACCAGCAACCGGCCCCAGTGCCCTGTGATCCTGTGTGTCGGCGATCAGTCGCGTCACCTCGTCGGCCTCGTAGGGAACGACCGGGTGTTCGACAAAATGGGTCAGCGGCAGATCGGCCAGCAGCCACCGCGCGGCAATCCGGTGCGCCTCGCTTTCTGCCGCGACTCCCGCCAACACGTCGCCCGAGCGTAACGGCGAGGCGGCCGCCAGCACCGCCGCCAGCGAGGCGAAGCGATAGCGTGTGCCGCCACAATCGACATGCAAATTCCCCATGACGCCCATGCTGTCCGAACCGGCGTAACAGTACAAACGCAAATTGCCCTGTCGAGCAGGACCAGTCGCCGTACCTCAGTGCGAGCTAAAATGCCCGCTCACCGCGTTCGACGCGCAGCAGGAGATTGCGGATCAAAACCAGAAGCGCACGCCAACCACGAAGTTGGTAACACTCGCCTCTTCTCCCGACGCGCGGGCGTAGTCGGCGCTGGTACCGACCTTCCACTCCTGTGCGATCCCCATGTAGGGCGCGAACTCACGCCGGATTTCGTAGCGAAGGCGCAAACCCGCCTCGATACGGTCCACGCCGCTGCCAATGCCCAGTTCGGGAATATCCTGGGCCGCCAGATTGATCTCTGCGCGCGGTTGCAGGATCAAACGCTGCGTGATGCGCTGGTCGAGTTCGCCTTCGACGCGAGCCGTCACATCACCCTTGTTGGAGATGAACGCTGCCGCATCCATCTCGAAAAGGTAAGGCGCCAACCCCTGTACGCCGATGGCCGCATGCGCCCGTGACGGCCCGGCCAGATCCTGGCGGACACCTGCCTGCAGATCCCACCAGGGGCCGATGGCATGGCTCCACAACGCCTGGACTTCTGCTCTCTCGGGCTTCTCGCCGAAATTGCCCTCGCCTTCGCTTTTGAACCAGAGCTTGTCGATATGCCCGCCGTATGAGCCCTGGACGTCCCAGGTGTAGCCATCTTTACCCTCATGGGCGTGGAATTCGGCGCGGTCTGCCATGAGCCAGAAGACGGGCATGCCACTGGCTTCTCGAACCACGTGCATCCGCGATGCCGCCATGACATCCGCTCCGACGAACTGGTCGGCCGCAAAGTCGGGACCGGAGAAGGCCTCGGCTGGCGGTGGTGCCTGGGGGATGTCCCCGGCAGGCATTGGGGCTGCACTTCCATGGGTCATGCCCATGCCGTGCCCCATCTGCATATGGTCCATCCCCGAGTGATCCATGGAACCATTCATCATCGAATGATCCATGGCCTCTGGGCTCTCCATCGCATCGCCTGAAGAGACGCTGCCTGGCGTGCCGGTGCTGCTGCCCGAAGGATCAGCGGACGTTGGCGCGGATGTGTGTTGATGATGGCCGGCGTGATCCATCTGATCCTGCGCGAACGCTGGGCTCGCGGCCAGCAGCGGGAGGGCGAGAAGGTATCTCACTGTCCGGCTCCTTCCTGCAGCGGACGCACCGTCACGATCTGAAACATGCCCTGGTGCATGTGGTAGAAGAGGTGGCAGTGGAACGGCCAGTCGCCCGGGGTATCGGCCGTCAGGTCGAAGGTCGCGCTGCCACCGGGCTGAACATTGACGGTGTGCTTGCGGGGCTGGCGGTCGCTCGGCGCGCCGTTGACCAGTTCGAAGAAGTGGCCGTGCAGGTGTATGGGATGGACCATCATCGTGTCGTTGACCAGCCGCACGCGAACCCGTTCATTAAAGGCAAAGCGTATGGGCTTGTCGGTCACGGCGTCGAACTTCTGGCCGTCGAACGACCACATGTAGCGTTCCATGTTGCCGGTCAGGTGAATTTCCTTGAGCCGCGATGGCCTGCGCAGATCGGGGTTGGTCCTTGCGGCGGTCAACTGCTTGTAGGTCAGGACCCGGTGACCGGCCTGGTCGAGACCGAGACCGGGGAAGTCCATCCGGTCGGCCGGGTGCATCGCGACCATGTCCATGCCCGGCCCGGCCTTGACGCTGGCGGGCAGGCGCGCGGTGTCACGCATGTTCATGCCGGAACCTGTGTTGCCCTTGCCGGTCCCCATGTCCATTCCGCTCATGTCCATGCCATCCATCGCGCCATGGTCCATGCCAGCCATGGCGCCGGCATTCATCGCCATGCCCATGTCGGCCATTGTCAGGACCGGTGGTTTGCGCAGCGCCGGGACGGAAGCACGGGCCCCTGGACGCGATGCCAGCATCGCCACGCCCATGCCGGAGCGATCGATGGACTCGGCCACGAAGGCGAAAGCATCGGCATTCTGCGGCGTGATCAGAACGTCATATGTTTCGGCAACGCCTATCTGGAATTCATCCGTCTCGACCGGATTCACATTCTGCCCGTCTGCCGCGACCACGGTCATCGGCAGGCCCGGAACGCGGATGTTGAAGAACGTCATCGCGCTGCCGTTGATGATGCGAAGGCGAAGTCGTTCGCCCGGCGTGAAGGGCAGTTCGAGGCCGTCGTCGGGGCCATGGCCATTGATCAGGTAGGTATAGGTCCATCCGCCGATATCGGCGATGTCGGTCGGGCTCATGCGCATCTTCGCCCACATCCGCCGCTCAGCGCCGCTCAGCGCATAATCGTCAGTAGCGGTGGTCCGGTGATAGTTGAAATAGTCCGCCTGTGTCCGCAGTTTCTTCATGACCGTCATGGGGTGCATCGGCGACCAGTCGGACAGCATGAGCACATATTCCCGGTCCCAGGTGAAGGGATCGGGCTCGAGCGGATCAATCACGATCGGGCCGTAATGCCCCATGGGCTCCTGCAGTGTATGCGCATGCCACCAATAAGTGCCCGACTGACGGATCGGGAATTCATATCGAAAGGTCTCGCCGGGCTTTACCGCGGCCATGGTCACGCCCGGCACACCGTCCATCAGGAACGGGACAAGCAAGCCGTGCCAGTGGACCGACGTCCCTCCCGAACTGTGGTTGACCAGATCGACGACAAGGTTCTGGCCTTCCTTCAGCCGCACCAGCGGCCCGGGCAACGTGCCGTTGACGGTGACTGCCGGCCCGTACCGCTTGCCCGTCCGGAAGGCAGCATCCGCCACGGTCATTGTCAGGTGCTCACCGGCAAGAACATCGCTTCCCCGCCGTGCAAGCGTCCCGTTCGCATGCCCCGTCGCCCACGCGGGCATGGCCTGCATCAGGCCGAGCGTTCCCATTGAGGCAGCTCCGGCGGTGAGGAACTTGCGCCGATCGATCTCTGACATCATTGAACCCTGTTGTTGGTGTCGGGTCTCTCTACGAACGAAACGGCCAGCCCCCTCAGAAATCCGTGAATTTTTCCCGCAAGCGGTTGCGGGCCCGATAGATGCGCATTTCGACGGCCTTTTCCGAGACCCCGAGAATCGCGGCGGCCTCGGCCTGACTGCGGCCATCGAAGGTGACGAGCACGAACGGCTCCTTGAGACGCTGGGGCAGCCGGGAAATTTCCCGTTGCACCATTTCCATCATCTGGCGGCTGGCGAACTGCCGGTCGGAAGCGGGTTCGGGATCGGCAAGGCTTTCGAGACGATCTGCCGCACCCAACCGGAAAAAGCGCCGCAAGGTCCGGCGGCGCATGGCATCGCGGCATTTATTGATGGTGATCGTGCTCAGCCATGGCCCCAAGGGCTTGGCAGGATCGAAGCGATGCAGCGCCAGCCAGGCCGCGGCCAAGGCATCCTGGACGGCATCCTCCGCATCGGGGAGGTCTGCGAGCATTCCCGAGGCGAGACGGATCAAACGCGGAGCATGCATCGCGACGATCTGGTCGAACGCACCGCGATCACCGGCCCTTGCGGCTGCGACCAGCTTTGCCTCGTCCCTGTTGCCCTCCTGCGACACGGGCCGCCTAAGTCTTGGGTTGGCTGGTGAGGGCCTTGTTTACCTCGCGGTCAAATTCCTTCTGCTGCTCCGGGGTCAGCAGCGCGCGCATCCGGAAGACGTGGCGCACAGTCGCCTTTTGCAGATCCCCCATGCGCAGGTGAACACGATCGATCGCGGTAGCGACTTTCGGGCCGTAACGATGCTCCTCGGTCATGGCCTGGGCGAGCCCTGCATTGGCAGAGCGCAGCGCCAGTTCGAGGTCATTGTGTTCGGCAGCAAAATCGCGTTCGATAGCCTCGAGGCTCACCTCTTGTGCCTGTGTGAGGTCAAGTTCCTCATGGACGAAAGCATGCACGCCAGCCGGAGCGTCGCGGCCATCCAACCAGCGATTGGTGGCGTAAGCGCCGAGACTGCCCGCAGCCACCGCCAGAACCAGCAGCAACACGGCAAAATAGGGCGTGACCTTCATGGCGAAACGTGCAGCAATACCGCTGGCGAAAGATCCGTTCCGTCAGCAAGAGCCGTGCGCGCACCCTCTGCCTTTGCCGGGCTTTGGGTAACGCCTACGCCCGTCCCCAGGGCGACGGCAAAAATGGCAAGGCCGAGAACGGCTCGCCGCCTCTGGTCGCGAGCCTCGACCATCTGCCCGATGCGCTGCCAGACCTTCGCATGAAATTCCGACCCGGCATCGCCTGTCCCGGCGGGCCCGGCGAGGTCCCGAAGGCAATTGTCGAATTGATAGTCATCCATCGTTCGGTCTCCCCGACCATACCTTGTTGCCGCTATACGTGTTGCAGGCACTTCTCCCCTCAAAAAATTATGAGGGCTGCATTGAGCGCAAACGTAATCCTGATCTGAAGCGATCGAAATGAAGCCGCTACGGAACTTGTCCCGGCATCGACCGCTGCAGGACCGGCGCACCCAGGCGTGGCCGGAACATGTCAGGAGGAGAGAGACAATGAAGACCTTCTTGCTTGGTTTCGGGGCGCTGGCACTGGCCGCAAGCCCAGCCATTGCCGTCGGCCAAGACAGCAGCAATACGCAGGATGGCGGCAAGCCGCAGCAATGTTCGCAGTCTGCTGACGGCAAGACCGAGTGTCCGGTCACGAATTGCCCCATGTCCGGCACCGGGCAAATGGGTCAAGGCATGGCCGGAGGCCAGACGATGGGGCAGGGCCAGATGAGTGGCCAGGGGCACATGATGAACCACGGTCAGATGGCGCAAGGTCAGATGGGCCAGGGCCAAATGAACGGCCAGGGGCACATGATGAATCATGGACAGATGGCGCAAGGTCAGATGCCCATGTCCGGCAATTGCCAGTCGCCGGGCCAGAACGCCATGCACGGCGCCGGCCACATGCATGGTCACGGCCAGACGGACGGACAGCCCCAGCAATGATCCTTTGATCCTTTCGTGCGGCAGTTGGGCAGCTTGTCGAAACTACCGGGCGAAAGGGGCAAGGCCTGACACGACGATATGAGGCTTGAGCCATGAACCAGCACAGCCACGAGGATCAGAACTCCGCGACAGGGCAAGGCCCGGTCTACACCTGTCCCATGCACCCCGAAGTGCAGCAGACGGAACCGGGCGACTGTCCGAAATGCGGAATGCATCTCGTGCCTGCAGACACGGCGCAGGCTGAAGGCCATCATTGCTGTCACCATCACCATGGCGGTATGGACGATCAGAAGCCGGCTGCCGCTGATGGCCGCTACGACACTGTCCCGGGCGGCTATTCCGGTGCGGTCTATACCTGCCCGATGCATCCACAAGTGCGTCAGACCGGGCCGGGCTCCTGCCCGATCTGCGGAATGGGGCTGGAGCTGGAATCGGCGGCCATGGCCGAAGAGGGGCCGAACCCGGAACTCGTCGATTTCACCCGGCGCTTCTGGATTGGTGCAGCGCTGACCCTTCCCCTGCTGGTGCTTTCAATGGGGCCACTCGTTGGTCTCGGCGACATCCGCCAGTTCTTCGGGGAACGGGCTTCGCTTTGGATTGAACTGGTGCTGGGAACGCCCGTTGTCCTGTGGTGCGGCTGGCCGTTCCTCGTCCGCGGCTGGAATTCGTTCCGAACCATGCACCTCAACATGTTCTCGCTGATCGGAATGGGTGTGATAGCCTCGTGGACGTTCAGCGTCGTTGCGGTGGTGGCGCCCGGCATTTTCCCCGAAGGCTTCCGGGACCCGGCAGGCAATGTGCCGGTCTATTTCGAGGCGGCCGCCGTGATCGTCGTGCTGGTCCTGCTGGGGCAGATGATGGAACTGCGGGCGCGGGAAGGCACCGGCAAGGCGATCCGCGCACTGCTCGATCTTGCCGCCAAGACCGCAAGGATCATCCGCGACGACGGCCGCGAGGCGGAAATCCCGCTTGAGGACGTCCGTGCGGGCGACCGGTTGCGCGTGCGCCCGGGCGACAAGGTGCCGGTCGATGGCACCGTGGTGGAGGGACGATCCTCCATCGATGAAAGCATGATCACCGGCGAGCCCGTACCGGTCGAGAAAACCATGGGGGATGCCGTCACGGGCGCCACTATCAACGGCACCGGAAGCCTCGTGATCGAGGCCGGCCGTGTCGGCGCCGACACTGTCCTTTCGCAGATCGTCGAGATGGTCGCCAGTGCCCAGCGCTCGCGCGCGCCGATCCAGAAATATGCCGACAAGGTCGCGGGCTGGTTCGTGCCCGCAGTAATCGGCGTTGCCGTTCTGGCCTTTCTTGCCTGGGCGTTGTGGGGACCCGCTCCGCCGCTCTCCTACGCGTTGATCGCCGCCGTGTCCGTTCTCATCATCGCCTGCCCCTGCGCGCTTGGCCTTGCCACGCCGATGTCGATCATGACCGCGACCGGCCGCGGCGCCCAGGCAGGCGTGCTGATCAAGAACGCCGAAGCGCTGGAGCGCTTCGAAAAGGTCGACACGCTAATCGTCGACAAGACCGGCACGCTGACCGAAGGCAAGCCAAAACTGGTCGCGGTCCTGCCCGAGCCGGGCCACGACGAGGCGGGGGTTTTGCGTCTGGCCGCCACGCTCGAGAAAGGCTCGGAACATCCGCTCGCCGAAGCGATCGTCGCGGGCGCCGGAGAACGTGGCGTGGAGTTGGACTCGGCAAGCGACTTCGAAGCCGTGACCGGCATGGGCGTGAAAGGCACTGTCGACGGGAAGAGCGTTGCGCTTGGCAATCTCAAGCTCCTGTCCGATCTAGGTCTGGAAGCGGCTGAGCTGACCGGCAAGGCGAATGCCCGCCGCGATGAAGGCGAGACAGTGATGTTCGTCGTGCTCGATGGCGCCGTTGCCGGGCTGGTCAGTGTTGCCGATCCGGTCAAGGAGACCACACCGGCAGCCCTGAAAGCGCTGCACGCCCTCGGCTTTCGCGTCATCATGGCGACCGGCGACAACGAACGGACCGCCAGGGCCGTCGCTGCCCGGCTCGGCATCGACGAAATCCGCGCCGATGTCCTGCCCGCCGACAAGGCGCGGATCATCGCAGAGCTGCAGGCCGCAGGGAGCAAGGTTGCCATGGCCGGCGACGGCGTGAACGACGCACCGGCACTGGCTCAGGCGGATGTCGGGATCGCCATGGGAACAGGGGCCGATGTCGCCATCGAAAGCGCCAGCATCACTCTGGTGAAAGGCAATCTCGACGGTATCGTACGCGCCCGGCGGCTTGCCCGTGCGACGATGCGCAACATCCGCCAGAACCTGTTTTTCGCGCTGATCTACAACGCGCTGGGTGTGCCCGTGGCAGCGGGCATTCTCTACCCCTTCATGGGCATGCTGATCAGCCCGATGTTCGCAGCCTTCGCGATGAGCGCCTCGTCGATTTCGGTGGTCACGAACTCGCTGCGGCTGAGAGCCGCAAGGATTTGAGGCAGGTTTCCCTCCGCAGCACTTTGGTCATGCCTCCCAATCCGCGAACGTTACGTGGCTTTCGCGAAGGGGCCCGGCCAGCGATTCTCCGAAGTCGCAGTAGTCATAGGTCAGAACGCCAAAGCCTTGCCGGGCCGTACATTGCGCAAAAGGCGCATAGCAACGCTGGGCGACTCCGGTCCCGCCGAGCAAGACGAGAGGAGCGCGAGGTTACCCGCAAGCCTGTGCCGGGCGATCCTGACTTCGAGTGACTGATCCGGGCCCTCGGCAAGCTCACGCTGGGTCTGGCCTGTGCTTGCACCGCCTACCGCACGTTCAGGCCGAGTTCGCTCAAGAGCTGCCCGGCCTGCTCGCGAGAGATGGTCGCACCGCGAAACAGGCTGGCGTCGACGAGCCGCAATCCCCCAAGATCGGCACCGCGCAGATCGGCACCATCGAACCGCGATCCATCCATATTTGCCTCGCGCAAGCTGCACTCTACGAAGGTAGTGTACCGAAAATCACATTTCAGAAGTTCGGCCTGGGAGAAATCGATCCTGTTCAGAGTCGCCTTGCGGAACGAGCGGCCGGAAAGCTTGGCATTGATGAGCAATGTCTCGTCGAATTCGATTTCCAGGCCCTTCGCCTCGGACAGGTCTGCTCCGGTCAATTTGCACTGGGCAAACTTAGCCGACTGGAGGTTCGCACGCTTGAACGATGCATTGTTCAAGTCGGTCGCAAGGAAGCTGGCATCGGTGAGGTCGCAGGACATGAAGTTTGCAAAAGCGCCTCGGCAGGATTGCCACGCTGTGCCTTCGAGATTTGCGCGACTGATATCCGCTCGCCGCAAATTGCAACGCTGGAATTTCCAGTGGGACAAATCGAGCCCCGACAGGTCTGCTTCCTCGAGGTCGCAGTCGATCAGCGTCCGCGGCATTGCATGCAGGCGCTCGAGGTCCGCCCGCGCCAGCGTCTGGCTGCGAACCGCCCGATCGGAAAACAAGTCGTCCATGCGCTGCTGTTAGCTCTGGTCCGTAACGCAAACCATCCCCGATCCGGGCAATACCTGCACGGGGCTGAACGCCAGAGGAGCGCGGTCGGATTGACCGAGATTGGAACAAAGCCGCCGTTCACAGTGCCGAACTGACTATCGAATAGCGGTCATCTGTTCATCAAAGATGATCCGGCAACGAACCGCCGGTTGTCCGCAGCGACAAACACGACCTGGCTCCGGCCATATCGGGGCACCTTGGCCATTCTCTCCCGTCACAACGCCGCAGTGTGATGGAAAGCCAAACAACCTTTGTTCCCGGGCCAAGGAACTGACGCACTCGTAACTGCCAGTTCCTTGGCTGTCTGAACGAACGGAAATCAGAACTTCGCGCTGACGCCGAAATCGACGTTCACGCCGTATTCCTCGCGTGAGGTCACGCGGCTGGCGTAGCCCTGATAGCCGACCAGCGGCTCCTCGCCGATGTTGGATACGGAACCGAAAACCTCGACACCTTCCAGGATGCGGTAGCCGATGCGGGCATCCAGCACCGTGCGTCCCTTGGTATAGCTGTCGAAATCTGTGCTGGCGCCGACGCCCGTGAGATAGGCATCGCGGTAGCTGACCGCGAAGCGGGCTTCGAACGGCCCCTTCTCATAGAAGAGCGCGCCACCGGCAAGCCACTTGGACTGGCGGAAGAAGGGCAGATCGTCATCCTCGCGGCCCGGCACGTCGACGCTCGAATCCACGTAGGTGACGTTCGCGGAGATACCGAAACCGTCGAGCGGCGCAGGAAGGAACGTGAGCCGGGTGGTCATGTTGGCTTCGATGCCGAACAGGTTGCCGCTGTTGGCGTTCTGCGGCTGCGAAAGACTGATCAGATCCACACCCGCAAAGGCGGTGTCGTAGATGGTCTGCGTGTAGATCGGGTTCTTGATGTGCTTGTAGAACGCCGCAAGCGCAAACACCGTGTCGGCGTCGGGATAATACTCGGCGGAAAGATCAAGCCCCATCGACGTGTAGGGCTTGAGGTAGGGATTGCCCGAACTGCCTGCCCCGTCCTCTTCCTCGAACGTCGGGACAACGTCGCTGTAGTTGGGGCGGCCGATGGTGTTGGTCCATGCCGCGCGAAACACCATTTCCGGGCTCGGACGATAGTTCAACGTGATGTTGGGCAGGACGTGGGTATATTCCTTCTTGAAGCCCAGCGGCTGGATGTCCGAAACCTCGATCGTTCCATCCCCGTCCGTGTCGCGAATGGCAAAGGCATCGTACTTGCCCGACGTGTGCTCCACGCGAACGCCTCCGATCACGGTCAGATCGCCGAATTCCAGACTGGCCATGCCGTAGGCGGCGTAGATCTGCTCGTTGATGTGGTAGTCGCTGGCCTTGTCGTTGAAGGCAGTCGCCTCCTCGTCCAGTTCCATCAGGCCGGGGTTCTGGACGAAGGCATAGTCCATCACTCCGTTGTAATCCATTGCGGGGCCGAAATCGTATTTGCCGTCAAAGAAGCCCTGGATCGGGTCCAGCGCGGCGCCGGTATCGGCAAACGTCACGCTCTGGGCTGGTGTCCAGAGTTCCTGATAGTTGTCGCGATCCTTGGTCCGGTCGGTGAACTTCACGCCGAATTTCATGAAGCTGTCGGTACCGTCGGCGAAATCGGCCTTGAGGTCCGCCTTGAGCGCATGCAGGTCCTCATTGATCGTCTCGCGGCGCAGGCGAATACGGCGCAGCGGGAAAGCCGCCGCGTCGTAGAGCGTTTCGTCGACCGAACTGAAGGTTGGCATCGAACTGCCGAGCAGAATGGTCGATACCTTGTCACCGGCAGAACGGAACTCGATGTCGTCGCGCACCGGGGTATGTTCCTGGGCGTGGGCATAGGTGTAGTTGAGCTTGAGCTCGAAGGTGCCGAAGCGCCAGTCCACGCCGGGAGAGATATTGTACAGCTTCTGGGTCTGGTTGTTCTGGCGGAATTCGCGCGTCGCCCGGCCCTTGTTGTACGTCACCTCGTTGCCGGAAATCGTCGCGGTTCCGCGATACATGTCGTAGTCGAACTGGTCGCGGCCTTCGTGATCGGTGAACTCGTTGTAGATGGTGTTCACGTACACACGCACGTCGTCGTTCGGGCGCCATTCCAGATTGGCGATCCCGCCGATGCGCTCACGCATGATCGAATAGTTGAACATGCGCATGCCGGTGGGCGCCCACACG
This sequence comes from Novosphingobium album (ex Hu et al. 2023), assembly GCF_022832385.1. Classification (GTDB taxonomy): domain Bacteria; phylum Pseudomonadota; class Alphaproteobacteria; order Sphingomonadales; family Sphingomonadaceae; genus Novosphingobium; species Novosphingobium album. The sequence goes on from NZ_JALHLE010000008.1 coordinate 62,731, forward strand.
CCATCGGCCACCTCCTCCCAGCTCAGCGGATCGACAAGCTGGCTGTCGATGAAGCGCTTCGAATAGCTGACGCCGACGACAATGCCGAACTGGTTGTCATCACCGAAGGTCTGACCGTGCATGGCGCTGGCACCGAAGCCCGTCTTGTCCGCCTTGCTGCCGTAGATGCCGCGCGCGGAGAAGTAAGTGAAAGGCTTCGAATGATCGTAGGCGCTCGGGGTGACGATGTTGATCGCGCCGCCGATCGCGTTTGCGTCGTAATCCGGCGTTACCGTTTTCACGACCTCAATGGCCCCCACCAGATCAGAGGGGATAGTATCCAGCGCCACGCGCCGGCCTTCCGCCTCCGGAATGCCGGCGACATTGCCATCGACGGTTACGAGGTTGAGGTTGGGATCGACACCGCGAATGACGACATAGCGCGGCTCGCTCTGGTCGATTTCCACCGAGATGCCCGGAAGGCGCTGCAGCGCCTCGGCCGTGTTGTAGTCGGGCAGCTTGCCGATACCGTCCGAGGAAACGACATCGGCGACCACCGGCATCGCGCGCTTGCGCTGGATCGCGAGCAGGCGTGAAGCGCGGGCGCCTGTGACCAGAATGGAATCGCCTTCAATGTCCGTGGCCAGTGCGATATGGCCATCGGCATTGACCTTGCCTGTCTCGGGAACGGTTACCTGCAACGTCTCGCTGGCATAGCCCGGCTGGCTGACCGTCAGCGTATGTTCGCCCGCGTCGACATCGTACAGGACGTAGCGTCCGTTGGCATCGGTTGCCGCCGCCATCGCGCTGCCGTCCACGGATACGGTTGCGCCTCGTACGGGGCGATCAAGGGCCACGTCCGTGATGATGCCGGTGATTTCCCCGGCCAAGGCCGTGCCGGGAATACAGGTGCTGGCGAGAATGGCGGCGCGCACGAGAGTGCGGCGGCCAGCCCGGCGCGGCGATGTCATCATGGTCATGGAAGATCCCTGTTTAACGGTAGTCGATGAACGCGGGCATTTAGGCAGACCGTGTGGCAGTAAGTTTGTATTTATGTTGTACTTTTACGTCCTTTAAGTGACTAAAATGTCGTGCAGTCGCAGCAATTCTGTCACGGCCGTGCGGTAGCCGGGGCCTATGACAGACAGGCTCCTCCATCCGTTCGTCACGCGGCGCACGCTGCTCCAGGCCGCCGCACTTGCGCCGTTCGCGGCCGCGCTGCCCGGCGCACTCAAGGCGGCGCCTCCTTCCGGTTTCACCCACTCCGTCGCGAGTGGTGATCCCCTTCAGGACAGCGTAACCTTGTGGACCCGCTACGAACCTGCGGGTGGCGGCCCTGCGGAATTGCGCATCGAACTTTCGCTCGACACCACGTTTGACCGTGTTGTCGCGCGCGGCGCCGCGCAAGCCTCAGCGGAACACGGCTTTTGCGCGAAGGCCCGGATCGAGGGGCTGGAGCCGGGACGCTGGTACTATTACCGTTTCATCGCTCCGGACGGACAAGTCTCCGATACCGGCCGGACACGCACCTTGCCGGAAGGGCCGCTCGATCACTTTCGGATAGGCGTATTTTCGTGCGCGAACGCGACGTCTGGCTGGTTCAATGCCTATGGCCACGCCGCGGCCCGCAATGATCTGGACCTTGTGGTGCATCTTGGGGACTACATCTACGAGTCCAAACTGACGCGATCGGATGCCCTGAAGAAACTCGCGGTTTCAAGGAACATCCAGCCGCAACACGAGGCGGTCAGCCTTCTGGACTATCGCTTGCGCTATGCCAGCTACCGCCTCGACGCGGATCTGCAGGCGCTCCACCGTGCTTATCCTATGATCGCCATGTGCGATGATCATGAAACCGTGAACAACAGCTGGCAGCATGGCGCCGAAAACCATGGTGCAGACGAAGGCCCCTGGGACATCCGCAAGGGGGCGGCGATGCAAGCCTGGCATGAATGGATGCCGATGCGGTCCGATCCCTATACCCGTTACGAACTGGGCGATCTGGCCAGCCTCTTTCGCCTCGAAACACGCACTCTCGCGCGTAGCAAGCAGCTCGACCTGGGCGGCTGGCTCAAGGACAAGCCCGATCCGGTTGCGGCCGCTGCGGCATTCCGTGATGGCCCACTCGCCGACCCGGCCCGGACGATGATGGGTGTCGTTCAGGAGCAGTGGCTGGCCGACGGTCTTGCCAGCTCGGTCACAGCCGGAACCAAATGGCAAATTCTGGCCCAGCAAGTGATCATGGGCACCACGATCATGCCCCGCGATTACCGCACATGGTTCCCCCCGGATGCACCGGCGGGCGGGCAGCAGAAGACCGACCTGGACCTGGCCGTCAAGCTGGGCGCCATGGGCATTCCCACCAGCATGGACCGCTGGGACGGCTATCCCGCCGCCCGCGCCCGCGTTCTTGCCGCCGCCCAGTCGGCGCAAGCAAATCTGGTCGTGCTGAGCGGAGACAGCCACAACGCGTGGGCTTTCGATCTGGAAAACGCCGGACAACCGGCTGGCGTCGAATTCGCTGGACAGAGCGTATCGTCCCTGGGCATCGACAAGCGCTATTTCGGCAATCCCGCCGACATCGCGCGCAGTTATCTGGATGCCAACCCTGCGCTCAAATGGTGCGATACCAGCCGTCGGGGATACATGGTTGTGGACGTTCGGCCGGAAGCTGTGACAAACGAATGGTTGTTCCTCCATTCGAGGCACCAGCATTCACTGGAGGTGCTGGACAGCCAAAGGATGCATGTGCTCCACGGCGCGTCCCGGTTGCAGGCGGGGTGAGGTGGCATCAATGCCCGCTATGCTGGCAGAAGCAGTATCCAGATCAAGGTGATAGCCCCTAGTTTTCCAGACGCCCTGTATCCTAATTTTGGGAACCGGAGGCAACGGCAAGGAAGCCGAAGCCATGCCCGCCAGACGCAAAACCATCAAATGCTTATGCGCTCAGCCCCTGGCGTTAAACCTAATCGAGACACACTCTACTTTCGCAAGAACAGCACCATGAATAATTGCGCTATCATTTCAACCTCAGATAACTTCATGACTTCTCATAAAATTTATAAGCACATCCGTTCGATGTTGGAGGCTTTACTGCGGAGGTGATAATACCAAATCCCTCTTAATGACCAGACAGTTCTACCCAAGGATCATAGCAACGGCATTCGAAATGTAGCATATTCAGTGGGCACCGAGCGGCGCCGTTAGACTCACATCACGCCCCGTACCGCTCGGTGTACCAGCAGCAGCGAAATGCAGGCTGCCATCCCACCGGAACCAGCCTCTCCGACAGCGACGGAACGTTGTTCCCTGCGGCGTGATTGACTCGTCTTCTTGCAATCGATGTGCAATCAAGCATCTGCCGAATTGAGCAAGCCTACGAAGCTGACGATTCGGTCAACATCACATGGGAGGTGTCATGTTGAAAGAGGATGTCCCGGCCTGCCTCGTTCGCGCTCGCGAAGAGGTGCTCATTGCGCTCAGTGCAGGCACGATCGAAGAAGCCCGCGAACACAGGCAAGTTGCTGACAGCTATATCAAACGCGCGGTGCTGGATTTGCACCAGCATCCACACCGCCAGCACAACTGGGCTGCACTCGCCGCCCACTGATTACCGGGCATGACCGCGGCGATGGCCAGAAACAACCCATCCCCCGCCCCCGGATTTGCATGGCATATCAGCCGCGCAAGTCCGGGGGATTTTCTCTTGCTTACCTTGAGCACAGGGTCATGGACGACCGCGATACGGTTCGCCGGCAATCCCATCATCGTCGGATCAGCCAGAAAACGTATCCTCGGTATCGCGGCACCAATGCGTCGAACGGCAAATCGCTCGGCGTAGCGACACGTCCTTTGGCGCTTCAAGCCAATTTCGTTGGTGTGCTATGATCGCAGCTGCTCCTGCCACGGAGGATGAAATGCGGATTCGCCTCGCTTTTGCTGCATCCATAGTCTTGCTTGCCCCGCCGGTTCAGGCCCAATCGCCCCTCACTCCCAAAGATCGCACCGCCGCTTTCCTGGCGGCCGGATTCAAATTCCAGCGTGGACAATGGTCCGAATGCGGTGATCCTGGGACCCCCAGCTATTCGCCCGGACAAATCGACACCGTGCGCGATCTCAACGGCGATGGACGTCCCGAAGCCGTTATCACCGAAGGCAGTACCTTTTGCTTTGGCATGACGGGGACGGGGTTCACACTAGTGAGCAAGCAAGCCGACGGCACTTGGAAGAGCATCACCAGCAGCCAGGGCATTCCGAGTTTCCTCGCCACCAAGGGCGTTGGCGGCTGGCCCGATATCGAAATTGGCGGGCCCGGCTTTTGCTTTCCTGTCGAGCGTTGGAACGGCAAGGCCTACGTGCGGAACCGACACCAATACGAGGGCAAAGCCTGTCGTCCACAGCCATAGGATCGACTGAAGCGCGAGAAAGACGGGCGGGCTTTGGCCTCCGAGGCTGGGCGCGCTTCAGACGGGAGCAATCGTTACTGGCCTTCCCTTTGCCCTCGTGTTGATCCCCATTTGTATGGGATTGATCAGACGTGTCCGTCGTCAGAACATTTGGCGCAGGTCGCAGCTTAG
>NZ_JALHLE010000009.1 GCF_022832385.1 Novosphingobium album (ex Hu et al. 2023)
GGCCACCCGGCCCGCCTGCCGGACAGCACCGCACCGCCCCTCGCCTGAACCGGACCAGCTGCGCCGCGCCCTGCCGCGCGCCGCATTCTCATCCTGTTCAGAACGAGAGAAACCATGAATCCGCAAAACGCCGGCGTCATCGCCGACGAAGAGCGCGCCCGCATCGCCGCGCTCCTCATCCGTTATCCCGACAACACACCGGAGGAACTTGCCGAATTGACCAACTGGTTCGACCGTGTCGCCACCCCGCTGGATCTCGGTATGCTCGCCTCGAACCCTGATGCAGCGAAGCAATATCGCGCCTACCGGGCACAGCACATCGACCGATTCAAGTTCAAGGACATGACCAGGGCCGCCCTGTTCATAGGGACAGTTTCAGCCGTGATCGCAGGCATAGGCCTGCTGATGCCGTGAGCGGATGCCGGGGTGCCCACCGGCACTCCGGCCCAATTATCATCAGAGCAGGTGGCCTGTCCGGTCCCGCTTGGTTTCTAGATAGCGGGCATTATGCGGGTTGGGCGGCAACTGGTGCGGCACCCTTTCAGCCACATCGACTCCTACGCCCCTGAGCGCCTCGACCTTGGCCGGATTGTTGGTCATCAGCCGGATCGCATGGACTCCCAGCAACTCCAGCATCCGCGCCGCGACCGGGAAATCGCGGGCTTCGGTGGGCAGGCCGAGACGGTTGTTGGCATCGACGGTGTCGAAACCGAAATCCTGAAGACGGTAAGCGCGCAGCTTGTTGACTAGACCGATGCCGCGCCCTTCCTGCCGCAGGTAGAGCAGCACGCCCCAGCCGCCCGCCCGGGCTTCATCCGCCATGGCATGAAGTGCGGCATGAAGCTGCGGCCCGCAATCGCACTTGAGGCTGCCGAGAATGTCGCCGGTCAGGCATTCGGAATGCAACCGTACCAGCGGCGCCCTGTCGCTGTTCTGCTTGCCGATCACAAGGGCGACGTGCTCTCGCAAATCGTCGAGTGCGCGGAAAGCGACGATTTCAGCGTCCTCGCAAGCCTCAACCGGCAGCCGGGCGCGTGATGCGATCTGGAGGCGGCCGGTATCCTTCCATTCGGCGAGATCGGCAGGCGAAACGTCCTGCACCTCGCCTTCAAGAACGGGAGCAACGAGGAACGCTGGCAGAATGCCTGCAAGCCGGGCGAATTCCATCGCGGTGCGGGCCGTCTCGATGTCACCGATAGGCTCTGCGGCGAAAGGCCCCTTCATCGGGTGAACGAGATCCAGCGCCGGATCAGCGACGGCGCGGGCGGTTTCCAGATCGAACGGTTCGGCCGCGCGGATCAGCACCGGAGCCTCGGGCACGGCCGCCTCGCGCTGGTTTGCAAGCTTGAGCGTCACCGCCCGCGCCGCCGAGATCAGCATGCGCGGCGCCGTGGTCCCGGTGGCGAAGCCGGTCTCGGCGGGCAACAGCACCGCGCCGTTGCCCACCCGCACCGGCCAGCCGTGGCGCAGCGCATCGAGCGCCAGTGCCACCCGGCGGGCACCGGGAGAAGGCAGCGCTGCGTTCAGAGATCGAACTCCGTGATCAGCGGGATGTGATCGCTCGGCTGTTCCCACTTGCGGGTTTCCTCGACGAACCAGTGCCCCTTCGCCTGCGGCGCGAGGTCAGGAGATGCCCACATATGGTCGAGGCGGCGGCCCTGATCCTTGTTGCGCCAGTAGCTGCGATAGGACCACCAGGAATAGTTGCGCTCGGGCGCCGGAATGAACTGGCGGCCGAGATCAACCCAGCCGTGGGCATCCTTGAACCGGTTCAGCGTCTCCACTTCGATCGGAGTGTGGCTGACGACCTTGATCAGCGCCTTGTGATTGTAAACGTCGCACTCGAGCGGAGCGATGTTGAAATCGCCGACGATCAGCGTCGGCCGGTCGATCTTGTCCGCCCATTCGGTCATGCGGCCGAGGAAATCGAGCTTCTGGCCAAACTTGGGGTTCAGTTCGCGATCGGCAATGTCACCGCCCGCGGGGATGTAGACGTTCTCGAGAATCATGCCCCCCTGCAATTCAACGCCGACATGGCGAGCCTCGCCATTGTCTTGCCAGTCGTGGCGGCTGAACTCGGTGAACGGGACTTTCGAGACGGTGGCGACGCCGTGGTAGCCCTTCTGCCCGTGGATGGCGCGGTGGGTATAGCCAAGGCGTTCGAACATCTCGTGCGGGAAGAGGTTTTCGGCAACCTTGATCTCCTGCAGGCACAGCACATCGGGCGCGTGCTCGGTCAGGAACCGCTCGACCTGATCGATGCGGAGGCGGACGGAATTGATGTTCCACGTAGCGATCTTCATGCCGCCGGCTTTAGGCACCGCGTTCCGGAAATGCCAGAGCCCCCTTCGACAAGCTCAGGATGAGCGGGCGGAGATGTGCATTTTTGGCCTGCATTTTTCGTCCGGCCGGAGCGAGAATGGTACCGAGCGAGAACCGGCGCGCAGCGGCCTTCTGGCCGTGAGCACCGGAAGCGCAGCGAGGTGCCGCTCGCAGCCCGTCCGGGCGGGAAAGGCGGGTCAAAAACAGGAAAACCCTCGAGCCGGGGGCAGAGGCTCGAGGGTTCCTGTAAGCGTTCGTCACGCTAGTATCAGTACAGCCGGTTCAGGAGGCGTGGGCAACAGGGGGGAAACCCGCCTCAAGCCGTACTGACCGGTTCACATTAGGCCTGACTGCCTTGCTGTTAGGTGAACGATATTCAGGAAACTGTCGCAATTTGTCGCGGGCCAGCGGCACCTTGCGGCAAACCGCCGTTTTCTATCGACGAGACTTCCTGCGCGGGTCCGTCCAGCGGAAATCGCTGTCTGTCACAGGCACTCCGTAACGCTGGTTGGAGAGCGCAATCGTGGTGCGCTGATTCTGCGAATCGAGCGCCACCCAATAGGTCAGTTCGAGTCCGCCCGGCGCGGAGGCCTTGCGGGTGAAAATCAGGGTGATGACGCCATATTCGGGATGGGACTTGTCCCGCACCTCGACACTGATGACGTCGGGATTGCCCGTCGGCAGGACCTTGCCGAACTTCGCCACGTCGCGGCGCGGATCGAGCAGCGCGCCCAGCGGGCTGTCGCTGATCGGCCAGCGCTGCACCTGATCGACGGCATAGTCGACCAGCGTAAGCGCCTTGCCGTCGCCCACGATCAGCATCTGCGCGCTCTTTTCGTACTGGAAACGAATGCGGCCCGGTCGCTTTAGCGTCAGCGTGCCGCGCACGGTCTGCCCCTTGCGGTCGGTCTGGATGAAGTCCGCCTTCATCGTCGAGATTCCGCGCAGGGCTGTGACGGCCTGGTCCAGCCTGCCGGTCTCCGCCGGACTCGCGGCAATGGCAGGAACTGCCGGAACAAGGGCAGGAACGGAAAGCGCGGCCAAAGCGGCCGCGCCAACGCAATTGCGAAAGGTCTGGGTCAGGTTCTTCATGGCTATGTCCGTAGGTACACAGCCTTGAATGGCCTGTGAACCTTACTTGATCTTGGCTTCCTTGAACTCGACGTGCTTGCGAACGACGGGATCATACTTGCGGAAGGTCATCTTCTCGGTCGTGTTGCGCGGATTCTTCTTGGTGACGTAGAAGAAGCCGGTGTCGGCGGTCGAGACCAGACGGATCTTTACGGTTGCGGGCTTCGCCATGGCGGGTTCCTGTAATCTCTCGTGTTAGCCGCCCTGGCAGGTCGGCCTGTTCCGTTGAAAAACTTCGGGCGGCAACAATGCGCCGCCCTTCAAGGCTGCGGCCCATGCGTCAGAGAGGGGGGAAAGTCAAGCCGGAGGGGGCCTATCAGGGCAGCGGAAACGGCTTGATTGGCTCCAGAGCGCCGAATTTCTCCGTCTTCGGCTTTCCATCGAGCGGCATCATCTCCAGTTCGGGCGGATCGCAGCGCGTATCGGGCAACCGGTCGAGCAAGTCGCGAATCAGGGTAAGGCGGCCATGCTTCTGGTCGTTGAAGTCCACCAGCGTCCACGGAGCATGCCGCGTATGCGTCGCATCAAGCATGTGCTCGCGCGCCTTGGTATAGTCCTTGTATTTCTCGCGCGCGGCCAGATCGACCGGGGAGAGCTTCCAGCGCTTGAGCGGATCATCCAGCCGCTCCCTGAGGCGCTCTTCCTGCTCTTCCTGATCGCAGGTGAGCCAGTACTTGAACAGCAGGATACCGTCGTCGGTCAGCAGCTTTTCGAACACCGGGGCCTGCCGCAGGAATGCCTCCACCTGCGGCTCGGTGGCATAGCCCATCACTTTCTCGACGCCCGCCCGATTATACCAGGAACGGTCGAACAGCACGACCTCGCCCGCGGCGGGCAGATGCGGGACATAGCGCTGGAAATACCACTCCCCGCGTTCGCGCGCGCTGGGGGCGGGAAGCGCCACCGTGCGGCACTGACGGGTATTGAGGTGTTCCAGGATCGCGTGGATGGCCCCACCCTTGCCGGCAGTATCGCGCCCTTCGAACAGCACCAGAATGCGTGCGCCGGTGGCATCGGCCCAGCGCGCCATCGACACCAGTTCCTCCTGCATCGGCTCAAGCAGGGCTTCGTAGTCCTTGCGCCCCAGTCCCTTTCCCATGCTGGCCTCCCTTGCCGGTTAGATTCGCGCGAGCAGGAACAGTGCCGCCGCGCCGGCAACGATACGATACCAGGCGAAGGGCGCAAAACCCGACCGGCTGACGAAGGCCATGAATGCCTTGATGACGACCAGTGCCACCACAAAGGACACGAAGAAACCGATCGCGATCTCGTTCCAGCCCACCGGACCGGCGCCCGCAGCCAGTTCATGCCGGGCGCCCCACAACTCCAGCGTGGTCGCGCCCATCATCGTCGGCACCGCGAGGAAGAAACTGAACTCGGCAGCAGTGCGACGCTCCACGCCCATCGCCAGCGCCCCCATGATCGTGGCGCCCGAGCGGCTCACGCCCGGCACCATGGCCAGGCATTGCGCCACGCCGACACCGATGCACTTGACCAGGGGAAGTTCGGCCACGCCCGTCAGCGGTCCCTGCTTCGCGACTTTTTCGATCCCGAGAATGGCAAAGCCGCCAATGATCAGCGCCCATGCCACCACACTTGGCTGACCGAGCAGCGCGTCGATGTAATCCTTGAGCATCAGCCCGATCACCGCCGAGGGCAGAAACGCCACCAGCACATTGCGCACGAAGCGGATCGACGTCGGGTTCAGCTTGAGCAGCCCCATCCCAACGGCCCAGAATGTGCGCCAGAACTGCACGATCACGGCCAGAATCGCACCCAGCTGGATCACGATATTGAAGGTCGACCACTGGGCGGCATCGTAGCCGAACAGTTCGGTGGCGAGGATGAGGTGCCCGGTCGATGAGACCGGCAGGAACTCGGTGAGGCCCTCGACGACGCCGAGGAGGATCGCAGTAAAGGTCAGGTCCATCGGCGGCAGGTCATGCCCGACGGGCCGGGCAAGTCAACCCGGCTCGCGCTGCAGCGCAAAAATTGTTGGGAGAGTTCATACTCCATGGGACCGGGCGGCACGAGGATCCTTGCCGGTCCCATGCAGCAATTCGCTACCAGATACGCACGCGCTGCTCCGGCGGCACGTAAAGCTTGTCGCCCGGCTTCACATCGAACGCCTTGTACCATTCGTCGAAGTTCCGGACGATGCCATTGATGCGGTAGTGTTCAGGCGAATGCGGGTCGACGATGAGGTATTGGCGGGACTGCTCCTCGCGTGTCTTTGAGCGCCAGATCTGCGCCCAGGCCATGAAGAATCGCTGGTCCCCGGTGACGCCGTCGATCACGGGCGCTTCCTTGCCGTTCAGCGATAGCTTGTACGCGCGGTAGGCCATGCTCAGTCCGCCAAGGTCTCCGATATTCTCACCCATCGTGAGCTTGCCGTTCACACAGGTCTTGCCATCATCGAACGGACAGAACTGGTCGTACTGCGCGCCCAGCTTGTCCTGCAGCTTCTCGAATGCCGCCTGATCGGCAAGCGTCCACCAGTTGCGCAAGTTGCCGCTACCATCGGACTTGGCGCCCTGATCGTCGAACCCATGGCTCATCTCATGCCCGATCACCGCGCCGATCGCGCCGTAGTTCACCGCCGGATCGGCCGTGAGATTGAAGAACGGCGGCTGCAGGATCGCGGCCGGGAAGACGATCTCGTTGAAGCTCGGGTTGTAGTAGGCGTTCACCGTCTCGGGCAGCATTGCCCATTCGGACCTGTCCACCGGCTTGCCGATACGGTTCATGTCAAAGTCTGTCTGCCACTTGCCCGCACCGATCATGTTGCCGAGCGGATCAGTGCCCGAGAAGGTCAGCCCCTCATATTCCTTGAACTTGTCGGGCGCGCCGATCTTGGGCGTGAAGGCATCGAGCTTGGCTTCGGCCTGCTTGCGGGTTTCCGGCCCCATCCACGTGAGGTCCTTGAGGTTTTCCGCCATGGCCTTGCGCAAGTTGGCAACCAGGTCCGCCATCGCCGCCTTCTGCTCGGGCGGATAGTACTTTTCAGCGTAGATCTTGCCAAGAAGTTCGCCCGCTTCGCGCTCGATTGCGCTGATCCCGCGCTTCCAGCGAGGACGCTGCTCAGGCTGGCCAGTCAACGTCTTGCCGTAGAAATCGAAACTGGCGGCATCAACGTCGCTCGGCAGGACAGACGCGTGATCGCTCAGGAAATGCGCCGCGAGATAGGCCTGCCAGGTGGACACCGGAACCGTGTCGAACAGCCTGGCCAGTGCGGGCATACCGCCGCCGAACAGCGTCTGCGCCTTCGCCGCATCGATGCCTGCCGTCTTCAGCTCATCCGGCGTCGGCGGCATCTCACCGACGATGACGTAACTGGCCTTGCCCGCGCCCACCGTGTCGAGGAACGTCTTCAGCAACCCGGGCGCACCCAGCGCCTCGAAATCAGCGACCGACAGCTTGTTGTAGGTGAGATCGCGGTTGCGGGCACCGGCGCGGTCCCAGTCGGTCTGCGCTATGCGCGTTTCGAGCGAAAGTACGGCCTTGGCCGCAGTGGCGGGATCGGCATACCCGGCCTTGCCCAGCATGAAGGTCAGGTAGTCCAGATACTTCGCGCGGATTTCCAGCGAGCGCTTGTCCTGCTTCAGGTAGTAATCGCGATCGGGCATGCCCAGGCCGCCGATGTTGGCGTGCAGGGCGTAGATGTCGCTCTGCTTGGAATCGGCGTCCACCCAGGCGCTGACCGGCGAGGCATAGCCGGGCTCGCCGAACAGGCGCATCACATCAGCCGGGGTCTTCGCCGCGTAAATGCGGTTCAGATAAGGCCGCGCCGGAGCGAGCCCGGCCTTCTCGATGGCGTCGGTGTCCATGAAGGACTTGTAGGCCGCCGCCACGCGCGCCGCGTCGGAGTCCTCGGCGGGGCTCGAGGCCAGCAGACCGTCGACGATCGCGTGCAACCGCTGCTGCGACAGTTCGTTCAGTTCGATGAACGAGCCCCAGCGGGTACGGTCCGCAGGCAGCTTCACCGAAGCCAGCCACTTGCCGTTGACATAGGCATCGAAATCGTCACCGGGCTTGACGGCGGCATCCATCCACTGGGTCTGGACACCGAAGTCGCCCCAATCCGTCGAAGGAGCGAGCGGGTCCGCGCCTGCAAGGGCTGGCGCAGCAGAAAGCGAAAAGACAAAGGCGGAAACGCTTGCCGACGCGGCAAGGGCACGGCCCAGAAGGTTGCGCATTGACGACCTCTCAATCAGGAAAGGGCTTGTAAACCGGACCCGGACGGCCGGTCATATATGCGCAACATAATTTCCGGATCGCGCAACGCCAGTCCGGAAATGTCGTTAGCCGAGCGGCATCAGCCGTTCGTCGAACTGCAGCGAGGCCAGACGCGCATAAAGCCCGCCCGCAGCAGCAAGGCTTTCATGGTTGCCCTGCTCGACGATGCGTCCGTTTTCCATGACGACGATCCGGTCCGCCTTGCGCACGGTGGCCAGGCGGTGAGCGATGACCAGCGTCGTGCGGTTGGCCATCAGCGTATCCAGCGCTTGCTGCACCAGCTGTTCACTTTCCGCGTCGAGCGCACTGGTCGCTTCGTCGAGCAGCAGGATCGGCGCATCGCGCAGCAGCGCACGCGCAATCGCGACACGCTGGCGCTGGCCGCCGGACAGTCGCAGCCCATCCTCGCCAAGGAACGTGTCGAGCCCTTGCGGCAGCTCTTGCAGGAACTTCTCGGCATTGGCCGCCCGCGCCGCTTCCCAGATCGCGGCGTCATCCGCCATCCAGTTGCCATAGCGCAGGTTGTCGCGCGCGCTTGCGGCGAAGAGCACACCCTCCTGCGGCACCAGTGCCATGCGCTGACGGATCGCGGCGGGATCGGCGGAGGTCAGCGGCACGCCGTCCACCTTGATGACGCCACTCTGCGGATCATAGAAGCGCTCGGCGAGCTGGAACAGCGTCGACTTGCCCGCGCCGGACGGGCCGACGATCGCGACGGTCTCGCCCGGCTCCACCGTCAGGCTGAAGTCGTGCAAGGCCGCCGTATCGGGCCGCGAGGGATAGCGGAAGGTCACGCGCTCGAAGGCGATCTTGCCACGCGCCGGTTCGGGCAGAACCAGCGGACGCGCAGGAGCCGAAATCTGCGGGCGTTCATCAAGCAACTCGGCCAGACGGCTGGCCGCACCGGCGCCGCGCACCAGATCGCCATAGACGTCCGACAGCGAACTGAAAGCCCCTGCCACCAGACCGCCGGTGATCACGAAGGCGGCGATGGTGCCGCCGGTGATCGTGCCTTCGGCCACGCCGACCGCGCCGCGCCACATCATCAGCGTGATGGACCCGAAGATCAGGAACATGATCACCGCGGTCATGATCGCGCGGATCGTGATACGGCGCTTGCCGGTGGCGAACGTCCGCTCGACTGCCCCTGCAAAGCGATCGAATTCGCGGGCTTCCTGATTGAACGCCTGAACCACGCGCAAGGCGCCGAGTACTTCGGTCGTCATCGCGCCGATATCGGCCACCCGGTCCTGACTGCTGCGCGACACTGCGCGCAGACGGCGACTGAACAGGACGATCGGCGGCAGGACTACCATGATCGTTCCCAGCAATCCGGCCGTGAACAGAGGTGCCAGAACGACAAGGTAAATGGTTCCACCTACAGCCATGATCGCGTTGCGCAGAGCGATCGAGACGCTCGTGCCCACGATCTGCTCGATGATCGCGGTGTCGGCGGTCATGCGCGAGGAGATTTCCTTGGGGCTGTTGGTCTCGAAGAAGCTCGGCGACAGCGTCAGCAGATGGCGCTGCACCCGTAGGCGGATATCGGCGACGACCCGCTCGCCAAGCCATGAGACCATGTAAAAGCGGATCGCCGTACCGACAGCCAGCACACAGACGGTCGCCAGCAGGATCAGGAACCACTTGCCGATAGCCGAAGGGTCTGCCCCTTGCGCGAACCCCTTGTCGACGATCTGCCGGAAACCCCAGGGAATCGCCAGCGTGGACGTCGCCGTGACGATCAGCGCACATAGCGCCGCCAGCGAGCGACCGGGATAGTTGAACAGCTGCCCCCAGACCATACGCAGGGGGCCAAGACTCCGGCGGCGCGGCGCGGAAATCTGTTCGGCGGGTGTTTCGCTAGCTGGCGGTGCGGCCATGCCGGGGTTGGCGTCCATGCCGCGCGCCCATACAGCGTCCTGCCGCTCAGGGAAAGGCCCGTTGCCCGAAGGACTTGCAGGATTTCCGGCGGTTCAAAGGGAAATTCGACCGGCACAATTCGGAATTGCCGCATTGCACAAGAGGATCCGAAACCCCAAATAGAGTGCCATAAGACTGCACGACCGGCAGGCCCGGCCAGGAGACGTATCTTGCTGTACAATGCATATGAACTGCAGCGCACCCTGTTGAACGGTGCTGCTGCCTGGGCCTCCGTCAGCGCGGAGATTCTATCGAATCCCTCGCTGCCAATGGGTTATTTCGGGCTTGGAGCGTCGATGGCGTCTGCCCTGGAAGTCTTCGCCCATGCCACGATGCCGCGCGGCAAGCCCGATTTCGACATCGAGGAGGTGACGGTTGGCGGTAAGAGCCACGATGTCGTCGAGTCGATCATCGTGCACCGCCCCTTCGGCAACCTGCTCCGCTTCAGCCACGACGGCCTGCCCGCCAATGCCCCCAAACTGCTGATCGTCGCGCCGATGAGCGGCCACTTCGCCACGCTGCTGCGCGGCACGGTGGCGCGCATGCTCGAATCAAGCGTCGTCTACATCACCGACTGGGCCGACGCGAAGATGGTGCCGATGGAAGCCGGTCATTTCGATCTGGACGATTACATCGATTATCTGATCGAGTTTCTCCAGCACATCGGTCCGGGGGCACACATGCTGGCCGTGTGCCAGCCGTCTGTGCCGGCATTCGCCGCCGCCGCGGTGATGGGCAAGCACGAGGATCCGTGCCGTCCGGCCACGCTGACCATGATGGGTGGACCGATCGATACCCGCGAGGCGCCGACCAGCGTCAACGACGTGGCCATGAACCAGCCGCTTTCGTGGTTCGAACACAATGTCATCGCTACCGTGCCGCTGACTTACCCGGGTTCTGGCCGCAAGGTCTATCCGGGCTTCCTGCAGCTGGCCGGGTTCATGTCAATGAACCTGGGCAACCACATGATGAGCCACTACGGCATGTACAAGCATCTGGTCGAAGGTGACGGCGAAAGCGCGGCAGCAACCAAGGCGTTCTATGACGAGTACCGCTCTGTCTGCGACCTTACCGCCGAGTTCTACCTCCAGACCGTCGAGCACGTCTTCCAGCGCCACTCGCTGCCCAATGGCGAATTCGTCCATCGCGGTGAAGTGATCGACCTTGGCGGTATCCGCGACACTGCACTGCTCGCCGTCGAAGGCGAAAAGGACGACATTTCCGGCATCGGCCAGACCAAGGCAGCTCTGCACCTCGCCCACAATCTGCCTGAGGAAAGCAAGAAGTACTACATGGCCGACGGCGTGGGGCATTACGGCATCTTCAACGGCAGCAAGTGGCGCAAGCATATTGCGCCCGTCCTTGAAGACTGGATGCGTCAGAACCAGCGCAAACCGTTGAAAATCGTCGCCTGAACAGCGATGATGTGACGCCGGGCTGAGGCCATCGCTTGCATGCGATGGCTGGCCCGGGGCCCCGGGTTGTGTTAAATGTGTCGCCATGGACCGGTCGATGCAACGAAGAGCGTTCATCAAGGGCGGATTGACGGCAGGCGTAGGCCTGACGCTGGGAGGCCGCGCAGTTGCCCAAGAGGCAACCGCCGTGGCCGCGAGCGTTTCGCCTGTGACACCTTACCAACGCCGCGTGCTCGATGTCGCGGCCAGCCAGATTCAACGGGTCGGCTCGAAAATCTGGCGCAACGATCTGGTCGGCATCGCCGATTTCGCTCAGCCCTCGTGGAAGCCGCGCCTGCACTTCGCCAATCTGGAAGCGGGAACCGTCCGGTCTTTCCTGCTCGCACATGGCAAGGGCTCCGATCCTGAGCACAGTGGCTGGCTCCAGAGTTTCTCGAACATGCCCGGCTCGGAAGCGACCTCGCGCGGGGCCTTCCTCACCTGCGAATGGTACAAGGGCAAGTACGGCACCTCTATCCGGCTGGTGGGGCTCGACCCGGACAACTCGCTGGCGCTCGAACGTGCGATCGTCATGCATCCAGCCTGGTATGTCGATCAGGCGATGATCGACAAATGGGGCAAACTCGGCCGCAGCGAAGGCTGCTTCGCCATGAGCAACGAGAACTTCAACGAAGCGCTCTGGCACTTGTCCGGCGGACGCCTGCTTTTCGCCGACCGCATCGGCGAAGGCTGAAATTCCTGCCTGAATCCGCACAGCGAACGAACGCCGCCAACTTCCGGGCGGGAATCGACACTTTTACGACAGAGTGTTACGGGACATTCATGGAGGGCACCCTGACATCCGCAAAGCGCGCCATGCCGACTGACGCGCGACAGATTCGTTCGCGCAAGGCGCTAAATGCCGCCTTGCTCGCGCTTCTTGAAGAACGCTCGTTCGACCAACTCACCATCCGCGAGATCACGGCCCGGGCAGGAACGGGTTATGCCACGTTCTTCCGGCATTATCCGGACAAGGAAGCGCTGCTGAACGACATTGCGACCGACGAGATCGCCAACTTGCTCGCGATGACCGTCCCGGTGCTCTATCAAACCAACAGCTATGAATCGACCATGGCCCTTTGCCGCTATGTCGCGGAGCATTCACGACTGTGGTCGGCGCTGCTGACCGGAGGTGCCGCCGCGATCGTGCGCGATGAATTCATCCGTCAGGCGCGTGCGCTGGTGGAAGAGGCACGGACAGGACCCGACTGGCTGCCATCCGACCTCGGCGTTGTTCATGGCACCGGGTCGACGTTCGACATCCTCGCCTGGTGGCTGGGTCAGGAGAACGACCTCAGTGCCGAAGACGTCGCAACGATCCTTCACCGTCTGGTCATTGCGCCGCTGATCGGCGACAAGGTTGAAAAGCGCGCTGCCACACAATAGTTGCGATACACAATGTATCACTTTCTCACCTGCACAGACAGTCGCGCCACACCATGCCACGACAGGATTTGGCTGGCGTGACCGGCACCATCGAAAACGGTGACTGGCCGACATTCGGCTGGACTGACGACATTCGTCCGGCGCTGGCTGACGCGGTTGCCGCTGGCCAACCTGCTGCACTCGCAACGCTGTTCAAGGTAGAAGGCAGCGCTCCGCGCGGGCCAGGTGCGCAAATGCTGTTCACTTCCGGCCCTGATGGCCAGATCGCCGCCACCGGCTACTTCTCGGGTGACTGCATCGAAGGCGACGTCGCCGGTCACGCCGCGGAAGTGCTCGTGGACGGCAAGCCGCGCCGCCTGCATTACGGCACCGGCAGCCCGTGGATCGATATTCGCCTGCGCTGCGGCGGTGCTCTCTTCGTCCTGCTTGAGCGCATCGATCCCGCCAGCACCGCAGTTGCCAACCTGCTGCGCCATGCCCGCGAACGGCGGGTGTGCCGGTGGGACAGCGACGGCCTCACCTCCAGAGTGCTTGAGGGCACCGGCCCGCTGCTGGCATTCGAGGACAATCCCGCGCGCATCGTGCGGCGCTATGATCCGCCCCGGCGGCTGATCGTTACAGGCGGCGATCCAGGCGCTCTGGCCGCCGCGCAACTGGGGGCGCTGGCTCGTTTCGAGACCATTCTGGTAAGGCCGCAAGGACCGGAAGCACCACCACCCTTCCCGGTCTCGCAGTATTTGCGGACGGCGACAGCGGAAGCCGTGGCCACTCTGGGCGTCGATCGCTGGACTGCCTATCTCGGCGCCACGCATGAGGATGAGCATGATCTTGGCGGCTGTCTCGCCGCCCTGCGCGGCAAGGCCGGCTATGTCGCCATGATCGGTGCGAAATCGCGCGCACCGGGACGGCTGGCGGCACTGGAAGCGCTCGGCGCCACGCCGGAAGAACTGGCGCGACTGCATTTGTCGCCGGGCATCACCGGCCTCGGCAAATCGCCCTGGGAGGTCGCGACCGGGATCATCGCCGAGATCATGCAGGCCCTCAATCCGGCGAGCGAGCGGGCGTGAACCTCGTCGCCGTCGTCCTGGCGGCGGGCCACGCCACACGCTTCGGCAGCGACAAGCTCAGCGCGCTGCTGGACGGCGAACCCCTGCTGTTTCATGCGATCCGCGCCGCCCGCGCCGCGCCGGTCTCACGCGTGATCGTCGTCGCCCGGCCCGGCCTCGAAACCGGAACGTGGCCGGATGCCCCCCCGGTCGAAGTCGTGCGCCTCGACAGCCCGGCCCTTTCGGAATCGCTCAAGACCGGGATTGCCGCAGCCGCCGGTGCGAACGGCGCCTTCATCTTCCTCGGCGACATGCCCGTCGTGCCGCATGGGGAGGCGGCCCGGCTCGCGGAGCTGATGGGCTCCGCTTATGCCGCCCTGCCCCGGCATGACGGCCGGCCGGGCCACCCGGCCCTGCTCTCCGCCAGAGCGTTTCCCGACATCGTCAGCTTGACCGGAGACGAAGGCGCGGGCCGCCTGCTGCGGACACGCAGCGACGTCGTATTTGACGACTGTCCAGATCCCGCCATACATTTCGACGTGGACCGGCCCGAGGACCTCGGGTGGCTGGCGAGCAAGGACCGGGCCCCAGAAAACTGAAAGCGCCGCGCGCCAGGGACCTCGCGGCTCCGCCGTGGAGAGCGTCCTTGACCGATTTCAGCCCCCTGTTCACGCCGTTCCGGCTCGGCAAGTTCACCTTGCCCAACCGCATCGTCTTTCCGCCCATGGGCCTGCAGGTCTGCGAAGGCGGCGTACCGGGTGACGAAGCGGCAAACTACTACGCCCGGCGCGCGCAAGGCGGGGCAAGCCTCGTGATGACCGAGGGAGTCTATATCGATCACCCCTCCTCCGGCGACAATCCGCTGCTCGGCCGGTTTCACGGCGAGGACGCCTTTGCCGGATGGCGCAATGTCGCGGCCAGGGTCCATGCCAAAGGGGGCATCTGCGTACCCGAACTATGGCATGTAGGCCTGATCTACCGGGGACCGGACGTGCTGACCGGCGGGCCCGTCGCCTTTCGGCCCGAGCTCGGGCAGGTCAGCCCCTCCGGCTATATCGATCCGCAGAACAAGGTCTGCGACGGCATGACCCAAGCCGAAATCGACGCGGTCATCGCCGCCTATGCTCGCGGCACGCGCAAGGCCGTGGAACTCGGCTTCGACGGCATCGAACTACACGGTGCGCACGGCTACCCGATCGACCAGTTCCTGTGGAAGGCGCTCAACCACCGCACTGGCCGCTATGGCGGCTCGCCGCGCGCGCGGGGCCAATTCGCAGCCGAGGTCATCCGCGCCTGCCGGGCCGAGCTGGAACCCGGAATGCCTCTAATCCTGCGCCTCTCGCAATGGAAGATGGTCGACTACAACGCCCGCCTTGCCGAGAGCCCGCAAGAACTGGAGGAGCTGCTCAGCCTGATCGTCGAGGCCGGGGTGGACCTCATCGACTGTTCGCAGCGCCGGTTCTGGGAACCTGCGTTCGACGACGGATCAGACCTGAACCTTGCGGGCTGGGTCAAGAAGGTGACCGGCGTGCCCACATGCACGATCGGCTCGATCGGGCTCGACAGCGATTTCTTTTCCAACCTCGGCGAAGGCAGGACCTCGCAGCTGGACCTCTCACGCCTCGACGACCTGATGCGCCGGTTCGACCGCGGCGATTTCGATCTTGTCGCCGTGGGCCGCGCCATGATTGCCGAACCGGACTGGCCCAGGCTGGTGCAGGCCGGGCAATTCGACCGGCTCAAGCCGTTCTCACCGCAAGCGCTGGACGATGCGCTGATGGCGCATGTGACTTCTTAGGCCGTAAACTCATAAACGGCACCGTCGAGGCGCCCAAATGGCGAACATATCGGGCCAAATTGCCCGCCGGGAAGGCTGGTAGCCTTTCCAAGGGCGATTTGGTTCGAGATGGAAGCCATTTGGGCGTCGCGAAGCGATTTGACCAAAATGGCCCATCGCTGCGTCGAGAAGTCTTGAAATATCGACATATTCCTTCGCCTTCTCTCCTTGCGCTGAGCCATTTTGCCTCAAACCTCGACGGTGCCGTTTATGAGTTTACGGCCTAATCCCGGACCAGCCGCGCGGCCTCGTCGATCCGCGCTCTCGCTTCGCTCAGCCTCTCCTCGGCATCGCGCAGCACGCGCCGCAGTTGCCCCGCCTCGCTCTTCGCGGGAGGTCCCGCCTCGTCGAGCAGCCCGTGCAGGAACAGGCGCACGCAATAGCGCGTGTGATGTTCGATCGAAGCCATTTCCATCCGCATGCCCCACGCTGCGTTGTTGGCCGGTCCACCTACCACAATGTTGAGAAAGGCCTGCGCGGCATCTTCTGCCTGCGGGAATTCGCCGCCCTCGTCGCCAAGGCGCCGCCGGAACAGATCGGCGAGGTAATGCAGCGTCGGCTCGGTACCATGCCGCACGTTCTCCTGCGCGATCTCGGGCATCGCCACCGATTCCGCATTGGTGAGGCGCAACAGCCGCAGGCCCGCCGGGCCGAGAACATTCTTCACCAGCATTTCGCCGATGCGCATCAGACTGGCTTCGAAGTCGTCGCTTTCCTGCGCGCGCAGGCTTTCCACCGACACGATCCATTCGTCGATCGCGCGGCTGAGCGCGGCCTTGAACAGGCTCTCCTTGTCGCCATAGCGGGCGTAGACCGTGCGCTTGGCCATACCCGCGCTCGCGCAGATCGCATCGATGCTGGTGCCGGAAAACCCCTTATCGAGAAACAGGTCGAGCGCCTTGTCGAGCAGCTCCTCGTTGCTGAGCGATGGCCTGCCGGGTCTTCTGCGTTCGGGCTGCTCCATTATGTCCGGCGCCTTCCTGTCACGGCCAAGTGCTCCTCGCTGCTGATCCTGTCCCATCTGGCACACCGTAACGCGTTGGGAAAGCCGCAGCAAATTATTTTAAAACGCATAAGGTTTCAAAATGTACATGAGACGTGATTTTTGATCGTGACGAGGGCACGAATCAGTGTTATTGAAACGATCAAGGTAACAATCAAACGCCATCGGACCGCATGCAAGGCGCGGCCGACCCATGCAACCGGGAGCGGAGAGGAAATGACAATACCGTCAGTGGACCTGACGCAGAGGATCGGGTCCGAACTCAAGCTGGACAAGGCCGCGCTGCTCAGCGGCGAACGCGCGCAGGAAATCCGCAAACTGCTGGTCGATCGGGGCGCCCTGATCATTCGGGGCCTGCACCTCAACGATCAGGAACTGCGCACCGTGGCCCGCACCCTGGGCGATCTGCGCATTGGCGGCTCCAAGCGCGGCGCCGACGGCAAGACGTTGAACGAAGGTGACGAGGGCATTCTCAAGGTCAGCCTCGACCCCAAGGTCAACCCGGAATACGCCAGATTCCTGTTCGGCAACCACCTCTGGCACATGGACGGCACCTATGAGGAAGTGCCGCCCTTCGCCACGCTCTTCACCCCCTACCGGCTTTCCGAACGGGGCGGCGACACCATGTTTGCCAGCACTTATGCCGCTTACGAGGACCTGCCTGTGGACGAACAGGCCTGGCTCGAAACGCTGCGCGTGGTCCACACCATGCAAGCCGCGCTGTTTCCCGCCAAGCGAGACTGCACGCCCGAGGAATTCGCGTTGTGGTGCAGCTATCCGCAGCGCTCGCACCCGCTGGTCTGGCAGCACAAATCGGGCCGCAAGTCTCTCGTGCTCAGCACATCGGGGGCCTGGGTCGAAGGCATGCACCCGGCCGAGAGCCACGATCTGCTGCAGCGGCTGATGCTCCACGCAACGCAGGACAAGTACGTCTATCGCCACAAGTGGCAGCTGGGTGACCTCGCAATCTGGGACAACACCGGCATGATGCACCGCGCCATGCCTTTCGAGGCAGGCAGCAAGCGTGAATTCCACCGCTGCACCCTCAACGGCGAAGAGCCGGTGACGGCCCCCGCACAAATGGCAGACGCGGCGGCCTGAAGCCGCCTCACGATACACCCGAATTCACGAGGAGAGAGATCAATGCAGGTAGGCGTACATCTGGGCTACCAGAACCTTCGCGGCGAAAGCGACATGGAATTCTTCCGCCGCGAGACTCAGCTGATGGTCGAGGCCGAGGCCATGGGCTTCGACTTCGCCGCATGTGTCGAGCACCACTTCACCGACTATGCGGCCTGCCCCGACCCGGTTCAGGCGCTGAGCTACGTCGCGGCCAAGACCAAGACCATCAAGCTGATGCCCGCCGCGATCATCCTGCCCTGGAACGATCCGCTGCGGGTGGTCGAGAAGATGGCCATGCTCGACAGCCTGAGCGAGGGCCGCGCTGTGCTCGGCATGGGCCGCGGCGCCGCCCGCCGCGAGTTCAAGTCGTTCGGCCGCGATCTGGCCGACAGCCGCGAGATCTTCGATGAAGCCGCTCTGATCATCATGGACGGGCTGGAGACCGGAATCGTCAAGGCTGACACGAAGTGGTTCCAGATCCCCGAAACCGAAATTCGCCCGCGCCCCGAAGGCTGGAACCGCGACCGCGCGGTGATGGTCTCGATGTCGCCATCTTCCGCCGAAGTCGCTGCCGACTATGGCCTGAAGGCCCTGCGGTTCAGTCAGGGCGACTGGTCGAAGGCCCTGCCCGAGATCAACAACTACCGCGACACCTTCAAGGCCAAGCACGGCAAGACCGCACCGCCGTTCATCATCTCCGACTTCATGGTCTGCTTCGACAGCAAGGAGAAGGTGACCGAGTACACCGACAAGTACTTCGCGGCGCAGTTCCTGCAGGTGGCGAACCACTACGAGTTCATGTCGGACCACTTCAAGTCGCTGCCGAGCTACGCCACATATGCCTATATGGGTGAAGCCGCCGAGGCGCGTGGCGGGGCGCACAATGCCTACAAGGACTACATCGGCGGCAACCTGATCGGCACGCCCGAGGAACTCTACGAGAAGCACCTCGAACGCAAGCGCATGGTCGGCGACTACGAGATCATCGCCAACTTCAGCTTCGGCGGCATGCCCTACGAGGATGTGTACGAGCAGATGAAGCTCTTTGCCGACAAGGTCATGCCGAAACTGAAAGCCGAAGAGCCCGTTATGGCATAACGCTTCGACACGCCCGCCGCTGCGGTGGCGGGCGTGTCCGGCCGATAAGGGGCGGAACGAAGAACAAGCGGGAGAAGAACAGGCATGACCGAAATCGCAGGTCGCACGGCTGTCGTCACGGGTGGCGGTAATGGGATCGGGATGGGACTGGCCAAGGAACTGGCCCGTCAGGGCGCCCGGGTCGCCGTCACCGACATCATGCTGGAAAACGCAGAAAAGGTCGCCACCGCTATCCGCACCGCAGGCGGCGAAGCTATCGCCTTGGCCTGCGACGTATGCGAACGCCGCTCGATCAACGCCATGCATGACGCAGTTCACGCCGCCTTCGGTCCGGCGCAGCTGCTGTTCGCGAATGCCGGAGCAACCTCGTTCGAACCGCTGATGGAGATGAGCGACGACGACGTCGACTGGATCCTGCAGGTCAACCTCCACGGGGTGATGAACACCACGCGCGCATTCCTGCCGGACATGATCGCCGCCGGGGAAGGCCATATATGCGCGACCGCCTCGATGGCGGGGCTGCTGCCCGGCTGGATCCCTGTTCATGCGCCCTACTCCGCCGCCAAGGCCGGGATCATCGGACTGATGATGAACCTCGGCCTCGAATTGCGAGAGCACAACGTCTTCACCACCAGCTATTGCCCGGGCGGCGTGGCCACCGGCATGAAGGACAACAACGCCCGTTACCGTCCCGCGAAGTTCGGCGGTCCGGGTGAGGCAGAGGTGCATGTCAGCGAGGCCTCGGCCAACGCGAAGTCGATGGCGTTCTATTCGCCCGATGCGGTGGCGCCGATGGTGCTTGATGCCGTCCGGAACAATCGTGCCTTCATCTTCGATCATCCCGAACAGCGCGCCGAGTTCCGGCGTACCTATTCGGGAATTGTCGAGGCCTGCTATGATGCGGCAGACCAATGGCACGCGGAACACGGCACGCCAGATGCCAATCCCGAAGGTGCAAGGCTGGTGACGACCTGATCGAGAGACCCGCCGGCGGAAATTGAGGAGAGAATGATGTCCGGACTTGATGTGCAGCCGCTGACCGAGGGCCGCAATTTTGGCGTCCGTATTCGCGGCATCACACTGGAACAGACGCAGGACCCGGCCATCCGCGACGAGGTCAACGCGCTATTCGACAAGCACGGCGTGATCGTCTTTTCCGATGTCGAGCCTTCGCCCCGGATGCACGTGGCCCTCAGCGACATCTTCGGTCCGCTCAAGGATCATCCAAGCAAGGCCGTCGCCCGCGTGGATCAGGATTCGATGCCCGGCGTCATCGACATGGCCATGAAGCCTGGCGAACCTGGCGACATCGATGTGGACGGCGTAACCCTCGCATCGTGGCTGCCCTGGCATTTCGACCATGCCTACAACAACGAGCTTAACCGTGCTGGTGTACTGCGCGCGATCGACATTCCGCCCGAAGGCGGACGCACCGGATTCGTCGACGGTATCGACCTCTACAATGCGCTGTCGCCCGAACTGCGCGAGAAGATCGAGGACCGCAACATCCTCTACCGGATGAACGTCTACATGGCGAACTACCGGTTCGGCGCACCGGCCGGGTACCGGGTCCATTCCGAAAAGCCGAGTTCGGACATCGTGATGGAAGAGTCCAGGGATGTCCCGCGCGCCGTCCATCCCGCCGTGTGGACCCGAACCACCGGCGAAAAGGTGCTCCACGTCTCGCCATGGATGGCCGAGGGGATCGAGGGCGATGAAACGCCCGAAGGTGAAGCTCTGCTGGAGGCAGTCTCGCGCGAGATCGTCGAACTCTCGAAGGACCTGGCCTACTGGCACCAGTGGTCGCCCACCGACATGCTCATCTGGGACAACTGGCGCGCCTTGCACGCCGTTTCCGGCCATCCGCCCAAGTACGGACGCCGGATGCAGCGCACCACGATCAAGGGCGACTATGGCCTCGGATACTTCGAAGGCGGCGCTTCGAACGACAACAAGATCGTCGAACGCACGTACTGACGGTATGATCCTGGTGGTGGCAACGGTCCGCTTGCATCCGGAGCGAGCCAGCGAGTACGAAGCGGCCCTGGCGGATATCATGCCGAAAGTGCGCGCAGCCAATCCCGGCGTGCTGTTCTATCATGCCGGGAAATGCCGCGAAGAGCCTGACACCTATCGCGTGGTGGAGGCCTATGCCGGTCAGGATGCCATGGATCGGCACATCGGCAGCGAAAGCCTCCAGCAGTCGCTAGCAGGGCTCATGCCAATGATCGCGGATCTGGACATCCGTATCCACGACTGCGTGGCCTGAGCGTTCAGGCCCGACCGGTCTCGGTGGAGAGCAGCGCCGGATCGATCCCCTCGGCGCGCCATGTCGCGCTCCAGCGGGCATCGACCGGGGTGTCGAACAGAATTTCAGGATGGCCGTCGGCCGCATACCAGCCATGATGGCGCATCTCGCCTTCCAGCTGTCCGGCGCCCCAGCCCGCATAACCCAGCGCCATTAGCCAGCGGCTTGGCCCCTTGCCTTCGGCGATGGCCCGCAGGATATCCATCGAGGCAGACAGCGCACAGAGCGGCTGGACCATGAGCGTATCCGTCCCGCCCCAGTCGGTGGAATGAAGAATGAAACCACGTCCAGGCTCGACCGGACCGCCGTGCAAAACCGGGCAATCGGGCGCGACGCCCGGATCGATGTCCAGTTCCTCAAGCACTTCGTGGAAGCTGACGCCTTCGCGCTCATGCCCGATGCCGATGCCGAGCGCGCCGTTTTCGTCATGCATGCAGATCACGTTGACCGAGCGCTCGAAGCGGGGGTCAAACATGCCGGGCATCGCCAGCAGAATTCTCCCGGAGAGGTATTGTTCTTGGGTCACATAACCGAATGTAGGCGCTTGGCGGGCGGGAGCAAGAGCGTTGCCCCATGGCGACAGACCGCTTCTCCGGCGCCATGCCCCGGCCTATGCAGAGCGCATTAGCAAGGAGATATGCTCGTGAGCCTGCTGTTCGCGCTGCCTGAAACGCCCTCTGTTCCCATCACCGGCGAGGAGGCCCGCTTCCCTGTGCGCCGCATTTTCTGCGTGGGGCGCAATTACGAAGCCCATGCCCGCGAACTGGGCAATAAAGTCGACCGCGAAGCACCGATCTGGTTCACCAAGGCTCCCGCAGCTCTCTGCCACAGTGGCGAGACCATCCCCTACCCGCCGGGCACCGCAAATTGCCACTACGAGATGGAACTCGTCGCGGCCATTGGCGCTCCTGCGTTCCGTGTCTCGCCCGAAGAGGCCATGGACGTCGTGCTCGGCTATGCCTGCGGCCTGGACATGACCCGGCGCGACCTGCAGAACGCCGCGAAGGACAGGGGCTATCCCTGGGACACCGGCAAGGATTTCGAGAACGCGGCGGTGATCGCTCCGATCACCCGCGCCGCTGCGTTCGGCCCCATCGCAGAGCAGCGTATCACGCTTTCGCAGAACGGCGCGGTGAAACAGGACGCCTCTCTGGCGGAAATGACATGGCCCCTCCCCGAACTGATCGCGGATCTCTCACGGATGTACCACCTTGCACCCGGTGACCTGATCTACACCGGCACCCCGGCAGGCGTCGGCGCGATTGCAGCGGGCGATCTGCTGGAAGGCGCGGTGGAAGGACTCGAGCCCGTGCGCCTCACCATCAGCGCCGCGGAGTAAACGGCGATGCGGGCAGCGGCGGGCCGGTCACGATCGAGACGCTGCCCGATCCCGAACCCGACCCCAGCGGGGTCCTGCTGCGCGTGCAGCGATGCGGCATCTGCGGCACCGACATCTCGATGACCAAGGGACAGGGCTGGGACTATGCGCCCGGCCAGTTCAGCGATGAATACGCGGTCGAATTGGTGGCGGTGGGCAAGGGGACGGAATGGCTGCGCATGGGCAGCAAGGCTGCGGCGAACCCGGCGCTGGGCTGCGGGCACTGCCCGCCACCATGCAGCAGGTGCGCGGCTCCAACCGGGGCACCAAAGTCCACGTCGACCTGACGGCGTGAAATCGGTGGAGCGGGCTCAATTGCACCGCAGCGGCTCTGGCGATCCCGCGCGCGACGGCTTAAGGGAAAACCGATGCCGCGCCTGACTGTCAACCAACGCCCGGTCGAATTCGACATGGACCCGCAGACGCCCCTGCTCTGGGCCCTGCGCGATGCCGCCAATCTGACGGGTACCAAATACGGCTGCGGCGTGGGCGATTGCGGTGCCTGCATGGTCATGGTCGACGGCACCGCCTTGCGCTCGTGCCTCATCACGCTGGCCGAATGCGAGGGCCGCGTTGTTGTCACCATCGAGGGGCTTTCGGACGACCGCTCGCACCCTGTGCAACAGGCCATGGTCGCCGAACAGGCGATCCAGTGCGGCTATTGCACCCCGGGTATCGTTATCAGCGGTGCAGCCCTGCTTGCGCGCAATTCCAACCCCAGCGAAGCGGAGATCAAGGAAGCGATCCCCAACCTGTGCCGCTGCGGCGTCTATCCCCGACTGGTGCGCGCGATCCAACGCGCCGGTGCCGTTGCGCGCCGCGTAGAGACGATCAGCGCCGCCCCCGCTCCCGGCATTACCCGCGAGGATGCGGCGAAGGCCGTTCCCGCCCTGGCGCCGCCAGAACCCCAGCCAACATCAACAGGACAATGAGGATCAAGCCATGAAAGCCACCATCTGGCACAACCCTAAGTGCGGCACTTCGCGCAAGACGCTGGCCATTCTGGAAGAGACCCCAGGCATGGACGTGGAAGTGATCGAATACCTCAAGACGCCGCCCACGGCCGAAAAGCTCGCCCAGCTTTACAAGGATGCGGGGATCACACCGCAGCAGGGCCTGCGCATGCGTGGCACCGATGCCGAGGAACGCGACCTGCCCTCCGCCGATGATGCTACCGTGCTCGCAGCGATGGCGGCCGAGCCCATCCTGATCGAACGTCCGCTGGTCGAAACCGGCAAGGGCGCCCGGCTCTGCCGCCCGATGGAAAAGGTCCACGAAATTCTCTGACGGAGCGACGGTTTATCTGGACTAGCCGCTCCCACCGCCTTGCAATGGCAGAGCTAATCTGCCACCGCATGGCACTTCCATGACACGATAACAGCGCGAGAGCATTCGCCAGCATGACCAGTTCCGAGCTTGCCCGCGAGGCACTTCCCCAGAAGATCAAGCGGAAAATCAAGCAAACCCTGGGGCCATGGGGCGTCTTCTTCGACGGCTTCCTGCGCAACCCGGTCATGGTCGGCTCGATCGTTCCGTCCTCACGCTTCACCATCAACCGCATGCTGTCGCGGGTCGATTGGGATAACTGCAAGCTTTTCGTTGAATACGGCCCGGGGGTCGGCACCTTCTGCCGCCCGGTGCTCGACCGGATGCGGCGCGATGCGATGCTGATCGTCATCGACACCAACCCGCGCTTCATCGAATATCTGCGCCGCACGATCTCTGACAGCCGCTTCGTCGCGGTCAACGGATCGGCTGCCGACGTGGAAGCGATCGTGCGAGCCCATGGGCATGAGAAGGCGGACTACGTGCTGTCGGGCCTGCCGTTCTCGACCCTGCCCGACGGCGTGGGCCCCGCGATCGCGGCGGCAACGTACCGGGTGATCCGCAAGGGCGGCGCATTCCTGGTCTATCAGTTCACGCCGCGTGCCCGCACCTTCATGGCGCGGCACTTCAAGCGGATCGACAACGCGATCGAGCCGATCAATGTGCCGCCCTGCTTCATGTACTGGGGCTGGAAGGACGAAGACGACGCCGCCTGAGCGGCGGCGCTTTTCTCTAATCCCAATTTATTCGAACGTTTGCGATATCGTCCCGGCCAAGGGCCCCGCGAGCTGGCGGTGCGTGTAGGCCAGCACTGCGGTCAGAATCACGCTCGCCACGGCGCTGATAGCGCCGGAAATCACGCCGCCAAGCAACGTCAGAGCCTGCCCCTCACCCAGCAGCAGAGCTGCCGGGCCGACGACTACCACCGTCACCATGAAAGCGATTGCGAGGTAGGCGATCATCAGCAGCAGGAAGAAGCCGAATAGACGCAGGCTGTTGTGCCGCGTCAGACGCCAGGACCGCGCCATCGCCGCCACCGGGTTGCCAATTCCGTCGTTGATCACCACCGGCACCACCAGCGACAGTTTGACCGAAAGGTAGATCATCAGCACGGCCATGGCGACGGCCACCAGAACCGACGCGACGCCCACGCCGGCAACGAGGCCCACTATTCCTCCCAGCACAACGCCAAATGCCATCATGGCTGCGGACAAGCCGACCATGGACAGCAGCGCAACTCCGATCAGCGACGGAAGCGCCCGGAACGCGACCATGATCGCCTCGCCTACCGTGAGCCTCCCACGATCGCTCAGAAGAGCCATGACGGTCAGATACCCAACACCCTGCACCAGCATGCCGCCGATGCCGAAGCCGAGAAACAACCCGAGGTTCTGAGCAAAAATCGCTTCGAACACTTCTGGCTTGCTCACGGACTGCAGCATCTGTGTCTGGACATCGGTGAGGAACACTGTCGAAAGCAGCGTGGGCAGCAGGAAGAAAACCCCCGCGACCGCCAGCAGCACGTGCCGGTTGGCACTCACTGCGGCCATCGCATCGAGCCACGCCCTGTTGCTGTCAAACTTCATACATACTCCCGGGCGCCAGCAGGGCGCACTGTCTAAAGGCACTTGATAACCGCAGGGAATGACGCCACGCAACGCGCCATGACGATTCCCGCCACAGATACCGGTGAATTGACGCTGCCGGGCGATATCGAGTTGCGTATGTCCGCTGCACCGGTCCCCTACCGCGAGGCTCTCGTCGAGATGACCGCGCGCAATGCCGCGATCGCCGCAGGAGAAGCACGCGAGCTGATCTGGCTGCTCGAACACCCGCCCGTCTACACCGCCGGCACCAGCGCAGCTTCCGCGGAACTGCTCGATCCGCGCTTCGAAGTGGTCGAGGCGGGGCGCGGCGGGCGGTATACCTACCACGGCCCGGGCCAGCGCGTGTGCTACGTCCTGCTCGATCTCAAGAAGCGCGCCCGCGACGCGCGCGGCTTCGTTCATGCGCTCGAAGGCTGGGTGCTCGACACTTTGCGGGACTTCGGCGTCGAGAGCTTCCGTTCGGAAGGCCGGATCGGCATCTGGACCACCGATATTGACGGGCGCGAAGCCAAGATCGGCGCAATCGGCGTGCGCATCCGCAAATGGGTGACGATGCACGGGTTTGCCGTGAATATCCGCCCGGACCTGTCGCACTTTGCCGGGATTGTGCCGTGCGGTATCGAGGAGTTCGGCGTGACCAGCCTGGCGCGCCTTGGCCACGAAGTCGATTTCAGCGCCTGGGACGAAGCACTCATCGCCCGGGCCGGCAGCTTCCTTGCCGCCCTTGAAAGCCCCTGCCCCCGGGAGACCGCCTGAATGACTTCTCCAACCGCTCTGACCCGTGCAGCGCTTGTCCTGACCCTGGCTGCGGCCTTGCCGCTTGGCGGCTGCAAGAAGAGCACGGAACCCGGCCAGACAACCGCCGCAGGCGAAATCCTGCCCCGTTCGGTCACTGACGACATGCTGCCCTACGACACCGTCCGCTCACAGGCCCCGCTGGCCGATCCCGATGCCGCCAAAGGCAAGCACGGCCCCAGCCAACCCGTCGCAGCGCCTTCCGAAAGCACCGATACGAACGGGACGGCAGCGGCAGGTGAGATGCCTGATGCGACAAGCGCGCAAGCCGGACAGGTTACGCCGGCCGCAGAATAGACCTGCGCCTCGCATCGTTTCCGAAAATTTCGGTTTCGGCGAGGTGAGCCACCCGTTGCGCCCTGACGAGTTCGGCACGTTCGACCGTGCGGCCGCGCAGTGGCAGCGAAACGGCGTGAGGATTCATTTCGAACGCGGCCACGATCTCCTGCGCCTCTTCGATTTCCCGGATGCCGGGCGTAAACGCCAGGTTGATGACGTCCACCTGCCGGGGATGAACCGCGAACATGCCGGTAAAGCCATCGGCCCTGGCTCTTTGCGCCATAGCCTTGATCGCGGTCTCGTCCTCGCAATCCCGACACGGTGCCTCGATTGCAACGATGTGCGCTGCATGGGCGGTCAGCAGCGTCTGAGCTCTGACGAAACGGCTGACGTCGCTGCGGCTACCCTCGCCTTCGCGCGCGCTAGTGGCACCGAGCGACGCGGCCAGTCCCGCCTCACTCCATGTCAGCCCACAAAGACGCTGATGCGCGGCTTCGAGGTAGTGCGAGATCTGCATGGCTGCGACCGGCGTCTCTCCGACGACCGGCAAGATCCGCGTCGAACCGGCCGGGAGCGCGAAATGCTGCTCGAGCTCGTAGATCTCGCTGGCCAGATGGCGCACCGCCTCCGGTCCTGCCGCCCGCGGCAGGATCACGCCGTCCGGCGCTCCTGCCATGACAGCGGCCAGGTCCTCACGCGAGCAACCTGATTCCAGTGCATTGACACGGACCCAGCGGCTCATGCCGCGGCTCCCGAACAGGTTGGTCCGATGGGCCGTCAGCCACTCGGCGCCCATCTGACGGGCTCGCGCCCTGGCTTCATGCGGAACGGTATCGGCAAGATCTACGACCACGCAGTCTGCGCCAGTCCCGAACGCTGCGCCAAGCTGCACCTCGCTGGCGCCGGATACGACGAGCCATGACCGGTATTTCATCGCCTGCCTCTTCAGCAAAACCTGCAGAGAGATTAGCGACAATCCGTTAAGAATTTCCGCAGAACGAACGGACCTATAGGATCTTCTCGTAGATCACGTATTCGCGGTTGACCTTGCTTTCGATGGTGTCCGCGATCGCCACCATGCCCTGGTTGTCCTCGAGTACCCAGCCGATCTCACCGCGCTTCGCGTCGAACTTTGCAGTAGCGGCGCGGCGGATATACTCGATCATCATGAAAGCCAGCTGGCTGGCCAAACGCGAGGACTGCAGCTTCTTGCGCACGCCCATCAGAGGCACCCGCATGTCCGCCGGCTTGGGCTTGCGCAGCCACAGCAGCAGCTTGATGAGCCCCAACAGCGAGGGCTTGCCGTTACGGCCATTCACGCGCATCTGGATGCCGTTGAGATCGGGCAGCGTCATCATGAAAGCCACCGGCTCGCCTTCGTATTCGGCGATGCGGATGAGGCTGGGGTGAACCAGCGGCTTCAGGACCTTGCCGATGTGCGCGACTTCTTCATCCGTAAAGGGCACGAAGCCCCAGTTGTCGGACCAGGCGTCGTTCAGGATGTCGCAGATGATCGCCGCATCCCTGTCGAAATGCTTGAGCTCGGCGTCCCGCACGCGAATCTTGGCATTCTTTTCGCCCGACGCGACGATACGCTGCACCAGCGGCGGGAATTGCTGCGTGACGTCCAGGTCATAGGTGTAGAGCGTCTTGACCCGGCCATAACCGGCGCCCTCGATCCAGGCCTGATAGGCTGCATTGTGATGCGCCATCATCACCATCGGCGCGTGATCGTGCCCGCGCACCTGCAGGCCCGGCTCCTCCCATACCGACAGGTTCATCGGCGCCAGGACGCGGGTCATGCCTTCCTTGCGCAGCCAATCCTCGGCGGTGGTAATCAGAGCACTCGCGACAGCCTCGTCCTCCGCCTCGATTGCGCCCCAGTTGCCGGTGCCGGGTCCCATGCCCTGTTCGAGGGGCTGTTTCAGCGCCAGTTCATCGATGTGCGCCGATATCCGCCCCACGATCGAGCCGCCGCGGCGGGCCAGGAACAGCTGGCAGCGGGCATGTTCGAAGAACGGGTTCTTGCCAGGGGTAAACTTGGAGATCTCCTCCGAGCGCAGATTGGGCACCCAGTTTTGATCTGACGCATTGAGCTGGTAAGCGCAGTCCACGAAAGCGGCGCGATCGGCCTTGCTGGAAACGGGCGTTATGACGATTTCGGAATTGGCCACGATGCTGCCTTTGTTCCAGCCTATGGGACGTGCGGATACGCGAAGTGCGGCGGGACACGCCCCCTTGTCAAGCGGCCGCCGCGCCGCCATTTCCTTCAACCCCGCGCCGGACACGGTTTTGTCCGGAATGCTTTGGATTTTGAACACATGATTGCCCAGGACGTGACGGAACAGCCCCGGCCCTCCCCCCGCGCAGAACCGTCAGAGCGGATCGCCACGACATGGCATTCGCAGATTCCCGACGACAAGGAGATGCTGCGCGCCGCGGTCGAACTGACACGCGACATTTCCGAGGCGCGCGCGGCCATTTACTGGCCCGACATGCTGGGATCGGCGCTGCTGGGCTATGCCGCACTGGCCGGAGCGATCCTGCTGCAGAACCCGCTCGTCGCGCTGGCCTGCGGCATTTTCTCCGCTCTGATGCTGTACCGTGCGTTGCTGTTCATCCACGAGCTGACCCACATCCACAAGGACGCCCTGCCGGGATTCCGCTTCGTCTGGAACCTGCTAGTCGGCATCCCGATGATGATCCCCTCTTTCATGTACGAAGGCGTGCACACCCAACACCACGCCCGTACCCGCTACGGGACAAACGACGACCCTGAATACATGCCGCTTGCCCTGATGAAGCCCTGGAGCCTGCCGGTCTTCGCGCTCACCGCGATCCTGCTGCCGCTGGCGCTGCTGGTGCGCTCAGCGATACTCGTGCCGCTCGGCGTCATTGTTCCGCCGCTGCGCAAACTGGTGTGGGAACGAGCCTCGGCCCTGTCGATCAACCCGCAGTACCGCCGCCGTAAACCCGAAGGCGATTTTGCCCGCATGGTGTTCTGGCAGGAGCTTGGAGCCTCTGTCTGGACGATCTCGGTCCTTGCCGCGAGCTATCTCTACGGCTGGCGTCCGTTGATCATCGCCCTGTGCGTGATCTCGTTCACCGCGTTCCTCAACCAGGTGCGCACGCTTGTCGCGCACCTGTGGGAGAACGACGGCGAAGCGATGACGGTGACGGCGCAATATCTCGATTCGGTCAATGTCCCGCCGCCGGCCCTGCTGTCGCCGCTATGGGCACCCGTCGGCCTGCGCTTCCACGCACTCCACCATCTGTTGCCGTCGATGCCCTATCACTCGCTGGGCGAATGCCATCGCCGCCTCTCGACTCACCTCGGCGCCAACTCGACCTACGAACAGGCCAGCTACAAGGGACTGATGACGCTGCTGACACGCCTGGCCCGCAGCACGATGCAAGCAAGGTAAAAAAGGGACAACAGGAAAGCGCTGCAAACCCTGTCCGCCTACTCCTCGGTGCGGATCAGCACTGTTTCGCCGATCAGAGCAAACAGGATGAACGGCGCCCAGGCAGCCACGAAGGGGGGGTATCCACCGAAGTTGCCCATGGCCAGCGCTGCATTGTCGAAGACGAAATAGGCAAAACCCAGCGCCATGCCCAGAGCGGCGCGGATGAGGAGCTGGCCCGAGCGCGCAAGACCGAAGGCCGCTACCGCGCCCAGGAGCGGCATCAGCGTGGACGACAGCGGACCCGAGATCTTGTGCCACCAGGCTGCGTCGAGCGCGCTTGTCCGTCGTCCGGCGGCGCGCATCGCCTCGATCGATCCGGCCAGCGTGAAGATATCCTCGGAATCGGCATCGACCTTGGCGAGCGTTACCTTGGCCGGCGTCAGGCCCTTCGCCACCGTTGCCGTAGCCAACTGCGTGGTCCGGGTGCTGGACACGTCGAAGCGGACTGGCTTTTCCAGTTTCCAGCCGGGGCCGGCATACGTAGCGCGCGGACTGCGCAGCTGCTCGACTAGCATGTCGTTGGCATCGCGCCGGTAGAACGTCACTCCGGTCAGCACCATGTCGTTGCCACTCCCGGCCAATGTCCTGGCCAGCAGCAGATCACTGCCGTCCGACAGATAGAGATTGCTGCGGACACCCGACGCTTTCGGGATAGGGCCGTAATCGACCGCCTGCCAAGCATCCAGTGCCGCACTGGACCGCGTGACCACCCTTTCGTTGAATGCGAATGTCAGGCCCGAAATCACCAGTGCCGTGAGCATCAGCGGCGCCAGCACCTGATGCGCCGAGAGCCCCGCGGCCTTCATCGAGATGACTTCGCTGTTCTGGTTCAGCGTCACGAGAGTGATGATCGTGGCAAGCAGCACCGAATAGGGGAGGAACCGCGCGACCAATTGGGGGGCACGCAGGGAGACATAATAGAGCAGCTGCATCTGGCCGTTGCCCTGATAGGCCAGAATGTCCCCGCTCTCGCCCAGCAGGTCGAGCACTTGCAGCACCATCACCAGCATCAGCAGCACGGCAAGAATGCGGGTGACGAACAAGCGCGCGAGGTAGAACGTCAGTGAGCGCGAGGGAAAGAATTCAAGCTGCATGTCAGGATTGATCCGCCGGTGTTGGCAGCAGGGGGCCATGGCGCTTGCGGCGCAGGAACGACTTGAAGAACTTGGTGGTGGCCGCCGCCAGCTTTTCCAGCCAGCCGATCGCTTGGCCACCCGGCACATAGGCTACACGCCAGTACATCCACAGGATTAGAGCCGCAAAGACCACGAAAGGACCCCACAGCCCCACCAGCGGATTGATCTTGCCCAGCGAGGCGACGTCGTTCGCGTACTGATTGACCTTGTGATAGGCCACGATCATCACGATGGAGACGAAAAGGCCCAGCGCCGAAGTCGACCGTTTGGGCGGAATGGCTAGCGCGACGGCCATGAGCGGAAGAAGCAACATCATGACCACTTCCACCATCCGATAGCTGAAATTGGCCTGACTGGAGACGCGCCCATCCTCGGGCTGCGTGTCGCTCCAGCCCAGCTTCATCAGCTCGGGCAGGAGATATTCGCGGGCAGCACCGCCGCGCTGGCGGAACTTCTCGATCTGCGGCAGTTCGATCGGCAGGTCATGCCGGGTGAACGTGAGCACGCGCGATTTCTGGCCCGGTTCGTCCTGGATGATCTGCCCCTGCTCCAGCCGCAGAATGATGGTATCGGGCGATCCTTTCAGCGCAAGGAACCGGCCCTCGCGCGCGGAAATGGACAGGACCTGGCCCTTGTCGTTGGCCACGCGGGCGAAAATGCCCATGAGCCGCCGGCCATCATCCTGACTCTCGTCGATCTTCAGCGCGATGCGATCCTTGAGCGAGGTGAACTCGCCGACCTTGATCGAGGCCCCCAGCGCACCTGACTTCAGCTCGTAGTTGAGTTGCTCGTAGGCATACCGAGCCAGCGGCTGGAGATAACCGACATTGGCGAAGTTGATCGCCACCATGACCAGCGTGATCATGTAGGGCACGCGCAACATGCGGGTATAGCTGAGACCCACCGCCCGCATCACGTCGAGTTCGCTGCTGGTGGCCAGCTTGCGGAAGGCAAAGAGTATGCCCAGCATCAGTCCCAGCGGAATCGCCAGACTGGCATATTCCGGCAGCATGTTGCCCAGCATCTTGAATACCACCCCGATCGGCCCGCCTTCCGTCGCCACGAAATCGAACAGCCGCAGCATCTTGTCGAGAACGAGCAACGACGCCGCGAGCAGGAAGATCGCGAGCATCGGCATCAGCACGAGGCGGAAGATGTACCGGTCGATGGGACTAATGAATTTCACGGGGCTCGCGATACTCAGGGTCAGACACAAAGTGCCTTAACCGCAACCCGGCGAAGGGGAAAGAGGGCCGGGAAATACGGCCGCTTCCGATGCGGCTTCGATGCAACGGGGCAGACCCACCACACAATCGTGCAGTTCCGGTAGAAGCGCATTTGGAAATTCGAAGCGGGAGGTGGCGGGCCGGACACACGTCCGGTGTAGGCAAATCAGGCCTTTTCCAGCGTGCACTGCAGCGGATGCTGGTTCTGCCGGGCGAAGTCCATCACCTGGTTCACCTTGGTTTCGGCGATCTCGTAGGGGAAGATGCCGCAGACACCGACGCCCTTCTGATGGACGTGGAGCATCACGCGCGTGGCCTGTTCCATGTCCATATTGAAGAAGCGCTTGAGGACCATCACCACGAATTCCATCGGGGTGTAGTCATCATTGAGCATCAAAACCTTGAACTGGCTAGGTTTCTTTGGCTTGGCGCGAGTCTTGGTGGCAATACCAACCTGCTCGTCCCCACCCGTGTTCCGGTCCGAATCGTGATCGTCCCCGGCATGCACTGGCCAGGGACGCGAGAGTACGGAATCGGCGATAAAGGGAATCATGACGGGCAGAATATCGTACCGGGGCACCTTTCTTCAAGATGCCCCGGCCGAGAATGTCGCTTTTAGCCCTGCCGACCGGGCGAAATGCGCCCGAACGGACAGTTCGCGCCGCTTTTACAGCGCGGCCGAGCGGGCCTTTTCCATCGCCATGCTGACGCGGCCGGAGATCGGCGCGAACACGTCGCTGGCGAGCTTGAGCATGGTTTCGCTGTTCTTCGAACCGTAGGCGACAGCGCTATCGAAGTTCTTGCGCATCATTTCGCTCTGGATCTTGAAGAAGTCCGTCGGCGACTTGGCAGCAGCGAGTTCCTTGATGTCGCCGGTCATGGTCTCGAAAGCGCTGCGGCCTTCGGAAACCAGTTCCGAGCCAATGCTCTGCATGCCTTCGGCGAGAATCTTGCCCGATTCCACCACGGCTTCAACGTTACCCTTGGTGAAATCGCTCACTTCGCCGAGAGCCTTGGTGCTCTTTTCGAAAGCTTCCTTGGCCTTCGCCTGAGCTTCGGTGACTGCTTCCTGAAAACCGGCAAAATTGGGGCTCATGTCCATAATCTTTTCCTCGAGCATGAAGTTGGTGAAAAGTCCTGCGAACGCGGGGTCTGAAGCGGTCTTCGCCGCCTTGGGAGTGGCTGCCTTCGGGCTTGCAGCGGCCGGAGCCGGCTTTTCCTCGACAACCTTGGCAGCCGGCTCGGCCGCAGCCTTCACCGGAACAACTTTACTGACTGGCTTCGCCGCCACCGGTGTCTTCGCAACCGGTTTCGGCTTCGGAGCCGGCTTGGGCTTGGCCACAACCTTGGCAGGAGCCGCCTTGGGCGCCGCCGCAGGCTTTGGCTGGGCGGGTTTGCCCTCAACTTTCGCACTTGCAGCTTTCGCCTTGCGTGCAGGAACCTTCTTTGCAGCCGGCTTCACAGGCACCGCATCGGATGCGGCCTGATACGCCTTATCAGTTGCTGCAATGTCTTTCGGATCTTCGTTTGCGGCCATTTAACCTGTCCAGCGATCGAATTCATTTCAGCACCGGAGGATTTGTTTCCGGCTGCGATACCGCCTCAATCGAGTCGGCATCATCGTTGCTGCGATGCACAATAGGTTTTCGCAAAAGCGAAGTCAATATGAATTTGCTGCATTGCACAATTTATGTTGCAGTGCAGCAAATTCAGCGGAATTCCCAGCATGCCTATAGCATCCGGTGTCTTTCGCGACCGTGACAGTTTGGCTGCAAGCCGGCATTCATCAGGCCGCCTGCGGGCATTTCAACGCGTCGAAACGTAACGCCCCGGTGCATCTTCAATGATCTTGTCACCCCGGCCGCCAGGTTTGCGCCTGCCGCGCACCGGCACCTGGGTGGGATCCACATTGCCGAGCCACTCGCGCCAATGCGGCCACCAGCTTCCCGAGTGCTCCGCAGCACCGGCGATGAAATCTGGTAATGTCTCTGGCGCGCCATCGCAGGTCCAGTACCCGTACTTGCCGGAAGACGGCGGATTGACCACGCCTGCGATATGCCCCGACCCTGCGAGCAGGAAGGTCCACGGCCCAGACAGGTAGCGCGTCAGCTTCCACACACTCTCAGGTGGCGCGATATGATCCTCGCGCCCGGCCTGAATGTAGACCGGCGTGGCAATCC
The DNA here is from genome assembly GCF_022832385.1 of Novosphingobium album (ex Hu et al. 2023). GTDB lineage: Bacteria > Pseudomonadota > Alphaproteobacteria > Sphingomonadales > Sphingomonadaceae > Novosphingobium > Novosphingobium album. Next base: position 34,258 of record NZ_JALHLE010000009.1, read on the forward strand.
TGTGCAGGTCGACCGGCACGCCGCAGGCCGTCAGCGAATCCGCCACGGCGAGACGATTGTCGCGGTACAGATCACGCAGATAATCGCGATGCCAGCGCGCAGGAAGGTTGGTTACGTCACTGTTCCAATGCAGCAGGTCAAAGGCCGGGTAGTCTTCTCCCTTAAGATAGTTCTTTTCGACATAGCTCCAGACGAGATCGTTGCCGCGCAGGAGATTGAAGGTCGCTGCCAGATAGCGTCCGTCGAGATAGCCTTCGGGCGAGAGCGTCCCGAGCGTTTCGATCTGCTGATCATCGATAAAGTTCTTGAGGTCTCCGGCGTCCTCGAAGTCCACCTGAGCGGTGAAGAAAGTGGCACTGGCGACCTTGTCCGCCTTCCCCTTTCGCGCGAGAACAGCAAGCGTTGCAGCCAGCGTCGTGCCCGCCACGCAATAACCGATCGTGTGCACCGAGGGCACGCCGAGCCGCTCCCGCACATGATCGATCGCGTCGATCTGAGCCTCGATGTAGTCGTCCCAGACCAGGCCCGCCATCGACGGGTCAGCCGATTTCCAGGACACCATGAACACGGTGACTCCCTGCTCCACGGCCCAGCGCACGAAACTCTTCTTGGCGTTGAGATCGAGGATGTAGAACCGGTTGATCCACGGCGGAAAGATCACCAGCGGCGTCTTGAGCACCTTGGCCGTAGTCGGCGTGTACTGGATCAACTGGAACAGAGGCGTTTCATAGACGACCTTGCCCGGCGTCACGGCAATGTTCTCGCCAAGCACGAAAGCACCCGGCCGGGTATGCGTAAGCTGACCCTTGCGAAGGTCGTTCAGCATGTTCTCGAACCCGCGCAGCAGGCTCTCGCCATTGGTTTCGGCCGCATGACCGAGCGCGACCGGATTGGTCAGTGGGAAATTCGCCGGGCTCAGCGCATCGACCATGGCCCGGGCCGCGAAGACAAGCTGCGCCTTGCGGGCCGGTTCGACATCCTCGACCGCCTCGGCAAGGCTCATCACCTTCTCACCCAACAGCAGATAAAGCTGGTGCAGCAGTGCGAAGAAAGGCTGGCGCTGCCATTGCGGATCAGCGAAACGCCGGTCGCGGCGGGGCAGTTCCGGTTCTTCCGCAGGGCCGGACGACCCGCGCGGGCCGAACCCGAACTGGCCGGATACCGCGTTGACCAGAGCGATCACTTCATCCCAGATATCCTGCTGCACTTGTGGACTGGCCAGCGGCAATTGCCTGAACACAGCTTCAGCGGTGGCGATCCATTTTACCGGATCAGCATAGTGCGGAGGACTGTCCGTCACCTTGCCGATCTGCTCCACCTGATAGTCGGTCCACAGCGACTGCATGCGGGCAGCAATCTTAGCCCATTGCACGGCGGAATCCGGATCCGCCTTGCCGGCAGCCGGCATGAGCGATCCAAACAGGGTTGCCATGTTTTCGGTCTGGGTACGCAGGACGTCGTTCATCAGGTCGCCGGCGTTATTCGCCATGGGCAATCGAGCTCCTCGGTGTGCATTGCCTGTCCAGTCCCGGTGTGGCTTTCCTTGCGCCGCGTGTCGAGTCCGAACAAGTGCCAGCCGCCATCAACCGTTGTTACATTCTTTGCAACGATGAGGCATTTGCGCAACGAGCGTAATCCCCTACAGGGACGATGCGGCAATGGTGCCGCCTGTATTTATGGATTCAAAGAGGTCATGGAAGACGAGTTCTACCGCATCAAGCGACTGCCGCCCTATGTCATCGCCGAAGTCAACGCGATGCGGCACGCGGCACGCCAGGCGGGCAAGGACATCATCGACCTCGGCATGGGCAACCCCGACCTGCCCCCGCCCCAGCACGTGATCGACAAGCTGTGCGAAGTGGCCCGCAAGCCCGACGCGCACGGCTATTCCCAGTCCAAGGGCATCCCGGGCCTGCGCCGCGCCCAGGCCAACTACTATGCCACTCGCTTCGGCGTCGAACTCGACCCCGAGAACGAAGTGGTCGTGACCATGGGCTCGAAGGAGGGCCTTGCCAGCCTCGCCACCGCGATCACCGCGCCGGGCGACGTGGTGCTGGCGCCCAACCCCAGCTACCCGATCCACACCTTCGGCTTCATCATCGCCGGTGCGACCATCCGCTCGGTGCCGACCACGCCCGACGAGAACTACTGGCTCTCGCTCGACCGGGCGATGGCCTTCACCGTGCCGCGCCCGTCGATCCTGGTGGTCAATTACCCCTCGAACCCGACGGCCGAGACGGTCGACCTCGCCTTCTACGAACGCCTTGTCGCATGGGCAAAGGAGAACAAGGTGTGGGTCCTGTCCGACCTCGCCTATTCCGAGCTCTACTATGACGGTAACCCGACCCGCTCGATCCTCGAGGTGCCCGGCGCAAAGGATGTAGCCGTCGAATTCACCTCGATGAGCAAGACCTATTCGATGGCCGGCTGGCGCATGGGCTTCGCAGTAGGCAACCAGCGGCTGATCGCGGCTATGACACGCGTGAAGTCCTACCTCGACTACGGCGCCTTCACGCCGATCCAGGCCGCCGCGTGCGCCGCGCTCAACGGCCCGCAGGACATCGTCGAACGCAACCGCCAGCTCTACCAGAAACGCCGTGACGTGATGATAGAGGCCTTCGCCCGCGCCGGGTGGGACATCCCCAGCCCCAAGGCGTCGATGTTCGCCTGGGCTCCCCTGCCGCCCGCGCTCAAGGAGATGGGCAGCCTGGAGTTCTCCAAGCAGCTCCTCACCCATGCCGAAGTCGCGGTGGCACCGGGCGTGGGCTATGGCGAGGACGGCGAGGGCTTCGTGCGCATCGCCATGGTCGAGAACGAACAGCGCCTGCGTCAGGCCGCGCGCAACGTGAAGCGCTACCTGACCTCCATGGGGGTAAACACCCCGGCTTCCTGAGGCAAAGCCCCATAGTGTAGGGAAAAACCACAAGTTTATCCTGTAAGATTTTTCGAGTTGTACCGAATCCCCTTCACCCTGATCCTTCCCCCGACGCTTCGCCGCTCGGCAACCACATGGGGGACTAATGGGCGTTTCAAATCAGCGTGGGGGGGATTCTTACCAGTTCTGCTGGCTGGGGGTGGAAGACCTTCCATCCGCTCTTGACCTGCGCCGCGACGGCTGGAGCCTTAATGAAGGCGATGGCCCCTCGGCAGACTGCATCGGCATCATCAACGCCGGCAACCTCGACAGTGTTGCCTGGACGCGCGTCCTCTCCACTTATCCGGAGGAGGCCCGGCGCTACATTCTGGTAACAGGCGTCAAGCGCGCCGGTGAACGCACCATGCTGCTGCAACATGGGTTCGCGGATGTCGTTTCCGACACGATCGCCCTTGAAGAGCTGGGAGCGCGCGCTGCACGCGTTGCTGACTTTTCGCACTGGCTGCCACGCCAGCGCCAGTTCGGCATGCTCCGGCTGGACCTGCTCGCACGCGAGGCCCACGTCGATACCAAGCCACTCAACCTCAATCCGCGAGAATTCGCGCTGCTATGGCGACTGGCAGATAGCCCCAACCGCCCGGTCAGCAAACAAACGCTGATCCACGACGTGTGGCGCATGGGCTTCGTGCCCGAAACCAACAGCATCGCCGTCCACATGTCGCGCCTGCGCCGCAAGCTGGCCATCGGCGGCCTGCAAGGCGTTATCGAAACGGTACAGGAAGGCGGTTATTGCCTGCGCATTGGCGACACCCCCGGCAAATACCCCGCCAGCAAGGAACATGCCGCCATGCGCTTTTCCGGCCAGGGTGCGGACAAGGCCTCCAACTGGTTGTCCCTGCCGATCTGAATTGTCCCGGTCAGGATGGGGGGTCATTGCCGCTCTGACAGGCCTGCAAGATCCGCGGGTGTGTTGATGTTGGGGACCGATACGGCAGTCTGCACCTCGCGCGCACCGATCAACCCGGCGAACCGGAGCATCGAATGCCGCTCCTCACGCTGCAACAATTGCTCGAGCACCGGAGCGGCCGAAGCGGGCCAAAGGCCGATCACCGGTTGTGCAGCCAGACAGGCGGGTGCCGGCGACAAGACGTCCAGCAGGTCCTCAGGAAGGACCGCTGCATCCACCCCGCACGTCAGCACAGTGTCATATCCCTCGTCGCATGCATGACGCAGGGCCGATGCAAGGCCGGCCAGCGGCCCCATGCCGGCGCGCGGCCAGTCCGGCAGGGTCGGCGCAGGAGCCGTCTCACGGCCCACGACCACCACATGTTCACACCAGCCCGCCAAGGCATCGACGGCCAGCGCGATGAGCGTGTGCCCATTCAGTTCGGCCAGCGCCTTGTCGCTACCGAAGCGGCTAGACAGCCCGCCGGCAAGAACGGCTCCGAGAATCATAGACAGCGCTCCTCATGGCGCCGACGGCGATCGGCTGCCCTCACCATAGTGGGCGAACGTCGCAAGATGAAAGAGCCAAACGCATGGCCAGCATACCCGCCTGCAAAGGGCCCAAAACGATTTGCCGCGTTCAACGCGAATCTGAGTTGCACGCCGGCCAATCCGTTGCTAGGCGCGCAATCCTCCACACGGATGGCCCGATGGCGGAGTGGTGACGCAGCGGACTGCAAATCCGTATACGCCGGTTCGATTCCGGCTCGGGCCTCCATTACAGCCTCCAGAGGCGTCCGAGAACATCCCGCAAGCGGCTGTTTTCCTGAGGTTTTTTCTGGCAGTTTGGCACTGACAGTTCAGGGCCATTTCACCAAATCTCACCCAAATGATGGACGATTTGATGGTTGTCCCGCAATAACGGTCAAAATGTCTGCAATTCGCGATAGATTTGAAACCCGGCCCCTCGCCTGAACGTCCGACCGCTCCAAGCCCGTGACTTTGACCGCCGATTGTTTGGCTTTTGAATTCTCACGCGCGGAGTGGCTATTGCTTTCGTTCTTTCAGACGCTGGCAGCAGAAGCCTTGGAGTTGGCAAACCGCCGGGGATGGCCAACGAAGGTGTGGTCCGCGCAGCAGGCCGAACGCCCCGTCTCAACGTATTCGGCGGACTGCCAGAAATAGTCCTGAGCAGCAGCCAACGGAGGCAGGACGGTGTTACGCAGGCTCGTTCTGGCTGGTTCGGCGAAAGGGGCCTGCAATTCGCTGGGCGTATGCACACGGCCATTGGCGATCACGGTGCGGACGCTTGCCGTGGCATTGATGTCGGCAAGGGGGTCCCCTTCCACCATGATGAGATCAGCCAGCATTCCGGGCGCGATCTTGCCGATGGGTTCGTCCAGGAACTCGCCGGAATTGCGTGTCGCCGTGTAAAGCGCTTCGAGCGGGCTCAGGCCGCACCGCACCATGCCCCGCAAGTTCAGGTGCAGGCTGATGCCGACGAGATCGATCGGGGCGTCAGTTCCGGAAATCACGCGCCCACCAAGGGCCATGGTCTGCTTGATCTGGTCCACCTGCCGCTGCAGCGATTCCAGGAATGGCGTGCGGTCGCCATCGGACATCATCCTGGCGCGTGCTTCTACCTTGAGATATTCCCAAGGCGGGAACAGCGTCTTGATCCTTTCGTCCCGCACAAGGCCATCGTCTTCGCCCAGCAAGGCAGAGGCCACGAACAGAGTGGGAGTGCGGCCTGCATGAGCGGCAGCGAACAGGCCGTTCACGTCCTTGTAGCCACCACCCAGCGACGTGACGGTGCGGGAATAGCCATAGCGGTTGGTCGCGCCCATGTGCTCCATGCAGTCCATCCCGCTGTGCAGCGCGGGATAGTGATAGTGCGAACTGAGATGCATGCCCATGGCATGGGCCTGATCGGCAACCTGTTTCTGAATATCGTGGCGCAGCCGGACGTAAGTCTTGACCATATCGTAATCGAGCGCCCGGGCACGCTCCATTTCGAGGGCCAGCTGGCCCGGCTCGGTGACCGGACGCATGAAGTTGTAATAGATGCGGCTGCCATCGATCGCCTCGCCGGTGGCGAAGTGACGCGGCGCGGTCCGGTGCCCGCCCTGGATGGCCTCGCGGTCCTCCACCATGTGGTAGGCCGGGCAGCCGGGGGAACGCGTTGCCGTGATACCCATGGCAAGCCAGACGCGGCCCATCCGGTCGCCATAGTTGTAACCCTGCATCTGACGGTGCGTATGCATGTCGATGAGGCCGGGCATGAGCGTCTGGCCCGGCGCTGCAAGGCGCCTGGCATGGGCGTCCGTCACCGTGCCGTTTGGCAGAACCGCCGCGATGCGGTTGCCTTCCACCACGACTTCCCTGCCGGTTGCCGCGCTCCCGGCGATGCCATCCCAAAGTTTGTCTGCGGTAAGCACCATCCGGCCATCAGGCACGGCATTGGCCCAGGTCAGACGGCAGGGAATGGTTCTCGATGCCCCCCCATTGATGGAGACCAGACGCAGTTTGCCACCGCTGAGGTAAAGCAGCGAAGCGGAATCGCCGCTCCAGCTGGGCGCGTCGGTGACTTCGGTGGTGATCTGCCGTGGCGCGCCGCTGAACTTTCCGGCTTCATCAACGGCCGCGACCCAGAGCGTGCTGGCAAAGACGTAAGCCATCATCTTGCCGTCGGGCGACCACACCGGCCCGTCCAGCCCGCGAACGCCGATCGATTTGCCGGGTGCGACCGGGGCATAACTGCCCTCGCCCGTGGCCGTATCGACCGTCAGGATCTCGCTCAGGCCCTCGCGGTAGCGTGCCGAGACGGGTTTGAACGCGGCATAGGCGATGGTCTTGCCGCCGGGGCCGAAGCTGGGCCGCCCCGGTTCCCACAACGGTGCATAGACCTGCTGGATGGCGCCGGACGCCAAATCCACAACTTGCAGGGCCCCGTTCTGATCGAGGCAGGCGATCTGCTTGCCGTCAGGCGACCAGTTGGCCGAAACCAGCCCCTTGTCCGGCACGTTGGTAAGCTGGCGCTCCTGACCAGTTGCAACGTCTTTCAACCAAAGGTCCAGCGTGCCGCCCCGGTCGGTCGAGAACACGATCGACTTGCCGTCCGGCGACCACGCCGGGTCGCACTTGTAGCTGGCGTCCTTCACGAAGGGTATCGGAAGACCGCCGACCGGCATCATCCACAAGTCGTTCAGCGCACCGAATACGATGTGCCTGCTGTCAGGGGACAATGCCGGCGCGACGATCCCCACCACCGGCAGGGCCGAAGTGCCGGTGAAATCGCGCGTCTTTTTCTTGTACCGGGGGCGGGTGACGGGGACCTGCACGGCGAGAGGCACGGCCTCCCGCGCACCGCTCGCCATCTGGCGCCAGATGCTGCCGCCGGAAGCATAGAGGATACTGCCATCCGGCAGGAAGGCCGGGCGGAAAGGATAGAGATCCTCGCCCGCCACAATGTCTCGATCGCCGGCGACCAGCGTCATCGATCCGGGCTGTTGCCGCGTGTAATAGACCGTACCATCGAGCGCGGACGCGGGAGCCATGATCGCCGACGGATGGAAGAAATCGTGGGTTTCGGGCACGGACGCCACCATTATGGCTTCGCTGCCATCCAGCGGCTGGCGCATCAGCCGTGCCCCGTTCGCCACATAGAGCACAGCCTTTCCGTCCGGCGTCCAGCACGGTTCGGAGTCCTGCGAGGAACCTTGCGAAATGAGCGATACTTTCCCGCTCGCAACATCGAGCAGATGGATGGCGTAACGCCCCCCGCTGCGATCGCTAGAAAAGGCGATCGTCTTTCCATCCGGCGACCAGCGCGGTTCACGGTCATCGCACAGCCCGCTGGTAAGCTGTGTCAGGGAACCTCCCCCCGCCGGAATCGACCAGATATGGAAATTGCCGGTCCGGTAACTCTGAAAGATGATCTCGTCGCCTCGGGGCGACCAGTCCGGCTGGCCCAGATCATCGAAATCACCCGTCAAACGCGTGGCCGGGCCGCCCGTGACCGGTATCGTCCAGAGAATACCCAAGAGATCAACGGCAATGGTCTTCCCGTCCGGAGAAACGGTCAGAGCCACGTTTGTCACCTGATCGGCCGTTACGGCAACTTCGTCTCCGGTGGCCGCCTGTACGGTCTGCCCGGAAAGGCCGGATGACGCGCCAGCCGCGATCAAGCCCAAACCGCTCAAGGCCAAGGCCTCGCGCCTGTTGACGCCTGATCCCTGTTCTTTTCCGGCGGTCATCCGTCTTTCTCCTGCTGCCTTAGAAGCTGAAGGTCAGCTTGCCGTAGTAGAAGCCCCCGCTGACACCGTAGGGCGAATAGAAGTTGTATTTCAGGAAGCCAGAGGCTGCGAACGCGGCCGGCAGCTTGTCAGGATAGGTATTCAGCAGATTGTTCGCGCCTGCGGAAATCTTGATCCCGTCCCTGATCTCATAACTGCCTTCGAGATCAATCAGCACCTTCGCACCGTTGGTCTGGTTGGTCGTGGGGCTGCCCAGGACCCACGTCACCTCGCCGTAACGGGTAGCCCGCAAGTTGAGGCTCGCCGGGCCTGACGACCAGTTGATATTGGCAATGAACTTGTCGTGCGGCGTTCCCCGGGTGAAATCGCCTTCGCGCGTTCCGCCGATCAGCACCAAGCCGGCATCGGCAAGAACATCCGGCAACTGGTCGATATGGGTGAATGTGGTCTTGTTGAAGTTTGCGGACAGCGTGAAGCTGAAATCACCCAGCGATCCGATCGGTGTCTTGTAGGTCCCGACGATGTCGAGACCACGGGTCCTCGTGTCCGCCGCGTTCGAGAAGTAGAAGCCGCCAGCAGAGGAGTAGATGCCGGCATCGTTCAGCACTTGCAGGACGGTGGAACCAGTCAGTGTCTGGCTGAGCAGGATGCGGTCGCGGATCTTCACCTGATAGGCGTCAACGGTCAGCGTGAGCTTGGGGATCGCTGTGAAGACGATACCCGCCGAGAAGTTGGTGGACTTTTCGGGCTTGAGCGGCTCCGCGCCGAGGGCAATCGCAGCCTCGGTGTCAACCGGCAGGGCCGACACCGGCAAAAGCTGGCCATTCACGTTGATCGTACTGGCCGAAGAGTAGTGCTCTTGCTGCAGGGTCGGCGCACGAAAGCCGGTGCTCGCCGTGCCGCGGATGGCAAAGCCGTGAACGGGCTCGATCCGGAGCGAAGCCTTGCCGGTATTGGTGGTGCCGAAATCCGAGTAATCCTCGTGTCGGCCGGCCAGCCCGAAGTCCAGACCGTCAATGATGGTCTGTTCGATATTGATGTAAGCGCTCCAGTTGTGACGGTGCCAGGTTCCGGCAGAAGTGTCCGGAAAGCCCGTTACGCCCTGCGAACCCACAGCGCGGAAGGCACCGGCATTGAGGCCAGTGGTCGAGACGTAGCCGCCGTTGATGTACGAGTCCGGCTCGCCGGCGCCGATCCTGAAGCCGTTGTCTCGGTACTCGGCCCCTACCGAAATCGTCATCGGAGCAGCGAGACCCACTTCGAGCGACTTGGTGACGTCGAGGTTTGACGTCCACTCGGTCGAAGTCAGTGAACCGATGTACAATGTCGTGGGACTGTCTGGCCCCAACGATGCGTTCAAAGTGGTCGTTTCGCTGTAGTCGACCTTGTCGCGCGAGTAGGTGGTGCTCAGGTCTACGTGCAACGTGTCACTGAGATCGCCGCGGATCCCGCCCGCAACCTGAAAGTCGAAATCCTTGACGTAGAGATGCGGCGAGTAGCCGTTGGGAAAAAGCTCGGGAATATTGTTCACCGCGCCGGGCGTGCGATACGTCAGATAGGCGTCCGCAGTACGTTTCGAAATCGTGCCGAAGCTGTAGAATTCGAAGCTATCCCCCAGGGAAGTGCCGGCGTCGTAAGCAAAGTTTCCGCCCCAGACTTGCGGCTGGCCACCCATGTTGACGTCTTCATTGACCAGTGTGTTGATGCCGCTTCGGCTTGTGCGGCCCTGCATATATCCTTCCGCCGACAGATGAAGGAATCCGCTGTTGCCAAAGGCAAAGCCCTTATCGAGCTGATAGCGGCCCTGAACACCGTCGCCCGCTCCCGTGACACCGCCCAGCATCATGGCATTCCCGGACGTATCGTCTTTCAGGATGATGTTGATCACCCCGGCAATGGCGTCCGATCCGTACTGGGCCGCGGCACCGTCGCGCAGCACTTCGATGCGCGAAATCGCGTTCGAAGGGATAAGGTCGAGGTCTGGCGGCGACTGGCCGTTCTGGGTGCCGCCGTTGATGAAGATCGTGGCGGTGTTGTGGCGCCGCTTGCCATTCACAAGGACCAGCAACTGATCTCCCGACAGGCCGCGCAGCGATAGCGTCTTGACTGCGAAACTCGCGCCAGCCCCGTCATTCGAGACATTGATAGACGGCACCAGCGTGCCCAGAAGATCGCGGGTCGACTGCTTGCCGGACGTCTGCAGATCGGCCTTGCTGATCACGTCCACCGGCGCGAGACTGTCGGTGGCAGTCCGATTGGTCGAGCGCGTTCCTGTAACGATGATCGGTTCCGAATTGCGTTCTGCCGGCGGTCTTCCGGCACCCATGTCCGCTGTGTCGTCTCCTTCGGCTAGAGCAGGGTATGCCTTGGTTCCGCCCTGGCTGCGCTTGCCGCGGGATTTCGGAGCCGCGATGGCAACACTGTCCTTGCCGGTGCGGATGATTTCAAGGTTGGTGCCGGACAGGATGCGGCGCAGTGCATCGTCCGTGGGCAACGTTCCGCGCACACCTGACGTGCGATAGCTGTTGACCTCTTCGTAGCGGAAGAAAAGGCTGATTCCGGATTGCTTGGACAGGGCAACGAGGGCCTGTCCCATATCTTGCGGCGGGATGTTGAAGTTATGGATGTCGCTCAGCGATTGTGCGGATGCTGCAGCCGCGAAAGATGGCGTACTCGTCCCGGCGAGAAGTGCTGTGAGGAGGCAGATGCCCATTCCCGTTTTACTCATCGATCCGATCCCCTATTTTCATCGACTTCAGCAGAAGTCTCAAAAATACAGACGAAGCAGCCGGATCTGACCGCCATGGGAATGAAAGAATTTCTTCAGATTTTTGCAATGCGGCAAAAAACGCATTCCGGGCGCGTAAAAGCACCGCCACGAACTGACGGAAAATGCCTGCGGCGGGCGCCGCGTGAACCGCTGTGATGGTGGCGAATTCAGTTTCCGGCGCGTGCCCGTCAAGGCAATCCCTAGGGGCAGGACCTAGGGTACGGCACTTTCGCCGGATTCGGCAGGAGGCTGATAGATCAGCAGTACGCCGCCGTCGTCCTGACGGATGACATCGAGAGGCAGTGTCTGTTTGAGCGCTGTCAGGAATTGATCTGCTTCATCAGTCCTGAACCGGCCACCGACCCGCAGTGCGGACAGGCGGCGGTCGCCAATGACGATCGGCACGGCGCGGTACCGGTTGAATTCCGCAATGGCTTGCCCCAGCGATTCGCCGTTCAATTCGATGACGTTGCTTCGCCACAAGGTCCGTTGTTCAACCTCATCCTTGCGTAGGCTGGCCACGACAACGTCTTGCGGTTTGATATAGGCACCGTCACCAGCCGGCACCTTGCCAGTCCGCCCTTCCGACGTATGCACGCCAACAAGTCCGTGGGTCACCGTCAGTTCGACCAGTTCGGACAGGACGCGCAGATTGAATGCAGTGCCAAGCGCCCGCACGGTCGAACCGTTCACCTCGACGTCGAAGGGGCGATCCGGATTGCGCGCGACATCGAAATAAGCCTCTCCTGCGAGCAACTGGATCAGGCGCCGCTTGCCGGAATAGGCCACAACGACGCGGCTGTCGGTGTTGAGGTGCATGATCGAGCCGTCAGGCAACGTGACATCACGCACTTCTCCAACAGCGGTGGCAATCCCCCGGCGGCCATGCCACACGCCCAGGCCGACAGCTCCGGCAATCCCGGCGGCCGCACCGGCCGCCAGCACGCGGCGGCGTGTGAACATTTTGTCCTCGAAATCCAGCCAGCGCGTTTCATTCACACGGTCGGAAGCGTGTACTGTCCCGTCAATGCTGGAAAGAGACAGATCTGCCGTCATGTCCCACGCCCGCGCGGCGCGCGCATAGGCGACAGCGTGAGCAGGGTTGCCGCCCAGCCATTCGTCGATTTCCCGCTTCAGTTCCGGTGTCGGATCAGTGACCTGCGCGAGGAAATAGTCAGCCGCCTGCTGCTCTATCATTTCCCTCGCTTTGGCACTGTCTTGGTTCGACACAATCGGCTGCCTCTTGTTCGGCTATGGCACGCATGAAATGCCGGAACGCCTTGCTCAAATGCTTTTCAACCGTATAGACGGACAACTTCATTTCCACCGCTATTTCTGTCGGAGTTTTTTGCTCTACGCGGCGCAAGTAGAAAGCCCGGGCAGCCTGCGCAGGCATTGTTGCGATGATCCTCTCGATACGCCGCAACTGGTCGCGCGCGCACAATTGCGCCTCCAGATTGCCTTGTCCTTGCAGCTGATCCAGATCGGTCACGGTTTCGAATGAAACGATCTTTTTGCGGCGGACTTGATCTATCAGCAGGTTGCGGGCGATCGTGAAGAGATACGGTCGGCCCTGTTTGACTTCGTGCCAACGGTGATTCGCATAAGCCCGGGCCAGGACTTCCGCCACCGTGTCATCAAGGTCCTGCGGATCCGCTCTTAGCGAACGAAGACGGGCTCGCAATGCGCCTTCATGGGGCAGAACGACGCACTTGAACCAATCGAGCCTGTCGCGAAGATCATCCATTGGCGAATTCCCCTATTTCGCCAGACACCTCCTCCCTTTGACTGCTCTTACCGGCAGGCACATCTCGCAGTTTTCAAATGCGTCACATTGTCCTCGTTTCGTCCCCCGACTCGGGGACTTACCCGTCGTTCCGGGCAGAAATCCTGTGCCGCAACAGCAGTTGGCAAATCCCGAGTTCCAGCCTCGCCGCAATTTCGAGTGGAGTTGGTTTCACCGCGCGCCTGCAACGCAGGCATGCCGCAAGACTCTGGAACTGCGGGGATTGTAGTGGAGGAAGTCTGACATGAACCTGTCTCCGTCGACGGACGTTACAGATTGCCTGACGATGCCCAATGGCTTCGCCGGATTTCCATCGGCCGCCTCAAGGACTGGCATCGAGCAGCAACGCGCTACGACGGCGGCCCGACCGTCTTCTTTTCCGCGCTCTTCTGGCTGTGTTCGATGAGTCCTGAGGGGTGGCCCATACGATTGAGAACGCCTGTGAACGCAATATGGTGGCGGTGAGGGGCGCAAATTATAGATATAAATCTATGATTTTACATTATTTTAAATATAGATCCGTCAAAAAAGCCCCCAAAAAGGCCCCCGCAACCCCGAGATGCATGTGGACTAAATCGACCGCGCAAGGACAATGCACGTCGCCGATAACTCCCAAAAAACATTCGCTTGGACGCGCTTAAGCGCACAGAAATGAACTCGATCGCGCCAACAGGGCATTCAATCAGGCTGCCTTACGCCTTTACGTTGCTAAGGTAGATGACCTCGAAAGCCTTGACCGACCGGAATTGCTGCAACCGGTTGGCCAAACTGAAGGCATCGTTGAGTTCGTATTGCTGGAAGATATCAAGACCTCGATCGAGCGCGATTTTCCAACCGGTGTCTGTCACGATGTGGCGGGCGTGAATTGTGTTTGTCTCGTCAAATTCCCAGCTGAAATTAATGCCTATCCCCCCACAGGACGCAGCGATTGCGCCTAGGTTCTCGACTTGCCTTTCGGGCCTGATCCCATCGATGCAGGTGATCAAATGCACCTCGACTTCATCGGCTGGGGACTTGGTTTTCGCAATCGTCTCGATAAGCTCCATCACGTTGCGCACTTGGTAGAACGCCCTGACGTAGGGATCGGTGATCGTGATCTTCTGAGCGCCTACGAGATAGGGGCCGAACAGCGCGTCGAAAGTCACGCCCTTTTGGTTTTCATTGAAACTCAGATGCCCCGGCTTGGGAAACGCGGGATCCGGGCTCGTTGCTGCCACCCAGTCATTCCCCAGGGCCGCGGCATCAGCGTCTTGCGGCGCTGCAGCCTCCCCTTCAAGCCCGGCTGTCAGGTCGCCCGCTCGCCGATAGTAAAATGCGGGAAACTCAGTCTCTTCTAGGGTTGTCACGAGCACCTTCTCGCCGCCGATGCGCGAGAACGAGAAATCTACCTCTGGATAGGTTGTGTCGATCCGCATCAGCTGGTCTTTGACCCGCTTGCGCCCCTCTAGCGCCAGCTTGAGAATCTCCTCGATCTCGTCAGCTGTCGCCTCCCCTGACGGGAAGAGCAGCTTCATGAGGCCGGAAAATGTCTTGTGGACGCCGTCGCGGTCGCGCGTCGAGATGTCCGATGACAGCTCAAAGTGTGAGCGATAGCGGTCCGAATAGTCATCGTTGCGCAGATGCCGTAAAATTTCAGCGAGATAATCGACCACGAAACCATAGCCGCTCGAGAACATCTCACCGCGAATCACACCAACCTCCCAGCCAGGGATGTACGTGTGCAAACGGTCAATGAAGGCGGAATCGTAGTACTTGTCTGGCAACTCATCGAACAGGTCAGTGTTCTTGAGCATGTAGGGAACGGTGTGTTTCGTGTTCCCGACGAAGACCATGGAGGCCTCTGCTCCCAGCGGCTCGATACCACGTGAGAAAGTCTTGTTGGCCATGTAGTTCTTGAGGATGTCGACCAGTGCCTTGTCGACCTTCTTCTGCTTACCCGCGAACTCGTCGAGCGCCACCACATCCCAGTAGCCAACAAGGCCCAACTTGCCGGAACTGTTACTGACGAACAGCTTCGGCACTGTCACCTCGCCCCCCGAGATCAGGATCCCGTGCGGCGAAAATTCTGAGTAGATGTGTGATTTTCCAGTGCCCTTTGGCCCCAGTTCGATGAGGTTGTAATTTCGCTCCACGAAGGGGATCAGACGCATCAGCTGGATCAGCTTGGACCGCCGACCAAACATTTCTGGGTCGAAGCCGACGGTCTGGAAGAGCAGGTCAATCCATTCATCAGTCGAGAAGCCCTTGCGGGCTTCCAGATAAGCTTCGTAGTCAAAGTGCGACAATTGGATCGGCTTCATCGAGCCCAAGATCCAGGGGGTCACATTCTTGTCTTCGGTGTAGTCGTACTCAATGTCGGCGATGCACCAGACCCCGCCAACTAGAAGCTTGGGGTGGGCCTTTACGGTGCCGGAATCGATTAGGACCTTGGAAATTCCGAGATTGGCAAAGCTTGCCTCGTAGGTATCGCTCTTTTCATTGAGAGCGACGCTGATCCGATCAATGATCTTCCAGCGCCCTTTTTCGCGGATATTGGACTTGATGAGCCCAGCCTCATTGCGATGGACATAGTGCTTCCGCAAGATCTCCCGAACCGTCTCGATGCCTGATTGGATCGACGCCTCATCGTTGGTCGCGCAATACTGGCCCAGTAGATATTCCAACACGTAAGTCGGAACGATGGCGTTGCCCTTAACCGCCTTCACCAGGTCCTTGCGGACCACAAGCCCGGGGAAGCGTTCGTTGATCTTGTCGTCCAGTGCGGTCATGCCGGGCCCTCAGAAATCAAAGTCGTTGGTGAAGCTGCGACGCAGGATGTAGCGCGCACTTCGAAATTCGCTGTAATGCGAGGTGTCCCCATGCTGCTCTTCCAGCCGCAAGACAACTTCCTGGCCATTGTAGTCGTCGGCCTTGCGTGACAGCAGGAAGCGGACCGGGTGCTCGCGCTCCCGCGGATTTTCAGACCGGAAATCGAACACGAGTTCGTGGCTGTCTGAAATCAGATCACCCGATTGCGAGAATATCCCGGCGCGCAGCCGGCGCGCCTGTGTCTTCTCCGTAGCGGGAACGGACTGGTAGAACCTGACGGAGATCTGACTGGCTGTGATGACCTGATTTGTGCTGCCGATGATTTCAACATCAACAATTGAAGTATCACTCTGCCGCTTCTTGTTGATCCGGACGACGGGAACCACCGCCTCTTGCAACGTGGCGCCGCCATGCACGAAGCGGCTACCCGAGCCCTTAAGACGCAAGCGGTTGATCGACTTCGGGATCAGGATTTCGACATCACCCTGCAAACCTGCCTCATCCGGCATGTAGAGCTTAAGCCCCTGTTGGGGCTTAAGGCCATGGCCGAGCACGAAGCGGCGGTTCCGGAACAGGATGGTCTCGCCCACCACTTCCGAGCCTGAAAAGTCACTCTCGTCGATGGGACGGTGTTGGTAGATGAAGCCATGGTCTGCCGTGATCAGCAGATTGTTGGCGTTGGCGGCTGCCAGCTTTTTGACAAGCTGGACCAGCTCTTCGAGCGTCTTTTCAGCGGCCTCGAAGACACGATCCTCTGTGGCCGGTTTGTCGCCGGTCGCATCGATCAGATTGTGGTAAACATAGATCACGTCGTGATCGCGAAACAGCGCCCGGTAGTCGTCTCGTTGCATCTTGAGGAGGTCGTCGGCCAGCAATGCGGTCGTCCGGTCCCCCTCGCGTCCCTGAGCGAGGATCTTCTTCCGGTTTTCGGTTCCCTGCGAGCTCTGTCCATCAACGATCACCGCGCTGGTGTCGTTATCAGCGATCTGAAGAACACGGTTGGGAAGCAGCGAGGCCATGCCGAGCTGGGTATAGGTCGGCAGCGATCCCAACATCGGCTCGATCTCTGCGTCATAACGATCGAGCCCACGGATCCGAGCCAATAGCTCCTCCGCCACTTCATACCGCATGGCATCCGAGATGATGACGCAGATCTTCTGGTCCTTCTGCCGATAGGGGGCGACGTGGGTGGCGTAGAATGTCCGCTGATCTGGCACAGGCGCGGCATCCCACTTCGGTGCTGCATCGACATGGACCTGCCAGCTGTCGTTGAGGCGTAGCAGGTAGCTGTTCACATAGTGGTTCTCTACCTGCTCGTAGAGCTCGGCCATCAGGCTGGCCTGACCAGATTTCTGCATGTGGTAGATGAACTTGCGGTATAGCTGGTCGATGCGGAACCAGTTTCCGGCATAGCGGCTGACGCCTTCAGCCAGGCTGGTCATGCCAAGGTTTACCTGCGCCATTGCCGCGTGGAATTCAGCCGCGAAGCCAATCGCCTCATAGAGGTCGCGGAAACGATCGTACCAGTAGCTTTGGCGGCGCTGGCGGATCCAGCTGGCAACATCTCCCGCGGCAAGCGTGCGCGCCGCGACGCCGTGCACGAGGGCAACGATGATCGCCCGATCGATGTCCTCGAAATAGTCGAGTTCGATGAGGTGTCGGAAATCGCGTGTTTCCAGATCCGTCCGCACGCCCAGCACGTTGGCGTAGGTGGAAGACAGAGCCTCGAAGGCCTGGGATGCGTGGCGGTTGTTCTTCCAGCGGCGGAAGAATACCAGCGCCTCGGGAGAGAGGCCTCCTGCCTCTCCTAGCCCCATGGCATAGCAGGCCTTGAACAACGAGACTGCGAAGTCCTCGATGCTGGGCTGCACGGCCGTATAGCCATAATGGCGGCCCATCTGGTCCCACAGGAACGGGCCAAGGCCAGAGCGCTCGATCAGGCGCATTGTCTCGTCGGTATCCGCCGCGAGGTCGGCCAGCAGTCTTTCGACAACGGAATCGAATCCGCCTTCGCCACCGGCGCAAACGCTCAACATCTTCAGGCGCAAGGCGCTGGCCGTGTCGTCGTTGCGGGCAAGCCGCTTGAGCTGTTCGAGCCTGCGGGCGGAGCGGAAGAACTCCGCATGGGCGCGCACCACATCTTCAAGCCCCAGCCCAAGGCCCAACTCGGACAACCAGAGGGCTGCCTGGTCCGCCTTGAACGTACCATGGGCCAACTGCACATCGAGCAACCAGTTGTCGATCAGCGCCGGTTCCGGCCCTTCGCGGTAGATCAGGAAGCGTCCCTGCGGTGCCTTGCGTAGGATCCGGTGCTTCACCGCAAACTCGTTGTTGGCGAGCGCGATCTTCTCGACCCCGGGCAGCTCCAGTGCCTCAAACGTATCACGCAGCTCGCGGGCCGTATCGGTCCAGAACACGATACGGTGACGATCGAAAGCCGCTTCCAGGCCTTTGGCGATGCGATCATTCATGATCAGTCATCCGCATCCGACAAGCCTTTGATCGGCTTGAGCGCCGCGCCAAACTGCGGGTAGTTGGCCTTCACCCCATCATCGAGATTGATCTCGATCTTCTGCGTGGCCAGCGGGTAGAGCACGTCGCGCTCGTAGCCATCGAGCTCTTCGATCACCTTGGTTGCCTCGCCTACCTCCTTGAGCGCCTTGGTCCGCTGGGCGGGAGTGGCTTCAGGGTTGATGCTCTGCGCCTCCTGGGCCTTGCGGTGGGCTTCCAGCTTGTTACGGTACTCCCGCAGATAATCGTTCAGCACCACGCTGACCGTGTCCGGACGGTAGCGGTGCATGTAGATCAGCGCCTGGAAGCTGCCCTTGGGGCTGGCGAACATCCAGTAAATCGGGCGCTTCTTGTAACGGCGGACGTGGTAGTCATAGAAGTCGCGGGTGAACCACTTGTGGATTTTTTTGCCCAGCGCGCCCTCAATGAAGGCCAGATTTTCCTGAAACTTCGCCTCGCCGAAGGTCACGCGGAGGAACTTGCGAAAACGCTCAACGATGTCGTCGGCAAACCAGTCGCCGTCCAGCACCGGGATGACGTTATCTGCATCCGGTTCGAAAGTGGGTTGCGGCACGCGAGCGAGGTAATCCGCGAGGCCTTCGCCTTTATTGGCGAGGATCAGCCCAGGCGCGTCAATGCTGTAGCGGCCGAACATGCAGCCCACAGCATAGTGCAGGAATTCTTCTGCGGTGCGTGCGAGAAGATCAGCCTCGCGCTGCTTGTCCGATTTTTCGCCCTTAAGCGAATAGGCTGGGTTGCAAGTAAGTGTGATTTCGGTCGCCGGCACCTCAGGAGTCAATTCGTTCTGTAAACCATAGGCGCTGATGAAGATGCGGTTATTCTCTTCCTCTAGCCGTTGCATCTCGTCAGTCATGCTCTGCCAGTGCCCTCGGAGGTTCGAGTAGGTAGACTCGAGGGTATCTTCACGATGTTCGGCTGAAAGCAGCGGGAGCGCGCCAAAATCCCATGAGGTTTCTGAAGCGTCCCAGTCGGCTCGGGCAATAGCAATACACCGTGCTGCAATCGATCCCGTCCCCGCTGGCAAAGATACCGGAATGTCTGCAAGGTTTCCTGGATTTACATTCAGTGTCGGATTCAACGCTCCCAAGGCCGTGTAAACGACTGGTGAGTTCAGAAGCGCTGCGAACTGCGTCTGCATGGAGGGATCGTGTATAGGGCAAAGTCCGGAGGCGTCGTCAAAAAGAAATCCGTGCCCCGTGGACCGGAAGCTTACCAATCCAGAAGTAATTTTTGTCCATGAAAGTGCAGGCTTGAAGATATATTCAAGGTTGTGGTTAGTTGACCCAACCTTGTAGCCATTGCCCTTCATGTTGAGCATTTCCGCCCCATCTTTCTCCCAGTTTACCACACATTCAACGTTGCCATACCACCTCCTGAAAGGTCCGCCCTTCAAGTATGGAAACCATTTAGCACCTGAAGCCTTTGCAGCTTCGCGGCTTGGCAAATCATACGCAAATTTTGATCCCTCTACTTCGAACCATTGCCGAATGAAGCGAGGGTTATCGGCAGTCACCATTCCCTTCCGCGGGCTGGCGAATTCGCTGAGCGGCTTTGATTTCGAGAATGTTTCTCGAAGGTCATGGCTCACCCAGTAGGAAAGCGGATAACCGGGGAGCTTGGAGAAGTCATCAGCTTCTGCGGTAAAATAATAAGGAGGGCGGCGCTTCGATTTTCCGATCGCAAAAAGTTCTTCTTTTTCGGCCTCTGTGGCGCCGTCCACAAGCCTTATGAACTCCGATATTTTATTATATCTCACTGCGTTCGCAAAAACAAAGGCCGTTGTTGAAACCACGTCGCCGCCAATAGAGTCAAACGCATTTTCTCCGAGGTGCGCCATTACCAGCAATGTATGCTCATCGAGCAATCTTCTGCGAAGTTTCGAAAAAGAGGACAAGAACATCCATGCTTGCATGTTGATCATGGACAACATGCCATTGCTCCGCGCGGCAAGGAGCCCACGGTCCATAAAGAGTGCGAATAGGTTTGACGAACTATCTGGGTATTTTTGCTGAGCCCAAGCCTTCAATTCTGCGTTTGCGCTACTGATGTCCATATACGGAGGGTTGGCCACAACCACATGGTATTTGGGCGAAAGGGCCTCGGCCATATCCAGCACCTTGAGCACCCGCTCCTGCACCTCGCGCAGCAGCAGATCACCGCCGAAGTCCTTCAGCCGCACAACCCGGGCCACCTCGGCAGGATCGCGCAATTTCGGCAGGATGAGCGAGCCAAAGTTCTTGGCCTGCTCGAACTGCCCCATCGTCTCGCGAAAATCAGCGGTGAACAGATCGCTTCCAACCACGGCAGCGACGTCCTGCATCTCGGATGGGCTGAAGCGCACATCCTGTAGCACGCAGATGTTCGGCTGCACCGCTTGACGCAGAAATCTCCGCCGCCCGAGCTTGGTTGCCGCCTTCATCGCCAGCGCAAACGCCGCCAGAGCGCCCGCACGGTCATCAATCTCGATCCCGTACAGGTTGTGGGTCAGGATCAGCCCGGGGATCTCGGTCGCCTCGTACCCCTCTTCCTCATAGATCGCGTAGAGCAGATCGAAGGCATAGGTCAGCATATGCCCCGACCCGCAGGCTGGATCGCAGATGCGGATATCCTCAGGCCGGGAAATGCGCAGGAAATTGGTCTCTGGCTCTTCCGGCGCGATGTAATAATCCATCTGCGCCGCCAGCTTCGAGGTCGGGCGGTTCAGCAACCACAGCCGCCCCAGTGAGTTTTCCACCAGATAGCGCACGATCCAGTGCGGGGTGAAAAGCTGGGTCGCCGCCGGAATGTTTTCCGCTGTGATCTTCTTGTTCTTCTTCAGCCCGGCAAAAACCTCGTCTTTCTTCTCCGAGATGTAGAACTGGTAGAGCCAGCCGATAACCTCGACGTCCTCGCAAACGTCCGGCGTCATCGCCTCGCGCACATAGGCGAGGATCGAGGCGTTCGACAGAAGGTCGTCAGGCAGAAGCAGCTCTGTGTAGTCATCGATCCGTTCGAACAGGAACGGCATCGCCCTGTGCAGATCATTGCAAATGGCGACGATAAGCAGCCGGTAGGCCTCGGTCTGGGCATCCGCACTGGGCGTGCGGCCGTCCAGCAGGCTGCGGACCTTGTCGCGGATCCTGTCGGGCACGCGGTCTTCGTCCATATGCCCAGCCTTGGCCTCGGCCAGGATCTCTGGCTGAAACTGACCTGCGACAGGCGAGACAACCCGGACCGGGTTCAGCTCATTCACGTCCATGAAGCGAAGGGCCGAGAAACGATTGAACCAGGTGTAGGCAACCAGCTCGATCACTTGATCCTTGCCGTCCTTGGCGATCGCCGCCTCAAGCTTCCTCATCGCATCAGGATGCTCACGCCGGGCTGCCGAGTTTTCGGCAATCACGGATTCAAGCTTGGCACTAACCTGCGTGATGAGGGCGCGGCGGGCAAACTGCGCGAATTTCTTGAGCTTCGAGGTATCCATCAGGCGGCTGCCCCTTCATTTGCGGCCGCTGCGGAAACCCGGGTCACGGGCCAGTCGGCGAATGTCTTGTTCCAGATGTCCACGGAAAGCACGACGCAGTCCGCAATGTGTTGGCGGCGCCAAGGTGTGTCTGTCTCGCAGCGAATGTCAGCGAGGAGCCGATCCTTGAAGCCGGTGAGAAGCGCTCGTTGATCTGCTGGATCGAAGGCATCCAGACCGAGCAGGACCACATACTTGAATGGCTTGGCATCGCGTTCCATCAGGTGGAGAAACGTGTAGGAGCTGCGGGCCTTCGGGGTCAGCTCCTGCGTAAGAATCGACCTGTCCGACAACCGCTTGAAATAGCTGGCCCGCTCTGCGTCCGGCACCTTCTTGTTTGACGGATCCTTGATCTCGACCAACAAGATGTCCTCATCCCTTTCAATGACGAGATCCACAAACTTCATCTGAACCGGCAGCTTCACGCCTTGCCGATCCAGTTCGTCACAGGCGAGCTCCTCGGGAAATGAGAATTCCAGGTCGGCGTCTGGTTCTGCTCTATACAGCCTCAAGGCTTCACTCCCCCCAGTGCCCGCGCCACGTCCTCGTCAAATAGCTCGGCGAAGGTGTCTGAAATCGCCGTCTTGGAAATCAGAGAGTAGTTCTCAGAGGTCTCGACGGTGAGCCGGTCAGTTTCAGCGTCACGGCAAAGGGCGTGAAACCGGATGTGATCTTCCTTGCCCTTGTCCATGAGCAAATCGAACCATTTCAGCAGGACATAATCGTGCGTAGCCAGAATGATCTGTTGGCCGTTGCGCGACAGCTGGAGGAGGACCTGAACCACCTTTTTCATGAGTGCAGGATTCAGGTTTGCCTCGGGCTCATCCCACAAAAGGACGCCGGTACTTCCTGGGTCGATCGATCTATTGCAGAGCAGGCGGTGCAGGACGCCAATCTTCCGGTAGCCTTCGGCCGTCATACCGCTTGAAAATGGTTCCCTACCTCTAGGGACGAACCGGAGAACCGTGGAGTCCTGGTACATTTGCGCAGTTTTGGCGCGCGACCGCTCCGGATCAGCCCTTTCCTCGTAACCCCCGGGTTCAAACTGAAACCCGCCTTCATTCGTCCAGCGGTATCGTCCCCCGACGAGGGCGACCAATTCGCGGACGATGTTCGAGAGCCTCGGGTCTTCTGCCAGGCTGGCGGCCTCATCCTCGAATCCGGGATTAGCCAAGAGTTCGGCGAGATCGAGGTAGGTATCGTCGAAAATCATCTCGACGGTCGCCCGGTCATGGCTTTCGTTCTGCATCGCGCGGACGAGAGACAGGACTTCCTTCGTCGGGATGAACACGGGGCGGGATTGCGCTTCGGAGCGAGCGTCCTTCTCTACTTGAACGCCCCTGGAATTGCTGCTGAATGAAATGGTGACCTGGGTGTCATCGCTTCCCTTCAGGCACAGCCTGGCTCCTCCCGACGCTCCCCTAGCCCGCAGTGCACCAATCTTGCTCTCGCCCGGAGAAAACACCCGCAGAAGCTTGTTCGTCAGCTGCGTGTCGATGTCCTTCTCTGAGCCCTCCACTGCCGATGCCGGCTGGCTTGCGATCGCCAACGCGTAGATTGCCTTCAGCAGATGCGTTTTCCCGGTTCCGTTCGAACCGATGATCACGTTGATACGCGGCGAGAGCGGGATATCGAGGTTCCCGAATGCCGTGAAATTCTCGATTTGAATGCCTGCAATCATCAGACCGTGATCCTCTTGCCGCTGCGAATCTCGGCGAGCAGGGTTTCGCGGTAGGACTGAAGGTACGTTTCAACGTCCGCCTCGCTGGCGAGATACGGGCTGGCGAAGCTGACCTTGAGATTCGCGGTCGAGACATATTCCACGGGCGAGGGAGCCGGAGCTGGCTGCGGCGTCAGCCCTCCGGCTGGTGCCTCACGCACCTTGCTTTCTCCCGACAGGGGCGGCTCGGTGGCAGGAGGTGCGGGTGGCGCCGGCGGCGTTGCCAGCCGGGCGACCTTCCCAAGCAAGGCTGGATAGGTTTCCGATCGGAAATTGGCGGTACGCTCGCGGATCATAGCCACCAGTTTGGCATTGCGGACGCTGGTCTCAGCGGCCTCGCACTCGCTGAGGATCCCAGCCTTGGCTGCGGCATCCAGCTGTGCGAATTCTGGTACTACCTCGATCTTGGCCTTGAGCTCGGCCAGACCCCGGAGAGCGCTGTCCCGCTCCTGCACCAGCAGGGCATCGACATTGGCACGCAGCTTGTCGAGCTCAGCCTTTACCTGCTGGATCGCATTGCCCTTGTAACAGAGCGGATCGGCCAAAACCGCCCGGATCACTTCGGCCTGAGTGCTGCCGGTGTAGGAAAGGTTCGTTACCTGCTCGGCGAGGAAGTTGCGGGCCTCATCACAGATCTTGCGCTGGGCCCCGCCCATAAAGCGTCGGATAGGGTCAATCACCTGCTCCTTCGCATCGAGCAATGCGTCTGCATGCCTGGGGAGGTCGGTGAAGTACCAGCCATAGGCTTTGCTCTCCAGTTCGCGCAGCTTCGCGATGACCGGCGTGATCGCCGCGAGGAACGGATAATCCTGGATTTGCGCCTCAAGCGCTACCAGTTCAGCCGCCAGCTTCGTGATAGCCTCTCCCGTTTCCTTGCCCAGAGCCTTCGCCTCGGAAGCGACAGGCTGGCTGTCGAACATTTCGGCATGGAATTCCCGCAGGGTGCGTACCTGGTTCGCGGTAAACTCCACCTGCAGATCGAGAACGATGTTTGCGAGCGCATGCGCGTTCTTCAGCGCCTTTTCCAGCGCATCCCCCTCCAGGGGAGCGCCATCCGAGCGGGCTTCCAGCTTGCCATGGGCAAAGAGGCTGGCGACTGTGCAGAGAATCGCAGCATTAGGCCAGCCATAGGGCTTGACCTCGAACTTCTCGACGATTGCCTTAACCGACGTGCGAACACCGGTGCGGACGTTCCCTTGCGCAAAGTTCAGGATTTCCTGCTCGGCTTCAGTCAGGTTACTGGCACCAGAGATCAGCGCACCGTCATTGGTTTGCCTCAGGAAGCGGCTGATATCGGTTTCGGCGTAGGTCGCCCCGCGCAGCATCGGCAGATTGGTGTAGACTTTGTCGACAAGCATCTGGAATGCGCGCCGAACCCGCGCCTGCGGATCCTCGCCGCGCAAATCCAGTTCCTCACCGCGCACAAACAGTTGCGCCTCCGCAACCAGCGTTCTCGCCCGGGTTGAAAGATCCCGGTAGCGGTTCGCGTTCTGTTGACCCTTCTCGCTGATGATCCGTTCTATCGAGGCTTGGGGAGCGGTCGCACGGGTCTGGCGGACATATTTCTCGGTCTGCTTGTACATCACCAGGTCACGGGCGAAGCGGTCGTCTGTCTTGAGCAGGATCACCAGGTCGTCGTTTGACATGCTGCCCATACGCAGAGTCTCGGCATTGCCGCTGTGTTCGTGGAAAGGCGTGACGACGTTGATCGAAAGCTCGTAATCCCGTCCTTGAAGGCGATCGTCGAGCTTACGGGCAAAGGAGTAGTCATGGGCCGCCCCGTCATGGCGGATCTTGCGGTCCTTGATGACCCCATCAAAGATCAGCATCTCCAACTCCCGCGCGACTTCGGTGGCGTCGACATCGACGTTCTTGATCTCCTGTTCGACATCCTTTTCCTCATCGGTCAGGAATTCGAAAAGATCGCCATTGCGCTGGATGTATGTATTTTGCTCGAGCAGGCTCAGTGCCGTCTCGACCCGGCGCTTGAGCGCGGCTTCATCCTCGTCAAATTTCTCGCGCATGAGGATGACGATGTTGCGGGCCGTCGGTTTGAACGGCTTCACATATTTAACGAGAAACAGGGCCTTCAAAATGCGCGTGGCGAACTCGTCCCCAAGGTTGCGTTCCGCAATCTGGATGGACTGCTGAACGCTGGATTTGAGTGCTGTGCGGATCCCCTCAAACATGAGATCGAAGGTCGCAATCTGGCCAAGCTCCAGTTCAGCCAGATGAATGGCGACCTCCTGGAACACGCCCAGCATCGAACGCTCGCCGACCGAACTGTGTCGGCCTTCAAACGCATTGTGCTGCGACAACCCCTGGATGACCATCTGGAACAGTGGGTACTGATACGGGATGAACGGGTAGCTGTGGATGAAGTGGTCGCGGTCCTCGAAGTTCTTCAGATGGATCGAACCATCCGCAAAATCGAACAACGTGCGCATGTTGTTGCTCTCGCGGCGGTACAGATCGGAGAGGCTCTCAACCCCCAGCTCCGTCTTTTTCAGCAGCCGCTTCTGGATCACCTCGGCCACGTCCGCGCTGTTGAGCGGCATCCGGTTGGCAAAACGCGCCTGGATCTTGGAAAAGTCGCTTTCCTGGCGCTCGTTCATGTCGCCGATGACGGCATTCATGTCCTGCTGCGCAGTAACGATGATCCAGGCCCGCCCACGACACTTTGTGTTCAGACTCTCTGCAATCGTCTGGAGGTTGGTCATCAGCTTGACGTTGTCGGCGATGTATTGGCCGACCTCATCGACGAAGAAGTTGAGGCGGAAATCCTTGCCTTGGACGTCTATGTAAGCCTTCACCTTGTCGGCGAAATCTTCGATCGAAACCTTGTAATCTGAGCGGTACTTGTTGAGGATCCCGGCCGCCTCGGACGCATCGGCGCCGGTCGCCTTTGCATAAGCACTGGCGATGTTGCTGCCCTCAAGGAGGGCCTGCTCCCGTCCGCGCTCCCAAGGCTTGCCAGCAATCGCCTGGTAGGCCTCCCTGAAGGCGCTGTAGACATTGCGGCTATCGAGATCGCGCTCAAACTGGGCAATGTGGGCTTGCTTGCCATAGTAACCGCAGGACTCATCAAAGACCTTCTGGAAGACCGACAACAGCGCGTCGATCTGGTCCTTGGAAATGACATCGGCCTTCTGGTCGATGTTGAAAAGGATGCTCCTCGACGGGATAGCGACGGCACGTTTGAGGTCAGCTGAGAGGATTTCGTTATCCGCGCACTTGTCCTTGAACAGGTCATAGGCCGTGGCTCCGTCAACCTTGCGGTTCTCGAGCACCATCGCCAGCATCTTGAGCAGGTGCGATTTACCCGAGCCGAAAAAGCCGGAGATCCAGACGCCATTGGCAGTCGTGTAGTTCATGTAGGCGTCGAGAAATTTCTCGATCTGCTTCTCGATCTCGTTGGTAAGAACATACTCTTCAAGCTCAATCCGCAGGCTCGCGCCGTCATCTGCCTTGATGACGCCTTCGATCGGACGGTC
Organism: Novosphingobium album (ex Hu et al. 2023); assembly: GCF_022832385.1. Lineage (GTDB taxonomy): Bacteria > Pseudomonadota > Alphaproteobacteria > Sphingomonadales > Sphingomonadaceae > Novosphingobium > Novosphingobium album. The sequence goes on from NZ_JALHLE010000009.1 coordinate 60,946, forward strand.
GACGGGCTTTTCGAATATGTTGCGCAAAATGGTCATATCGGCCCCCTCAGACCTCATAATTAAAGATATTAAATGCGCGGTAATATTTGTCGTCGTGCAGAATTCCGAAAAGATCCAGCGAAGCCCCGCTAACCAAAGCGTGTGTGTAACTTCCAGGGAAAAACATCAGGGTTGGCTTTTCCTTGGCCGTACTCTGCAGATTGTTCAGCACGTTATGTGAACGGATATAGGGGAAGACTTCACCCACGCCGGACAGGAAGAGAACATCGAAGGATTGGCTTGCCAGCCTCTTGCCAATATTGGGGATGAGGTGCGTCTCGGGGTCAAGGACGTTCTGCAAAAGCTCCCGCAGCTCGTCTTTTGAGACACCCGGTTCGGCAGCGATCAGCTCATCCCAGATCCCGCGCTCGTGCAGCATCGTGATCGCCAAATCATAGAGATTGATGTCCAGCACCGTGACGCCACGATTGGCGAGTTGTCTGACAAGCTGGCTCCGCACCTGTTCCATACCCACAGCGTCGCTGGCCGGGAAAGGGCAAATGAAGAAAGGAACCTCGTTCCCCAAGCCCAGCTTCCTAAGAAAGCGCTGGCTGGAAACAACTTCGAGCAAATGGTCCTGACGCTCTCGAGGCGTCATCGTGTTTGTATCTCTTGTCATCAGGCATCCCTTTGCCCACCGAGCTCCGCTCCCGGAAAATATCGCAGTTCCTGCGGGTCGGATTGCGCGATCAGGGCCATGAAGCTCGGCGAGAACAACGCCCGGCAAATATGATCCTCATGGTTAAGAATCCCTGCCTCTCTCATGAACCTAAACAGGATTTGACGCAGTTTTTCTCGGGTCGAAGTACTGATTGCCTCGAGCTCAGGCTCCCATTCAGCCTTTGCTGCATAGAAAACATTGAAGTCGTCGTAGGTGATATGGGTGCGGAAACTCAGAAAGCGCTCTGACAGGAGCTCGACCGCGAACTCGCCGATGAACCGATAACCCCGGCATAGGGCCAGCCAGAGAACCGCAAGCTGATCCGCGTAATCGCCATGACAAAGCAAATCGATCTCATCCACCTTGAGCACTTCGAGGCGATTGGCGATCTCCCGGACCGAGCGGGTCACCGAAGATTGCTTACGGAACGGGATGGCCCCCTGTTCGCCCGCAGCCTTCTTGACCGCAGTCCAGTCTCCCAGCTCCTGATAAAGGCGTGCGATCGCAACGCTCTCGTTCAGGAACAGGCCGCCGGTGCTAAAGGACATCCGATATTTCGGGGTCTTCGACTTCAGAATCATGAGTTGGCGCCATTTCCATTCTCGTTCACAATTAGCCCCGACCCACGGATCGATTTTGGATCCATCCAGAAAGTTGACTCTCAAATCGCCTAACTGGGAATAGCGCCCGCAGCAATCAGCTTGTAGCCGCCATGGCTGGCGCATGGTCAAATGGGAAGATCAGAGGCAAAGGGTGATGGTGTCAATCGGCGCGGAACCGGGGGCCGGGATCGGCGTCCAATCGGTGGCCGTGCATATTACCCATGTTGATGCCGTGGGACCATTTCCGAATAGTCAACTTAAATCGACAACGTAGCGTCAACTACCGAGGCTTGCCTGAACATATCAATGAGGTTGATACTGTCCAACACGACCGGACATCCTAACAGGTTCCTCGGACAATCAGGCAATCATTCAAATAGCGGCATTACACTTTAACGAACATTATGAGAAATGTGAAAAATTTACCCATCTAATCATACGAAGCGCTGGGATAAAGCGACAAAATGTCCCTCTCCTGATCAGCAAGCTCCAGGAAAAGTGATTGGTGATCATCATCATCACCATTCTCACCTTCCGCGAATTTGATCTGTCCGCTTCTCGATCGCATCAACGCGCCACCGCGACATCATCGAGACGGGCAATGACAGCTGGGGGTTCAAAAACTGGAACTGAACCAAAAACCCCTTCCCCCGGACCCCCATCCCCGGCGGTTAACCCGGTGGGTCAACAGGGACCTCCCACGGACGCCGCCGCCAGCACACCTGACGGTGCGCGTCGTCGTCCGTGGGCCCCTCCTATCGACTACCGGGATAACCGCCTGACTACCGAAAGGTGGGGTCAATATTGGGCGCCGATAGGGGGTCAGTTTTGCGCGCCGGTTGACAACACGGAGTTGGTTAGGTTGGGCAGTGGGACGATGCAAAGCGGATAACTAATCCTATTGCGATCCTAACCTAACATGACCTGATAAACACCACCCATGGTGGTAGCTATATGCGTAGTGGATCGCAACACGAACGAAATTGGCTATTTTCCGCCATTGTCACCGACTGTTGTATTGATTTTCAATACACCTTCGAACATCAAATGTAGCTAATCTTCGTCAATCGTACTGGAATCCAATACCGGCAATTGACCGCTCGACCGGGCTTTCCGATGAGCTTTCAATGCTGATTGACCGCGCTCCATGCGTTTGCGAGGTTGCGTTTTGGGCTCAGGTTCACACTCAAGAAATTCCCACGATGGGGCTTTGCGGCCAGGACCGGCCAACCATGTAAGACGCCAGCAACGCGCCCTCGAGCTTTCTTTGGCCTTTACTTGGAAAAAGGCATCCTCAGTCATCTGGATGAAGCCCAGCTCTTGAAGCGTGGCGAATGACCGCCGGGCAGCATTTACGTCGGCCACCCCCATCCGCGCGGCACCGTCACGAACACTGAGGTAGAGGCTACCGTTATTCTGGCCGTTGTAGAGCATGACCAATTCGACAAGAAGGGCCCGATCGTTCGGACTCAACGCACGGTACGCGTTGCTATTGAGGATCCTGTAGTCCAACCGGACGAAACGACTAGTGTCGTTTCGTCCGGTCACATTCGGTTTTTTCGGCCTTTGGCGCTTAGCCATTATTGAGTGCCCGGTGCTTCCCAATAAGGAAACGACACGTCATTGCGCGGTCAACGAGGTGATCGAAATAGAGCTTAGCCATCGCGATCCTCCATGAAGGCAATGGAGGCCAAGATGCTCGCAACAGCAGGACGGACGAGGTAGCGGCAAATCAAAGTTTGCTTCTGAAGTTCGCGATGCGTAAGATCGTTGCGGAAACGCGTGCTACAGCTGTTCCGCAAAACCCCGCCCAGTGGCGGGGTTTCGCTTTTCTGGTCCATGCTCACACCTTTCCGGCAATCAGCGCGTTCAGCGAAGATGCCGGGATCAATGCCCGGCCATTAACCCGGACGCTTTCCAGCTTCTTTTGGGCGATGAGAACATAAATGGTGCTGCGAGACAGACTTGTGGCCGCAACCGCTTCCTTGATAGAATAAGCCACTTTGTGGCGGTAGGCGTCGTCATTCTTCATTGGACTGCTCCGTACGTTGTGGGAACAGCAGTCCAGTTATCGGACAAGCGAAGGGATTTTCACCTAACTCGCAATTGGATTTTAGGGCCCCTCAGGGACCTAGAGAAAATCCACCTATTTGAGAATTTTATGATGGGCTGGAGCCTCGAATTCGTCGAACTCTCGGATTAGCTCAGCCAAAGATGACGATGACTGCCTCAAACAATCCTGTGGCTCGCGCTTCGTAGCATCAGCGTAAAGATAGACAACTTCCAGAGTAAATTCGTCAATGCAGGAAAATTCTCCTGCCTCTTCCTTAACTTTCTCAATCCAATTGGCGACATTGCGAGCTAATGTTACAGCACGTTCTACGGTCTTCCTACCCAGAAGATAGAGCTCAGTGCCATACTCGATAGCATCTACGTATCCAATTTGATCAACCCTTTGACTGACATCGCGACCAATTTTGAGACGGTCGCGCCTCAATTTGAATGCACGGACAACTTTTCCGTACGCTTTCTCACTTGCCTTCAGAGCAAGCTTCTTAGATTTGCCCTCCAATACATCTGCAAGAAGTGCCCGCGTTCGCGGCTCGATCGGCTGATGCGATCGCAAAAGCTTGGCAATGTCAGCTTCTGGCGTCGCCGAGAAGCCGCCAAGTGCCAATTGTGCCAAAAGGTTATAGTCTACCTGACCTAATCCGGAGCGAGCCATTCAAGCACCGTTGCCTAACATCAGAGCACTGAACTGACTGAAAGTCGCACAATGTCGGCGCCATGGCGGAGCTGATCAAGATAATCGCTCCACCATTGCGCCATCTCAACACGCTCTTTCCAGTGAGCACCACGATGGTAGGCAGCGCGCACCCTGTCTTCATCGCCATGCGCAAGAGCACGCTCGATAGCATCTGGGTGCCATTTTCCACTTTCGTTTAGTAGTGTGGAAGCCATTGCCCGGAATCCATGAGCAGTCATTTCATCGCCAGAGAAGCCGAGGCGCCGCAAACCTCCATTAATCGTGTTTTCAGACATAGGCCGGCGGCTCGATCTAATTGAAGGAAAGACGTATCCGCTCGGGCCAGTGATGGCGTGAACTTCACTTAGGATCTCGATTGATTGGCGCGAGAGCGGGACTTGGTGTGCCTTTCGCATTTTCATTTTCACGCCAGGAATGGTCCAGAGGCCCACGCCAAGATCAATCTCTTGCCATTCAGCATGACGCAGCTCACCAGGCCGAACAAAAACATTTGCCGATAGTTGCATGGCAAGCTTCGTAAGAACTTGCCCCTCATATCCATCTATTGCGCGCAATAGCTCACCGGCCCGCTTTGGGTCGATAATTGCACCGTAATGCTTCGGTGTCGGCGCCGTGAGCGCACCACGCAGGTCTCGACTAGGATCATAGGTTAAACGAGCCGTGGCAACCGCGTAGCGGAAAATGCGGCCCGAAAGCTGCAATACCCTCCGCGCCGTCTCGTAATTGCCCTTGGCTTCAATCCGCCGAAGAACGGCTAGAAGATCGGGGACGGTGATATCAGAGATAGGCATCTTCGCGATAACCGTTCCCATTCTTGAAACATAGTATTCGCTCTTGTCCGCAGTCGAATCAGAAAGACCTTCCCGCCTTCGTTTCTCGAGAAACTCCTTAGCAACCTCACCGAAAGTGTTGGCGGCAGAAACCTTCGCCAAATGCCTAGCCTGCTGTTTTTCGCGCGCAGGATCCTTACCCTCTGCAAGTAATTCACGCGCCTCATCGCGCCGCTTGCGCGCATCACTCAGACCAATCTCTGGATAGCCGCCAAAGGCGAGTTTCTTTTCACGGCCATCGACCCGAAATTTGAGGCGCCAAAGCTTCCCACCTGACGGAGTAACCAGAAGGTACAGACCGCCACTGTCGGCAAGCTTGTATTCCCTTTCGCGCGGTTTGGCGTTTCGGACGGTTACATCAGTGAGCGCCATATGTGTGGGGGCCTCTCTACAACCTCGAATTGCAAAGGGCCCCAAAAAGGCCCCCGATGCGGAATGGCTGCAGACAAACGCGAGTGGACACCCTCAGCCATGAGAGCTCAAAATATCCTACTTTTCTGAAGGTTGTCCAGACGAACATGGACATTGCCGGATGGGAATATGGTGGGCGGTGAGGGGCTCGAACCCCCGACCCTCTCGGTGTAAACGAGATGCTCTACCAACTGAGCTAACCGCCCGGCACGCCGGAAACCGCGCATTTAGGGTAATTCTGGCTCACGTCAACCGGCACATCGCCCGTCACCGCTGACAACACCATCGCGCCTTCAGACGGGCAGATCATTCGGCGTCCAGTCGGGATCGCGCTTTTCCATGAACGCTCGCATTCCCTCGCGCGGTTCCCGGCCGTACGCGAGGCTGGCAAACATCGTTTCGTAGTCGATCGGCGGGTACTGCTGGTTGAGCATTCGCTTGGTGTGGGCGCGAGCTTCAGGGGCAGTGCGCAGTATCTCACAGGCGGCCCGCAAGGCTTCCACTTCCAGTGCATCATGCGCCACAAGCCGCGAGAACAGTCCCATGCCATGCGCCTCGGTCGCCTCGATCCGTCGCGCGGACAGGATCACGTCCCGCGCGCGCGCCATGCCGATATGCGCCGGCAGCATCGCGGCGTAACTGGCATCGATGATCCCCCGAAGCAGCTCTGGCACGCGAAACGTGGCCCGGTCCGAGACGACGGCGATGTCCGCCATCATCGCGATCAGCAGTCCACCGCCCTGACAGATGCCGTTCACGGCCGCGATCACCGGCTGCATCGATTCGCGAATGGCCAGGAACGGGAGGCTCTCATGAGTCAGGCCCTGCGGCACGGGCTCCTCCCCCGCTTCGTAGCGGCCGCCGAGATCGCCACCAGCGGAAAAGCTGTCACCGGTCCCGGTAATGATGAGCGCGCAGGGTTCCTTGAACGAATTGACCAGCCGAACCGCCCGCTTGAGCCCGAAATACATCGCCGGGGTCAGAGCGTTTCGCGCGCTTGGGCGATCAATGCGGCACCAAACGACCGGTCCCTGCCGTTCCAGCTTCAGTGATTGCGTTCCCACATCGTATTCGCTCATGGTTCTCTCCCCATCTTGCCGGCAAAGGCTAACGTGGGGAGGAGAGACAGACCATGGCGAATGCACGGCCGCTTCCGGTTGAAATCGGCGATATCACCGAGGCGTGGCTTTCGTCCGCATTGGGCTGCACCGTCTCGTCAGTGCGGATCGCAGACGTCAACAACGGCACCTGCACGAAGATCCGGCTGGCACTGGTCACGGACAATCCGGCGGTTCCTGTGACTCTGATCCTCAAGGGCGGGTTCGAACCGCACAGCCGGATGATGGACTACATGCATGCCAACGAAGTGCACGCCTATGCCGATGTCGCGCCGATGTCGCCGCTGCGCCAGCCCCGATGTTTCTTTGCGGGATTCGATGCGGAGCGGCAGCAGGGCATCGTCATCATGGAGGACCTTGTCGCACGCGGTGTGACCTTCCTTCACCCGCAGCAGCCCCGCTCGCCGGAAGAAGTCGCCCAGCGGCTGGAAAGACTGGCGAAGCACCATGCCATGACGCTGGGGCGCCCCGGGGACTTCGCGCCGCAAGGCCGTTTCGACTGGGCGGGCGACATGATCGACGGGTTCTACCGCTATGGCGAGACAATCCTCACACCACCGGTCTGGCATGGCTTCGTTGAGAGCGCGCGCGGCGCGGCGGCATCGGTGCGGTTCCACGGCCTCGACTGGTTCCTCGATACGCTCGGCAAGCTCTCACGCTTCGGCAAGACTGTGCCGCGCGCGCTGCTCCATGGCGACACCCACCTGGGCAATCTCTATATCGACACCGATGGCGAGCCGGGATTCTTCGACAGCCAGCCCCATCTGGGGCCCGTCATGGCCGAAGTTGCCTATCATGTGACCGGTGCGCTCGACATGGCGGACCGGCGCGCGAACGAACGCGAGCTTGTCGCACATTACCAAGCGGCGATGGAGGCCGAAGGCCACACCCTGCCCCCGCTCAGCGAGCTTATGCAGCAGTACGCGGCCTTCCTTGCCTTCGGTTACGCCATCTTTCTGGTCAACGCCTCGGATTTCCAGCCCGAGGCGATCAATACCGCCTACACCGCCCGCTTCTCCTGCGCGATGCTGGATAACGATACGCTGGGCATGATCGCCGCACTGTAAATACAGAAAGGCCCGGCGCGCCACGCAGGCTGCCGGGCCGTCTTGCGAACAGGTCCCGTCCGCGTACCGCGAACGGGACGATCCGGATCAATTGCCGAAGTGAACCTTCAGGCGCATGCCGTACATGCGTGGTTCGCCTACCGATGCAGTCTCGAAACCGACTTCGGGAGAGCCCAGACCGGCCGCGTAGGTGTAGTACTTTTCCTTGGTCACGTTCGTTGCGAACACGGACAGGTCGACCGGCGAGCCGGCGATCGAGTTCCAGCCGAAGTTGAGGTTCAGCAGACCCAGCGATGGCAGCGTGCTGAACGCGGCAATCGCTGGGTTCGGGTTTTCACGGTCGATGTAATTGACCAGCATCTTCGTGCGGTAGGTGTAATCGATACCGAACGAGACCTGGCCGACGCTGGCATCCAACGGAAGCGTGTACTTGGCCGAAACCGTGAACTTGTGCTTCGGCGAGAGCACCTCAGGATCGCCAACAATGAACGGCGCCGCGAGCGTGAAGTTGGGATCGGAATACGTCAGCAGCGTATCAGGGACTGATTTGATTTCGGTGTGAAGGTAAGTGTAGCTGCCCGACAGCATCATGCCCTCGAAGGGACTGATCGAGGCTTCTGCCTCAAGACCGTAAATCTCTGACTTGCCTGCGTTGACAGGAGCTGCCGTCGAGGACTGCCCGCTGCCCTGGACTGCATTGAAGCCGACCTGCAACTGCTGGTTCGAGAAGTCATTGTAGAACGCCGCCACGTTGAACGTGCCCGGCATTGCGCCGTGGAAGCTGCTCTTGAAGCCAACCTCGAAACTGTCGACCTTTTCCGGATCGACCAGGTTGAGCGGCGCTGCCACGTTCGGCGCGATCGTCGCCGCACGATAGCCGCGCGCATACTTGGCATAGGCCATCATGTTAGGCGTAAAGTTGTAGTCCATGTCGATCAGCCAGGTCGGCTTGCTCGACTTCTGGCGCAGCGTCGTCACGCAACCCGTCGCATCGGCGGTCGGGTCAGTGCAGCGCGGGTTCTCGGCGCCCGGGAGGCTGGGGAACAGCCCATAGGACGGGGGGATACAGCAGCGTGTACGTGCGCCGCAGGCTGACGTTGCGCTGCTTGTCCCAGGTATAGCGGAGGTCGCCGGTGAGCTTGAGCCTGTCGGTAAGCTCATAAGTCGCCTGTGCGTAAAGACCGAAGTCCTGAAAATAGGTCCGGCCGATCGTCTGGTTGACAGAACCAACGTGGATCAACGGCACGGTCGTGGGATCACCGCCAGCCGCGGCGACCGCGCCCGCCGCGCCGAGATAGGTCAGGAACCCGATCGGATCGTTGCACTGGAAGTTCGCGCCGGCATCCGTGCAGGACGCAAGGAATGACGACTGACTGCCGGCAGCTCCGAGCGGACGGCTGATTTCGGCATAACCGCCAACCTGCCAATCGAGGCGATTATTCAGCGCCTTGCCCTGGAACTGCAATTCCTCGGTGAAGGTGTACTGGTTCGCCGTCTTCAGGCCCGGCGGCGCCGTGATCTGCGTGAAATGGACGTCGTAGGCCCCGATCGGCAGCTGTCCGCCCGTCAGGGCATTGAAATCAATCGTGGCATTCGTCCCGAACTGAGGGGCGTGGATGTCCTGCTTGTATTCGGCATAGCTGACGATGTTCTTCACCGTCACGTTGTCCGACGCGACCCAGGTTGTGGTGTTGATCACCTGCCACTGGTCAATCTTGGAATACGATTTATCGAGCGGATTGATGACGTTGTAGAAGCCCGTGCCCTGCTGTGCGAGCTGGCCATAGAAGATACCGCCCAATCCTTCGGTAGGATCGACCGCAACAAGCTTGGTCAGCGGTCCGTGGGTATCCGAATGGATGTACGAGGCGATCAGGTAGTTTTCGAGATCAGGCGTCAGGTCGGCAACCACGCTAAGGCGCAGCGCGGTGTAGTCGACATCGTTGAAGTCCCTGGGACCGATGCCGCTCTGGTTCTTGAGATATCCGTCGCGAACCATGCGGTCACCGGAAAGGCGGACCTTGAAGGTATCCGCCAGCGGGATGTTGATCGCACCCTGCACCCGGCGCATTCCGTAATTGCCCGCCGAACCTTCGAGATAGCCTTCCAGCAATTCGGTCGGCTTCTGCGGCACAAGCAGCACGGCGCCGCCGGTAGTGTTGCGACCGAACAGTGTACCCTGCGGTCCCTTGAGGACCTGAACGTTCTGCAGGTCATAAAAGTTGCCCGGAAGCACCGCGCGGCGTCACAACTTCCGCGAAATAGGTACCAACCGAAGGCAGGGTGCCGATATCCTGCGCGAAGCCGCGAATGGCGAAGGTCGTGTTCTCGGTACCAAAGTTCGTGTTCGAGGACAGCGAGGGCGTGTAGGTCGCAAGGTCGTTGGCATTGACAACGTTCTTGTCGGACAGCTGCTGCTGATTGAAGACGGTGATCGAAATCGGCACGTCCTGCAGCCGCTCTTCGCTGCGGCGTGCGGTCACGATGATGTCGTTGGTACCGATGCTGCTTTCAGCCGAATCCTGCGGCGCGCCCTGTGCGTAAGCTGGCGCTGCATATGCGAGCGCCGTCGTGGCGCAAAGCAGGACTCGAAATGACACGGAATTCATCAAACCTCTCCCTCACGTGCGATGAAATCCATTGATTAAAATATGGAAACATCGTTCTCGATTTTGGATAATATACCCATGCCATCGAGCCGCAAGGGCGCTCGCAAGCGCAGCACGTGCAATGCAACATCAGGCCACTGCGGCTTCCCGCAGGGTCATGCCCGCGGAAATCCGGCGGATTTCACCGGGTCAGAAACGGTTCCCGCAAAAAAGCGAAGGGCCAGCTGATATCGCCCCCCGTGAATAGTGATCCACAGTGTTTCACTGTTGCCGGAGCCGGGGGCCTGAAACCACGGCGGCCGTCCTTCAGGAGTGACTCGGCAGGAGGCGGGACAGGCTGTTGTCCGGCAAGGCCATTCGCGTGGCAACCTCCACCACTTCGGCCCGATGACCGGGCGTGACCTTGGAGCACTTGCGATGCGACCGAACCAGCTCGGTCCGCGACAGGTCTCGACCCCGGCGTCAGGCCATAAGCTTCGATCTTGCCCTCCTGAAGCGGAGAATTCTTTCCGAACGCCTTGCGAATATCAAAAACAAGTTCTGCCCGCAGCGCCGTCAAGCCTTAGAGTTCGGGACCGCGGCTCGGAACAGGCTGGCCTCCGCTTCCCAGTCCATCCGCACGCGGCGATGCGCGATCAGCCATTCGCCGTCCACCTTGCGGAAGGTGTCGAGATAATAACCGGCATGATCCGGACCAATGTCGGTCCAGGCAACCCAATAGGTGCGCGCACGGGCACTGTCGGGGCCGGCCAGATCGATCTTGGACGTCGACAGGTGATGCCGCACGAAGGTCGCACCATGCGTGCCACCTTCACCCGCGAGCCACCGTTCCTGCCAGGCACGGATCGCTGCGCGCCCTTCGTAGCGGAACAGGCGCTCGGCCGGCACATGCTCGCTCTCCATCACCGCATCCTCGGTGAAGCAGGACACGAAATCATCGATCCGCAGCCGGTCTCCCGCGGTATTGTACTTTGCCATCGTGTCGCGGATCGCCTCGCGGGCAAGCAGATCTTCCAGCGTCACGACATCACCAGCCCGGCATCGACGTTCACCGACTGCCCGGTGATCGTGCGCGCTTCGTCCGAGGCCAGGAACAGAGCCAGACGGGCGACGTCCTCGGGCGTGGAGAAGGTCTTGAGCGGCAGTGGCGCGACGATGCCTGCCTCGATCTCCTCGACGGACCTGCCCTGCTCATCGGCCACACGCTTCATGTAATTGAGCATAAGGTCGGTGCCGATCGCGCCCGGCACCACGCAATTGCAGCGGATGCCGTATTCTCCCACCTCGCGCGCGATCGTCTTGGTGAGGATGCGCAACGCGCCCTTGGCGGCACTGTAGTGGCTCTTGCGCACCATGCCGTCCCACCCGGCGCTGGACGAGAAATTGACGATGCTGCCAGTCCGCCGCGCCATCATCGAGCGGTTGAGCACCTCTCGCGTGCACAGCATCGCCGCCATGCAATCGACCTTGTAGGTATCGAGGAAGTTGTCGACGGTCTGTTCCCAGATGTACTTGTCGGTGCCCGGTACCGCGGCGTTGTTCAACATCACGTCGACCTGGCCCCAGCGGCTCATCGCTGCCTCGACCATGGCCGCGACATCGGCCTCGTCGGTCACATCGGCACGTACCGCCAAGGCCTGCTCGCCAATCGCGGCGACCGCCTCCTCGACCAGTTCCAGCCGCCGCGCAGCCAGCACCAGCTTTGCACCTTCGTCCGCCATCATCCGCGCCATGACCGGGCCAAGGCCCGTGCTGGCGCCGGTGATGATAGCCACCTTGCCTTCAAACCTCTTCATGCCGCTACCACCTTGCGCATGACGTCGTGGCTCTCGGGCGAGCCATCGAGTGCCCGGTTGAACCGCTCGACAATGCGCCAGCCATCGGACGTACGGCGCAAAGTCCAGTGGTTCACGGCCGCGCGCCAGAGGAACCAGCGCTCCCCTTCCTTCAGCACCACGAAGGAATAGCCGACCGCGTCGGCATCGTCCCCGCTCACCGTGATCTTCGGCGTCGCGGTCAGGTGCGCGCACCCGGTGTTCACAAGGTCGATATGCCCCGGCCAGGTGTACATGCCGGCGACTTCGTCCGGCGCTTCGAGCCGTTTCGATCCGCCATCGGGCAGCGTGAAGTTATAGCCGCCGCCCTCGACCCACAGCCTGCCGGCCGGCTCCGCCGTGGCGCTGTCGACCAGCGGACCGTAAGTCATCAGCAGGTTCTGGATCTCGAGATGATCCTCGGCGGCCCTCAGGCGCGCTTCCAGCGCGGCGAGGCGCTGCTCCAGGGCATCGGTCGGCATGAACTCTCCGCAATCGCTATCGTTGGCGGAGAAACTCCCGTGCGCGGTCTGTCAGGTCAAGTTCCCTTGTGGGAAGGGCGGACCTCGCCGTCAGACCTTGGCGATCGCGGGCATACCGTCCTTGCCGCCGGTCTGCCCCGCCTCCGCGCGGCTGCGCGGATTGGCCGCGGCGGCGGCAATAAGGCGCTCCTGTTCCCTGGCATCAAGGCGTTCCCAGCCCGCGCGGCCCAGCTTTTCCATGGGGCGGTAGCGTACCTTGTACTGCATGCGCGGCGAGCCTTCGACCCAGTAGCCAAGATAGACATAGGCCAGACCCATGTCCTGCGCCCGGCGGATGTGGTCGAGGATGATGTAGTTGCCGAGGCCGGCCCGTCCCTCGTGGTGCGGATCGTAGAAGCTGTAGATCATCGACAGGCCATCACACTGCTTGTCGGTGAGGCAGGCGCCGATCAGCCGGCCGGGCGTCACACCATCGGCGGACGGCTCACGGTATTCGACGATGTAGCTGGTGACCGGCGTGTGCTCGACCATGTCGGCAAAGTCGGTCTCGTCCATCGTCGTCATCCCGCCTTCGGGATGGCGCACCGACAGATAGCGCTGGAGCAGTTCGAACTGCTCATTGGTCGACCAGGGGCGGCAGACGGTGGCGATGATGTCGGCATTGGCCTTGAGAGCGCGCTTCTGCGAGCCCGAGGGCCTGAACTCTTCCGCCACCACCCGAACCGAGACGCAGGCGGCACAATCGAGGCAGGAGGGACGGTAAGCGACGGTCTGGCTGCGGCGGAAACCGATTCGACCCAGTGCATCGTTGAGCGAGTCCGCGTGCGGCCCCTTGAGTTCGGTGAACACCTTGCGCTCGTTGCGGCCCGGCAGATAGGGGCACGGCGCGGGGCTCGTCACGAAGAACCGGGGAAAGCGAACCTGAGCCGTCACGAGTCTGAAACTTCCTATTTCTCTTGCGATGCCGTCACTGTCTGGTTCCAAATATGCACGGCGTGCCCAAACCTTCAAAGTCTTTTAACCACGAAATGCGGCCGAGGCAGGACGAAAACACGCGTCTGGTGATGCAATGCGTTACCAGCGTGCCAAATCGGAGCATCCGCGCCGAACAACCTTTCACCGCAACGGGCCAGCATCAGATGGCACGGCGACCCTCCCGCTGCCCGGCGCCAGCCCGGCAGCGGTGAAAGCCGCACTCCTTCCCGTAACGCGGGAGCGGGTGGTTATTCGGTTTCGACCTGCTTTACTTCGTAGCCCTCACGGCGCAACGCCGCGACCAGCGTGTCGAGCTGCTCGCGATCGCGCGCCTCGCACTCGATCTCGGTGACAAGACCCTTGGCAGGCAAATGCGTGAAGATACGCTGATGGAACACCTCGATGATGTTCACATTGTGCTCGTGGAAGACCTTGGCGACCTTGAACAGAGCGCCGGCACGGTCCTGCAAACCGATGCGCAGGCGGGCAAGGCGGCCGGCCCGGGCGAGATCGCGCAGCAGCACGTTGGCAAGCAGGCGCGTATCGATGTTACCGCCCGACAGGACGATGCCGACCTTGCGGCCGGCGAAGAGGTCCCGGTTGTCCATCACCGCCGCCAGCCCGCAGGCGCCCGCGCCCTCGACCAGCGTCTTCTCGATCTGGAGCAGCAGCGCCAAAGCGCTCTCGATCTTCGACTCGCTGACGAGCAGGAATTCGTCGAGCGTGTCGCGCAGGACTTTCGAGGTGAACAGGCCCGGCGAAAACACGGCGATGCCTTCCGCCAACGTGTCGCCGCCGATCGGCAGGTTGGTGCCCTTCAGCAGATTATACATCGACGGATAGAGCTGCGCCTCGACCCCCACGAGCTTGATATCCGGATTGATCGCGCGCGCCACCGTACCCATGCCCGATGCAAGCCCGCCGCCGCCGATCGGGAGCACCAGCGTATCGAGATCGGGCACGTCCTCGAGCATTTCGAGCGCCACGGTGCCCTGTCCGGCCGCAACGTGCGGATCGTCGAACGGGTGGACAAACGTCAGCCCCAGTTCCTCTTCGACCTTGCGCGCATGCGCGTAGGCCTCGTCAAAGCTTTCGCCCTCAAGGACAACTTTGCCGCCCACGCTTTCGGTCTGCATGACCTTCACCAGCGGCGTGGTCTTGGGCATGACGATCGTCACCGGCACGCCGAGACGGGTACCGTGATAGCTAAGGCCCTGTGCATGGTTGCCGGCGGATGCCGCGATCACGCCGCGCGCCCTGCGCTCCTCGTCAAGCTGGAGCAGGGCATTGAGAGCACCACGTTCCTTGTAAGCGGCGGTAAATTGCAGGTTTTCAAACTTGAGCCAGATATCGGCGCCGGTGATCGCACTCAGCGTGGTGCTGTGCAGCGTCGGCGTCCTGACGACGGCACCCGTAATTCGCTCCGCCGCCGCGCGAACGTCGGCTGCGGTCAGCAGGGCCTCGTGAGCCCCGGGAGCGATATCGAGTACAGGTTTGTTCATAGGCTGGCGCGCCTACCGGAATCCGGGGGAAATTGAAAGCAAACTTGGGGCAGAAGGCTGACGACAGCCCACTTCTTGCTGTTTGCATTCGCGCAAAACCGTCTAGAAGTCGCCTCATGAGTCAGAGCAAGAGCGACACCCGCAAGGTTTCCTTCATCGGCCTGGGCGTGATGGGCGGCGCGATCGCGCGGCACATCGCGAAAGCAGGCCACGAACTGACAATCTACAATCGAACACCCGAACGCGCACAGAAATGGGCCGACGAAAATCCCGGCCTCGCCCACCGCATTGCCGCCAATCCCGCCCACGCGGCGCAGGATGCTGACGTCGTCATCACCTGCGTCGGCAACGACGATGACCTTGCCGATGTCGTGCTCGGCCCCAACGGCGTTTTCCGGATGCTCAAGAAGGGCGGGGTATTCATCGACCACACCACCGTTTCCGCACGCATCGCCCGCCAGATCTCGGTCGAAGCGCGCGACCTGCAGGTCCACTGCGTCGATGCACCCATGACCGGCTCGCAGATCGGCGCCGAAAACGGCACGCTCACATTGATGTGCGGCGGACGCGGCGATGCGATCGAAGCAGCGCGCCCGGTGATGGAAGCCTATTCGCAGCGGATCGTCCATGTCGGCAAGGCCGGTTCGGGCCAGATCGCCAAGATGGCCAACCAGATATGCATCGCCGGCAACGTGGCCGCGCTCGCGGAAGCCGTGCGCTTCGCGCAGGCCTCGCACCTCGACATGGACAAGGTCTACGAGGCGATCTCGGGCGGCGCCGCGCAATCCTGGCAAATGGACAACCGCTGGAAGTCGATGGACGAAGACCGCTTCGACTTCGGCTTCGCAATCGACTGGATGCGCAAGGACCTCGGCCTCAGCCTCGATGAAGGCCGCGGCCTTGGCGTCTCGCTGCCGGTTGCGGCGCTGATCGACCAGTTCTTCGCCGAAATCCAGGCCACGGGCGGCGGCCGCCTCGACACCAGCGCGATCATCAAGCGGCTGCCGAAGAAGGGCAAGAAGTGACGTTTGCATCCCGGGCAGCACTGACTGCCGTTCTCGCCTGGTCGCTCTCGGCGACCCCGGCCATGGCGAAGAAGAAGACCCCGCCGACCGAGCCCGCCGTCGCCGGAACCCTGATCGACAATGTCGATGGTCTGACGCCCGACGGGAAAGGTGGCATCGAGCACTTCGATGGCTTCCTGATCGGTGCTGACGGGCACATCGCGGAAGTCTATCACAGCGGCGAGAAGCGCCCCCAGCGGGTCGATTACAGGCTCGACGGCCAGGGCCGCGTGGTGATGCCCGGCATGATCGACGCGCATGGCCACGTCATGGCCACGGGCTTCGCGAAGATGACGCTGGACCTCTCGGCGACGAAATCGCTTGATGAGGCCCTATCACGTATCGCCGCGTGGACCGCAGCCCATCCGGACGCACCCTGGATTCTCGGCAGCGGCTGGAACCAGATGCTGTGGGGCCTCGGCCGGATGCCTACTGCTGCCGAACTCGACGGCGTGACCGGCGGCAAGCCCGCCTGGCTTACGCGAGTCGACGGCCATGCCGGCTGGGCCAATTCGGCGGCTCTAAAAGCGGCCGCGATCACGGCCACGACAGCCGACCCTGCAGGCGGAGAGATCCTGCGCGTGGCTGGCAGCCGGAAGCCCGCTGGCGTCTTCGTCGATGCCGCTACCGAACTTGTCGCGAACGCCGTGCCCCGGCCTCGCCCGGAAGACCGGGACACTGCACTGGGCGAAGCCCAGCTGGCATTTCTGGCACAGGGCGTGACGTCGATAGCCGATATGGGCACCTCGATCGAGGACTGGCAGGCCTTCCGCCGTTCCGCCGACCTCGGCCATTTGCGCGTGCGCATCGTCTCCTATGCGGCAGGCATCGAGAACATGCGGCTGATTGGCGGCCCCCGCCCGACCCCGTGGCTCTATCACGACCGGCTCAAGATGAACGGCCTCAAGCTGTTCCTCGACGGCGCACTCGGATCGCGCGGAGCCTGGCTCAAGCAGCCCTATGCCGACAGTGCCGGGACCACTGGCCTGCCGCAAATGAACCAGACTCAGCTTGGCAACCTGATGAGTCGCGCTGCGATCGACAATTTCCAGGTGGCCGTCCACGCCATCGGCGATGAGGCCAATGCCACTGTGCTGAACGCCATCGACGAACTGTCCGAAACCTACACCGGCGACCGGCGCTGGCGCATCGAACATGCGCAGATCGTCGATCCGGACGACTTCGCGCGCTTCGGCACGCACGGGATCATTGCTTCGATGCAGCCCCAGCACGAAGCCTCCGATCGGGTGATGGCCGAAGCGCGGCTGGGACCGGACCGGCTGACCGGCGCCTATGCGTGGAAATCGCTGGCGGCAGCGGGGGCTACACTGGCTTTCGGTTCTGACACGCCGGTGGAACCCGCCCTTCCCTTCGAAGGCATCGCCGTCGCCATCACCCGGCAGGGTTCCGACGGCCAGCCATTTGCCGGCTGGCAACCGCAGGAAATCCTGAGCCGCGAAGCCGCGATCAATGCCTATACCACGGGAGCGGCCTACGCGATGTTCGCGGAAGACAAACTGGGCCGCATCGCCAAAGGCTATGACGCGGACTTCCTGTTCGTGGATACCGACCCGATGCTGGCAACGCCCGAACAGATCCGCAAGACGAGGGTACTTGAAACCTGGATCGGCGGCCAGCGCGCCTGGGCGGCAGCACAGGACGAGAACATGACAGCAGAAAAGCCGGGCGAAGCGCCATAAGGCGCTTTCGCCTTACTCCGCAACGACCTCGGCGGCGGCATTTTCCTCGGCCGCCTTCGCTTTGGCGTCACGCTTTTCCGTGAACCACATGACGATCAGCGTGCCTTCGAACAGTGCGATCAGCGGTATGGCCAGCAGCAGTTGCGAAATCACGTCCGGTGGCGTCGCGACAGCCGCGATGATGAAGATCCCAACGATGGCATAGCGCCGCGCGCCCGCTACCTGCGTCCGCGTAACGATCCCGGCGCGGTTGAGCAGCATCAGCAGCACCGGCAGCAGGAAGCTGATCCCGAAAGCCAGAATGAACTGCATCACCAGCGCCAGATAGTCGCCCGTCCCCGGCAGCGCCTCCAGCTTGAGCCCGCCCTTGTCTCCCTGAAAACCCAGAAAGAAGTGGAACGCGGTGGGCATCACCACATAGTAGGCCAGCGCCGCGCCCATCGTGAAGAGCACAGGGGTCGCGATCAGGAACGGCAGGAACGCCTTCTTTTCCTTCGCGTAGAGGCCCGGTGCCACGAAGGCCCAGATCTGGTTGGCAATCACGGGAAAGCTGACGAAGAAGGCGGCGAACAACGCCACTTTCACTTCGACGAAGAAGGCTTCGTAAAGCTTGGTGTAGATCAGCTTGCCCTGCCCTGCCGGGAAGGCCTCGGTCAGCGGGCGGACGAGAAAACTGAAAATGTCGCCCGAGAAATAGAAGCACACGCCGAAGGCCACGGCGAATGCCAGAAAGGCACGCAGCAGCCGCGCGCGCAACTCGACCAGGTGCTCGATCAGCGGCGCCTGGGTTTCATCGATGTCGGAAATGCCGAAAGCCATGCGGGAACCGATCAGGCCGGAGGAGGCGGCAGATTGAGTTCTGCCTGCCGCGTGTCATCGGGGGAACCGGTATCGGCGCCGCCAGCGTCCGTTTCCGGCGAAGACGTGTCCGTCGATGCGGGCGTCTCCACCGGCGCAGCAGGTGCCTGCATCTCCTCGGCCGTGGGGAGCTGCGGGGCGGACTTCATGATCGCCTCGTTCTGCTCGCGCCACTTCTTCTCCATTTCCTCCAGCTCGGCCTCGCGCACCATGGCATCGACACCCGCGCGAAAATGGCCTGAAACCTTGCGCATCTTGCCGATCCAGCGGCCAGCCGTGCGCATGGCCATCGGCATGTCCTTCGGACCGATGACGACGACCGCCACGATGACGACCATCAGGAGTTCGGATGCGCCGATGTCAAACATCGCCGGTGTGCGACCTTATCCGCTTTCGAGTCAGGTCAGGCCTGCTCGTTCTTGGTTTCGGTCGTGCTCGGGCTGGCATCGCCCTGCTGCGCTGTGATCTGCGCGGGCGGCGTGGAAGTCTTGGTGGAGGCTTTCTTCTCCTCCTCGTTCATGCCGTCCTTGAAGCTCTTGATGCCCTTGCCGAAGTCACCCATGATTTCCGAAACGCGGCCGCGTCCGAACAGCACGAGCACGATCACCAGAACGATCAGCCAGTGCCAGATCGAGAAGCTACCCATATTCCCTACTCCAAGTTGGTTGCGCCGATACGAACCGATTCAGGGCGCCACCCGGCTCATCTAGGAGCTTTCCCCCGAACTTGCCAGTCTGTCATCGTAAAGACCCGGACCTGTCACCCCGCTGTCATGCCCGTGTTCGCCTGCCGGACTTCCGGGATTGAGCGCGGTCTCGATCATCTCGTCGTCTACCGGATCGAGCAATCCGGCGGCACGCAATTCATCGATGCCCGGCAACTCCTTCAGAGACTTGAGGCCAAAGTGCGCCAGGAAGTCCGGCGTCGTCGCATAGATAACGGGACGGCCGGGCACTTCGCGCCGACCGGCCACCCGAACCCAGCCCGCCTCCATCAGTACGTCAAGCGTGCCCTTGGCCGTCTGCACGCCGCGAATCGCCTCGATCTCGGCGCGGCTGACGGGTTCGTGATAGGCGACGATTGCCAGAACCTCGGTCGCCGCGCGCGACAGGCGCCGCGGCTCTTCCTTCTCGCGGCGCAACAGGTGGGCGAGATCGGGCGCCGTTTCGAAGTGCCAGCGCTTGCCGCGCTCGACGAGGCGAATGCCCCGCCGCTCGTAATGCCGTTGCAACTCAGCCAGCGCCGGGCGCACATCCGCCTGCCCCAGATGAGCGGCGATCTGCTCGACAGACATGGGCTGCTCGGACGCAAACAGCGTGGCCTCCACGGCGCGCACCAGATCATCGGGGCTGGCCGCATCCTCCGGCGTCACCGCTTCACTGCCTTCAGCCGCAGCGGCCCGAACGTCTCTTCCTGCGCCAGTTGCGCCTTGCCGGTGCGTGCCAGCTCCAGCGCGGCGACGAAGCTGGACGCAAGCGCCGACTTGCGCAGTTGCGGATTGGCCCAGCTGTCATGCGCGGGCGGCAGGAAGTCCCGCAGGTCCATCCAGTCCAGCGCCACGCCCAGCATCGAGGAGACGCGCTGGATCGCGCTGTCGAGCGTCATCACCATACGTTCGCGCACCATGTGGACCACCGGCTCGCTGCGAACCTTCACGTCGCCATAGGCCCGGATCAGGTCGAACCATTCGCATTGCCACAAGTGCTTGCGGTCGACCCGCAGCCCTTCCGGCGCCCCGCGCACGAAGACATCGCGCCCCAAGCGGTCGCGTCCCATCAGGCGTGCCGCCGCCTCGCGCATAGCGCCGAGACGCTGGAGGCGCAGTTGCAGGCGCAGCGCCAGTTCCTCCGGGCTCGGGTCCTCCTGTTCTTCCCTGGGCAGGAGCAGCGCGGACTTGAGGTAGGCCAGCCACGCCGCCATCACCAGATAGTCCGCCGCCAGCTCCAGCCGCAGCGCCTCGGCCTGATCGATATAGGTCAGGTACTGGTCGACAAGCTCGAGGATCGAGATCCTGCGCAAGTCCACCTTCTGCCGCCGGGCCAGATCGAGCAGCAGGTCGAGCGGGCCTTCCCAGCCGTCGATTTCCAGATAGAGCGCTTCGTTGCGGTCCTCGCCCGCCGCAGCGCCGTCCCATTCAGCCTCAGCGGCCTCCGGCGGTCCAGGAATGTCGCCGGTCAGGTCCATCGCTCAAGCCACGCCTTGCGCCAGAAGGGCATCGCGCCGCGCTACAAGTTCGGCCCGGTCGCCCGCCTCACCGCCAACGCCTGTCGCCGTAAGCGCCCGCTGCAGCCGCTGCCCGGTCTCCTCGCTCATATCCGGCAAGGCACTGGCGATGCCGACCATGTCATCCATCTTGGCCCAGCAGTTCAGCGCGATGTCGCAACCCGCCGCGAGCGCCCGGGCCGCCCGTTCGGGTACCGAGCCCGCAAGCGCTTCCATGTCGAGATCGTCGGTCAGCAAGAGGCCGGAAAAGCCGATGCGCTTGCGGATCACTTCGCCGACCACGAAGGGCGACAGAGTCCCCGGCAGCTCATCGTCCCAGGCTGTGTAGCGCACGTGCGCGGTCATCCCCACGGGAGCATCGGCCAGTGCGCGAAATGGCTGGAGGTCGAGTTCCAGTTCCTCTGCGCTCGCTGTTACTGTGGGCAGTTCCTTGTGGCTGTCAGCCATGGCCCGGCCATGCCCCGGCATATGCTTGATGCAGCCCACCACACCCGCCCGCGCCAATCCCGCCAGCGCCGCGCGGCCCAGCGCGGCCACGCGCATTGGCTCGAAACCGAAGGCCCGGTCACCAATCACGTCGTGCGCACCGGGCTGGCGCAGGTCGAGCGAGGGATAGCAGTCCGCAGTGATCCCCACTTCGGCAAGATCCAACCCCAACGCCTCGGCATTGGCCCGCACGGCCTCGATCGCGGAGGCAGGCGCGATCCCGTAAAGCCGGTCGAACGCCTCACCGGCGGGATAGGCCGGCCAGACCGGCGGTTTCATCCGCGCAACGCGCCCACCTTCCTGATCGATGCAGATGTAGAGGTGATCACGCCCGTGAATGGCCTTGAGATCATCGGTCAAAGCCCGAAGCTGGTCGCGGCTTTCGACATTGCGGCCAAACACGATGTATCCGGCCGGATCGGCGTCGCGGAAGAACGCCCGTTCATCGTCAGTCAGCGTCAGGCCGGAAAGGCCGAAAATCGCGGGTACCATTGCGATTTGGTCGCAGAAATCCGCGAAGTCCGCAAGGAACGGCCGCGTGAGGCATGTGCAAAACCCGGGGGACTGCGGGGGCAGTCAGCCCCCTGCCCTTCAGTTCTTGACCTGGCAGCTCAGCCCGGCGTCCTTCATGCCACTGCACAGCGCCTTGGCTGCGGCGAGATTACCCGGCACCGCCTGCAGGCGATAAACCGTGCCGATGTCCGCCTGGCCCTGCAGAATGCGGTGAGACACATCGCCCAGCGCCGGGTACTGCGACTTGAGCGCATTCCAGCCGGCCTCAGCCGATTTCCGCGTCGAATAGGCCCCTACCTGCACGCCGACCCCGCCGGACGGCGCGGCGGCTTCCGATGGCTTGGCTTCAGGCCGGCTATCCGGCTTGCCGACGGTTTCGAATCCCGGCTTCGCCGCTTCGGGCTTGTCCTCGATCTGCGGAGGCCGGGCCTGCCCTTCGGCAACCGCGAAGCTGGTATCGCCGGTTCCGGCCACAACTTCACCGCCCGGATTTTCCGGCTTGGTCTTGTACGGCTCCTTGGGCGCGGCAATCACGCCTCCATCAGCCACAAGCGGCTGGTCCGGCTTGTCGCGCATGACCCAGAACAGGCCGCCAACGATCACGCCGATAGCTACAAGCCCGAGCACGACGAGCATCAGCCCCTGGCCGATCCCCGGCCCGCCATTATCCTCGAACTCTTCATCGTCGCCTTCCAGCCAGGGCAGGGTAACGCTATCGTCCCCGAGCTCCAGTTGCGGCGGCTGCTCGAACCCGGTGTCGGACTCAGTGCCGGACTCAGTGGACGAATCAAACGGCAACGGCTCAACGGATGTCTCGGAAGCCGGAGCTTCAAAGGTGGCCGGCTCATAACTCACGGGCGCCGGTTCGAACGGAGCCGGATCATACTGGGGAGACCCGAACTGCTGCTGATCATTCTGCTGCGGATCATATTGCTGCTGATCATATTGCTGCTGATCATATTGCGGCGGATCATATTGCGGCGGATCAAACGGGGGCGGGCTGAACGGAGGCGGATCATATTGGGGCGTACCAAACTGCGGTTCGGTCGAACCGTTCTGTCCGCTGAAATTGGGATCACCGTTGAGGTCTTCCCGACCCGTGTCCGAGATCGCCATAATTACATTTCCTCCACAGCCTCGACCCCGAGCAGCGCCAGCCCGTTGCGGACAAGCTGCCCGATTTGCACGGCAAGGAAAAGCCGCGCGCCGGTCTGAATAGCGTCAGCATGGTTAATAAACCGCTTCTCGACGCGATCATTGCCCAGATTCCAGTACCCGTGGAAGGCCGCGGCGAGGTCATGGAGGAAGAAGGCGATGCGGTGCGGCTCACGCGCTGCAGCGGCAGCTTCGACGATACGCGGGAACTGCGCGCCGAGCTTCACCAGCTCCAGTTCCTCTTCGCCGAGCAGCTCCAGATGCTCTGCCGACGGTACGAACCCTTCAGCGGCAGCCTTGCGCAGCGTCGAGCAGACGCGGGCATGGGCATACTGTACGTAGAACACCGGATTGTCCTTCGAAGCCTCGACCACCTTGTCGAAATCGAAGTCCATCTGCGCGTCGGGCTTGCGGGTGAGCATGGTGAAACGCACCACGTCCTTGCCCACCATCTCGACGACATCGGCCAGCGTCACGAAAGTGCC
This sequence comes from Novosphingobium album (ex Hu et al. 2023), assembly GCF_022832385.1. Taxonomy (GTDB): domain Bacteria; phylum Pseudomonadota; class Alphaproteobacteria; order Sphingomonadales; family Sphingomonadaceae; genus Novosphingobium; species Novosphingobium album. The sequence continues at coordinate 84,307 of NZ_JALHLE010000009.1, forward strand.
CGCGCGCTTGCTCATCTTGAACGGCTGGCCGCCCTTGAGCAGCTGGACCATCTGCACCAGCTTCACCTCGAACGGGGTCGGCTCGCCATCTGCGCCGGTCATGGCGGCGACAGCAGCCTTGATACGCTTGACGGTGCCAGCATGATCCGCGCCCCAGATGTCGACGAGCGCGTCGGCTTCCTGCGCCTTCTGGTAGTGATAGGCGAGGTCGGCGCCGAAATAAGTCCAGCTGCCGTCACTCTTCTTGATCGGACGGTCCTGATCGTCTCCGAACTGGGTGGACTTGAACAGCGGCAGTTCCACCGGCTCCCAGTCCTCGGGCATCTTGCCCTTGGGCGCTTCGAGCACGCCGTCATAGACGAGCCCCTTGGAACGCAGCCATGCCTCCGCCTCGGCCGGCTTGCCCGAAGCCTGCAGTTCGGCTTCGGACGAGAACACCTCGTGCTCGATGCCCAGTCGCGCAAGGTCGGCGCGGATCATGTCCATCATCGCAGCAACGGCCTTTTCCCGGAACAGCACGAGCCATTCCGATTCGGGTGCCTTGGCGTATGTGTCGCCGAATTCACCGGCCAGCGCCTTGCCGACCGGGACCAGATAGTCGCCCGGATAGAGCCCCTCCGGGATCTCCCCCACGGCCTCGCCCAGCGCCTCGCGGTAACGGATGTGCACCGAGCGGGCGAGCACCTGCACCTGCGCGCCAGCGTCGTTGACGTAGTATTCCTTGACCACCTTGTGCCCGGCAAATTCGAGCAGCGTCGCCAGCGCATCGCCAACGACCGCGCCGCGGCAGTGGCCCATGTGCATCGGCCCGGTGGGGTTTGCCGAGACATATTCGACGTTCACGGTCTTGCCGCCGCCCATGGTGGAGCGGCCATAATCGGCGCCCAACGCGGCAATCGCGCCAAGTTCGGCCAGCCAGGCAGCAGGCGCCAGGCGCATGTTGATGAAGCCCGGGCCAGCGATCTCGGCGGACGTCACTTCGTCCAGCTTCGACAGTTCAGCGACCAGCGCCTCGGCCAGATCACGCGGCTTCATGCCCGCCGGCTTGGCCAGCACCATCGCTGCATTGGTCGCCAGATCGCCATGCGAGGGATCGCGCGGCGGCTCGACCGTGACCGCGCTTCGCTTCAGACCGCCCGGCAGCGTACCTGCTGCTTCCAGCGCATCGAGCGCGGCGGAAAGGTGGCCTGCGAAGGCGGCGTAAAGGGTCTGGTTCTCATTCATGGGCGCGCGGATAGCCGAAGTACCCGAAAAGGGGAACAGGCGGCATGATCGTCACAAGGTGACACATCGGTTGACACGCGTGACACGGTCCAGAGGACAAAGTGTCACCTTGCGGCGGATGTGTAGCCTTGCACGGGGTTCGGAGGCATCGGCTCGATGTGATCGCCATGCCCACGAAAGTAACGCGACTGTGTACCTGTAGGAAAGCGGATTGCCTCCCCGCCGAACCGGTCCGGGACGATCAGAAGGCAAGCCATGTGTAAAGCCGGACCGCATCGTTGTCCGAGGCATTGGCCCCGGCACCATCGTAATTGTGCCGCGCGCCGTCGAACCTTCCGTACACCGTGCACTGCAGGCCCACGCGCATATTGAAGCGCGAACCCAGCGGCGAGTTTCCGTTACCCCAAGGACTATAGTCGAGCTCGGCCATCAATCCGTTGCTGTCCGGCTTCCCGTTGCCGCCATAGAGATCGCCGTTCCGGGTGCCGGCAGTGGCAAATGCCCCCAGCGTCGCATCGATGCCATTGTGCCAGGCATAGCTGACGTCACCACGCCATTCGTTCAGGTGATCGTGCGCGCAATCGGGCGCCAAGCCATCGCCGACCAGCGCCAGAGCGCAACTGGCTTGCAGATTGCTCGTTTCATGAACGTAGCGCGCCTGCACCGAGATCGTATCGCCGGACGACAGCACCTTTTGCCAGGACGTATCGAGACCCAGATCCGTATAGTGGTCGCGCAGGCTGGTGCTGCGGTCCCGCCCGGGACTGATCGCAGCCTTGAGAGCGAACGCGCCGGCCTGCAGCGTTCCGCCCGCGGCCTGCCCTTGCCAGGCAAACCGGCCATAGGGCGCAAGACCACGGATGTCGCCGGGATCGCCCGGGTCCGCCCCCAGCCAGTTGAGTGTTCCGGCCGCAGGGCTGGTGTAGGCCCCTGCCTCGGCATAATATTTCTGCCCAACCCAGGCATAGGCGCTGAGCCCCAGGGTGTTCTGCGCCAGTGCATCGTCGATCAGCGGAGCCGCATCGGGCGTGCCCGAAACGGCAGTGTCCGTGTACGGGAAGCCCCAGGCGGGCGTGGTATTCCAGACGTCCTGCACCGTGGGCGAATTATTGAGCGTAAGACCGTAAACCGCGTCGGTACCGAACAGTTTTCCGCGAGTCACCGCCCTGACGTCAAGGTTGTCCCAGGCCCACGCCTCTGCAACGCCATCGTAGGTGATTTGCGCGAAGCTGCCCAGATGCTTGCCCACGCCCCCGGCCACGAAGAGGCTGCCCTGATCGAATGCGAGGTTGTCGTTCCGGTCCAGACCATCCGGCGGTGGAACCTGATCCTTCCTGACATGCGTAAGGGACGCAACCGCCATGGCCGAAAGCGGCACGTTGAACGCCTTCGCCCGCATTGTGTAGCCGCTCAGCTTGAATTCACGCCCTAACGGCGTGAGCTGCGGCCCGAAACCCCCAACATGGCAGGCCTCACATGCCATTCCGGTCTGCTCGGCAAAGGCAGGTACCGCAGCAGCACGGCGTGCGGGAACAACCAGCAGCACCAGTCCCAGCGCAAAGGGCATCGCCAGGGGAGCGAACGGCCGGATGCCGGATCCCGGCTTCGTCCCATGCTGGATTGGCGGCATGCCGCTTGAAAATGGCCGGTCCATGGTGGCCCCTCTTGCCTCGACACAATCAACGGGCGGGGCCCGGCGATTTTCCGCCATCACCCCTTGCTCAGCAGCGACCTTTTTGTGTGTGTCCGCGACGCGAACGCGCGGGCACGGAAGACGACGCTGCCACCAGCCGATATCCTCAGTCGAGGCGAAAATTTTTTGGGGCTTTCCTGAGTGCGTTTGCCGCACTCGGGATTCCGGCATCAGACCACTCTTGGGTGATGCGAAGCCACTCGTTCAGGCCCATGCGCGAGCCGCAAACGAAACAGAATTGCCGCCGAACCGCAGTGCGATGCGGATCGCACCATCCACTCCCGGGAATCATCCCGGCCGGTAATTACAGGTCAGCCGTGATCACCCCGCAACGCGTTAGATCACGTGCAGCCGCTCCACCGTAGCGCTGCCCGGCTTGATTCCGATCAGACTGTCGTGCTCGGCAAAGATGCGTTCGATTTCGCAACGCCTGTCGAAGATGAGCTTGGCGACCCCGGCGGTCATGCCTCCCTCTTCTCCTACGCGTCCGAGAACTCCGGCAAGATCCTCAAGCGTGGCTTTCTCGAGACTGGCGTGCAGTCCGCCCTTGGAATCGCGAAAAGCAGTGCATTGACTAGCCATTGTGCCGCCTCCTCCATTACGCCTGTCGTTTTACAACAACGCAAATGCGACCCGGTTGGTTGCACTCTGAAGGTGCTTTCCTGCCGAAAGATGCGCCTTTGCACGCAAAGCGGCAACTCGGAAAAAACGCCTGTGCTGATGGGGGACATTCCCGGTATCGCAAGGCCGCGAATGCGAGTATGCCGCCGGGCCATCTCCGGCGGCTGCCGCCGGGCAGACCAGCTCCCGTGCACACCCCTTCAAAATCCGCGTAAACGCGTGTACGGGCGCGCGATGCCTGTTACCCAGATTCCCAAGACCTACCGGGTCAAGAGCTTCGGCTGCCAGATGAACGTCTATGACGGCGATCGCATGGCCGAGTTGCTGGCCGAACAGGGCATCAGTCCCGCCCCCGAAGGCGAGGATGCCGATCTTGTCGTGCTCAACACCTGCCACATTCGCGAAAAGGCCGCCGAGAAGGTCTATTCCGACATTGGGCGCCTGCGCCGCGAGGACGGCTCTTCGCCGCTGATCGCCGTCGCCGGGTGCGTCGCGCAGGCCGAAGGCGAGGAGATCATGGCCCGCGCTCCGTCGGTGAAGATGGTCGTCGGGCCGCAGGCCTATCATCGCCTGCCCGAAATGCTGCGCGAAGCCAGCGCGGGCAAACGCGTGACCGATACCGACATGCCCGCCGAGACCAAGTTCGGCGCGCTGCCCAGGCGCCGCCGTTCGGGCCCGACCGCGTTCCTCACCGTGCAGGAAGGCTGCGACAAGTTCTGCACTTATTGCGTGGTGCCCTATACGCGTGGCGCGGAAGTCTCGCGCCCGCACGGCGACCTGATCGATGAGGCGAAGCGGCTGGTCGAGAGCGGCGCGCGCGAGATCACCTTGCTGGGCCAGAACGTCAATGCGTGGACTGGCGAGAATGCCAAGGGCCAGACGATCGGCCTCGACGGGCTGATCCGCGAACTGGCGGGCATCCCGGAACTGGCGCGCATCCGCTATACCACCAGCCACCCCAACGATATGACCGACGGGCTGATCGCCGCGCACGGCGAAATCGCCAAACTGATGCCCTTCCTCCACCTTCCGGTGCAGGCGGGCAACGACCGCGTGCTCAAGGCAATGAATCGCAGCCACACGGTCGACAGCTACCTGCGCATTCTCGAGCAGGTCCGCACCATGCGGCCCGACATCGCGCTTTCGGGCGATTTCATCGTCGGCTTCCCCGGCGAGACCGATGCCGAATTCGAGGACACGCTCAAGCTGGTCGATGCCGTCGGTTATGCCCAGTGCTTCAGCTTCAAGTACTCGCCGCGCCCCGGCACCCCCGCCGCGACCATGGAAGACCAGATCGCGGCATCGGTGATGGACGAGCGCCTGCAGCGCCTGCAGGCCGCGCTCAACCGCGATCAGCTCGCCTTCAACACGGCCAGCGTGGGCAAGACCTGCGACGTGCTGGTCGAACGCAAGGGCAAGCATCCCGGACAGTGGCTCGGTAAATCGCCCTGGCTGCAGTCGGTCCACTTTACCGGCGAGGTGCAAGCTGGCGATCTGGTGCGCGTGGAACTGCTCGAAGCAGGGCCTAACTCGATTTCGGCAAGACTGCTGGAAACCGTGACGGCCTGAGCAGTTATCCACTGCGCTGCGCTGCAACATGTCTTGCACAGGACGATTGCCGTCCTATCTTTCGAATCAGGAACAATTCCTTCGTTCGAAAGGAGCACATGGCCCGAAAAGCAGCCCGTGCCGATAATACGGCGCAGTTCCGCCCCGAGACCCATCGCCGGGCGCGTATCGATGTCGAGTTTGATGAACCGACACTGCTGGGGGCCTTGTTCGGCCAGTTCGATTCCAATCTCGTGCAAGTGGAAAACCGGCTCGGCGTTTATATTTCCGCGCGCGGCAACAAGATTCAGGTGGAAGGGCCCGAAGACGCGGTCGCCCGCACCCGCGATACGCTGAAAGGCATGTATCACCGGCTTGAAATGGGGCAGGATCTCGATTCAGGCGCGATAGAATCATTGATCGCCATGTCGACCGAACCGACCCTTGAAGGCATCATTTCCGGCGATGCAGGCGCACCGCCGATCATGATCCGCACGCGCAAGAAGACCATCGTCCCGCGCTCGGCGACGCAGATCGAATACATGCGCGCGCTATCGAAGGCCGACGTGATCTTCGCGCTCGGCCCGGCGGGCACCGGCAAGACATACCTCGCGGTGGCGCAAGCCGTGAGCCAGCTGATGACCGGCTCGGTCCAGCGCCTGATCCTCTCGCGCCCTGCCGTGGAAGCGGGCGAAAAGCTGGGCTTCCTGCCCGGCGACATGAAGGACAAGGTCGATCCCTACCTGCGCCCGCTCTACGACGCGCTGTACGACTGCATGCCGCCCGAACAAGTGGAGCGGCGCCTTGCGTCGGGCGAAATCGAGATCGCCCCGATCGCCTTCATGCGCGGCCGCACGCTGGCCGATGCCTTCGTCATCCTCGACGAAGCGCAGAACACCACGCGCGAGCAGATGAAGATGTTCCTCACCCGCTTCGGCCAGAACAGCCGCATGGTGATCTGCGGCGACCCGCGGCAGGTCGACATCCCCGGCGGCGACCGCATGAGCGGCCTTGCCGACGCGGTGCAGCGGCTGGAGGGCGTGGACGACATCGCCGTTACCCGCTTCACCGCCGCCGACGTGGTACGCCACCCGATCGTCGGGCGGATCGTTGAGGCTTACGAGGGCAAGGCGGAGTAGCCCCGCCTGAATGGTCCGGGAACCGGCGGTTTCCGGGCGGGCAATCGACGTCTTGCTCTTTCATGCTTTGAATCCAAGTCATGGCAAGATAGGCGCGTCTTATGATGAACATTCCCTGGGATCAGCCCGCAACGCTGATCGATCTGGACGGCAAGACACCGATCATCGGTACGATCTTCGACTGCGTCACGCACTTCTCGCTGTTCAAGCCCTTCGCCAAAGCACAGGCGCGCATCCTGTTGACCCGCCCGGCTTTCCGCCCCGGTCAGAAGACCCGGACGTGGGTTCTCAACCCGAACGAAATCGAAATGCTCGTCGACAAATGGGCCACTGAAATCGCGGAAGCGCTGCAACCCGACTGACGGCTTGGCATTGGACGAGAAATCGGAACCTGGCCGCCAGAGTGGCTCGACTTCGCTCGGCGCGAACGGATAGAATGCCTGCAATGATCCTCGAAATCGACATCGAAGCGCCCTGGCCCGCCGGAACCGACTGGGCCGACCTTGCCGAGGGCGCGCTCGAGGCGCTGCAGCAGGTGGCGCCTGAACTCGGCAACGAGCGCCTGATCGCCAGCGTGCTGTTCACCTCGGATGGCGAAGTTCACACGCTCAACCGCGAATGGCGGGCCAAGGACAAGCCGACGAACGTGCTTTCCTTTCCCATGATGGAACGCGATGACTTGCTTGACCTCGCACCGGATGGCCCGCCCGAAATGCTCGGCGACATTGCCCTCGCCTTCGAGACCTGCGCGCGCGAGGCAGCGGAAAAGGATGTCTCCGTCGAACATCACGCCATCCACCTCATCATTCACGGCCTGCTCCATCTGGCTGGCCACGATCACGAGATTTCCGACGCCGATGCCGAGGCGATGGAGGCGCTCGAAACAAAGGCTCTTGCGATTCTGGGCATTGCCGACCCATATGGGGACCGATCTTAGGCTTCAGGGGATAACCAAGCACGATGGCCGACAATGGCCGCCACACCGAGTCCGGCTCGGGAGACGGGGACAGTAGCAGCACGCTTTTGCGTGTTTTCAAAAGGCTGTTCCATCCCGAAGGCGATCAGTCGCTGCGCGCGCAGATCGAGGAAGTCATCAACGAGCATGAAGGCGAGGCGGACGGCGACGGCCCCGCAAACGGCGACCTTTCGCCGCTGGAACGCCAGATGCTCCGCAACCTGCTGCATTTCAGCGAGCACGATGCCGACGACGTCGCCATCCCGCGCGGCGAGATCATCGCCCTGCCCGCTTCCGCATCATGGGAAGAGGTGGTCGAGGCCTTCGCCGAGCACGGCCATTCGCGCATGCCCGTCTATGGCGATTCGCTCGACGAGGTGAAGGGCATGCTCCACATCAAGGACGTGTTCTCACACCTCGCACGGGGCACCCGTCCGGACGACTGGGGTTCGCTGCTGCGTCAACCCCTCTACGTGCCGCAGTCCCGCGGTGCGCTCGACGTGCTGGCCGACATGCGCGCGCAGCGCACGCATCTGGCCGTCGTGATCGACGAATATACCGGCACCGACGGCATCATCACCATCGAAGATCTCGTCGAGGAAATCGTCGGTGAGATCGAGGACGAGCACGACGATGCGCCCGAGGACCTGCTGGTATCGCTCGAAGACGGCGTGTGGGAAGCCGACGCCCGCGCCGAACTGGATGATGTGGCCGAACGGATCGACCCGCGCCTCGCCGAAGTCGAGGAATCGGTCGACACATTGGGCGGCCTGACTTTCGTGCTGGCGGAGAAAGTGCCGGAAGTCGGGACGATACTCACGCATGACAGCGGCTGGAAAATCGAGGTTATCGACGGGAATGAACGACATGTAACCCGTTTGCGGCTCCATCCGCCACAGCAGGACTTGGAAAACGCCGCGGATTAGCTCACATATGGTTGCATGATCTGCACCGCAGATTGCATATCCAGCAACCGCGACGAAAAGACTGACATTGCCTGTACGCCGACTTCCCCCCCTGCGCGCGCTCGAAGCCTTCGTGCGTGTTGTCCGTCTCGGTTCGGCCAAAGCCGCCGCCAATGAACTGGCTCTCTCGCCTTCAGCGCTCTCGCGCCGTGTCGCCGCGCTGGAAGACTTTACCGGCAAGCGGCTGTTCACGCGCCAGCACCAGTCCATGAAACTGACCGACGAGGGTCAGGCCTTCTACAACGCCATCGGCCCAAAGCTGGAGGAACTGGCAGAAGCGGTGGAGGCGCAGATCGACCGTGGTCAGGTGCTCCGCCTGCATCTGGGCGTGCCATCGCTGTTTGGTGGCCAGCGGCTGTTCCCGCGCCTGCCCGAGCTGCGCAAACTGCACCCGCGCCTGCACATCGACATCGACACTGCGGCCCATTCAGAAGACCGCGTGGGCGACACGCTGGACGCTGCCATAATCCTTTCCAAGGAGCCCGACCCCGCATTTTACCGCATCCAGCTGGACCACAACAAGGTCTACGGCATCGTGTCGCCGGACATGGCTGCCGAGATCGGGCCAGTGCCGGATGAAAAAGCTCTCTCGAAGCAGACGTTCCTGATCCACCAGGACCTGCCCGAGAGCCTTGATGCCTGGAAGAAGGCCATCGGCATGCCGAATCTCGAACCGGCGGCCATAGACAAGTTCGATTCCGGCCAGCTCGTGCTCGAAGCGGCCGCGCAGGGCCTCGGCATCGCGATCATGCACGACGACCACTTCCGCCGCGCGCACGACAACCGCCTGGCCCGGCTGTTCGATATCGATATCGAAAGCCCCTACCGCTACTGGTTCATCTGCAAGCCCAAGGCACTGGAAACGCGCCCCGTGCGCATCTTCCACGAATGGCTGCTGCAGGCTGGACTATAAGCCTTCCAATCGTCCCGGCGGCGCGACGTGATCGCTGCTCTGCCGGCCAGGGTCGACGCATCAGGTGGGCTGGTACGAGGACATCGACTCGTTCAGCATGATTGCCCCGACGTCAGAGCCTAGCGGTATGAGCGGGTCCAACTGGTACTTTACGGTAACCTGGCTGTACTTGGCGCCATTGGTCGCTGTCCCCCGCTGCAGGGCGAGCGAGACGATCCCGCCGCTCTTGACGCCAACCAGGGCTGCTCGCACTTTGTCGAGAACCTCGGCTTCGGTCGCGTCAGGGTGGACCTTGGCATAGCGGACGCCCTCTCCCGCCGCATTGCGGACGACGCCCGACGCCTGGAGGACGAGCGAAAACTGCAACAGGCCGATCATCACGACGATGATGACCGGCAAGGCGAATGCCGCCTCGATAGCTGCAGCCCCGCGCGCGTCGGCGAGCAGATTTCTGGGAGTCATTGGATCCTCATCAGGCTGCTGCCGGTCACCGTTATGGTCGATGCCATCGCTGGCGCGCTCAGCATTCTGCCTAGCGCCGTCCAGTTGAACAGCAACTGGACCTGACGCTTGATCGAGACGCTGACGAAGCGGGCCGTCGACTGCCCGACATTGCACGGGGTGGCGTACTTGGACTGCCGCACGCCATCGCATTCGAGGAAAAGCTGCGCCGTGACGTTGTTCGACGGTACGCCCGCGGCAGCAACCGCTTCCGGCACCAGATATGCGGCGCTGGAACCGGTAGGTCGCTTAGCGAGGGCAAAGGCCGTCGTCCGCTGTGCGGCCTGTTCCACGTCGATCTTGGCGCATATGTACCGGGAAACGTCGATAATCCCGGCCACCAGAAACAGGAGCACGGGCAGCACGATGGCGAGTTCGATGACTGCCGCACCCTTGCCGTCTGCAAGGGCGGCCTGAACAATTTGGGACAACTGCCGAACACGCATGGCCATCACTCCACCACCCGGACGACGCGGGCGGACATGTCGAGATCACTGTAGTCGGAGCCGCACTTGTTATCGAGCGAGGTCGTGCCGGCAAATGATATCTGGTTGGCCACCATCAGCAAGCAATCCGCATGCTGGCCCGAATTCCCGGTGAAAGTGAGGTCCCCGCCCGGCATGTAGACAATGCCGTCCAACTGGAGGGTGCTGCCGCCCGCCATATTGCTTTCACTCGTCGAACCGATCGGATCCTGGAAGAAGAGAATGTTCTTCCAGGTCGGGTCCTCCGAGGCGGTGGGCGCGCGCAAGTCAAGGTCCGCGCCGCCCACCAGCTTGACGGTGGCGACGTTCTTAGGATCGTCACCGGTCAGGATGATGGTGACTCCTTCGCCGATGACATGTGCCTGGCTGGTTACGCTGAAGGTTCCCTTGTCCATCAGGTAGACGCCAGGCGAAAGCGTGACGTTGCCCTGCAGCGTCAGCCCGTTGCAATAGCGGCCCGGATAGAGCGTGACCGTCGTACTGGGCGCGACGTTGAGGTTGTTCGCGGTGCACGCAGTCGGGGTCGTGGGCACGGTCAGGTTGCGTGCGGCGATCGGATCGACAATCGGCAGGCCGTAGGGCTGTAGCGCTGCGTTGGCGGGAATGCTCGCGCTGCTGGCGTCGATGCCGCCGACGGCATGAATATTGGGCGTATTGAGCCAGCTGCTGCCGTCAAGGTCGACGGCTGTCGCCACGTTGGAGTTTGCCGCCGCGCCGCAGCCCAGGTTTACTTGCGCCGAACCCTGGGTATTGATGCCGACCCCGGTCGGTGAAAGTGCGATAACGCAATATTCACCGTCGGAAGCGACGGTAGCGACGGCCCTGGCCCGCACGGTCGGCGCCACATTGAGGAACATGCTTGAAAACGGCAGCATCTGGCTGGTGATCGCCCGGACCTCGACGGCATTCGAATCCGACATGTAGGCGCCCGATGTCGGCGGGTTCGAGATCAGCTCGATCGTGACTCCCGAGGTCGAAACCCGGTTGCGGCCAACTTCCTTGGTGGCGGCGGCGTTGTAGTCGAATCCCAGCTGCTCGCTGAGAACGGCCGCCCGGGCACCGGCATCGACCGCCTGCTGCAGCTGGCGTTTCCAGAGAAACCATTGGGCAGTATCGGTTGCGAGGGCGGCACCACCTATCAGGGTGGTAAGGCCGAAGGCGGTCAGCGCCAATACGTTGCCATCGGCACCGGACCACAGGCGGGACAGGAATGGCCGAACTTTCATGCAAGGTCCCCCGACTCTCATGACGAAGCCCGTTCATCTAGACACGCACGAGGTAAGGGATTCTGATGGGACCTAGTTACCTGAAATTAAGGATCTTTGACGGCCATTCGCCGATCACCCTTGCATGTTCGGCCTCCCTCGAAAGGCAAAAAGGGCGATCCTTGCGAACCGCCCCTTTAACAATTTGGGAACGCAATGATCGCTCAGCCTTCCGAAACGGTCGCCTTGACGATCGTACCGGGCGCCCGCGGCGGCTCGCCCTTGGGCAGCGCATCGACCAGTTCCATGCCTTCGACCACCTGGCCCCAGACGGTGTACTGCTTGTCGAGGAACGTGGCGTCATCGAAGCAGATGAAGAACTGGCTGTTGGCCGAGTGCGGATAGCTGGTGCGCGCCATCGAGCACACGCCGCGCACGTGCGGCTCGGCGTTGAATTCGGCCTGCAGGTCGGGCTTATCCGAACCGCCGGTGCCAGTGCCGTGCGGGCAGCCGCCCTGCGCCATGAAGCCGGGGATCACGCGGTGGAACTTCACCCCGTTGTAGAAGCCTTCACCCACCAGTTCCTTGATGCGCTCGACGTGGCCGGGGGCCAGATCAGGGCGCAACTTGATCTTGACGTCGCCCTGGCCTTCGCCGGTGTCGAGGGTGAGGGTCAGAAATTCGTCGGCCATTGTTAACTCTCCTGTTGCCGGCACCCGGGTTCGGGCGCGGAGTGGCTTGGCGCCCGATATAGGGCAGCTTGCGGCAATGTCACGTTTTCGATGCGGTGAATGCCCCCGGGAATCCACCTGTTGCAATTGCGAAATAGGCGCTTAGACCGGCCAAGATGAGCGACGCGGACCTCAAGGAAAATCTGTCTGAAGAAGAGGCCGCCGCCGAAGCCGAAGCGGCGCAGGAAACCGAGAGCCTCGACGAGGAAAACCGTCTGAAGCCGGAATTCGTCCGCAGCGTGAAAGAGGCGCTGGACGACGAGGATTCGGACCGCGTTTATGACCTTGTCGAGCCACTTCACCCTGCCGACATCGCCGACCTGTTCGAGCTGGTCGATGCCGATGAGCGCCTCACGCTCGCCCGCTCGATCCGCGACCTCATGGGCGTCGAGGTCATCGCCGAACTCAACGACTGGGTTCGCGAACTGCTGGTTGAGGCGCTGCCCGCCGAAGTCGTCGCCGAGATCGCCGAACAGCTCGATACCGACGATGCCGTCGCCATGCTGGAGGACCTCGACGAGGAAGACCAGCAGGCCGTCCTTGCCGAGATGGAGCCGGAAGACCGCGCCGCCATCGAATCGGCACTGTCCTATCCCGAGGAATCCGCCGGCCGTCTGATGAGCCGCGAATTCGTTGCGGTGCCCGAGACAATGACCGTCGGCGACCTGATCGACTTCCTGCGCGAGCACCGCGAACTGCCTACCGAGTTTTGGGAAGTGTTCTGCGTCGATGCGCTGCACCACCCGGTCGGCACTTGCGCGCTGTCGTGGATCCTGCGCTGCCCGCGCAACATCCCGCTCTACGACGTGATGAAGCGCGACCAGACCCTGATCCCGGTGGGGATGGATCAGGAAGAAGTCGCGCTGCGCTTCCAGAAATACGCGCTGATCTCCGCCGCGGTGACCGACGATTCCGGCCGCCTGATCGGCCAGATCACTGTCGACGACATCGTCCACATCATTCAGGAAGAGGCCGGCGAGGATACCCTGCTGCTCTCGGGTGCGGGCGACGGCGACATCAACGAACCGATCCTGCTGACCGTGCGCGCGCGCCTGACCTGGCTGGTGGTGAACCTCGCGACCGCCATCCTTGCCTCTTCGGTGGTCGGCCTGTTCCAGGGGGCGATTGCGAAATTCGCGCTGCTCGCGGTGCTGATGCCGATCGTCTCGGGCATGGGCGGCAATGCCGGCACCCAGACGCTGGCCGTGGTGGTGCGTGCCATCGCGACCAACCAGCTGACCGATTCAAATACCTGGCGGATGATCCTGCGCGAATTCCGCATCGCGCTGGCCAATGGCGCCGCGCTCGGCACGCTGATCGGCCTCGGCACCGGCCTGTTGTTCGGCAATCCGCATCTTGGCGCGGTCATCGCCACGGCCATGGTGGTGAACAACCTCGTCGCCGGTCTCGCGGGTATCCTCGTGCCGGTGACCCTGACTCGCTTCAAGGTCGACCCGGCGGTGTCCTCGGCGGTTTTCGTGACCACGGCGACCGACGTGATGGGCTTTTTCTCGTTTCTGGGTCTCGCGGTTCTCACCGGACTCGCCTGAGACACGCTCCCGCCCTATCTTGGCTACCATGCCGCTGCACATGACCAAGATCGCCTATTCCGCCGAGAGCCCGGCGGACTTGCGCGCATGGCTGGAAAGCCATCCGGAAGAAGCGCTGATGACCACCCGCTACCTGCCCAAGCGCCACGAGGAGATGGTCGGCGGCTCGCTGTACTGGATCTATGAGCACGCGCTGATCGGCCGTTCGCCCATCCTGCGCTTCACCCAGCGCGACGACGGGCGCTGGCACATCCACCTCGCGCCCAAGCTGATCCCGGTCGTCACCAAGCCCAAGCGAGCGCATCAGGGCTGGCGCTACCTCAAGGAGGAAGACGCCCCGCGCGACCTTGGCGACGGCGAGAGCAGCGGTGACGTCATGCCGCCAAAGCTGGCTCGCGAACTGGCGAAGCTCGGTCTGGTGTGATCCGCAACGGGCAGGCGATGTTGCCGCCTCCCGTAAAACACGCCCTCCCCCCGGCGGCGCCTCCGGTCTAGACAAACGGCCAGCCAGACCGGGGAGGGAAAAATCATGGCCGACACGCCGCAGACTGTCACTGTTGTCACCGGCGCAGCAGGTGGCATGGGGGCTGCGATTGCCCGCGCTTTCGCCGCGCAGGGCCATGCGCTCGTCATCAGCGATCTCAACCCGGAACCGCTGGAGGCCGTGGCGGACGAACTGCGCACGCAAGTGCCTGTCGTGACGGTTGCCGGCGATATCTCGGCGTCTGACTATCCCGAACGGTTGCGGACTGCCGCCGCGCCTGCCCGCATCGGCGTGCTGGTCCACGCGGCGGGAGTCTCGCCCTCGATGACCAACGGCAAGCGCATCTTTGCCATCAACTTCACCGCGTCGCAGCGCCTTGCCGAAGGGCTGTTGCCCGCCATGGCGCCGGGTGGCGCGGCGGTACTGATCGCCTCCAACTCCGGCCAGATGATCGGCCGTCCGATCGTCGACCGGGCCATCCGCAAGCTGCTCAAGGGCAAGAGCTCGCTGCTGGCGAGCCTGATGCTGCGCAATTCCGGCGCCGCCTATTCGCTCTCCAAGCGCGCGGTGCAGCTTTACGCGAAAGCGATGGCGCCGCGCTTCGGGAAGGAAGGTGTGCGGATCGTCTCGCTCTCGCCGGGGATCATCGACACGCCGATGGCACAGCTGGAACAGCAGCAGGGTCCGGAAATGCGCAAGATGATCGAGCTGTCGGCGCTCGGACGCTCGGGCCGTCCGGAGGAAATCGCCTCGGCCGTCACTTTCCTCGCCTCGCCCGCCGCAAGCTACATCAGCGGAACGGACATCCTTGTCGACGGTGGCACCATCGCCGGGGTGGATGCGGCAGGAGGACCGATGGCGCTTCGCTGAACGGCGCTCAGCCCCGCTCCACCCACGAGCGGATGAGAGCGTGGGCCACGGCGGTCCGTGGCGGTGCGCCGAATGCGCGACCCTGCTCGCCCTGCTCGACGGCCTCCAGCGCCTCGAACACCTCATCGCGGGTGAACCAGCGCACGTCCTCCATCTCGGTCTCGTCCATCACGATGGCGGGATCGTCGGCGAAAGCGTGGCAGCCGATCATCAGCGAGGAGGGGAACGGCCAGGGCTGACTGATCACGTATTCGACGTCGCGGGCGCACACGCCCGCTTCCTCGAAAACCTCACGCACCACGGCTTCCTCGATCGTCTCGCCCGGCTCGACGAACCCGGCCAGCGCCGAATAGCGCCCCGCCGGAAAACGGGGCTGGCGGCCGAGCAGGAGCTTGCCGTCGCACTCGACGGTCATGATCGTGACAGGATCGACGCGCGGAAAGTGTTCGGCCTTGCAGTCCGCATTCGTGCAGGTGCGCTGCCAGCCGCCTTTGGCCAGTTCGGTCCGGCTGCCACAGACAGCGCAGAAACGATGGCGCGCGTGCCAGCCAACCAGAGAGCGGGCGCCGCCGTAGGCGGCCAGTTCCCCAGCTTCGAGGACCGCCATGGCATTCCAGCTTGCCGGACCCGCATGAGGACTGCCCGATGGATATGAGGTGCGCACTTCGGCAAAGCAGCCACGCACCTCAGGTCCCGGCCCATCCAACCCCAGAAACACCAGTTCGCTGTCGGGCGCGGCATCCGCCAGACTGCCCCAATCAAGCGTGTTGTCTGGCGTCAGCACCGGATCGAGCCCGTCCATCCGCAGCAGCCGCGCCTGCCAGGTCTTGAGCGCGTCGAGCGCCGCCGGATCGTTGCGGATGTGATCGGCACGGTCGATGTGGGATCCGGCGAAGGCTATCGTCGTCAACACGTCACTTGTTCTCCAGCAGGGCCATGACATCGGCCTTTAGCGCGGTCTGGAATTCGGGCAGCAGGCCACTGGCGTTGGGCGGCATGAATTGCACGAAAATCTGCGATCGCAAGGCGTGGACCATGTCGACCATGCCGACCGTGCCTGCTGCCCCCGACCAGCCGTAGATGCCCGCTTCCGCCCCCTTGCCGACGCGGCCGCCCGCGCCGAAGCCGGCATTTCCTCCAAACATGGCGGGGATCGTCACGCCCGCAGGAAGCAGATCGCCGGTCCCGATGCGCACTGCCTGCTCGTCAAGCACGCGCACGCCATCGATCTCGCCGAACTGCGCCAGCATGCGCAGGAATCGGTCGTAGTCGCGCGGTGAACTGACCAGCCCTGCCCCGCCGAAGGGGAACGGCGGCGGATCGAGGAATATCGAATTTTCGCTTCCGTCGATCGGCACCAGAACATCGCCCACCGCGCCGTAGTTGGTGGTGAGGCGCCCGGCATCGCCTGCAGGCACCCGGAAGAAGGTGCTGGTCATTCCCGCCGGCTCGAAGATCGTCTCGCGCAAGTGGGCATCGAAGCTGCGTCCGGTGACGACCTCGATCACCCGGCCCATGAGGTCGAGCCCCATGGAATAGATCCAGCGTGCACCCGGATCGCTGACCAGCGGCACTTCGGCGAGCCGATCCGCGAAGTGGTCGAGGCCGTGAACAGGCGCACCGCGCGAGAGCCCCGGAATCTCCATGCGGCTGACCTGCCCGGCAATGAGGCCCTTGTCCTCCATCAGCGTCTTGATGGGGCCCTTCTGGATGATGGTGTAGCCGATGCCCGAAGTGTGTGTGAGCAGGTACCTGATCGTAATCGGACGGGGGGCCGGGTGCAGTTCGGTCACCGAACCGTCGTAGGTATCCTGCACCATCATGGTCCGGAACTTCGGCAGGATATCGTAAAGCGGCTGATCGAGCCCCAGCTTGCCTTGCGCGACCAGCTGCATCGCCGCCATTCCGGTGACGGGCTTCGTCATCGAATAGATGCGAAACAGACTATCGGGCGTCACCGCGTCACCGTCGGTGAAGCCTTCCGAGCCGCGCGCGACGTATTCGGGATCACGGCCGGGAATCCCCAGCGAAGCCACCATGCCGGGAAACTTGCCCGGGCCCACCCAGCGCTCGACGACCTTTCGCACCTGCGGAAGCATTTCCCGGTCCGCCGCCGCCAGTGCGAGGCGCGGCATAAGCGCGACGCCGAGGCTGGCACAGGCCGCCATGCTCAGGATCATGCGGCGATCGGCAGCAGCAGCGAGAGTTTCCAGATCCCGGATCACGTCATGCCTCTCTTTCCGACAGCGCCAGCCGCGCCGCCTTGGCGAAGAGCGTGGGCAATCCGGCCTCGTCGAGGCGGTCGAGCGGCCACCACTCGCCCTCGCCGGGCGGCAACCTAGTCCAATCAGCCCCAAGGTAAACCGCAAGGTGCAGATCGAGCCCGAAATGGGTGAAGGTGTGACTGACCTTGCCCGCACTTTCCCACGGCCCGGACAATGGCCCTTCCCCGGAGCCGTCCGCGCGCGCCGACCAGTTGTCGTCCGGCAGGGCACGCATTCCGCCAAGCATGCCCTTGCCCGGACGGCGGACCAGCCAGACCTGTTCTTCCTGCTCGATCCAGAAAGCCTGTCCCCGGCGGGCGGGCTTGGCCTTCTTCGGTGCCTTCACCGGGAATCGGTCCGGCTCGCCCATGGCCCTCGCCGTGCAATGGCCAGAAAGCGGGCACAGCAGGCAACGCGGCGAACGGCTGGTGCAGACGGTCGCGCCCAGATCCATCATCGCCTGCGCAAAGTCGCCGCTGCGGGCATCCGGTGTTATCGCATCGGCCTTTTCACGGATCATGGTGCGCGCGCCCGGCAGCGGCTCGCCGATTGCGAAAAGCCGGGCCACGACGCGTTCGACATTGGCATCGACCACCACCGCGCGCCGCCCGAAGGCGATCGCAGCGACTGCCGCCGCCGTATAGGCGCCAAGCCCCGGCAGGGCGCGCAGCCCCTCCTCGGTATCCGGAAAATGCCCGCCCCGTGCCGCCACTTCGCGCGCGCAGGCCAGCAGATTGCGGGCGCGGGCATAATAGCCAAGGCCAGCCCATGCCGCCATGACCTCTTCGTCCCCGGCGGCCGCCAGCGCCTCCACGGCAGGCCAGCGCGAGGTGAATGCGGTAAAGTAGTCCTTCACCGCCGCCACTGTCGTCTGCTGCAGCATCACTTCGGACAGCCACACGCGGTAGGGATCAGGCGCAGGCGTCCCCGGCGGGGCCCGCCAGGGCAGGTCCCGCGCATGGGCATCGTACCAGGCGAGAAGATCGCTCCCAACAGCATCCGAACTGGCATCCATGGCGCCGCTATGGCATTGGAGCCCGGACAATGGAACGGGATGATCGCAAACAATCCGGCTCTTCGAAGGGCAAGCCTTCGGGAGTCAAACGCTACGAGCGCCCGCGGGGCGGACAGGCTCGCGCCATTTCCGACCTGATGCCCGAGGTGGGCCGTACTGCCTTCCGCCGTTTCGGCTTCGTGCAGTCGAGCGTCGTCACCCGCTGGCCGGAAATCGTCGGTGCCCGCCATGCCCGCATCTGCAGCCCCGAATCGATCCGCTTCCCCCCCGGCGAGAAGAGCGACGGCATCCTCCAGCTCGTCGTCGTGCCCGCGCACGCCCCGATCATCCAGCACGTGATCCCCGAGATCGTCGAGCGCGTGAACCGCTTTTTCGGCTACAATGCCGTGGCCAAAGTGAAGATCCGGCAAGGTGAGGTTAAGGCACCTGCTGCTTCAAAGCCGCAGGCTGCTCCGCCTTCGCTCAAACCTGTGCCGCTGGAACTGGGGGAATCGCTGCGCGACATCGGCGATCCGGAACTGCGCGCAGTGCTTGAGTCGCTGGCGCGCAGCATGAGCGCAAAGAACAATCAGGACGAGCAATGATGAAGGCCCCCAGCATGAAGACCGCGCTGCGCGCGCTTGCCCCCCTTGCCCTGACCGCCGGAGCCATCCTGAGCATGGCGGCCAACGGCAAGCCGGCCAAGAGCCTTGCGGCGCCCAGCACGAACTGGAACAGTGCCATCGCGGTCACTGCCAACGGCAGCCATCAGCTCGGCAATCCCAATGCCCCGGTCAAGCTTACCGAATATGTCAGCTACACCTGCCCGCACTGCGCGCACTACCAGCAGGAATCGGACCCGGCCCTGCGCCTGACCGTGATTCCCAAGGGACAGGTAACGGTCACGGTGACCAACCTGTTGCGCAATCCCATCGACCTGACTGTGGCCCTGCTGACCAACTGCGGCGATCCGAAGCGCTTCTTCGTGCGGCACAATGCCTTTTTCGCAACGCAGGAAAAGTGGCTCGCCAAGGCGCAGACGATGACGCAGGCGCAGCAACAACGCTGGTATCAGGGCTCCATGCCTGAACGGATGCGCGCCATCGCCAGCGACTTCAGCTTCTACGACAAGATGTCGGGCTGGGGCATTACCCGTGCGCAGGCCGATGCCTGCCTTGCCGACACGGCCATGCTCGACAAGCTGAAAGCGCAGCAGGAAGAGTCCTCCACTCTCGGCATCAACAGCACCCCCAGCTTCACGCTCAACGGCGCAGTGCTGGACGCACATGATTGGGACTCGGTCTCCAAGGCAATCACCGACAAACTCGCCGAACAGCACGCCGGAGCCATCTGAAGCCCCGAAATCCGCCAGTGCAGCTGTGGAGAGAATCCACAGCTGCACTCTCCGCCGCTTTGTTCCAGCACGGCCTTGAGCTAGCCTTTTCCCGCCTTCGCAAAGGATTCGCCACGATGACCCGCACCTCCATCCGCCACCTCGCCATCGGCATGGTGGCCCTGCCTCTCGCACTGGGCCTTGCCGCATGCGGCAAGAAGGCCGAGGAGGGCGCGCCGAAGTCCAGCGAGCCAATCGCCAAGATCGCCCCGCCCGCGGGCAAGGCCTGGGCCGACATGGTCGAGAAGACGCCCGAAGGCGGCTATCGCATGGGCAACCCCCAGGCACCGATCAAGCTGGTGGAATATGGCGCGCTGAGCTGCTCGCACTGCGCCGAATTCGCCAAGGAAAGCTTCGAGAAGCTGCGCGACGACTACGTCGCAAGCGGCCGCGTCAGCTATGAACTGCGCTTTTTCATGCTGAACCCCTATGATATTCCGGCCTCGCTGCTGGCAACCTGCGGATCGACCGAGGCGGTGATCCCGCTCAGCGAGCAGTTCTGGGCCTGGCAGCCGAACATGTTCCAAAACGTGCAGGCCGCAGGCGATGCCAAGCTCAAGGAACTTGGTGACATGCCCAAGGAGCAGCAGATCGGCGCCATCGCCGACCTTGCGGGCATGACCGAATTCTTCTCCTCGCGCGGGATCTCGCGCGATCAGGGCCAGGCCTGCCTTGCCGACACTGCCAAGGCCAAGGCACTGGCTGATCAGACCGAAAAGGCCAGCACCGAATTCAACGTCACTGGCACGCCGACCTTCATCATCAACGGCTCGACGCAGGGCTCGATGGGCTGGAAGGAACTGGAACCCAAGCTCCAAGAGGCAGGCGCGCGCTGATGCGCCTGCTCCGGTAAAGGCGCGCCGATGCGCATCAGGCGGCTCAAGCTCAGTGGATTCAAGAGCTTCGTAGAGCCCGCCGAACTGCGCATCGAACCGGGCCTTACCGGCGTCGTCGGCCCCAACGGCTGCGGCAAGTCCAACCTGCTCGAAGCGATCCGATGGGTCATGGGCGAAAGCTCGCCCAAGTCCATGCGCGGCGGCGGCATGGAAGACGTGATCTTCGCCGGGACGGCCAACCGTCCCCCGCGCGCCTTTGCAGAAGTGGTGCTGCAAGGCGAAACCGCCGTGCGTGAGGACGGCACCCGGGACGAACTGGAAGTCGTGCGTCGGATCGAGCGCGGCGCGGGCAGCGCCTACCGCATCAACGGGCGCGACGTGCGCGCCAAGGACGTCGCCCTGACCTTTGCAGACGCCGCGACCGGCGCGCACAGCCCGGCGCTCGTAAGCCAGGGCAAGATCGCCGCCGTCATCGCCGCCAAGCCCGCAGAACGGCGCGCGATGCTGGAGGAGGCGGCGGGCATCGCCGGCCTGCACGTGCGGCGCAAGGACGCCGAGCAGAAGCTGCGTGCAACCGAAGCCAACCTCGCCCGGCTTGAGGACATCATGGCCGGCCTCGACAAGCAGGTCGGCTCGCTGCGGCGGCAGGCCAAGGCGGCGGAACGCTACAAGGCGCTATCTGACCAGATCCGGCTGGCCGAGGCCCGCCTGGTCTTTGCCCGCTGGCGCGATGCCGCCGCCGCCGCCACCGCTGCGAAGAAGGAAGCGCAGGCTGCCGAAGCACGCGTCGCCGCGGCGCAGGACGCCGCCAGGGCTGCGCAGGAAGCGCAGGCCACCGCCGCCGAATCGCTGATCGCCACGCGCGACGAATTGGCCGACCGCCGCGACGATGCCACCGCGCAAGGCCACCGCATGGCAACGCTCACCAGCCAGCTCGAAGCCGCCGAGCAGCGTCTGAAAGACCTCGACCGCCAGCGCACCCGACTGGAGGAAGACCGCAGCGACGCCGACCGCATGACCCGCGATGCCGCCGAAGCGCTGGCAAGGCTGGAACGCGAACTGGCAGACGGCGCCAAGCAGCTCGAAACCGACGAGGCCGAACGCCCGCGCCTCGCCAATGCCCTCGAAGGGGCAGAGCGCGCCGCACGTGCTGCCGAACTCGATCTGGCGCAGGCCACCGCTACGCAGGCCGGTGTGGAAGCCGAATGGCGGATCGCCGAGGCCGAACTGGTGCAGGCCCGCAGCCGGATCGATCGCCTGAACGCGGAGAGCGCGCGCCTTCAGGCCCAGCTTGCCGGTCTGCCCGAAACCGCAGATCTTGACGACGCCATCGCCAAGGCGCGGCTTGAGGCCGAGGCGGCCACGACCGCGCTTGCCAAGGCTCGCGAGGGGCTCGATGCGCAGCACGCTCGCAAAACCGGGCTCATGGCCGAACGTGATGCCGCCGCTTCAGCCCTTGCCGGTGCCCGGGCCGACCTGACCGGTATCGAACGCGAACACACTGCTCTGCTGCGCGACCGCGAGGCCCGCGCCAAGGGCGCCAAGGCCGCACATGGGCTCAAGACTGCGATCGATACCGTAAGGGCCGCGCCGGGCTATGAACGCGCGCTCGCCGCCGTCCTTGGGCGCGATGCCAAGGCACCGCTCGGCAGCATCGCACAGGCCGACGGACGATTCTGGACCGGAGCCGAGGCACCTGCTCCGGTAGCGAAAAGCCTCGCCGCGCATGTCACGCTGTGCCCGCCTGAGCTTGCCGCCCGGCTGGCCCTGGTCCACGTTGTCGAGAACGATGACGAACGCACGCTGAAGCCGGGCGAATGGCTGGTCACGCGTGCGGGTATGTTGCGCCGTTGGGACGGCTTCATCGCGCGTGGCGAAGGCGCGGCCGAAGCCGCTCGGCTGGAAGCGGAAAACCGCTTTGCCGAACTCGATGCCCAGCTTCCACCGCTGCGCGAAGCCGTGACTGCCGCCGAGAAGCGGCAAACCGCATTGCAGCAGGAGCTATCCGCCCTCTCCGCGACCGTGATCGCCGCCGAACGCGCCATCGCCGACGCCGCCAATGCCGAGCGCAATGCCCTGCGCGCCGCCGATCAGGCCGAGGATACCAAGGCACGCCATCAGGCCCGCCGTTCGGAACTGGATCGCAGCGCGCGGGAACTGGCCGAGCAGCACCAAAGCGCCGGACAGGATCTTGCCGCGGCAGAGGCGAAGCGGGCGGCGCTGCCCGATCCCGAGGCCGGACGCGCCGGGCTTGAGGCGGCCAGGGCGAAGAACGAGGCCGCCAAGGCTCGGCTGCAGGCCACCACCGCCACGCTCGCCGCGCACGATCAGGCGCTCGCGGTGGCACGCGAACGTACTGCCTCGCAGCGCGGCGATATCCGCAACTGGCAGGCGCGCGCGGGCGACGCCACCAACCGGCTTGCCCAGATGGCCGGACGACTGGAGGAAATCGAGACCGAACACGCCGTGATCGCCGCCAAACCCGCCTCGCTGATGGAACAGATCGAGCAGGGAGAACTGATCCGCCAGCGCCTTGCGGAAGAGCTGGCCAAGGCGGAAGCGGCTGTCGCGGCCATGACGGAAGCTTTGCGCAAAGCCGATGCCGCACTTGCCGCCGCACAAGAAACGCTCGCCAGCGCCCGCGAGGGCCGCGCCGGGGCCGTCGCGCGGGCCGAGAACGAGGACGAGCGCCGAGTCGAGATGACGCGGATCTCGGGCGAACGCTTCCAGTGCCCCCCGCCTGTGCTGCCCGAGCGCTTCGCCTTCGTGTCCGCAGAAGTCAGCGGCGCAAACGAGGAATCGGCAGCCATGGACAAGCTCGTGACGGACCGCGAGCGGATCGGGCCAGTCAATCTGGTCGCAGCGGACGAACTCGCCGAGGCCGAAGCGCAACTGGGCACCAGTGTCACCGAACAGGCCGAACTGGCCGAAGCCGTGAACCGTCTGCGCGGCTCGATCGGCAATCTCAACCGCGAAGGCCGCGAGCGCCTGCGCGCGGCCTTCGAAGCGGTCGACGGCCATTTCCAGCGGCTGTTCACCCGGCTGTTCCTGGGCGGCAAGGCGCACCTCGCACTCGTCGATTCCGACGATCCGCTCGAAGCCGGTCTCGAAATCTTCGCCCAGCCGCCTGGCAAGCGCCTGCAGTCGCTCACCCTGCTGTCGGGCGGCGAGCAGGCCCTGACTGCCGTGGCGCTGATCTTCGGCCTGTTCCTCACCAACCCGGCGCCGATCTGCGTGCTCGACGAAGTCGATGCCCCGCTCGACGATGCCAATATCGAGCGCTTCTGCGACCTGCTCGAAGCGATGACGAAGGAAACCGACACGCGGTACCTCATCGTCACGCACAATGCCGTGACAATGAGCCGCATGCACCGCCTGTTCGGCGTGACCATGGTCGAAAAGGGCGTTTCGCGGCTGGTCAGCGTCGACCTTGGCGGGGCCGAGGAATTGCTGGCGGCGGAATAGCTATTTCAGCACGAAGCGCGGCCCCGTCCCCTGCCCGCCAGCGTGATCGTCCACGTTGTAGATGCCGCACTTGGCGAGGCTGAGGCAGCCGCAGCCGATGCATTCTTCCAGCTTGCGACGCGTGAGTTCAAGCAAGCCGATCTGGGCATCGATCGACGCGCGCATCGACAGGCTGATCTTCTCCCAGTCGCCCAGCGTGGGCGTGCGGCCCTGCGGCAGGGCGGAGAGCTCGCGTTCGATGTCTGCCAATGCCAGCCCCAGCTTCTGCGCGATCAGGATGAAGCTCACGCGGCGAATGTCGGAGCGCAGGAAACGGCGCTGGTTGCCGCTGGTGCGCAGTGCGGTGAGCAGCCCCTTCTCCTCGTAGAAACGGATCGCCGAAACGGCGACGCCGGTGCGGCGCGACAGGTCGCCGATGGAGATGAAGCGGTCGTTGGACATCAGAGGCTCGAGAGGGGGCTCAATTTTCTGCTTGAGCTCGAGTTAACTTGAGATTGCATCTTTGCCAAGCCGGGTGATTCGCCGGCACAGCGAAGGAGTTGCCATCATGACACACCCGGCCAAAGCCAAAGGCCGCCTCGAACACGCGAACATCACCGTCAGCGACATCGAGCGCTCGTCAAAACTGCTGCAGGACCTGCTCGGCTGGGAAGAACGCTGGCGCGGTCCCGCCATCAACGATGGCGAAACCATCCATGTCGGCGAGGAATTCAGCTACATCGCGATCTACACCGATCACAAAATGCACACTCGCTTTGCCAAGGGCGTGCCGCTCAATCACATCGGACTGCTTGTCGAAGACCTTGACGCGGCCGAGCAGGTGGTAATCGACGCGGGCCTCGAGCCGTTCAACCATGCCGACTACGATCCCGGCCGGCGCTTCTATTTCTTCGACTGGGACGGCATCGAATTCGAGGTGGTGAGCTATGAATGAGCCGCTCATCACCCGGACCGGAGCGTGGTACCGCCACGCCCGGAACCCGTCAGATCACACCCGCGTTCCCCACGACCCAGCAGGCGAGCGCCATCACGAGGCCAAGGTCCCGGTTGGACCGGAAACGCGCTAGCGCATTCTCGCCGCTGTCCGGGTTAAGCGTGACAACCTGAAACGCCATATGCATGGCCACGGGTGCAAGCGCGACAAGCGCCACCCAGTCCGGCCGCAGAGCCCAGAAGGCGAGCGCCCAGAACGCCACTGCGAGCGCATAGAAGGCCCCGACGCCGGCGCGCACGCGTGATCCCAGCCGCAGCGCCGAGGAGCGGATGCCGACCAGTGCGTCATCCTCCCGGTCTTGCAGCGCGTAGATCGTGTCGTAGCCGATGCACCACACGATGCTCCCTGCATAGAGCGCCGCAAGCGCTTCAAGGTGATCGCCCCGGACTTCGACCCAGCCGACCAGCGCGCCCCAGGTGAAGACCAGCCCCAGCCAGGCCTGCGGCCACCAGGTAATGCGCTTCATGAAGGGGTAGGCGGCCACCAGCGCGATGCTGCCAAGCGCCACCAGCTGCGCCTGCCAGCGCAGCTGCAGCAGCACCACCAGTCCCACCAGACACAGGGCAATCAGCCAGGTCCATGCCGCCTGCAGGCTCACCCGTCCGCTCGCCACCGGACGCGCGGCGGTGCGCGCCACCTGCCGGTCAAGATCGGCGTCGACGATGTCGTTGTAGACGCAGCCCGCCCCGCGCATGGCGATGGATCCCAGCAGAAACCAGAGGATCAGGCTCCAACGCTCTTCCCCGCCGGCCAGCAGCACGCCCCATGCGCAAGGCCAGAACAGCAGCCATGAACCGATCGGCCGGTCGAACCGCGCCAGCATCGCATAGGACCGGTAAGGCTCCGGCAGCAAGGACACCAGCCCGCGATGCTCGGTATCGGGCACGCCGGGGTCTGAAAGAGAGGATGGTTCGTTCACAGACCAAGCCTAGTCGATCAAGGGCGCCATGTCATGGGCGAACACTTCGCATTCGGATTTGCCCATTGCGCCGGGCAAGCGATCACGCGACAAGGCCCCCGTTGCCAACTTTGATGGAAAATTCGCCGATGGGAGCCACTCCTGCCTGGCCGCCGCGATCGGCGCCGCGCCTTTTCGTATCGGGACCGCTGACGGCAGGCGCCCCCGTGACGATTGCGGAAGGACAGGCACACTACCTCCTCAAGGTCATGCGCATCGCCCCCGGCGACGCCGTGGTGCTATGCGACGACACGACCGGCGAATGGGCGGCCGAAGTCACCAGCACAAGCAAGCGCGATCTCGTTCTGGAGCCGCGCAAACGGTTGCGCGAGCGCGAGCAGGTTCCCGATTTCTGGCTCTGCGCGGCGCTGCTCAAGAAGCCGAACTTCGATCTCGTGCTGGAAAAGGCCACGGAACTCGGTGTGCGGCGCATCCAGCCCGTCGTCACCCGCCGCTGCGTCGCCGACAAACTCAATCCCGAACGCGCGCTGACCATCGTTACTGAAGCGGCCGAGCAATGCGCACGCACCGCTCTGCCCGGACTGGCGCCGGTGGAACGGCTCGAAGCGCTGCTGCGCGACTGGCCCGAAGACCGCGTGTTGTTCTTCGCCGACGAGCAGGGCGGCCTGCCTGCAGCCGCCGCCTTTGCTGCCACGCCGGGACCGGCAGCGCTTCTGGTTGGGCCTGAGGGCGGGTTCGAAGACGGCGAACGCGCCGCGATCCGGGCGCATCCGCAAGCACAGGCAATCTCGCTGGGCCCACGCATCCTGCGTGGCGAAACGGCCAGCATTGCCGCCACGGCTCTGTGGATGGGTTTGTCCGGAGATTGGTCAACGCAGGGAAATTGATCGTCCCCCAAACAAATAGTGCTGGCGTCCCGCCCGGCGCATCCCTAATTCCCGCCGCATGAGCACCAGGGAGGTATCGGATCGCGACGATCCGATCGTCGAAAGCCTTGATCAACTCGCCGCGCCGATGGCCGCGGGCGAGAAGCCGCGCGAACAGTGGCGGATCGGCACGGAACACGAAAAGTTCGTCTACGACACCGGCGATTACCACGCCCCTTCCTACGACGAGACCGGCGGCATCCATGACCTGCTGATGGCACTCACCGAATTCGGATGGGAACCGATCGTCGAAGGCGGCAAGGTCATTGCCATGAAGGGCGCGGACGGCACCGTCAGCCTCGAGCCGGCCGGCCAGCTCGAGCTGTCGGGCGCGCCGCTGGAAACCTTGCACGAGACGTGCAACGAAACCGGCCGCCACCTCGCACAGGTCAAGACCATCGGCGACCGCATCGGCAAGGGCTACCTCGGCCTCGGCATGTGGCCGGACAAGACCCGCGAAGCCCTGCCGATCATGCCCAAGGGGCGCTATGCGATCATGCTGCGGCACATGCCGCGCGTGGGCAGCATGGGCCTCGACATGATGCTGCGCACCTGCACCATTCAGGTAAACCTCGATTACTCCAGCGAAGCCGACATGGTGCAGAAATTCCGCACCTCGCTGGCGCTCCAGCCGCTGGCGACCGCGCTTTTCGCCAATTCACCCTTCACTGAGAGCAAGCCCAACGGCTTCCTTTCCTACCGCAGCCACATCTGGTCTGACACCGATCCCGCGCGCACCGGCATGCTGCCCTTCGTGTTCGAGCAGGGCTTCGGCTACGAGCGCTATGTAGAATACATGCTCGACGTGCCGATGTACTTCGTCTTCCGCGACGGGAAATACATCGACGCCGCGGGCCAGTCGTTCCGCGACTTCCTGAAGGGCGAACTCCCCGCGCTTCCCGGCGAACGTCCACGCCTGAGCGACTGGAACGACCACCTTTCGACCGCCTTCCCCGAAGTGCGGCTCAAGTCCTTCCTTGAGATGCGCGGCGCCGACGGCGGGCCTTGGGGCCGCATCTGCGCCCTGCCCGCGCTGTGGGTCGGCCTGCTCTACGACCAGGGCGCGCTCGACGCAGCATGGGATCTGGTCAAGGGCTGGGACATGGAAGGGCGTGAACTGCTACGCAGCTCCGTCCCCAAGCTGGCGCTCGACGCACCCATTCCAGGAGGCGGCACCCTGCGCGACATAGCCGGTGAACTGCTCGACATCGCCCGTTCAGGCCTTGCGGCACGGGCACGCCTCAATACCGGGGGTGACAACGAGACCGGCTATCTGGAGCCGCTTGCCGAGATCATCGCCTCTGGCAAGGTCCCGGCGCAGCGGCTGCTGGATCTCTACCACGGCGAATGGGGCAGCGACATTTCACGTATCTACGGCGTGAAGAGCTTCTGACTTACTCGGCAGGCTGCAAAGGCTGATTGCGCGGCTGCAGACGCCTGCCGATCCACGAAAGTGAGCGCGTGATCAGTGCGTTCTCGCCCATCCATTCATAGTACTCGCGGTACTTCGGGTCCTCCGCCAATAGGTGGGCTTCCTCGGTCCGGGCGCGCCAGTAGTAGATGCCGCTGACCATGCCGAGCAACACGGTATTGCGCACGGCTTCGGTCAGCGATCCGTCGCGCACCAGAAACGGCAGGGTGGATGCCCACCAGAACAGGTTCTTCGACAGGTAGGCGGGGTGTCGCGTGAAACGATAGGGGCCGTTGGTCAGCACGCCACGATAGGTAAGGTTGGAAAAGCGGATGCCGAACGCGAAAGTCGCCCAGGCATAGACCGCGGTAAGGAACACCATCATCGCGGCCCAGCCCCATAACAGCACCGGATGAGTCGCAAGCACGCCGGCCCAGCCGACCGTGTTGACCTCGTAGCCCAGCACGTCGGCGCGGCCCATCGTGCCCCAAACGAAAGGCGGATAGCAGATCAGCGCGGCGATCCAGCCGCCGAGGAAGGGATTGCCGCTGCGGATATGGGCATCGAGCGGACGGAACGTCAGCAGGTAGCCGACCGTGCCGATCTGCACATCGATCACAAACAGCCCGGCGATCAGCGTGGAGCCCAGCGCAACCGGATCGTATTCCATCGCCCCGAAGTCCGCGTTCACCACTTGCGCGAAACCCGGTGGCAAGATCGAGATCATGAAGGCGCCGAAAAAGCCCTTGATGGCCCATGCACGCCAGTGCTTCTTCACCTCGTCCCCGTCCCAGGGCTCCCGTCCGATCAGCATCGCGCCAAAGTGCCAGACGTGATCTCGCGGCTCGATCATGTAGCGGTCGAGCCAGAGAATGTAGGGAATCGACAGCACGAAGAGCGGCAGCGCGGCAGCACCGAGCACGTCCATCGCGAAGAGGTACTGTCCGTCCCAGTACCAGCGCGCGATGCAGTAGTAGAAACCGATCACGGCCCAGGTCGCCCAGAGCCCTGCGATCTTGGTGATCGAGATGTCCAGCGTTTCCGAAAGGCGGCGTGGCGCACTCCAGTCGATCCCTGTCGAGGAGCGCCGATGCACCTTGTCGACCAGCACCGACCACAGCGCCATGACCGAGCCGGTCACGAGCAGCGTGGCCACCGAAGCATATGGGCCACTCATCGGCGCACGGGGCCCGGGCAACGCGAAGGCATCAGCGATCGATGCCCAGTTGCGGCAGATCATGATCCACATGAAGAGGGCCGCCAGCCCGGACAGGCAGACACCCGCCGAGACGTCGCTGACGGGCCGGGCGCGTCCGAAGGTCTGGGCATTGCTCATGCGCAATGCCCTAGCTGCAAATGGTTAAGGGGTCAGAAAC
This sequence comes from Novosphingobium album (ex Hu et al. 2023), assembly GCF_022832385.1. Lineage (GTDB taxonomy): Bacteria > Pseudomonadota > Alphaproteobacteria > Sphingomonadales > Sphingomonadaceae > Novosphingobium > Novosphingobium album. Next base: position 113,769 of record NZ_JALHLE010000009.1, read on the forward strand.
GGGGCCTGGCGGTGGCTTTCCCGGATCAACGGTAAGCTGTGATGCGCCCCGAATTGTCGAGAATGTAGAGCGTATTGTTGGCCACCACCGGCTCCAGCATCACCGCGTCACTGACCTCGGTGAACTTGGTGTAGGTACCCGTGGCCGGATCGACGGTGCCGATTTGCCCGTGCGAGTTCGCCACCCACAGCTTGTTGCCGGCCAGGACCGGCCCGACCCAAAAGAACGGATCCTTGCGCTTCTTCTCGTTCTTGTAGCGGGTGAGCTGGGTCAACCAGCGTACCCGGCCGGTCGTGCGCGCAATCGCCAGAATCTCGGCATGATCGTCAAGCGTGAAGACCCAGTCGCCCGCGACGGCCGGCGTGGAGATGCCGGCGAGGTTGAGCTCCCACATGCGCTGGCCGGTCACCAGTTCGTAAGCCGCCATGCGCCCGCCCTGCCCCAGCGCGAAGACGCTGCCCCGATCGATGATCGGATCAGCGTCGACGTCGGTGAGGCTGCCCACTTCGGTCGAGATGGATGTGCGCGCCAGCGCGTCAGACCAAAGCTGACGACCGTTTTCATAGCGGTAGGCGACCAGTTCACCGGAAGAATATCCGGCGATCACCGTGCCCTGCCCAGCGGCCGGTGCCGCGACGCCGAACACGCCGGCCTGCGTGAGCGAGCCCGATTCGTTCCAGACCACCTTGCCGTCGGCTGCATCGAGCGAGAAAATCTGGTTGTCCTGCGTCATCACGTAGACCGCGTTGAACGCAATCGTCGGCGCACCACGCAGGGGCCCTGCAGGCTTGTTGGTCCAGATCTGGTTGCCCGTCGCCGCTTCGAGCGCGGCCACTTCGCCGAGACCGGTCGTCACGTAGACATGGCCATTGTCATAGCTGACGCCACCGCCGAACACGGAATTCGAGCCGTCACCCTTCACTGCGAAGCTCTTGGTCCACAAGTGCGAACCGGACTGGGCATCGAAGGCATGCACCACGCCGTCGGTATCCATCACATAGAGCCGGCCGTCGCCGATCACCGGCGAGGCAGCGAGGCGCTGGCGGTTGGACGATCCCGCGATCTGCGCGGTCCAGGCACGGGCGGGATTTTCGGCCAGCGCGAGATGCCCGTAGGCCTTGCTGGCCGTACCGCCACCTTGCGCCCAGTCTGTGTTCGTCTGCTCCGGCGGCAGGATCACTGCGATCGTGGCCAGCGTCGGGTCGACCTTGGCACCGCTCTCGATGCGCGAAAGAATCGGCACACGCTCACCGACAGTCGGCGTCTTGGGCCCGCTCTTGCCCCCGCCACCGAGCATCTTGCAGCCCGACAGGCCCATCAACAGCGCCACGGCAACCAATGGCACGATCTTGCGTGCGCCGGGCGTGCGAACGGCAGGGCGGCAGGTGTTCGAGGCAGATGCCTTCATACGCGGATCCTCACAAGTCATGTTCATTTATCGCCGGCATCCGCCGCTTTGACCACTTTCACGATCGGTTTGTCGAGCGGTTCGCCCTGTTCATCGACCACACTGTCCAGCGCATCGACACCCAGCAAGGCGGCCAGCTGACGGGCCCGGCTGCGCAGGCCATCGTTGACGCTTTCGTCCTTGGCGATGGCGCCGAACAGGGGAGCGGCCTGATCCTTCTTGCCCAGCTTGAGGTAGGCCATGCCCACCATTTCCCCGGCAACGCCGAACCAGGGGTTGCCCGGCGCCGCCAGCGGCTTGAGCTGGTCGACCACGTCCTGCGGCTTCATCGCATCGAAATCGGCAGCGACTTCCCGCACTTTCGCAAGGTCGCGCAGCGGCGGCGGCACCTTGGCGTCGGAGGAAACCTGCCTGTAGAGCTTGAGCGCTTCGGCCTTGTTGTCTTTTTCCAGCGCAATCGCCGCCAGCATCAGCCGGGCAGAAGTAGCATTGGCATCCGTGCTATCGGCCGCCAGCGGCTCCAGCTTGGCCTTGGCATCATCCCAATTGCTGGCCTGCACGCTGTCGAGCGCCTGCACATAGGCCTCGGTCTGGCCTTCCATTTCCTGGGTCTGCCGGTGGTTCCAGTAGATCCACCCGGCGAAGCCGGCGAGGCCCAGCACGATCACGGCAAGAAACGGCTTGCCGTAGTTTTTCATAACGCCTTCGAACTGATCCTGGCGCAGGGCATCGTCCACCTCGCGCAGGAACACGTCCTGCTGGGCAGCCAGCTGCGCGGCTTTCTTGTCTTCGGCTTTCGAGGTCTTTTCAGGAGGCAGGGCCAATTTGGGCGCTTTCCGCGGTAGTCTGGTTGGTTGCGGGGCTGTTTAGCGTATGGACAGGGCTTTTCAACGGGGGATCGCTGCCTGCCCTGCGGTGAAGCACGCCTGAACGGGGAATGCGGCTAGGGTCAGGACCCATTATTCACGCCATCGAGGCGCCCGAATGGCGAACATATCGGGCCAAATTGTCCGCCGGGAAGGCTGGGTGCCTTTCCCAGGGCGATTTGGCTCTAGAAGGAAGCCATCCGGGATACCCTAAGGGATTTGACCAAAATGGCCCACCGCCGCGTCGAGAAGTCTTGAAATATTGACATCTTCCTTTGCCTTCTCTCCTTGCGCTGAGCCATTTTGCCTCAAACCTCAATGGTGTGAATAATGGGTCCTGACCCTAAGGAAAGGCAGTCCGCCCCAGCGCACGGGCATACGTCTCGCGATAGGCGCGGATCATTGTGTCTTCATCGTAGTCCGCTAGCGAGCGGGCGCGATTCGCAGCGCCAACGGCTGTTCGCAGGGCCCCGTCCGCCGCCAGCCGCGCCAGCGAGTCCGCCAGCGCCGCCTCGTCCCCGGCGGGCGTTATGAAAGGCCGGTTCTCACCGGCAACCATGGCCGCAACGTCTCCGACAGCGGGCGAAGCGACAGCTTTCCCCGCCGCCATCGCTTCCACCACCGAGATCGGAAACTGCTCGCTGTCGGACGACAGGGCAAAAATATCGAAGAGGCCCGCCACGCGCGAAGGATCGGCAACGAAACCGGGCAGGTGTACACGTCCGGCAAGGCCGCAGGCCGCTGCCTGTGCTTCGATCGTACCGCGTTCCGGCCCCTCGCCCACGATGACGAGATGCCAGTCCTCCGACAACGCGGCAAATGCCCGCACGAGACGAGGCAGGTTCTTGACCGTGCGCAGGCCGGCAAGCGTGCCGACCCAAAGGTCCCCCGGCGCCTTCAGCAGCCCCGGCACGGCGTTGGCCGGAGGCTGATCGCGATAGGCGCTCGTCTTGATCCCGTTGATGATCAGCCGCACCCGTGATCGCGGCTGGCGCCAGGCTTTCAGCGCAATCTCCTCGAGCCGCTGCGAAGGCAACACCAGTGCCGAAGCGCGGGCGAGTGCGATGCGCCGGAACCGGTTGCGGGCAGGTTTCAGGCCACCTGCCTCGTCTTCATTGAATCCGTCCTCATGATGGACCAGCGGCGGCAGACCGAGCATGGCGCCATAGAGCCGGTGCGCCAGCACGGCGTCCATCGCCCCCCAGTTGTAGGTCAGGATCAGATCGAAGCCACGCATGGCTTTCGCGAGGCGCAGCAGACGCAGAGGGCCGGGGCGCCCTTGCAGACTGGGGAAGTCCTGTGGATACGCGACCGTCAGGGCCGGATCCAGCGCGACCGACGCGCCATAGGCCCCCGGCTGCGCCGACACGACCGTGTGCCCGACTGCAGGCCCGAACGCATTCATCAGCCGCGCCGCGCGCAGTTCCTTGCCCCCCGCCGCAAAGCTCGAATGAAGGTGCAGCACGCGCAAGCCGGTAGCGCTCAATTCACACGTTCCATCAGCCGCTCGATCGCTGCGACCGATTCGGGTTCATCGAGGGTCGGGGCATGGCCGATACCGGCCAGCGTAAGCGCCTCCGTACCCGGCACGCGGCGAACCATTTCCGCCAGCGTCTCCTCCGTCAGCAGATCGGACAGCGCGCCCCGCACGATCAGCACCGGCCGGCCGGCCAGTGCTTCCCATGCAGGCCAGAGATCCGGCTGACTGGTGGCATCGAAATCGAGGAAGGGCTCGGCAATCTTCATGTCGTAGTCGAACACGATACGCCCGTTGCTGGTCAGCGCCATGACCCGCTTGGCCATGCCGATCCAGAAATCCAGCGGCTGGCCGGGGTGCGCCGCCCCCTGCACAGCCTCTATCCCGCGCGCGGCGTGGACCCAGGTGGGATAGCTGCGTCCCTGCCCGACATAATCCTTGATGCGCTCCAGCCCCGCCGGTTCGAGGCGCGGCCCGACATCGTTGATGACGACACCGGCGATACGCTCTGGGATCACGGTGGCGAGCCCCATCGTCATCAGCCCGCCCAGCGATGTGCCGACAGCAACGAAGCGGCTGATGCCTTCCTGCTCCAGCAGTTCGAGAACGTCCTCGCAATATTGCGGCGGCGTGTAACTGGCGGAATCCTTCGCATATTCGCTATCCCCGCGCCCGCGCATGTCGAGGCAGAGCACCCGTCGGGCCGTTGCTAGCCGCGGGGCCAGAATATCGAAATCGCGCGCATTGCGGGTCAGCCCGTGCAGGCACAATACCGGCACACGCGCAGCGCCGGCACCCTCTTCAGGACCCGGGTAATCGCGGTAATGCAGCTTGAGTCCATCGCGGCTCGACCAGAACTGGTCCTCGAAATCCGTCATGCCGAAAGGACGACCTCCTGTGTGCACGCCTTGATCGGCGGCCCTGCACTCCCCACTATCGCCTGATGCGAAGCGAACCGCAAGCAAGCGCCTATCGCCCCGATGCCCGCATCGAAACCATCGCCGAGTGGATCGGCGATCCGGTACCCGCGGCATCCTTCCCAAAACACGAACTGCGCTTTCGCAATGACCGGTGGGCAAATGCGGTGGGCCTGGGCGATTTGACCGACGAGGCCTGGACCGCCCATTTCGGCCGTTTCGAGCCGCTGCCGGACAACCTGCCCGGGCCGCTGGCGCTGCGCTATCACGGACATCAGTTCCGCTCGTACAACCCGGACATCGGTGACGGGCGCGGCTTCCTCTTTGCCCAAATGCGCGATTCGGACGGGCGCCTGCTCGATCTCGGCACCAAGGGATCTGGCCGCACCCCCTACAGCCGCGACGGCGACGGGCGGCTGACGCTGAAGGGCGCGGTGCGCGAAATTCTCGCCACCGAAATGCTCGAGGCGCTGGGCGTGAACACCAGCAAGACCTTTTCGGTGATCGAAACCGGCGAATCGCTGTGGCGCAGCGACGAACCCTCGCCCACACGCTCTGCCGTGCTGGTGCGCCTGAGCCACGGGCACATCCGCATCGGTAGCTTCCAGCGCCTGCTCGCCCATGACGAGAAGGACCAGATGGCCGCGCTCGTGGCCTATTGCCTCGATACTTATCCAGGTGGCGAACCGCCTGCCGATGCCCCGGGGCGCGATGAACCCGCCGTGATCCTGATGCATCAGGTTGTCGAACGGCTGGCCGATCTCGCCGCAAGCTGGATGGTCGCCGGCTTCGTCCACGGTGTGCTCAACACCGACAACATGAACATTTCGGGCGAGAGCTTCGACTACGGCCCCTGGCGCTGGCTGCCCAAATGGGATCCGCGCTTTACCGCTGCCTATTTCGACTATGGCGGCCTCTATGCCTTCGGCCGCCAGCCTGAAGCGCTGTTGTGGAATTGTGGCCAGCTTGCCGTGGCGCTGCGCCTGCTCGCCGATACCGAGCCGCTTGTCGCCGCGCTAGATCGCTTCGGACCGCTCTACCAGAAAGCCATGGCCCGCCGTTTTACCTGGCGGCTGGGCGTCGAGTCGCGAGGGCTGGAAGCGGACACAGCGCTGATCCAGGCGGCCGAGCAGAGCATGACCGAAAGTGGCGAGGCGCCCGAACGGTTCTTCTTCACCCATCGCGCCGGCCGCGCGGCCGGGGATGACAGCTTCGCCACGCTGCTACGCGAATACAAGCCGGCAGCAAACGCAACCGACGTGTTCTGGCAGCAGGACGAACCTCCGGGAATCCTGATCGACGAGGTCGAACGCATCTGGTCGGCCGTCGACGAGCATGACGACTGGTCCGCGCTCCAGACGAAAGTCTCGGAAATTCGTGAACTTGGGCGAAATCTCGGCGAACCGCCCCATCCCCAGGCTCAATGGTAAATTTCAGCTCTGCGTTAGCACCCCGGTAGGAATACCTGTGTCATAAGCTGCGAATTCGAGAACACTTTTAGGTAACGGATTCTTAGCCGCAATGGACGGTGCAACCATAACCACAGCAGCGGTAGCCAGTGACCGGGGACCTGTCAGCAACGTGAGCAAGGCAGAGATCGTTTCCTGCGAACCGGCGACGGGAACGGAAATCTGGCGCGGCAAGGTTTGCGACGTCGATGACACCGTCGCCCGTGCCCGCCGGGCCTGGCCGGCCTGGGCCGCGCAACCCCTGTCGACCCGTATGGAACTGGTTCGCCGCTTCGCCAACGAAGTGCGCAAGGAAGCCGAGAAGCTGGCAACCACGATCGCGCGCGAGACGGGCAAGCCCTTGTGGGAAGCCCATGCCGAAGTCGAACTCGTCATCAACAAGGTCGAGATCTCAATCCGCGCCTATGCCGAGCGGACCAGCCAGCGCAAGCTCGACTCGGCCCTGCAGGGCACCATGGCCGTGCGCCACAAGCCGCATGGCGTGCTGCTGGTACTGGGCCCCTACAATTATCCCGCGCACCTGCCCAATGCCCACATCGTGCCCGCGCTGATCGCGGGCAACGTGGTGATCTTCAAACCGAGCGAGAAAGCACCGGCTTCGGGGGAGATCCTCGCGCGCTGCTTCAGCCGTGCTGGCATTTCCGCCGCCATCATGCAGTTCGCCGTCGGCGGCCCTGCCGAAGGACAGGCTTTCGTCGCGCACGAAGGCGTCGATGGCGTGTTGTTCACCGGTTCGGCCAATACCGGCATCACCATCAACCGGCGCCTGGCCACACGGCCGGACAAGATGGTCACGCTGGAAATGGGCGGCAACAACGCCATGGTCGTCTGGGACACGCCCAAACTGACCGACGCGGCCGCACTCATCGTCCAGTCCGCTTTCGCCACCACCGGCCAGCGCTGCACCGCGACACGCCGGCTGATCGTGAAGGCCTCGATGTACGACGCGGTAATATCCGAAGTGAAAGCCCTGGCCGATCGCGTGATCTTCGGCGCCCCCTTCGACGAACCTGCGCCGTTCATGGGCCCGGTGATCGACAACATGGCGGCAGACGGATTGACCGAGAGCTTCCTCTACCTGCTCAGCCACGGCGGCAAGGCCATCAAGCACCTGGTGCGCCCGGACGACTCGCTGCCGTTCCTCAGCCCGGCGATCATCGACACGACGGCCATGAAGGACCGCCCGGACGTGGAACTGTTCGGTCCGATCCTGCAGGTCATCCGCGTCGACGATTTCGACGAGGCCATCGCCGAGGCCAACAATACGCGGTTCGGCCTCGCCGCTTCGCTGGTGGGCGGCACGCCGCAGGATTACAACAAGTTCTGGGCCAATGCGCGTGCCGGCATCGTCAACTGGAACCGCACGACAGTGAACCCAAGCCATGCGGCGCCGGTGGGCGGTATCGGCCTGTCCGGCAATCACCGCCCCACGGGCTACTATGCCGCCGACTACTGCGCCTATCCCGTCGCTTCGGGTGAGATGGAGCAGCCGCGGGCCGTGATCGGTGTGGGACTGAAGTAGAGGCCGGGCGCAAAGCCGCGCTTACTCCCCGCTGGTGACCAGATCCACTTCCGTGAGGCCGTTGGCCAGCTTGCGCGCATAGACCGCGTAGGCCTTGCCACCCTTGCGGCCGCCCAGCACATGGTCGTTGCCGTCCAGCTTGTATTCGGCGCCGTAACCGGCCTTGCCGGCCTTGGTGTAGTAGAAGCTGATCACGTCACCCGGCGAAACCGGCGTCGCGAAATTGACGACTCTCAGCACACAGGCATCGCTGTCGACACCGGCCGCTTCCTGCACCGCGCCGCGCGGATAGACCGGCAATTCTGCGGGTAGCTTGGCTGCCCAGGTGTTCGAATACTGAACCTTGGCCGCACAATCGGTGTGCGCCGTCTGCGATGCCTTGGCCACCTGCGCGGCGGTGGCAGCGTTTTCCGCCAGCGACGCAGCGCTGCCCTGCCCCGGCTGAGGAGCAGGCTGCAGCTTGCCGCCAGCCATGGCCGCTGCCTTCTGCTTAGCATCGGCAATGGCTTCCGGAGACCGGTCTTCCGGCGGCAGCGTGATCTGTCCGCTGCTGGCCGCCACCGCGGCTCCGTCTTGCCCGGCCATCTCCGGATCGACCATGATCCGGTCGCCCAGAGCACCGCTCATCGCCGGGTCGGTCTCGGGACCGGCAGGCGCCTTTTCATTCGAGCCGCAGCCGGTCAGCATCAGCGTTCCGGCCAGGCTCGCAATCGTCAGGCGTGCCATGAAACGGGCAGAGGTTTTCATCGTCGCGTTCCTTTTTTCACCGCGCGGCCTGCGCGGTCCTGCCCCGGAAAGGCCAAGGGGTCGTCAATACGCGGTGAAGAAACGCGAATTTCGGCCGGAGTACCAGCCATAACCGCTCGCCGTCCCATTTCGGGAAGACCGCCGGGGCAAGCATTGAGAGCCAAAGACATGCGAGGGCGCCTGCGTCAGACGCAGGCGCCCTCCCGTCCGGGCACGCAGGTTGCGGCCGGACGGCCCCCTCGCGCGTCGCCGTCCGCGCGAAGAAATGGATCAGGCAAGGCGGGCGGACGGGAATGCACCGTCAGGAAAATCTTCTGCAATTTCGGGCCGTGCCAGTGACTCGAATCGAAAATCGATGTTCATATTTATCGTTATTTACATGAACGAAACACAACAGGGTCGTCAGTATTCGACTGCCTCGCGAAAAAGACTGTGCGCCTATCGCAAAGCACAGGACTTGCAGGGCCAGACGAGCCCTCGTAAGCGGCAGAAGCGGGCTGCCCCTGCATTTTCCCGAGTATTGTCATGACACCTAGCAATTCCACCCGCCTTGGCGGTCTGGCTCCGGCCATCAGTGCCTATCTGCTCTGGACCCTGTTCCCGCTCTATTTCGCGCTTCTGCACGCGGTCTCGCCGTTCGAGGTCGTGGCGTGGCGCATGCTGTGGACGCTGCCGTTCTGCCTGATAATCGTGGTGGCCATGCGTCAGGGGCGCGAGTTATGGCAGGCCCTCACCAATCCGCGCATTGTTGGCGCGCTGGCGATTAGCGGCCTGCTGATCGGGACCAACTGGCTGGTCTATGTCGTCGCCGTAATGCACGGGCACGTGCTGGCTACGAGCCTGGGTTACTACATCAATCCACTGGTCAACATCTTCGCGGGCGCCGTGGTCCTGCGCGAAAAGCTGTCGCGGATGCAGTGGTTCGCGGTCGCACTGGCGGCGGTCGGCGTCGCCATCCTGGCTCGCGACGCGCTGCCGACGCTGTGGATCAGCATGACGCTGGCGCTGTCCTTCGCCGGCTACGGACTGACCCGCAAGCTAGCGCCGGTCAATGCGCTGCCGGGCCTCACGATCGAAACGCTGGTGCTGTTCGTGCCCGCGCTCGGCCTGCTCGGATGGCAGGCCATGACGCAGCAGGGCCTGATGATGGGCACCTCCCCCGGCATCAGCGCCCTGCTCGCCTGCGCCGGGGTAGCGACCGGCGTCCCGCTGCTGCTGTTCGCGCGCGCAGCACGGCAGCTCGACTTCTCGGTGCTGGGCTTCATCCAGTTCATCACACCCACCGGACTGTTCCTGCAGAGCCTGTTCGTCTTCGGCGAACCGTTCCGGCCGGTTCAGCTCGTCTGCTTCCTGTTCATCTGGACCGCTATCGCCGTTTTTTGCTGGGACCTGCTGGCCCGGCGCGGCCGCTCAGAGCGCCCCTGCGAAGCGTAGCGGCTCGCCCTGTGCCTGATTGGCAAGCTGGCCTTCCCACATGGCGCTGTGGCCGCGCACGATCGTGCCGACCACGCGCCCCTGCAATTCCATCCCGGTGAAGGGCGACCAGCCGCAGCGGCTTTCTACCCAATCCTCGGTGATGGTGAAGCGGCCCTTGCGGTCGACCACCGTAAAGTCGGCATCGTAGCCCGCCGCGATACGGCCCTTGCCCACCAGCCCGAACACCCGCTGCACCCCGGCAGAGGTCATGTCGATCAGCCGCTCCAGCGTCATGTTGCCCCGCGCCACATGGTCCAGCATCAGCGGCAGCAGCGTCTGCACGCCGGGCATGCCCGAGGGGCTGGCAGGATAGGTCTTGGACTTCTCCTCCTTGGTGTGCGGCGCGTGATCCGAACCCAGCACATCGGGAACGCCCTGCCGCAGCCAGTGCCACAGGCCCGCGACATGGGCGGCAGAGCGGATCGGCGGGTTCATCTGCGCATAAGTGCCCAGCCGCGGATAGGCGTCCTCGGCCTCCAGCGTCAGGTGCTGCGGCGTCACCTCGCAAGTCGCCACGTCGCGGTGTTGCGCGATCAGTTCGAGCTCGGCAGGGGTCGTGACGTGCAGGATATGGATCGGCCGCTTGGCCTCACGCGCCAGCTTGAGAATGCGGCGGGTCGCCAGCATCGCGCTTTCATCGTCGCGCCAGACGGGATGGCTGGAGGGATCGCCTTCTATCCGCTCTCCCTTGCGCGCGTTCATCCGCGCCTCGTCCTCCGCATGGATGGCGACGCGGCGGCGGCCATTGGCAAGCACACGCGCCAGTTGCTCGTCTTCTGCCACCAGCAGGTTGCCAGTCGATGCCCCCATGAAGATCTTCACGCCCGCCGTCCCCGGGATGCGTTCCAGTTCGCCCAGCTCCGGGGCGTTCTCGGCCGTGGCGCCGACATAGAAAGCATGGTCGCAGTACATGCGGTGATGCGCGCGTTCGAGCTTGTCGTGCACCCGCATCACGGTGTCGGTGTTGGGATTGGTGTTGGGCATCTCGAACACCGCCGTCACGCCGCCCATCACCGCTGCGCGGCTACCGGTCTCAAGGTCTTCCTTGTGCTCCAGCCCCGGCTCGCGGAAGTGGACCTGGCTGTCGATCACGCCAGGCAGAACGTCGAGCCCGGCGCAGTCGATGCGCCGCGCCGCGTCGGGATAGCTGCCGATGCCCACGATCTTCCCGTCACGCACAGCCACATCGGCAACGCCCGCACCATTGGGCGTGTGGACCATTCCCCCTGCAAGAACGAGTTCGGGTGCATTGGCTGTCATCGCGAGGCCTCTCTGCTGGCTAAGGTGACACAGTGGTTGACACAGTTGACACGGTCCTGACGCAAAAATGCCGAACCCGGTATCGAAGGCGGCCTAGGCGCCCCGAGGGCATCATGCAAGAACGTGTCGGCAGACGTCATGGCTGCCTGTCTGCCACAAGTGGCCGCCTGTAGGACAGCGCTCAGACGTTCCGCGCGCCCCGCCGCAGCAGGGCCTGCACGAACGCGTCCAGATCATCGATTTCGACGTCCAGCACTTCGTTCCAGTCCGCAAGCACCGCCTCGATATCGCTGCGGGAATAGGCGTGGCGCGATGGTTCCGGCAGGCGGGGCGGGCGGTGCGGCCAGGGATGCCCGGTCAGGTTGTTGTAGAGCCAGCCGAAACTACAGAGCAGCAACACATTCACGGTGATCGGCAGCATGTAGACGGCATCCCAGGGAATCCTGCCGCTCGCCCCCAGCGCGCAGAGCAGGGCACAGGCGCCGCCGGGGGGATGCAGGCAGCGCGCCAGCGACATGACTGCAATGGCCAGGCCCACCCCCAGGCTTGCCGCAAGCCAGGGATCGCCCAGCAAGTGCCCGGCTGTCAGCCCGATGACGGACGACAACAGATTGCCGCCGATCACTGCCCACGGCTGCGCCAGCGGACTGGCCGGCACGCAGAACACCAGAACCGCCGAAGCTCCCAGCGGCGCGACAAGAAACGGCAGCGCTGCCCCCTTTCCGCCCACCAGCAAGATCGTCACCGCTCCGGCAACGGCAATACCCATGGCCGCACCGGCTGCACCGCGCATCCAGCCCAGATGGCCGGCAGCCTGCACGCGCCAGCTTGCCCGGGGCGATATCTCCAGCGGCTGAGTCAAAACATGCACCTTGAATACCACTTTAGTGGTGGCGCTATGGCGAATGGACGCGCGGTTGGCGAGACAATCGTTCCTTGGCCGCAAAAAGGTGAACTTTGCCGCAGCTCAGAATGCGATCTTCACCCCGGCCATGATGCGGTTGCTCACGGTTCCGTTTGGCATGGCGGCCGAATCCATATGCAGATCGAGTGTGACGCCTTCTCCGATATCGACCTTGGCGCGAGGCAGCCCCTCTTCAACAGCATAGGCATCAGTAAGGGGGCGAAGCCGGCTTTTCTCCGGATCGGGAGCGCAGACGACGATTTCACGCCCGGTGCTGAGCGGGCAACGCGGCTTTGCCTGCGGCAACCGCAGTCTGTCCGGTGAAGGGGTAACCCGTGCAAGATCGAATGACCCGACTTGCACCTGTGCGACGACAGCAGGCGGATCGGAGGGCAGGTCGACAGGCGGCATGGGCGGGTCTCGCTTCGACGATGCCTGCAAGAACGCCATGCAATCACGGCGGGATTGTGTCGTGGCGCGTGTTAAATTCCTGAAAATTGAAGGCCCGGCCTGCTCATCTGGAACAGGCCGGGCCAGAAGGCGCCCGCATGGGAGGGGGCTTGGGGGGATGCGAGCGCCCGGGAGAGAGTCGGACCAGTGCCGTCAGGCGAACTTGCCACCTTTGGCGATCTCGGCAACCGGCTTGCGGGTGCTGGGCACTTCGCGCTCCTGCAGAAAATCAGGAAGCGTTTCCTTCGGCCCCTGCTTGCCGATCACGAACGCTGCCTCGAGACGGTGGTCTTCCGGGATACCCAGCGCCTTTTCCGCTTCGCCGAACTTGAGGCCGGTCATGCCGTGCGTGTGATAGCCCAGCGCCTGTGCCTGCAGCGCTGCCAGCACCCATGCCGCGCCGGCATCGAAGCTATGGCTGTGATTGTCCGAATTGCCCTTGTCCGAGCGCATCTGCGTATCCGAGACGACATAAACCAGCGCCGAGGCATCCTTGGCCCAGCTCTGGTTGAAGTCGATGAGCTGCGAGAGCAGCAAGTCCCAGTTGGCATCACCTTTCTTCGCATAGAGGAAGGTCCAGGGCTGGACGTTGTAGGCCGAAGGCGCCCAGCCGGCGGCTTCGAAGATCACGTCGAGGTCTTCCTGCGGCATCTCGCTGCCGTCGAAGGCGCGCGGGCTCCAGCGATCGACGATGAGCTTCTCGATCCTGGGGTTGGCGGTACGTCCGGTCATGGGGGTAGTCCTTTCGATTGGGAGAGAGGGAAAAGAAAAAGTGTCAGGCCGCATCGACGAGGACGAGTTCGGCGTCCTCGAGCGCGGTTACGGTGATGGTATCAAGGCCGGTAATGGCGATGCCGTCGCGTGCCTTCGCTTCGACTTCGCCGACCTGCACGCGGCCGATTGCAGGCACCAGATAGGCATGACGGCCGGGCTCGGTGGCATAGGTCACCGTATCGCCTGCCTTGACAGTGGCGCCCAGCACGCGGGCATCGGCGTTGATTGGCAGGGCATCGCCCTCGCCTGCATGACCGCTGGCCAGCGTGACGAAGTGCCCTGCACGGTCACCCTTGGGAAACGGGCGGGCGCCCCAGTGCGGTTGCTCGCCGCGCCGGTCGGGCATGATCCAGATCTGGAACAGCGTCGTTTCCTCATCCTCGAGGTTGTACTCGGAATGGCGGATGCCGGTTCCCGCACTCATCACCTGCACGTCGCCCGCTTCGGTCCGGCCAGTGTTGCCCAGGCTGTCCTGATGGGTGATGGCACCCTTGCGGACATAAGTGACGATTTCCATGTCGCGGTGCGGATGGGCGGGAAAGCCCGTCTTCGGTGCGATGGTATCGTCGTTCCAGACCCGCAGCCGGCCCCAGTTGGTGCGCGCCGGGTCATGGTAATCGGCAAAGGAAAAGTGATGATGCGCGTCGAGCCAACCATGGTTGGCGGCGCCCAGGCTGCCGAAGGGACGGAGTTCGATCATGGGGGCACTCCTTCGATAACGGTTGAACAGGATGGGCCATGTGACCCGATGCCCCCCAGATAGGCCTTGGCATTCGATCGGGAAATTGGGATAAATTCGACTCAAATGTTCGGATAAGTTGAATGCCTGATCTCGCGCCACCCAGTCTTGATCACCTGCGCACATTTCTCGCCGTCGTCGAGGAAGGTAGCTTCAACGCCGCCGCGCGTAAGCTCGGCCGGGCCATTTCCGTGGTCAGCTACGCGATTGCACAGCTGGAAACGCAGCTCGACGTGCGGCTGTTCGACCGTGAGGGCTCGCGCAAGCCGCGCCTGACCGAAGCCGGCCGCGCGCTTGTTGCCGAAGCCCATGCCATAGCCGACGATGTCGATGTTCTGCTCGCCAAAGTGCGCAGCCTGCGGCAAGGGCTGGAAGCCGAACTGTCGTTTGCAGTGGACGTGATGGTGCCCGACCATGTGCTCGCCCGCCTGCTGCGCGATTTCCAGGAACGGTTTCCCACCGTCCCGCTGCGCCTGCACGTCGAGGCGCTGGGGGCGGTCGCCGCACTGGTGCAGGATGGCCGCGCGACGCTGGCGCTTGCCGGTCCCGACATCCTCGACCTGCCTGAAATCGAGCGCGAGGCGGTGGGCTCGGTCGAAATGGTCGCCGTCGCCGCACCGGGCCACCCTCTGGCCCGGGCTGGACGGATAGAGCCGGGCGATGCGCGCAAGCACCTCCAGCTGGTCCTTACCGATCGTTCGCCACTGACCGAAGGCCGCGATTTTTCGGTGTTCAGCCCGCGCTCCTGGCGGCTCGGAGACCTCGGCGCGAAGCATGCTCTGCTCAAGGAAGGGATCGGTTGGGGCTCGATGCCGCTGCACCGCGTGCACGACGATCTCGACAACGGCACGCTCGTCCAGTTGCACCTGCCCGAGCTATCCACCATCCGCTATGCCCTCGTCGCACTGTGGCGCAAGGACAGTCCCCCGGGGCCGGCAGCTGTCTGGGTGCTTGATGAAATGCGCGAAAGGCTGGCAAAGTGCCCTTGAGGGCTTGCACCGCGCCGCAGACTTCCCACCTTGCCTGCATGACTGCAACCCGCTTGTTCGACCGCGCCGTAATCCGCCTCTCCCCGCGTGAGGGTTCCGCCGATAACGTCGCCGACTTCCTCCAGGGCCTTGTCACTTCCGACGTGAAGAAGGTGCTCCCGGTCTGGGCCGGGATGCTGACGCCTCAAGGAAAGGTCCTGTTCGACTTCATGGTCTGGCCCGCAGGCGAAGACATGCTGCTGGACTGTGAGGCAGCGGCCGCCGAAGCGCTGATCAAGCGGCTCACCATGTACCGTCTGCGCAAGGCGATCGACATTGCCCGCGACGACAGTCTCGCCGTTCACTGGCGCCCGCACGTGGGGGACGGCGCGGCCGCCGACCCGCGCCTGTCCGCGCTGGGCGAACGCTGGGTTTCCGTCATTGACGAAGCAGATCCGGAGGACAGCGAACGCGGCGCCGATGCTGCCTGGCGTGCGCACCGTCTCGCTCTCGGCGTGCCCGAAGGGCAGGCTGAACTCGGCGACGGCGAAACGCTGTGGCTGGAATGCAATGCCGCCGAGCTCAATGGCGCCTGCTTCACCAAGGGCTGTTTCGTCGGGCAGGAAAACACCGCACGGATGAACTGGCGGCAGAAAGTGAACCGCCGCCTGATCGTCGTGCCGCTCGACCGTTCGGACGACAAGCGCCGCCGCGCCGCCTATCCCGATCTCGGACTGGCCGTCGACCACTTGCGGGTCGACGACATCGCGCCGGATCTCATGCCGGCGTGGCTGGACTTGTCGGCCGCATCCTGACTTCTGCCGCTCAGGCGCTGAGCGCTATGCCGGATTGTTCATCTGCCCCGGCCTTCCGCCGGTCCAGATCGATGACGAAAAGATGGGCGGGAGCCTCTTCTCCTCTGGCCGCGCTATACCGCAGATGTTCGGTGCCGGTGTCCTGAAAGCCCGCCGCTTCCAGCACACGCACCGAGGCGTTGCTGTCCACGAAATGCTTCGCGATCAGCCTGTGATAACCAAGCGCCCGGGCCTGATCGACAACCGCCCGTAACGCTTCCAGCGCATAGCCGCGCCCGCGGTAACCCGAGGCGATCCAGTATCCGACCTCAACGTCGTCCCCGGATTTGCCAAGGCCAATCCCCCCCACCAGTCTGGCGCCATGGGCACCGCGCAGGTACATGAAGAAATGCGGCAGCCGTGGGTCTCGCGGACGCGCCAGATATTCGCGCACTGCTTCACGCGTACGCGGCAGCATCCTCACGGCAACCGTGCGTTGTACCTGCTCGTCGCTGAACGCCTCGATAAGGTCGTCCAGATCCTCAGGCCAACCCGGCCGTAGAAATAGCCTCTCCGTGCGGACAAACATGCGACGGTTCTCCGTTGTCCTGATCCCGCAAGCCCATGATGCACCCAATCCTGGAAAATTGCACTAGGCATTCGCCGTAATGGACATCTCGCGCGCCCGGAGCCTGCGCCCCGGGCGTTAACAAGAGGTTTACGGGGTCCTGGTCAGGCAGCGCACTTGCATCGCATGAGGTCATTGCCATCACCGCAATCGCCCGGAGCGCCGAACACCCGTTCATACTCGCGCGAGGGGCAGGCCTTGCCCCGCCCCTTGCTGAACCGCTCGGACACGCGCCCGGTTCGCCGGAAACCCGCCTTTTCCAGAACACGCCCGGATGCCGGATTGTCGATGAAGTGCGTAGCCGTGATGCGCTCGTGCCCCATGGCCCGGGCGAGTCCCAGCACGGCCCTTGCTGCTTCGCTGGCATAACCCCGGCCCCAGTGGTCCCGGGCGATCCAGTACCCGAGTTCGGGCACGGCATCGGTCCGGTTCAAGCCGGCACCGCCGATGATGGCCGCGCCCGAAGTGCCCGGCACGGTGATCAGGAAACGGGGAAAGCCCTGTTCTTGCGGCAGTGCCAGAAAGGATCGCGCATCTTCGTCGGTATAGGGCCAGGGCACGTTGGCCAGGTTGCGGACGACGGTTTCGTCGCCGATCAGGCTCATCACCTCTTGCCAGTCCTCAGGCCATCCGGGCCGCAGGAACAGCCGTTCGCTGCGAATGAACATCTTGAATCTCCACTCTCCAGCCCCGCGACCCGCATAGCCGGAACGCGTGACATTGCGATTACGCAGGCGCGCGTGAACCAGGCCCGGCCGCTCCGGCATTGGCGAAATGCGGAAGACGGCAGGCGTGCAGCGGCGCGCATGCGGCGATGTGAGGGAGAAAAGCAAAGAGGGAGACAGGCCTTGGCCCTCTCCCTCGTTCAGCCGGTCTTCCGAAGAAACCGGCGGGGCCATCCCGTCAGGATGACCCTTTTTCCGGTCATCCGGTTATTCGGCGGCTTCTGCCATGGCATCGACCGACACGTACTTGCGGCCGAGTTTGCCATCGTGGAAGCGTACGCGGCCTTCGGCCAGCGCGAACAGGGTGTGATCCTTGCCCATGCCGACGTTCACGCCCGGGTACACGCGGGTACCGCGCTGGCGGATGATGATGTTGCCGCCGACGACTTCCTGGCCGCCGAACTTCTTCACGCCAAGACGGCGGCCCGCTGAGTCGCGGCCGTTGCGCGAAGAACCGCCTGCTTTCTTATGTGCCATTGCTCAGTTCCTTCCGATCTTGGCTCAGGCGACCGACACGATGCGCAGCAGGGTCATCTGCTGGCGGTGGCCGTTCTTGCGACGATAGTTGTGGCGGCGGCGCTTCTTGAACACCACGACCTTTTCGCTCTTGGCCTGCGCGATGATCTCGGCCGAAACCGAAACCTTCGAAGCATCGACGACTTCGCCGTCCTTGCCAGCGAGCAGGACGTCGCCCAGGGTGATGGTCTCACCGGCTTCACCAGCCAGCTTTTCAACCGCGATCTTGTCTCCGGCGGCAACCCGGTACTGCTTGCCGCCCGTGCGCACAACTGCGAACATGGTGCCCTTACCTAATATCAATGTGCCCGAAACGAGCCGAAACAACCTTGCCCCGGCCGCGCTGTTCAACCGGTGAGGGAAGAACCTTGCGGGCGACGCGCCGGACACTCCGCTTGGCGCGGAGGGCCGGAAAGAGTGGGTGCCGTTAGTGCAACGCCCGATTCGTGTCAACCAAGGACTGGTGTGTTGCGTGCCACCTGCCGAGAATCCGGAGACGAAATCCTCTCCCCTCGTCGTCCTGCCATGCTATGGCAGCGCCATGATCCCCGCGAAAGCCCGCTTACCACTCATTCCGCTGGCACTGCTGGCCTCGGCCTGCTCTACCGCCGGCACCTACCCGTCGCTGGCCTTGCGCGACGTTGAACGCGCAAACGGCAGCGCGATGCCAGCCGTGGGAGAGCCTGCAGGACCAGTCACGTCACTGCCCCCGGCGAGCACCGATCTCGTTGCCCGGCTCGACGGCCTCGTTGCGATTGCGCGCGAGGCGAACACGCAGTTCCAGAGCAACCGCCCGGCTGCCGAGCGCGCAGTGGCCGCCGCGGGCGATACCGGAAGCGATTCCTGGAGCACTGCCAGCGTCGCCATTGCCCGCCTCGAATCGAGCCGGTCGAGCGCCATGGTTGCGCTCGGCGATCTCGATTCACTTTATGTGGAAGCGCGCACGGCAGGCGCACTGGAGGAAACCCCTGGCGCCAGGGCCATCACTGCAGCGCGCGATGAGGTCGATGGCTGGGTGGCCGAACAGAACGACGTGATCGCGGCGCTCTCGGCACGCCTGCCGGGCTGAACACGAAAAAGCCCCTTCCCCAGCAGGGGAAGGGGCCCTCCGAACGACCGCCCTTCTGTCCTAGAGCCCCCCGGCCGGACAGAACGGTCAGTTTTTAGCCGCTGGTGATGACGCCACCGGTCCTCCACCCAGGATCAGCACGGGTGGAAAGAC
Organism: Novosphingobium album (ex Hu et al. 2023); assembly: GCF_022832385.1. Classification (GTDB taxonomy): domain Bacteria; phylum Pseudomonadota; class Alphaproteobacteria; order Sphingomonadales; family Sphingomonadaceae; genus Novosphingobium; species Novosphingobium album. The sequence goes on from NZ_JALHLE010000009.1 coordinate 132,631, forward strand.
AGCCTTCATGGCAGCGTACCGGCCAGCCGCCGCCCGCTCAGAGTATCGATACCGTGCGCGATGAACTGCCGCGAGCCACCGGGGCGGTATCATAACCGGGTTTCGCCTTTGCCCAGCGGCCAGCGAAGCCGAACGCCAGAACAACAAGATTGGCGAGGATCATCATCGAAAGCGCCAAACCTGCCTCAAGGAACAGCAATGCCGTGACGCCGAGAACGGCAAGATAAACCGCCGCCGCCAAGGCATAGAGACCGCGCGGCAGTTCCGCCTTCCTGTCCGCGCCCAAGCGCGACGGCGAATCGCTGACGCTGGCAAGGCCCTGAAGTTGTTCCTGGCTGAAGCGCTTCGACATCGTGATGACCTCCGTACAGTCAGTGCACCATGTCGCAGCTCGGCGATTCACAAATTGACCGCCGTCAAACGCGGCGGTCTTTTCCCGTCATCCCCAGCGGGCGATATCCTCGAAATCCTGATCACGCGGCTCGATCCAGCGCCATTCGCCGCCCGCCTTCTCCCGCTTCCAGAACCACGATTCGCTCTTGAGGTGATCCATCGCGTAGTCCGCTGCGGCAAAGGCATCGCGCCGGTGCCGGGCGGCGGCGGCAACCAGCACGATCGGATCACCCGGTGCCATCACCCCGCTGCGATGAATCACCAGCAGCCCATCCAGATCCCAGCGATCGCGCACGCTCTCCGCCAACGCCTTCATGGCCGGAAGCGTGAGCGGTCCGTAGTGCTGCAATTCAAGCGCCTCGACGCCGCCACCGGCGCGCACCTGGCCCAGAAAACTGACCACGCCGCCTGCTCCGGGATGCGCGGCCGTGAAGGCAGCGAGTTCGCAGGCCGGATCGAACCGATCGGCCAGCAGGCGCACATCGCTCATCTCAGCCGCCCGAAACCGGGGGCAGGAATGCGATCTCGTCGCCATCCTTGAGCACCGGGGCATCCATGTCCTGCAGCAGGATACCGTTGACCGCGAGCTTCACGCGGGGCCCGCGCAAGGCACTTGCCAGCTCGGGCTCAAGCCCGTCGAGCACTGCATCGATCGTCACCGCGAGCGGGATCACGCGGCTGCCGCCACCCGCGACGTCCTCAAGACGCCCGAGAAACACCAGATTGAGTGCCATAGCGCGTCATCCTCCCGTCATGGACATATGACGCGAAAGCGCCGGGGCGGCCCCGGGTTCCTCGATCACGAAGTTATGACGGGCAGGCTTGATGCGCATCGCCACGTCGAGCGCCTGCGCCAGTGCGGCTTCGGGATCGGCGCTTCGCAATGCCGCGCGCAGGTCCACGCGCTCGTTCCCGCCGAGGCAGGCGTAGAGCTGGCCGGTCGCGGTGACACGGATGCGGTTGCAGCCTTCACAGAAATTGTTGGTGAGCGGGGTGATCAGGCCTAGCCGCCCGCCCGTCTCGTCCACGTCCCAATAGCGTGCCGGGCCGCCGGTGCGATGCCCGCTTGGTGTCATCGTCCATTGCCGCGCGAGCTGTTCCTGCACCGCCGCGAGCGGCAGGTAGTGGTCGAAGCGGTCTTCCTCGATTTCGCCCAGCGGCATAACCTCGATCAGCGTGGCATCGAAATGCTGCCCGTGCGCCCAGGCCACGAGGTCTGCGATCTCCTCCTCGTTCACGCCCTTGAGCGCGACGGTGTTGAGCTTCACCTTCAGGCCAGCCGCCTTGGCCGCCGCCAGACCTTCGAGAACCTGCGGCAGCGAATCGCGGCGGGACAGGCGCTCAAACGTCTCGCGGTCGAGCGTATCGAGCGAGACGTTCACCCGGCGGACCCCGGCCGCGAACAGGTCCTCGGCGAATTCGGCAAGGCGGGTGCCATTGGTGGTCAGCGTCAGCTCTTCCAGCCCGTCTCCGAGCTTGCGACCCAGTGCCTGCACCAGTTCGATCATGTCGCGGCGTACCAGCGGTTCGCCCCCGGTCAGGCGGATCTTGGTGATCCCGCGCGCAATGAAGCCCAGCGCCAGATCATGAAGCTCCTCAAGGCTCAGCACCTCCTTGCGCGGCAGGAAGGTCATGCGCTCGGGCATGCAATAGGAACAGCGCAAGTCGCACCGGTCGGTAACCGACAGCCGCAGATAGGTAATGCGGCGCTGGAACTGGTCCACGAGTGGGGCGAATGAACTCATCCTGCCGGATATAGCACTGAACCCGCGCCATTTCCATCAAGCGGAAGGAGTTGCCCCGTAACCCCCGACGCACCGTCCAGCCACCGGGAAGCGGCATCGGCGGCGGCGGCCTCGCCGGTTTCGATGGCATTTATGCGCGACGGGGCAAATCGCCTTGCCAACCCCTGCACCACGGCCAGCCGCCAGGCATGGTGCTCGTAGGACGCGGGAAGAAATACCAGCGTCAGCGGATTGGCCCCCGCGTTCAGGGTCGCCTCGACGCCCGGCAGCACGCGGGCATGAAAATCCGCCGCGGCATCGAGCGGGTCATCCGCCAGCGGCCCGGCGTAGAGCAACTCCATCAACGCCGTTCCCGCGTCAGCGTCATCCCGATCTTCTCGCCGTTTTCGGCGATTGCCAGCTTTACGATCTTGACGGTCACCGCCTCGACCCGTTCGTCCTGCAGGAACAGCGTCTCGCAGACGTGATCGGCCACCGCCTCGATCAGCTTGAAATGGAGCCCCGGCGGCAAGGCATCGGAGGCCGCGAACTTGAGGTCCATGTAGTTCTTGCTGGCCCCGAGCGGGGTATCCGGCGCGTAATGGGCGATCGGCTTCAGGCGCACGGAGATCGTGAAGCGCAAGGGCTGCGGCTTGCCGGTCTCTTCCGAATAGATGCCAGTGAGGACATCCTGTTCGAAATCGGCAACTTCAAGGATAAGGCTGTCTGCCATAAGCCGCCGATGCCATCGCCAAGGTCAAAAGTCCATCGCGCACGCAAGCACGGTGGAGCCGCCCGCCACCCGGTGCTAGACCCACCGCCGGAATGAACAGCGGAGACAGCTCCCCATGCCCAAGATCATCCCTTCCCTGACGATCACCGCCCTTCTGCTCGCCAGCCCTGCCGCCGTGATGGCCGGCGATACGCCCGTCCCTGTCATTGCGGCGGCCGTGGCCGACAGTGCTCGTCCCGCCGAGGACGTGGCCCGCGACGCCCAGCGCAAGCCCGCCGAACTGATGACCTTCGCCGGGGTGCATGAAGGCGCCAGGATCGCCGAACTGGCCCCCGGCGGCGGTTACTACACGCGCCTGCTCAGCCTTGCCGTAGGCGCCGAAGGCCATGTCTTCGCCGATTCGAGCCGTCCGGTTCCTGCCGTCGAGGCCTGGGCCACCGAGCACCCGCAAGTCAGCATCTCGATCCTCAAGGCCGGAGACGATCTTGCCTCCGAGCCGGTCGATATCGTGTGGACCACCGAGAACTATCACGACTTCAAGAACGCGAAGATCGGCGAGAGCGATGCTGCTGCGCTCTACAATCAGGCCGCCTTCCGCGCACTCAAGCCCGGCGGTGTCTACCTCATCAACGATCACGCCGCTGCCGCCGATGCTCCTGCCGATGTCACCTCGACGCTGCACCGCATCGCGGAAGCTACCGTGATCAGGGAAGTCGAGGCCGCCGGCTTCCAGTTGGCAGGCAAGAGCCCTGTGCTCGCCAACCCGGAAGACGATCACACGCTCAAGGTCTTCGATCCCGCCATCCGCGGCAAGACCGACCAGTTCGTGCTGAAATTCGTGAAGCCCGAAAGCTGAGGCGGCTCTAGTCGCGGCGCCAGCGCGCGAAGATGGCTGTAGGCAGCAGACGCCCCAGCCCGTCTTCGCGCACGGCGAGATCGCCATGTTCGATGGTGCCGGGCAGACCGGCAAACAGTTCGTCCAGCAGCCCTGCCAGCGCCAGCGAGGACATGCGCACGGCATAGACCGTGAGAAACAGGAACCGGCTCTCCTCGTCCAGCAGCTGGCGGCAATCACCCAGCAGGCCGGGCAGGTTTTCCTCCAGACGCCAGGTCTCGCCATTGGGGCCGCGCCCGAACTTGGGGGGATCGAGGATGATCCCGTCGTAGCGCTTGCCCCGGCGCACTTCGCGCGCGGCGAACTTGGCGGCATCGTCGATAAGCCAGCGCACCGGGCGGTCTTCCAGCCCGGCCAGCGCGGCATTCTCGCGCGCCTGGGCGACCGATTTCTTCGACGCATCAACATGCGTCACCGGACCGTGCGCAGAAAGCGCCATCGTGCCCACACCAGTGTAGCCGAACAGGTTCAGCGTGGAGGCATCATCGCGCCCGGCCAACTGCTCGCGCATCCAGTCCCACACGGGGGCCATATCGGGGAAGAACCCCAGATGGCGGAAAGGCGTGCACTGCGCGGTGAACGACACTTCGTTCCACGCCAGCGGCCAGCCATCGCGAGGGACCGGCTTGTCGAATTGCCAGCGTCCGCCCCCGTCCTCGTCCGAGCCGGGGACGAATTCGCCATGGGCATCCCAGTCGGCAATGCGCGGCGTCCACATTGCCTGCGGTTCCGGGCGGACGAAACGGTAAGCGCCATAGCGCTCAAGCTTGCGGCCATGGCCCGAATCGACGAGGCCATAATCCTCCCAGCCCTCGCCGGCGAGGACAACGGGCTGGGTAACGAGCTGCGCCATCAGGCCTTCGGGGTGGCGTGGCTCGCCACGAACTCCGAGACTGCCGCGTAGTCGCCCGGCAGTTCGACGCACTTTTCCTCGCGGTCGAACAGGTCGCCCACGCGGGACGGCAGGCTCGGCCGGTGGCCGGTGGCTCGTTCGACCGCGTCACGGAACTTGGCCGGATGCGCAGTCGCCAGCGTGACGACCGGGGTTGCGGCATCGATGCCGCCCGTGCGCGCGGCAAACAGGCCGCAGGCGGTGTGCGGATCGATCAACTCGCCGCAGCTTTCCCAGGCCCAGCGAATGGTCGAAGCCATATCGTCGGCATCAGCGCGCGCCGACTGGAACAGCGCGGCAGCGCCTTCGCGCTGGGCATTGGTGAGCTGCATCGCCTTGCTCGCCTCAAAGCCTGCCATCTGCTCGGCCATCGCCTTGCCGTCACGGCCACCGAGATCGAACAACAGGCGCTCGAAGTTCGACGAGACCTGGATGTCCATCGAAGGCGCGGCGGTCGGGGTGACGGTGCCCTGCGAATAGTCGCCGGTGGAGAGCGCGCGGTGGAGGATGTCGTTGACGTTGGTAGCGACGATCAGCTTTTCGACCGGCAGCCCCATCTTTGCAGCGACATAGCCCGCGAAGACATCGCCGAAATTGCCCGTCGGCACCGAGAACGCCACCGCGCGGTGCGGCGCGCCGAGCTGCAGGCCGGCGGCGAAGTAATAGACTACCTGCGCCATCAGGCGGGCCCAGTTGATCGAGTTCACCGCGCCGATCGCGAAACGCCCGGTCATGTCCGTGTCATTGAACATGCGCTTCACCATCGCCTGCGCATCGTCGAACGAGCCTTCTATGGCGATGTTGTAGACATTGGGCGCCAAGACCGTGGTCATCTGGCGGCGCTGCACGTCCGAAACGCGGCCGTGCGGGTGGAGCATGAAGATGTCCACCTTCTCACGGCCTGCGACGGCGTCGATGGCGGCCGAGCCGGTATCGCCCGAGGTCGCGCCTACAATCGTCAGGTTCCGGTCCGAACGGCCGAGAAACTCTTCGAAGAGCAGGCCGAGCAGCTGCAGCGCCACGTCCTTGAACGCGAGTGTTGGGCCGTGGAAAAGTTCCAGCACCCACTGCTGCTCGTCGAGCTGCTTGAGCGGCGTCACCGCCTTGTGCGCGAAGCGCCCATAGGCCTGCGTCGTCAGTTCGAGCAGGCGGTCATAGGTCAGGCTATCGCCCACGAACGGCGCCATGACTTTTGCGGCCAGCTCCGCGTAGGGCAGGCCCGCCATCGCGGCGATCTCGTCGCTGGAAAAGCGCGGCCATTCGCGCGGCACGTAGAGGCCGCCGTCCGAAGCGAGCCCTGCCAGCGTGGCGCCTTCGAAATCAAGCGCCGGAGCGCTGCCGCGAGTGCTGATGTATTCCATGGCCAATCCTGTTGTTTGCGGCGCGGTTAGCGGGATGAGGCCGGAAAGGAAAGCCTACACGTGGTGGTCAGCCCTGCCGCGGCCGCTTCCACAACGCGATGGCATAGATCGCCAGCGCCGTACCGGCGAAGAAGAACCACTGGATCGCATAGGCAAAGTGGTTGTTCGGTATCTCCGAAGGATCGGGCTTCGCACTGGCCTGAAGCCCGGCGAGCGGCGGATCTGCAACCAGACGTGGCCCCGGTGCGATGGTTCCGTCAACCTCGCCACCCTGCCACTCCAGCGCAGCATTGGGCTGCTGCGACCAGCCCAGTACCACCAGTGCCGTGCCCCCGGACGGCAGCACGCATTCCACTGTCTGCGCCATGCCCGATTCGCCCGCCATATTGCGGCCCGCCATGCTGCTGTGATTCGTCACGCCCGCGCAGGTGAGGTGCGCGCGGTGATAGAGAAGGTCCTCACCCGGTCCTTCCGGCGGCCACGCCATCTCGGTGCCGGAACGTTGCGCAGCCGCATAGTCAGCAAGCAGCGCCTCCTTCCACTGAAGCCGGTGCAGCTGCCACACGCCCAATGAAACCATCATGGCAACAGCGGCAAGGACGACAAGCGTCGGCAAGACGGGAATGCGGCGCACGTCAGTCAGTCCTTGATGCGGCCCTCGCCAGCGCGGCGGCGGTACTCGGCACCCAGGAGCCAGGCCTTGGCAACGCGCAACCCGCCGATCACCAGCACGGTCGTCACGGGTATCCACAGCACGGCATGCACCCAGAATGGCGGCTCGAACGAGAGCTGGAGCCAGATGGCCAATACCGCAACGATCGTGCCGACAATCAGCGTCAGGAATGCGGCCGGGCCGTCACCGACATTGAACTGCGAGTAGTCCAATCCGCAGGATCGGCAGCGTGGTGCGAACTTCGCCATGCCATCGAACAGCGTCTTCGCCCCGCAGCGCGGGCAGAGACCGAAAAGGGCAGCCGAAGCGGTCTCCGGCTGCCCCTCAGATTTCGGATTACCGGTCTCCGGCATTATTCGATGACAGCGCCCGCGTTGCCCCAGATGTAGATGCACACGAAGAGGAACAGCCACACGACGTCGACGAAGTGCCAATACCACGCAGCGGCTTCGAAGCCGAAGTGCTGGCGCGGGGTGAAGTCACCCTTGTACGAGCGCACGAGGCAGACGATCAGCATGATGGTGCCCACGATCACGTGGAAGCCGTGGAAGCCGGTCGCCATGTAGAACGCCGAACCATAGGTGTTCTGGCCGAAGGCAAACGGTGCGTGAATGTACTCGTAAGCCTGGATCGAGGTAAACAGCAGGCCGAGCAGCACGGTCGCCCACAGCCCCTTCTTCAGGCCATCGCGGTCACCGTGGATCAGCGAGTGGTGCGCCCAGGTGACAGTGGTGCCCGAGCACAGCAGGATCAGCGTGTTGAGCAGCGGCAGGGCGAAGGGGTCCATGACTGCTTCGATCGCCTTGGGCGGCCACTGGCCACCGACCACCTCGGCCAGCGTCGAAGGGAACAGCGAGAAGTCGAAGAACGCCCAGAACCAGCCGACGAAGAACATCACTTCCGAAGCGATGAACAGGATCATGCCGTAACGCTGGTGCAGCTGCACGACAGGCGTGTGATCGCCAGCGTGCGCTTCGTTGATGATCTTCGAGAACCACATGAACATGGACGCCAGCAGAACCGCCAGCCCCAGCCACGGCACGAAATGACCACCAGGCATGCCGTGCATGAACAGCACCATGCCCGAAGTGAACGTCAATGCGCCGATGGTCGTGGCGAGCGGCGCGATATCCGGCGGAAGGATGTGGTAATCGTGGTTCTTCGTACCGGCCATGGTGCCTACTTCCCCGTTTTCCAACTGTCTATTTTCCTGCGGTTCCCCCCATAGGCCCCGCGCACAGATTCCGGGAGGCCTTAACCGCCCGATTTGTTCTGGTCCAGTGTCTTTCCATCACCGATCGACGTTACGTGAAACGTATAGCTGAGCGTGATCTCGTGCACGTCCTTGTTGTCCGGATCATCGAGGATCGCCGGATCGATGTAATAGAGCACCGGCATCCGCACTTCCTCGCCGGGCTTGAGCGTCTGCTCGGTGAAGCAGAAGCACTGAATCTTGTTGAAGTATTTTGCTGCCTGCTCCGGCTCGACATTGAAGCTTGCCGTGCCGGTGACGGTCTGGGTCGAATCGTTCTTCGCCCAGAACAGCGCCATGTCGCGCGCGCCGATCGATACCGTGTCAGTGCGTTGCAGCGGCTTGAATTCCCAGGGCATGTCGCGGGCGACATTGGCGTCGAAGCGCACCCGCATCTCGTGACCGCTGTCCTTGATGGTGGCGGCCTGCGCCACGTCCACCCGGCGGGTGGTACCGCCGTAACCGGTGACCTGGCAGAAGATGCGGTAAAGAGGCACCGACGCGTAGCCGAGACCGAGCATCCCCAGCGCCAGCGACAAGGCGACAGTCGCAACCTTGCGGTTGCTTTGCCTGGCCCTTTCGGTCGCGCTGATCGTGCCGCTCATGACCGCTCAGCCCATCTTGGCAATCGAGATGAAGAACACGAGGATGACAAAGCCCGCAAGGCTCAGGCCGAGAACGCGATTGCGGCTCTTGCGAATCTGGTCGATGGTCCGGCGGTCCCGCTCGGAATTGGGATTGTCCATGCCTGCCCCGCTCAGATCACGATGAAACGATCCACCACCAGCGCGCCGAACAGCGCGAAGAGGTAGATCACCGAATAGGCGAAAAGCTGCTTTTCCGGCTTCATCGTATCGTCCGACCCCTGACGTTCCCGGAACGCGACGCGCGCCGACAGTGCCAGGAACAGGCTCGACAGCACGAGCGCCGAAATGCCGTAGATCGCGCCGGTGTGCTCCTTGCCCGGCAGCCACCAGGGCAGTGCGCTGAGAGGCAGCAGAAGCACGGTGTAGATCAGGATCTGGCGGCGCGTGGATTTCTCACCGGCCACCACCGGCATCATCGGGATGCCGACCTTGGCGTAATCGCTCTTCACGAAGAGCGCGAGCGCCCAGAAATGCGGCGGCGTCCAGAAGAAGATGATGGCGAACAGCACGATCGGCATCGCCGTGACATGGCCGGTAGCGGCAACCCAGCCGATCAGCGGCGGGAAGGCGCCCGCTCCACCGCCGATGACGATGTTCTGCGGCGTGCGCGGCTTGAGCCAGATCGTGTAGATCACGGCATAATAGATGATCGAGACGGCGAGGATCGCGGCGGCGAGCCAGCCCACGGCAAAGCCCATCAGGAACACCGATGCAGCGCAGAGAATTCCGGCAAAGTCGCGCGCGGTCGTGCGGTCCAGCCGGCCCTGCGGCAACGGCCGCTTGGCCGTGCGCTTCATCCCCGCGTCGAGATCGGCTTCCCACCACTGGTTGAGCGCGGCGGCCCCGCCCGCCCCCATGGCAATGCACAGGATCGCCGTGAACGCGAGCACCGGGTGAATTCGCTCCGGCGCGGCGATCAGGCCGCACAGGCCGGTGAAGATCACCAGGCTCATCACGCGCGGCTTGGTCAGCGCGAACAGATCGCGCCAGTCAGCCGGCAGCGGCGTGGCAGCAGAGGCGGGAATCGTCGGGTTCATGACTGGCCATTCATACACCGGAATGCGCACTCGATGCGAGCCGCCAATGCGGAGAAGCAATCCGAAGCCGCTCTCAGGGAGGCTCCGGATTGCTTCGCACGGCTCGTCATCGCGAGCGCAGCCGGATCAGTGGTGAGCCGCTTCCTCGATCACGGGGAGCGTCTCGAACTGGTGGAACGGCGGCGGGCTCGACAGCGTCCACTCGAGCGTGGTCGCACCTTCGCCCCAGTAGTTGTCTTCCGCCTTCTTGCCGGCAGTGTACGCGTAGATGATGTTCACGAACCAGATCAGGATCGAGACAGCCATGATCTCATAGCCATGAGTCGCGAACTGGTTCCAGTAGTGATACGCCTCGGCATAGTCCGGATAACGGCGCGGCATGCCCTGCAGCCCGAGGAAGTGCATAGGGAAGAAGATCATGTTCACGCCGACGAAGAACACCGCGAAGTGCAGGTTCGCCAGGAACTCCGAGTGCATCTTGCCGCTCATCTTCGGGAACCAGTAGTAGAATCCCGCGAAGAGCGCCGTCACCGCACCCAGCGACAGCACGTAGTGGAAGTGCGCCACGACGTAGTAGGTGTCATGCAGAACGTCATCGACGCCGCCATTCGCCAGCACGACGCCGGTGACGCCGCCCACGGTGAACAGGAAGATGAAGCCGATCGCCCATACCATCGGCGACTTGAACTCCATCGAGCCGCCCCACATCGTCGCGATCCACGAGAAGATCTTGATGCCGGTCGGCACCGCGATGACCATGGTCGCAGCGGTGAAGTACATCTTGGTGTTCACCGACAGGCCGGTCGCATACATGTGGTGGGCCCACACGATGAAGCCGACGACGCCGATGGCGACCATCGCGTAGGCCATGCCGAGGTAGCCGAACACCGGCTTCTTCGAGAAGGTCGAGATGATCTGCGAGATGATGCCGAAGCCCGGCAGGATCATGATGTAGACTTCGGGGTGGCCGAAGAACCAGAACAGGTGCTGGTAAAGGACCGGATCACCACCGCCCGAAGGATCGAAGAAGGTGGTGCCGAAGTTGCGGTCGGTCAGCAGCATGGTGATCGCGGCGGCCAGGACCGGCAGCGACAGCAGCAGCAGGAACGCAGTGACCAGCACCGACCACACGAACAGCGGCATCTTGTGCATGGTCATGCCAGGCGCGCGCATGTTGAAGATGGTGGTGATGAAGTTGATCGCGCCCATGATCGAGCCCGCACCCGAAAGGTGCAGCGCGAAGATGCCGAAGTCGACCGCGGGACCGGGCGAACCGGTGGTCGAGAGCGGCGCATAGACGGTCCAGCCGGTGCCGGCGCCCATGCCCGTGCCGCCCGGCACGAAGGCCGAGGCCATCAGCGAGCAGAAACCGGCGACGGTCAGCCAGAACGAAATGTTGTTCATGCGCGGGAAGGCCATGTCCGGCGCGCCGATCATGATCGGAACGAACCAGTTGCCGAAGCCGCCGATGATCGCCGGCATGACCATGAAGAACACCATGATCAGGCCGTGGGCGGTGATCAGCACGTTCCACAGGTGCAGCGTGGCGTTGAAGTTCGACGGATCATCACCCACCAGCGGCGAGATGTACTGCAGGTACTGGATACCCGGTTCGGCCAGCTCGAGGCGCATGACGCCCGAGACGGCGCCACCGATGATCCCCGCGAAGATCGCGAAGATCAGGTACATCGTACCGATGTCCTTGTGGTTGGTGGACATGAACCAGCGGGCAAAGAAGCCCGGCTTGTGATCGTGGTGGTGGTCTTCCGCGTGAGCCTGGAAGTGTTCAGCAGTCGTTGCCATGTTCGGGGACCCTGTCCTTCTATTCGCGCTTATTCGGCTTCAGCGATTGCGTCGGCAGCCGGCGCCTCGGAGGCGTCTGCTGCAGGAGCGGCAGCTTCAGCGGCCGCGGGCTTCTGGCCATCGATGACAGCGCCCGGATGCGTCAGGACCCAGGCGTCGTACTTGTCGCGCGGCAGCGCTTCAACGGCGATCGGCATGTAACCGTGCTTGGCACCGCACAGTTCGGAGCACTGGCCGTAGTACACGCCCGGCTTCTCGATCATCAACACCTTCTCGTTGATGCGGCCCGGAACAGCGTCGAGCTTGAACCACAGCGAGGGCACCGCGAACGAGTGGATGACGTCGGCCGCAGTGATCTGCAGGCGAATCGGCTCACCGGCGGGAACGACCATGCGGTTGTCCACCTCGAGGTGCGACGGACCGTCCCAAGGCTCGGAGCCGACTTCACGCACACCGTTGTTGATGGTGGGCTGGCCGGGAACATTGAGCATGTTCGACACGACTTCGAAGTCGCCGTTGTCGGGATAGCCGTACGTCCAGAACCACTGGTTGCCGGTGACCTTGATGGTCAGCGCTCCCTTGGGAGCCGGCTTGTACTGCTTGGCGATCAGGTCGATCGAGGGGACCGCGATGCCGATCAGGATCAGCACGGGAACGAGTGTCCAGATCACTTCGATCAGCGTGTTGTGGCTGGTCTTCGAAGCGACCGGATTGGCGCGGCGGTTGAACCGCACCATGACGACGATCAGCAGGATCAGCACCAGCAGGGTGATGATCGTGATGATCGGCAGCAGCACGTCGTTGTGAATCCACGCGCCGTATTCGCCGATCTTCGAATACTGATCCTGCAGGCCGAGACCTTCGGGAACGGGCATGCCCACGCCTTCGGTCGGCTTCATCGGCGTATAGCTGCCTGCAGCGGGAGCGTCCTGCGCCAGCGCCGGAGCGGCCGCAACGGCAAGGAAACTTGCGAGAGAAAGACCAAGAGCCTTCAGGGACTTGCCAAAGGCACTGGCGTTTTTGCCGGATGTCATCGTTGTCACGCTTCCGTTCTCGTTATCGACGCGCAAGCGAGTAGCCCCCCGGTTACGCGCACCCCAAATGCGGAGGCGACAGCCCCCCTTCGGCGGGGGCTATACGCGTGCTTGCCGCGTGTCTCAAGCGCCTCTAGGGGAATTTTTGACCATGGGATGCACAAACGTGCTCCCGATCAATGCAAATCGCACCAGGGGTATATGTCCATATGACCGAACAAGAGGTCCTCGCCGAGTTCCGGGCCAGCAAGGCTTTGCTTGAGGGGCACTTCCTGCTTTCATCGGGCAGGCACAGTGCGCACTACCTGCAATGTGCGCGCGTGCTGATGAATCCGGACCGCGCCGCGCGACTGGCCGTGGCGCTGGCCGCGACTCTGCCCCACGACATCCGCAAGCAGATCCAGAAAGTCGTCTCTCCCGCCATGGGTGGCGTGATCATCGGCCAGGAAATGGGCCGTGCACTGCAGGTCGACGCGATGTTCGTCGAACGCCCCGAGGGCACGTTCGAACTGCGTCGCGGTTTCGAGCTGGAGCCCGGCGACAAGGTGCTGATGGTCGAGGACGTCGTGACCACCGGCAAGTCCTCGCGCGAGGCGATCAAGGCCATCGAGGCGGCTGGCGGCGAAGTGGTCGCCGCGGCATCGCTGGTGGACCGCTCGGCTGGCGCGGTCGATCTCGGCGTGCCTTATTTCCCGCTGGTGGCGATCAATTTCCCCACTTACGCGCCGGACGAGCTGCCGCCCGAACTGGCCGGAACCGAGGCCATCAAGCCGGGCAGCCGCGCCCAGCCCTGAACTGACAGGACCACCGACAGGATCATCGTGACCAACGTGCTCAATCCCTCCCGCCTGCGCCTCGGCGTAAACATCGACCACGTCGCCACCATCCGCAACGCGCGCGGCGGCGACCACCCGGACCCGGCCCGTGCGGCCGAAATCGTGGCGCAGGCGGGCGGCGACGGGATTACCCTGCACTTGCGCGAGGACCGGCGCCACATCGTCGACGCGGACTTGCAGCGCGTCGCCGACGCGACCGGCCTGCCCATCAACTTCGAGATGGCCGCGACCGAGGAAATGCTCGCCATCGCCCTGCGGCACAAGCCGCACGCAGCCTGCATCGTCCCGGAAAAGCGCGAGGAACGCACGACCGAAGGCGGGCTCGACGCCGCCGGTCTGCACAACCAGCTGGCGCCCATCGTCGGCCGCCTGACCGACGCGGGCATCCGCGTGAGCCTGTTCATCGCGCCCGAAGCGCGCCAGATCGAGGCAGCGATGAAGCTGGGTGCACCAGTGGTCGAGCTGCACACCGGCGAATATGCCCATGCCTCCGGCGAACAGGTGGCGGTGGAACTCAAGCGAATCACCGACATGGCAGCCCTTGCCGCCAAGAACGGCATCGAGCCGCATGCCGGGCACGGCCTCACGTATGAGAACGTGCAACCGATCGCCGCGATTCCCCAGCTCGCCGAACTCAACATCGGCCACTACCTGATCGGCGAGGCCATCTTCTGCGGGCTGGAAGCCAGCGTGAAGAAGATGCGCGCGCTGATGGACGAAGTGCGGTGAATATCCTCCGCCACAAGGAGGGGATGTCATGATTATCGGCATGGGCTCGGACCTCTGCAACATCGAGCGCATCCAGAACTCGCTCGACCGCTTCGGGGAGCGCTTTGAGACGCGCGTCTTCACCGAGATCGAACAGGCGAAAGCCAACCGCCGCCCGTTCACGAAGGCCGGAACGCTGGCCAAGCGCTTCGCCGCCAAGGAAGCCTTTTCCAAGGCTGTGGGCACCGGCTTCAAGGCCGGGGTGTTCATGAAGGACATCGGTGTGGTGAATGCCAAGTCGGGCGCGCCCACGCTTGCTCTGACCGGCGGTGCGCGCATGCGCCTCGATTCGCTGACACCGCCCGGTCATGAAGTGGTGGTTCACCTTACGCTCACAGACGACCATCCATGGGCGCAGGCCTTCGTCGTCATCGAAGCCCGCCCCCTTCCCGCCGAACAGGACCAGAATTGCCCCCCGTCATGACCGATACCGCCCCCCCGTCCGCTCCCGAGACGAAGGGAAAGGCTGAAAAGATCAACTGGTGGCACGAAGTGCGCGGCCTCACGCTGATGCTGCTCGGCGTGCTGGCGTTCCATTCGTTCCTCGCCAAGCCGTTCTACATCCCCTCGATCTCGATGATGCCGAACCTGCTGGTGGGTGATCGGCTGGTGGTATCCAAGTATCCCTATGGCTGGAACTGGTCATCGCTGAGCTTTCACCTGCTCCCGCGCGACACCTGGCGCATCCTCGGCAGCACACCGCAATATGGCGACATCGTCATCGTCGTGCCCGGCAATCGCAAGGAAGACCTGATCAAGCGCGTGGTCGCTCTGCCGGGAGATCGCATCGCCGTCGTCGATGGCCGCATCCGGCTCAACGGCAAGTTCATCAAGCGCGAAGTCGAGCCTGCCACCCAGATTTCGGCCGACGATTCGCTCCAGTGCGACGGACAGGCGCCGGGCCATTGCTATGACGGGTTCGAGCAATACCGCACCCGTCTGCCCAACGGGCACGAAGTCTACGAACTGCCGACCTATCGCGAAACGCTGCCCAACGGCGCGACCTACGATGTCATCGACTACATGAACCAGAGCCTAGACAATTATGCCGAGATCACCGTGCCCGAAGGCCACGTGTTCCTGATGGGCGACGACCGCGACCGCTCGGCTGACAGCCGCGCGCCGTTCGATACCGACTTCATGGGCAATCCCGGCGGTGGTCTCGGCGGCCCGGTGCCTCTGTCGAACATCGGCGGACGGGCCGAGTTCATCACCTTTTCGCTCGACGGTACCCAGAGCTGGAACCCGCTGACGTGGTGGAGCGCCATGCGTGAAGGGCGCGCCTTCAGGAGCCTGCGTCCGCAGATCGATCCGGCCTACGCGGCGAAGAATTGAGATCATTCGCAACGCGCCGCTCGTCCAGAGTTTGTCGAAGGACCTTGCGCAGCGCTGGGAGTGCACCCCTTCGACAGGCTCAGGGTGAGCGGGTCCTGTTTTCTGCCGGGCCAGCATTGCTCTTGCGCTTGACCCCGGCGCCGGGCCGCGCGAGACGCAGCGGCCATGGCCCGCAAGTTCCTCTACGTCATCGCCGTCTGCGTTGTGCTCTACATCCTGATCAGGCTGATCTTGACATTCTATGCCGAAGACCTGACCGCGATGGCCTTCGTGCCGGACGGTCCGTTCCACGACAGGCCAGCGCTCGCGGACAATGCATATCAAGACGCGGGCATGTGGATAGCACGGCCCGGGATGGCGAAGGGTGCCGATCCCGCCGAATGGCTCCCGGCGGGCGCGCAGCGCGCGGCCAATCCTGCTCGCCCCTATGTCTTCTTCATCCACCCCACCAGCTACATCGAGAAGGGTGACTGGAACGCGGATCTGAACGACAAGACCTCGCGCCAATACGCGAAGCTGTTCGTCCAGACGATGGCGAGTCCGTTCAACGCGGCGGAAGCCGTGTTTGCCCCGCGCTACCGTCAGGCCGCAATCGGCGCCTTCCTCACGGACAAGCCCGAAGCCAACGCCGCGCTTGACCTGGCTTACCGCGACATCCTGTCCGCCTTCGATGCTTTCATCGCGCAAGTGCCCGAAGACCGCCCGATCGTGCTGGCCGGACACAGCCAGGGCGCCTTCCTGCTGCGCCGCCTCTTGCGTGACCGGATCGCGGGGACCCCGCTCGCAGGGCGCGTGATCGCCGCCTATGCGGTCGGATGGCCCGTCTCGCTCGGCCATGACCTGCCGAAGATGGGCCTGCCCGCCTGCGAACAGGCCGCTGATTCGGGCTGCGTGCTCAGCTGGCTCAGCGTGGCTGACCCCGCCGACACCGCGATGATGATGGCCGCCTATGGCCGCCGCAAGGGCCTCGACGGACAGCCGGTGGGGCAAAGTGCGTTCCTGTGCACCAATCCGTTGACCGGCACGCCCGGCGGCGCCACCGATGCCTCGCGGAACACCGGCACGCTTGTCCCGGACTTTTCCAAAGCGAGCGGCGAACTCAAGCCTCAGACGGTTCCCGCCGCTTGTGGCCCGGATCACTTCCTGCACATCGGCCCGCCACCCAGGCTGCCGCTCGACGCTTTCGTGCTGCCGGGCAACAACTACCACGTCTTTGACATCCCGCTGTTCTGGTCGAATTTCCGCTCGGACTTTGCCCGGCGCAGCGCGGCATGGGCGGAGAAGCACAAGGTGCAAAACTGATGAGCCCCGTGATTACCACCGGCGCACTCGAATTCCGCGATGCCCTGCCCGAGGCCGGGGCGCTGCTGGGGCTCGATCTCGGCACCCAGACCATCGGCACCGCCTTCTGCGACGCCGGCTGGCGCTTCGCTTCACCCGGCAAGACGCTGAAACGCGGCAAGTTCGGTGCCGACAAGGCCTTGCTCGAAGCGCTGATTCGCGAGCGTTCGATCAAGGGCGTGGTCATCGGCCTGCCGCTCAACATGGACGGATCGGAAGGCCCCCGCTCGCAATCGAGCCGCGCCTACGCCCGCAACCTAGCGGTGCTGGGCCTGCCGATCCTGCTGTGGGACGAGCGCTGGTCCACCAGTGGCGCCGAGCGCGGTTTGATCGAGCAGGACATGAGCCGCGCCAAGCGTGCTACACGCATCGATTCGGCTGCCGCCGCAGTCATCCTGCAGGGTGCCATCGATGCGCTGGCAGGAGGCATGTTCTAGGGTCAGGAACTAGGCCCGCTGGCGCTTCGCCACTTCGGCGACGGCCAGGCTCCCCGACATTTCGGCCTCGCGCCAGACCGTATCGCGCGCGTGATCATCCGGCGCTGCTCCAGCCAGCGCACGCCACGCGGTCAGGCGCATGCGATCGCTGGGGTGCTCCCTGCCGAAACGATAGGCCAGATCGGCAGCCTCATCTCCGCCCAGCGCTACCGCCAGACGCAGGAATGTCTCGCTCGGGCCATGACCAAGGACTTTTGTCACGCAAAAGCCAGCCTTGCTTCCTTTGACCGGCTCGAAGATGCAGTGGCTGTCCCAGCTTTGCGCGCCGTGCACATGCGACAGGGTCAATGATACCGAAAGCGACGCGGGCGGCTGCAGCGACCGCACATCCCGTATACGGCGGTAATGGACCATCCGCCCCGGCTCCAGCCGGTAGCGGTGGCAGGGGCGAAGCAGAACACGCTCGCCTTTCCATCCCGACAGCGTGTCCGGATCGCAGGTATAGTCGTCCACCTCATAGCCGGGGCCGAAATAGCCGAGCGTAAGAAAGTCCACATTGTGATTGTGAACGATGCCATAGCCCAATGCCGCCGGCGCGCTCGCGCGCAGCACATGGTCCGCTGACGACGGCCAGAGATCCGCAGCAAGAATGAAATTGCCCCGCTGTGGCCGCGCCAACAGCACACGGTTGGTGCCGGAACCCTGCGGCAGCGGCATGTCAGCTCGGGCAGGCCCCGACCGGGTAAGCATCGCGATCAATGCGTCGCCCAGAAAATCCGGATTGTTTCCCAGCCGCTTGAGCCAGTTCGCCGCGTGCGAGAGACTGGTGTCCTCGGCCGGATCGAAGCCCCATGCGTTCAGTTCGGCGATGCATTCGTCCAGAGAAGCCGGCGTTGGATCGCGAACCTCGATTGTCGTTGCCACTAGCCGCTCCTCCCCAGCTCTGGCCGGGCCTCGAGCAGTGACGCTCGCAGCGCCGCTGCAGGGCGGGCCAGGGCGTCGCCGGGACTGGTCGCCAGCATGGCCAGGAGGTCGAGCCCCGCTGCGGGGTCCATGGCAAGGGCTTCGCGCAGTGCCTGCCAGCGCAGGCTCTGCCCCGCGTCGGGATCGGTCACGCCCGATGCCAGCCGAACTAGCGGAGTAACCGCGTCCCGCCGGCCCATCCGCCCGAGCAGGCTCACGGCCAGCTCCAGCATGGTGTCTTCCGCACGCGCCGCGGTCTGATGGACCAGCGCACCGTCCGGCAGGCTGTATTCCCGCACCGGCTCACGATCGGGAAAGCGCCGCTGGAGCCGCAACAGCACCAGACTGCCCCTGGCAGACCGCACCTGCAGCGCCTGACGCCGCCCATACCGGTAGGTCACCGTACCCGGCTGCAGATCGATCGAACCCGAATGCAGGACACGACGCCCCTCTTGCGTTTCCTCGTCACGCAGCAGCACCAGATCGGCGATGCCGGAGCCTTCGAGAACGTGAACCCAGGTCTCGCGCGGCACGAATTTTGCCGTTTTGGGCGGAGGCAATGTATCGAGAACGCTGCCATCATATGCGGCAAGAGCAAGGCTGGCCCGCCCCGCACTGGCCAGCACCAGCGCCGGAGCCGCCGTGCGAGTACCGTGGAGCAGCGGGAGCTGTCCCAGCGGATGATCACGCAGCCCGGCCAGCCCCGCGGCGGCAAAGCTGCGGACGAAGTCCATCGCAACCCCGCTTTCACCCGAGAACAACTCCGCCAGCGGCCCGCACGTTTCCAGTGTATCCCCGCCCCCGAAACGGTTCATGGCCGACAGGACCGGGGCAACCGCGGGGCTGGCCCGCCACCCGGCCAGTCGCCGCGCAAGCTCTGCCTGCCCGTGTTCCCACTCCGAAGCATCCTGCCGGCACCTCGCCAGCATATTCCGCAAAGGCATCAGCGCATCGTCAATCGAGCAAAGCGAATGGAAACAGGCACGGCATCAGTACGGCGTGATTGTCGTCTTCCGCATCGAAACGCGGCCCGTCGGCCCGGCATCCGAAAACGCCTGTAAGAACATTGAGGTCAGGCAACGCCTCCGGCTCAATCCTGCGCAGCCCGGCCTGCTCCAATTCGGCCATGTTCATTTCCACCCCCGAAATCCAGAATGGACTTCACATGAAAGTAAATATGCCGGATTCCATCGCCGAAAATTAATTAATTTATTGTAACAACTTAATAAAGGGTCAAGCTGTCAACGGGCCGCTGAAGGCGCACGAACTATAACTGTCAGCCCACTTGCGAACGAGACGCCGTCATTCTTGCCAAGAACCGCGCGCTGCGCATCGGCCCGGGCGCGATCGAGAATACGCGAAGAAACGCCGCGCTCGAAAGCAATGACATCCGCAGAACCGAGCAACCGCGCCTCCTTCAGCGTCAGGTCTTCGGGATCATCGCTGCGCAAGGCAATTTCCACTGTGCCGCCCTGTTCCAGCGGCGCCGCAGAGAGCCAGACCTCGACACGCCCGGCGCTGACATCAGACAGCACATCAAGCGCACCACCTTCGCCCAGAGCCGCATCCAGCGCCCGCCGACGGTCTCCTGCATCGGGGAAGCGCGCCCTCAGGGCTCCCCGCGCCTTGCCCAGCGCCGAGGCCAGCGCTCCCAGCGATTGCGGCAGGATCTGCTCCAGTCGCAGCCGCACCTGCTTGGCCAGGCCCGCCGAGGCGCCACCCGTGCCAATGGCAACAAGAACCGGCGACCGGTCGAGAATGGATGGCACGGTGAAATCACACAGTGCCGGCCGGTCGGTGGCATTGACGAGCAGCCCGGCACACCGCGCCCGGATCGCATCGGCTTCTGCGGCGGTGTCATCCTCATAGGCGATGAAGGCCAGTCGCGCGCCCTTGTCGATGCCTTCCTGCAAATCGTCGATGACCAGACCGCCCGCGCGCTCGACCAGCCTCCGCTTGGCTTCGGCCGCCTCACCCATGCCCAGCACTACCACCGGCTGTCCGTCGATGCGGTGGAACAGGGGAAGCGTCTCGATCATGGCTTCAGGCTAGCACCCCTGCTTCAATCCAGCCACTCCGGCACTTGCTCGGCAGCGAGAATCGTGGCGGGATCGATGCGGTTGGCGACCAGCGACCACTTGTCGCCATCGACCATGACCTCAGGCACCAGCGCGCGTGAATTGTAGGTGTTGGCCATCGTAGCACCGTAAGCCCCCGCGGTGCGGAACACACCGAGGTCGCCCTTCTTCACCACGTCAATTTCGCGCGCCATGGCGAAAGTGTCCGAGCTTTCGCAGATCGGGCCGACAATGTTGGCGGTCATCGTCTCGCCACTGGGCTTCACCGCCATGAAGTCGTGCCAGGCATCGTACATTGCGGGACGCGCAAGATCGTTCATCGCCGCATCGACCACCACCCAGGGATGGTTCGCTCCCTGCTTCACGCGCACCACTTCGGTCACGAGGACGCCCGAGTTGCCGGTGATCACGCGGCCCGGCTCGAACATGAGCGTCGCGCCCCAGCCTCCGGCCACTTCCGCGACCATCGCGCCATAGTCAGCCGGCGTGGGAAGCTGATCGCCAGCCTTGTACGGCACGCCGAGACCGCCGCCGAGATCCATGTGGGTAACGGAGAGGCCCTGCCCGCGCAGCGCCTTCATCAGTTCGCCCATCTTCAGGAAGGCCTGCCGCGAAGGCTCCAGATCGCTGATCTGGCTGCCGATGTGGACGGCCAGGCCCCGCATCTCGAGGCCCGGCAGCGCGGAAAGCCGCGCATAGATTTCAGCAGCAAGGTCATAGGGCACGCCGAACTTGTTCTCGGACTTTCCGGTCGAGATCTTGGCATGGGTCTTGGCATCGACATCGGGATTGACGCGCAGCGCGCAGGAAGCGGTCTTGCCGAGGCTCGCCGCGATCTCCGCAAGTTCGATGCCCTCTTCCTCGCTTTCGAGGTTGAACTGGCCGATCCCCGCCTTCACCGCTGCCGTCAGTTCCGCATGGGTCTTGCCCACGCCCGAGAACACGACGTCCTCTGCCTTCATCCCGGCGGCCAGCGCGCGGTTCATCTCGCCTTCGGAGACGACGTCGGCGCCATAGCCTTCCCTGGCGAGCAACCGCAGCACGGCAAGGTTCGGATTCGACTTCACGGCGAAAGCAATATGAACGCTGGGCAGCGCCGACAGCGCCTCCCGGAACACACGGGCGTGCCGGGTAAGCGTGGCGCGCGAATAGACATAGACGGGCGTGCCGGTTTCGCGGGAGATCGCGGCCAGCGGCACATCCTCGGCGTGAAGTTCGCCGTTCTTCAGTTCGAAATGGTCCATGGGGGTCCTGTCAGGGCTTGGCCGTTTCTTCGGGCTGCGGCGCTTCGGGCGGCGGCAGGTCGAAGGGGTCATCGTCACGCTCTTCCGAGCGGGTGCGCAGCTCGACGCTGCGCTCCGGGATGGCAATCGTGGGCGGCTCGAGCAGTTCAGCCGCATCGGGCTTCTGCTCTCGGCCATAAGGCGCGGGCGGCAGCTGCTGGCCCGGTTTCAGCCCCAGCCCGGACCGCTGCCCGCACGCTGCCAGCAAGGCGATCAGGATCAGGGCGGAAACCTTGCGCATGTCTATCACTCCAGACCGAGCGCCACGCGCGCTTCGGCCACGCGCAGGCGCACCTGATCAGGCGCGGTGCCGCCGTGGCTCTTGCGGGCGGCGACCGACGCCTCGACCGAGAGCGCCTTGAATACGCGCTCGTCGATGCGGCTGTCGATGGCCTTGAGATCCTCGAGCGGCAACTGATCGAGCGCCACGCTCCGGCCCTCGGCCAGCTTAACGGCCGCGCCGGTAATGTGGTGCGCCTCGCGGAACGGAATGTCTCCCTCCCGCACCAGCCAGTCGGCCAGATCGGTAGCCGTGGCAAAGCCCAGTTCGGCGGCGCCGCGCATGCGGTCGGTGCGGAACTTCGTGTCCGCGACCATGCCCGTCATCGCCGCGATCGACAGCGCCAGCAGTCCGGCAGCCTCGAACACCGGCGGCTTGTCGTCCTGCATGTCCTTCGAATAGGCGAGCGGCAGGCCCTTCATCGTCATCATCAGGCTCATCAGGCAGCCCGAGATACGCCCGGAATGGCCGCGCACCAGCTCGGCGGCATCGGGGTTCTTCTTCTGCGGCATGATCGAGCTGCCGGTGGAAAGCGCATCGGGCAGCGTCACAAAGCCGAAAGGCTGGCTGGCCCAGATGATGAACTCCTCGGCGAGGCGCGAAAGGTGTAGCGAGCACTGCGAGGCGGCCATCAGGTAGTCGAGCGCGAAATCGCGGTCAGACACCGAATCGAGGCTGTTGGCAGTCGGTCCGTCGAAGCCCAAAGCCTGCGCGGTCATCTCGCGGTCGATCGGGAAGCCCGTGCCCGCCAGCGCCGCCGAGCCCAGCGGCGACCTGTTCATGCGCTTCCGCGCGTCGGCGAAGCGGGAACGGTCCCGTGCGATCATCTCGTAATAGGCCATCAGGTGGTGGCCAAGCGTCACCGGCTGTGCCGTCTGCAGGTGGGTGAAGCCGGGCATGATGCTGTCGGCATGCTCGTCCGCACGAGTCACCAGCGCGATCTGCAGCGCGAGCAGTCCGGCATCGGCCTGATCCATGGCATCGCGCACCCAGAGGCGAAAATCGGTCGCCACCTGATCGTTACGCGAGCGCGCGGTGTGCAGGCGCCCGGCCGCCGGGCCGATCAGTTCGGCAAGGCGGGACTCGGTGGTCATGTGGATGTCTTCGAGGTCCCAGTCCTCGGGCACGCCGTTCGCCTCGTACTCGGCCGTGACCGCATCGAGTCCGTCGCGGATCGTCACCGCATCGGCATCCGAAACGATCCCGCAGGCGCCCAGCATCGCGACGTGCGCCTTGCTGGCCGCGATGTCCTGCCGCCACAGCGCCTTGTCGAAGGGAATCGAGGCGTTTATCTCGCGCATGATCGCCGACGGTCCTTCCGCGAACCGTCCGCCCCACATCTGGTTGGAGCCTCCCGCCTTGCTGTCTTCCAAATCGCTCAAGTCGCTTGTCCTGTGTTCGCTTGCCGGGGCCGTGACCCTGCTGGCCGGCGGCTGCGATAAGCAAACCGGCGGAGACACGCAACCGCAGGCTTCACAGGCCGCTCCCGAGAGCAACGAACTTGCGGTCGACAAGCTCGACCGTTCGCACAAGGGCGAGCCGATCCCCGACATCACGCTCGCCGACCCGACCGGCGAAAGCCTTGACCTCAGCTCGCTCAAGGGCAAGCCTCTGCTGATCAATCTCTGGGCCACATGGTGCGCCCCGTGCATCGCCGAAATGCCTACGCTCGACGCCCTGATCGGCCGCGAGGACGAACTCGGCGTACGCGTCCTGCCCATCTCGCAGGACATGGGGCAGGACGACAAGGTCGTCGAGATCCTGCGCCGCCGCAAGCTCGACCAGGTGGAGCCGTGGATCGACGAAAAGGGCGACCTTGGCTTCCAGTATGGCGGCAACCTGCCGGTGACCGTGCTGTTCGACAGCAAAGGCAAGGAAGTGTGGCGCTACACGGGCGGCAACGACTGGTCCTCGCCGGAGGCGCTGAAACTGATTGCCGAGGCGAAGTAGGCGCGGCTCAGGCCATGGCGAACCGCTCAAGGTAATCCGCGAAGGCATCGCGCACGGCGCATTCCGACAACCCGTATTCCTCGAGCGTATAGCGATGCTGCCCGAAGGCGCCGGGGGCATTGCGGGCATTATATGCCGCCAACCGGTCGCGCATTTCAGCCGTCAGATCCATGCCGAGATGAGCGTAGATGCGCTCAAACGTCTCCATTGGCCGTCGCGCCACATCCTCGTTCCAGACGTCGATGAAGCGGTCCTCGCCGATCTCGCGGCGCGCCGCCAGCCCGCGCCGCATCCCTTCCTGCCAGAACGACAGCAGCTTGCGGCCCGAAGCCGCCTTGTCGAGCGAGCCGGGCAGGCACCGTTCGGAATGCAGCATGAAGTGCAGGCTGGCGACTGAAGGGATCACCTTACACGGATCGCGATGCGTCATGATGAACCTGGCGTTCGGGTACTGTCGGACAATGGCATCCAGCTTGAACAGTTGCGGTGGTGATTTCAGCAGCCACCGATTAGGCGGCCGGCGCGACTGCAACATCTTGAGAACGCGGGCGTGAAAGGCATATGTGCTGGCGAAATCCTCCGCCATCCACCAGGCCACGTAGTCATCCGGCATCGGATAGGCGCCATGATAAGCATGCATGTCCAGCCCGGCGAGAAAGGCGAGATCCTCCTCCGGACCATCGGGATCGTAGAGATGCACGTGCGGCTTGTCGTAAGCACGGGCCGCTTCGCGCGCGGCGATGAGGCGCGGGTCGCGCTCCTCCTCTCCTGCGACCGGCGGCGGGAAAGGCGCTGCCCCCTCCCAGGGGCGCAGAAACCGGAAAGCCGGATCCAGCGCCAGCATTGCCACGGTCGCCGTTGTGCCTGTCCGCGGCAGGCCGACGACGAAAACGGGGCCTTCCATTCCGGCCCCGGCCGATTGCGGATTCAGGCCGTACCACTGCTCGATGTGGAGGCGCATACACAGGTCGCTGACGATCTTGTTCTCGATCGCTTTCCGGGCCTGCTCCGTCAGCGGCATGGCTGCAAAGGCGGCGAGCGACCGCTCAAGCCCGTCCTGCCAGCCGTCCGCGCCGAAGTCGGAACACCCTGCCTGCTCCACGGCACGCGCTATCGCCGTGCCGGCGTCCAAGGCTTTGCCCATGGCCTCTCCCAATCTGCTATTGCCTAAATAGTGAATTATTGATCTCATATGCGAATACAGGATGCAACAGCCGGACAACTGCCGGGCATGGCCAAGGAGAGGCACATGGCAGACATCGACCTGAGCGGCGGGCTCCCCCCTGAAGCGGACTTCATGCTGGAGACCCCGCCGCCACCGCCGTTCGACTGGGTAAGAGAGGGCACGTCGTACTGGCTGTTCGAGGAAAACGGTGCTTTCGGCATCCCGCGCAACGGTGTGGAGGCCGAACCGTCGAGCTGGAACAACCGCCGCTACCAGGCCAATTTCGCCTTTCCTGACGGACGCATCCTCCAGAGCGCTGGCATGGGTGCCATGCCTTCCGTCCTCGACGACAAGGGACGGCCTGCCGTGCTGGGCGGCGGTCCGCTGACCTACCGCTGTATCGAGCCTTTCCGGCGCTGGCTGGTCACGTTCGACGGAATGGCCGTGGATACCCACGCCGATGACCAGATCGCCGTCAATGTCGATCACAGCAGGCAGGTGCCGCTACGGTATGAGTTCGAGCTGGAAATGGTCGTGCCGCCCAACATTCAGGACATTTCCCCCAGCCGCTTCGCCACGTGGGGCAAGGGCCGCCAGCGGGACGCGGTTTCCATCGGACTGGGCTCACGGTTCGAACAGATGCTGCGCGGTGAAGGAGAGGTCGTAGCGGATGGCCAGTGCCTCGCAGGAAAGGTGAACGGCAGCAAGGTCAAACGCCGAAGCGTTCGCACGGACGGGCTGATGCTGCGCGGTCATTGCTGGCAAGCCGTCGTTTTCCCGGATGGCCGTGCTGCCGGATACGAGGCAAGGCCCGTGCACGACGATGGCCTTGAGCCGTGGAACGAAGGCTTCGTCTATCAGGACGGCAGGATGTACCCGGCCAGGGCAACGAAAATCCCCTGGCTGGAGACGATCGCCGCGCAGGGGCAGGACGTATCGTTCGAACTGGAATCGGAACTGGGCGTAACGCGGATCGAAGGCGCTACGGCGCTGTCGACTTTCCAGCTGAGCAAGGGCCACCTGCATGGACTGCGTCTTTCGCAGAGCGGCGCCCGCTACACGTGGGACGGCATGACGACATTCGGAATGATCGAGCGCTCGTCGCGGGAAAGGGCAGAGCGAGAAATTTAACGAAATATTGATGCCATGATCGTAAAGTCCCGGACATGGCAAGGAAGCTCATCCTTATCATGGCAGTGGTGACAGCCGCATTGGTGTACGAGGGCATAACCCCTCAGGTCATCAAGCAGGATATCAAGGCCTATTCCCGGCAGAGTGTCCGGGCCATGACCGGGATGAATGCGGATGGCAGCTGGGGCGCATAAAGGCCGATCGTTGATGCCGCGCCGCGATAACCGCCGTTGTACCTGCCTCTGAAGCCTGGCCCAGGCGGCCAGGGCTTATCCGCTACCCGCCCGCAACCTCACCCAGCTTCGACCCCACTTCGGGATACCCCCCGGGCGTCGTTTCGGTGAACCAGATCAGGCGCCCCTGCGCTTCACCGGGCGCGATGGCGAAACGGGCTGAAACATCACCGATCAGGGTCAGACCCTTGCCGCGCAGGTACGACGCCGCCGAAGCGGCATCCTTCACCTTGAAGACGAGGTGGTAGATACCCTTCACGTCGCGGGCATGATCTGCGACCGGTGAGCCTTCTGCACCTTCGAGCGCCTCCAGCACTGTGTCGCCCATGGCAAAGGCGGCGAGGTGCGCATCGCCTTCGCCTCTCGCAGCAATCTCCGGCCATTCCAGCTTTCCGGCGAACAATTCGCGCGCCTCTGCCAGCGAAGGGGCGCTGATGCCCACGGCCTGCAGGCCCTCGATCCCGAGCGGGTGTGCATCGCGCCACCTGGCGGGCGACCAGTCCGGGCGGATGCGCGGCTCGTTCGGCATGTCCTGCTTCACGATCTCCAGCCGCATTCCCATCACCTGCCCGCGCGGCACGAGGAAGTAGTGCTCCTCCATGCCCCGGTCGTAGTGGCGCTTGAACCCGCGAGAGGCGAACCAGTCGTCCGCCGCCTTCAGGTCGGTGGTCTTGAGCGCAAGCCCGATCCAACGCATCGGCGCGGCCGAGCGGCGCAGCATGTCGCCCAGCGGACTGCCCTCCTGCGCCCCACCTCCCGCCGGCGCGATGGGGATGATCATGGCATCGCCGATCATCATCAGACGTTCTTCGCGGTCGAAGCCGTAATGCTCGGTCTCAGGCGTGACCAGCATTTCGAAGACCGTCTCGGCCCCGAACACATCCTGGAAAAAAGCATCGCAGGCTGGACGCGCAGCGTTGTCGGCCAGCGCCCAGCTTATGTGGACGAGGGGGAATTGCATGACGGGGTCCTCTCGCTTTGTCCTGGCTTTCGGCCAGCCTCGCACGAAAGGAACGGCAATGCTCTACCCGTCCGCCAAGATCGTGAAGACGATCCCCCGCGGACAGGCAACCATACCTGTCAGTAGGTCTTGGGTGCGCCCGTCCCCATGAACTTCGCCAGATTGTAGTGCAGCGAGGCCACCGAGCGTTCCATGTAGGGGTTGGGCTGGGCGCCGCGGAAGCCGACGTTCTTCATGCCCTGCTGGACAGCAGCCATGTTGTCGAAGTCCTGCTGCAGCACCGGCGGCCATTCGTGGGGCTGGGTATATTCCCATTCGGTCTGCGGCGCCTCGCCTTCGGGCCAGAGCTCATAGACCGCCGCTTCGAAGATGCATTTGTCGGGATCGGTGCCGTAGGGCCGCGCCTGATAGCAAAGCATGTTGTTGACCGCGTGGCCGATCTGGAAGTTCGGGAAGATCTGCCAGGCCGTGCCCGCCTGCGCGGTGTGCTGCGGATCGACGGTGGGCCACACGACGCCGCGCTCGGCATCTTCCTTCTTCGCGGTGGTGATCCAGTAGGCCGAGACTTCGGCGGCAGGCGTGCCTTCGGGCAATTCGTCCTTCAGCCGGTTCGCCACGTCCACAAGCGTGCGCGTGGTGTTGGTATTGGCGTTTTCCCAGGTGAAGTTCTGCATTTCCGCCGTGGTCAGGCGCGGATCCTCACCGGCGCCGAGGCGCAACTTGCCCGAATCCTCTTCCTGCCCTTTGGGCGCGTCGTAGCCGATGTTGGAATGCAGGCCCTGATTGCGCGCCCAGCCGCGGAACTGGCCGAATTCCATGAATTCCGGGTGCGTGGTGGAAACGTGGTAGGTCTCGCAGAAGGCTTCCATCGCGACCTTCCAGTTGCATTCGAACACCACCCACTTGCGCCAGCGCGGGCGCATGTTCTGCAAGCCGTAGGGATCGAGCATCTTGGCGGCCGGATTGAGGTAGTCGGCCAGCGGCATGCAGTCGGGATCGAGGTTGATCCAGAGCCAGCCGCCCCAGCTATCGACGTTCACCTTGCCGAGGTCGGCGAGACCGCCGCACAGGTGCCCCTGCCAGTCTTCCTGATGCTCGACATAGGTGTTGGTGCCTTCGAGGTCGAAGGTCCAGCCGTGGTAGCCGCAGATGAAGTTCACGCGGCCGCCGCGCGCATTGCGCATGCCCTTGGGCGTATCGATCAGCTTGCGGCCGCGGTGCGGGCAGACATTGTGGAAGGCCCGGATCTCTGTGGTCGAGGATCGGACGATGATCACCGAATCATCCATGATGTCGTAGGTCACGTAGTTGCCCGGCTCGGGGATGTCCTCCATGCGGCCTGCCTGGAGCCAGACCTTGCGCCACAGCCTGTCGCGCTCGGCTCTGGCGTATTCGGGCGAAACGTAAGCCTCGGCGGGGACATTGACCGGCGCCACCAGTTCTTCCGGCGCCTGCACGATCTTGCCTATCTCACCCATGGTGTCCTCGTTATCTGCAAAGTGTTCCGATTTACGGCCACTATCCCATTATCGAGACAGACTCGCAAATCGCCCGTGCGGTTCCGGGGATTGGCGCATCAATGTGCGGCGAAGGCCTCATGCCGCCGTGGCAGCGTGCCGATGGCGAGGCTTGATCCGGTCATGAACGCCAGCGCCAGCCACAGGAAGCCTTCATAGCTGCCCGTGCGGTCAAAGATCTGCGCAGCGGCCAGCGGGCCGATCGCGGTGCCGATCGAGAGCGCGGCGAGCACGCCGCCGTAGAGGCCGCCAAAGTTCTTCAAGCCGAAATGGCGGGTAAGCAGATAGACGACGACATCGATCTCCGCCCCGAGTGTCAGTCCGATCAGCGCCGAGGCAACGATCATCGCCGCGAATGACGATCCGCCTAGCAGGAGCAGCAGGCAGCCCGCCACCGGCAGCATGAACACGGCGGCGCCCACCAGCGAGGCCGGGAGCCGGTCCAGCAGCACACCGGTACCGAGACGGCCCGCGAGCGAGAACCAGCCGACGAACGAGGCGATCGCCGCCGCTGTCAGCGGATCGGCCCCACGGTCGCCGAGTATCGCAGTGAAATGCACGACGATGGCGATGATCGTGAAAGTGAACAGCAGGCTGGCGATGAACAGGCGGTGATAGATCGTCGAGCGAAGCGCTTCACGAAGTGATGCGCCGGGCAGATCGGCGGCCGTCGCCTTGGCATCTGCCTCCGCCCCCTTCCGTCCACGATCATACCGTCCCCGGAAGAACAGAAAGATCAGCGGAAACGCCAGCAGCAGCCATGCCCCGGCATGGGCGGAAAAGGCCATGCGCCAGCCGAGCCGGGCGATGGCATAGGTGCCCATCAGCGGAAACACGCCCGCCGCGATCGAGGCGCCGCACAGGGTCACGGCAAAAGCCATACCGCGCGAAACGTGGAACAGCGAAGCCACCGCGCTGGTCCAGACCGAGGCCTGCACCGGCAGCGCCGCAAGCGCGATAAGGGCCCAGAGCAGATACCACTGCAAGAGCGATCCACTGGCCGTGCCGAGCAGGGCGAACGCCGCGCCCAGCAGCAGCAGTCCCGCCACGCCGAACCGGCGCGGCCCGAAGCGGTCGACCGCCAGCCCGATGAACACCCCGCCCACCGCCTGCACCAGCGTCGCGATAGTCAGGCCGAAAGTCACTTCGGTGCGGCTCCAGCCGAACTGTTCCGCCACCGGGCCGAAGTAGGGACCGATGCCGTAGATGTGGATCACACTGGTGGCATAGCCCAGCCCGGCCGCCACCGGCACCATGGCATGGGCGCGCCATTCTTCACGCGCGGTCGTTTTGGTCATATCCGTCAATCGCCGTAGCGCAGGTCCACGTGGGTGGCCTCGCCGTTAGGGCCCATCGGCGAATCGTATTCGATGCAGGTGACCACGGGATTGGCATGGCTGGCGAAGAGCTTCTCCTCATCGGCCATGGTCATCGGCTTACGCTCTGGCGAGGAGATGATCGCCTGGCTGCGCTCGAAATCCTCGCGGCTATTCCACCAGATTTCCATGATGCAGTCGTAGCCGGGATCATGCACTTCGCCGGTGATCGGATTCTTCTCGGGCACCAGATAGCGGCGGACATAGCGCACCGCGTTCGGAATGGCCGGCTGCGCGCCCATCTTCTTGGCCAGCTGCGAGTGCTGGTTCTCGTAGTAGTCCATGAACTCGTCCATGGTCATGTCTGGGCGCTTGCGGAAGAAGCAGATCTGCTTGAGCATGGCGGTTTCTCGTATCCTTTCGGCAGGCCTGATCAGTGCCAGAGGTCGGCGTTGCGCTCATCGGTAATGGCATCGAAAAGCGGTTCGATTTCGGGATTGTCCAGCGCCTCGGCATAGATCTTCCCGTATGAGATGCGCTGCGCCTGGCCCCATGTATCCGGCTCCCACAGTCCGGAACGCAGGGCGGCGCGGGCGCAGTGGAAGAACGCGCGCTCGACGGCGACGCGCATCACCAGCAGCGCGGGTTTGCTCTCTATCGTGAAGCGCGCGCACAGGTCCGCATCGTCATCGAGCTCCACCCGTCCGCTCACCCGCAGCATGTCTCCCGTGCCGGGGCGTAGGAAGATCAGGGCGATGCGGCCATTCGCGACGATATTGCGAAGGCCCATCTTCAGCTGGTTGCCGGGCCGTTCGGGTATCAGGAGAGTGCGCGGATCGACCATTTCAACGAAGCCCGGCCGGTCACCCTTGGGGCTGATCTCGATGCCCTCCGCACCCTCGGTGCCGAGCATGAGGAACGGACTTTGCGCGATGAAGGCGGCGCCTTGTGTGTCGATATGATCGAGCACCTTGGCAGCCGCACGCGGGCTGGGATCGGGAATCAGTTCGGCAAGGTGTTCCAGCGTGTCGACACGGGCCATGGCGGCCTCCTCAGTTGCGCTTCAGGGCAAGTACGCTCCCTTCGGCGTCGGCGGACAGGTATACGGTGCCGTCGGGCGCGGCGGCGATGCCGGTGAAGGTGTTCATCGGCCCGCACATGTCGCCCACGCCGCCGAGCTGGACGGGCTTCGCCCCGCCCGGACCGCCCAAGGGCAGACCGCTGGCCGCGACTTCGCGATTTCCGCCCGAAAGATCACTGACGACCACTTCGCCCGCGCCCGGATCGGCGACGTAGAGCCAGCCGCCGCCAATCGCGATGCCTTCGGGGCGTGACAGGCCGTCGATCACCGTTTCGGTGCGCCCGCCCGACAACTTGACCACCCGTCCGGCGCCACTTTCAGCCACATAAACGGTGCCGTCATCCGAAATGGCCACACCCACCGGACGATCGAGCCCGACGGCGAGTTCGGCGGAATCGCCGTTATCGGCAGAAAGCACCCTGCCTGTCGGGAATTCAGCGAAGACCACGCCTCCGCCCGGTGCCACCGCCACACCCATCACCCGATCGAAACCGCTCGCGATGTTCCGGGATTCGCAGGTTGCCGGATTCCAGTACGCGACATCGCCATTGGCCGTGGTGACCACCCATTCGTCGGTGCCCGCTGGCGCAACGCCGCGCACCCAGCCAGGGAAGCCGGGCGAGAACAACATGCCGATCAGCTGCAGCGGCTCTCCGGGATTGAGCAGGTAACAGAAACCGCCGTCGGCCACGAAGACATGGCCGTTGGGCCCGACGGCGAGTCCGATCGGCCACTGCAGACCCTTTTCGACCAGGGGTTTGGTCTGGCCCGGCGCGACGATCTCTGTGATCGAGCCGTTGATGTGCGAAACGAAGGTGCGGCCATTCACGAAGGCCACGTTGTCTAGGCCCGGCCCGATATCCGCCAGCACCGACTTCTCACCGGTGCGCGGATCGATCCTGAGCACCTGCCCCGAATAGACCTGGGTCGAGACGATGTAGCCGTCGGGATGGAACTTCACCGAGTCCGGCACGCCCAGTTCCTTCGCAACGACTTCGGGCTCGCCGCCGTCGACGCCGACGCGCCAGATCTCGTTGGCGCCCTGCGCGGGGAAATAGAGCTTTCCGTCGGGCCCGACTTCGAAGGCATTGACCATCGGCAGGCCCTCGACGATCACGCGCGGGGCGCCGCCGTTCCTGTCCAGCTCCATGATCCGCCCGCCCATGCGCAGCTCGCCCGCGATCACGCGGTCCTGATAGACGGTGATCGGGTTCGCGACCGGCATGTCGCCGTAGACGACCTTGTACTCGCCCGAAGGCGTCATCATCGAAACGCGCCCTTCAGTGATCTCCGTGCAGTAGAGATTGCCCGCGCTGTCGAACGCCAGGTCATCCGGTCCAACGATGCCGCCGCCCATGGGAGAGATCGTCTCGATCGCGCCCGTATCGACGTCCACCGCGCTGACCTTGCTGCCCGCAACCTGCGCCACATAGATGCGCCCGTCCGCGCCGGTGCGGATGCCGTTGGCGCCGTTGAGACGGCTGGCCGGAGTCATGCGGTGCAATGCCCAGCCCTCGGCGGCGTTCGCGGACAATCCACCCTGATTGCGGCCACTCGGTTCCAGCATGTATACATCCTTCTCCCACGGCGAAGCGCCGAGTCTTTGGCCCGAGCCTATCGCCGGGTCCCGGAAGGCGCAACGCACAGGCGCTTTCACGCGCGCCTCCGGCAAGGCCATCGCCACGGCGTATAACAAGCGTGGTTCTGCGGTTGCCAAGCAGGTGGCTGTCCGCATACCCGTTCAGCATTCCGATAGCCATTCGCCGCGACAGGCCAGGTCATGCAATTGCACGGTTTGGCTTTCTCCGAACCGGCAAAGAACCGAGAGGACGCCCCGCCCATGCCCGATACCGAATTGCGCTTCGACGGCCGCGTCGCCGTCATCACCGGGGCCGGGCGCGGCCTTGGCCGGTCCTATGCTCTGCTGCTCGCGTCACGCGGGTGCAAGGTCGTCGTCAACGACCTCGGCGGCGCCATTCGCGGTGACGAGCCGGATACAAGCGTGGCGCAGAGTGTCGTCGACGAGATCGTCGCAGCGGGGGGCGAAGCGATCGCCAACGCCGATTCCGTCGCCACGCCCGAAGGCGGCAAGGCGATCATCCAGGCCGCGCTCGACACCTGGGGCCGCATCGACGTGCTGATCCACAACGCGGGCAACGTGCGCTACGGCTCGATCCGCGACATCAGCTACGACGATTTCAAATCCGTGATCGACGTCCACCTGATGGGGGCCTTTCACGTGGTGCAGGCCGCGTTCGGGCCCATGTGCGACCAGAACTTCGGCCGCATCGTCCTCACCAGCTCGATTGGCGGCATCTACGGCAACAACCGTTGCGTGAACTACGGCATGTCGAAGTCGGCCATGATCGGCCTCAACAACGTCGCCGCGCTTGAAGGCGATGCGTTCAACGTCAAATCGAACGTGATCGTGCCCAGCGCCGTCACCCGCATGGCCGAAGGCATCGACATCTCGCAGTACCCGCCAATGGACCCCGAACTGGTCGCCCCGGTCGTCGCCTGGCTGGCGCACGAAGCCTGCACCGTCACCGGCGAGATGATCGCCTCGATTGCCGGGCGTGTGGCCCGCGTATTCCTCGCCGAAACGAAGGGCGTCTACCGTCCCTCGTGGACGATCGAGGATGT
Source organism: Novosphingobium album (ex Hu et al. 2023) (assembly GCF_022832385.1). GTDB lineage: Bacteria > Pseudomonadota > Alphaproteobacteria > Sphingomonadales > Sphingomonadaceae > Novosphingobium > Novosphingobium album. Next base: position 166,393 of record NZ_JALHLE010000009.1, read on the forward strand.
CGCCGCCGCCTGCCAAGGCTTCCACGACAAGGGGCCCGAGAATCCGCAGGTCCTCGACTTCGGCCTGCACGGCCACGTCGGCCACATCGGCTACAGTTTCGCCATGGCGAGCAAGGGCGATTAATGAACAACACTGTTGACAACTAAACGCACAAACTTACATCACACCACGTAACGGCGGCCGCTCCGGCACAGAGTCGCCCGTATGGAGAAGTGGGAACGGACATGACCTGCCAGAAGAACCTTATGCCTGCGCCCGGGGAACTCGACATCCCGGCGCTGAAGGCCAAGTATCTCGCCGAGCGCGACAAGCGCCTGCGCAAGGAAGGCGGCGAGCAATACGTGCGCCCGACCGACGACCTCTCCGACAATTACGCGCATGACCCCTTCACGCCCGTCGCCGAGCGCGCACCTGTAGTTGAAGACCTCGACGTCGCGATCCTTGGTGGAGGTTTCTCGGGTATTCTGGCAGGCCACCACCTGTGGAAGCAGGGCGTGAAGAACGTGCGCAACATAGACCATGCGGGCGGCTTCGGCGGCGTGTGGTACTGGAACCGCTACCCTGGGGTGCAGTGCGACAATGACGCCTACTGCTACCTCCCGCTGCTGGAAGAGATGGGCTGGATGCCCAGCAAGAAGTTCTCCGACGGCTGGGAGATCCAGGAATACTGCGACATGATGGCCGAGCGCTTCGAACTGAAGGACAAGGCGCTCTTCCATACCCTCGTCGAAAGCATCACCTGGGACGAAACAATCAAGCGCTGGCACGTGAAGACCAACCGCGGCGACGACCTGCGCGCGCGCTTCGTGGTCATGGCAGGCGGCGTGATGAACATGCCCAAGCTGCCCGGCATTCCCGGCATCCATGACTTCAAGGGCAAGATGTTCCACACCAGCCGCTGGGAGCACGACTACTCCGGCGGTTCGTGGAAGGCACCCGAACTCACCAGGCTGGCGGACAAGCGCGTTGCCATCGTCGGCACCGGCGCCACGGCGGTGCAGGCGATCCCCTACCTCGCGAAATACGCCAAGCAGCTCTATGTGCTCCAGCGCACGCCCTCGAACGTCGACGAGCGCCCCAACCCGCCAACCGATCCTGACTGGGCCGCCTCGCTCAAGCCCGGCTGGCAGCAGGAGCGCATGGCGAACTTCCACCGCGGCGCACAGATGATGTTCCTGCCCGGCGAGCCCGACCTGATCTGCGACATCTGGACCGAGATCAGCCGCAACCTCGAGATGGAACTGGCCGAGGACGGCCATCCCCAGCTCAGCCTCGAAGACCTGATGGCCCGTCGCGACGTGATCGACTTCCAGGTGATGGAGCGCCTGCGCCGCCGCGTCGATGCAATCGTCGAGGACAAGGACACCGCCGAGATCCTGAAGCCCTGGTTCCGCTTCATGTGCAAGCGGCCGCTCTCGAACAACGAGTATTACGCCGCATTCAACCAGCCCAACGTCAAGCTGATCGACGTCTCGCCCACGCAGGGCGTCGAGCGGATGACCGAAACCGGCTTCGTGGCAGATGGCGTCGAATACGAAGTCGACCTCATGGTATTCGCTTCGGGCTTCGAGGTGACTTCCGAACTCAAGCGCCGCTGGGGCATCGACACGGTCGAGGGCCAGGACGGCCTGTCGATCTACGACCATTGGGAAAACGGCCCGAGCACCTTCCACGGTGTCACCACCGACCAGTTCCCCGGCATGTTCTACATGGGCTATATCCAGGGTGCCACCAACTCGAGCACGACCGAGCAGTTCGGCCGGCAGGCCGAGCACATCGCCTTCATGATCGGCGAGACCGTCCGGCGCGGCGCCAGCACGTTCACCGCGACGAAGCAGGGCGTCGAGGGCTACGTGCAGCACTGCCGCGAGAACGAGGTCGACATGTCCGCGTTCCAGAACGAGTGCACCCCCAGCTACTTCAACAACGAAGGCGAGAAGAACCCCAAGTGGGCGCTGTTCAAGGGCTACGTGGCTGGCTGGGACGCCTTCCGCGACATGCTCGCTGACTGGCGCAAGAACCCCGAACTGCCGGGCGTCGCCTTCGAGAACTGAGGACGATGAGGCGGGGAAGGGCGCCCCTTCCCTGCCTCGCTTCAGATCCTTTCCGCCCGCAACGCGCTGCGCCGGGCCTTCCCGGCCTCGTCGCGCAGCGGCGCCTCGGTGAACTCGATCGTACGCGGCACCTTGTAGGACACAAGTCTGCCGCGCACGAACGGCAGCAGGTCTTCCGGACCTGCCTCTGCCCCTTCCGCGAGCCGCACGATGGCATGGACCCGTGCGCCCAGATCCTCGTCGGGCAGGCCGATCACGATCGCTTCCAGAACGTCCGGATGGGCCATCAGCGCCGCCTCGATCTCCGCCGGATAGAGGTTGCGCCCACCCGAGATGATGAGGTCGGTCCGCCGGTCGGCGATGTAGAGATAGCCGTCCTCATCGACCCAGCCATAATCGCCGAAGCTCTCGAAGCCGTCCGGCAGGCGCCGCGAATCCGCGCCGAGATAATGATAGGACCGGTCGCCGCCGCCAGTACCGATGCGCCGCATGTAGATTTCGCCCACTTCACCCGGCCGCAGCACGGCGCCGTCCTCCCCGCGCACGAGCACGTCGGACCATGTGGGACGGCCCACCGAGCCGCGATGCGCCAGCCATTCGACGCCGTTGAGCTGCGTGGTCGCGAAACCTTCGGTCCCGCCGTACATCTCCCAGACTTTCTCTGGCCCGATCCAGTCGATCCAGAACTGCTTGAGCTCGGGCGTGATCGGCGCGGCAGTGTGCCACAGGGTTTCCAGCGACGAGATGTCGTAGCGCGCCCGCACCTGCTCCGGCAGGCGGGCGACACGGTTCATCATTGTCGGCACCAGCGCGGTCCACTGCACCTTGTGCGCCTCAACCAGCCGCAGGAACTCCCCGGCATCGAAACGCTCCATGCCCACCACCGAATTGCCATGCACCATGACCGAGTGCGACATCGCGAAGGGAAAGTTGTGATAGAGCGGCCCGGCATTGAGCATCACGCCATCGACCGGGATGCCCAGCCCGCGCACGGAATCGTCCAGCTGCGAAGGATGATGATCGACGATCAGCTTGGGCCGCCCGGTCGAGCCGCCCGATGTCATCGCCTTCCAGCTCGGTGCCACCAGTGAAGCCAGCGGAGAGCCATCGGGATGATCGCGCCCGAACGCCACGGGCAGCCCTCTGCACGAGGCTCGCAGCGCCTCATCCTCCACCACGGCGGCACGCGGTTCGGCAAGGTCAAGGATCGCGGTGAATTCCGGGGCGGGCAGCCGGTGCGACACCACGGTGGGCGTGGCGCCCAGCTTCCAGACGGCAAAGGTCCACTCAAAGAAGGCATTGCCATTGGGCATCGAGAGCACCACACGGTCCCCCTGCCCCACGCCCAGCCCCTGCAGTGCCCTCGCCCGCCGGGTAGCAGCATCGGCCAGATCCCCCCAGCTCAGCTCAGCATCGCCATGACGAACCGCCCAGTGATCCGCCCCCCGCCGCGCGGCATTGCGTTCAGGCAGATCGCCGAGCACGACACCGGCCATCGCTCAATCCTCCGCCTTGCGCCTGCCCGGCATTGTCGTCCCGGCGGCCAGTGCCGCCTCGAGATGCCGCCTCACCGATTCGGGCAGCCGGGTAATGTCGATGGGGAAGCCGTGAAGCAGCATGTTCTGCAGGTGCCCGATCTGGTGATTGGCGAAGGACGCCTGCATCGCCTCGCGCCGCCCCATCGCATCCTGCGCGGCATTGACCGAGGCTTTCATCAGCTTGAGCGCGAAGCGGTCGGTGCGGGCGATCTCCTGTGCCAGTTCCACCGCCCGGTCCTGCAGCTGCGCGCGCGGCACCACCTCGTTGACCATGCCTGCGGCAGCGGCGGCCTGCGCCGACAGCCAGCCGCCAGTGAACAGCATCTGCTTGGCCCGCCGCACGCCCAGCTCGAAAGGATGCGCGAAGAACTCCACGCCCGGCACGCCCATGTCCGATCCGGTATTGTCACGGAACCGCGCGTCTTCCGCGGCGACGATGATGTCCGCGAACCACATGAGCATGAGCCCGCCCGAAATCACGCTGCCCTGCACCGCCGCGATCACCGGCTTGGGCGCGTTGCGCCAGCGCTCGGTCATCTCCAGATAGACCTCGCGCTCGCGGGTATAGAGCCCCTCCCATCCCGCCGCGCCGAACTCGCCCCACAGGCTGGTGCGCTCGGCCGGTGTGCCCATCGGCGGCTCTTCCATCGACAGGTCGTGCCCGGCACTGAAATGATCGCCGTCGGCGGCGAGCACGATCACGCTGACGTCCTCGTCATCGCAGGCCAAACGCATGGCGGCATCGATCTCGTAGGTCATGCGCGTTCCTTGCGCATTGCGCTTTTCCGGTCGCGCCAGCACGATCCGCGCGACTTTCGGCGCCGCGCGTTCATAGCGAATCTGCGCGACCTCCGGCCCTTGCCCGGCTGCGGCTTGCGGCATCGTTTCCCCCACCCAATTATTAGACAATTGTCTAGCACAATACGCACTGCCCGGCGCCGCGCAAGACGCGCAAATGCATTGGCGCTGCAAAGCCTCTTGCACGAGCCCCCTCACCCCGGTAAAGGCGCCCCCTGCCCACGCTCCCGACGGCACCCGGAAGGATGCAAGGCACGCCGCTTTAGCTCAGTTGGTAGAGCACATCATTCGTAATGATGGGGCCACAGGTTCGAGTCCTGTAAGCGGCACCACCTTCCTAAAGATACTTTGACAGGGAACGCCACCGGTTGGCGCTGAAAGCGCCCTTCGCGTTTGGGGCTGGCTTGGGTCAAGCTTGGGGCGCTTTGGGCAGGGTCTTGTGCCCGTCCCGTGCCAGACCCGTTTTCGGCCCGATCGTTCCGGCTTGTGCGGCTGGAAGTGGGAATCGTTGGTTACGTCAGCTTCGCGCCCATCTAAGTCGTTCCGCTGACCAGACGCCGTTCCCAGAACCTGCCATTCCCGGAGGTTGGTGCAATTAAGCCCAAAGGGGTCGAGGCTGGGACCTTCCGGACCGTCAGCATCGGAGCACCGTAGCGTCCATTACCGACGTCACACAGGAGAAAATTTACCTTAGGTTCGCGCTGGCAAAACGGACTTTCAACATCTCGACGAGGCTTCCCAATACCGGTCAGTAGTCGAGTTCAATCGAACTAATATCGCTTCCGCCATCATCGACACTTCGGATGCGTCCTGATGTCCCGGATATCGACGATCCTGCTGTTGGTGGATGTTGTCTGCACGCAAAGCTGCGTCCTCTGAAAGTAATAAATGCCATAGAGCGTGTTGCCGGACGAAAAGGAATCCACGTTCCGAAAGCCACGAGCGCGCAGTTCATCGAATGCAGCGACAGCATCCATGCCGCGAATTCCGGCGATGTTGCCGGCATTGCCTGCGCCAGCGGACGGGCCTGCTCCCCTTTTCACATCAATGGACAGTCGGTAGCTATCCACTTCCCCTCGGCGCGCTGTCGCCCGCATCTGATAGACCCGGATCTTGTAGGGGCCGGATTTGGGCAAAGTTCCCGTGAAGGAATCGCCGCTGCTGCTTCCGACGAAGATCGCCTCGCCCTGGCTGCCCGGTGGCATGATGTTGAAATAGACGATCCTCGCGCCTCTCATTCGTACCGACATCACCTGGCCTGCGCTGGCCCGCACGACATAGTCACGTATCTGTCGGCCTTTGATCGTTCCGCTGACCGTGGTTCCAGTGGTCCCCCGTGGAAACTGGACATTGGTTGTGATTATTTGTGCGAGGGCGGGAACGGCTAAGGGAGAAGCTAGACCCAATGTAGCCACCGCAAGCAGGCATATGGACGATGTCTTCATGGAACTAACTCCTGTTTCTGCGGCAGCAAGGCAGGCCGCACGATGGCTGTCAGTTTAAACCTGTCAGAAGTCAGCGAACTTTCCCGCGCTGAACGAGGTTCACAATGCCGAGCAATATGATCGCGCCCACGAAAGCAACGATCAGGCCGGTAAGTGAAAATTTCTGGACCGTCCCGGTAATGCCGAACTGGTTGGCGAGCAGGTTGCCGATGACAGACCCGACACACCCGACGACAATGTTCCAGAAGATGCCCTTTGAGGCATCGCGGTTCATGACCTTGCTGGCAAGCCAACCGGCAACGCCTCCGACGATCAAGGCAATAATCCACCCCATTTGAACCTCCCTTTCTACTCGGTTCCCCATTTTTGAAGGTACTTCAGCTTCATCCAATGTACCCGGTCGCCATTGGCGCTCATTCGGTGCGCAATATCCTGCCGGCCTTGCCCCGTTGCCGCATCAGTTCGTCGGCCTGCTTCAACGCCTCCATGAAAGTGCGATAGTCATCGTCCATGCATCCCGAGTTCCATGCAATCTCAGTCGTGGTTGCGCCCTTTGTGAAACGGATCGTTCCATAGGCCATGTCCGGTATGAACTGGCGGCAAGAGTTTGCATCGAGGGCAGGATCGGGCAAGTGAGACAGGATGATGCGGATTTGTTCGAAACCGTCAGGGCCTGCCTCGATTACGTGGTAGACCGTTCTCGTGTCAGCGGTCTGTTCACCTGCCGTGTCGGTGCTCTCAGCCCAGTTTCCGGCCCCATCCGTACCGATACGCCAGGATGAAATTCCGCGTCCCCAACTCTTCACCTCGAAAGCAATGAGGTCCCATGTTTGCGGATCTGGGCGGGGCGTCGATTTTCCGTCCGCATAGGTCGGAGAAAAGCCCGTCACGAAGATCACAGTGACGGCGACTGCGCAGGCCATTCGATGCAGCTTGCCTCTGCGTATCGGCTCCTGCCATCGTGATCCTCGGGCGATCATGGCCTGCCTCAGTGCCTTTTCCAGAACCAGAACAGGATACCTGCATTCAAGGCAGGTGCGAGCATGCCGCTCACAAGGCCGCCCAGGTCAAGTCTGTCCGCGAGCAGATTCCACGGCAGGCCAAGGGGTATGAGGAACACGCCGGAGAGAGGGTCCTTATCCTGTCCAAACCAGCCGAAGGTGCCCATCAGGAACAGGAGGAAGGCGCCGGCATAGAGGGCGCAGAAGGTCCAGAATGCCCATTTCATCGATGCCTTACCTCCTGCAGCCTTTTCCGCCGCCGCCAGTCATCATCCGCCCGAAACCAATGCATCGACGATGATGTAGCTCTCCGGGCCGAACCGGATCTCGTTCTGATCGCCACGACGCGTGACGGAGAACTGCCAGCCGGCGGATCCATCGGCCTCCCCACTGTCGGCACCATATGGCGTCGTGCCGCGGAAAAAGATGGCGCGTTTGAAGCCGTCCGGCTTGGTCACTTCGACAAGGGCAGTGCCGTCTGTCCCCCAGTTGCGCTTCACACCCGCAAAGCAACGGCTCGCCGGCTGGCCGCCTTTCATCCCGCAAGGCACCTGCGCTGTCGCATGGTAGTCGGTTCCGGGAACCAGCGCATCGCCGCCGGGCAAGCCGATATCTGCGGAGGCAAGTGCAAAGACGGCATGGCCTGTCATGATCGTGAGGCCCTTGCGGCCGGGCAAAAGCGTGAAGCCCATGGCGGAAGGGAGGTCCGATGCCATTGCCTCGCCAAAGGTGGGATCAGGGCATAGCGCTCGTGTCGACGCGATTTGACCGATCCTCAGCGTGCCATTGCCAGCCTGAAGCGGGCCTGCGGACCAGTCTGCATTGCCCCTGTTGCAATCGAGGGAAAGGCTCATCGTGCCATCACGGTTGAAAGTGAGGGTATGTCTGGCCTGCTGGGGCGGGGTGAGCCCTGATCGGCGGCCCTGTCCGTAGTCAATGGAGACCAGCCTCCATGAAGTGCCAGCAAGTGCATTTGCCATGGGCGGCTGTACGGCCGGTAGAGACGCGCATCCATTGAGGGCCATGATGCTCGCTCCCAGGACTATTGCTGCAGTGCCACGTTTCATCGCAAAACCTCCGGTTCTCGATTTCAACTCAAGAGCACGCCACTTCACTTCGCGTATTTTTCCATGAACTGGGCACATGCCACAGCGCTGCCAATTGCCTTTTCATCCGGTTGCAACTCTTCTTTACCGGCAAGATCCTGCGAGGCCTTGTTCAATACCTGGTCCACTTGTTTAGCGGTAAGGAAGCCCAACTGTTGCGCCGCCTGCATGGTCGAGCAAATCCCGGCCGACATGCCTGTTGCAACACCCATTCCCGCCATCGCGCCCCCTCCCAGCGACACTCCTCCCAAGGCCCCGGCCAGAACGCCGACGACGAGAGACGCGAGGCCTATTCCCAACTTGCCCAAGATTTGCTCCTCACCCTCAGAGCGCGCCCTCGTCTCCGCCATAGTAGACTTCGGCGAGTTTGCCGTCCTTGCTGCCGAAGCACTGCCATGGTGCCTCTGCTCCCTGGACGTTGACGTAGATCATGACGCCGGATTCCGCTTCATCGATGCGGCGCGTGCCGATAACGCCGCCCCCGGTCATCTCGTTGACCCGGGCAAGGCATTTGGTTTCCATGCCGCCGGGCGAGCGTATCGGGTCCTTGAGCCTGGCTGGCGCCACCGCTGCGACGGGAGATGCCATAGGCGCGGTTTCAGGCAGCCCTTCGTTTGCATCGCCCGTTGGAACCGAAACGATGGTGATCGCCCCGACTGCCCCGGCGATGGTACCGCCGAGTGCATCTGCATCGCTTTTGCTCGGACAACCGACGAGGATCGCGCTGTCGTCCAGCCAGTTGGAGGTGACTGCGCTCTCGCCGAGCCGACGGCAAGGAGCACCACTTTCGGGATAGCCGTCGCCGATCACGACGAGGCTGTCCGGGAAGACGACGGCAACTGCGGATTCCGTTACTGAGGGCTCCGACGCAGCATCGTTTGGAGCCTCGGAAGATCCGCAGGAGGCGAGCAAAAGGCAAAGGCCGGCCATCAGCGCGGCGTTGAGGGCGGTTCCGGTATTCTTCGTCATGAACTTGCCTCGCACGATCATGCTGTCTGTTGGTTGCCCGTGCCCTGCGGCGCTCGGTGAAAGGACAACGCAGGGCACGGGGCCGGAAGCCTTTAGCGGCACCGGGGATGGGTCTGGATATCGGAAGCGGAATCTACGCGCCCATTGGCCGTGATCACCTGCAGGCACTGACGGCTGGAGCGGTTGTACCAGACGGTTCCATAGGCGTGCTTGCCGGATTCAAACGTATCGACCTTTCGGAATCCGTTGTTCCCGAGCTGGACTTCGGCCCCATCGCCTGCAGCGCCAACCAGCCGCTGGTACCAGGTCTTCCCATCCGAACCGATTGATGAACCGCCCGAATGACCCGACCGGCATTTCGGATGCGTCTGGATGTCCCGGACATCGTCGATGCGGCCATTGGCGACGATTAACTGAAGGCACTGATTGGACTGCTGGCGCCACCGGATACTGTATCGTGCATTGCCCGAGGCAAAGTTATCAACCTGAACAAAACCGCGGCGATTAAGTTCATCCATGGCGCCGGCTGCGCGAGCCCCCTGCAAATCCTTGAACTCGGCAACGTTGCTGTAGCCGCCACGATTGTGGTGATGGCTGAGGTTTGCATTGCGCTCATCCACGCCCACCTCGTAGCCGTGGGAATAGGCATCTGAACGGGAATAGTTGTGATAGCTGGCGTTGTAGAGGCCATCCTTGTAGCCACGATCAAACTCCGCCTGCTCCCGTTCGTTGTAGTTCTTGTCACCCTGATGATGCGACTTGCTCGCGAGCACCGCTCCCAGGAGCGCCAGGCCGGCAACGGCTCCCACCGCGGCAGTGGTGTTCCCGCCCGATTTGCCACAATCGCTGTCCTTCGCGTCCACAATGGACTCGACAGTGTCGTTGTAGACTTCCACGCGGACGCAATTGTCGTCGGATTTGTTCCACCAGTAACTATTGATGTATCCGCGCGAATTCTTGTGGCTGCTGATGCTCTTGAATCCGCGCTCCTTGAGGGCCTGCTCGGCACCCCAGGCGTCCTTCCCGTTGATCGAGGACAGCTGGTTCGCCTTTTCGGCGAAGGCAGGGTTGGCGCCCACGACAGTGGATGCCAGCATCGCAGTCGCCGTGACGTGGAATATGGATTTCTTCATGGCAGTGCCCCTTCAGCTTCCCAATAGTCGTCAAAGGCGAACTCACAGGGCTGACTGCGGCCCACTTGGAAACCCGAACTGCACCGGAAAAAGACGGCGCAAAAAAATGCCAGATGGCGCCTCCGGACAATGTCCAAACTTGAAGTAAGTTTCCCAATTCAATAATGTCAGCTCAACGGTCGCTTTATTTTTCACGAAAGTGCAAGAGTTTGCGATTGGAGGCTATCGACAAATATTGACATGAGATGTGCAAATGGTGACATTGAGTTAACTTGGATCAACATGCCTTTTCGTGGCCTTATGCATGCAGCTGGCCCAGCGGTTAACCGGCTCTGGCGCGACATGGATCAGGCTCAATATGCCGGTAATGCGGTCTTGCGGACTACTTGGTTTCCGCCCGGCCCGTTCAAGGAGTGCCTGATTTGGCCGCGCATGCACCAACCGCGTCTTGCAGGGTCTCTCATGTCGATCGCGAAGCGGAAGGCCTGGAGAGGCCATCGCCATTTCACGCAGATGCCTGGCGGGCCATCGAAGCTCTGGGAAGTGCCGCACACCAGCAGGTCTCTACCGGCATCTGGCTTCACCTTTCGAGATGGCTCAATGCCCCCGCATGGTTGATAAACGAAACGACAGTGGTCCGGGGACAACCGCTGCCCCCCTCCATTTCGGCGGCAGACGATTTGTTGATCACGGCAAACGTGCTCGCTCACATGGGCGCCGCAAACGCATTCCATCGCGTAATCCAGCATCCCAGGCCCGCGCTCGGGCCACGGGCCGCGCTACTGTATGTCAGCGCGCCGTGCCTGGGCGAGGCAATGACAGTGCTTTGCCAGGCGAGTAACAATAACCACCCTTACATGGAACTGGTGATCCGGTGCACTGGAGTGCACATCGAAGTCCAGGTGCAACCCAAGCTGGACTTGGGGCAACTGGCTGATTTTCTGATGCCTCTGGCAGCACTCACGCTCTATAAAGTCACCGAGGCGATTATTGCAGACCGGGTCAGTTCAACACAGCTCGAGTTGACACTTTCCGGTTCGCAGTTGTCGGCTGAACTATGGTCCGGGGTGAACTGCGCGGTGTCGGCAGAGGCTGACGTCAACCGGCTGCTGATCCCGCTTCAACTTGCCACACTTGAAAATCCCGAGCACGATCCAGCCTTGTGGGTGCAGGTGCAGGAAAGCTTCAGGCACCTTTCATCGACGCGACATGCTATGTCTTTCAGCACCCGAATTCGCGAGCAAATCGTGCATTCGATTTTGAAGGATGGAAAAGCCCCGCGCCTCAAGAAAATCGCTGCGACAGAAGGGGTCAGTCCTCGGACGATCATCCGCAGCCTTGCGAACGAGGGTACGACCTTCTTTGATCTTGTGGAACAGGAACGGCGAAACCTCGCTGCCGAACTGATCAATAATCCGGCTCTCAGTCTGGACAATGTGGCGGTAAAGCTGGGGTTTGGCGACAGATCCAGCTTCGGCCGGTCGTTTCGCAAGTGGTTTGGAATGGCGCCGGGGAAATTTCGCAGGAACATTGTGCAAAAGGCAGCGACGCTGACGAATTCAGTGGCGGCTCTATCCTTCAACATGCCATTGAGCGATTTGCTACGTAATGTTGTGTAAGTGGATGTCGCCGTAGTTCGGCTCTCCGGATAGCGACAATGGCCCAATGCTGCCATTCCTTCTCAGAACGGAGATACAGCCGAACGGGTCCCGCACGGGTCACTTTTCCGGAATCTTTCCTACCAAAGTGCTTTCCGTAGGAAACGCCCCTGACCAGGCTATGGCGCAACTTGGGAAGGGTCTGGGTCTAACCGGAAAACGCCCTCCCCTTTACCTCGAAACCCGCACAAATCCTCGCGCTCCAGCCGCCCTATCCTTGCTTTCGTAATGATGGGGCCACAGGTTCGAGTCCTGTAAGCGGCACCACCTTCCTAAAGATACTTTGACAGGGAACTCCGCCGGTTGGCGGCGAGAGGGGCTTTGCGCTTGGGGCTGGCCTGGGTTGAGGTTTAAGCGCTTTCAGCAAGGTTTTGTGCAAAGCACGCTCTAGTCTCCCTTCATTCGTCAAATACGCGAACGGTACTTGTCACTTATGACAGCGCGGTGGAAAAATTTGTTGCCGAATCAGCCTCCAAAAGTGATTTCTAATGTGCGGTATGAAAAGGTACGCTGGTTAAGCAATCCGGCGATTACATTTCTGAAGGGCGAAATATGATGCGGTCCAAACGATCTCGCTGCCTAGTCATCAGCATTGCTTTGACGACATTTTTAGCCAGCAACATCGCTTTTTCTCAGGAATCCGAGATATTTTCGCCTGCGGAATGGAGGTCCGTTGTTGGTGATAGTCGCACGCAAGATGAGCTATTAGATGTAATGATGAAAATAACTCGTGAAGGCTCAGAAGCTACATCTGCGGGCCGGTCGGGCGAAGGGCGTCACAAATTGATTATGAGTCTAGTTTTGAGTAGATATATATTAGAATATTCGCGTTCAAAAGGGGAATATGTTTCTCAAGATTTAGTGTATTCATCTGATAAGCTCGAAAATTCCTTACTTTCAACAGGCGTCACGCCCGCTCAAATAAATGATGCTCAGCGAAATCTATATATAATTATGCCTAAAATAGCGCCGCTTCCCAGCATGCGCCCAGTCAATGCAGGTGAGAGCGCGCCAATTGTCGCGGCAATAAGGAAAAAAATGATCGATCCAAATTCATTGATAATCGATAAAGTATACATGTACGCGCCACTAAATGGCATAAGGGGGGCGTGCGCCGTTTTCAATGCGAAAAATAGGATGGGCGGGTATGCTGGAAGGCAGAGCATAATAGTATATTATGAAAATTCACAATGGAATGCTGGATCTGCTTCAGCAATTGTAAATTGCGAAGATATGAAGGCTCTATATCGCAACCATGCCTTGCGCGATTAATACATATTATACTTAAAACGTATAGAATTTATGTGAGCGAATGTTTCCTGCCACAGTGCAGTTTTGTGCCCGATTGCACTGCGCGCGATTGCGGAAATTCGCCCATCTTATAAGAAAAGCGCCACTCCGGCCCTCTTCCCGCTGATCTCCGGCCGAGATCCATCCCAACATAAGGGGGAAGATCCCATGCACATCATCCGCACGGCGGTGGCCTTGTTGCGTCTCGCCATAACCAACGAAGGAACCCAAGCCGCTGGAATGAGGGCGAACAGATGATCGCCAAGGTCATCGCCGCCCTGCTGCTCATCATCGGCAGCCTCCTCGCTTTGGCCCTCATAGGCAGGTTCATCTTCATGCTGCCGCTTCTGTTCCACTGACCCGCATCAATCCCACCCACTCAAGGCTCTCGGATCAACTCCGGGGGCCTTTTTTATTGGAAGACAGACACATGCTTCTTATCCACACCCATGAGGAAATGGCCGATGCTTCGGCGGTCCTCGAAGACAGCGAAGTCCAGGTCCTGCTGAAAGCCCAAGTTGAGCGGCTGGCAGCGTACACCGACTTTGACCTGTCCGAACTTGCCATGTTCGCCATCATCCAGCCGCACGACACGCTGGAAGCGATCGAGGCAGTTCTGAACCGCCCCCTGCTCGACGAAGCCGGTTCCTTCATCCAGCCCGTCGAGATCATCGCCAGACAGGGCGGCTGGTACGAAGTCACGTTCATCCTGTCCGATGATGGTTACGGCATGGTGCTGTACGTACCCATCGACAGCGCCACGGAACCAAGGTTGCTGACGGCTTGCGAACGGGCCTTTGCCGCAGTCGCCCACGACAGCGAAACCTGATCGGCAGCGAGCCAACCAGCATCAACCAATAGGGCTTTCCGGCCCCTCTTGAACACATTTTGCAGCGTCTCACCGGCGCTTTTTTCATATCCAGAAAGGAAACACGCATGCTGTCACTGCATGATCCCGCCTCGCGGGCCGAACCCTTGCGCCCGCTGCTCAAGCCCGAGCTGCTTGCCGGAGACACTAAATATATTGGCCCGGAGGTACGCCCATGAAGGTCGCGGGCTTCCTGATCATCGGCATCTTGGCGCTGGCAGTAGCGGCAGCCGCGTTGAAGATTGCCATCCTCGGTATCCTGGCCTTAGTCCTACTGGCACTGGTGGCCAATCCACGACAGACCCTCGGCTTCATCGTAGGCCTGCTCTACCTTGGGGCACTTGGGCGATACCCCGTGCCGACACTCATACTGTCAGCCGCACTCGTGGCCTTTGCTGCTATCGAGAAGCACCGGTCAAAACCATAGGCCACCTGCCAAGGGGCGAGGGGATGCCGTCACAGCGCCCCTCGCTCCCGACAGATTTTCAGTTTCGCAGTTTCCCACCACACCCTGCATTCGGCTGGGGGCCGCAAACCTGCGAACCTGCGAACCTGCGAACCTGCAGCTCAGTCCTGCTTCATGATCGCCTCCAAAAACTCTTCGTCGGATTTCCCACGGCGAGACCATTTCGCCATCTGGAATATCTCGAACTCAGTGAAAGAAAGATGCCCGACAACCTGCCCAAGCCCTTCCATCTTGGAAACGAAATGCAGTTCGAGCAGCCTACCTGTCTTATTGATGTGAAATCCTTTTGTTACTTTAGATTTCACCTGCTCACGGTAAAATTTGCCCGACACCTTCTTGTCCAAAAGGATGTGTGGGGTTGCGCCAGATTTCATTTGGCGAAGCGTTAGCAACATTCAGATCCAACTCCAGTGGGCAAAAACACCTGACAATAATGGAACATATAATGAACTTTAATATTCACATATAGTCCATAATATCAGTGTTTTGGTAAACTTATCCATTAACCCACAACGCGGGGAGCCTCAAGGCACGAATGAACCAAGGAAACGAACATGAAGACCCAGCACGACCCTTCCCAAGAAACCCCCAGAAAATCTCGGCTCAACCGCACCGAAAAGCGCAATCGCGGGTGGGAGGAGCATATCCCTGTATATGCGTTCCCCGCCTTCACGATGATCTGCGCTCTCTGGCACTCGGGCTTTAAGACACCCTACCAAATTATCTCCAAAACCCGGCAGCTTTCGGGCGACGCGATGATGCTCGATGTCGCGCATGTGCTTCGCCAATATGGCGATGGACCGGTGGCACTTTGGCCCACAAATGAAGACGGCACCCTCGACCTCACGATCAAATATTGCCACGCTGGACGTTAAATAGCCAACCGGGGCAGGCATCAACCTGCCCCACCTTCCTCCCTACCATAGAGACAACAAGGGGATCCCTTCGCTTGGCAAACGCGGGGATCGACGATGTAACCTCACAGGCCATCGCGAAGCATCTGGAGGTTGCGTCAGCAGCATTGAGGCCCAACTCCAGTCTGCAAAATGCCAGACTTCTATGGAACATATATAGAACTTTTGTATTAATCTATATCTCATAATATCAGTATGTTGGTTTCCTTATCCTTTAACCCACAACGTGGGAAGCCCAAACCAAGGAAACAACACACAATGAAACTTACGAACGACGTCCGCACCGAGAACCACACGACCGCTTTCCGCTACCGCGAAGGCCCGGACGTCCGCGGCTTCGGGATTAGCAACGACGAAATGCCTGCCTTCTCTCTCCTTTGCGCGTTACTGCACGCCGGTTACGACACGCCCTTTAAGATCGTCGAGCAAGCCCATCTTCTTTCCGGCGACAGAGCGATGCTCAACGTCGCTCACATCCTAGACAAGTACGTCGGCTGGCCAACCCGCATCTTTGAAGTCGACGATTACGGCACCATCCGCTTTGGGCCAGCCTAAACGGAAAACGGGGCAGGCTTCAACCTGCCCCACCTTATAAAACATAACAAGAACAAGGAGGCCGCCGTGGAGACACCACAGGCACCAATCCCAAATCCAATACCACCAGCCATCGCTGCCAACATCAACGTTCCGAAGGCGCAAGCTGAAGCCGATATCTGGGAAAACCTGGGCTTTGCCAAAGACCCAGAACAAGCGGCCGTTACAGTACCGGAAGGCGTACTGATCATATCTGGCCCAGCCGACGACGATGCATTCCGTCGTCTCCTGGCCAACTTGCCGGGCCCGCCAGCCATGATCTTCAGCCGGGATGGAACCCGTTACAGCACCTATCGCTTCGCTGCTGACCTGACACCCGTTGCCGATAGCGACCTGCCACTTGGCTGTAAGCTGCTCCGGCCCGGAGACTGCCTCATCCTACCCGATGACCGCACGATAGGCGACAAGGTCAGGGCCAAGACGATTACCGACCTGCCGGAACTGACGCCAGCAAGCAGGCTCGTTGAACGTCTGCCGCCACCTTGCCAGACTACCTCACTGTCGGCCTTCAGCCTTCGAGGCAAGGCCAGCGAGTTCGAAGCCAATGCAGTGTTAGCAGAGCCATTGCTAGGGAACGTCTGTTTCTCCGGACAAGCGACAATCTGGTATGCGCCGCCGAACGTCGGCAAAACCCTCATCGGCCTGAGCCTGTTGGGGGAAGCTGTTCAAGCAAAGCGCATCCAGCCGGGCAATGTCTTCTACATCAATGCCGATGACAGCAGCGCCGGTTTTGCCACGAAGATGTGTCTGATGGACGACTTGGGCGTCCATACCCTCGCCCCCGGCCATCGGGGATTCGAATGTTCGAAGCTTAGCGAACACATGCGCCGGGCTGTCCAGGAGGGTACGGCAAAGGGCATCTTCATCGTCATCGACACGCTCAAGAAGTTTGCCGACCTGATGAACAAGGCCCAGTCCACTGCCTTCGCCGACACCTGCCGCCTCTTCGTAATGAGCGGTGGGACCGTGCTTGCTTTCGCGCACACCAACAAGAACGCGACGGCAACCGGGAAACTGACCTACACCGGCACCGCCGACATCCTTCAGGATTTCGACGCCGCCTACATCATGACCCCGATCGAGAATGCGGACAGCAAGACTGATCGAGTTGTCCGGTTCGATGCCATCAAGCGGCGGGGCAGCGGCATCGAGCGAACGGCGTATCGCTATGCGGCAGAGGACGGCATTTCCTACGAGGAGCGGCTGGTTTCGGTGCAGGAGGTCCATCCCGACTTGCTTGATGAGTTCGAGCACGTCGAGATGGAACGCGAAGATGCTGACGTAATCGAGGCGGTAAAGGTCGTGATCGGCAAGGGCACCGACAAGAAGATGCAGCTCGCCAAGGCCGTTTCCCGCCGCATCCAGGTCAGCGAACGGCGCGTCCTGAGAGTTCTCGAAGCCTACACTGGCGTCGATCCAAAGCGGCATCACTGGACCTACGCGGTCAAGGGGCGCGGCGCGAAGGTCTACATGCCCCTGCCTCGGCCTGAAGTGGAGGCCCCACCAGCCGCTGACTGACCCAGCTTTGCAGGATCGCAGGATTTCAGGTTTGCGCCCTGCTCACCCGACCACGCTGGGACCTCAAAACTGCGAAACTGCGAAACTGCAGACCTGACGCACCGCCCCTGATTGCCCCCAAAACAGGGGCCTGGGGGCACCCCACAATTCCCCAAACTTTGCCGCTGTGGCCCCGCTGGCAGCCGAAACCCGGCTGTCCGGCACTGCCCCCATGCGCCCGCTCGGCGGGGCTCAGCGGCCCCATCATCAACACGCCTACAGAAAGGAAGCCAGAGATGGCTAAACTCAAACTTACATCTGCCCTATGCCGCATCGTCGAGTGCGAACCGGGCAAACGCAAGGAAGTCTTCCGATGCACCGAACAGACCGGCTTCGGGATCGAGGTCCGCTCCTCCGGTGAGAAGACCTACTGGTTCTATTATACCAATCCGGCGGGTAAGGCCGCGCAAATCAAGATCGGACGATATAGCGACGTATCCTTCGACGTTGCCAAGAAGAAGGCCAAGGAACTGCGGTCACAAACGGTTCTGGGCGGAAATCCAGCCGCCGAGAAGGCCGAACGCAAGGCGATCCCGACCTACGCCATCCTTGCCCAGCAGCACATCGATCACGCGCACACCTATCAACGACGGCCGGAGAACACCGAAGCTATCATCCGCAAGTATCTCATCCCCCGCTTCGGCAAGCTCCGGATCAACGACGTCACCCCGCAGGCCATCGCCAAGCACCTAGCCGAACTGCGCAAGACTCTCGCCATGTCCTCGGTCGACAAGATCAGGGTCACGCTGAACCGTTCCTACGTGCTCGCCGCAAAGTGGGGCCTGCCCGGTTCGGAACGCAACCCTGTCCAGGCGGTCGAACGGCCTCGCTACGACAACAAGCGCGAACGGTTCCTGACGCCGAACGAGGCCAAGCGCCTGCTCGATGCCTGCGCAGCATCCTTAAACCCCCTGCTGCGCCCGATCGTGCACCTGCTTATCCTCACCGGCGCGCGCAAGCGTGAGTTGCTGGACGCCCGATGGGAAAACGTCGACGTCGAGCGCAAGGCCTGGCTGATCCCGGACAGCAAGACCGGCAAGGCTCGATATGTCCCGCTCTCGCAAGCCGCCCTCGATGAAATCGCGGCACTGCCTCGATACCCGGACTGCCCGTGGTTGGTGCCAAACCCGGAAACACGCGAACCTTTCGACAACATCAAGCACGGCTGGAACACGGCACGTATAGCGGCTGGTCTGCCCGATCTGCGCATCCATGACCTTCGGCACTCTGCTGCAAGCTTCATGGTCAACAGCGGGGTCGATCTCTATGCGGTCGGCAAGATCCTCGGGCATGCCGATCACCAGAGTACGATGCGCTACGCCCACCTTGCCAACGACACGCTGCTCGCCGCCGTCGAGGCCGGGGCGGCCAAGATGCAGGGAGGCATGGTATGAGCATCGCACCGAACGAGGACCTGCAACACCTCAATTCCTGCCTCGACCCGGCGATCAGCAAGCATGACCGGGTCATCCTGTTGATCGGCGAATGCATCAGGCTCGGCATCGACCTAGGCCCTGTGATCCTGCTGGAAATCGGGCGTTTGGGATTTGATCGCAAGCATGTTGGCAAGCTGCTACACGATCTGGCCGGACCTGATCCGAAGCGGCACCATTGGCATCGTGACACTGACCGGCGCTACCGGGTGCATGACGCCGACATGACAACCTAACACCTCTCACCCCCGGACTTGCCTGGCCCTCCAGCCGCGCAGGTCCGGGGATTCTTTTTAAAATCTCTTCCGCCTCTGCGCAGAAATGATGCGAGCGGAAAATGGCACCCAAATTCTGCAGGAGGAGAGGAATAGCCCATCAACACGTCGATAATCCTTGAAATATCGAAATAATCATACGGCTTCTCTCCTTGCGTTGAGCTATTTTGCTTCAAACCTTGATGGCCCGAGTAATGGGTCCTGACACCAGCAAATTTCGATAAACTCCGATGGCCTTGACTTCGACTGAACGTGGTAGTTTGATGCTGGATAACTAACCGGGGGAACACCACGATGGTCACTGACGTCTATGGCGGCCTATTTTATCAAACTCGCCCGGGATTTGACTATCTTAAATACCTTGAAAAAAAGAGTCATTTTGACCGACTACACTTAATGGTCAGCAACGATATACGTAAAATTGTCACATCAAATGAATTTTTATCGAAACAAAACATTAGAGCTATAGAACAAAATAATTCAGATATTATAGGCACGCTAAATAAAAATACCGCGTCCATCCGGGACGATATAAATTCTGGATTTGATCAGTTATCATTAGATTTAGTTGGCATTCGGCATTCAGTCGATCATCTTGCAGCGATTTGCGATACCGGCTT
This sequence comes from Novosphingobium album (ex Hu et al. 2023), assembly GCF_022832385.1. Classification (GTDB taxonomy): domain Bacteria; phylum Pseudomonadota; class Alphaproteobacteria; order Sphingomonadales; family Sphingomonadaceae; genus Novosphingobium; species Novosphingobium album. The sequence continues at coordinate 186,113 of NZ_JALHLE010000009.1, forward strand.
TTCCCAAATCAGCCTCCAATTAGGACGACTCGACGAAGGCATTAGCCAATTGATTGCAATTGCCAAAACGCCCGACCAAACTTGGGCCTTTGAGCAATTCGAAATCGCACGTGATTCCTTTAGGCGGCGACTTTTTATTGATGCGCTAGACTACATTGATCGTGCTATTTTTGGGCACGGAGATCGTCCTGGCTACAAATTGGAACATCGATTCCACTACCTTCGCGGACTGATACACTTAGGAAACGAACACAATTTCGATCCAAGCGTCGTGGATTTAAGTCAAGCGATAGAGGATTTTAAAACTTCATCTAGATATGCCGAGCACGTCGACAACGGCGGTGTCGCCAGAGGCCTTCAAATGGCCGGGTGGGCTTCGTATTGCGCTGGAGACGCAGCCGGATCAGAAAATTACTTGAAGCAATCCCTGAGAATAGACCAACATAACTTACATACAAACTACTTGATGGCAAAAGCCCTCCTTCACTTAGGAGCAGAAAATCAAGCCGAAGGTTTTTTTAAAGCAGCACTACAAGGCGATCCAAATTATGGATTGCGCGCGGGCGCCGATCCAGATTTTCTAAGTCACAAAAATTCGCTAGAACGATGGATTGAAGATCATAGAAGACACCTAATCCACGAATGCCAGTCGAATTATAATAATATAAATATTCGTGATTTAAGATCTAAGTGGAAAATTTTAGTTTCACATCAATTTGAGACAGATGATTCTGCTATCAACAATCTTGAGGACCAAATTAGCAAAGTACCTAACGCCCCGGTAACTACACTCCTTGAATTAAAGGCATCGACAAAAAATTTAGTCGAGCAGTGCAACACAGCCATCACGAGAGCAAAGAACGGCCTACAAAATAAGGCAAACGCCCTTGAAACATCAAAACTCAAGAACAAAAAACAAGAAGGTGATAATACGCTATTTGGATTGGAATCAGGGTTTATCGCGGGTGGAATCGTATTTTTGATTACCATGGCCCTCTCTCTCCCGGAAATATTGGACTCGAGCGCAATAGGCGCAATTTTTCTTATCATAATTGCGCTGATAATTAGTGTACTTTTTGCGGCAGTAGCCGCAGCGGTAGTCTCTCCAGTAATGGGCATTCTCTCGGCGATTTTTCGTTCCACTTCGCACGCACAGAAATCAATAGTCCATCGTCGCGACAGCCTAAGTGAACGAGACGACGTTCTCAGGGACCTTCATAAACTTAACATATAAAGCATAACTTTGCTGAATTACTCGAACAATCTGATGGCCCCTACCGTTAAAATAGTACATTTTGTAAGATTATATTTCCCTATGTGCCTCAAAAACGGGTCCGGCACGGGTCGAGATTCCGGACTCGATCCTGCCAAACTGCCTTCCATAGGAAACGCCCTTGGCCGGGCTATAGCGCAACTTGGGAAGGGCATGGGTTAAACCCAAAATCACCTTCCCAATTGCCCCGAAGCCCGTACAAATCCTCGTGTTCCAGCCGCCCTATCCTTGCTTTCGTAATGATGGGGCCACAGGTTCGAGTCCTGTAAGCGGCACCATTTCCCTGTTCGCGAAAGCCCGCGAAAGGTTGAAAAAATCCCGAAAATCTGCGAAAAATGACATCGGCCTTGCCGCTGATGACCGCCTTTGTTGGCCTGTAGCCGGACAAATTTGGGGGCCTTTTGAAAGCCCCGACTTGAAAGGCCCCCAAAATGGCTTTGACCGATTCCGTAATCCGCGCCCGCAAGCAAGGTGGTGCCAGGCGATGACTTCAAGGATACCGAAATCCGCCAGCTGAAGCGCCATTTGGCCCGGGTGACCTAGCACTCGACCCGCGCGCTGATCCGATGAAAGAACGGACGATGTGGCGTGCTGTGGCGACTGAAGGTGTGGAACAGACCAGGTCCAAGCGTTGGCAGCAGCGCTTCCACTACGTTTACGTCCTCGCGGCTTCGAAGGTCTATGTGGACATGCAACTTGCCATCGAAGTCGAAACTGATCAGCGCGCCACGAGGGCAACGTGACTGCAGCATCGACAGGATCCGGCTCAACTCATCCGTGACGGTCGTCGATTGGATTGCTCCGGGAAAATATTCCACGCTGCGATCGGTGGCGATTTGTCCGTCAGCCATGACTTCCCCCTCATTGAAGCGCAATGTTACCGAATCCGGACAGGGAATTTATAGCCGTCATTGCAATGCAGCAATGCCGACTCATCCGCAAAGGCAACACGCAAATAGAAACCCGACTGTTTCCAGCCGGGTTCAGAAGTTTTTGGGAGAGGATGCCTGAAAGGCAGCACTATATTGTGCGGCGCGGCACTTTCTCGCAAGTGCGAAACATGCATGGGCAAGTGCGCCGAACACACACCCAACAGGTCAATCCAAACATCCAAGCGGAAAATACGCGCGCTACACATTTGACCCTGAAGGGGTGAGCCCGCTGGCAAAGTTGTGCGGAACTGGCTGCCAGCGGGCTCCAAGGGACACTCGGCGGCGGGGGTTCAGCTGACCGATCCGAGTCGTCAGAGGCAAGCTAGCACGATCCGGGGCGATGCATGCAAATTATCGAACGCACCGTGCGCAAATTCAGAGCGGGGCGGTGAGGACGCAGCCCAATTCAATGTAGCCGACCCCCCCTTTCCAGGAGCGTCCTGCAAGGGAACACTTCGCACGTTCTTGTCGTCATGCCACCCCATGTCATTTATTTGACAAACTATGGATGAGGATCGCGACTCGATCTACTATGAGCAACTTGCACGCGTAGCCCGGCGAAAAGCCGATGCGATCGATGATGCCGACTTGGCGCGGCGCCTACGCGAACAAGCAATTAAGTACGAGCGAAAGGCTCGGCAACTTCGTCGCAATGGTGGCTAGCGAACTGTTCAATTTGCCTTTGTGACAATGGCAAAGACAAAGCCTTTGGAATCCTGCCGAAAGCCAATCAATTTATAACCATTTATGCTCTTTGTCTGATCAAACTGTGATTTCCACGCGGCAACTTCATCAAGGCTGGGGTGTCGCCCTACCGGCAGTTCGTCGATGCTGGGCACATTGAGGGCGCTGAACGATCCGGTGCTTGCTTGAAGCAGTGCGGCACTGACAACTGCTTTGGAAATAGGGGCAAGAAATTCGCAGCCGTGACGGTTGTCGCGTTTCCAAATGATGCGGGCTTCGACGGCTTCTGCTCCCGGAAGATTGAAGTTGATTAGCTCGCCAACTTCCAATGGTATTGCACATTCAATCATAAGACCTGTCTCTGACAGGTCGTGGATGAGGGCGTCTGTCCATGACTCGGAATTGGCCATTGGTACGCTTAAGCGGATTTTTCGGCGTACGCGTTCCCGGCTGTCATGCGGCTCTGCGAAGCCTGAAATCTGCGCTCGTATAGGTTCCACGTGCCTTCCCTTAGTCCAGAGACACATTCAAAGGGCCAAACTCCCAAAAATGAGAGCGCGCACTGCCGATTGTCAGGGGCCATTTCTGGATGCCAGCCAAAAACATTTCGACCAGTCCTTCGCTGGGTGAATGCACTCTTCTCGGCAAGGTTCCATAAATTCCCTGAGGGCAGCAGCCAGTTGAAATTCAGGGGTGCGCGGATGGCCCTTCGGGCCCATTCGAACTTGCCCGGATCGCGGCTTGTGCACGGCTGTATGCGTGCAACTTATGAAGGATATTATGCACGTGAACCTTCACTGTTGCCTCGCACGCGTGGAGCGCGCGCGCAATGATATCGTTGTTCGAATTGCCTTCCCTCCAGTGATGAAACATTCCCCATTGGCGCGGCAAAAGACCCCTTTTCTTATGGTCCTTAGCCGCCTCGCGGGAGGATGGCATTCTAATCGGATTCGTCGCCATCACTTCCTTCAGTCGGGATGGTGGTGCCGTTTCACCCTGGGCGATCAAGCGCAATGCTTCAACTAAGACGGAAGCCTCCAGGGACCTGAGAAGATAGCCACTGGCTCCATGGGCAAGGCACTCAGTCGTTAATTCTAGATGAAACGAGCTTGAAAATACAACGACGCGAACAGAGGGGAACTGCGATCTAATTTCCTTCAACACTTCAAATTGATTTCCCGCATCTGGGCAATCAAATATCGCAATACAGTCTCTGAGTGTCGCGAAATCATTGATTTCGAAAAGACTTTCAGCGGCGCCAATTACTTTAAAACCGCCATCCTCAAGGGCGATAGATAGACTAGATATAAATATCTTGTCGAGGCTGAGTATCAAAAAATTACTCATAATCGTAACGCTCCAATGCCATAGGACAAATTTTCGAGCGAAAGAAATTAAATTACTTGATCAATCCTGCGTGAAGTTTTCCGCATATCTTGTGTATTGATTCTTTCAATTGACGTTATGCTGCAGTTGCACAGTGTTGGCAATGCACCCTGGCGCTACGAACACTCGCAATTCGTTAGCGCATCGGCCAGCCTAGCGTGTTGAACTTACCGGTCATTTTGTGCAGCACTTGCCGATCTGTGGATAAGGCTGTGAGCAAAGCCGGGATAATGATTTGGCCATCGCGTCCATTGCCAAACTCAGGGATCACACCGTCTAGCTCCGCAATTACAGATCCTGAGCCTAAAGATACTTTGACAGGGAACGCCGCCGGTTAGCTGTGAAAGGGCGTTCGCGTTTGGGTCCGGCCTTGGTCCGCCCTGACGCGTTTTGGGAAAATTTTTGTGCTCGATATCTTTCGAAGAGGGCCCTCAAGGGCGTTCTGCGATCACAATAAACCCTTCGCCCCAGTTGGTTGACAGGAACGCCCTTTGGGCGAGGCATCCGGTTTTCATCACAAGCCGTCCCAGCAAAGACGTCTGGAGGCCAAAATGCTTCAAATGCACAGAGCGATCTATACCGCTCTCAGCCGTAGCCTGCCGCTGGCTGGCGGCACCGCCTGCAAGGCCTTTGTCCCTGACCGACCAATTGGCGATGACGTTGGTGCAATTCACGAGCGGGAAGCCATAGCACTCGATCCGCTGCACTTTCAGACCGCAACTTGTGGCAAGTCCAACAAGCCCGGCCCGACTGTAGCGACGGACATGACCGGCCCAAACGTCGCGGACACCCCACATCTGCATATGCGCCGGAACCGAAAGAATAAGACGGCCGCCTGGCCGCAGACACTGTACCCATTGCGCCAGGGCTTCCGCATCCTCGTGGATGTGCTCCAGCACCTCGCAGGCAATCACCAGATCGAAATCCGCTGGAGTGTCAGCATCGATCGCTGACACAATTTGGGCCGTTGGAAAAGCCTCAAGCATTTCGCCAGCGAGCTGACGCGCCTCTTCAGACGTCTCCACCCCGTAACAAAGGTGGCCTCGCTGTGCGAATTCACGCAGGAGCGCTCCCGATCCGCAGCCTATTTCCAGAACCCTTCCGGGCGGTAAGTCCAAACTCGCCGCAAGCACGCGATCACGTCGCAGGACATAGCGCGGTGCCGGGACCCAGCGGCCATTGAGCATGGGACCATACTGCGCATCTACCTTCAGATCTGGCTGCACATGCAAGGCCTCTGCGATCTGGTTCATTCAAGCGTCTCCAAACAGGTGCGCAGCTGTTCCGCAATTCTGGCGACATCGACGGATGGCAGTCTGGCTGCTTCCTCGACCACGGCTTGCACGATCCCGGGATCGCGCAGGGCTGGGGAATCTTTATTTTGATATTTTTTCTGCAGCCCCGCTCTGCAGTATACTCAGGAGAGCAGACCAGACCCTAGTAGAGCGCGAAAACCAGATAGCGCCGGAAACCCTATTCGGCGCCTCGTGTGCCTACACGTCTTCAATCGTTTCCGCACTTTCGGCGTGATCGGCCAGGCGCACCAAAGATCATCTTTTTCGTCGCCAGATTTCGAAGCCTTCAACCTCGTCCGCTTTGACATAAGATGCCATAAGAAATGATTTGAGCCCCGGAAACTCTCCTAACATCTGACGCGAATCGCGAAGTTCGCCTGTAACCCAAGGCGCTGCATCATCATATTCGACAACAAAAACATCAGGTGGATTGCCTTTTAGGCGCCTCAATAGATCGTCCGTATATCGCTCATCGTAATAACTAACTACAAAAGGCCAAGAATAAGGGTAACGGTACATTGGCGGCCGATCGCTCAAATAATATAGGAGGGTCTCATACCCCCAAACGAACAGCGTGTCGTTCCGGGTTATCAATCCCGCCAATCGGCGCGCGGCCTGAGCGTTACGCTGAGTTGAGAAGCCTGCGGACTGGAAATGCATCGCAGGCAGATTCGGCTTCCGATGGTACAAAAGGCTCACTGCTGCAGGAACGGACTGCTCCAAGGGTTGAACTCCGATCGAAACAGCAAGCGCCGCAGTGATCCGAGTCAACGCGTCGCGATTGAACCTCAATGTTACGAACCCGGAAAAAAACTCCCACGTCAACGCAGTGCTAGCCGAGGCCGCGAGAAGGAACGGCAACAATTGGTAGCTAAAGCCTTTGGCTTGCACCCAGTAAGACAACAACGCAGTGCCCGACCAGATGGCGAATAACCAGTCAGTCAACCTTCTGGAGCCACGCACGAGACGGTAGAGCAGCAGTGAAACGGATGCAGCGATAACCAGCGACGTGAAGGGAGCAGATTGCAGCGGTATAAGGATTTTATGCGCCAGTTCCCACCAAGGTAGTCGCCAGAGGGTGGTATACCCGTACACAAACTGCTGGATTTCCAAGAACGGGATCAAGGAACCCGACGCCACCAAAACAGCAACTATCACACCTAGTGCGGCTAAGCCGCCAGCAATGAAAGTGGCGAAGCCACCGAATGTGAAATGCACAGGGTCATCGCGCACCAGCAAAGGCAGAAAAATCGTCAACCCGAGCCCCGCCACGGTGTATTTCATGGCAAAGGCCAATCCTAACGCGCAACCGGAAAGAAAGAACCAGTGCCATTGCCGCCGACGCCATCCCATAACCATCCAAAATAGGGAGAAGACACATAGAAACGCCGCCCAACCGTCTGTTTGCGCCCGTGTCCAAAAATCGAGGGAGTAATAATGGGCTACAAACACTAGTGGAGAAAGCAAAACCGCGCTGCGACCAAATCTGAGCAAAGCCAACAGCCTCGCCAAGCAGCAACAAGTGATCGCGACCACGAGCAGATCGAGCCAGCGGATCGAACCCTCGCTATGGCCGAACAGGGCTTCTGATAAATAGTAAACACCTGTCGTCAGCGGCGGCTTTACATTATAAACCTCTCTGTAGGTCGGGTAACCATTGCGCAAAGCGTATGCGATTGTCGCATGGATTCCTTGATCGCGCCCGAACGGTTCGTAAATCGTCCAGAAGCCGCAGGCAGCAACGAAAATCAAAACGAGGAAACAAACTAGCGGCAGATTGACACCACCGCGTGTTGAATGCAGTCCTGAGGGCTCTGTTTCAGTTGTTTGCATGAGTTTACGAACAGCGATCGAACTGTCTAAAATTTCCTTGACCCGGACAACGCTGGAAAGGGCACAGTGTGATACAAACCGGATTGTTTCAGGACGTAGCACCCAAGAGCAGTTCCGATATCGACATCGACATCTCTGTGGTTATTCCCTTCCTGAATGAGGCCGAAACCCTAGAACAGCTTCACACGGAAATCACTAGTGTTCTTTCCAGTCTTAAAAAAACCTACGAAATAATTCTTGTCAATGATGGCAGCACAGACATCGGCAGCGATGTTGCCGAATCCATCGCAGAGAAGGACTCCAAGGTCGTTCTGATTAGTTTCCGCCGGAACTTCGGCAAAGCAGCGGCGTTATCTGCTGGGTTTCAAATCGCAAGCGGCAAGATCGTAATAACGATGGATGCAGATTTACAGGACAATCCGAAAGAAATTCCCCACTTTCTAGAAGCAATTGAAAACGGTGCCGACCTTGTGAGCGGCTGGAAGCAAGTTCGCAATGATCCGTTAGACAAGACGCTGCCTTCCAAGGTTTTTAACCTGATCACCTCGCGAACACTCGGTATATCAATACATGATATCAATTGCGGATTCAAAGCCTACCGGCATGAAACTTTGCAGCACTTGCACCTGTACGGCGAATTGCACCGCTTTACCCCAGCTCTACTGAGCGCCTCGGGCTTCGAGGTCACGGAAATTAAAGTCGAGCACCGCCCCAGAGCCTTTGGAAAGTCAAAATATGGGTGGAACAGGTTCATAAAAGGCCTGCTCGACCTGATGACAGTCTTGCTGCAGACTCGATACGGAGCTCGACCACTACATTTCTTCGCCCTTATCGGCTTACCCCTTTTCATACTGGGCTTTTGTTCAGTTATGTATCTCATCTCACTCTGGTTTCTTGGCATGGGGCCGATCGGAAATCGCCCATTACTGCAAATCGGAATCCTCCTAATTGTCACTGGCGTGCAGTTTCTTGGAACTGGGTTGATCGCGGAATTGGTTCGCGGTGCGCGAATAACGGAAAAAGACAAATATGCCGTGAAAGTAGTTCATCGTAGCAAGGAGTAGGTCCATTGGGAGCAGGGCATTTGCTTCGTCAAGCTTATCTAGTGGGAATCAGGACGCTACGGATACCGCTGGAATCTGCGGGCATTCTAACTCGCCTTGAGGCTTCACCCTCAGAACGCGCCACGTGGATTCGCTCATTGTTCGCGATTTACGACTTTCACGACATGAAGCGCCTCGGTCTACCATGGTGGACCTTTAGCGCAATATCCGCGGTCGATCGCTATCTTACCTCAGGGCCTCGCAAGCGCGTTTTCGAGTATGGCAGCGGGGCCAGCACACTTTGGCTAGCACAGCGCTGCGACGAAGTAGTTTCAATCGAAACTGATCCGAAGTGGTACGCCAATTTATCGAAAGAACTCACGGCTTATAGCAATGTACGACTACGTCTAATTGAAGCGCAGCAAGACGGAACGATCACTTCTCACAAAGCGGGTTTCGAGGAACTGTATTTCGATAATTTTGTACACTCCATTAATGATGAGACAAAGCCGTTTGATGTCGTCATCATTGATGGGCGCGCTCGTGAAGCCTGCTTACAGGCCTGCATTCCGCATCTAACTGAGGGTGGGATCATTGTGATCGACGACACCAACCGACAGCGATACCGGAATGCTATTGATGCGTCCGGCATGCCCGCCCGCCGTTTCGACGGCCGAGCAGTCAGTCTACCGCTCCCGGATTCTACCACCTTGTTGGCCCGACACACCGCAGTACTCAGCGTTTTGTGAGGATCAGGCTCGCATTATACAGCATCAAAAGCGTGGTAGCCCCCATAACAAAGGTTACTGAGAGCGATTGCATTCGAACTGCTTCCAATGCCAGCAAGGCAGATGCAAAAGCACGAAGCAGGAAAAATCGCAGCGACACGACCGGTACTCCAGCCTTCCGCGATTCCCATGCCTGGAGGACCCACGACCCTAGGAAGATCGCCCCGCCAACAAGCCCGACTGCCTCCTTCTTGATTTGCAAAAAAAGGGTCAACCCAAACAAGTCAAACATATAAACAGCCGATCTTTATACGATGAAATTAAATTTTTCGCCACCTCACAACACCGCAACTGATCTTATAAAATTTCATTATCACACCAAATCCCTTAATTGTACGATCTGGGTATTTAAGACCTAATTATCCGATAGACAACATACCCTTTTCCATTAGGCGCGCGAACTATTGCCAATTCCCAGCCTTGCTGCTTCAAGTTTGCCGCCACGCATTCCCATAACCAGATCCCCTGCAGGCCCACGAGGTAAGTGGCCCCACTGTCCCGCGCGATCCCATCGAGCGCCTTTCCCCACTGACATGCGTGGCGGGTATATCGCTTGTGGTAGGCAGTGCTTTCCGGCGTCTTGAGACCAACGACATCGACCAGATGCGAGGGCGGCAAAAACCACGCTACCAGTCCGGCATCGTGGATCAGGACTGTCGATCCCGCCGGAATGCGATCACGAACGAACTTTGCCGCGGCTCGTCCCTCCGTGCTGTAAAATTCCGCTTCTTCAGAGATATGCGGAACAGCAACAGTCAGCGAAACGGCCGTCCAGATCACGGATATTATGGCAATGAGCCGCGAGGGAGCATCATTGCAGGCTATCTTGGCTGCCAGAGGGTAGCAAAGTGCAGGCACGACCGGCGCGAGGTAGCGATAGAAATTGTGCGTGAGCAGGCTCGGCAACGTCACCGCAGCCATTCCCAGCCAAAGGACGAGGAACACCGCAACGCACCATCCAGCAGGAATTCGAGGCAACTTCGGAATACCCAGGGCAAGTACAATCAACAAAGAGCCGCCTATCGCCAACGCCGCTAACTTCAAGCGCACTAACAGGGGCAGGTGGATTTCAGCGAAGAACGCCATCTTTGCCTCACCAGTATTCGGAAAGGGAACGCCGGTTTCGAGAAAATACCAAAGAGCGAAGGGAAAGGCTGCAGCTATGGCGAGACCAATGCTCCACTGCCAATCCCGGACGATATAAAGACGCCGAAAGAACAGCGGGGCGGCAAGAAATGCCAGTTCGGGACGAACGAACGGAATAATTCCGCACAGCAATGGAAGGTATCGGCTATCTGCAAGCACCAGCGCCCAGGCGACCGACGCCATGGCAAGCCCGGTTTCCAGGCCATTGAAATATTGAAACGACTGATACCCGACGCAAAGGCCGACAAAGACAATTACTGCAGTCTGCCAACCTCGGCATCCGGCGGCCTCGGCAAGCGCTTTCAAGCCAGCCCCGTAAAGGATCACGGACAGAGCACTGACCACTACCGACGCTTGTGGCAGCGGCAAGAACAGACCGAAAAATGTAACGACAGCAAGGTGAACTGCACTGGTAGCGCCCAGTAACGGTGACGCACCATAGACGCTATCGCCACCTGTTAAAATCGTTCGGGCATTGCTCAGCGTGATGTAGGCGTCATCCAGCCCAAATTCACCAGGCCATAGTGCAATGAATAGTAAAAAAGCACAAACATAGACCAGGTACGACACATATAATGCCCACTTCTCTGGGTATATCTGCCAAGATACTGTCATATTTTCGACACCCCTAGGGTCAGGACCCATTATTCACGCCATCGAGGTTTGAGGCAAAATGGCTCAGCGCAAGGAGAGAAGGCAAAGGAATATGTCAATATTTCAAGACTTCTCGACGCGGCGGTGGGTCATTTTGGTCAAATCCCCGCGGGACGCCCGGATGGCTTCCATCTCGAACCAAATCGCCCTGGGAAAGGCAACCAGCCTTCCCGGCGGACAATTTGGTCCGATATGTTCGCCATTCGGGCGCCTCGATGGCGTGAATAATGGGTCCTGACCCTAGACCCAGCATCGCAGAACAACGCTGTATTTCAACCGGAACCTTCGCAAATGTATCGATACCAGGCTCAATTCGCCTGACACCCTT